>JAWKHX010000006.1:0-430865 GCA_041394605.1 Ilumatobacteraceae bacterium
CCGCCCCACACCCCGGCCAGGCGGTAGTACCACGGGGCATCGGCCCGGCTGTGCGACGCGACGTACTCCCACTGCAACTCGTTGTGCAGGAACGCCACCGCCAGCCGCAGGATCCCCAACCACGCGACCGCCGTGACCCCCCACAGGGCGCGGCGGGCGGCGACGGCGGGGCTCACCTCCACAGTTTCGTTCAGCCGCCGGCCCAGCGGGTGACGCGTTCCAGCACACCCCAGCCAACGCCCGGCAGCACTGCGCCGGAAGGGGTGCCTGCGACGCCAGCAGGTCCTCCGCGGTCGGGTGCCGCGGCAGCGGCGGTGCGACCACCGAGTCGAACGCGACCCGGACATGCGCCGCCGCCTCGCATCCCCCGTGCTGCGCACGCGGCGCGCCGTGGAAGCAGCGGATCAGCTCGTACGTGCCGTCGACGAGGTGGACCTTCATCCGGAAGGCCCTACTCGGAGCCCGAAGTGAGCCCGAAGTGCTCCAACCAGCCTCAGAAGAGGCGGGCGGTGAGCTGCTTGCGGTAGGAGGCCGTGCGGGGGTCGTCGGGGCCCATCAGCTCCAGGATGTCGAGGAACTTCTGGCGGGCTTCGTCGTCGCCCTTCACCTGGTCCAGCAGGGCCGTGAGCGTGGCGTCGTGGTCGTCGTCGGGCACCATGCCGGTGCGGGCCAGCGCGGCCACATGGCGGGTGCGGTCCGTCTCGGGAATGCGGGCCAGCAGGCCCAGCGCCTCCTCGTTGTCGCCCCGGGCCACCAGCAGTTCGGCCAGCGCCACGATGGCGTCCTCGTTGCCGGGCTCCATCTCCAGCGCGGCACGCAGCGAGCCCTCCGTGCCCTCGTCGATGAGCCGGACCAGCATCGACTGCTCCTCCGTCGGCACGAGCGAGTCGATGAACTGCTGGATCATGTGCTCGGGCTGGGCGCCGAGGAAGCCATCCACCGGTTGGCCGTTCTGGATGGCGTACACCGCAGGGATGGATTGCACCTGAAAGGCGCGGGCGACGCCGGGGTTCTGGTCGGTGTCCACCTTGGCGAGCACCACCTTGCCGCCGGTGGCGTCGACGACCTTCTCCAGGATCGGGCCCAGCGTGCGGCACGGGCCGCACCACGGCGCCCACAGGTCCACCACCACCGGCACCTGGTAGGAGCGGTCGATCACCTCGGTCTGGAACGTTGCGTCGGTGACGTCGATAGCCATGTGGGCCAGGCTACCGCCGGGGCAGGCAGCGCCCGCCCGCCCGCGGGTACGGTGGGCCGCACCATGAACGCCACCCACGACGGCAACACCCACGATGACTCCCCCACCGACTCGCCGGTGCCCGGCATCGAGATCGGCCCCGTCACCGCGTGGCTGGAGGCCAACGTCACCGGCGCCCGCGGGCCGTTCGAGTTCGACGTCATCGCCGGCGGGCATTCCAACCTGACGTTCAAGGTCACCGGCGCCGACGGCACGCGCTACGTGCTGCGCCGCCCACCCCTCGGCCACGTGCTGGCCAGCGCGCACGACATGGGGCGCGAGCACCGGATCATCAGCGGCCTGCAGCGCAGCGCCGTGCCGGTGGCACCCGCGCTCGGCTTCTGCGACGATCCATCGGTCAACGGTGCACCGTTCTACGTGATGGGGTTCGTGGACGGGTTCGTGCTGCGCGACAAGGCCGCCGCCGAGGCCGTGCTGAGTGTGGACGCCCGGCGCACCGCCAGCGAGTCGCTGGTGGACACGATGGCCGCCATCCACGCGGTGGACCTGGACGCCGCCGGGCTGGCCGACCTCGGCCGCCATGAGGGCTACATCGCCCGCCAGCTGAAGCGCTGGTACGGCCAGTGGAACCAGCAGAAGACCCGCAACCTGCCGGCGGTGGATCGCGTGCACGACGAGCTCAGCCGGCGCATTCCCGAGCAGGGTCCGGCCACGATCGTGCACGGCGACTACCGGCTGGACAACACGATGGTCGGCCCCGACGGCCGCGTCGTGGCGGTGCTGGACTGGGAGATCTGCACCCTCGGCGACCCGCTGGCCGACCTCGGCCTGCTGCAGGTGTACTGGACCGGCCCGAACGATGCAGCCTCGGCCTGGACCGGGTCGGCCACCACCGCCGAGGGCTTCTACGACCGCAGCGAGCTGGCCTCCCGCTACGCCGCGGTCAGCGGACGCGACCTGTCGCAGCTGCCGTTCTATGTGTCGTTCGCCTACTGGAAGCTGGCGTGCATCCTCGAGGGCGTCTATGCCCGATACCTGGGCGGCGCGCTCGGCGTGCGCGACCAGGCGGAGCTGGAGCCGTTCAAGCTCCAGGTCGAGGGTGCTGCCGCCAGCGCCGAGGCACTGCTGGAGACGCTGCGATGACGGCGGCCGACCACGGCGACTACGTGGTCCACGGGGAACTGCCCCGGCTGGACCGGCCCGTCCTGGTGGTCGCCATGGCTGGATGGATCGACGCCGGGGGTGCGGCAGCCGCGGCGATGGCGGAGATCACCAGCACCTGCTCGATCCAGCCGCTGGCCACGTTCGACGCCGACCTGTTCATCGACTACCGGGCACGCCGCCCGGTGATGGAGCTGCGTGACGGGGTGAACACCCGCCTGGTGTGGAGCGAGATCCAGCTGGGCGTCGGCGCCGACCCGCAGGGCCATCCCGTGCTGACCCTCACCGGCCCCGAGCCGGACGCCCAGTGGCGGCGGTTCGCCCGCGCCGTCAGCGAGCTGGCGCTGCGCCTGGGCGTCTATCAGATGGTGGCGTTGGGCGCGTATCCGTTCGCCAGCCCGCACACCCGCCCGCCACGGCTGGCGATGAGCTCACCGTCGGCCGAGGTGGTGGCTCGCCTGCCGTACTTGCGCAGTTCCGTGGACGTTCCTGCCGGCATGAGCGCAGTACTGGAGCACGCCCTCACGGAAGCCGGCATCGCCTCGGTCGGCCTGTGGGCGCAGGTGCCCCACTACCTGGGCGTGATGGCCTACCCGCCCGCCACACTGGCGCTGCTGAACGGCATCCGTGAGGCCACCGGCGTGGCAATTCCCGCACCCGATCTGGCGTCCCATGCCACGGCCCAGCGCGAGCGGATCGATCAGCTCGTGGCCGGCAACGCCGAACACGCCGCGATGGTCCGCCAACTGGAGGACGTGTACGACTCGCTGGGCGACGAGGCACTCCCCCAGCCCGGCGCGGAGTTGCCGACCGCCGACGACCTGGCGGCAGAGATCGAGCGGTTCCTCCGCGGCCAGTCCTGACCCGCCGTTCCGCCGTGGACGGCTCGACCGCCGGTTCAGGGGCTCGTGCCAGACTTCCGAACGATGACGGCGCAGATTCCCGACCGGATCGTGATCGACGGTGTCGAGAGCGTCCTCCTCGCGACACCGCTCGACGGGCTCCTGCGCAGGCTCGGTGACCGCGTCCCCACGTTCGTCGCCCCGCACACCGGGAACTGGCGCGGCTACACCGCCGGGTGGAGGGTCACCGACGGCCGGCTGTTCCTCGACTCGATCGACGCGACCATACGGAACCCCGACAGCACGTTCGTCACCGTCGGTGCGGCCGTCGCGCTCGATGGCGCACAGCTGCCGATGTTCGCCGAGTGGGTCTCGGGCCAGCTTCGAGTCGGCAGCGGTCGGGTCGTGCGGTACGTCCACGCCGACTTCGGGAGCCGGTGGGAACGGGAGGTGCTGCTGGAGGTCGACGCCGGCCGGGTGATCGCCCGCCACGACATCGCCGAGCCGGGGCCGTTGGGCTCGGCGGGGCCGTACCGCCTCCAGGAGCCGTTGCTGGGCGAGATGCTGTCCGGCGGCGGCTTCGGTCAGGTGTTGCTCGCCATCGACCTGGACGGCCGGCCCCTCGTCGCCAAGATGGCTCGTCCCAGGGGTGGCGGAGGTGGCACTGAGATGTGGCAGGAGACCCCGGACGGCCGTCGGCCGATGCACTTGCCGGCACAGGCGTTCCGCCAGCACCCCGGTGGCGGTCTGGCGATGGAGGTCGTCGCCGGCGAGACCCTGCAGGGCGTGCTGCGCAACGAGGCGGAGCTGCTGGAACGCGACGCCGGCCAATTGCTCCCCCGCTCGTACGGGATGTGGCCGGCCGACCCGGGTGGGATGCCCGTCCTGGTGATGGAACGCCTGGAGGGTCGCCGGCCGTCGACGGCGGATGACGTGATGGCCATCCTCCGGTCGCTGCAGCAGGCAGTGGAGCGAGGCACGTTCGACGCGCACGGCGACGTCAAGCCCGAGCACGTCTTCATCACCGACTCCGGCGTCCGCATCTGCGACCCGGCGCCGCGCTTCGACGACCCGCGACGGCGCGGCTTCACGCCGCTCTACAACCCCCGGGGTCTGACCGGCCCAGCCGCCGACGTGGCCGCCTGCGCCACGATGCTCCGCTACCTGCCGGATGGGCGGCCTGACGGATGGCAGTGGTGCGCCGCCGTGCTGGACTCCACGCCCGTCCCCGACTGGGCCCATCACCACGGCAGCGCGCTGGCCGTTCTGGCCGAGGAGATGCACCATCCCACGCCCCCTCCCCCCGACTGGGTCGTGCCGCCGCTGCCGGATCCGCCCCGGAGCCACGACCTGCGGCCGGACGGTCCCTCCACCGCAGGCTCCGCGCCGCGACCGAGCCACCCGCCGATACCCATCACCATCGAACTGCCCGCGCCGATCACCATCGAGCCGCCCGCGCCGCAGCGGCCGGTCCCGTCACCCTGGCCTCCACCGGCACCGCCCGCTTCATCACGTCCGCCGCTCGGACCGGACGAGGCGCACGACCAACTCGACGAACTCCGGAAGCAGGCACCGCGGACGTGGAGCGCCCCCGAGCCACGGTGGCTGTCGGACCACATGGCGCAACTGTCCGACGTGCTCGACGTGCTCCATCCGCAGAGTGCCGCAGCCCGCGACACGCGCGCAGTCCTCGGTGATCCGAACGACCCAGACCGCCGGCACCGGGCCGGCTGGGCGCTGATCGACGCCGGCCTCTCGGTCCTGGCCGTGGCCCCGCTGGCGGTGGCGAACGCACTGCGGCCTGGCCATCCGCCGACGGTCGACGGACTCGCGCTCGCGCTGGAAGCCACCGGCCGTCCGGACGAAGCAGCTCGCCTCTACCGCGAGGCTCCGGGCGTGCTGGCGGTGTCGGAGCCGTCCCGCGCCCTGTACTCCCACTACGCCGCCATGGATGGCGACCTCGATGCCGTCCGGGCGATGGTGCCGCAGATCGACGAGGCGGGACCGCTCGGCTTCTTCAAAGCGCGCGCCGCTGACCGCCTCGCCCGCCACGACGCGTTGCGCCGCGCGCCCGCATCCGTCGCTCCGCTCGGCGACCGCGACCTGAGGGGTTGGGGGTTCGTCCTGCACGGCATGCTGCTGCTGTCGCAGGCCGACACCGCGACGGACGAGATGCGGGGGCGGTACGCCGCGAGGTGGGACTCCCCCGAGCACATCGCCAGCGTGCTCGACCTGCTCGAGGTGGCCCTGGGCTCGCTGGGGCGGACCGTGACGCACATTGCGGCCGCGCCCGACCGCAACTCGCAGATCGTCGGCCGGGTCATCGCCGGCCGACTCGGCCTGCCCCCGCCGGTAGATCTCTCTGCCGCGACGCCGGCCGACGCGACGACGCTCGCCGTGCTGTTCGACTGGTCGGTCGACGGCGATCTCCACGAGATCTTCCAGCACGACGATGGCACGATCCTGTTCGCGTACAGCATCGACTGGACGCACGGCCATTCGATCGCGCCGGACGTCGTGGGCATGGAGGCGCAGGCGCTGTTCCCCGCATGGGCCGCACGCATGCGCATCGACGGCGACCCGACCGACCTGGCTCATCCCGACCCAGCACGGCGGCCACGCATCCTCAACGTCCCGGCGGACGACCGGCCGATCGACGAGGTCGCGGCGGAGCTCCTGACGGCGCGGCCCGCCGCTGACGCCGGTGCGGGCACCGCACTCCGCTCACTGGTCGACGCAGCTCGAACGACGCCGCACTGCGTGGGCGCGCTCGGCGGACGCCGTGCGCGGTTCTTCCCCGGAGGGCCGGTTGCGTCGGCGCGATTCGACGATCGGTGACCGGGCGGGAGGGGCAACCCGATGTCGCCCGGACACTCCGGCCCGGGCTCAGAAGGCGAGGAGGTTGTCCTCGCGGATGGCAACGCTCATGGCGATGCCGGCATCGGTGGACGTCATGGTGGCGATCACCAGGCGGCCGTCGGCGTGCACGTCCTGGATGGTGAGCGTGCTCGCCCACGGCGAGCCGACGGCGGATGAGGTGTCGTTCTGGATGTGGGCCCGGAACGCGTCCACGGCCTCGGCCGCGGCGGTGTCCGTGCCGAACGACATCACCACCACCAAGGTGGAGCCGCCGCCTTCGGTGAACGTCTCGCCCATGCCCGCCACCTGCCAGCGCATCGTGGCCTCGCCGGTGACCAGGGCCGCGTGCGCGACCTGCTGCTGGTCCAGCACGTCGGCGATCGACCGGTACTGCTCGTTCTGGGCAAGGGTGCCCGACGAGTTGCCGCTGGCGACCACCGCATTGTCCACCCCGTTGCGGCTGCGGGCCCACACCAGCGACCCGTCGCCCACGCCCCAGATCAGCGGCTGACCGACCCGACGGATGGCGGAGACGTTGTCGAAGCTCAGCCCCTCGCCCTCGCCGAGCGAGAGGTAGGTGGTGCCGTTCACGTCGTCGCTCGCCAGCGCGTCGCCGCCGGGCGACGTGCGCAGCGCCGATTCCAGGGAGGGCACGTCGAAGTCGCCGACCAGCACCTCCACGTCCTCCGGCAGGGCACCGAACTCGATGGCCGCGTCGATGTTGCGGCTGTCGAACCCGGCGTACCCGTACCACTCGGGCTTGAGGATGCCGTCGCGCACGTTGGTGGGCATGAAGATCGAGTTCGACGAACGGTCGAGCAGCAACTGGAGGTCGTCGGCCCCGCTGGCCGACGTGGTACCGGCCCGGACGGCGGCGGCGTCCACATAGAAGATGACGTGCCCGCGGTTGACCGCGGTGTCGGGCACGAAGTTGAGCAGCGCCGCCAGCGAGGTTCGCTCCGGCGCAGTGCCCGAGCCGTCGCCGTCGTCACCGAACAGGCCGCAGCCGGTCACCAGGACCGCCGCAGCCAGGAAGCCTGCCAGTCGTCGCACGCCGCGCATCCTAACGACGGGTCCGGCTCATGCCCCGGCAGACCGGTTGCCTAGGCTGCGCCGCACGCCGAGGACACGGCACGAGCATCAGGGAGGGACACGATGAAGGTCGACGGGGGCATCGGCACGAACCTGCAGCAGGCAGGTGCACAGGCCAAGGAACTGGAATCCGCCGGCTACAGCGGGGCGTGGACGGCCGAGACCAGCCACGACCCGTTCTTCCCGCTGCTGCTCGCCGCGGAGCACACCCAGACCATGGAACTCGGCACCTCCATCGCCGTCGCCTTCGCCCGCAACCCGATGCTGCTCGCCAACATCGGCTGGGACCTGCAGGCCTACTCGAAGGGCCGCTTCGTGCTCGGTCTCGGCAGCCATATCAATCAGCACCTCACCAAGCGGTTCAGCATGGAGTTGGAGTCACCGGCCGCTCGCATGCGAGAGATGATCATGGCCATCCGGGCCATCTGGGACACCTGGGAGAACGGTACGCCGCTGGCCTTCCGCGGCGACTTCTACACCCACACGCTGATGACCCCGTTCTTCACCCCCGATCGGGCCGACCTGGCCGGCTTCGGCGTGCCGAAGATCTTCCTCGCCGGCGTGGGCGAGATGATGACCGAGGTGGCCGGTGAAGTGTGCGACGGCTTCCTGTGCCACGGCTTCACCACCGAGAAGTACCTCCGCGAGGTCACCATCCCCGCACTCGCCCGCGGGCGGGCCAAGGCCGGCAAGACGATGGACGGGTTCGAGATCGTCGGGCCGAGCTTCGTGGTCACCGGGAACAACGAGGAGGAACTGGCCGCAGCGGCCGCCGGCACACGCCAGCAGATCGCGTTCTACGGCTCCACGCCCGCCTACCGCACAGTGCTGGAGGCCCATGGCTGGGGCGGCTTGCAGGACGAGTTGAACACGCTCTCCAAGCAGGGCAAGTGGGTGGAGATGGGCGATCTGATCACGGACGAGATCCTCAACACGTTCGCCGTGGTGGGTGAGCCCGAGACCATCGCCCCCGAACTGCACCGCCGCTACGGTGACGTCATCCAGCGGATCAGCTTCTACGCGCCGTACAAGAGCGACCCGGAGCGTTGGCGCGGGGTGCTGGAGGCGCTCAAGGCCGCTTGACGGCGATCCGCCGCAGCGGCGGCAGGGTGGGCGGCGGCTGCTTGCGCGGCGGCAGCTGCGCCAGCAGGTCGGTGGTGATGGCGGCGATGGCCTGCACGGCCTGCTCGAACGGCGCCTCGGTGGCTGCCGACACCGAGGTGACCCCGCTGACCTTGCGGACGAACTGCCGCGCCGCGGCCTCGATCTCTTCACTGGTGGCGGCCGGCTGCAGCCCGCGGAGCATGGTGATGTTGCGACACATGCCACCGACCGTACCCCCCGAGTGCTGACTCCGGCCCCGGGTGGGGGTGAGCACTCGGAGGGGTCGGGCGGCGGGAGCGAGGGCCGGCGGCGTGGGGCACCTGGAACACCTGTTCGATTCGATGGCGGCCGGGTCGATAAGGTGTCGGGCGTGACCGATCGCCGCCCTGCCTTCGCCTGCGTGTACTGCGGTGGCGCGCACGACACCGCGGCCGAAGTGCGGGCCTGTTGGGAGCGGACCGGTGGCGTGGAGGTCGGCGGAGGCGGCGACCAGCCCTCCCTGTTCGACGATCCGGCAAAGGCTCCCGCAGCGCCACCGCCGACCCAGCGGCCAGCGGATCGACCCAACGGACAGGTCGCGCCCCGGACGCCACCGGCGGCGAGCGGCGCACGGGGGCCGGTTCCCGCCACTGCCGGCACCCACCGCGGCCCGGCCCAACTCGGCCGTCATGTGCTGGTGCGACCCGGTCAACCCGTACCGGCGGAGTGGCAGAAGGCGCCGCGCATCGTGCTGGCCGCTGCCACCGCCGCTGTGCTGGAGGGACTGCAGGGGCACGTCATCGCCGGCACCGGTTGTGTCATCGAGACCCACCTGGACCTCGCGGCGATGGCCGACCAAGCCACCGCCGACCCGGCACACGAGTTGGGGCCGCGGCACACGTTCGCCGCTGAGGCCCTGGCCCACCTGGCCGTCTCGAACGCGATCGACCTGCGCGAGGGCACACCCCGCTGGCCGGTGCTGGACGCCGCCGTGGCCCTCGGCGCCCGGGTCGTGCACGACGGGCGGGGCGACGTGGAACTGCCCGGCGGCGCCCGCGCCTGGCTCGACGGCGGCCCGCCGCGGCACATGGCACCCGTCGACGGCGTGGCGGTGCTCCATCGCGTCACTGTCGAGCACGGGTCGCTCCGGCTGCCCCGCCCCAACGCCACCACGGCCGACCTCGCGCCCGACCAGTTGGCGGCGGTCACCCACGACGGCGGCGCTGCGCGGATCATCGCCCCCGCCGGTTCGGGCAAGACCCGCGTGCTCACCGAGCGGGCGCGGCATCTCGTGCAGCAGTGGCACGTGCCGCCCTCGGCCATCTGCCTGGTGGCGTTCAACAAGCGCGCCCAGGAGGAGATGAAGGCCCGCACGGCCGACGTGCCGGGCCTGCAGGTGCGCACCCTCAACGCCATCGCGCTGGCCGTGGTCAACGGCTCGGCACCGTTCGCCCGCCAATCCACCCGCCGCGACACCATCGACGAGCCGCAGGTCCGCCGGCTCATCGGCTCGCTGGTCAAGTTCCCGCGCAAGCGCAATGCCGACCCCGTGGCCACCTGGATCGAAGCGCTCTCGCTGGCTCGCCTGGGCCTGGTGGCCCCGACCGACGTGGAGGCCCGTTACGGCGGCGAGGTGGAGGGCTTCGCCGGCGTGTACCCGCGCTTCCGCCAGCACCTCGCCCGCCACGGCCAGGTGGACTACGACGAGCAGGTGCTCGGGGCCATCGAGGTGCTGCTCACCCAGCCCTCGGCCCGCCACGCCGCGCAGCGGGCCTGCCGCTGGATGCTGGTGGACGAGTTCCAGGACCTCACCCCCGCCCATCTCCTCCTGGTGCGCCTGCTGGCGGGGCCCGACGGCGCGGTGTTCGCCGTGGGCGACGACGACCAGACCATCTACGGCTACAACGGCGCAGACCCCACCTGGCTGATCGACTTCGCCCATCTGTTCCCCGGCGCCGGCGACCACCCCCTCGAGGTGAACTACCGCTGCCCGGGCGGCATCGTCCGCGCCGCCGACACCCTGCTGCGGCACAACGTGCGCCGCGTGCCGAAGACCATCCGGCCCGCGCCGGAGGCCGCCGATCGCGACGGGTTCCTGGTGGCCGCGGCGGAGGGCGCCTCCGTGGCCACCACGGTGCAGGAGGTGCAGGCCGCGTTGGCGGCCGGAACCCAACCAGATGAGATGGCCGTGCTCACCCGGGTCAACTCGCTGCTCGCCCCCGTGCAGGTGGCGCTGGCCGCAGCGGGCGTGCCCACCAGCGGCGGTGTCGGCACGGAGTTCATGGAACGCACTGCAGTGCGCGCCGGGCTGGCGTGGCTGCGGCTGGCCACCGGCGGCGAGCGGTGGGCCCCGGAAGACCTCGCCGAGGCGTTCCGCCGGCCCAGCCGGTCCGTGCACCCGCGGGTGGCGGAGTGGGTGGGCGAGCAGCGCTCGCTGGACGGCGTCACCCGGCTTGCCGGGCGGATCAACACCGAGCGCGACGCCCAGCAGGTGGAGGCCTTCGTGGCCGACGTAGTGCGCATGCAGCAGTTGGTCGCCGCCCGCGGCACCACCGAAGCCCTGATGACCCGGCTGCGCGACCAGGTGGGCCTGGCCCGCAGCATCGCCGGCCTGGACAACCACCGTCGCGGCATGAACCGGGCGGCGCAGAACGACGACCTCACCGCGCTCGCCCAACTGGCGTCGCTGCAACCGGACCCTGCCGAGTTCGAATCCTGGCTGCGCCGCCACCTCAGCCGTCCGTCGTCGGCCACCGGGGTCACGCTGGCCACGGTCCACCGGGTGAAGGGCCAGGAGTGGCCGTTCGTGGTGGTCCATCACGCCGACGCGGACCAGTTCCCCCACCGCCTCGCCGAGGACGTGGAGGAAGAGCGACGTCTGTTCCACGTGGCCATCACCCGTGCCGCCCGCGACGTGCTGGTGGTGCCGGGCGAGGACCCCTCACCGTTCATCCTGGACTGCAGCACCGAGCCGCGGGCGCGGCGGGCCGGCGGCGCCCCTGGCCCCTCCCCCGCACGAGCCGCCAGGGGCAGTGGCGCGCCGGCCGGCAAGCCCGGCGATGGCCTCAGCCCGGCCGATGCCACCCTGTTCGAGCGCCTTCGCGAGCTGCGCCGCCACCTTGCGGCCGGCAAGCCGGCGTACACGGTGTTGGCCGACGCCGCGCTCCATGCCATCGCCGCTGTCAGGCCGTCCTCGCTGGACGAACTGGCCGCCATCAAGGGCGTCGGCCCGGCCAAGCTGGCCCAGTACGGGAATGCGTTGCTTGACCTGGTGGCGGAGTCAGCCGAAGAAAACCGCAAGGTGGACCCCTCCTCGGACTCTTGACCGGTGGATACGTTCCACACGCGAAGGAGACACGCCATGAACCACACCCGTTTCGCCATCACCGTTCTCGTCGCCGCCGGGCTGGCCGTCACGGCCTGCAGCGACGACGGGGCGTCCACGCTTCCCACCGCTGCCGGCGGCGCCACTGCCACGGATGGCCAGGCAACCGGTCAGCCGGCGCTGCCGAATTCGCCCACCGACATCGGCGACGACTCCGGCTCCTGCCATGTGAAGGTCACCGGCGACATCAACGCGGAGTGGACGGGCGGCGGCGGTGTCAGTTCCATCGGCTACGGGCCGTGGATCCCCGCCGACCAGGCGGTCAACTCGCCGATCCCCGTGGACGAGACGTTCTTCATCCTCAACTGCGCGAGCGACACGGAGAACTATGTGGGCTTCGGCCCGATGGGCGATTTCGCCGTTCCCATGCAGCCGGCCACGTACGTCATCAAGGCCTCGGACAGCGCCTTCGGCAGTGAGGACAGCCAGATCGGTGCGTTCGTCACCTTCGACGGGTCGGACACCAACTGGGGGCCGTCGGCAGACGGTCAGTTCGTGATCACCGAGTTCGACGCCGACCACATCGCCGGCACGTTCTCGATCCCGGTTCGTGACGTGCTGGCCGACCTCTCCGGCGAGCCCAGCGAGGGCGAGGCACTGATCACGGGCGAGTTCATGTTCACCAACCCCAACTGACGTGCCGCTCAGGCGCGGGGAGCCTCCACCAGTTCGAGCTCCTCGCCCAGGTACAGCTCGCGGCACTTGGCCCGCTGCAACTTCCCGCTGGATGTCTTCGGCAGCGTGCCGGGCCGCACCAGCATCACATCGCGCGGCGGCAGGCCGCACACGTCCAGGGTGCGGTGGTGGATGGCGTGGCGCACGGCGCCGGCGGGGTCGTCGGCGCCGCCGGCGGCGGCCACGTCGGTGTCGTCCAGCCGCACCTCGGCCACCACCACCACGGTCTCCTTGCCCTTGTAGCCCTCCACGCCGAACGCGATCACGTTGCCGGCCCGCACGCCGGGCAGCACGCCGATGGCCCGCTCGATGTCCTCGGGGAACACATTGCGGCCGCCGACGATGATGACGTCCTTGATCCGCCCGCACAGCACCAGTTCGCCGTCCACCAGGTAGGCGAGGTCGCCCGTGCACAGCCAGCCGTCGTGGAACAGCGCGGTGGTGGCGTCAGGCCGCTTGTAGTACCCGGGCGTCACCGACGTGCCGCGCAGCAGCAGTTCCCCCACCTGGCGCTCGGGCAGTTCCTCGTAGGTGTCGGGGTCCACCACCTTCATCTCCAGGCCGGGCACGGCCTTGCCCAGCAGCGGAAGGCGGCGCACGTCGATGTCCTCCGCTGCATCGGCGACGGCCAGCGGCTTGGCCACCCGCTCGCGTTCCAGCACGATGCGGTCCACGGAATCCGTGACCAGGCCACGGTGGCGGGGCGGGAAGGCGCCGCCGATGGCGACCTCCGCCATGCCGAACGCCGGGAACACGCTGCCGGCCTTGAACCCGAACGGCTCGGCGGCCCGCACGAACGCCTCCACGGCGGCAGGGTCCACCGGCTCGGCGCCGCTCAACGCCAGCGTCAACGAGGACAGGTCGAGGTCGCGCATGCGGCCGAGGGCGCGGGTTGCCAGCACCCAGGCGAAGTTCGGGCCGGCGGTGGCCGTGCCCTTCCAGTCGCTGATCCACTGCAGCCAGTGGCCCGGCTTGGCCAGGAAGTCCTGCGGGGCTGCCTGCACCAACTGCACGCCGGCAGTCATCGGGATGGACAGGAACCCCACCAGGCCCATGTCGTGATACAGCGGCAGCCACGACACCATCACCTCGTCGAGGGTGAGCTGGGCGGCCTGGCAGGACGCGTCGATGTTGGCCCGCAGCACGCGGTCGGGGATCATCACGCCCTTCGGCTCGCTGGTGGAGCCACTGGTGTACTGCAGGATCACCAGGCGGTCGGGGTCGGTGGGCGGTTCCTCCCACCGGTCGGCCGTGGGCACGCCGGGCGAGCCCGGCATGACGGCCGCCATCGGCTCGATCGGCGGGTCGCCGGGGGCAGACTCGTAGAAGCCGGCCAGCAGGTCGTCGATCAGCACCAGCTTGGCGTCGCCGTGGCGGATGCGCGCCCGGGTGCTCTCCACGAAGGCGTCGAGTGAACCCATCCGCATCGGCAGAGGCAGCACCATGCTGGCACACCCGGCCAGCCAGCAGCCGCGGATGATGGTGATGAGCGGGCGCGACGTGGGGCCGAGGATGGCCACATGGTCGCCGGGCACCAGGCCCCGCGCCTGGAGAGCGGCGGCAACCGCCAGCGCCTCGTCGTGGATCTGGCGCCAGGGGACGAACGAGTCCCCCTCCGCCGGCTGCACACTCTGGCCGACGAACCGGACCCCGGTGGGGCGGTCCGCCGCGGCCGTCAGCCGGGCGACGATCGAGTCGGGTTCTGGCATGGCCCGCGACGATAGCCCCGCCACCCTCGCCCCCGCTCGTTCTTGTCGCGGCCATGACCGGGCCCGGGCCGGACACGGCCACGACAACCTCCGCGGGAATGGGCAGGGTTCGGGGGGCGGGTGGTCCGTAGAATCGGTGCGCTATGACTGCCACCGACGCACCCGACACTGCCGACACGCCTGCCCACCGCTACACGGGCGCGCTCGCTCAGCAGATCGAGGCCCGCTGGCAGGACCGGTGGGACGCCGACGGCACCTTCGCCACCCCCAACCCGGTGGGCCTGCTGGCCGGCCCCGGGGCGGGCAAGCCGAAGACGTTCATCCTGGACATGTTCCCCTACCCCAGCGGCGCCGGCCTGCACATGGGCCACCCGCTGGGCTTCACCGCCACCGACATGTACGCCCGCTACCAGCGGATGAACGGCCGCAACGTGCTGTACACGATGGGGTTCGACGCGTTCGGCCTGCCCGCCGAGCAGTACGCCGTGCAGACCGGCCAGCATCCGGCCGTCACCACCGACCAGAACATCGCCAACATCCGCCGCCAGTTGCGCCGCCTGGGCCTGAGCCACGACCAGCGGCGCAGCATCTCCACCACCGACCCCGGCTACTACCGCTGGACGCAGTGGATCTTCCGCGAGATCTTCAACGCCTGGTTCGACCCGGAGCAGAAGAAGGCCCGGCGAATCGACGAACTGGTTGCCGAACTGGACGCCGGGACCCGTCAGGCCCTCACCGGCGACTGGGCCGCCATGTCGCCCGCCGAACGGCGTCGCGAACTGGAGCAGTGGCGGCTGGCCTACGTCAGCGACGCGCCGGTCAACTGGTGCCCCGGGCTGGGCACCGTGGTGGCCAACGAGGAGGTCACCGCCGACGGCCGCAGCGACCGCGGCAACTTCCCCGTCTTCAAGCGCAACATGCGCCAGTGGATGATGCGGATCACCACCTACGCGGACCGTCTGATCGACGACCTGGACCTGCTGGACTGGACCGACGCCATCAAGGCCATGCAGCGCAACTGGATCGGCCGTAGTGAAGGCGCCACCGTGCACTTCCCCGTGGATGGGCACCCCGACACCATCACCGTGTTCACCACCCGGCCGGACACCCTGTTCGGTGCCACGTTCATGGTCCTGGCGCCCGAGCACCCGCTGGTGGACGTGCTGACCACGGCCGACCACGCCGACGCCGTCGCCGCCTACCGTCGCGCCGCCGAGGCCAAGAAGGACGTGGACCGCCAGGACGAGAACCGGGAGAAGACCGGAGTGTTCACGGGCGCCTACGCGATCAACCCGCTGAACGGTCAGCGGATCCCCGTGTGGATCGCCGACTACGTGCTGATGGGCTACGGCTACGGGGCGATCATGGCCGTCCCCTGCGGCGACCAGCGCGACTTCGAGTTCGCCCGGAAGTTCGGCCTGGACATCGTCGCCATCCAGGAGCCCACCGACGGGCGCGGCACGGACTGCAGTACGTGGGCCGACGCGTTCGTCGGCGACGCCCCATACGTCAACTCGTCGAACGACTCGCTGGACCTGAACGGCCTGGCCACCAAGGCCGAGGGCGTCGCCGCCACCAACCGCTGGCTGGAGGCCCACGGGCACGGCCACGCCACGGTCACCTTCAAGCTGCGCGACTGGCTGTTCAGCCGCCAGCGCTACTGGGGCGAGCCGTTCCCCATCGTGTACGACGTGGACGGCAACCCGCACGCCCTGCCCGAGGACATGCTGCCCGTCCTGCTGCCGGACACCGACCAGTTCGCCCCGCGCACGTTCGACCCCGACGATGCGATGAGCAATCCGGAGAGCCCGCTGGACCGGCTGACCGACTGGGTGGAGGTCACGCTGGACCTCGGCGATGGCCCGCAGGTGTACCGCCGCGACACCAACGTCATGCCGCAGTGGGCCGGCTCCTGCTGGTACGAGCTGCGCTACCTGGACCCCACCAACGAGAACGCGTTCGTCGACCCGGCCAACGAGGCCTACTGGATGGGGCCGCAGGGTCCCGGCCATTCCGGAGGCGTGGACCTGTACGTGGGCGGCGTGGAGCACGCCGTGCTGCACCTGTTGTACGCCCGCTTCTGGCACAAGGTCCTGTTCGACCTGGGCCACGTCAGCTCCGTGGAACCGTTCCACCGCCTGTTCAACCAGGGCTACGTGCTGGCGGCCGCCTTCACCGACGAGCGCGGCATGTACGTGGACGCGTTCTCCGTGGAGGAGCGCGACGGGCGGTACACGTTCGAGGGCCGCCCCGTCACCCGCGACTACGGGAAGATGGGCAAGAGCCTGAAGAACGCGCTGGACCCGATGGATCTGTGCGCCGAGTACGGCGCGGACACCCTGCGCCTGTACCTGGAGAGTATGGGCCCGCTGGACGCCAGCCGGCCGTGGGAGAGCAAGGACGTCGTCGGTGTCTACCGCTTCCTGCAGCGGCTGTGGCGCAACCTGGTGGACGAGGAGACCGGCGAGGTGCGCACGCTGGCCGACGCGCCCGGCGACGAGACGCTGCGGGTCCTGCACCGGACCATCGCCGCGGTGCGCGAGGAGCTGGACAACCTGCGGTTCAACACGGCGATCGCCAAGCTGATCGAGCTGAACAACCATCTGACGAAGCTGGGTGGCTGCCCGGCGGCGCTGGCCGACGACCTGGTGAAGCTGGTGTCGCCGTTCGCCCCGCACACCGCCGAGGAGCTGTGGGGCCGCCTGGGCCACGCCACTTCGCTGGCCTACGAGCCCTACCCCGTGGCCGACCCGCAGTGGCTGGTGGCCGACACGGTGGAGTACCCGGTGCAGGTCAACGGCAAGGTCCGCAGCCGCGTCGTGGTGCCCGCCGACGCCGACGCCGACGCCGTGGAAGCCGCAGCGATGGCCGACGACAAGGTGCAGGCCGCGCTGGCCGGGGCAACCCCGAAGAAGGTGATCGTGGTCCCCGGCCGGATGGTCAACATCGTCGCCTGAGTCGGAGGGATTCCTGCTCGGAGATGTACCGGAAACCCTCCGACTAGGCCAGTTTGAGGAAGAGCTTCTCGACCTCTTCGGGCACGAAGCCGGCCTGGGCGGCCTTCTCCGGGTCGTTGAGGCAGGTCACCATTCCGGTGGCCAGCAGCTTGAAGCCCACCTGGTCCAGCGCCTTGCCGGCGGCGGACAGCTGGGCGACGATCTCGCGGCACTCGCGGCCGTCCTTGATCATCGCCTGCAGGCCGCGCACCTGACCCTCGACTCGGGCCAGGCGGCGGACCAGGTCGGCAGTGGTCTCTTCGGGCAGTTGCATAGGCATACCATACCCCCCACGGTGTCCGAACTCAGTGAGTGAACGACACCTTCGGCAGCACCTTGCCGAGCCACTTCGGCAGGTACCAGTTGCGGTCGCCGAGCAGAGCCATCGTGGCGGGCACCACCAGGACCCGCACCACCGTCGCATCGAGCAGCACGGCGAGGGCCAGTGTGATGCCGAGCTCGGTCGGCGGGATCGGGCCGGTGACCCCGAACGCCACGAACACCACGATCATGATGAGCGCCGCGTTGGTGATCGGCCGGCCGGTACG
The DNA here is from genome assembly GCA_041394605.1 of Ilumatobacteraceae bacterium. Classification (GTDB taxonomy): domain Bacteria; phylum Actinomycetota; class Acidimicrobiia; order Acidimicrobiales; family Ilumatobacteraceae; genus UBA668. Next base: position 17,549 of record JAWKHX010000006.1, read on the forward strand.
GGCGATGCCTTCACGCACCGCCAGGTTGGTGTCCGCCGTGGCCTCGAACCGCTCGCGGATGGCCGCCAGCAGGAACAGCTGGTAGTCCATCGAGAGGCCGAAGAGCAGGGCGAAGAAGAACAGCGGGGCCCAGGCGTCGATGAACCCCTGGTGCTCGATGCCGATCAAGCCGGTGCCGTTGCCGTGCTGGAACACGATGGTGGCGAACCCGAAGGCGGCACCCACCGTGAGCAGGTTCATCAGCACCGAGAACACTGCAACCACCAGGCTGCGGAACACCACCAGCAGCAGCACGAATGCCACCAGCAGGATCAGCGCGATCGCCAGCGGCGCCTTGCCGGTGAGCGTCTCGGCCAGGTCGTGGTTCTGCGCGGCCGGGCCGCCGACCAGCGCTGACGGGGCGACCCCGTCCATCGCGGCGCGGAGGTCCTTCACCATCGTCGCGGTGGCATCGTCGTCCACCGCGGTGGAACCGGTGACACGGACGACGACGCGGCCGGTCTCGGCCGGAGCGGTGACCACTCGGGCGTCGACCACGCCGGGCACCTGCTGGGCAGCGGCGACGACGGCCTCCGCCTCGGGGGCGTCCACGGTGATGAAGGCCGGCGCCGCAGCGCCCTCGCCGTACGCGGCGACCAGGGTCTCGTAGCCGTCGCGGCTGGTGCGGCCCTCGTCGACGACGCGCGGCCCGGGCATGCCGAGCTTCATCCCGATGGCCGGCGCCGCGAGCGCGCCGAGCAGCAGCACGCCGATGGTCAGGGTCAGCGCCGGGCGGCGCAGCGCCACGCCGGTGAGCTTGGCCCACCGGGTCTCGGCGGCGATGTCCGGGTCCTCCTCGTGGTGCGGCCGCTTGGACTTGCGGGTGTGCAGCACCCGGTCGCCCAGGGCGACGAGGATGGCCGGCAGCAGCGTCAGCGAGGCGAACGCCACGGCGACGACGGACAGGATCATGCCCAGCGCCATCGAGCGGAAGACCATCACCGGCACCACGAACACGGCGGCCAGCGAGAACACGACCGTGAGGGCCGAGAGGAACACGGCCTTACCGGCGGTGCTCAGCGTGTTGGCGATGCCGTCGTAGATGTTGGCGCCCTCGGCCCGCTCTTCCCGGTAGCGGGAGACGATGAAGAGGCTGTAGTCGATGCCGACCGCCAGGCCGATCATCATCGAGAAGTTCATCGACCACACCGACAGGGGCATCTGCAGCCCCAGCAGGTGCAGCGAGGCGAAGCCCGTGGCAATGCCGGCGACCGCGAGGATCAGCGGCAGGCCGGCTGCCAGCGCGCTGCCGAACGCCACCAGCAGCAGGATCATGCTGGGCAGACCGGACAGCAGCTCGGCCTTGTGCAGCGCCTCCTCGTTGGAACGGTTGAAGTCGCTCCAGACGGCCCACTCGCCGGTGACGTCGGCGGTGGCGCCGGCCGGCAATTCGAAGTCGGCCACGAAGTCGCCCAGCTCACCGGCGGACTCGGGCAGGTCGGCGTCTTCCTCAGCCTGGAGCGCCACGGGAATCAGCGCGGTCCGGCCATCCATCGCCAGCAGGCCGGACTCCGCCGGCATCTGCCGCGGATCCACCACCTGCATCGCACCAGGCGCATCGGCCAGCGCCGTGACCAGTGCGTCGAGGCCGGCGGGGTCGTCGGCCAGCGGGGCCTCCTGCTGGTACACCACGAACGCGGCCTCGGCGCCGAGGCCGGCGAAGTCCTGCCGCAGTTCGTCGCGCACCACCTGCGAGGTGCTGCCCTGGGCCTCCCACCCGGCGCCGGAGAGCGCGCCGTTGAGCGTGATCGCCAGCGGGGCGGCGCCGAGGGCCACGATGGCCCACACCACCATCACCAGCTTGCGATGGCGGGCGCTGAAGACGGCGATCCGGCCGAGGAGGCCGGGCTTGCCCAGGTGATGATGGCCACGCTCCAGGTCCGGGTGCGGTTCGGGATGAGGCTGCCCGTCGTGAGCGGCGTCGGCGCGTTCGTCGATGTCGATACCCATAAGGGTATCCACCTTATACCCCTAGGGGTATCTATGCAACTCGGCCGGCGACGAGGGCTCAGCCCAGCCTGGCCTTCTGCACCTTGCCCATCGCATTGCGCGGCAGTTCGCCCACGAAGCGGATCTCCCGCGGGCGCTTGTGCACGGAGAGCGAGCCCGCCACTGCCTCGACGAGCGCCGCTGCATCCGCGTCGACGCCCGGGTGCCGCACCACGAACGCGACGATCCGCTGGCCGAGGTCGTCGTCGGGCAGGCCGACCACGGCAACCTCGTCGACCGCCGGGTGGGCAAGTAGCGCGGTCTCCACTTCGCCGGCGCCCACCTTGTAGCCACCGGTCTTGATGATGTCCATCGACATCCGGCCGACGATCCGGTGGAACCCGCCCTCGTCGATGACGGCCGCGTCGCCGGTGCGGAACCACCCGCCGTCGTACGCCACCGCCGTGGCGTCTGGCCGCCCGAGGTAGCCGGCGAAGAGGGTCGCTCCGGCCACCTGCAGCTCACCGATGGTCACCCCGTCGTGCGGCACCGGTACGCCGTCCTCCCCCACCAGCCGGGTGCGCACGCCATCGATCGGCATGCCCACCCAGCCCGGCCGCCGCTCCCCCACTGCCCGCGTGGACAGGGTGATCAGCGTCTCGGTCATCCCGTATCGCTCCACCGGGGCGTGGCCGGCGCGAGCCACCAGGAGGTCGAACACCGGCACCGGCAACGGCGCCGAACCGGACACCAGCAGGCGCGCCGACCGCAGGGCGCCGGCCGCCGTGGCATCCGCGGCCACCCTGCCCCACACCGTGGGCACGCCGAAGAACAGGCTGCCGTGTTCGCCGGTGGCCGCGGCCGCGTATGCCTGCGGAGTGGGACGCCCGGTGTGCACCAGGCGGCAGCCCACACGCAGCGCACCGAGCACCCCGAGCACCAGGCCGTGCACATGGAACAGTGGCAGGCCGTGCACCAGCACATCGTCGGGCGTCCAGCCCCAGGCTGCCGCCAGACCGTCGAGCCCGGCGGCCAGCGCCCGGTGCGGCAGCACCACGCCCTTCGGCGCGCCCGTGGTGCCGGAGGTGTAGACGATCAGGCCGGCGGTGTCCGCGCCGACCTGCGGCGCAACCCATGGCCCTGCCGAACCGCCGTGAGGGACCACCGGCAACCCGGGGTCAGGCCACGGCGGGTCGCCGATCACGGCAGCAGCGCCGGAGTCGCGGAGCACATGAGCGCGTTCCACCTCGCCGGCATCGTGAGGCACGGGAACGACCGGCACGCCGGCACGCAGGCCCGCGACCACCGCCACCACGGTGTCCAGGGTGGCCGCGGCATGGACCGCCACCGCCGGCATGCCGGCGATGCGCGACGCGACGGCATCGGCGCGGTGCCGCAACTCCGCCCAGCTCACCGCCTCATCGGCCACGCGGACAGCGGCCGGATGGTCGCCGAGGCGACCGCTCACGGCGGGGAGCAGCTCGTCGGTCATCTGCCGGACGCTACCGCGGGCGCGCCGCCGCCTCCGGTGTGGCCACCGGGGCAAGACCCGTCAGGGAAGCGTGTAGCTGTTCTCGAACTCGTCCTGGATGACGGTGGCAACCGAGGCCGTGGTGTCCACGATCAACTCCTCGTCGAGAATGCGGGTGCGGTACGACCAACCCTCCGGCAGGGCCAGCCGCTCGCCCAGGCTGCTCAAGGTGGCCTCCGAGATCGACGGGTCCACCCCGATGCACAGCGCCTGCATCACATATGCGGTCCCGTCCGCGGCCACCAGTTCGTACACCGGCTTGCCCGCGTCCCAGAAGAACACGGCGCCCCGGTTCACATGGCGGACCGTGTACGGCGTGCTCTGCGGCATGTCGCCGAGCTCGACCGTGGCGATGCGGCGCGTGAGGATGCCGTTGAACTCGCGCAGCACAGGTTCCACCACGGCCACCTTGGTGCCCAGCCCGTCCAGCACCCAGTGGCGCGGCCCGTTCAGCTTCACGAACGCGGCGCCGAGGTCGGCGGCGATGGCCGTGGCGTCCAGCCCCTCCCACAACTCCTGCGGGCAGTCGTTGAGCATCTGGGTGCCCCAGACCTCTGCCTCCAGCCCCTTGTCGCGCAGGTAGACGGCGAGCACTTCGCCGTACCGCACCCCGCGCATGTCCGAGATCAGCCGCTGCGGCCGGTCGTCCATGTGATTCCCCCTCGTCGATCGTCCTCGCCGAATCTTATGGCAGACCACCTGCCAATTTCAAGCGGGAGTTGTGGTGGCCAGCACCGCAGCCAACGTCCTCCAGGTCGGCCACGCACACGAAGAACCCGGCGCGCTCCAGGCCGCCCCTGTCCGCCCCGCCCAGCGCCCGGCGGAAGTGGCGCTCCTCCGCCAGGTCGTAGATCCCGCGGACCTGGGTTCCCGGGGCGATGGCCGATGCGCGGACCGTGGCGTCGGGGCCGGTCTCGTAACCCGTCGATGTCGCTGGGCACGGCACGATCATCGCGTTCCGGCAGCGACCCCCGCTTCCACCACACCGGCGATCAGCGGCACACCGGGCCGGTACACCAGATGGGTGTACGAAGGGGCGTCCAGCACCACCAGGTCGGCACGGGCCCCGGGGCGGAGGACGCCGATGTCACTGCGGCGCAGCGCCGCGGCCCCGCCGGTGGTGGCCGCACGCACGGCCTCCTCCGCCGTCATGTGCATGTCGCGCACGGCGAGCGCGATGCAGAACGACATCGACGTGGTGAAGCTGCTGCCCGGGTTGCAGTTCGTGGCCAGCGCCACGGTGGCGCCGGCGTCGATGACCCGGCGGGCGTCCGGGTAGGGCTGGCGGGTGCTGAAGTCGGTGGCCGGCAGGAAGGTGGCCACCGTGCCACCGCCGGCCAACGCGGCGACGTCCGCGTCGGTCAGGTAGGTGCAGTGGTCGGCCGACGCGCAGCCCATCTCCACCGCCAACTGCACCCCGGGGCCGTGCCCCAGCTGGTTGGCGTGCAGCCGCAGGCCCAACCCGGCGGCGCGGCCGGCCGTCAGCACGGCCCGGCACTGGTCCGCATCGAACGCACCCACCTCGCAGAACGCATCGATCCACCGGGCGTGCGGCGCCGCAGCCGCCAGCATCGGGCCGCACACCTCCGCCACATAGTCGTCGGCGCGGCCGTCGAACTCCGGGGGCACCACATGTGCCCCGAGGAAGGTGGTCTCCGGCGTGAACGCCGAGGCCACCTGCAGGCAGCGGGCCTCGTCCACCGCCGTGAGCCCGTAGCCGGACTTGATCTCCACCGTGGTGATCCCGGCCCGGCGCGCCTCCTCGCGCAAGCGGGCCGTGGCGGCGTGCAACTCGGCTGCGGTGGCAGCCCTCGTCGCCGCCATCGACACCCGGATCCCGCCCGCTTCGTACGGACGGCCGGCCATCCGGGCGGCGAACTCGTCGCCCCGGTCACCGGCGAACACCAGGTGGGTGTGGCTGTCCACGAAGCCCGGCAGCACGCAGCGGCCGGCGGCGTCGATGCGTCGATCCGCCACCTGGCCGGCTGGACCGACGGACACCACGTGCTCGCCGGCGAACACCACCGACGCGTTGCGGACCAGCCCGAGCGGGCCGTCACCCAGCGAGGAGTCGTTGGTGACCAGGAGGCCGATGCCGTCGACCACCGTGGTCGGTGCCGTCGGTGCGCCTGCCGGGATGGTCACCACAGCGCCTTCATCGCCGCGGTCAGCGCAGCCGGCACGTCCAGCGACACGTGCGCGCCGTCCTCCACCACCATGCGGCCACCCACCACCACGTCCCGCACGTCGCATGCCGTCGCGGCGAACACCGAGGTGGCGACGGCCGACGCCGCGTCGGCACCTGCGGTGCGCACCGTGTCCAGCCGCACCGTCACGAAGTCGGCGAGCGCACCCGCGGCCAGCACCCCTCCTTCCGCCCAGCCCAGGGAATGCGCGCCCCCGGCGGTGGCCGCTGCCAGCAGCGCCTGGGGTGGGTGATGCCCACGACCCAAGGTGGCCAGCCGCTCGTCCAACTCCACGCCGCGAGCTTCCTCGAACAGGTCGATCACGGCGTGGGAATCCGTGCCCAACGCCAGCGACGCACCCGCGGCGTGCAGCAGGCGGGCCGGCCCGATGCCGTCGGCAAGGTCGCGTTCCGTGGTGGGGCACAGGCAGCAGGTGCAGCCCGAGTTGCCCAGCAGGCCGATGTCCACGCCGCTCAGATGCGTGGCGTGCACCGCGGTGAAGTGCGGCCCGAGCGCGCCGTGCTCGGCCAGCAGCGCCGACGGGGTGAGGTGGTGGGCGGCGATGCACTGCTCGTTCTCCGCCGGCTGCTCGCTGACGTGGGCGTGCAGTGGCAGGTCGTGCCCAGCGGCCCAGCGGGCAACGGTGGCGATGGACGCGGGTCCACCGCACGCACCGAATGGATTGCCGCTCCTGAGCGGGCGGCAGCGCCCGCAGCGACGCTCACCGCCGCCGCTCGCTCCGCCCAGGCGTCGGCATCACCGTCGGAGAAACGAACCTGCACCGGGTTGGGAGCGAGCGGCACACCGTCGGCCCCGACACCACCGTGGAGGTAGCACGTGTCCAGAAGGGTGATCCGCATGCCGACGTCGGCGGCCGCGGCCAGCAGTGCTGCACCCATCTCATTGGGGTCGTCGTAGGGCACACCACCCGGGCCGTGATGCAGGTAGTGGAATTCGCCCACGCAGGTGATCCCGGCCAGCAGCATCTCGCCGTAGACGGCCGTGGCGAGCGAGTGGTACGTGTCCGGGTCCAGCCGCTCGGCCACCCGGCACATCTGCTCACGCCATGTCCAGAACGAACCCTCGCCGGCGTGGGTGCGGCCCCGCAATGCCCGGTGGAAGGCATGGCTGTGGGCATTCACCAGGCCCGGCAGCGTCAGGCCGCGCAGGCGCACGGCACCGGCAGAGAACCCGACACCGGCGTGCACGGTGGTGATCCGGCCGCCGTCAACTTCCAGCAGCACGCCTGGCTCGGCGGTGGCCCCGCCCAGCCACGCCAGTTCGCACCAGTAGCGATCCGTCACGAGCCCACCCGCTCCACGAACTCGGTGATCCGGCGGACGAACTGGTCGCGGTGGAAGCGCTCGAACTGCTCCCATGTGGTGAGGCTGCGCGTGTCGTGCACCCGGTCGAGGAACAGCAGTCCGTCGAGATGATCGCACTCGTGCTGGAACGTCCCGGCGGTGAGGCCGCGGCGGACCTCGTCGTGCTCGTTGCCGTCGCGGTCCAGGTAGCGCACGCGCACGTTCACGTGGCGCAGCACGTCGCCGCGCAGGTTCGGCACGGACAGGCAGCCCTCGTTGATCTCCACCATCTCGTCGTCGATCGGCTCGATGACCGGGTTCACCACCACTGTCAGCGGGATGCGCGGTTTGTACGGGTACCGCGGGTTGTGGTTGACCTCGATCGTGGCAATGCGCACGAGCTCACCGACCTGCGGCGCGGCGATGCCCGCACCGTTCGCGGCCCTCATCGTGTCCACCATGTCGTCGATCAACGCCTGCACCTGCGGAGACGCCAACTCCTCGACCGTGACGTCCCGGCTGCGCTCGCGCAGCAGCGGGTTGCCGACGTGCAGGATCTCGCGGACCGTCACTGCGGCCGCCGCCAGAGGATCGGGAACAGCGGGTGCTCCAGCGGGGCGCCGTCAGGCAGTTCGTCGGCCAGGCCGGGGAACGGCGGCGAGGTCACCCACGGGCGCACGGCGTGGCGCATGTCCTCGCCGAGGAAGCGGATGGACAGCACCCGCCGGTGGTTCGGCCCGCTGACCCCGCCCGCGGCGTGCAGCGTGAGCATGTGGAAGCACACCGCATCGCCCGGCTCCAGCGCCCAACCGATGACCGGATGCAACTCGGGGTTGCCGTCGATATCGGGCAATTCCTGCAACGTGCCCTCGGCGAACCACTTCGCCTGGTTGTCCTTGAACGTGCGCGGCATGTACCACGGGCCGAGGTGAGAGCCCTGCACGAACTCCAGGGTGCTCTCCCGCGGCACCGGGTCGATGGGGATCCACATGCTGATGTTCCGCCGGCCGTCCACGTTGTAGTACGGCAGGTCCTGGTGCCACGGGGTGCGCTGGCGGGTGCCGGGCTCCTTGTTCAGCACATGGTCGTGGTACAGCCGCACCTCGTCGGCGCCCATCAACTCGCCGGCAATGGCAGCTGCGTCGGTCTCGCGGATGAACGTCTCCATCGCCGGGATCCGCTGCCAGTTGCAGAAGTCCTCCACAAACGCGCCGTCGCTCATCTCGCTGGCCCGCTTCGCCAGCGGCGACAGGTCTGCCAGGTTGGCCTCGATCGCCTCGCGGGCGAGCTCCATCTGCTGCGGCGTGAACGCGTTGCGCACACAACACGCCCCATCCTGGGCGAAGTCGCCCTCGATGCGGCGGCTCGCTTCGTTCATCAGGACTCCCCCATCGGAATGCGCACGCCGCGCTCGGCGGCCACCTCCGTGGCGCGCTCGTAGCCGGCGTCGGCGTGGCGGATGACGCCCATGCCGGGGTCGGCCACCAGCACGCGGGACAGCTTCTCCGCAGCGAGATCGGTGCCGTCCGCCAGGCAGACCATGCCGGCGTGGATGCTGCGGCCGATACCCACGCCGCCACCGTGGTGGATGCTCACCCACGTGGCGCCGCTGGACGTGTTGACCAGGGCGTTGAGCAGGGGCCAGTCGGCGATGGCGTCGCTGCCGTCGAGCATCGACTCGGTCTCCCGGTAGGGCGAAGCGACGGAGCCGGAGTCCAGGTGGTCGCGACCGATCACGATCGGCGCCTTCAGTTCGCCACGGCGAACCATCTCGTTGAAGCGCAGACCCAGCCGGTGACGCTCGCCGTAGCCGAGCCAGCAGATGCGGGCGGGCAAGCCTTGGAAGGCCACCCGCTCCCCCGCCATCTCGATCCAGCGACGCAGGTGCGGGTCGTCCGGGAACTCCTCGAGGACGGCCCGGTCGGTGGCGGCGATGTCGGCGGGGTCGCCACTGAGCGCCACCCAGCGGAACGGGCCCTTGCCCTCGCAGAACAGCGGGCGGATGTAGGCGGGCAGGAAGCCGGGGTAGTCGAACGCCCGCTCGAAGCCGCCCAGCTTGGCCTCCGTGCGCAGGCTGTTGCCGTAGTCGAACACCTCCGAGCCCTTGTCCATGAAGCCGACCATCGCCGCGCAGTGCACGGCCATGCTCTCCCTGCTGCGGCGGATGAGCTCTTGCGGGTTGGTGCGGGCCATCTCCGCCGTGGCCTCGGGTGTGAGGTCCACCGGCACATAGCTGAGCGGGTCGTGCGCACTCGTCTGGTCGGTGACGATGTCGGCGGGGAAGTCCATGTCCAGCAGGCGCGGCAACAGGTCCGCGGCGTTGCCGACGACGCCGACGGACAGTGCCCGACGCTCGTCACGGGCCCGGGTGCAGCGGGCGATGGCGTCCTCCAGCGAGTCGGCGATCTCGTCCAGGTAGCGGTGCTCGTGACGGCGCTCCACCCGCCACGGGTCCACGTCGATGCACAGCGCGACGCCGCCGTTCATCGTGACGGCCAGCGGCTGGGCGCCGCCCATGCCGCCGAGGCCCGCCGTGAGTGTGATCGTGCCGGCCAGGCTGCCGTCGCCGGTACCCGCGGCGTGACGGCGGCGGGCGATCTCGGCGAAGCATTCGTACGTGCCCTGGAGGATGCCCTGGGTGCCGATGTAGATCCACGAGCCAGCGGTCATCTGGCCGTACATCGTGAGGCCGAGCGCCTCCAGCCGGCGGAACTCGTCCCAGTTGGCCCAATCGGGCACGAGGTTGCTGTTGGCGATCAGCACGCGCGGCGCCCACTCGTGGGTGCGGAACACACCCACCGGCTTGCCGCTCTGCACCAGCATCGTCTCGTCACCCTTCAGGGTGGTGAGGGTGCGGGCCATGGCGTCGAACGCGTCCCAACTGCGGGCGGCGCGACCCGTGCCGCCGTAGACCACCAGGTCGTCGGGGCGCTCGGCCACCTCGGGGTCGAGGTTGTTGTGCAACATGCGATAGGCGGCCTCCTGCGGCCAGCCAAGGCAGGTGAGGTCGGTGCCACGCGGAGCGTGGACGGGGCGGGGTCCGGACATGGTCAGAGCACCTCCAGCTCTCCGATGGTGGTCTCGACGGCGGCGAGGATGGAGCCGTCGGCCAGCGCGGCTTCCACCGCACGAAGGTCGGGCGACAGCCACCGGTCGGAACCGGGGCCGGCGACATGGGCACGAACCACCGCGAGCGCTGCAGCCGTGGCCGGCGACGGCGCCAGCGGGGCGCGCAGATCGAGGCCGGCGGCGGCACAGGTGATCTCCACCGCCAGTACCCGGCGCAGGGCGTCCACGCTGCGGCGCAGCTTGCGGGCGGCGGCCCAGCCGTTGGACACATGGTCCTCCTGCATCGCGCTGGTGGGCAGGCTCTGGGTGCTGGCCGGCACGGCCAGGCGCTGGGCCTCCATCGCCATCGACGCCTGGGTGTAGTGGCCGATCATGTACCCGCTGTTCACCCCCGCATCGGGGGTGAGGAACGGCGGCAGGCCGTGGCTGCGCGTGCGGTCCAGCATGCGGTCGGTGCGGCGCTCGGCGATGGCGCACAGTTCGCTGACGGCGATGGCCAGGAAGTCGCACACGAGCGCCAGCGGGGCACCGTGGAAGTTGCCGCAACTCTCCACCCGCCCGTCGGGCAGGATCATCGGGTTGTCGATGGCGGCCGACAGTTCGCGCTCGGCGATGGTGCGGGCGTGGGCCATGGTGTCCAGCGCCGCGCCGTGCACCTGGGGGGTGCAGCGCAACGAGTAGGCGTCCTGCACCCGGGTGTCGTCCACACGGTGGCTGGCGACGATGGCCGAGCCCGCGAGCAGGCGGGTCAGGTTGCGGGCGCTGGCCGCCTGCCCCACCTGCGGGCGCAGCGCCTGCAGATCGGCGGCGAACGCCCGGTCCGTGCCGAGCAGCGCCTCGACGGTCATCGCCGCCGCGACGTCGGCCAGCTTGGCCAACTGCGCGAGGTCGTGGATGGCCAGGCAGAGCATGCCGAGGATGCCGTCCGTGCCGTTGATGAGGGCCAGGCCTTCCTTCGCCCGCAGCGTCACCGGGGCGAGGCCGGCGGCGGCAAGGGCCTCGGCGGCAGGCAGGCGGCGGTCGTCGGCGGTCCACACCTCGCCCTCGCCGATCAGCGCGAGGGCGCAGTGGGCCAGCGGGGCCAGGTCGCCACTGGCGCCCAGCGAGCCGTGCTCGCGGACCACGGGCGACAGGCCGGCGTTCAGCAGGGCCAGTTGCAGGTCGACCAGTTCGGGGCGGGCGCCGCTGAACCCCATGGCCAGGCTGCGGGCCCGCAGGAACAGCAGGCCGCGGACCACCTCGCGTTCCACCTGCGGGCCCATGCCCGCCGCGTGCGAACGGACCAGCGCCACCTGCAGTTCCGCGGTGCGTTCGGCGGGGATGACGGTGGTGGCCAGCGAGCCGAAGCCGGTGGTGACGCCGTACACCGGATGCTCACCGACGACGAAGCCATCCACGAGGGCGGCGCTGTGGGCCATGGCGGCCCGGGCGTTCTCGGCATGTGCGACGGTGGCGCCATGGCGGGCAACTGCGACAACCTCGGCGAGCGACACCCCCGACGGGCCGAGCAGGACGGGCGAGGCAGGTGCGGGACGTTCGTTCATGCTGGCCACAGTCTGCACCCTCGCCGACGCCGGCGGCGGTGCACGTCACGCCGCGCCGGCGCCGCCGATCGTCCGCAGCAGGTCCAGCGGCACGGCATGCACGGTGCGCCTGCGAAGCCCACCGTGGTCTCGGCGGCGCACATCGCGTTCCAGATGGCTTCCTCAACCGCCTCCGCCGCGGCCTCGAACAGTGGCGTCATCGCCGGGTGCGGCAGGGCACGTCGAACGCGGCCCGACGCGCCCTCCGCCACCCGGTTGCCGGTGGCCACGGCGAGGAAGATGTCGCCGCTGCTGTCCGACCCGGTGCCGCCGACCCTGGCCAGGCCCACGGTGGCGCGCTGGGCCAGCCTGCGGCACTGGTCGGCCACCAGCGGCGCGTCGGTAGCGAGGATGACGATGATCGAACCGGCACCCGGCTCGGGCTGGGGGTCGTCGGCCAGCGGCACCACGTCCGCCCCCACCAGGTGGCCGATCCGCCGCCCGTCCAGCCGCAGCAGGTCGCGCCGGCCGTAGTTGGCCTGCACCAGCGCGCCGACGGTCCACTCCTCCCCCGCCGAGGTCGCCACCCGCGACGACGTGCCGATGCCGCCTTTGAACTCGTGGCAGACCATGCCGGTGCCACCGCCCACGCAGCCCTCGCGCACGGGGCCGCCGGAGTCGGCGTCGGCCAGCGCGGCCCTCACGTGCTCGGCGGTGACGGCGAATGCGTTGATGTCGCTGAGGTGGCCGTCCCAGGTCTCGCCCACGACCGGCAGGCACCACTCGGTGGACGGGTTGCGGTCCACCTGCCAGCGCACCAGTTCGTCGCGCACCAGGCCCACCTGGTGGGTGTTGGTGATGCCGATCGGCCCGGCCAGCAGGCCGGACTCGTGCAACCACTGGCTGCCGGTCATCTCCCCGTTGCCGTTCAGCCAGTGCATCGCCCCGTAACACAACTGGTCTCGATCACCCGGCCCCCTCGTGTGCACCACGGTGACGCCGGTGCGGACCACCCGTGGTTCGTCGGCCACCACCGTGGCATGACCCACCGTGACGCCGGCGACATCGGCGATGGAGTTCGCCGGGCCGGTGGGCAGCCGCCCGATCGACAGGCCGAGGTCGCGCAGGCGCATCCGAGTCATGGGGCGGCACCGTAGTGCGGGGCGCCCCCGCCGGCCGCGCGAACATCGGCGCATGGGGAATGCTGTCCGCGAAGAGACCCACGGCCATGTGCGCCGCCTCACCCTGTGCCGTCCTGAGGCCTACAACACCATCACGCCCGAGTTCCGTGACGAGTTGGGCGCGGCCATCGACGCCGCCGAGCGGGACCGCGAGGTGCGGGTGATCCTGCTCGACGCCGAGGGTCCGGCGTTCTGCGCCGGCTACGGCCTGGACTGGTCCACCAGTGCCCAGGCGGTCGAGGACGGGCGCGGCGGCAGGGTGTGGGACTCCGTCGCCGACCAGCACATGATCGGCTCGTTCGCCGTCGTGTGGGCGAAGTTGCACGAGTGCTCCAAGCCCACGCTGGCGGCGGTGCAGGGCTGGTGCATCGCCGGCGGCACCAATGTCGTGTTCAACGCCCACATGATCATCGCCGCCGAGTCCGCCCGGTTCGGCTACCCGCCCAGCCGGGTGTGGGGCATTCCCGAGGCCCCGTGGAACTGGGTGATGCGACTCGGCCTGCAGCGAGCCCGCCGCTACATGCTCACCGGCGACGAGTTCACCGCCGCCGAAGCCCTGGACATGGGCGCCGTGCTCGAGGTGGTACCCGACGGCGAACTGGCCGCGCGGGCCATGGCGCTGGCCCAGCGGATCGCCCAGGTGCCCGCCAACCAGCTGGAGATGGTGACGATGGCGCTGAACTCGGTGGCCGACGAGATGTACGACCCACGCTCGTCCCGCCGCCTCGGCACGTTCCTCGACGGCGTCGCCCGCCACACCCAGGAGGGGCTGGACTTCGTGCAGCGCAGCGGCGAGGTCGGCTTCCGCGAAGCCGTCCGCGAGCGTGACCGCCCCTTCGGTGACTACGGCGAACGCCCCCGCGGCTGAGTGCCGGCCCCATCACGATGGCCTGTTCCCGCGCCCATGGGCGCGCTCTCGTGTCAACCCTGACGTGAACTCGCGCCCACGGGCGCGGCTTCAGGTCGCTCCGGGGCTGCAGGCGCTCACCCCGACACGCCGAGGCAGGTGTTCCGCATCGTGGACCTGTTCCACAGTGCGGAACCGTGGTGGTACAGTCGGGCCGCCCGTACCACCGAGGGAGTAAGCCGTGTCGTTCCCGTCCGACCTCGAGATCGCCCGTGCAGCCACGCTGAAGCCGCTGCCCGACATCGCCGCCCAGATGGGCATCGGCCCCCACCTGCTGGAAGCGCACGGCGACGAAGTGGCCAAGATCCGCCTGGAGGCCATCGAGGAACTGGCTGACCGGCCGAAGGCCAAGTACGTGGTGGTCACGGCCATCACCCCCACGCCGCTGGGCGAGGGCAAGACCACCACCACCGTCGGTCTCGGCCAGGCGATGCAGCACATCGGCAAGTCGGCCGTCATCTCCCTGCGGCAGCCCTCCATGGGCCCGACGTTCGGCATCAAGGGTGGCGCCGCCGGCGGCGGCTACAGCCAGGTCGTGCCGATGGAGATCCTCAACCTGCACCTCACCGGCGACTTCCATGCCGTCACCGCAGCGCACAACCTGCTGTCGGCCATGGTGGACAACCACCTCCACCACGGCAACGAGTTGGGCCTGGACCTCCACAACGTCACCTGGCGGCGGGTGCTCGACGTGAACGACCGGGCGTTGCGCAACATCGTCATCGGTCTCGGCGGGCGGATGGACGGCGTCACCCGCCAGACCGGCTTCGACATCACCGCCGCCAGCGAGGTCATGGCCATCCTCGCCCTCAGCACGTCGCTGGAGGACATGCGGGCCCGTCTCGGCCGCATCGTCGTCGGCTACACCAAGGACAACCAGCCCGTCACCGCCGAGCAGTTGAAGGGCGCGGGCTCGATGGCCGTCATCATGCGCGAGGCGCTGAAGCCGAACCTGCTGCAGACGCTGGAGAACACCCCCGTCATCGTCCACGCCGGCCCGTTCGGCAACATCGCCCACGGCAACTCCTCCATCGTCGGCGACCTCATCGGCATCCACGGCGGCGACTACCTCATCACCGAGGCCGGCTTCGGCGCCGACATGGGGGCGGAGCGCTTCTTCAACATCAAGTGCCGCAACTCGGGCATGACCCCCGACGCAGCCGTGCTCGTGGCCACGGTGCGGGCGCTGAAGGCCCACAGTGGCAAGTTCAAGATCACCCCTGGGAAGCCGCTGCCCGCCGATCTGCTGGCCGAGAACCCCGACGACGTGCGCGCCGGCGCGGCCAACCTCATCAAGCAGATCGACAACGTGAAGGTCCACGGCGTCTCGCCCGTGGTGGCCATCAACGCCTTCCCCGGCGACTTCGACAGCGAGCACCAGGCCATCCGCGAGATCGCCGAGAGCGTCGGTGCCCGCGTGGCCGTGAGCACCCACTTCACCAACGGGGGCGCCGGGGCCACCGACCTCGCCCGAGCCGTGGTGGAGGCCTGCGACGAGCCCACCAGTTTCCAGTTCTGCTACGAGGACACCGACAGCCTGAAGACCAAGATCGAGAAGGTCGCCACCAAGATCTACGGCGCCGGCAAGGTCACCTACACGTCGGCGGCCAGCACCCAACTGGACCGCTACGAAGCAAACGGCTTCGGCAACCTGCCGGTCTGCATCGCCAAGACCCACCTGTCGATCAGCGCCGACGCCACGCTGAAGGGCGCCCCCACCGGCCACACCGTGAACGTGCGCGAGGTGCGCGCCAGCGTCGGCGCCGGGTTCGTCTACCCGATCTGCGGCGACATGACCACCATGCCCGGTTTGGGCTCGGCGCCGGCAGCGAGCATCATCGACCTCGACGACCACGGCCAGATCATCGGATTGTCGTGACGGCGGCCGACCAGGAGGCACGGATGACCATCAACCCCACAGGCGAGTACGAGCGCACGCCCGGCGGCGCGGTGCTGATGGACGGCATCCGCCTTCGCGGCGAGATCATCGCCGGGCTCCGCGCCACCATCGACGCAGCCGGCAACCCGCCGGTCTGCCTGGCCACCGTCCTGGTGGGCGACGATCGCCCCAGCCAGCTCTACGTGGCCACCAAGCGCAAGCTGGCCGGCGAGGCCGGCATGGTCAGCGTGCACCGCGAGCTGCCCAACGACGCCACCCAGGCCGAGGTGGAGGCCGTGGTGACGGAACTGGCCGGCGACCCCACCGTGCACGGCATCCTCTGCCAGCTGCCCCTCCCCGCCGGGCTGGACCCTGAGCCAGTGCTGGCGCTGATCCCCCCGGAGAAGGACGTGGACGGCCTCACCGAGCGCTCCATGGGTCGCCTCGTGCGCGGCCTGCCCGGGCACGTCGGCTGCACGCCGCTCGGCGTCATGCGCCTGCTGGAGCGCTACGGCGTGCCCACCTCGGGCAAGCGGGCCACCGTCATCGGCCGCAGCACGCTCACGGGTCTTCCGCAGATGCTGCTGTTGGGTCGCAAGGGCGTGGACTGCACGGTCACGCTCGCCCACTCCCGCACTCCCGACGCCGACATGGTCGAGGTCTGCCGACAGAGCGACATCATCGTCGCCTGCGCCGGCCAGGCCCGGATGGTCACTGCCGCACACGTGAAGCCCGGCGCCGCGGTCATCGACGTGGGTGTGTCCCGCACCGAGGCCGGGATCGTCGGCGACGTGGACTTCGACGCCGTCCAGGCCATCGCCGGCGCCATCACCCCGATGCCACGCGGCACCGGCCCGATGACCATCGCCTGCCTGCTGGAGAACACCCTGTCGGCCGCCCGGATGCAGGGGGCGTTCCCGCCTGAGCGCGGGAGGCGGCGGCATGTCCAGCGTCCAGTCGGTCGCCCGTGCGTTCGCGGTGCTGCGCCTCGCCGCAGGCCTGGCCGGCGTCACCGGTTCGCCGAACGCGCCGATCTGCCGAAGAGCACGGTCGCCCGCCTGCTGAGCACGCTGGAGGCCCTCGGCGCGGTGGAGCAGCTGGCGGTGGGCGGCGAGTACCACCTCGGCGAGACCCTGGTGGAACTGGGCGCCGCCGCCCGGCCGGGCCGGTCGCTGGAGCCGGGCTGGTGCGCCCGTTCCTGGCCGAGCTCACCGAGGCCACCGGCGAGGCCACCGGCTTCTCCGTGCCGGACGGCTCGGAGATGCTGTACCTCGACCAGATCACCCTCGACAGCGAGCCCGCAGGTGCGACCGGACGGGTCAGCGCATCCCGATGCACGCCGTGCCGTCGGGGCACGTGGTGCTGGCGTCCGACGACGGGGCCTGTCCGCCGGCTGGTCGACGCCGGCCTGGAGGCCTTCCACCGAACGCACCACCGACCCCGAGGACCTGGCAGCGCGGCTGCACCAGGTGCGTGGACGGGTACGCGTGGGGGCCTACGGCGAGTACGCAGACGGTCTCAACTCGGTGGCCGCGCTGCGCGACCGGACGGGCAAGGTGATCGGTGCCATCCACATCTACGGGGCCGCCACGGGGCCGCCCGGTGCCGAGGGGGTGCCGAACTGGGCAGACTGGTGGTCGCCACGGCGGCCAGGGTGCGCATCGACTGAGCCTGCGTCCCCACCCGCCGGGGGCCAACGAGCCTGAAGGGACGTTCGTGGAGCGTTACGACTACATCGTCGGCGGCGGGTCCGCCGGGTCCGCGCTGGCCACCCCGGCTGGAGCGCCGACCCGTCCACCAAGGTGCTGGTGCTGGAAGCCGGGCGCCCGACTACAAGTGGACGTCTTCATCCACATGCCGGCGGCGCTGATGCTTCCCATCGGCAGCCGGTTCTACGACTGGAAGTACGAGAGCGAACCCGAGCCGTATGCACGGCCGCCGGGTGTACCACGCCCGCGGCAAGGTGTTCGCGGCAGCAGCAGCATCAACGGGATGATCTTCCAGCGCGGCAACCCGCTGGACTACGAGCGCTGGGCCGGCCGACAAGGGCATGGCCACGTGGGACTACGCCCACTGCCTGCCGTACTTCAAGAAGATGGAGACCTGCCTCGCCGGCGCCGACGAGTGGCGCGGCGGCGAGGGTCCGCTGGTGCTGGAGCGTGTGGCCTGTCGCAGAACCCGCTGATCCCCGCTTTCTTCGCCGCCTGCCAGGAGGCCGGCTACCCGCTCACCAGCGACGTCAACGGCCAGCAGGAAGGCTTCGCCCGCTTCGACCGCAATGTGCACCGGCTGCCGCCTCAGCGCGGCCCGCGCCTACCTCCATCCGGTGATGGACCGCCCCAACCTGAAGGTCGTCACGCGGGCGCTGGTGCACCGGATCAACTTCGACGGCAACCGCGCCACCGGCGTGCAGTACGCGGTGCGGGGCAAGCTGCGCCGAGCCGAGGCGGCCGAGGTGGTGTTGTGCGGCGGTGCCTTCAACACCCCGCAACTGCTGCGCGGGCCAGTGGCGTCGGCCATGCTGCGGAACTGGAGCCGCTGGGCATCCGGATGGTGCACGACCTGCCGGCCGTGGGCGAGCACATGCAGGACTACACCGGAGGTCTACGTGCAGCATGCGTGCAGCCAGCCGGTGAGCCTGCAGCCCAACCTGCAATTTGGCGACGCTCGATCGGCCTGCAGTGGTTGTTCCGGGGCTTCGGCGTTCAACCACTTCGAGTCTCGGCGGCTTCGTGCGCAGCAACGACGACGTCGCCTACCCGAACCTGATGTTCCACTTCCTCCCCATCGCCGTGCGCTACGACGGCTCCGCGCCGGCCGGCGGCCACGGCTACCAGGTGCACATCGGGCCGATGTACAGCGACGCCCGCGGCTCGGTGAAGATCACGTCCGCCGACCCGACGGGCTGAAGCCGGCGCTGGTTCAACTACCTCAGCACCGATCAGGACCGCCGCGGCGGGTGGAAGCCATCCGCACCGCACGGTCGATCCTGGCGCAGCCGGCGATGGCCGCCTACAACGGCGGCGAGATCTCCCCCGGCCCGGAGGTGGAGACGGACGAGCAGATCCTCGAATGGGTCCGCAAGGACGGCGAGGACCGCCCTCCACCCCAGCTGCACCTGCCGGATGGGTGCCGAGGACGACGACAGCGTGGTGGACCCGTTGACGATGAAGGTGCGGGCGTGGAGGGCGTGCGGGTATCGACGCTTCGGCCGCGCTACGTCACCAACGGCAACATTCGGCGCCAGGTGATGATGATGGCCGAGAAGGCCGCCGACCTGATCCTCGGCAACACGCCGCTGCCGCCCGAACCGGCGCCGTTCTACTGCCGGCGCCTGACCGGCGGCGTCAGCGGTTGGCCAGACTCCTCCACTGGACGGTCCAGCACGATCGCCATCACCAGCAGCGACAGGCCGGCCTCCACCGCCACGCCCACATCCGGCTTGGTGAGACCCTCCCACGGACTTGTAGCCCAGGCCGTTCTCGCCCACCATGCCGGCGATGATGGCCATGGAGATGGACATCATGATCAGCTGATTCACCGCCAGGCACCAGTCCGCGCATGGCCAGCGGGATCTGCACGCCCCACAGGCGCTGCCGGTTGGTGGGCCCTGAACGTGGTGGACGCCTCCAACGCCTCGGGCTGCACGCCCTTCACGGCCAGTGCTGCCAACCGAACGCCGGCCGGGATGGCGAACACCATCGTGGACAGCATCGCCGGCACGAACCCGACGGTGAACAGCATCACGAACGGGATGGCGTACACGAAGCTGGGCAGGGTCTGCATGATGTCCAGGAAGGGCTCCACCACGGCCTCCAGCCGCGGCCGGCGGCCGATGAACACGCCCACGGGAAGGGCGATGCAGGCGCCGACCACCACCGCGATGACGATCTGCGACAGCGTCAGCAGGGCCGGCTGCCACATGCCCATGAGCCCGATCAGCACCAGCCCGCCGAACGTGAACACCGCGAACAACTTGCCGCGCAGGTACCACGCTGCGGCCGTGACGGCGCCGATCAGCACCGGCCAGGCGACGGTGACCTGCAGGAAGTTGCGCAGGCGGAGCACCAGGTTGATGGTGACCCAGTCGCTGAACGAGCCTGAGGCTGCGACCGAACTCGTCGCGGATCCACTTCTACCAGGTCGTCGATCGGGTTGGCCACGTCGCGGGCGAACGTCCACGGCACCTGGCCGTGGTCGATGCCCCGCCCGACGAAGTACGCCACCAGCAGCACGGCCGCCGCACCCAGCCAGTAGTCCCTGCTGCGCAACCGCGATGCCACGGCGCGTGCGCCGATCAGCGAGCGGCCCAGGCGGTCGAACGCGAAGGCGATGCCGAAGATGGCCACCCCCACCACCACGCCGCGGCCAGGACTGCGCAACTTCAACGTCTGCAAGAGTTCGCCGCCAAGACCACCGGCCCCGATGAGGGCACCGATGACCACCATGCTCAGGCACATCATCACCGTCTGGTTGACGGCGGTGAGGAACGACCGGGTGGCCTGCGGGAACTGCACCTTCCACAGCAGCTGCCAGCGGCTGGACCCGAAGATCCGCCCGGCCTCCACCGAGGCGGGTGGCATCGTCGCGTGGATGCTGGCGGCCACGATGTGGATCACCGGCGGCACGCTGAACGCGACGGTTGCGACGGCCGCCGGGGTCTGACGGATGCCGAACAGCAGCAGGCCGAACAGCAGGTACAGCGTGGGTGGGCAGGCTCTGCAGGGCGTCGAGGATCGGCCGCAGGATCCGTTCGGCCCGCGGCGAGAGGCCGGCGAGGATGCCGAGCGGCGTGCCGATGATGATGCACAGCCCCACGCAGATGAGCATCAGCGACATGGTCTCCATGCCGATCTGATGGAACCCGGCCAGCTCGATGAGGGCCAGCGCCACCGCCGCGGCGACGGCATTGACGTACTTGCCGGAGCGGGCGATCACCAGCGCGAAGGCCAGCGGCAGGAAGAACCACGGTATCCAGCAGCACGTCGAGCACGTGCTCGTAGAGCCACAGCACCGCGTCGCCGATGGGGCGCAGCACGTGGGCGATGACGAAGTTGGAGTTGCGGTTGCGCTGGATCCACGACCGGAAGTCACGCATCCGATCGCCGAGGGTCATGTACCAGTTGGTGGGAACACGGTGGTGCCGCGCAGCACCACCTGCGCCACCACCAGCGCCAGGCCCACGCCGCCGGCCGTCTGCACGCCGCGCCGCCGGTACCAGACAGGGGCGGCCGGCACGGGCTGCTCCGCCGCCGGTTCGGCGACCATCGGCTCCAGCGTGTCGGTCACGACCCGTCCGCGCTGAGCATCGCAGCCACCTGCCCGCGGTCGAGGCTGCCGACCGCTCGCCCGTCGGCGCCGATGACGTCGATCGGGGCGTCCGTGGCCAGCAGCACGGCACGATCTCGCCGCACGGTCATCATGTCCGTTCATCAGTCAGGCCGGTGCCGGCGGGGGCCCCGGAAGCCACCGTGGCGGCCGTCAGCACACGTTCCCGCGGGATGTCTCTACGAACTCGCTAATATAGTCCGTGGCCGGGGTGGAGGATCAAGCCCTGAGGGCGTGCCGATCTGGTCCAGCCCCCGTCTCATGATGGCGATCCGGTCGCCGAGGCGGATGGCCTCGGCGAAGTCGTGGGTGATGAAGATGATCGTGCGCTGCTTCCTCAGCTGCAGGCGCACCAGTTCGTCCCATGTCGCGGCGGATCAACGGGTCCAGCGCGGAGAACGGTTCGCTGTCGAAGAACAGGATCTCCGTCCAGCGCCAGCGCCCTGGCCAGGCTGACGCGCTGCTGCATGCCACCTGAGAGCCTGCTGCGGGAAGTGCATCTCTGCAGCTGCGCAGGGCTCACCTGGTCCAGCACGGCCCGGGCCTGCTCGCGCCGCTGGGCCTTGGGGACACCCTGGACCTCCAGCCCGTAGGCCACGTTGTCCACCACCCGGCGGTGCGGGAACAGGCCGAAGTGCTGGAACACCATGGACATCGACGTGCGGCGCAACTGGCGCAGGTCGGCGTCGTTCATGGCCAGCAGATCGGCGCCCTGGATACGCACCGAGCCGCTGGTGGGCTCGATGAGGCGCGAGAGGCAACGGACGAGCGTGGACTTGCCGCTGCCCGACAGGCCCATGACCACGAACGTCTCACCGCGGGCAACCTCGAACCCCACGTCGCGCACGCCGATGGTGCAGCCCGTCTCGGCCAGGACGTCCGCTCGGGATGCCCCGGCGCGGGACATCTCGACCGCGGCCTCACCCCGGTGCCCGAAGACCTTCCACAGCCCGCTGACCTCGACGGCAGGCCCCTCGTCGTCACCCAGATCGCTCACGTCGCGGCGACCCCTTCGCTCGGGCGCCGACGATAGTCGCCCACGGACGCCGCGGGCACGGACGCCTGCGGCAACACCACACCTGGGTACCGATCACCATGGGGAGAACATGCGAAGTCACGTCGCGCTCCGGTTCGCCGCTCGGCCTCGCTGCTGCAGCGCCTATCCTCGGCGCCTGTGGCGACGACGACGCTCGTCATCGTCCGGCGACAACACCTCCGGCGGTTCGTCCGGCCAGTGCTCCGAGCTGAGCGGTGAGTCCATCCGCATCGTCCGCAACGCCTGGACCGCCTCGGCCCTGGAGGCCGAGATCATGAAGCGTACCATCGAGAGCCAGCTGTGCGTGCCGGCCGAGATCATCGACATCGACGAGAACTCCATGTTCACCGGCATGGCCGACGGCTCGGTGGACTTCGTCACCGAGATCTGGCCGTCCGGCATCGTCGCCGACGAGCAGGCGTTCATCGACGACGGCTCGGTGGTGGACATGGGCCTGCTCGGCACCACCGGCCAGATCGGCTGGTTCGTGCCCGACTATGTGATGACGGCGCACCCCGAGTTGGCCACCTGGGAGGGTCTGATGGACCCCGCCACCGCCAAGCTGTTCGCCACCGCGGAGACCGGCGACCTCGGCCGCTTCCTCGGCACCGACCCGTCCTACTCCCAGTACGACGAGCCGATCATCAAGAACCTCGGCCTGCCGCTGCAGGTCGTCTACTCCGGCTCGGAGGCCGCCACCGTGGCCGAACTGGACACGGCCGTCGCCAACCAGGAGCCCATCCTGATGTACTGGTGGACGCCCACGGCCGCCGTCGGCAAGTACCACCTGCAGCAGGTGAAGCTGCCCGCCTACACGCCCGGCTGCGCCGACGACCCGGCGATGACCGCCTGTGACTACCCGTCGGACCCGCTGATGAAGCTGGCGTCGGCCAAGCTGGAGGCGAAGAACCCGCAGGTGTGGGCGATGCTGCAGAAGGTGCAGATCACCGACGAGGTCCAGCTGGCACTGCTGCCCGCAGTGGAGATCGACCAGCGCGATCCCGCCGAGGTGGCCGCCGAGTGGATCGCCGCCAACCAGCCCATCTGGAGCGCCTGGTTCGCCTGAACCACACACGCTACGAACCACGGTGAAGGGAGGGCTTCGGCCCTCCCTTTCCGCGTTCGGCGCGCGGGTGCTTCCCCGTACACTTCGCATCCCCTCCACGTGCTACTGTTCCGCCATACGGACTCGTTCCGCATCGTGGAACACCCTTGGCACCGGTCCGAAAGGCAGACAATGAGCGACGGCGACGACCTGGATCTGGCGGCACTGCCTGATGACGAACTCGTCACCCAGATGCAGGAGGACCTCTACGACGGTCTCGCCGACGAGATCGCCGAAGGCACCATGATCCTCCTCGACCGCGGCTGGAACCCGGAGAAGGTACTCAACGATGCCCTCGTCGAGGGCATGCGGATCGTCGGCATCGACTTCCGCGACGGCATCCTCTTCGTGCCCGAGGTGCTGCTCAGCGCCAACGCGATGAAGGCCGGCATGGAGATCCTCCGTCCCCTGCTGGCCGAGACCGGCGCCGAGCCGATCGGCAAGGTGGTCATCGGCACGGTGAAGGGCGACATCCACGACATC
The DNA here is from genome assembly GCA_041394605.1 of Ilumatobacteraceae bacterium. GTDB lineage: Bacteria > Actinomycetota > Acidimicrobiia > Acidimicrobiales > Ilumatobacteraceae > UBA668. The sequence continues at coordinate 41,049 of JAWKHX010000006.1, forward strand.
GGCAAGAACCTGGTGGCGATGATGCTCGAAGGTGCCGGCTTCGAGGTCATCGACCTCGGCATCAACACCGACGCCGACGCCTTCTCGCCGCGGCCGACGAGCACCAGCCCGACATCCGGCATGTCCGCGCTGCTCACCACCACCATGCCGTACATGAAGGTGGTCATCGACACCCTCACCGAGCGCGGCCTGCGCGACAAGTACCTGGTGCTGGTCGGCGGCGCCCCGCTCAACGAGGAGTTCGGCCACGCCGTGGGCGCGGACGCCTATTGCCGGGACGCCGCGGTGGCTGCCGAGACCGCGAAGCAGCTGGTCTCCTCGCGGCGCGGCAACCCCGAACCCCCCGGCCCGGCTGCCTGAGGTCACGGGGGCGCGGTGGCCACTCCTCTCGTGCTCGCCTGCGGCGCCCTCGTGGCGGAGCTGCGTGCCGTGCTGGCTGCGGCCGAGCTGGACCGCGCCGTGGAAGTGCGCTACCTCCCGGCCAACCTGCACAACCGGCCGGAGCGCATCGTGCCGGCGCTGGAGGCGCTGCTGGCCGACGCCGACCCGCACGGTGATCGCACCGTGCTCGTCGGCTACGCCGACTGCGGCACCGGCGGCGGGCTGGACCGCCTGCTGGCCGAACGGCCCAACCTGCGCCGCCTGCCCGGCAGCCACTGCTACGAGTTCTTCGCCGGCACCGAGCTGTTCACTGCGCTGCACGACGCCGAGCCCGGCACGCTGTACCTCACCGACTACCTGGCCAAGCACTTCGACGCCCTGCTGTGGCAGGGCCTCGGGCTGGACCGACATCCCGAACTGCTGCCCGCCTACTTCGGCAACTACCGCCGGGTGGTGCTCCTGTCCCAGACCGAACGCACCGACGTCCGCGACGCCGCCGCGGCGGCGGCCGAACGCCTGGGCCTGGCGTTCGAACACCGCCACGTGGGCCTGCAACCGTTCTCCATGGCCGTCAGCGTGCAACTGAGAAAGGTGGCCTGACATGCCCCGCCGCACCGCCAGCGAGCTCATCGTCATCATGTGGCGCGACATCCCTGCCCAGGTCAACGGCCGCGACGGCGACCAGAAGCACAGCGTGGTCCTTCCGCACCGCTTCCAGAAAGCCATCGACCGCGCCGCCATGGTGGCCGGCAAGAAGACCGCACAGGAGTACGTGGCCGAGATGCGCCGCACCACCCGCCCGCTCAGCGGCGACCTGCACACCGCCGTGGAGGAACTGGCCGCGTCCATCCGCCGCGAGTTCACCAACGAGCGGTTGCACGAACTGATCGAGCGCGGCGGCTGGGACCCCGCCAACCCCGCACAGGAGCCCTCATGACCCACACCGTCCTCAGTTCCGCCACCAAGGAAGTGGTCATCGGGTTCGACCGGCCGTTCGTGATGATCGGCGAGCGGATCAACCCGACGGGCCGCAAACTGCTGGCCGAAGAGATGAAGAACGGCGACTTCAGCCGCGTGGAGGCCGACGCGCTGGCCCAGGTGGCGGCCGGCGCCCACATGCTGGACGTCAACGCCGGCATCCCGCTGGCCGACGAGCCGGCGCTGCTGGCCAAGGCCGTGCAACTGGTGCAGGCCGTCACCGACGTACCCCTGTCGATCGACTCCTCGATCATCGAGGCGCTGGAGGCCGGCCTGGCCGTGTACCAGGGCAAGCCCCTGGTCAACTCGGTCACCGGGGAAGAGGAAGTGATGGAGCGGGTGCTGCCGTTGGTGGCCCGCCACGGTGCCGCCGTCGTGGCCATCAGCAACGACGAGACCGGCATCAGCGAGGACCCCGACGTGCGCTTCGAGGTGGCCAAGCGGATCGTCCAGCGCGCCGCGGACCACGGCATCCCGGCCAGCGACATCGTGGTCGACCCGCTGGTGATGCCGATCGGGGCGATGCGCACGGCCGGCCAGCAGGTGTTCCGCCTGCTGCGCCGCCTGCACGACGAACTGAAGGTCAACACCACGTGCGGCGCGTCGAACGTCAGCTTCGGGTTGCCGAACCGCAACCACATCACCAGCACGTTCCTGGCGATGGCCATTTCCAATGGTATGACCTCCGCCATCCTCAACCCGCTGCACGAGGAAGTGAAGACGGCCGTCATGGCCGCCGACGTGCTGGCCGGCAACGACCAGGACTGCTTCGCCTGGATCCGCGCCAACCGCGAGCCGCAGGCCGAAGGTGCGGGGCGCGAGCGGCGCGGCGGCCGCCGCCGGGGCTAGGCGAACCGTCTCGTCATGCCGCGTGTCGTCTTCACCCCCACCGGCCTTGCCGCCGACGTGCCCCCGGGCACCACGGTGCTGCAGGCCGCCCGCGACCTTGGCGTGGACCTGGACTCCGTCTGTGGCGGCCGTGGCATCTGCGGGCGTTGCCAGATCGCGTTCCAGCCGGGCAGCTACCCGAAGTGGGCCATCGACGCTGACCGCGACGCCCTGTCCGCGTGGTCGGCCACGGAGGACGCCTACCGCAACCGCCGAGGCATGCGCGACGACCGGCGCCTTGGGTGCTGCGCCACCGTCTCCGCCGACGTGGTGGTGGACGTGCCGCCGGAGAGCCAGGTGCACCGGCCGATCGTGCGCAAGTCGGTGGACCTCGCCGATGTGGTGCTGGACCCCGCGGTGGCGCTGTGCTACCTGGAACTGCCACCGTCGGAGCTCGGCGATGCCGCATCGATGAGCGAGCTCATCGCCGATGCGCTGCAGGCCACGTTCGATCGCACCGTCCGCACCACGGATCTCACCGCACTGCAACAGGTGCACCATGCGTTCGCCGGCCCCGACCGGGCTGCCACCGTGGCCGTTCGCGGTGATGCGGTGGTGGCCGCCTGGCCCGGCTACCACGAGCGGGCCCTGGGCGTGGCGGTGGACATCGGCAGCACCACCATCGCCGGGCACCTGTGCGACCTGGTCACCGGTGAGGTGCTGGCCTCCGCGGGGCGGATGAACCCGCAGATCCGCTTCGGGGAAGACCTCATGAGCCGGGTGTCCTACGTGATGATGAACCCGGGCGGCGACCAGCAGTTGACGGCCGTCGTCCGCGAGGCGCTCAACGGGCTGATCGGCGACCTCTGTGCCGACGCCGGCGACGATCCGTCGCGGGTGCTGGAAGTCGTGCTGGTCGGCAATCCGATCATGCACCACGTGGTGGCCGGCATCGACCCCACGCCCCTGGGCCAGGCCCCCTTCACGCTCGCCACCTCCGATGCCATCGAGGTGCCGGCTCCCCTGCTGGGGCTGGCCTGCCCGCACGCTGCCGTCTACCTGGCGCCCTGCATCGCCGGCCATGTGGGCGCGGACACCGCCGCGGTCATCCTCAGCGAAGGACCGCATCGCTCCCCCACCCTGCAGTTGCTGGTGGATGTGGGCACCAACGCGGAGATCGTGCTCGGCGACGCCCAGCGCCAGTTCGCTGCCAGCAGCCCTACCGGCCCGGCGTTCGAGGGCGCCCAACTGAGCTGTGGGCAGCGGGCCACCGCCGGGGCCATCGAGCGGGTGCGCATCGACCCGATCACCCTGGAGCCCCGGGTGCGCGTCATCGGGTGCGACCTGTGGAGCGACGACCCGGCGTTCGCCGACGCTCTGGCCACCGCCGGCATCGAGGTCACCGGCGTCTGCGGTTCGGGGATCATCGAGGTGATCGCCGAGATGTACCTGGCCGGCATCATCGACCAAGACGGCGTCATCCAGGGCCAGCTGGCGGAGCGCTCACCGCGTCTGGTGGCGGACGGCCGCACGTTCTCCTACGTGGTCCACGACACGCCCACCAACCGGTTGTTCATCACCCAGAACGACGTGCGCGCCATCCAGTTGGCCAAGGCCGCACTGCGTGCCGGCATCGAACTGCTGATGCGCCATGCCGGCGTCACCGAGGTGCACGACATCCGTCTGGCGGGCGCCTTCGGCAGCCACATCGACCCGCTGCACGCACTGGTGCTCGGCCTGGTGCCGGACTGCCCGGTCGCTCAGGTGCGCTCGGTGGGCAACGCCGCCGGTGCCGGCGCCGTACGGGCGCTGCTGTCCGTGGCCGCCCGCCGGGAGATGGAGGCGGCCGTGCGCAACGTGGTCAAGATCGAAACCGCCACCGAGCCGGAGTTCCAGGCCCAGTTCGTGGCTGCGATGGCGTTCCCCCACGCCGCCGCGCCATCCCCACACCTGTCGACCGTGGTCACGCTGCCGGCGCGATCCACCACGTCGAACGAACGCGGGCGGCGACGGCGCCGCAGCGAGAAGGAGGAGTCATGAGCGACGCACAGGCCAGCGGTGGCCGGCGGGGCGGGGGCCGAGCGGCGCGGGCCGCGATGCGTGCCGCCGCCGTGGTCGAGCGCGTTCCCTACCTCACCCGCACCATGCGGCCGTTCGAGATCCTCTCCGACGAGGCCCTCGCCACCATCGAGTACACCGCGGACACCGTGCTGGAGGAAGTGGGCATCGAGGTGCGGGACTACCCGGCCGCGCTGCCGATCTTCCAGCGCGGCGGGGCCATCGTGGACGGCACCCGGGTGCGCTTCCCGCGGGGGATGTGCCGCGAGATCGTCGGCGGCAACGCCCCGGCCACGTACGTGCAGCACGCCCGCAACCCCGAGCGCAACGTGGTGATCGGCGGCAGCCACACGGTCTTCGCGCCCAACTACGGCAGCCCGTTCGTGCACGACCTGGACAACGGCCGCCGCTACGCCACGCTCACCGACTTCCAGAACTTCGTGAAGCTCACCTACGTGTCGCCCTGGCTGCACCACAGCGGCGGCACGGTGTGCGAGCCGGTGGACGTGCCGGTCAGCAAGCGGCATCTGGACATGGTGTACAGCCACCTGAAGTACAGCGACAAGGGGTTCATGGGTTCGGTCACCGCCGGCGAGCGGGCAGCCGACAGCGTGGAACTGGCCCGCATCGGGTTCGGCGGCGACCTGCAGGACCGCACGGTGATGACCAGCCTGATCAACGCCAGTTCGCCGCTGGTGTGGGATGGCACGATGCTGGCCGCCGCCCAGTGCTACGCCGAGCACAACCAGGCCACGATCATCACCCCGTTCATCCTCGCCGGGGCCATGGCGCCCGCCACCAGCGCAGGCGTCGCCGTGCAGACCTTGGCCGAAGCCCTCGCCGGCATGACGTTCGTGCAGCTCGTCCGGCCCGGCGCCCCCGTGGTGTTCGGCAGCTTCGCCAGCAGCATGAGCATGCAGACCGGGGCCCCCACGTTCGGCACGCCCGAGCCTGCACTGGTGCTCTATACGGTGGCCGCGCTCGCCCGGCGCCTCGGCGTGCCGTTCCGCTCCGGCGGGGCGCTCACAGCGTCCAAGATCCCCGATGCACAGGCCGCCTACGAGAGCGCCAACACCTTGCAGCCGACCGTGTTGGGCGGGGTCAACTTCGTGCTCCACGCCGCCGGCTGGCTGGAAGGTGGCCTGGCCCTCGGCTACGAGAAGTTCGTGCTGGACTGCGACCAGTTGGGCATGATGCACACGTTCGTGAAGGGGCTGGACACCAGCGAGAACGGGCTGGCCCTGGATGCCATCCGCACCAATCCGCCCGGCAGCCACTTCCTCGGAACTGCCCACACCCTGGCCAACTTCGAGACGGCCTTCTACCGCAGCGACACGGCCGACAACGCCAGCTTCGAGCAGTGGTCCGAGGAAGGGTCGCTGGACGCCGCCCGCCGGGCGAACGCGCTGTGGAAGCGGCGGCTGGCCGAGTACGAGGCGCCGCCGCTCGACGATGCCATCGACGCCGAGATGCTGGACTTCATCGCCCGCCGCAAGGCCGAACTGCCGGACGAGTTCGCATGAGCGCCACCAGCACCGCCAGCGGCTCCGCGGTGCAGCGCCTGGTGGCCGAGGCGCGCTACGAGGTCATCCCACTGAAGAACCTGGAGCCGCAGATCCCGCACCTGCCGGCCGGCTGCTCGGTGTCCGTCACGTGCAGCCCCACCAAGGGCCAGCAGGCCACGTTGGACCTCACCGCGCGCCTGGCGGACCTCGGCCACCTCGCCGTGCCCCACCTGTCGGCACGACTCGTGGAGGACCGCGCCCAGGTCGCCGCACTCGCCCGCTTCTGCCGCGACCACGGGGTTCAGGAGGTCTTCCTGGTGGCCGGCGACCCGCCGCAGCCCGCCGGCCCCTACGACGGTGTGGTCGCCTTCCTGCGCGACTTCCTCGCCGAGGACCACGGGCTGCGCCGCATCGGCATCACCGCCTACCCGGACGGCCACGCGCTCATCCCGCTCCCGGTGTTGCACGAGGCGCTGCACACCAAGCAGACCCTCCTCGCCGAAGCCGGCGTGAGCGGGTTCGCCAGCACCCAGATGTGCTTCGACGTGCGCCGCTGGACGGAGTGGTGCGAGCGCGAGCGGGCCGCCGGCTTCGCGCTGCCCGTGCACATCGGTGTGCCGGGGGCGATCGACCGCGCCAAGCTGCTCTCCATGGGCATGCGCCTCGGCATCGGCCAGAGCATGCGGTTCGTGAAGAAGCAGGGCGGCGCGCTCGGCCGCCTGTTCCGCCCCGGCGGTTACGACCCGATGCGCCTCATCACCCCGCTGGCCCGCCGAGCCGACGACCTGGGGCTGGAAGGCCTGCACCTGTTCACGTTCAACAATGTCGAGGCCACTGTCGCGTGGCAGCGCAGCCAGGCGGGCTGAACCCCTGCTCACTCCTCCGGCGGGTGTTCACGGCGCTGGCGGCGCCGCCGCACGCCCATGGCGATGATGGTGGCCGGCACGAAGAACGCCCTCGCCGGCAGCGACACCTCCCGCCACGGCCGCTTGGCGATCGGCGAACGCCAGGCCAGGATGCGGTAGAACAGGTAGGCGGCGATGACGGCGTGCAGACCGACCAGCGCCCAGAAGAACCCATCCGGGCCGAACGCGATCATGGTGCCGGCGGCCACGAAGGGGCCGGCCACCGCGCCCATGCCGTACAGCGTCACCAACTGTGACGCAGCCGCGTTGAGGTGGGCGGGCTCGATCCAGTCGTTCGTGTACGCGGCAGCGATGGAGTAGAGCGGGTAGCTCAGCCCACCCAGGCCGGCCATGCACAGGAAGGCTGCAGGATGCCCCGGCTCCAGCACCACCAGGGTTGCACCCGCGCCGATCGCGCCAACGGCCGCGGCGAAGCCGACCACCCGGCGGTCCAGGTCGTCGCTGGCCCGCGAGATCGGCCACTGCAGGATCACCGACCCGATGCTGGGCAGGGCGACGAACAGCCCGATCGCGCTGGCGCGCATGCCCACCCGGGTGGCATAGATGGCAGCCATGCCCGTCATTGCCCCGTGGGCCACACCGATGAGCAGGCACGAGTAGACCCCGGTCGGTACGGTGCGTGCCAGGTCGCGCAGCGAGACGTGCGAGGTGCGTTCCACCTTCGGCGCCACGGCATCCTCCGACAGCGCGACGGGGGCCACGGCCAGCGAGGTGAGGATGCCGGCGACGGCGAAGGCCATCACCAGGCGCCCCTCCACCGCCGCCAGGAGGATCTGCCCCATGCCGAAGAACAGGATGGTGACCACGCCGTACACCGCCAAGAGCCGGCCTCGGTTCTCGTTGGTGGCCAGATCGTTCAGCCACGACTCGGCCACCACGTAGAGGCCGGCGGTGCACAATCCGGTGAGCAGCCGCAGCACCACCCACCAGCCGGCGAGGCCGGTGATGCCGACGGCCACCATCCCCGCGGCCAGCGTGGACGCCAGCGCGGCATAGACGCGAATGTGCCCCACCCGCCCGAGGGAGCGCAGCGTGAGGCGGGACCCGACGAGGAACCCGATGTAGTACGCCGCGGAGATGAGGCTGGAGATAGCGGTGGGCAGGCCGACCCGCTCGGAACGCACACCCAGTGCCGTGCCGAACAGGCCGGCCGCCAACATCAGGAGGGCAAGGCCGACGAACAGGCCCCAGGTGGCCAACGCGAGGTCGCGCCGGACCGCCGGGCCGTCAGTGGTGAGGGAGGGCGACCCTGGCATGGCCGCGCCTCACTCAGGCTGCTTCGCGCATGGTTTCGAAGATCGTCTGCGCAGTGGACAGCAGGTCCGCCGATGCGCCGGGTGCCTGGTAGTAGATCGCCAGCGTGGCATCCGCGGAGTCGATGCGGACGACGATCAGCACCTTGGCCGCCGAGCCGTCGCCGCAGCCGTCGTACTGCACCATGGTGCCGCTGCCGAACGCCGTGGGGTAGCCGATGTTCAGCGACTGCGACGAGCATTCACCTTCACCCGGGGAGATGAAGTTCAGCACGTCGTCGGTGGACGTGGTGATGGTGCCCGGCACGGCGAACAGGGTGAACCCGAACGTGACATGGTCGCTGTTGTAGTCGTCGACGCTGGTGGCCGCGGTGATGGAAGGCACCGTGAAGCCGTCGTTGGACTGGATGGGCCGAGTATCGATCTCCAGGAAGTTGGGGATCAGCGCGCTGAACGAGTTGGTGTCGTCGAAGACCTCGATGAGCGCAGCGTCCGCGGTGGTGGGCGCCTGGGTGGGCGGCGGCACGTTGGTGGGCGGCAGGGTCAGCACCACGGAGGTGGCGGGCGCCAACGTGGTGACCGGAACCGCTGTGGTGGTGTCCTGTGCCATCGCCGTGGTGCTGACCCCGGGGAGCGTGGTGGTGGCCGGGGAGACGCCCTTGTCGTCGTCGCCACCGCCGAAGGCCAGCACACCACCGACCACCAAGGCGACTGCGGCGATCCCGCCGCCGACGATCAGGCCGGTCTTCTTCTTGGGCGCGGCCGGCGGCATGCCGCCCGGGGCCCCGAAGCCCGGCTGCTGGTAGCCCTGCTGTGGGTACTGCTGCGTGGGCGGATACTGCTGGGCCGGCGGGTACTGCTGAGCCGGGGGCATTTGCTGCGTCGGCGGCATCTGCTGCGTGGGTGGGTACTGCGGCTGCTGCCCGGGCTGGGGGAACTGCCCGGGCTGGGGGAACTGGCCCGGACCGGGCTGACCGGGGGGCGGCGGCGTGCCAGGAGTGGAGCCCGGCGGGGGGAGGTAAGGAGGCTCGTTGGTACCCATCGGCCGGAGCCTAGCCTCACTCACGCGCCGCGTCGTCGCCTGATCTCCGCGGTGATGGCCGGAACCACCTGGTGGAGGTCGCCGATCACCGCGACGTCGGCTTTCGTCACCATGTTGGCGTCCTTGTCGGTGTTGATGGCAAGGATCTTCTTCGACGCCATGGCCCCCACCCAGTGCTGGATGGCGCCAGAGATGCCGCAGGCGATGTAGAGGTCGGGGGCGATGCGGGTTCCCGTCTGCCCCACCTGGTCGGTGTGGTTGCGCCACCCGTTGTTGGTGACGGCACGCGAGCAACCGACCACGCCGCCCAACTCGCGGGCCAGTTCCTCCAGCGGAGCGAATGCCTCCGCCGAGCCGACACCTCGACCACCGCCGACCACCAGTGCAGCCGTGCTCAGGGTGACGCCGGCCGCGCGCTCCACACGCTCCACCACGACCGTGCGAGCCAGCGAGGGGTCCAGGTCCGGAGCCATCGCTTCGGTCGCGGCCTGCACCGGCGCCGGTTCGGCTTCCACGGCGTGGTGGGCGACGGTGACCAGCCTGGTGGCGCCCACCAAGGTGCACTCCTCCAGCAGCGAGCCGCCCCAGCGGACCCGCGTGATGGCCCACGGCTCGCCGGCCGTGACGGCGGTGGCGTTGGCCACCATCGGCAGGTCGAGGCGGGCAGCCACCTGGGCCATCACCTCGTTGCCCCGGTCGGTGCCGGTGGCGATCACCGCGGTCGGCTGATACTGGCGCACGAGTTGGGCCACCGTCTCGCCCCAGGCCTCGGGGCCGTAGTCGGCCAGCAGGTCGTGATGAGCCTGGACCACCAGCGACACCCCGAACTCGGCCAACTGAGCCACCAGCCCGTCGGCCGCGGCGCCGACGGTGATGGCATGCACCGCCTCACCGACTGAGCGGGCGAACGTGCACGCCTCCAAGGTGGCCGGGGCCAGCGCGCCCCGGTCGTGTTCCGCAATCACCAGGACGGTCACTTCAGCAACCCGATCTCTTCGAGGAGGTCGACCACCGCCGGCGCAGCGTCGGGGCCGTGGCCGAGGATGACGGTCTCCGTCACGGTGACCGGCGGCTGCACCAGGGTGACCATCTGCTGGCCACCGGGCTCGCCTTCCGGCGCCACCCGCGCGACCTCGGCCTTCTTCGCGGCCAGGCGGCCCTTCATGGTCGGGTAGCGGGGCAGGTTGATGCCCTCCTTGATGCCCAACACGGCCGGCAGCGGCAGGCGGTAGACCTCCACGCCCGCATCGGCTTCGCGGCGGGCGCGCACGGCGTCGCCGTCGACCTCGATGCCCTTGACGCCGTTGACGATCGGGCGGCCCAGCGCGTGCGCCACCCGCACCCCGACCTGGAAGTTGCCGGAGTCCGCGCTCTCGTTGCCGAACAGGATGAGGTCGAACGGGCCATTGGCCACCTCCACGCCGGCGATTGCCGTGGCCAGCGCCGACGCGGTGCGCTGTGGGTCCCAGTCCGCACCGTCGATCGGCAGCAGCACGCACTTCGAGGCGCCGACGCTGGCGGCGTAGCGCAGTTGCTCCTCCGCCTCCGTCGGGCCGAGCGTCATCACCGTGGCCTCGCCACCGTGGGCCTCCACCAGTTGCACGGCGGCTTCCACCGCGCACTCCTCGTGGGGGCTGGTGGTGAACGCCAGGTACGCGGTGTCCACCGCCTGGCCGTCGGCGGTGATGTTGATCTTGGCGCCGGGTGCCGGCACCCGCTTCACGCAGACGAGGACGTTCATGACTTCATCCGGGCGTCGGTGGGGTCGAACAGCGGGGTGCTGCCGGCCACTTCCACCGTCACCGGGTACAGCTCGTTCATGTACATCATCTGCAGCTTGGTGCCCACCACGGCGTGCTCCGGCGGCAGGTAGGCCATCAGCAGGTACTTGCCCAGCGAGGGGGCCGCACCGGCGGTGGTGACCCGGCTGACCCGGCCCTTGCGGTCGAGGATGCGCTCCCCGCTGAGCGTGAGGATCGGTTCGTTGCCGCCGGTCGGGAAGCGGTCGTAGCCCTCGGCGCAGCGCTGGCTGTCCATCGACAGGGTGCACATGATGGCCGCCGGCGACTCCTCGCGGGCCGACAGGTAGGCCTCCTTGCCGATGAAGTCGGCGCTCTTCACCTTCGGGCGGGCCAGGCCAGCCTCCACCGGGTTGTACTCGCTCTCCAGCTCCGAGCCCATCAGGCGGTAGCCCTTCTCGATACGGCCGGTGAGGGCGTACACGCCGATGCCCACGGGGATGATGCCGAACTCCTGCCCGGCGGCGGCGATGGCGTCCCACAGCTTCAGGCCGTGCTCCATGCGGGTGTAGATCTCCCAGCCGTTGTCACCCACGTAGCTGATGCGGAACATCGTGCAGGGCACGCCGTCGATCAGCACGTCGCGCACCGCGCCGTAGGGGAAGCCCTCCTGGCTGACGTCGTAGGGGGCCGTGGTGTGGTCGGTGGCGATCTTCGCCATCGTGGCCGCCGCGTTGGGACCCCACACGCCGATGGTGCAGATGGCACCGCTCATGTCGTTGAACGACACCCACTTGCCCTGCGGGCCGTGGTGGGCGTTGAACTGCTCCATGTGCTTGGTGAACCAGTAGTGGTCGCGGCCGCCGTCGAACGCACCGGTGATGACCCGGAAGTGGTCGGTGCCGAGGCGCTGGATGGTGAGGTCGCCGCGGAAGCCGCCCTGCGGGGTCAGCAGCGGGGTGTACACGCTGCGGCCCACGGCAACGTTCACGTTGTTGACGCAGACCCAGTTGAGGAAGTCGCAGGCACCGGGGCCCTGGAAGTCGAACTCGTTGAGCGCGGTGAGGTCCACCATGCCGACGCTCGCGCATGGCCAGGTGCTCGGCGTTGGTGATGGGGCTCCACCAGCGGGCGTCCCACTCGTGCTGGCGGGGCTGGCAGGCGTCGGGGTACTTCTCCATCAGCCGGCGTTGCTCTCGAACCACTGCGGGCGCTCCCAGCCGCGGGCGTCGAAGAACACCGCGCCAAGGCTTCCTCACGGGCGTAGAACGGGCTGCGGCGCATGCCCCGCTGGCTGGCCCACTGCTCGCGGGTGGACGATGCCGTAGGTCTTGTTGAAGTGCTCGTTGCACCGGGCGTTGATGTGCCACTCGGTCTTCTCGTGCGGGTAGAAGCGGCTGATGTCGCTGCCGTGCGGGTCGCACATGTGCGGGTACCCGTACGTCATCCACTCCGCCACCAGCTGGGCGATGCCCGGGCCTTCCTTGATCCAGACGGCGGCGGCGCTCCACAGGTTGCGCACCTCGACGCACTCGCCGAGCACCGGATTTTGCGTCGGGGGTCAGGCTGAGCAGGCCGTTGATGGCGTACTTGATCTCGGCGTCGCCGAGCATCTCCATCAGCTCGATGGCCTGCTCCATCTGCGGCTCGAAGTCGTCGTAGGTGAGGGGCAGCTCGGTGGGCGTGAGCGCCGCGGCCTCGTTGGACGGGATGTCGTCGGGGCGCATGAGGATCGGGCGGTGGGCGTAGGAGCCGACCTCCATCGAGCCGGCGGACTGGCGCTCGTAGCAGAACGTGTCCATGTCGCGGATGATCGGGAAGGCGAGCTCCTTGTTGCTCTCCACCAGTACGTCGATCGGGCCGACGTCGGCCATCTGGTGCACGGCCGGGGTGAGCGGGATCGTCGCGCCGGCCATGGCGGCGATGCGGGGGCTCCACACGCCGCAGGCGATGGCCACGTACTCGCACTCGATGCGGCCCTTGTTGGTGACCACGGCCGTCACCTTGGGCAGGCCGCCCGGCACCGGCTCGGTCTCGATGTCCAGCACCTCGGTGTTGGCGAACACCTGGAGGGCGCCCTTGGCGACGGCCTCCTCACGCATGGACGTGCCCGACGCCAGCGAGTCCACCACGCTGACGCTGGGGGTGTAGTAGCCGCCGAGGAGGATCTCCTCGTTGATGAACGGGACCATCTCCTTGATCTCCGCCGGGGTCACCAGCCGGGCGTCGATGCCCCAGGCCTTGGCGGAGGTCATGCGGCGGGTGAACTCGTGCATGCGCTCGGGCGTGCGAGCCACCTCGATGCCGCCGCACGTGTTGTTGAGACCCAGGCCGATGTACTGGTTCTGGCTCTCCACCGTGAGGAAGGCCATCTCCTTGTTGTGGTCGGTGGGGAAGATGAAGTTCGACGCGTGGCCCGTGGAACCGCCCGGGTTCGGCAGCGGCCCCTTGTCCAGCAGGACCATGTCGGTCCAGCCGAGCCGGCTGAGATGGCCGACGAGGCAGTTGCCGACGATGCCGGCGCCGATGACGACGACCTTCGCGTGGGACGGGACTTCGCTCATGGTGGTGCTCCCCAAGTGACCTGCGGGCTGCCCGGTCAATGCTTGCCGGGACGTGGCTGGTGATATATCTTCACCATATCACACCGCCGAAGTCACTCAGCGAACGCGCGTATCAGGAGATCCGCCGGATGATCGTCCGGCTGGATCTGGTTCCCGGTGCCGTGGTCAGGGAGGACGAACTGCAGGCCACGCTGGGGCTGGGGCGGACACCGATCCGGGAGGCACTGCAGCGCCTGGAGCGGGACCAGTTGGTCACGGTGGTCCCCCGCCGGGGTGTGTTCGTCAGCCAGCTGGACATCGCCGATCTGGCCGTCCTGTACGAGACCCGGGCGGTGCTGGAGCCCTACGCCATGCGGCTGGCCGCGGTCCGTGGCACGGAGCACCACTGGGCGGAGATGGCGGCCGCGCTGGATCCTGCGGGCGACGGGTCCTCCGCCGACGAGCTGCTGGCCATCGACCGGCGCTGCCGGGAGATCGTGTGGGAGGCCGCCGGCAACCGCTTCGTCACCGACACGCTGGACATGCTGTACAGCCACAGCGACCGCCTGTGGCACCTCTACCTCGGCGACGTCGCCGACCTGCACGGGATGATCGCCGAGCACCGGGAGATCCTGGCCGCGCTGCGGGCCGGCGACGCGGAGCAGGCTGCGGCGCTGATCCTCACCCACATGCGCCGCTTCGACGAGCAGATCCGTGCCGCCGTCCGCCGCCGCCTGGACCCACCCCTCGCCGGCTGACGCCCTCGCTCCGTCAGGGCTCGATGCGGTGGACGGTGCCGACGCGGTCGATCGTCCTGTCGAACGAAACAACCTTCCCCACCCCGGTCCGCTCCGCGCTGGCAACCAGGTAGGCCTCGGCGAAGTCGAGGCGATCGAGCTCATAGACCTCGATCGCACGCAGCAGCAGCACGGGATCGACGGTGATCATCGAACGCATCGTCACCAACGATCGCATCGCTGCCGCGATCTGGCCACGCGGTGCGCCGTAGAAGGACTCGAGGACGTAGACCGTTTCGGCTACCACGAGGTCGGCCAGGTGCATCTCATCCTCTTGGGCGAGGAAGGCGGTGGCACGCTCCGCCATGGCAGGCGGATCGGCGGTGAGATGGCGGACAATGACGTTCGTGTCGACGAACGCAGCCATCACGAGGTCGCTGTGCGGGCGACGCGGGTGGTGCGGACGATCTCGTCCCACTCGGCGTTGCGGCGCGCGACGGGCACCCTGAAGGAACCGGCCAGGTCGAGGAACTCCGGCGTCTTGGCCAACACGGCACAGTTGCCCTCCACACGAAAGACGACGCTGTCGCCCTCGCTGACGCCGAGCGCGCCGCGGACCACCTTCGGCACCGTCAACTGCCCCTTCGAGCTCATCCTCGCTGCGATCTCCATTCCGGCGCCTCCTTACATGCAAGCGAAGGTAAGGATACACGGCACCGCCTCATACCAACCGGAGGGTCGGGGTCGCGCGGCTGACACGACTGACGCGCTGGTGGGGAACTCGTCGAGCCAGCCGTCGTAGCCGCCGCCCTGCGGCACGCCACGGGCCGAACTGATGACCCGCCACCCTCGCCCGACGAGCAGCAGGAACAGCGCCAGCGAATCGCCCTCGTTGCACATCGCCTCCATCAGCGATGGCACCACGAGGACACGCGTGTCGAGGGTCTGTTCCAGCCGCTCGACCAGCGCTTCCGGCGAGGTCAGCTCGTCCACCTCGACGAAGGTGCCGCACCATCGCAGGCCGACGGCCGCCAGCGCTTCCACTCCGTCCTGCACCAGGGCGGCGGAACGAACGGCGTGCCGGGGTAGTACCCGTAGCGCCCCACGGATCCTGCGGGCGGGCGCGGCGATGGGGTGTGTAGATGGGGGCGAGGATGGCGGCGTCGGTGTCCGTCAGCCCCTCGCGGAGGAGGCCACGAAGCTGCTGCGCGCCGCACGGGCACACCAGCCGGCCACCCCACTTCGTGGTTGCCAGCTTCACGGCCTGGGCACGCTCGGAGCGGTTCCGGTAGCAGAGCGGCGCGTGGCACAGCCAGCACTCCACACCGGCCGGGAGCGGGCTGACCATCGTGGCCAGCCGGTGGGGGGTGACCGCGTACTCGATGGCGATGCTCGTCGCTGTGCGATCGGTGTGCCAGTACAGGTGGTCCAGCTCGGCCTGCCGTTCGGGGCTGAGCGTGGAGGGCGGAAGCGGTGCCATGGCATCTCCCAGGAGGTCGTGACAGAACCTGGGAGGCGTCGAGGTCGCACTCCGAACCTGGAGCGCACCATATCGCCGCGGCGACCAGTGGCAACCCGACTGTCGCCGGACGTCGACGCCCGACTTCACGACTCCGTCGAGCGTGCCACCCAGGCGCCCTGTCGGCGACAACATGGGTGATGATGGTCGCGGTGGATGTCGAGGAGGAGTACCGGCAGCACTTCGCGGCGCTCGTTCACTATGCGACCGTCCTCGTCGGGCCGCACGACGCGATGGACATCGTCAACGACGCCGTGCTGGCCACGTTGACGCGAGGGTCACTCGACGGGGTCGACAACGTGCGGGCGTACTGGTTCCGCGCCGTCACCAACACGGCCGCCGGCTGGCACCGCAGCCGCAGCCGTCGCCGATCGCGCGAGGCCACCGCGGCCGCCCGCACGGTGCCGTCGGCAGATCTCGAATCGATGGCAGATGCGCAGCGCACCCTGCGCGTGCTGAGCGTGCAGCAGCGAGCGGCCGTCTACCTGACCTACTGGAACGACTGGACCCCAGCCCAGATCGCCGACGTGCTCGGCGTCGGTGAAGGCACCGTTCGCAAGGCGCTGGCCCGCGGACGCGAGCGGCTTCGGGAGGTGCTCCCCCATGACTGACCCGCGCGACGAGCAGTTCGACCGGCAGGTCCGTGAGTTACTGACCGCCGCCGGAGGGGACGCGCCCGCCGGCAACGTCCATCTACCGACTCGGCGGATCGGCGCGCCGGCAGCCCGCGGGCGGGGGTGGATGCTCGCAGCCGCTGTTGCGGCGGTGGTCGCCGGCGCAGCCGTCCTCATCCTGCGGAACCGGGGCGATGGGCCGGAGGCACACCGTTCCCCGCCATCCGCAGTCAGTTCCGACCCCTCCACGCCGCCGACAGCGCTTCCCCCTCCGACGACCGCCGGCCTTGACCCCGACGTGATCACGCGGCCCTACCTCGACCCGGCTCGATGCGGCAATGGATCCAAGGGCGAGTACGTCTCGACCGACATCACGTACGTCCCGTTCGCACTCGGTGTCCCGTCACCAATCCCGCTCCAGGTACTCGCCGCGCCGACGGATGGCGTGGCGAAGCCGTTCGCCGTGCTGCTGCGCCTCTTCGGCACCGGTCGCGACTTCAGCAACGACCACCCGGTCCTCATCAACGGCGTCGTGGTGTACGTCGACGTGCTCAGCAATGGCAACGGCACCGCAGCGTGGACGCTGCCGGACGGCAGCACGGGCTACCTCCGCTCCCGCGGGCTCGACCGGGCGTCGATCGAGTCGGTGGTCGCCAGGCTCAGCCCGCGCGACGCCTCGGCGCCCGTCCCAGGGTTCGACGTCGCGCCGGCCACCGATGGCAGCGAACTGGTCCTGCTGCACGAGCGGCTGAACACGCACTTCAGCGGCACGACGACCCTCTTCCAGTGCGAGGCGCCGGGCACCGGTGCGACCTATCGCGTGCGTGCCATCGCCGGCGACCCGGTGTACGTTTACTTCGGCATCATCGACGTGCCGCGTCCCTACGCCGTCGGGGTCAACGGAACCGGCGTGATCACGATCGAGGGTGGCACCGGTGAGCTCGGCCCGACGCTCGCTGACGTCTCGGATGCCGACCTCGCCACCTGGGCTGCGCTGCCGGACCTCCCGAGCATGCCGACCTAGGACCGCGAGCGCGTCCCCGACGACGTGTACCGGCAGGGTCTGGCTCGTCCTGACCCTGTGGGACTCGCGCTGCTACCAGCGGACCTCGCCCAACTCGCGGGCGACGCGGATGGCCCGCGGGTCGGCGCCACCAGGGAACGGACCGCGGGCGATCGTATAGCCGAACGCCACGCCGGTGTCCGGGTCGACACAGCCGACTGCGCCGCGGCACCGTCGTGGCCGAAGCTCCGGGCACCGCCCCATGCGAGCTCCTCGCTCGGCTTCTGGAAGATGATCGCGTGGGCTCGGTCCGGCTTGCTCAGCACTTCGTCCCAGCCGCGGACCTGCTGTTGCCCGATCACTGCCACCGTCGCCGGAGAGAGCATCGCGCCGCCGTCGTCGACACCGGTCACGGCACCCGCAAGTACGCGGGCGATGCCGCGCGCCGACGCCGTCGACGAGATCGCCGGATGACCGAACCGCCAGGACCGTTCGTCGTTGGCGGCGTCGAGCTGCCCGCCCGGACGAGGCCCGAAGATCAGCGGCCGCAGCGGCTGGTACTCCGGCTCGGGGTACTCGGCCAGCGGCGGGATCATCGGCAGGGTTGGCGCCCGACGGTCATCCATCCCCGCGGGGAGGCCGAGGTGGAACTCGGCGCCGAGCGGGGCACGCACCTCGCGTTCGTACACCTCGTGCAGCGTGTCGCCCGTGACCCGGAAGACCAGCTCGTCGGCCAGGTTGCCGATGGTGATCCCGTGGTAGCCGAATGCCGACCCCGGGAACCAGAGCGGGGTGGTGTCCGCCAGCCGTTCGGCGCCGGCATGGTGGTCGAGCACCTCGTCCCACGACAGCTGCGGATTCGCTTCCGGCAGCCCGGCCTGGTGCGACAGCAGTTGACGGACAGTCACCCGCCCCTTGCCGGCCGCCCCGAACTCGGGCCAGTACTCCGCCACAGGCGCGTCGAGGTCCAGCAGCCCACGCTCGACCAGCAGACCGATCGTGACCCCGATCGTGTTCTTCGAGGTCGAGTACGGCACCATCAACGAATCCGCGCGCAGGTGCGGGCCTCCCCATGCGTCGAGCACCGGGCGGCCGCCGGCGTAGGCGGCGATCTGGAACGACAGGTCCGGATCCAACCGGAGGTAACGGGCCAGCCGGGTGACGATCTGCTCCAAGCGCGGGTCGGCGGCTCCGTGCAGTGGTCCGGTCAGTTGCTCCATGCCAGGCTCCTCCGTCGTCCTCGCCACCATCGTCGCCGAGCCGGAGGCCCAGGTCGAATCGGTGCCGACGACGCGCCGACGACCCATGCGACTTCTGTGGCACCCTTGGCGAGTGTCAGTACGCCGATGGGTTGCCTTCATCGTCAGCGTGTCGCTGGTGGCCGCGGCCGGCTGCAGTTCGGATGCCCCACAATCGACACCCTCGGTCACGGAGCGTGCCGAAGCTCTGAGCCTGATACCGGACGGGCCGCAGCCGGTGCTCACCGTGGGCAGCTTCGATTGGAACCACCCTGCGATCCGGTTGCCGACCGACTTCCACACCACTGTTCTCTATGGGGACGGCACGCTCATCCGGTTCTTCCTGCAGACGCGGACGCGGATGGCGTATGCCACAACATCGATTCCCACGGAACAGGTCGAGGCGATCTTGCGTCTGGCCGACGCCGCCGGCCTCGGTGACGGCGTGGCACTCCCGAACGAACCGTCCCCGGTCGAGGTCGTCGACGGCGGGTGGACGGTCATCACCCGCCGGTCCGCCAACGGGACCGGAAGAGTCATCGTCGATCAGTTGGGCAGCGACAACGACCAGTCCTCCGACCGCCGCACGACCCTCGCCGAATTGGTGAGCGCCCTCCCCCTGGGGGACGTCGACACGTGGCCGACGATGCAGATCGAACGCTGGGCCGTCGAGAGCGCCGGTCCGCTTCCGGACCTCGCAACGGACTCCTGGCCGTGGCCGGACCTCGACCCGGGCACACTCGACTGGAAGTTCAACGACGCAGGCGTGCGCTGTGCCATCGTCACGCGGCCCGACTGGGAGTTCACGAGCGACGAGGCGGCCACGCTCGCTGGGGTCTTCCGGCGGCCGTTGCTGCCATCGGAGCGGTCGTGCGACGACGTGTTCTCATGGAGGGCCACCCTTGCCGTCCACGAGGACGTGAGCACTCCTGACGGCCTCAGCCCGCCGTCCGTGTAGTCTGCTGCCCGCTCACGGCAACCCGCTGGTTCTGTGGGCCTGAAACGCGCGGAAGCCGCAACGATCCAGCCCCAGATGCGGGGATGGCACGAATCAGCCCCAGATACCCGGTAGGGTGTCGGGCGTTGTGGCGCTTCCGCCCAACGGTCGAGTGCATCGGTTGCCGGTTCCGGCGTGGCCTTTCGCAAGTACGGCCACCCCCACACAGAGAGAACCCCCATGCCCACCATGTCCCCGGCGCGCACGTTCGCGTCCCTCGGCGTGCCCGCGCCCCTCGAGGCCGCGCTCGCCACCGACGGCATCACCGAGCCGTTCCCCATCCAGACCGCCACCCTCCCCGACACGCTCGCCGGCCGCGACGTGCTCGGCCGCGGCCGCACCGGCAGCGGCAAGACGCTGGCGTTCGCCATCCCGCTCGTCGCCCGCCTCCTCGCCAACCCGCGCCGCCCCCGCCCGGGCACGCCCCGCGCCCTCGTGCTGGTGCCCACCCGCGAGCTGGCCAACCAGGTCGCCGCCACCATCGCCCCGCTGGCGAAGGCCGCCCGCCTGCGCCACACCGTCGTCTACGGCGGGGTCGGCTTCGGCAACCAGGTCGCCGCGATGAAGGCCGGTGTCGACATCGTCGTCGCCTGCCCGGGCCGCCTGGAGGACCTGATCGGCCAGCACCACTGCCGGCTCGACCAGATCGAGATCACCGTGCTGGACGAGGCCGACCACATGGCCGACATGGGCTTCCTGCCCGGCGTGAAGCGTCTGATGGACCGCACCCCGGCGGACGGCCAGCGCCTGCTGTTCTCCGCCACCCTCGACCGCGACGTGCAGGTGCTGGTGGACCGCTACCTCCACGACCCGATCACCCACGCGCTGGACCCCGAGGACTCGCCCGTCGACGCGATGACCCACCACCTGGTGGAGACCCCGCTGGTGGACAAGCTGGCCGTGGTGACCCGCCTGGCCGCCGGCCACGACCGCACTCTGCTCTTCACCCGCACCAAGCACGGCGCCAAGAAGCTGGTCAAGCAGCTCGGCCAGCAGGGCGTGCCCGCGGTCGAACTGCACGGCAACCTGTCGCAGAACGCACGCGAGCGCAACCTCGCCGAGTTCACCGAGGGCAACGTCACCGTCCTCGTGGCCACCGACATCGCCGCCCGCGGCATCCACGTGGACGACGTGCGCCTGGTGGTGCACGTGGACCCACCGGCCGAGCACAAGGCGTTCCTCCACCGCTCCGGCCGCACGGCCCGCGCCGGCGCCGACGGTGTGGTCGTCACGGTGATGACGCCCGAGCAGCGCAAGGACGTGCGGGACATGACCCGCAAGGCCGGCATCCGCCCGATCGTCACCGCCGGTGTCGGTGCCAGCCACCCCCTGCTGGAAGAGCTGGCCGGGCCGAAGGCGCCGCACCGCACCGTCCACATCCACCGCCCCGCTCAGCCCCAGGGCCCGACACGCAACGGCCAGGGTCGTAGCGGCCAGGGCCGCGACGGCCAGGGCCGCGACGGCCAGGCGGCTCGCAGTGGGCAGGGCCGCAACACCGGGGACCGCAGCGGGCAGGCCCGCACGGCCGACACCCGGGGCGCTACTGGCCGCGGTAGCTCGACCCCGCAGGATCGTGGTGGGCGCGCAGGCTCGCCCGCACCGGCACCTGACGGCCGTTCACGTCGACGGTCCAGGCCCCGTCAGCGACCCACGTCGCGCTGACCGCGCCGGCGTCGCCCGCCGACACCATCCCCTGACCGACCGCGGCACCGAGCGTGTGGCCGTACGTGCCGTAGCGCAGGTGACCGACCGCGACCCCGTCGCGGTGCAGCACCTCGTGGCCGAACAACTGCACGGCTGGGTCGTCCACCACCACCCGCACCATCCGGTGCCGGGCCGGTTCGTCCCGCCGCGCCAGCAGCGCCTCGCGCCCGCGGAAGCCTCCCGGCTTGTCCCAGGCCACGAGGAACCCCATGCCGACGTCCACCGGCGTGTCGGTGTTGTCGAGGTCGACGCCGTACTCGACGTTGCCCTTCTCGGTGCGCAGGCTCTCCATCGCGGCCGCACCTGCCAGGCGCAACCCCAGTGGCGCACCCGCGGCGACCACCGCATCGAACAGCGGGCCCGCATCGGCCGCTGCGGACAGCAGTTCGAAGCCCAGCTCGCCCACGTACGTCACCCGCGACACTCGGCAGGCGACACCGGCCACCGTCGCCTCCGTGCTGTGGAGGTGCGGCAGTGCGTCACCGGACACATCGGCATCGGTGAGCCCGGCCAGCACCTCCCGTGACCGCGGCCCCTGCAGGCTCAGTAGCGCGGTGTCAGCGGTGAGGTCGACAACGTCCACCCCCTGCGCCGCCAGCAGCGACACCACCCTGGTGTGCTGCTCCGGCCCGCAGACCACGAGGAACCGGTCCGCCCCCAGCCGGGTGACCGTCAAGTCCACCAGCACTCCCCCGTCCTCGCCCAGCCACATCGTGTAGACGACCCGGCCGGGCGGCACGTCCACGTCGCTGCACGACAGGTGCGCCAGCGCGGCCGACGCGCCCGGCCCGGCAACCTCCAACCGGCTCATCAGGCTCATGTCGAACAGCCCGGCGGCGCTGCGAACGGCGCGGTGCTCCGCGGCGCTGACGCCCTGCCACGGCTGGGCGTGGAACCCGTCCTCCGACACCACACCCGTGCCGTCGACGTCGAACCACTCGGCGAACTCCCACTCCGCGGCCTGGACGAACCGCGCCCCGTGTGCGACCAGCCGGTCGTGCAGCGGCGACACCCGCAGGTTGCGCCCGGTCGATGCCCGGCGGTACGGGAACATCGAGTCGCCGAACAGCATCCCCAACTGCTCCGTCACCCGCTCCGCCAGGAACTGCCCGTCGTTGGCCCACGGCCCGAACCGGGAGGGCTCGATGCCGGTGACGTCCACCTGGGGCCGTCCGTCCACCATCCACTGGGCCAGCACCTGGCCCGCCCCACCGCCGAGGAGGATGCCGAGCGAGTTCATCCCCGCCAGCATCCAGAAGTTGCGCAGGTTCGGGGCCGGGCCGAGCAGCATGTGGATGTCCGGCGTGAAGCTCTCCGGACCGCAGAAGAAGGTGTGGATGCCGATCTCGTGGCCGCCGCGCAGCCGGCCGAGCGCCACGTCGAGGTAGGGCAGGATGCGGTCCCAGTCCGGCTCCAGCCGCAGGAACGACCCCTTCGGCGAGCGGTCGTGGTGCCACGCCCTGGCCACCGGCTCGAACAGGCCGACCAGCATCCCGCCGACCTCCTCGCGGAAGTAGGCGTAGCGGGACCCGTCCTCCAACACCGGCGTGTCCTTCGGCAGGCCGGGGATCTGCTCGGTGATCATGTAGTAGTGCTCCGCAGCCTGCAGGGGCACGTCCACCCCGGCCAGCAGGCCGAAGGAGCGGGCCCAGAGGCCGGCGCAGTTCACCACGTGCTCGGCCTCCACCGTGCCCAGCGCGGTGACGACCCCGGTGACCGCGCCGGCGTGGGTGGTGACCCCGGTGACCTCCACACCCTCGACGATCCTGACCCCGCGAGCACCTGCCGCCTTGGCGAACGCCATCGACACGTCCACCGGGTTGACCCTGCCCTGGCGCGGGAACCAGAAGCCGGCGTGGAGGTCGTCGGTGACCGCCAGCGGCCAGTGCTCCCCCACCTCCTTCGGCGACAACTCGTGCACCTCGGTGCCGAGACGGCGCTGGAAGATGCAGTCCCGGCGCAGCCCCTCGGCGCGGGCCGCATCGGCGGCGGCCTGCAGATAGCCGACCTCGGCGTACCCGGTGGGCTGCCCGGTCTCCGCTTCCAGCTCGTGGGAGTAGAGCTCGTACGACCGGGCGAACATCTCCAGCATCGTCTCGTCGCCCATCCCGCCCGACACCAGCAACCCGGCGGCATGCCAGGTGGTGCCGGACGTGAGTTGGTCGCGCTCCAGCAGCACCACATCGGTCCACCCCTCACACGCCAGGTGGTAGGCGGTGCTCAAGCCCGTGATGCCCCCGCCCACGATCACCACGCGTGCCCTGGTCGGCAGGTTCGTCACCGTCATCCCACCAGCCTGCCCGATGACACCAGGGCGACCGAGCAACGGGTCCGGAAGCAAGGTTGTGGCGGGCGGTGTGCCACCATCGTCGGGTGCATTGGGTCTGGATCGTGCTCATCGGCGCCGGGGTCGGCTTCCTCGGCGGGATGTTCGGCAAGGGCGGCTCCGCCATCGCCACCCCACTGCTCGCTGCCGCCGGCGTGCCGCCGCTGATCGCCGTCGCCTCCCCGCTGCCGGCTACCGTCCCCGGCACCCTCGTGGCCTACCGCAGCTACCACGGCAGCGGCTTCTCCGATCACCGGATCATCCGCTGGTCCTTGATCTACGGCATCCCCGCCACGGTTGTCGGCGCGCTCATCACCCGCTGGATCGGCGGCGAGTTCCTGGTGAAGTTCACCGACGTCGTGGTGGCCATCCTCGGCGTGCGGATCATCGTCCAGACCATCCGCCACTCGCAGACGCACGCCGGGCCGGAGACGACGGACACGATGGGCCGGCTCGCCGGCGTCGCCGTCGCTGTCGGGTTCCTCGCCGGCCTGCTGGCCAACGCCGGCGGGTTCCTGCTGGTGCCCCTCTACCTGGCGGTCCTGAACCTGCCGATCAAGAAGGCGCTGGCCTGCTCCCTGGCGGTCGCCTCGGTGTTGGCCCTGCCGGGCACCGTCGTGCACGCCGCGCTCGGGCACGTGGACTGGCTGGTGACGCTGGTGTTCGGCTCGGCCAGCATCCCGCTCTCGGGGCTGGGCGCTCGCACCGCGGTGAAGATGGATCCTGCCCGCCTGGAGTGGGTCTACGGCGTCGGCCTGGTGGTGCTGGGCGTCGGCCTGTTCTTCGTCGGCTGACAGCAAGCCGCGTCAGCCGATGGGCGGCCAGTCGCGCACCGACGGCAGCGTCTCGATCGTGGCATGCAGGCGCCCTGCCGCCGGCGCATCACCCTCCGCACCGACCCCCGACCGGTTCAGCGCCGGGTTGACCAGGCCGCGCATCGTCGCCTCCGCTGCCGAATCCCACTCCACCCCGGCCTGGCTGAGACCTTCCCGCATCACGTTGATCGGGTCCGCCACCAGCGACTCGTAGCGCACCACACCATGGCGCAGTTCCCCGATGCCCCGCTGCAGCGCCGCCATGTCGCGGAGCCAGATCTGCTCAGCGTGCTCCACCGCCAGCCCATTGCGCACCTGCAGGCTGCGAGCGGTGGATCCTGGGTGCCTCAGCGTCACCAGGGCGCGCGCGTCCACCTCCATCGCATGCAGGGCGGCCAGCCAGAGCGGCAGGAAGTGAACGAGGCGCGGGTCCTTGACTGCGAACCGACCAGCCCCCTCTGAGATGCCCGCGTACTGCTCGGCGATCTCCGCCTGCCATCGCTGCCGCCGTTCGGCACCGGCGAGCGCCAGGGGATCGACGCGGTCGAACCACTGGAGCCCGACCTCCGCCAGGAAGGCCTCGTGCATCGCCAGCACGTGTTCGTGCTCGAAGTGGCCGAGTGGGTTCTCGTCGCCCACGTGCAGCAGCGGCTGACCCAACGCGAATCCCTGCGCCTGCACCAGGGCGGTGGTGATGCTGGTGCCGCTGCGGTGGGTACCGAGAACGAGCATGCACATGCGGTGGGGGGCCACCACGGCAGAGTATCGGCATGCCGCTTCGATCTTCCGTCGTCCATGGCGACGTCTGCATCGTGGGTTCTGGCTTTGCGGGTGTGGCCGCTGCGGAGCGTCTGGCCACCAGCGGTGCCGCCGTGATCGTGCTGGACGCCGGGTTCGACGGGGGGCGGCCTCCCGCTCCTGTGCCCACCGTGCGGGTCGAAGGCGATGCCGACTTCGACGTCGACGACAATCGCGTTGTCGGCGTCGGCGGCACCAGCGCGAAGTGGAACGGGGTGGCGACGCGTCCCGAGCCGGCCACGGTGGCGGAGTGGCCGATCCCCACAGGTGAACTGAGCCGCTACTTCGATCAGGCTGAGCAGTGGCTGGGCGTTGCCGGTGCGCCGCCCCGGCAGGGTGCCGAACCTCCCCGTTCGGACATGCTGCGACCCGCCTCCACCACCCTCCTGCCCGAACATCTGCCCTCACTCGCGCGCTTCGATCCGGTGGTATTGCCATTCGCCTTCGTGGCCGGCGGCCCTCGCCGGCTGGCCGAGCACGACGTGCCGCGCATGCTGGCCACGGGCGCCGCCCTGCGCACCGGAACCTCGGTCCGTTCGGTGGAGCCAGCCCGTCGCGGAGCTACCACCGTCCATGTCGTCGATGCCGAGGGCCACGCAGGGGTCGTTCGCGCTCGCCGGGTGGTCCTCGCCTGCGGCGTCGTGGAGACGATCCGGATTCTCGCCATGTCCACCGGGCGACGCAACCGTGTTGGCGTGGGCAATCTGGCCGGACGGCTCGGCTGCGGTGTCAACGCACATCC
Organism: Ilumatobacteraceae bacterium; assembly: GCA_041394605.1. Classification (GTDB taxonomy): domain Bacteria; phylum Actinomycetota; class Acidimicrobiia; order Acidimicrobiales; family Ilumatobacteraceae; genus UBA668. Next base: position 66,795 of record JAWKHX010000006.1, read on the forward strand.
CCGGCGAAGGGCCACGATCCACCGGGCCCCGGAACTGGACGGTCGCCGCGGCGTGCTCCGCAGCTATCGGGTCGGCGACGAGTTCGCCGCAGCCGGCCTGGGAAGGGTCCTGCTGGACGTGAACTACATGGAGCCGGTTCCGATGATCGATGTCACCGTGGAGCAGGAGGCGGCGGCCGGCAACTCCATCCGGCTCGGCGCAGACGGCGATCTGCACGCGCGGCTGACGCTGTCGGCACGCGACCATGCCACCATCGCCGCCGCCGACCGCCTCATCGCCGACGTGGCAATGACGCTCCCCGGCGCCGGCACTCCCAGCCCGCCGGTGACGCGGTGGTTCCATCCAGCGGGTGGATGCGCGATGGCGGAGACGGCGGCAACGGGAGTGGTGGACCCCCATGGCCAGGTGTTCGGCGTCCCCGGCGTCTATGTCGCAGGGGCTGCCACCTTCCCGACGTCCGGGGCGGGCAACCCGACGCTCACGGTCGTGGCGCTCGCCCTCCGCCTGGCGGACCACCTGAGGACCCTCGGGTGACACCGCCCTCCGCACTCGTCGCAGCGGCCATCACCACGGTGGCCGCAGCCGCCACCACGGCATGGTCGCTGCGGAGGGTGGCGTCAGCAACCCTGGTGGGCGACGAGTACGAGTACGCCGCAGTGGCCACGGCCTCACCTGGCCCGGCACCGTTCCGGAGGATGCCGGGCTATCCCTGGTTGTTGCGCCGATGCGGCACGCTCGGCAGGGCACGTGCCGCTGGCGCCCTCGGCTCGATCGCCGCGACCGGCGCGGCCACGGCCAGCGCCGTCCACCTCGCCGGTGGTTGGCCCGGGCTCCTCGCCGGCATCTGGATGGCCGTGGCCGCCGAGCGAGTCCTCCTCAGTGCACGGCTGTGGCCGGACTCGCTCGCGGCAGCAGGCCATGCGGTCCTCGTGGCTGCGTGTCTCCCCGGCACCGCCGTACATTGGTCGGCTGCCGCCGGTGCCTGCGCAGCGCTCGTGCTGCTGCGCATCGACGGTGCCGCCACCACTGCGTGCGTCGCTGTTGCGCTGTGGCGGACACCGTGGGCTGCTGCCGCGGTGGGGGCGGCCGGCGCTGCGGCACTTGCGCTCGCCAGCGCCCGGCGCCGGGTGAACGGCCTCGCCGGGCCGGTGGACACCACCGCCTGGTTCAACGTCCGCCTCGCCGCGGAACGGCTACGGCACGGACGACTCCCGCTGGAGCCAGATGTCGCACGCCTGGCAGGCACGTGGGCCGGGGAAGGCGACGACCAGCGCGCCGGCGAAGCTCGCGCCGCCCTGTCGAAGCTGGCTCGCCATCCGGTCCTGTGGGGCCGGCAGGTGCTGGGCCGCGCCACGGTGCTGCTGGGGCCGGACACCTTCGGCCGCCATCGCCTGTTGCCGTCCTACGATCCGCGACCGACGTCCGCGCTGACCGTGTCGTTGCGGGTCGCCGTGCCGGCACTGGTGGTCCTCGCGGCTGCCGGAGTGGCCAGCGGTGCCGCCCCTGCACTCGCCCTCTACTGCGGGCTGCAACTGTTGGTGCTGGCGCTGTTCCACGCCCGCACCCGATTCCGTGCCGTGTTGCTGCCAGGGTTCGCGGCGCTGGCCGCGGCCGGCCTCGAGGGGCTGCAGTCCCACCCCAGGATGGCGGTGGTCGGCGCCGCGTGCGGCCTGGTGCTCACCACGCTGGGTGCGATCACGGATCTGGAGCGTGCCGGGCTGCCGGTCCGCGACGTTGCCCAGAAAGTATGATCAGATCCACCTCACGCTGACCACGGCACCAAGACCCCCGGACGACGCACTTTGGACACCCAGGAACACGACATCACCGCCGGCTACACCGAGCAGTTGGCGCGCGAGCTGGAAGTCGTTCGCGCCCAGCGGGATCATCAGATGCAGCGGGCTGCGGCGTTGTCGGCCCAGCTGCTGCAGAGCGAGGCCGCCCTGGCCGACCTGGAGGAGTTGCGGTCGCGCAACGAACAGCTGGCGGACGAGCTGGAAACCGCGCTCGACGAGGTGGAGTCCGCGTACCGGCAGATCGCCAACCTCACCGCCGAGCTCGACGCCGTGCACGCCACGGTGAGCTGGCGGGTCACCAGCGTGCTGCGCGCGGTGCGCCGCCGCACGAAGGGGCAGCACTCCGCATGAGGCTGCGGCTGGTCCACGCCAGCGCCGCCAACCGCTTCATGCGCGACATCCTGGAGGGCATCGCTCACGAGGCGCTGGCACTGGGCGTCGACGCAGCAGTCGTGGACGACACGTTCGACCCTGCCGCGGATGTGGTGCATGTGGTGGTGCCGCACGAGTACTTCGCCGTCACCGATCCACACCATTGGCCCCATGAACGCAGCCTCGGCCGCACCATCGCGCTCACGGTGGAGCACCCGGGTACGCCGTGGTTCGAGATCTCCACCACCCAGGCGGCCCGCTGTGGTGCCGTGGTGGACATCAACCGCGACGCCAGAGCCGAACTGCGCCGGCGCGGCATGGATGCCGAGCCGTTCCAGATCGGCTACACCGAGGCGTGGGACCACTGGCGTGGCGAGGACACCGACCGCGACATCGACATCGCCTATCTGGCGTCCACCGACGACCGCGCGATGCGATGCTCGCCGAGGCGGGCCGCTGGTGGGCCGACGTTCGTGCCCACCTGATGGTGCCCACCGTGGAACCGAAGCCGGACGACGTGGCTGACAGCGTCACATCGGTGGCGAAGTTCTCTCTCCTGGCACGCTCCTCCGTGCTGGTGAACGCCCACCGGCTGGACTCACGGTGCCTGGAATGGGTGCGCGTGGTGGAGGCCATCAGCAACGGTGCCGTCGTCGTCAGCGAGCATTCCTCGGACGCCGCTCCGCTGCACGCCGGCGAGCACTACGTGTCCGGCCGGCTCGAGGCATTGGGCCTGCTGGCCCGCGGGCTGCTGGACCACCCGTACGACCTGGCCCGCCTGCGCCGCGACGGCTACCACTTCCTCCGTGACGAACTTCCCATGCGTCCGTCGGTGGAGCGGCTGCTGGGGCTGGCCGAGAAGCTGGCCCGATCGCCGCGCACGGTGCCGGCCCACCGCGACGTGCCCGACCCGCCTCGGCCGGGCGTGATGCCGCCCGGCTGGCCGCAGGAGGTGTCGCAGATCGACGTACTGGGTGGCTCCATCCGCCGCATCGAGCAGCGGCTGCGCGCGCTGGACGCCACCCTGCAGCGTCTTGCCGGGGGCTCCACGGGAGAGGATCGCGAACTCGTCCGTACCCCCGCGTACGACATCGCCACCCCGCGTGTCTCGGTCATCACCGCGTCGTACAACCATCGCGGCGAGGTGCTGGATGCGCTGAGTTCCCTGGCCGTCTGCCACGGCCCGTCGTTCGAACTGCTCGTGCAAGACGACGCATCCACCGACGGCTCACCCGCCGCGATCGCCGCCTTCCTCGACGAGCGCCCGTGGTTGCCGGCTCTGCTGCACGTCGCCGGAGCCAACAGCGGCCCATCGGTCACCCGCAATCGCCTGCTCGCCCGCGCCCGCGGCGAATTCGTGTTCGTACTCGACGCAGACAACGGCGTGTACCCGGCGATCCTCGAGCGGCTGGTGGCTGCACTGGACGACGACCCGGTTGCCGCCTTCGCTTATGCACCCATCGCCGCCATCCGCGGCACGGAGTTCACCCGGCTGGTCAGCGCCCGCCCGTGGATGCCCCAGCAGTTCCGCCACGGCAACTACATCGATGCCATGGCCATGGTGCGCACGGCGGTGCTCCGCGAGTTCGGCGGGTGGAACGCGCAAATGGACGGCTGGGAGGACTTCCACCTGTGGGTCCGCTTGGCCGAGGCCGGTCATCACGCTGCCTTCGTGCCCCAGGTGTTGTCGTGGTACCGCACGAGTGCCCACTCGCTGTCCGTGCAGGTGGCCACCGACCACGCCGGCATGTGGTCGCGCATCCGCGCAGCGGCCCCCAAGCTGATGAGCGAGTGAAGGCTGCGGTCGGGAACGCCATCGCCGCGTGGATCCGGCCGCGGCGCCAGCACCTCGGCGCGGCCGCGCTCTTTGCCGGCGTTCTGATCCTGCTGTTCGCCCCTGTGTTCGCCGGGGCGAAGGTGTTCACGGACACGGCCACTCAGCAGGGCTATGTGTACCCGTGGGCCGCGGCCGGGCCCACGGCCCCGTTCGCGCTCCAGTCCGACCAGGCCGACCTGTCCATGCCGGCGCTGGCAGTGCAGGAGCGGGCGTACGACGCCGGCGAACTGCCACACGTGGACCTGTACAGCTACGGCGGCGGTTACCCGCTCTACGCCGACCTGTCCACCGGCCAGGCGTACCCACCGCGGATGTTGCTGGCGTGGCTGTTCCAACCGGTCGATGCCCACTTCCTGTTCACCGTCGCCCACCTGTGGGGCGCCGCCTGGTTCACCTACCTCCTTCTGCGCCGCTTCGGCACCCGTTGGCTGCCGGCAGTGGCTGCGGGCCTGGCGTGGATGCTGGGCAGTTGGACGACAGGGTGGATGCAACTCGCCCCCGTGGTGGTGCAGTCCGCTGCCCTTCCCGCCTGCCTGTGGGCCGTCCATCGTGCCGCCACACGGACCACCTGGGGTTCCCGCGTCCTGGCTGCCGCCGTCCTCGGCGCGTCGGTCGTGGCCGGGCACGCGCTGATGGGGGCGGTGACGGCGGGCGTGGCCCTCGTGTACTACGCCGCGCTCTGCGTCGGCGCCGGCCGCCGCCACGGGCCACTGTCGCCGCGCGGCTGGCTGCGGGCGATCGCTCCCGTGCCACTGGTCGCCGCCGGCGCGTTCGCCCTCTGGGCCGTGGCCCTGCTGCCGTTCGCTGCCGCGGCAGGTGGCTCCGCCCGGGCGCCGTTGTCCTGGGCGGACATGCGCCACGACCAACTCGCCTCATGGAGCGCGCTCTGGCACACGCTGTGGCCAGCATCGCCGCCGGTCGGCCTGAACGACTTCAATACGCTGACGTTCGTCGGCCTCCCGATGGCGCTGGCAGCCATCATCGGCCTCACCTGTCGCCGGCCGGGTGCAGCGCTCGGCCGCTGGCTGGTCGCCGGCGCGGCCGTGGCCATGCTGCCGGGCCCCGGCTCGTGGTTCTTGTTCCACGTCGTGCCGCTGATGGACGTCTACCGCCCGTACGGCCGGCTGGCCATGTACCTCGGCTTCGGGGTGGTGGTACTCGGCGGTCTCGGCATCGACCGTGCCGGCGATCGGGTGGCGGCGCGCCTTCGGGCCGGCCGCGGCAGGATGCCGCGCATCCGCCGCTCGTGGTTCGTTGCCGCCGCCGTCATCGTCGCCGCCAACACGGCGCACCTGGCGTGGTACGGCGTCCGCAACAACCCGCCGCTCGCCCCACGCGAGGCGGCGTCGGTGATGCCCGACACGCCGTACGTGGTGGCGCTGCGCCACGCCGCGAACGGGGCCAGTGGCGAGTGGCCGGGCAGGGTGGCGGCGCTCAGCGCCACCGAACTCCCCGGAGGTCCGCCCACCGCACCCATCCTGTGGGCCGCCCACGGGGCGTGGATCGGGGTGGAGGTGTCCAGCGGTTACAACAGCTCGATGCCCGTGCGCGCCCAACGCCTGTTGCGCGTCCTGTCCGGCGAGCCGATCGACTCGGTGCTGGTCCGCGACTCCTCGGCGGCGTTCGTGCCCGTGCTGCCCTGGGGACTCGCCCGCCTGGACCTGCTGGCCCGCCTGGGCTACGACCTCGTGGCCACCCCGCCCTCACTCACCAGCGACAGCGAGTGGGGGCAGGCCCACGTGGCCTCGGGCCAGTTGGCGGTCGTGCTGGAGAGTGCGGAGGGGAACCTCTACCGCGTGGTCGGCGCGCAGGCAGGGGCACACGGTGTGCGCAAGGCGGTGCGCGTGGCCGACGACCGCGACGCGCTGGAGCAGTTCACCGCCCCGGATTTCGACGGGGAACGCACCGTGGTGCTCGCCGCCGCGGACATGGGCACCCTCGCCGGCGAACTGGGCGACCTGCAGGACCTGCCGTACGCCACGGTCAGCGACGCCAGTCGCGAACCCAACGGGTACCGCTTCACGGTCACCGCCGACGCGCCGACGCTGGTGGTGGTACCGGTGAACTGGGCGGACGGCTGGTCGGCCACCACCGGCGATCACGACCTGCGCATCCTGCGCGGCAACTTCGAGCAGCTGGTGCTGGTGGTGCCGGCCGGAACCACCCGCATCGACCTTCGCTACCGCTCGCCCGGCTTCGTGGCCGGCGCAGCGGTGTCCGGCGCGGCGATCGCCGTCGCCGTGCTGGTGCCGGTGGTGGGCGGTCGCCGCAGGCGCCGCGCCGCGCCGGAGCCGGAGGGCTCAGAGGGGTAGATCGCCCGTGGCCGTACGGGTGCTGCCGAAGTCGCGGTAGGCGCCGATGGTGCGCTGGGCGATGCGCATCTGGTGGATCTCGTCGGCCCCGTCGGCGAAGCGCGCCCACCGGGCATGTTGGTACATGTGCGCGAGCGGCGTGTCGGTGGAGTAGCCGAGCGCGCCGTGCACCTGGATGCTGCGATCGATCACCCGGTTCAGCATGTTGGCGACGAAGTGCTTGGCCATGCTGACCTCACTCTTGAAGTCCGCCCCCTTGTCGATGAGGTAGGCGGCGTGCAGCACCATCAGCTTGGCCTGGTACAGCTCCATCGTGGAGTCGGCGATCAGCCACTGGATGCCCTGCTTCTCGGCCAGGATGCTGCCGTGGGAGTAGCGCTCCAGCGAACGGTCCACCATCATGTCCAGCGCCGTCTCGGCCTGGGCGATCCAGCGCATGCAGTGGGCCAGGCGGGCCGGGCCCAGCCGGTACTGGCCGAGCATATGGCCCTGGCCGCGGCCGCCGAGCATGTTCTCCGCAGGGATGCGCAGGTCTTCGATGACGATCTCGCTGTGGCCGGTGGCGCCATGCATGGTCTCCACCTCGCGCACCCGGTTCCAACCATCGCTCGGCAGGTCCACCAGGAAGGCCGTGTTGGCGGCCTGGGGCAGGTCCGGGTTGTCCTCCGTGCGGCAGATGAGGATGGCGAACTTGGCCCGCCGGGCGTTGGAGATGAACCACTTGTGCCCGTTGGCCACCCACTCGTCGCCGTCCTGCACCGCCGTGGTCTTGATGAGCGTCGGGTCGCTGCCGGCCACCTCGGGCTCGGTCATCGCGAAGCAACTCATCGCCGTGCCGTCGCACAGCGGGCGGAGGTACTTCTCCTTCTGCTCGTCGGTTCCCCAGTGCAGCAGGGTGTGCATGTTGCCCTCGTCGGGGGCTTGGCAGTTCAACACCCACGGGCCGTAGCTGGCCTTGGCAGCCTCCGCCTGCACCATCGCCAGCTGCACATGGCCCAGGCCCATGCCACCCCAGTCCTTCGGCATGTGCGGCATCCACAGCCCGGCCTCCATGGCCTCCTTGCGCATCGCGATGAGCTGGCCGATGTAGTCGCTGCGGTCCTCGTCGCGCAGCTGGGCCAGCTTCGCTTCGCCGGGCTTCACCACCTCGTTGATGAAGCTGCGCACCCGCATGCGGATGTCCTCGAGTTCGGGGCTGAGGGTGAAGTCGATGGCCATAGACCTCGCACACTAGGTTCACCGCATGGCGCAGGACTTGTTCGAGCTGCAGGGGAAGGTCGCAGTGGTCACCGGCGGGAGCCGCGGGCTCGGGCGCGAGATGGTGCTGGCCTTCGCCGAGCGCGGCGCCGACGTGGTGATCGCTTCGCGCAAGCTGGAGAACTGCGAAGCCGTGGCCGAGGAGGTGCGGGCCATGGGGCGGCGGGCGCTGCCGATCGCCTACCACGCCGCCAGCTGGGCGGATGCAGATCGCCTGGCCGAGGCCGCCTACGCCGAGTTCGGCAGGGTGGACGTCCTGGTCAACAACGCCGGCATGTCGCCCCTGTACCGCAGCCTCGACGAGGTCAGTGAGGAACTGTTCGACAAGGTCATCGGCGTCAACCTGAAGGGGCCGTTCCGGCTCACGTCGGTGGTCGGCACGCGCATGGCCGAGGGCGACGGCGGGTCGATCATCAACGTGTCCTCCATCGCCTCGCAGCGCCCCTCCCCGGGCGAAGCCCCGTACGGGGCCGCCAAGGCTGGCATCAACAGCCTCACCCAGAGCTTCGCCGCCGCGTTCGGCCCGAAGGTGCGGGTCAACTGCATCGTGCCCGGGCCGTTCCTCACCGACATCTCCAAGGCGTGGGACCTGGAGGCGTTCAACGCCCGCGCCAAGGTGAGCTTCGCCATGCAGCGCGGCGGCGAGCCGCACGAGATCGTCGGCGCGGCGCTGTACTTCGCCTCCTCGGCCAGCAGCTACACCACCGGCACCACGCTGAACATCGACGGCCTGCCCCGCTGAGGCGGTCGCGGCGTCAGGAGATCAGCGTCAGCGCCTGCTCCAGCAGGCTCACGGTGTGCGCGTGGAGCTGGTCGCCGATCTCCTTCGGGGCCATGCCCGCACAGGCCCGGGCGTGGGTGCCCTCGAGGATCAGCCCCAGCCGGTAGCACGCCAGCACGTGGAACCAGCGCACGTCGTCCACGGGGCGGTCCACCTGGCCGGCGTAGCGCGCCACCACCTCGTCGCGCGTGGGCAGGCCGGGCGCGTCCACGCTGACGGATACGCCCTCACTCGACGGCCAGGTGGCCAGCAGGTGCCCGAGGTCCAACATCGGGTCGCCCACGGTGACGAGCTCCCAGTCCACGATGGCAGCCAGGCGAGGCTGGTCGAACCGCATCAGCACGTTGGCGAAGTGGAAGTCGCCGTGCATCAGCCCGGGCCGCACGTCGGCCGGTCGGTTGCTGTCCAGCCACCTCCCCACCTCGTCCACGCCCGGGATCTGCGGCCCCGGGTAGCCGGGCAGTTCAGAGTAGCCGTCGAGCTGCTTGCGCCAGCGGCCCACCTGACGCTCCGCCCAGCCCTCCCACTTGCCGAGGTCGCCGAGGCCCACGGCCACATGGTCCACGTTGGCCAGTGCGGCGATGGCGTCGGCCATCGACAGGCCCATCGAGTGCTGCCAGTCCGGGTCGTTGCGGTACCGCTCGGGCAGGCCGAGCGTGGCGTTGAACCCGTCGATCGGCTCCATGAGATAGAACGCTGCGCCCATCACCTCCGGGTCGGCCTCGGCAGCGATCAACCCGGGGTGCGGCACCGGCGTGCCGGCGATTGCGGCCAGCACCCTGGCCTCGCGGCGCATCGTCTCGTCGCTGTTGGCCCGCTTGTGCAGCGGTGGCCGGCGCAGCACGTACGTGCGCCCGCCGCGGGTGAACCGCAGCAGCACGTTCTGCGTGCCGCCGGCGATCAACTCCAGCCCGGTGAGGTCCCCCTCGCCCAGGCCACGCCCGTCCATCCACCCGCGCAGGACCGCCAGGTCGACGCCGGGGACGTCGAGGCTCACGCCGACCCGACCACGCCGGCGCCACCGTCGATGACGTAGGTCTCGCCGGTGATCCACGACGCAAGGTCGCTGACGAGGAAGGTGGCCAGGTTGGCGATGTCCTCCGGCTCACCGAGGCGCTTCACCGGCAGCTGCCCGGCCAGGCGGTCGCCGAAGGCCTCTACCAGCGCGGCGGCGAAGTCCGTCTTCACCAGGCCGGGGGCGATGCCCACCACCCGAGTGGGGCCCAGCTCGTGGGCCAACTGGCGGGTGAGGTGGATGAGCGCCGCCTTGGTGAGGTTGTAGGGCCCCAGCGCGCCACCTGCCCGCAGGCCGCCCACCGATGCGATGTTGAGCATCACGCCGGGGTGATCCTTCATCGCCAGGTCCCACGCCGCCTGGCACCAGAACACCGGACCGCGCAGGTTCACCTGGAACGTCTTGTCGAAGCGGCCCTCGTCCACCGCGATGGTCGGCCCCATGTACGGGTTGGTGGCTGCGTTGTTGACCAGGATGTCCAGCGCACCGAAGCGGTCCAGCGTGGCCTGCACGCACGCCCGGGCGGCAGCGGTGTCGCCGGCGTTGTCGCGAAGATGGCGGTCTCGCCCGCCATCTCGGCAGCGGCCGACCTCCAGCTGGTCCTGCTTGCGCGATGACAGCATGACCTTGGCGCCTGCTGCGGCGAACGATGCGGCGATCGCCTTGCCGATGCCCTTCGAGGCGCCCGTGACGGCGCGACCTTCCCCTCCAGCGAGATCTCCATCCGCCGGACGTTAGTGAACGTCGGCGTACGGCTCGTCGTCCGAGGGCACGTGCGGTGCCGGCAGCACGATCGGCACGATCCAGTCCGTGCACCCGACGATCGTGTGCGGCACGAGGAGGCGGGAGCCATCGGGCTGGCGGATCTCCGTCACGAATGCGGCGCTGATCGCTTCCCACCAGGACATGCGTGCCATGCCCCCATGGTGAACCCCCGGGGTGGCGCCTCACTGGCCGTCAGGTGAACGGGGGACGAACCTTGGCGTCGTCTGCAGGAAGGTTGCGCCACACGCCCAGCAGCGGGATGGCGCCGGCCACCGTGAACAACCCGGCCACCGTGAACGCCGCCACCGTGCCCGCCGAGTGGACGATGGCACCCAGCAGGACGGCTCCACCGGCGACGGCGATCTGCGTGGCCAGCGACTCCACGGACAGCAGCGTGGCGCGGTGCGAGGCACTGACCGCGGCGTGCACGATCGGGCCGTTCAACGCATTGACCGGCCCGGAGATCGTCATCGCCAGCAGGACGGCCACCACCAGCCAGACGGTGCCGCCGTGCCCGGCAAGCGCGAACGCCACGCCGGCCAGCACGGTGAGGAGCGCGCTCGCCCGCAACCGGCCCACACCCGCCACCAGGCGAGAGCCGCCAGCGCCGACAAGGACTGGCCGAGGTAGGCGACCGCCGCGACCACACCGAACACCCCGGCCGCTTGCGCGGGCTTGTCGAGCAGTTCGCCCAGGCGCACCGGCGAGATGAGCTCGAAGGCCAGGAAGCCCACGGGCACCACCGTCCACCGCACCGAGAACCATCGCAGCACGGGCCGGTGCACCACCAGCAGCACGCCCTCCTTCACGGTGCCGGGCACGGAGGCCACCAACTCCCGCACGGACGTCCGCGGGCGCGGTTCCTCGGCCATCAGCACCAAGAGCAGCCCGGCGTGCACCACGAACAGGGCCGCGGCCAGCAGGGCCGGCACGGACAGCCCGATCACCAGCGCGTCGCCCTTGGCGTCCAGCCCGAGGTGCACCCCCAGCGAGGCCAGCCAGCCACCGGAGATGCTGCCGGCGGCGACGGCGATACCCGTCGCCGTGGAGGACTGCGCCAGGCCACGGGTGATCACGTCGTCGTGACGATCCGGGGCAACGGCGGCGTGCACCTCGTCCACGAACCATGACGTGAGCGGGCCGCTGGAGAGCGCCCGGCCGGAGGCGTAGAGGACCAACCCGACGACGATCGCCCACCGCGCCGACCCCAACCCGAACAGCACGAACCCGACGGCCATCACCAGCGAACTGGCGATCAGCACCACGCGGCGGCCGATCACGTCGGCCAGCCCGCCGGTGGGCAGTTCCAACACCAGCGTCACCACGGCGGTGGCCGCGATCAGCGCGCCGATCGCCGTGGGCCCGAAGCCGCGGGCCGTCAGCAGCAGCACATACGTCGGCACGAGCAGCCCGAGCGGCATGAAGCCCAGCGCGGTCAGCACGCCGAAGCGGCGAACCAGTGCGCGTTCCTGCTGCATCGGAGGCGGACGCTACCTCTCCCCTGCCGGTACCTTGTCCCCCCGTGCGTCACCTTGCTGTGCCCCTCGCCGTCGCCGCCCTGCTCCTCGCCTCCTGCAGCGACGGGTCCGACTCCGCAGGCACCTCGCCGGCAACCGCACCTGCGGACCCCTCGCCCACCTCCAGCGCCGCGACGGAGTCCACCCCGGTCGCCGTCGAGCCCACCATCGAGTCGATCGACGTGGAACCGAACGCGGACAATGTGCTGCTCGCCACGCTGCACGTCACTACCGACGTGGCCGCCCGCCTCACCATCTCGCTCGTGGAGGACGGCGCCGAGCGACCTGTCGTCACCACCGACACGGTGGCCACCGATCACGCAGTGCCGATCCGCGGCCTGCACGCCGACCGGACCCAGACCATCCGTGTCATCCCCCTCAGCGCCGACGGAACGCTGCAAGGTGCCGCCGGCACGGTGGACATCACCACCGAGCCGCTGCCCTTCACCCTGCCCGAACTGACCGTGGGCGAGCGGGTAGTGGGCGAGATGGCCCCGGCTTCACCCTGTTCGACCCCGTGCAGACGGCCGACATCGTGGCCCCCGACGAGGGGCGCGGTGAGCAACCCGCCGGTCTGCTCGTGGCGGTGGACGATCGCGGTGAGGTCGTGTGGTACCTCACCCACCCGCGCCCCATCGCCGACGCCCGCATCCTGCCGGACGGCACCCTGATGTTCGAGAGCCTGGACACCGAGGTCGTGTTCGCCGACATGGACGGCAACGTCATCTCCCGCCTCACCTCGCGCTTGTACGACGGCGAGGTCGGCAACGACGCGCCCACCATCGCAGTGGACACCGATGCCCTCCACCACGAGACCAACCTGCTGCCCGACGGCCGGCTGGCCAGCCTCAGCAGCGCCGTGCACGTGGTGAACGTCGCCGAGCCGATGTGCGGCGAGGACCCCGCGACCTTTGGCGGCACCTATTCGATCCTCAGCGACGTGGTGGTCGTGGTGGACGTGGCGACCGGCGACCTGCTCGGCTCGTACGACCTGTGGGACATGCTGGACCCGACAAGCGACCCGGTGAAGCGCGACTTCTGCGGCACGGCGTTCCAGAACGCCAACGTGTTCCCGATCTCCGTCTACCCGGACGCGCCGGGCACGGTGATCGACTGGACCCACGCCAATGCCGTCGTGCTGGACGAGGCCCGCAACGCGCTGCTCGTGTCCGTTCGCCATCTCAACGCGATCCTCGCCATCCGCTACGCCGACGACGCCAACGGCCCCGCCGGCGAGCTGCTGTGGGAGCTCGGCGAGGACGGCACCGTGCCGTACACCGGCCGGCAGTTCACCCACCAGCACTCGGTGGACGTGCTGGGCGACGGCAGCCTGATCATCTACGACAACGCCAACGAGGACACCGCTCCGCAGCAGAGCCGGGCCATGACCATCGCGCTCGAGGGAGACGGCCAGGTGCCCACGGCGGCGTCGGAGGTGTGGGAGTTCGCCAGCACGGTGGACGGCAGCCCTGCGTTCTCTTTCGCCGTCGGCGACGCCGACCCGCTGCCCAACGGCAACGTGCTGGTCACCAACGGCTTCTACGCCGGCGCATACAGCGGGCTGAACGCCCAGTTGGTGGAAGTGGTTCCCGAGGGCACGGAGGGCGGCACCGTGGTGTGGGAGTTGCGCATCGGCGGTCCCGGCCCGTGGTTCGTCTACCGTGCCGAGCGGATCCCCACCCTCTACCCGGCACCGGTCTGAGCCGTCACGATTGCCGCGGCACCAGCCGCTGCAACTGGGTCACATGGCCCGGCTGCAACTCGTCCACCGAACGCACCCCGAGCAGCTTCATCGTCCGCCGCACCTCGTCGGCCAGGATGGCGATGGCCCGGTCCGCACCGGCCCGGCCACCGGCCATCAGCCCGTACAGGTAGGCGCGCCCCACCAGGGTGAACCTGGCGCCCATGGCGATCGCAGCCACGATGTCCGCTCCGGACATGATGCCGGTGTCGATCCACACCTCGATGTCGGCGGGCAGTTCGCGTCGCACCTCGGGCAGGAGGTGGAACGGGATCGGTGCCCGGTCCAGTTGGCGGCCGCCGTGGTTGGACAGCAGCACCCCGTCCACACCGAGGTCGGCCACCCGCCGGGCGTCGGCCAGCGTCTGCACACCCTTCACGATCACCTTGCCGGGCCACTGGTCCTTGATCCACACCAGATCGTCGAAGTCCACCGTGGGGTCGAACATCAGGTCCAACAGCTCGGCGACCGTGCCGTCGAAGCCCTTGAAGGTGGAGAACCCGATCGGCTCGGTGGTGAGGAAGTCGAACCACCAACGCACCTTGGGGATCGCGTTGAGCACGGTGCGCCCGGTGAGCGTCGGCGGGATGGTCAGCCCGTTGTACCGGTCGCGCAGGCGAGCGCCGCCGATCGGCACGTCCACGGTGAGCAGCAGGGTGTCGAACCCGTTCGACGCGGCGCGGCCCATCACGTCCATCGAACGCTCGCGGTCGGCCCACATGTAGAGCTGGAACCAGTTGCGGCCGTGGGGGTTGGCTGCCGCCACCTCCTCGGGCGTCGCCGTGCCGACGGTGGAAAGCGAGAACGGGATGCCGGCCGCACCCGCCGCCGCGGCCCCGGCCTTCTCCCCTGCCGAATGCATCATCCGGGTGAAGCCGGTGGGCGCGATGCCGAACGGCAGTGCCGAAGGGCCGCCCGCCACCGTGCAAGTGGTGTCCACCACCGACACGTCGCGCAGGATCGCCGGGTGGAACTCGATGTCGCGGAATGCCTGGCGGGCGCGGGCCAGCGACAACTCCTCCTCGGCGGCACCATCGGTGTAGTCGAACGGACCCTTGGGCGTCACCCGCTTGGCGATGCACCGCAGGTCGGCGATGGTGTGGGCCCGGGCCAGCCGGGCGGCGGTGAGGTCCAGCGCGGGCCGGCGGAAGCGCAGCAGGTCGGTGAAGTCGCTCGGGCGGGGCAGCCGGCGTTCGGTCATGAGGCACTCCTCTGCGGTACGTGCGGGGGAAACCCATCGTCGCGCGGGTGGCATCCGCCACGTCGGCTGGCCGCGCCCGCGGGCGGCTGCAAGGATGGGAGGCACCAGCGAGAGAGGTGGCAACGTGCGTATCGGCATCCTCACCGGCGGCGGTGACGTCCCCGGCCTGAACCCGTGCATCAAGGCGGTCGTCAACGAGGCGGACTCCATCGGATGGGAGGTCGTCGGCATCCGCAACGGGTGGGCGGGCCTCCTGCACTACGACCTGGCCGACCCCGAAGGCTCCCGCAACCAGTGGATCGAACCACTCACCCGAGCCAAGGTACGCACCATCGACCGCGCCGGCGGCACCTACCTGCACACGTCGCGGACCAACCCGCAGAAGGTGCGGGAGAAGGACCTGCCGGCCCACCTCGCCGGCCACTTCACGTTCGACAGCGAGCACGAGCGGGCCGACTGCACCGCCCACGTGCTGGAAGTGCTGAAGCGGGAGAAGATCGACGCGCTGGTGCCGATCGGCGGCGACGACACCCTGTCCTTCGCGGTGCGCCTGCACCAGGAGGGCGTGCACGTGGTGTCGATCCCGAAGACGATGGACAACGACGTGTTCGGCACCGACTACTGCATCGGCTTCAGCACCGCCGTCACCCGCAGCGTGGAAGCCATCCACGCCCTGCGCACCCCGGCCGGCAGCCACGAGCGCATCGCTGTCATCGAACTGTTCGGCCGCAACAGCGGTGAGACCGCCCTGGTGGCCGCCTACCTGGCCGACGTGGACCGCGCGCTCATCAGCGAGGTGCCCTTCGACATCGAGAAGCTGGCCGAGATGGTGGCTGCCGACCGGGCCGCCAACCCCAGCAACTACGCGATCGTCGTGGTGTCCGAGGGCGCCACCATGCTCGGCGGGCAGATCGTGGAGTACGGCCAGGAGGACGCCTACGGCCACAAGAAGCTCGGCGGCATCGGCCAGATCGTGGGCGCCGCGCTGAAGGAGATCACCGGCATCGACGTGGTGAACCAGCAACTGGCCTACCTCATGCGCTCGGGCGCCCCGGACTCACTGGACCGCATGGTCGCCACGTCGTACGGCAACCTCGCCGTACAGCAGCTGCAGCGTGGCCACACGGGCGTGATGGTGGCCCTGCAGAACGGGGTGTACACCACCGTGCCGGCCGACACCGCGATCACCGGCGTGAAGCGGGTGGACGTCGCCGAGCTGTACGACGTGGAGAGTTACAAGCCGCGGGTGTCGCACCTCCTCGGCAAGCCGATGTTCCTGTACTGAGGGCGCGTCATCACGTCGGGATCGGGATGTAGCCCTGCAGGTCGACCACGACGTGGGTGCTCCCCGCGCCGCCCGCGTGTATCTCGATGTACGTCTCGTCACCGGTGGCGACGAAGGCGAGGTTGGCAAGCGTCTGGCCGGTGCCGAACCAGTTGATGTTCGACGTCGCCGGCAGGGGCACTTCGCCGGTCGCGTCGGAGGGGCGCGCCACGAGATACCCGGTGCCCTGGGTCTGGGTGATCGTGATGTTGATCCAGACCGCGGCCGGAGAGTGCAGGCTGCCGCTCACGGCATCGACCGCAGCGCCGAACGGGATGCCGATCGAGCTGCCGGTCGACAGGCGACCGCCGCCCTCGTTGACCGGCGCCGTGCGGGAGTCGAACACGCGGACCGGTTCGATGAGCACGTACACCGGCCCGGTGCGAATCGTCGCCGGGGCGGCCTGGACGATCTGGCCGTCGAGCAAGGTTGGTGCAAGCGCGATGGCACCCCCGGCACCGATCAGCCTCCGACGCGACAGTGGCATGGACATGACGCACCTTCCTCCGTACGGGTTCGCTGCTGCGAACGCTGACGACCTCATCATGCGCCGATGCCGAGCGCGATACCAGGGCGCCTCCGAGGCGGAGAACGACAAAGGCCCAGGTGCGATGACCTGGGCCTTCTTCGGGTGGAGCTAAAGGGAATTGAACCCTTGACCTCTTCCATGCCATGGAAGCGCTCTGCCAACTGAGCTATAGCCCCGAAGCGTCGGAAACGATACCAGCGCGCCCCGTCCGCACCAACCGGGTTCGGCCGGTTCGCGTCGCCCCGGATCAGAGCCGGCGGCGGCTGCGCAGGCGGGTCCGCAGTGGGCTGACCGCGAGGCGCACGATCGCCGTGATCAGCGCCGACGAGATGACCACGCGCACGCCCGTGGGCAACTCGGCGATTCGCGGTGCCAGCACCAGTGACGCCCCGATGCCCAGGGGGTACGCCCAGGCCACCTCGGTGACCAGACCCTGGAAGAAGCCGCGCTTGGGCGCCGCCCGGCTGGGCAGGTCGAACCAGTCCTCCACGCCCACGGTGCGGGAGATGCGCTCCTCCAGCACGAACGGGGCAGCGCGAGCGACCAGGTCGGCACGCTCGGTCGAGCGCTCCCAACGGCGCAGGTGCACCCCGTCCACGAACCGGAACACGATCTGGTGCCCACCGTCGTCGGGACCGGGCTGCAGGATGCCGGCGCCGAGACACCCGTGGAACGTGCGCACCGTGGCCACGGCGTCCTCCGCCCACACCAGGTACTGAGCTTCCAGGCCCGGCCGGATGGCGCGAGAGATGGTGACCGTCACCGGCTGGGGCGCGATACGGGGCAGTTGGGCGGTGTCGAACGGGCCGGACAGGGTGGCGGGCATGGTCCGTTCAACGCTATCGACGGACCGCGACTGCCCAGGGTGACGGCCTTCACAGAGCCGCGATCGAGACCGCGATCACACTGCGTCGGGTCGCCATTCCACCTTCGGCACGTCGCGGTACAGGCGCTCGATCTCGTAGTACATGCGGATCTCTTCGGCGAACACGTGCACCACGACGTCGCCGTAGTCCACCAGCACCCACTGCTGCTCGGCCACGCCCTCGGTGCGCACCGGCGAGCGGCCCAGTTCCACCTTCACGGCCTCCTCCACGGCGTCCACCACCGTCTTCACCAGGCGCCGGTTGCTGGCGCTGGTGATGACGAAGTAGTCCGTGATGGCCAGCACATCACCCACAGCGAGGATCAGCGTCTGCTCGGCCTTCTTGTCGTCGGCGGCGCGGGCAGCGACGCGGGCCAATGCGACGGCGGCTTCGGTGGCGGACGGGGACTGGCGGGTGGTCATACGGTGCGTTCAGCCGATCGTGGTGCTGGTGGTGGTGGTCGGCAGGGTATCGCCCGACGCCACCCCGCCCGTGCCCGTGAGGAAGTCGGTGCCCAGCCGCAACACGACCTCCACGCCCTCGATGAGGTACGCGGGTTCCACGAACCGGTACTCGCCGAACAGGTCGTTGGCCGACGCCGCCTGGTCGCGGGAGCGGTCGTCGTAGATCTCGATCTCGGTGGAGGTGTTGGCCGGAACGCTGTCGCTGATGTACACGGACTGCACGTTGAAGCCGAAGTAGAGCACCAGGGTGACGGCCCACTTCACCTGGGCGTCGTAGCCGGGCGGCGCCTCGATGCGATACACCAGGGCATCACGCGTGGCGGACATGGCCGACGGCGCCACCGCACCGAACACCATCACCGCATCGGCGAAGTCCAACGTCTCCGCGTCCACCCCGGGCGGCGCCTCGCCTGGCGCCAGCGGGGTGGCTGCCACGCCGCGGGCCGCCACCGGCCCGGCGAACAGACGCCCCACCAGATCGGGGAGATCGGTCACCGGGCTGACGAACGGCCCGGTGATGATGGGCTCCACGTTGGCCACCTGGGTGCGACCGCTGCCGACCGCCGCTGCCACCGCGTTCCACAGCGCCAGCACGTTGGCCCGCCGGGAAGCGTCGGTGGCGCCCTCCACGCGGGTGTTCAGCACCTCCACCACCTGGGCGGCGGACAGCCCGGCGTCGCCGGCGGGGAACAGCAACTCGGGCGCGGTCAGCGTGCCGCCGTCCACGTCCTGCGGGAACGTGGCGGTGAACGGGGTGATCGCGGTGAACAGGGGCTCGGCCTCGGCCGGCGTCGCCACCTCCCACACGTCCAGGGTGATCGACAACACGCTCTCCACGCCGGACACCAGGCCGTCCACACCACCCTCGGCATAGACCTGGGTCAGCGGCACGCGCTGACCGTCCAGCCCGTACGCGGTGTCCGACGACACCGGCACGGAGACGATGCTGCCCCCCTTGAACCCCGGGCTTCGGGGTTCAGCACCATGATCGTGACCGTGGTGAGCCGATCCTGGTCGTCGACCGTGGCGAGCATGCCCACCGGCGTCGGGGCGAGTGGCACGAACTGACGGTCCACCTTCTTGCCCCCCTCGTAGCGGCGCAGCGCCTTGTACCCCGCGTAGCCCATGCCCCCGAGCGCCACGATGGCCAGCAGGTTGATGGCCAGCATCACGGCGGTGCGCCGGTGCCGGTTGCGAGCCAGCACCGTCATGCCATCGCCCCCGTGTAGAGACCCCGCTCGGCGATGACGTCCAGCACCGGTTCGGTGACCAGGTAGTCCAACGGACGGCCGTCCGCGCAGCGTGCCCGCAGGTCGGTGCTGGACACCTCCAGGCGCGGCACCTCGACCCGGATCCAGTGGAACCCCTCGGGCAGGACCACCGGCGCCCCCGGACGGTCCACCACCACCAGCCCGGACCGGGCGGCGACCTCCTCGTAACGCTCCCAGCTGAGGAAGCCGGCGGCGGCGTCGTCACCCACGATCGTGAACAACTCGGCGCCCGGAAACTCGTCCGCCAGCGCGTCCAACGTGTCGGCGGTGTAGCTGGCGCCTCCCCGATCGATCTCGGTGCGGCCGGCCACCAGGCCGTTGACGTCACCCACAGCCGCCGTGACCATGGCCAGGCGGTCCTCGGCCGGGGTGACGGCCCGCGACCCGACCTTCTGCCAGGGCACGTTGGCGACCATCAGCACCACCACGTCCAGCTGGAGTGCGTGCCGCACGTTCACCGCCGTGACCAGGTGCCCGACATGAGGAGGGTCGAACGTGCCACCGAAGAGTCCGATTCGCTGGGGCACGGCGGGCAAGTGTAGGGGCGTCGGGCCGCACCTGCCTGGCAGCGTCGCTCTGCATCGCCACCTGCGGACGTGTCCGATGTCAACTTCCGCAGTTTCAGTTCCGCTGGGACAAGGCTTGACGGATGTAGTACCGTGACATGTCCCCCCGAACGGGCCCCCCAACCTACCCACGCAACCCCACTGACCGGACGCCTGCGCAACTGTCCCGTCGAACCTGACGCGCGCCTGCGGCCATTCGGTGATGGCCGTGCGGTCACCGCCGCTGCGGTGTGCCGAACGACACATCACCCAGAGGAATCTGACGCCGAAGAAACAAGTTGAGAACAAGTGCCATGAACGACTCCATCGGTCTTTACCTGAACGACATCGGCAAGGTGTCGCTGCTCACTGCGGAAGAAGAGCGCGAGCTCTCCCGCGTCATCGAAGCCGGCCGCGAGGCTGCCGAGCGCCTGGCCAACGGTGAGAAGGGCGCCGCCCTCAAGGCCGCCGTCGCCCGCGCCGCCGAGGCCAAGGACCGCTTCATTCGCGCCAACCTGCGCCTCGTGGTCTCCATCGCCCGCCGGTACCCGCTGCCCCAGGGCATGGACCTGCTGGACCTCATCCAGGAGGGCAACCTGGGCCTCGAGCACGCCGTCGACAAGTTCGACTGGCGCCGTGGCTTCAAGTTCTCCACCTACGCCACGTTCTGGATCCGCCAGGCCATCGGCCGTGCGCTGGACCAGAAGGCCAGCCTCATCCGCATCCCCGGCGATCGCTCCGCCAGCCTCCGTGCGGCCCTGCGCCAGGCCAGCGGCGACGGCGAGACGCTGGACGTCGGCAACGCCGAACTGCACCGCCTCACCACCCCCGTCAGCCTGGACAAGACCATCGGTGACGACGGCGACGCCACCCTCGGCGACCTGATGGCCAACGGCGACGGCACCCCCGAGGATGCCGTCATGGCCATGGTGGACACCGACCTGCTCGACGAGCTGCTCGGCACGCTGGACAAGCGGGCCCGCTACGCCGTGGAGGCCCGGTTCGGGCTGCTGGACGGGGAGCGCAAGAGCTTCCGCGAGGTCGGCGAGAACCTGGGCGTCACCGCCGAGGCCGCCCGCCGCCTGGTCAGCCGGGCCGTTGCCGGCCTGCGTGAGGATGCCGTGCGCATCCTCGCCGTCTGAATCGGCACCCCAACCTTCGAAACGCCCCCGGCAACCCCGGGGGCGCTCGCAGTTTTCGGCTCACGGTTTTCCACTGGGGCACGCGCGGCGGGCACCGTTAGGCTTTCTCCCCGTGGCGAAAGCATGGACCCCTTCGAGCTGGCAGGCCTTCCCGGCATCCCAGCAGCCGGACTGGCCCGACCAGGGCGACCTCGACCGTGCGCTGAAGCAGATCGCCTCCTATCCCCCGCTGGTCTTCGCCGGTGAGGCCCGGTCGCTGCAGTCCTCACTGGCC
Organism: Ilumatobacteraceae bacterium; assembly: GCA_041394605.1. Taxonomy (GTDB): domain Bacteria; phylum Actinomycetota; class Acidimicrobiia; order Acidimicrobiales; family Ilumatobacteraceae; genus UBA668. Next base: position 87,805 of record JAWKHX010000006.1, read on the forward strand.
CAGGTGGCCGCCGGGAACGCGTTCCTCCTCCAGGCCGGCGACTGCGCCGAGAGCTTCGAAGAGTTCTCCGCCAACAACATCCGGGAGAAGCTGCGCGTCATCCTCCAGATGGCCGTGGTGCTCACCTACTCCCTCGGGGTGCCCGTGGTGAAGGTCGGGCGCATCGCCGGCCAGTTCGCCAAGCCGCGCTCCAGCCCGTTCGAGAAGGTCGGCGACGTCGAGCTGCCCAGCTTCCGCGGCCACATCGTCAACAGCGACGCCGCCACCGACGCGGCCCGCGTGCCCACGCCGGAGCGCCTGGTGCAGGCCTACAACCAGTCCGCCGCGACGCTCAACCTGTTGCGGGCCTTCACCAAGGGCGGCTTCGCCGACCTCGGCCGCGTCCACGCCTGGACCCAGGAGTTCGTGGCGTCCTCGCCGGAGGGCCAGCGGTACGACCTGCTGGCCGCCGAGATCGATCGGGCGTTGCGGTTCATGCGGGCCTGCGGCATCGACACCGAGACCACCCACCCGCTGCACGAGACCGACGTCTACACCAGCCACGAGGCGCTCCTGCTCGGGTACGAGGAAGCGCTCACCCGGCAGGACTCCCTCACCGGCGCCTGGTACGACTGCTCGGCCCACATGCTGTGGATCGGCGAGCGCACCCGCCAGCTCGACGGCGCTCACGTGGAGTTCCTCCGCGGCGTGGGCAACCCGCTCGGGTGCAAGGTTGGCCCGTCCACCGATGCCGAGTTCGTGCTGGAACTGTGCGAGCGGCTCAACCCGGCCCGCATCCCCGGCCGCGTCACGCTCATCAGCCGGATGGGGGCGGACAAGGTGGAGGACACCCTGCGGCCCCTGCTGCGGGCGGTGAAGGATGCCGGCCACCCCGTGGTCTGGGCCTGCGACCCCATGCACGGCAACACCATCACCAGCACGGGCGGCCGCAAGACGCGGGACTTCGCGAGCATCGTCGCCGAGATCGACGGGTTCGTGCGAGCCCACCATGCCGAGGGCACATGGCCCGGTGGCATCCATGTGGAGCTCACCGGCGACAATGTCACCGAGTGCCTGGGCGGGGCGGACAACATCGTCGACAGCCAGCTCGACGAGGCCTACCAGACCGTGTGCGACCCGCGGCTGAACGGTCGCCAGAGCCTGGACCTGGCGTTCCACGTGGCCGAGACGCTGCGCACCGCCGGCCTCGCCTGACGGCCGGCACCGTGCAGGCCCTCCGCCTCACCGCCGAGTGGCCGGTATCCACGGTGGCCGCCGCCACGGTGGCCGCGGACGGCACGGTGCGCACCACCGGGCCGGTGCACCACAGGTTCCGCATCGCCTCGATCGCCAAGATGCTCGTCGGCTGGACCGTGCTGGTTGCCCACGAGGAAGGCACCCTGCACCTGGATCAGCCGGCCGGCCAGCCGGGCTGCACCGTGCGCCACCTGCTGGCGCACGCCGGTGGGTACGCGTTCGACGGACCGGAACCGATCGCCAAGCCGGGCCAGCGGCGGATCTACAGCAACACCGGCATCGAGTTGGCCGCCGACGCGCTGGCGACCGCGGCAGGCATGCCCTTCGGCGAGTACCTGCGCGAGGCAGTGCTGGAGCCGTTGGGGATGACGTCCACGGTGCTGAAGGGGTCGCCCGCCCATGCCGTGCTGAGCACGGCCACCGACCTGCTGGCGTTCGTCCACGAACTGAGGGCGCCGCGGCTGATCAGCGCCGGGTCGGCGGCCGAGTTCCGGTCTGTCCAGTTCCCGGGCCTGCAGGGCGTGGTGCCGGGGGTCGGGCGGTTCGACGACTGCCCGTGGGGGCTGGGCACCGAGATCCGTGGCACCAAGCAGCCGCACTGGACCGGAGCCTGCAACACACCCTCCACGTTCGGACATTTCGGCGGAGCCGGTACCCTCCTGTGGGTGGATCCGGGGGTACACGTCGCTTGTCTCGCGCTCACGGACCGTCCCTTTGACGAGTGGGCGGCCGAGGCGTTGAAGTTGTGGCCGGCGTTCTCCGATGCCGTGCTGGCGGAGGCCGGCTGATGTTCTCCCCCGGCGACCGCATCCGCTACGAGTGCACCGGCGACGACGGCCTGCCGCTCGTGCGCTACGGCTTCGTCGGCGGGGTGGCGGCGTCGGGTGGCCCCGTGGTGGTGCTGCTCGACGGTGAGTTGGGTGGCGACGTGGTGAACCTGGAGCAGGTGCAGCCGGTGACGGTCACCACGGTGGAACTGGTGCTGCACGGCACCGACCTCATCGACGACCCCGAGTTGCGTCGCGGGCTGCTGGCGCTGTGGCAGGCGGAAGCGGACTCCGCCGGCCTGGACATCGATTGCACGCGCACCATCGGTGACGGCGAGTGCGATGCACCCGGCTGCTGGTGCCTGGCCGAGCTCACCGCCGGCGGCGGGCGGTTCGTGCTGCGGGCCGTGCAACTGCCTCACGAGCCGGAGATGGTACGGGTGCGTGCCGAGCCACGCCCCCACCCGTGGTGACCCGCACCCGCGGCTGGTACCCCTTCTCCTCGCCACGGCGTCGATCGGGGTTGCCAACAGCGTCATCTTCTCCCTGCTCAGTGACCTGCAGGACCGGTACGGCTTCTCCGACGCCGGCCTCGGGCTGATCGCCGGCACCGGCTTCCTGGTGGGCCTGATCGGCCAGATCGTGCTGGCGCCGCTGGCGGACCGCGGCCATTCCAAGCACCTGCTGCTCGCCGGGCTGGGGCTCGCGGTGGCAGGTTCGGTGCTGTTCGCCAGTTCGTCGAGCCTGGTGATGCTGGTGGTCTCCCGCGCCGTGGTGGGCCTGTCCAACTCGGTGTTCCTGCCAGCATCGCGGGCGATCACCATCGCCATCTCCGACCAGCACGTCGCCCGCCGGCTCGGCACCCTGAGCGGTGTGGAGCTGGCCGGGTTCGTCACCGGGCCGACCATCGGCGGCTTCCTCGTGGGCCCCTTCGGGCTGCGCGTGCCGTTCCTGGTGGCTGGGGCTTTTGCCCTCATTGGTGCCATTCTGCTGGCGCCGCGCACCCTCCCCCAGCCCGAGCGCGATTCGCGAGCCCGCCTCGCATTCGATCTGCTGCGCCTTCCCAGGTTGCGCGCCGGCGTGCTGCTGAGCATTGCCCTGTTCCTGCCTGTCGGCTTCTACGACGCCACTCTGGACCGCTACCTCACCGACCTCGGCGCGGGCAACCACCTCATCGGGTTCAGTTTCCTGGTCTACGGCATCCCGTTCGCGCTCCTGGCCACGACCGGCGGCCACCTCGCCGACCGGTCCGGCCCGCTTCGTGTCGGGGTGATGGCGGCCGTGCTGGTGGCGCCGCTCACGGCCGTCTACGGGTTCCTCGACGTGCCGGGCGCGATCGTGGGCCTCAGCGGCCTGGAGGGGGCGATCCAGGCGCTGGGCGTGCCGGCGGCCCAGGCGCTGGTGGCCGCGGCAGCGCCGCCAGGGCGCGCCGCCGCCGCGCAAGGTCTGGCGGGGGCGTCCAACCTGCTGGTGGGCGCTGCCACCGCGTACGCGGCCGGTGCGCTCTACAGGGCCATCGGGCCGGAAGGCATGTTCACCGTGGCCGGCGCGGGCGTGCTGGTGTTCGCTCTGCTCGCCGCGACGACGGCGGCGGGCCGGCGCCAACCGCGCCAACCCGCCCCGGTGCCGAAACCCGTCTGCTGAGGCGCTGGCCATCCCACCCGCTTCGTCGTCGTCCAGGTACCTACCGGCAAGCTCTCCTCGCCCGACACGCCGCAGGTGCCACACCGCTGAGGACTTTCCGTGGCGATTCAGTCCGCCAAGCGCGGTGGCGCAGACCACACCCCAAGCGTGATCAACACTTCCATCCAGGTCTCAAGACCCTCGCCGAGCGGGCCGTCAACCTCCGGGCACAACTGCCACACAGCGCCCCCGTCCGGCAACCGATGTTCGCCGACCGCCATCCGCCGTGCACGATCAGACCCGGCCAACAACCGATTCGCGGCCGGTGGCGCCACCACCAGCCACATCGGCCCGACGACCATCGGCGACCCCAGCACCGGAACCTTCCAGCGATGATCCGCCCACGGCGGCCAGAACCCGCCCGGCGCCCATGCCCCGCCCGAGACCACCTCGAACGTGCTGCACAATTGCACAGCAACACCGATCAACAGCGACGCCTTCCCCGCGGGCAGAACGCATGCACCCGATACATACCAGATCCCGGCTCACCCTCGCGAGCTATCGTGACCCAGATCTCATCACCACTCGGCGTATGAAACGGCTGCCCCTCGACCCAAGAGATCAGCGACATCCCCGACGCACCGCCGAAGGAAGCGTCCACCCTGACCGTCGCTGCGTCGAACGAGACCGACCCCGACTTGGAGCGGATGTCCTTCACCTTGACGATCTTGGAACCGTCACTACAGTGCAAAGCGATCCGCCGCCCGCCAGCACCCGGATACATCGCCGGCAGCCATCGCTCGATGACAAACGCGCACAACGGACCGACCCCGCCCGGTATCCGACAGACCAGTTCCAGCCGCACGATCGCCTTCGCACTGTCGGGCACTGGCGCTGTCACCCGCGATCTCGCCGAGGACGGAGCGTTCATAGCGCAACCGCGCACACCGGCATGAGCGGTCCGCAGGCCGGAGAGAGCGCCTTGCCCGCCCACCACAAGCCCACTCCAATGGTCCCCACCCACGCCCAGGGTTCCCAGTTGAATCCACCCGAGTTGGCAGAGACCGTCGTGAGCGTTTCCTCGTACGCTCGCACTTGCTCGCGTTGCTTGACCTTCCATTCGTTCCAGCTCGGAAGAGTGCCGCCGCTGAGGAACCAGGTGTACACACCCGGGAACACAGCGCTCTTCGCGTACGTGACCGACAATGGCGTCCCCGGCACACCGATTTGACCACCCGCCGGCCAGTCGGAGGCGTATGCAGGCCACCCCTGCTTTCCCGAGTAGCGCATGAGATCGTTCAGGAAGATTTGCAGCTCTTCATAGCCCTGGAGGTCTGCGCCCACTGGTTTGATCTCGACGTACTCGTCCCCCCGACACACGTCAGCACGCGAACCGCCTCCCGAACCACAGCTGAACTCCATGTCCGCGCCCGGAACCGTGGCCACGAGAGGGTCTGTCAGATCGTTTGTGTAAACGGTCGTGGTGGTCATTTCAGTAGGTGAACTTGCCTCGGTTTCTTGGACACGGGGTTATGTGAGATCGAGGCCTTCGTGGTCTCGTCGCCACTTGTCAGCGTACTCGGCTGGGGTGAGGTGGCCGAGGCCGGTCTGGTGGCGTTGCCGGTTGTAGAACACCTCGATGAACTCGAACAGGTAGGCGTGTGCTTCGGCGTGGGTGTTGAACCGGATCGACCCGCGGATCCATTCGATCTCGACTTTCAACCGTGCCCAGAACGTCTCCATCGCGGCGTTATCGAAGCAGTCGCCGGTCGACCCGAACGACAGGTGGACGTCGTTGTTGCCGGCCGAGAACGCGAAGTCCAGCGACGTGTAGATCGACCCCTTGTCGCTGTGGTGAATCACCTCGGCAGGGTTGCCGGTCCGCGCCAGGGCCATCGTCAGCGCGTTGACGACCAGGATCGAGTCCTGCTTCGCGGAGGTGTCCCAGCCGACGATCCCGCGGTGGAACAAGTCCCGCACCCCAGCCAGGTAGAGCTTGCCTTCACCGGTGGGGAACTCGGTCACATCCGCTACCCACGCAGCGTTCGGCCGTTCCGCGGTGAAGTTGCGGTTGAGCCGGTCCGGGGCCCCGCCCGTGTCGGGCCTGCCACGCCGCCACTTCTTGCGGGCATGCGCCCCAACCAGGCCGTCCGCGGCCATCAGCCGAGCGACACGCCGGCGCGACACGTGCGTGCCGACCCGGGCGAGCTGACCTTGAACACGCGGGGCCCCATAGGTGTGACGCGATCGCCGGTGGATCCCCCTGATCAACTCGAGCAGTGTGGCGTCGGCGACCTCACGCGCCGACGGCTCGTGCCCCGCCCACGCGTAGAACGACGAGCGAGGCACCTCGACGAGTTCACACATCCGTTTGACCGGCAGATCCGCCTGGTTGTCGTGGACGAACCGCAAGCGGATCAGCGGATCGTCTCCCGGGCGAAATATGCGGCCGCCCGGCGAAGGATCTCGGTGTCGGTGCGCAACTCGATGTTCTCCTTGCGCAACCGCTTCAACTCGTCACGCTCGGACTCGCTGAGCGCGTTCGGGTCGCTGGCACGTTCGCGCGCCTCACGGCTGGCTTTCACCCAGTTCCACAACGTGCCCTCCGAGATCCCGAGCGACCGGGCCACATCGGCGATCGGTCGCCCCGACGACTCCACGAGCTGCAACGCATCACGACGGAACTGGTCTGGATACTTGCTTGGACGGCCCACCACGGGCTCCTTCCTACACGGTCTCCCGCGTAATCAGGTGTCCAAGAAACCGAGGCAAGTTCAGACCGCGGCCGCCTGCTCCCACCGCCGTATACAGGTTGGTCGTCGACGATTCCGCCCACCATTAAGGAGACGTGCGTGCAGTTGCCATCAGCGCGCATCGCCAGATCATAGCCATCTAGTCCCTCCGCCGTAGCAGGGACGCCGATCGCGTAGACCGCGTCAACCACGCCCACTGAAATGACCAATACGCCCGTTCACACGAAGGTTCTGACGGTCCCAGTTCAGGGGAAGTAGAACATCGTCGAGCCACTATTCGGGTATCCAGGTTGGAGACAGCCACACTGCGCTTGCTCGTCAATCGCCATACGCAGCCACAGGTCGCTCGGCAACTGGCGCCCATCGAGGACCCAGTACGTGCGGACACAATCGGTGAAGGTAGCTCCCTCGATTGTGCAGGTCGTCTCAGTCATCCGAATGCTCGGTGGCTCAATCGAGAAGTTTTCTATGAGCGATGCCTGCGCATGAGAACTCGATCGAATCAGAACCGTGAGGTCTACATTCGTCGGCACGACTCGTTCACCGTCGGCGAGAAGAACAGAAATTCCATGAGGAGACGCATCGAGTGCGACGTCGAGCAGATGCGCCATTTCGCCAGGGTCAACGTGTTCGTGGTTCGCTGCGTTCGGCCCACCACCGACCGAAGAGCACGCTGCGAGGCATACCACGAATGCGATCGCGCAGGAGCACCGACTTGATGTCCTAATAGTAGATCACTCCGGACTTCAGAATTGGATTGCGAAATGCTACTGGGCCCCCAACCGGATGACCAGCGAAGTTGTAGCCCTCGAGGTGATCATGATCAGCGTGAACAATCCACGTGGTACCAGCAGTCGGAGCAGCGTGCCCTCGATCACCCCGATGAGCGGGCCACATCAGCGGTCGAGCGGCCCTCGTCGAGGACCATCGCGACGGGGTCACGCTTGGCGGGCCGGCGCCAACCGCGCCAACCCGCCCCGGTGCCGAAACCCGTCAGCTGAGGCGCTCGACGATCATGGCCATGCCCTGACCGCCGCCGACGCACATGCTCTCCAGGCCGTACTGCTTGTTCTCCCACTCCAGCCCGTTGAGCAGGGTGGTCATGATGCGCGCGCCGGTCATGCCGAAGGGGTGACCGAGGGCGATGGCGCCGCCGTGCACGTTGAGCTGGCTGTCGATGTCGATGCCGAGATGCTTGGCCGAGCCGATGACCTGGCAGGCGAACGCCTCGTTGATCTCCACCAGGCCGATCTGGTCCATCGTCATGCCGGCGCGGCCGAGCGCCTGGCGGCAGGCCTCGATCGGGCCGAGGCCCATGATCTCCGGGTTCAGGCCGGACACGCCGCTGGACACGATGCGGGCCAGCGGGGTGAGGCCGAGCTGCTTGGCCTTGGTGTCGCTCATCACCAGCACGGCAGCCGCGCCGTCGTTCAGCGGGCAGGCGTTGCCGGCGGTGACGGTGCCGTCGGGGCGGAAGGCCGGCTTCAGCTGGCTGACACCTTCGTAGGTGGTGCCCGGGCGGGGGCCGTCGTCCTTCGACACCACGGTGCCGTCCGGCAGGGTGAGCGGGGTGATCTCCCGCTCGAAGAAGCCCTTCTCGATGAACTCGCAAGCCAGGTTCTGGCTGCGGACGCCGAAGCGGTCCATCTCCTCGCGGGTGATGCCTTCCACCTCGACCACGTTCTCGGCCGTCTGGCCCATGGCGATGTACACGTCGGGCAGGCCCTCGGGCGGGGTCCAGATGCCCTGACCGCCACCGGCGCGTGCCTTGGTGCGCTCGCCCGGCCCCTTGAAGATCGGGTTGGGGGCAGAGTCGCTGGCGCCGCTCATGTACCGGCTGACGGTCTCGACACCACCGGCGATGAAGCAGTCGCCCTCGCCGGCCTTGATGGCGTGGAACGCCATGCGGATGGTCTGCAGGCTGGACGAGCAGTAGCGGTTGACGGTGACACCGGGGATGTCCTCGAAGCCGGCGAGGATGCTGATGACCCGGGCGATGTTGAACCCGCCCTCGCCTGCGGGCTGGCCGATGCCCCACATCAGGTCGTTCACATCGGACGCCTGCACCTGCGGGGCCTTCTCCATCAGCGCCTTCAGGATCTGGGCGCTCATGTCGTCCGGCCGCAGGTCGACCAGCGACCCCTTGTTGGCGCGGCCGATCGGGCTGCGGGCTGTGGCGACGATCACGGCTTCGGTCATTGCGGCTTTCCCCCTCGGGTCAGGTGACAGCGCGACACTAGCTACCCACGAGTAGCTTCAGGGAAACGGACGGCCGTCAGACGGTGCGAACGACGCGGAAACCCTCGGCCAGCCGGCCCTCCGGCAGGCCGCCGAACTCGGCCGTGATGCTCATCCACTGGCGGATCCTGCCCGGCAGACCCTCGGGGTCCGGGTGCTGGCTGCGGTGGCACAGCAGGGCGTCCATCTTGCGGTCGAACTGGTCCGTCACGTCGATGACGTCGGTGGGCTTCGGGTGGCCGGAGAGCCACAACTCCTCCACCGTCCACGGCTCCAGCCCGCTCTCCAGCAGTTCGGGGAAGGCGAACGGATTGCGGCTGTCCGGGTACACCGCGCTCATCGCCGCCTCGCCGGCGGCCAGATGGTCCGGGTGGCTGGCGAAGATGCGGTCCAGATTGCGCTCCGGCGACTGGCTGACCACCACTCTGGGGCGCACCTCACGGATGACCCGGCTGATGTCCCGCCGCAGTTCCAGCGTGGGTTCCACCCTGCCGTCCGGGTACCCGAGGAACACCAGACGATCCACGCCGACGGCAGCGGCCGCTTCGGTCTGCTCCTTGCGGCGCAGCGCCGCCATCTCCGGGCGGCTGATCGAGCGGTCGCTACCGCCGGCGTCGCCATCGGTGACCAGGCAGTAGGTGATCTCGACGCCCTGGTCGGTGAGGCACCCCATGGTTCCGGCGGACCCGAAGTCCACGTCGTCGGGGTGGGCCATCACCACCAGCAGGCGTTCGATCTCGGCGGGCTGCAACATCCCGTGCAGCCTACGCCGACCCTTCCGGGCTCAGTCGATGCGCACCCGGATGGTGTTGTCGTCGTCGGACAGGCGCACCTCGATGCGGGCATCGTCGCGGTCACCCTCGAAGTCCACCCGCACCCGGTCCCAGCGCAGGTCCTTCACCTCGTACGAGAAGCCGGCGGCGGGGTTCACCGAGTCCAGGTGGAAGGCGCTCCCGTCCCAGGTCACCGTGATCGAGCCGCCGGAGGACTGGTAGGTCTCGGTGAAGGCCGGCGGCATCGCGGCCGGCGTGCTGCTCGGGGTGCTCGACGGGGTGCTCGACCCGCTGCTGTTGGGGACGCTCGAGCTGCTGCTGTCGTCGTCGCCGTCCTCCACCGAGTTCGGGGTGGAGCTCTCCGTGCTGTCGTCCACGGACGTCGCCGTGCTGTCGTCCACCGAGGTGGCGGTGCTGTCCTCCACGGACGTCGCCGTGCTGTCGTCCACCGACGTCGGGATGCTCAGCTCCGTGACCGGCACCGACACGTCGGTGCTCTCCGACGACGGAGCGGACACCGTGGTCACCGGGTCCTCGGCAGTGGTGAACACGGCCTGGCCGGCTGCCACGAGGCCGGCCCGCCGGCGGCGAAGCCGACGACGCTGGCCAGGACGACGGTGCCGCGGTGGCCGAGACGCTGACGAAGGTTCATGTGAGGACTCCTGTTTCCGTTCGGTGCCGGGGCACCATCTCCGTTGGGTGCTGATGGCACGCTGCAGACGCCCGCACGGTTTGGTGCGCGCGCAAGACTTCTCCGGCACGCCCCGCCACCACCCCGCTCGCTACTGTCCGGGCATGACGCCGGCACACGTCCCCCTCGGTTCGTTCGAGCTCTCCGACCCGGAGTTCTGGCTCCGCCCCAGGGAAGAGCGTGAAGGCGCCTTCCTCACCCTCCGGCGCGAGCAACCCGTCAGCTGGAGCGAGGAGTGGGAGTTCGAGGGCTCACCGTTCCCGAAGGGCCCCGGCTATTGGTCGCTGGCCTCCCACGAGGACGTGTGGCACGTGAGCCGCAACCCCCAGCTGTTCAGCAGCGGCCGCGGCGTCAACATCGGCGACATGCCCATCGAGATCTCCGAGTTCTTCGGCTCGATGATCGCCATGGATGACCCGAAGCACTTCCGGCTGCGCTCCATCGTCTCCAAGGGCTTCACGCCCAAGGAGATCGCCCGGGTGGAGGACTACGTCCGCCAGAAGGCCGCCGCCGTGGTGGACCGCCTGCTGGAGCAGTTCCCCGAGCGGGAATGCGACTTCGTGGCAGAGGTTGCCGCCCCGATGCCGCTGCAGATCATCTGCGAGATGATGGGCATCCCGCCGGAGGACGAGGAGCGCGTCTTCCGCTGGACCAACGTCATCCTCGGCGTCGGCGACCCGGAGTACGCCGGCACGTTCGAGGAACTGATGATGGTGGCGATGGAGATCTACCAGTACGCCCAGGCGCTGGGCGAGGACCGCCTGAAGAACCCGAAAGACGACCTCACGTCGATCATGATGCACGCCGAGGTGGACGGCGAGCGCCTCACCGCCCAGGAGTTCGGCTCGTTCTTCATCCTGCTCGTGGTGGCCGGCAACGAGACCACCCGCACCGCCGTCTCCCACGGCATGCACCTGCTCACCCAGCACCCGGACCAGCGCGACCTGTGGTGGAACAACTGGGACGCCCACACCCGCACGGCCGTCGACGAGATCGTCCGCTACGCGACACCGGTCGTCCACTTCCGCCGCACCGCCACCGAGGACACCGTGGTCGGTGGCCAGAAGATCGAAGCCGGCCAGAAGCTGGTGATGTGGTACTGCTCGGCCAACCGCGACGACACCGTGTTCACCGACCCCTACCGGTTCGACATCACCCGCACCCTGCAACCGGCCCAGGTGGGCTTCGGCGCCGGCGGCCCCCACTTCTGCCTCGGGGCCAACCTGGCCCGCCGCGAGATCGCCGTGATGTTCGACGAGTTGCGGCGGCGGATGCCCACCATCCACACGGTCGGCGAGCCGGACTACCTGCAGAGCGCGTTCATCAACGGCATCAAGCGGCTGCGCTGCGCCTGGTAACCCGACGCCGGCGGCAGCCCGCGGTCAGGCCGTGCGGGCGTCGCGCGGCAGGTGTTCCACGTCGCTGAGGCGACGCAACGAGAACGTGTGCCCATCGCCCATCGCGAAGCTCTGCAACCGGGTGATCGACGCGTGGTGGGTGACGAAGCGGTCCCACTCCCACGGCACGGGATCCAGGCCCAGCAGCTGGCACAGCAGCACCCCGTTGGTGCCGGAGTGGGCCACGATCACGATCTTCAGGTCCGGCTGGTCGAGGTGCCACACGGGCAACCGCTGCCCAGCGCGGTGCATGCCCAGCCCGGCGAAGTAGTCGGTGCCGCCGGCACGCACCCGTTCCACGAAGTCGCGCGGCGGCTCGCCCCCGCCACGCACACCCAGCCAGCGATCCTCTGCGGCGCGGCTCTTCTCCTCGGCGTACGCGGCGGCGGCCAGTTCCTCCGGCGTGCCGTGCCAGTTCGGCTCGCGGATCTCCTCCAGAAACGGCTCGATCGTCTCCCGCCGGCGCTGCAGGTTCAGCAGCGGGGCCGCCGTCTGGCGTGCCCTCCGCAACGGCGACACCACCACATGGTCGAACGCCTCGGCGTGCAGCTCCTCCCCCACCCGCTGGGCCTGCAGCAGGCCCCGTTCGGTGAGAGGCGGATCGACGACGCTGAGCCCGTCACGAACCCATTCGGGCTCGCCGTGGCGGATGAGGATGATCTCCATGGCGGCTCCGATGGTAGAGGGTCACCGCCCGGGCCGGGCGGGTAGCGTCGGCATCCGTGAACGACGGGTACTCACACGAGGGCGGGCGGTGGCTGCCGGACCCCACCGGCCGGTACGAGTTCCGCTGGTTCAACGGCCAGGACTGGACGGCCGACGTTGCCGTCCAGGGCCATCGGTTCGTGGACCCTGCCGGTGCCCGCATGGGGCCGCCGGTCGTCGCCGGGCCACTGCCACCACACTCGACGCCCGGGCTGCGCCCACCTGGCCCCGGCATGGGCGTGGCCGCGTTCGTGGTCGGCCTGTGCTCGTTCCTGTTCGGGTTCATCCCGTTCATCGTCGTGCTGGCCTTCGCCGGCGCCGTCACCGGGCTGATCCTCGGCATCGGCGCCCTGCGCCGCAAGGTGGACGGCGTGGTGCCCGGCAAGGGGCTGGCCACGGCCGGTGTCGTCCTCTCGTCGCTGGCGTTCGGCACCTGCGCGCTCGGCGTGTACCTCACGGTGCAGGTGGTGCACACCTTGCAGGACCTGCGCGACCCCGGGCCGCACGAAGCGGTGCTCACCCGGTGCGACCACACCGGCCGGCTGGTGGACGTGCGCGGCACCGTCACCAACCTGGACGAGGTCACCAACAGCTATGTGGTCACGGTGGAGATCACGGCCGACGGCGACGTGCTGGCCACCCTCGACGCCAAGGTCAACAACGTCAGCCCCGGCGCCACCGAGACGTTCAGCACGTCGGAGTTCGTGGACGCTGACGTCGACGTGGCGTGCCGCATCGCCGAGGTGCGCGGGCCCTCGCTGCTCAGCCCGCCCTGACCAGCGGTCAGGTGGTGGTGGCCGCGACCCAGGCGTCGTACATCCGCCGGTAGGTGCCGTCGGACCGCAGCAGTTCGTCGTGGGTGCCGTCCTCCACCAGGTGACCGTGATCCAGCACCAGCACCCGGTCGGCGCGTGCGGCGGTGGACAGCCGGTGGGCGATGGCGATGGTGGTGCGCCCCTCCGCCAGGCGCTCCAGCGCGTGGGCGATGCGCACCTCGGTGAGCGCATCCACGGACGAGGTGGCTTCGTCCAGCACCAGCACGTCGGGGTCCACCAGCGAGGCCCGGATGAGGGCCACCAGTTGGCGCTCGCCGGCCGACAGTTGGGTGCCGCGCTGGCCCACCTGGGTGGCCAGGCCATCCGGCAGGGCGTCCAGCCAGTCGCGCAGGTCCAGCGTGTCGATGGCCGACAGCAGGTCCGCCTCGGTCAGGCCGGGCCGGGCGAACAGCAGGTTGGCGGCGATGCTGCCCTCGAAGAGGAACGGCTCTTGCGGCACCACCGTGAGGCGGGTGCGGAGATCGGCGTTGGCCACCCGGGTGAGCGGCACCCCGCCGAGCGCGATGGAACCCGCGGAAGGGTCGGCCATGCGGGCGATCAGGCGGCCGAGAGTGGTCTTGCCGGAGCCGGTCTCGCCGACCACGGCGACCTGCTGGCCGGCAGGGATGTGGACGTTCACATCCACCAGCACCGGCGGTTCGTCCTCGTCGCCACGGCTGCGGTAGCTGAAATCCACGCGGTCGGCGGTGACGGTGAGCGGGCCGGCCGGCAGCACCAGCGGCACCTCGGGCTCGGGCGGCCCGATGGGGATCTCCAGCACCCCGAGCACGCGGCGCATGCCGGCCACGGCGGTCTGGGTCATGTCCAGCACTTCGGTGAACTCGGCGATCGGCTCGAGGAACCGCTGGGTGAGGAACACGAACCCCACCATCGCGCCGGCGGTGAGGCCGCTGGCCGGGCCGCGCAGCACCCCCACGCACACCACCGCGGACACGGTGAGCACGTTGAAGACCTCACCCGAGGGGAACAGGAAGGCACCGATGGTGCCGGCGCGGATGAACGAGTTGGAGCGCTCGTGGCTGACGTCCTTCACCTTGGTGGTGTAGTGGGCGCCGGCGTCGTAGGCCCGCAGCGTCTCGGCGCCGGACACCAGTTCGCTGAGTTGCGTCATGACTTCGGCGTTGCTCTGGCGCGCCGTGTCGTACGCCTTCACCAGGTGGCTCTGCACCTTGCGCAGCACGATGGCCAGCGGGGCGGCCACCACGAACGCCACCAGCGCCAGCACCCAGTCGTAGGCCAGCATCACACCGGCCACCAGCATCATCAGCGTGCCGTCCAGCAGCCAGGCGATGCCGCCCCACTGGAAGAACTGGGCCAGCGTCTCCACGTCGCTGGTGACCCTGGCGACCAGTGCACCCTTGCGTTCCTCGTTGTGGTCCTCGATGCTCATCCGGTGGATGTGCTGGAACAGGCTGACTCGCAGCCCGTACAGCGCTTCCTCCGAGCGGCGACCGAGGCGGTAGACGGCGGTTCGCTGCGCCCAGGTGGCCAGCACCACCGCAGCGAGCCCGAACGCGGCCAGCACGAAGATGGTGCGGATGTGCACCTGGCCGTCGCGGAAGCCGTGGTCGATGGCCTGCTGGATGACGATCGGCACCACGACGCGCCCACCGGCGCCGAGCATGGCGAGGAACAAGGTGAGGCCGAACCCGGCGCGCAGCGCGGGCGCAGCGCGCACGCCGCGGCCGATGGTCTCCACGGCGCTCCAGCGGCCAATGGGCTCGCTCACTCGCCACCTCCCACAGCCTGCTCCATCGCTTCACGGTCGTGCTCGAACGCTTCGATGAGAGTGCGGTAGGCGGGCACCGTGGACATCAGTTCGTGATGGCGCCCATGGGCCACCACCCGCCCGCCGGAGAGGAACAGCACATCGTCGGCCAGTGCGATGGTGGACGGGCGGCTGGCCACGGCGACCACCGTGGTGTCGGCCAAGGCGGCGCGCAGGTTGCGCAGCACCTTCGCTTCGGTGGCGGGGTCCAGCGCCGAAGTGGTGTCGTCCAGCAGCAGCACCGCCGGCCGGCGAACCAGTGCCCGGGCCAGCGCCAACCGCTGCCGCTGGCCGCCGGACAGGCCCACGCCGCGCTCGCCGACCACGGTGTTCAGCCCGTCGGGCAGGGCGAGCAGGAAGCCGGCCTCGGCGACCTCCAGCGCCGCGGACACCTCGTCGTCGCCCACCGGAGCGCCGAGCGTGATGTTCTCCCTGGCCGACCCGGCCAGCAGGAAGGCCTCCTGGAACACGAGCGCCACACCTTCCTGTGGCACGGAGATCTCGCCCGCGGACGGGGCGATGAGGCCGGCGATGAGATGCAGCAGGGTGGTCTTGCCCGACCCGGTGGCCCCCACCACGGCCACGGTTCGCCCGCCGGGAATGTCGGCGTCCACCCCGGTGAGCACCTCGCGGTCGCCGTCGTGGGTGAAGTGCACATTGCGCAGGGTCACCCCGTGACCGGCAACGCGCCGCTGCGTGGCCGCGGGGTCCGGTTCGATCGGCTGGTCCAGCAGGGCGCGGATGCGGTCCCACCCCGCCTGGGAGTGGGGCAGTTCGCTGAGTGCGTAGCCGATGAGCCGCAGCGGGAACACCAGCAGCACGAACATGTAGAGGAAGCTGGCCAGGTCGCCGATGGTCATCGCGCCGGAACGCACCCGGTAGGCGCCACCCACCAGCAGCAACACGTTGGCCGCGGTGGGGATGCCGTCCAGCAGGGACTCGAACAGGCTGCGCAGCCGCACCGCGCTCATCCGCGCCTCGCGCAGGCGGGCGGCGATGGTCGACAGGCGCTCTGTCTCGCGGGCCTCCGCGCCGAAGCTCTTCACCACCGCCACACCGTCGAAGCTCTCGTGGACGGCCGAGCTGAGCAGGCCCAGTTCGTCCTGCGCCGTGGTGTAGAAGCGATCCACCTTCTTCTGGTAGTGCAGGTTGAACGCGATCAGCAGCGGGAACACGCAGACGGCCGCCAGCCCGAGCACGACGTCGGTGATCACCAACCACGCGCTGGCCAGCACGACCATCAGCACGACGCTGGTGGCGAAGGGCATCGGGCCGAGGATGGCGGTGGCGGCTTCGGCGTCCACACCGGCGCGGGTGATGAGGTCGCCGGTGCTCTGGCGGCGGTGCCACGGCACCGGCTGGGCCACCAGCGTGTCCACCACGTCGGCGCTGATGGATTCCGTGACCCGCCACGCGGTACGGCCGGCCCACGTGCGGCGAACCACCACGCCGGCGGCGCGGATGACGCCGAGCAGAATGAGCACGCCGAGGATGCCGACCACCGTGCGAGCCCGCACGGAACCCTCGTTGAAGCGCGGGCCGATGATGTCGTCGGTGATCTTGGACACCAGCGCGGCCGAGGCCACGGTGCAGGCGGCGAACACCGCGGCGCCGGTGACCGCGGTGAAGAAGAGGCGCTTGTGATGGCGCAACAGGGCGCGCAGCAGCCGGAATGCCTGCGCCAGACGGCTGCCGCGCTCCGGAACTTTCGTGCCCTCCCCCACGGCCGATCTGTCTACCACCGGCCTGCGGCAGCGCGACGGGGAATATGGCAGGTCGTCGGTCACCCCGTAGCGTGTGGGCATGCACCAGGTGAACCTCGCACTGCTCGTGCTGCGGCTCGTGTTCGGCCTGTTCCTCGCCTACCACGGTTACAACAAGGTCTTCGGGGGTGGCGGCCTGAAGGGCACGGCCGGCTGGTTCGGGTCCATCGGCATGCGCTGGCCCTTGTGGCAGGCCCGCCTGGCCGCGGCCACCGAGATCGGCGCCGGCGTCATGTTCGCCGCGGGTTTCCTCACCCCGCTGGCCGCCGCTGGGATGATCGGCGTGATGACCGTGGCCATCGTCGTCGCCCACTGGAAGGTCGGCTTCTTCATCTTCAAGCCCAACCAGGGCTGGGAGTACTGCGCGTCGATCGCCGTGGTCGCCGCCTCCGTGGGCGTGATGGGCCCGGGCGAGTGGTCGCTGGACCATGCCGTCGACATCGCCTTCACCGGCTGGAGCGGCGGGGTCACCGCGGTGGCAGTCGGCCTCGGCGGTGCCATGCTGCAACTCGCCATCAGCTACCGCCCGAAGGAGTCCGCATGACCGCCACGATCGACGACACCGTCACCCAGCCCGGTGACGGCCCGGCCCCGCGCCGGCGCCGGCCGTGGGTGTTGGCGTTCTTCGCCGTGGGCACCGCGCTCATCCTGTCCGTCTGGGTGTACGCGTTCACGCTGGCGCCGGACAAGGGCGTGTACCGGCTGGACGACCCCAACTGGGTGGATTCCGCCCGGGCCGTGTGCGCCGATGCCCGCCAGCAACTCGAGGCGCTCACCGACACCGGCGGCGGGGTCATCCAGACACCCACGCTGGAGCAGATGCAGCAGCGGGCCGCACTGGTGGACCAGGCCACCGACATCGTGGAAGAGATGCTGAACGACCTGATGGCCATCCCCGTCACCAGCGACCGCGACCGCGACATCCTCGGCGTGTTCGAGAAGTACTACCGGATCGTCATCTCCGACCGACGCCACTACGCAGACGAGTTGAGGGCCGGCAACAACGTCCGCTACAGCGAGAGCGTGGTGGAGGACGCCGGCGGCCCGGTCACCAACGTCATCACCGACTTCACCGCTGGGGTCAAGGGCAACGACGTGCCGGCCTGCTCGCCGCCGAACGACCTGGTGAACGTCAAGCCAATGTGAGCTGGGGCCGGGGCCGGTCTCACGGCCGGCGGACCCAGCCCTCGCCGTCCACGTAACGGCGGATGACCTTGGCCGGGTTGCCGACCGCCACCGAGAAGTCGGGGATCTCCCCGGTGACCACGGAGTTGGCGCCGATGGTGACGTGGCGACCGATGCGTGCCCCGGGCAGGATCACCGAGCCGTGGCCGATCCACGAGCCGTCACCGATGGACACGGGCCGCTCCGGCTGGGTCTGCAGCGAGATCGGCCGGGTGACGTCCTCGTACCCGTGGTTCTGGTCGGTGATGTACACATGGTGGCCGGTCCACACGTCGTCGCCGATCTCCACGGAGAAGTGCCCCACGATGCCGCTGCCCTTGCCGATCAGGCAGCGGTCACCGATGCGCACCACCGGGTCGCTGAGGCAGGCCTGCCCGGGCACCATGCCGGCGGAGAGCGTGATCTGCGGGCCGAGCATGGCGCCGGCACCGATGTGGATGTACCGCTCGTTGAAGATCGTGTTC
The DNA here is from genome assembly GCA_041394605.1 of Ilumatobacteraceae bacterium. Lineage (GTDB taxonomy): Bacteria > Actinomycetota > Acidimicrobiia > Acidimicrobiales > Ilumatobacteraceae > UBA668. The sequence continues at coordinate 106,004 of JAWKHX010000006.1, forward strand.
GGCGGGAAGCAGATGATGCTGCCCTCGCCGAACGCCCCGAACTTCCGACCGGCACGGTCGTGAGGGCCGATGGCGGCCACCGTGGACGCCCACGACCACGCTCGGCGCACCACCGTGCCCGCTGCGCGGCTCCACGCCGCCCTCGCCCTGTGTCGCACGAGACGCGACGCTACCGGTGACCACGGGCTACGATGCGGCCGTCAGAGGCGGACCACCTTCCGCCCCGCCTGTACGTCCATGTCTCTGCAGCCCGACCACGACCAGTTCGCCGCACTCCGCCACCCGGTGGCCAAGGGATGGTTCGTCCATCTCTTCACCGCGTTGGGCGCGCTGTGCGGCATGTTCGGGCTGATGGCGGTCACGGACCGCGACTTCAAGATGGCCATCGTGTGGCTGGCGATCGCGATGATCGTGGACGGGCTGGACGGGCCCGCAGCCCGGGCGTGGGACGTCCGCACCCATGTGCCGCGGATCGACGGCTACACGCTGGACCTCATCATCGACTATGTCACCTGCATCGTCATCCCGGTGCTGTTCATGCTGCGGTTCAACATGCTCCCCCACCACGGCAACGTGCTCGTGGCCTCGGTGGTGCTGTTCCTCTCCGCGCTGTGGATGAGCCGCACGGACCAGATGACCGACGACAAGTACTTCAACGGTTTCCCCTGCGAGTGGAACATGATCGTGCCCACGCTGTACCTCATCCAGGCCAAGCCCTGGGTGGTGGCCACGGTGTGCGTGTTGCTGGCCCTCACCCAGCTCACCAACTGGAAGTTCATCCACCCCATGCAGGTGCGCAAGTGGCGGCCGATCAACGTCACGGTCACCGTGGTGTGGCTGGCCGCCGTGCTGGCGATGACGGCGGACTGGCCGGGCCACAACGACGCCGGCAAGTGGGTGCTGATCGCCTGCCCGGTGTACATCGTGGCCGTCGGCGCCTGGCGTACCCTCGGCCCGGATTCCGTGAACGATCACGTCCCGGCCGATGCCCCTGCCTGACACGGCACCGGGCGGCTGCCTCACCGACGTCGCCGGCATCGCCGTGGGGCATGCCCAGCGATGGGGCCGTGGTTGGCGCACCGGCACCACCGTCGCCCTCCTTCCGCCCAGCGCCGTCGTCGGCGTGGACGTGCGCGGCGGCGGCCCCGGCACGCGTGAGACCGACCTGCTGCATCCCCAGGCCACGCTCTCCACGGCGCACGCCATCTGCCTCACCGGCGGCAGCGCGTATGGGCTGGCGGCGGCCGACGGGGTGATGGCGTTCCTGGAGGAACGGCGCGTCGGCTTCCCGGTGGGCACCACGGCGGCGGAAGTCGTGCCCTTGGTGCCTGCTGCCGTCATCTTCGACCTCGGGCGCGGCGGCAGCTTCGCCAACAGGCCCGATGCCGGGTTCGGCCACAGGGCCGCAGCGGCCGCCCGCCGCCGGCCGGTGGCCAACGGCGCAGTAGGGGCCGGCACCGGGGCACGCACCCGCGGCCTGCAGGGCGGCGTCGGCACGGCGTCGCAGGTACTCGACGGCGGTGTGGTGGTGGCTGCGCTCGCTGTGGTGAACGCCGCCGGTTCCGTGCTCGACCCCTCCACTGGCATGCCGTGGGAACCTGGTGACGACCGGCTGCGCCGCCCCACCGCCACCGATCGGGCCGCGCTTCGTGAGGTGATGGACGCCGCCGTGCCGTCGCTGAACACCACCATCGGCATTGTCGCCACCACCGCTGCCCTGTCGAAGGCGGAAGCCGGCAAGTTCGCCGCCGTCGCCCACGACGGCCTGGCAAGGGCAGTGCGGCCGGTGCACTCCCTGTTCGACGGCGACACCATCTTCGGCGTGGCCACCTGCCGCGACCCGCTGGGCGGCACGGACGAGCCACCTCGGGCCCGCACCACTCGTCTCAATGCGGTGCTGGAGGCCGGAGCCGCATGCTTCGCCCGCGCCTGCACCAATGCCGTCGTCCGTGCCCAGGCCCGGGGCGGCGACCCCGCCTACCTGGACCTCTGCGGGTCGGCCGGCGCCCGCCGCGTGTGACAACGGCAACGCCGGGCTCGGCCGCCTTTCGGAACACCCTCGGGTTTGGCTAGGTTGCCTGGTGCGTGGGGGTGAACCGCACCCCGGACGAAAGGGGCCATGGCCTGATGACCAACCCGCCGCCCGAGCGCAAGAAGATCACGGTGCCCGACCTGGCGCGCATGAAGGCGCTCGAGGAACGGATCTCCATGATCACGGCGTACGACGCCACCTTCGCCCGCCTGGTGGACCTCGCCGGGGTGGACATGATCCTCGTCGGCGACAGCGTCGGCATGGTCGTGCAGGGTGAGGCCAACACCATCCCCGTGGAACTCGACGAGATGGCCTACCACGTGCGCCTCGTGGCCCGCTCCCGGCCGGCGGCGCTGATCGTCGGCGACCTGCCGTTCGGCAGCTACCAGGTCAGCCCTCAGCAGGCCGTGGAGAGCAGCATCCGGCTGATGAAGGAAGGCGCCGAGTGCGTGAAGCTGGAGGGTGGCGTGGTGATGGCCGAGACCATCCAGGCCATCACCCGGGTGGACATCCCGGTGGTCGGCCACATCGGCCTCACCCCACAGAGCTACCACCGCATGGGCGGGCACAAGGTGCAGGGCAAGAAGAGCGGCTTCGAGGCCGGCGGGCGCGAGCGCCTGCTGGAGGACGCGCACGCGGTGGAGCAGGCCGGCGCCTGCGCCATCGTGGTGGAGGGCGTGCCGCGCGAACTGGCCAAGGAGATCACCCGCAAGCTCTCCATCCCCACCATCGGCATCGGTGCCGGGCCGGACTGCGATGGGCAGGTGCTGGTGCTGCACGACGTGCTCGGCCTCAGCGACATGACGCTGAAGTTCACCAAGCACTACGCGGACCTGCGCGGCCGGGCCATCGAAGCCACCGAGGCGTACGTGCGCGAAGTGCGTGAGGGCCTCTGGCCGGACGACGAGCACAGCTTCCACTGACACGCGTCGTGGACATCTTCGACACCCCCGACGGGCTGCGTTCCTGGAGCCGCGCCCACCGTGCCGACGGCCGACGCGTTGGCCTGGTCCCCACGATGGGCGCGCTGCACGAGGGGCACCTGGCGCTGGTGGACAGGGCTCGCGAGACCGCCGATGTGGTGGCGGTCTCCATCTTCGTCAACCCACTGCAGTTCAACCGCAGCGACGATTTCACCAGCTACCCGCGGCCGATCGACGACGACCTGGCGCTGTGCCGCGGCCGGGGCGTGGATGCCGTGTACGCCCCGCTGGCGGCCACGATGTACCCGGACGGCTTCCAGACGCGTGTGGTGCCGGGCGCGCTGGCCGAGGTGCTGGAGGGCGCTCAGCGTCCCGGCCACTTCGAGGGAGTCACCACGGTTGTCAGCAAGCTGTTCCACGCTGCCGAACCGGACGTGGCGGTGTTCGGCCAGAAGGACTTCCAGCAACTGGCCATCATCCGCCGCATGGTGGCCGACCTGGACATGGGCGTCACCATCGTGCCCATGCCGATCGTGCGCGAGGCCGACGGGCTGGCGATGTCCAGCCGCAACCGGCGCCTCACCGAGGCCCAGCGGGCGGCTGCCGTGTGCGTGCCGCGCAGCCTGGCCGCCGTTGCCGCCGCCTACGATGGCGGGGTCCGCGACGTGGCTGCGTTGGTGGCCGCCGGCCGCCGTGTGGTGGAGGCCGAGCCCCTGGCCCGCTTCGAACACCTGGAGATCGTGGACGGCGCCACATTGCGGGGCGGCCCCACGGCCGAGCCCGGCAGTGTCGCGGTGACGGCCGTGTGGTTCGGCGACGTGCGCCTGATCGACAACCGCCTACTGTGACGGGCTCCACCCGCTGAGCGCCACGGCCATGGCGATCGAGTTGATGATCGCGTGGGCGATGATCCCCGGACCCAGCCGCCGCTTGAGCACCGCCGCGCCACCGAGCATCCCACCCACCGCGCTGAGCATCAGCACGAGGCCGATGTTGCCGGCGCCGCGCTCGGGGTCGAAGTGGGCAGCGCCGAACAGCACGGCTTGCCCGATGATGGTGGCGGCCGTGCCGAGGCGGGACGCCAGGCCGCGCAAGATGAGCCCGCGGAAGACGATCTCCTCCACCAGCGGGGCGACGATCACGGTGAGTACCACCATCGGCACCACGAACGCAGCCAGGGTCCGGTTCTCGCGGATGGACTCCGTGTTGCCCGTGGACGGGAGGTGCAAGGCAACAACGAGCACGGCGACCACGATCTGCGCACCGAAGCACGCCAGCCAGGTGAGCGGCCCCCAACCGAGGTCCGCCTTGACGAAGGTGAAGCCCACGTCGGCCCGCGCGTTGCCGCTGCCGTAGCGGCGGCTGGCAGCCCGCCACCAGGCCAGGGAGGGCCCGTAGGCGACGACGGCGAGCAGCACGATGTAGGCCGCGATCGGCAGCCGCCACGACAGGGTCGAGCGCAGGATCCACTTGCTGGCGACGAGGGGGGCCGCCAGCGCCACCACCGCACCGGCAGCGACCTGCCACGGCAGCGTGGGGAACGGCTCGGGGGGCGGCGGCCGGCCCGCCGTGCGGCCCGTCCAGCCCGCACCGTCCCACCAACGCAGGGTGTCGCCCTGCTCATCCGCGGGGTACCAACCGGGTGGTGGCGCAGGAGGGAGCAAGGGCGACGACATCGCCGTCACGGTAGGCGCGCCCAGGGCGGCGCTCCACGCGGCGACCTAGATTGGCCGCATGCACGAGCTCTCCAGCCTGTCCCTCTGGCACTCGACGATGTCGGCCGAGGACTGGGGGCCCGGGCGGCCTGCGCTGGGCGGCGACCTGGACGTGGATGTCGCCATCGTCGGCGGCGGCTACACCGGCCTGTGGACCGCGTACTACCTCCTGCAGCGCGACCCCTCCCTGCGTGTCGCGTTGCTGGAGGCCGAGGTGATCGGCTTCGGCGCCAGCGGCCGCAACGGCGGGTGGTGCTCCGCGCTGCTGCCCATGGGCGTGGACGCCATCGCCGCAGCCAGTTCCCACGATGCTGCAGCCGCGTTGCAGCGGGTCATGCACGAGACCGTCGGCGAGGTGGGCCGGGTGGTGGCTGCGGAGGGCATCGACTGCCACTTCGCCCACGGCGGCTACCTGCACCTGGCCAGAAACCCGGTGCAATGGGCCCGCGTCCAGGCCCACGTCGCCCATCTGCATGCATACGGGTTCACCGACGACGACTACCGGCTGCTGGGTGCCGACGAGGCTCGGGCACGGTGCGGCGCCACCGGCGTGCTGGGCGCCGCCTACACCCCCCACTGTGCCGCCATCCATCCGGCCCGACTGGCGCGGGGGCTGGCCCGCGTGGTGGAGCGGCTGGGCGCCACGATCTACGAGCACACCCGGGTGGAGGAGATCCAGCCCAATCGGGTGCGCACCCGAATGGGCACGGTGCGAGCCGGCACGGTGGTGCGGGCCACCGAAGCGTTCAGCCCGGGCCTGCCCGGCTACCGCCGGTCGGTGGCGCCGATCTACTCGCTGATGATCGCCACGGAGCCGCTGCCCGATTCGTTCTGGGCGGAGGCCGGCCTGGCCGACCGGGCGACGTTCAACGACGACCGGCACATGATCATCTACGGGCAGCGCACCGCCGACAACCGTTTCGCGTTCGGCGGGCGCGGCGCGTGGTACCACTGGGGCAGCCGGGTGAAACCGGAGTTCGACCGCAACGAGAAGGTCCACCACCTCATCCACGAGACGCTGCGCGAGTTGTTCCCGGCCATCGGTGATGCTGCTGTCACCCACCGTTGGGGCGGCGCCGTGGCGGCACCGCGGGACTGGTGGTGCAGTGTCACCCACGACCGGGCCACCGGGATGGCCGCGGCCGGCGGCTATGTGGGCGACGGCGTGGGCACCACCAACCTCAGCGGCCGCACGCTGGCCGACCTGATCACCGGCCAGCAGACCGAACTCACCCGGCTGCCGTGGGTGGGCCACCGATCGCGCAACTGGGAGCCGGAGCCGCTGCGCTGGATCGGCATCAACACGATGGTGCAGTTGCCCACCGGCTCGGACCGCCACGAGGCCAAGCACGGCACGCCGTCGAAGTGGCGCGACGCGATCGTGAACCGGATCACCGGCGGCGGGCACTGACCTCGCCCGCAACGCGGGTCAGGGGAAGCTCGTCGGTACCCGGGCGGCGAAGAGCCACGTGTCGAAGAACGTCGTGAGATCCTGCCCGGACACCTGCTGGGCCAGCGCGATGAACTCCTCCGTCGTGCGCGAGGTGCCGTTGTAGTCCGAGATCCAGCGGCGCAGCAGGGTGAAGAAGGCGTCGTCGCCGATCGTCAAGCGCAGCGCGTGCACCACCACGGCGCCGCCGTTGTAGCTGTTGTAGCCGAACATGTCATCGACGCTGGGCGTACCGGTGGCGCCCGGCGGACGGCCGGCCAGCGCCTGGCTGGCACTGTCCGCCACGCTGATGAAGCCCGCCTGTTCCAGCCACATCCACTCGCCGTAGGTGGCGAAGCTCTCGTTCAACCAGATGTCGCCCCAGTCGGCCGGGGTGACGGCATCGCCGAACCATTGATGGGCCAACTCGTGGGCCAGCAGCAGGTGCTCGCCGTAGTCGTACTGACCGTGCAGATCCTCCGTGCTGAACATCGACCGGCCCTGCGTCTCCATCGCCAGGCCGCCGAAGCTGTCGGTGAGCGCGATGCCGTAGCGCGCCAGCGGGTAAGGGCCGAAGTACTGCTCGAAGAAGTCGATCTGCTGGGCGGTGATGTCGTTGTACTTCGCCAGCAGATCCGCGTCCGGCGTCTGGGCCGTGCTGAGGATCGGGACGCCCGATGCGGACTGGCCCTCGGCGGTCACGTACGGGCCGGTGAGCAGCAGGATCAGGTAGGTCGCGGTGGGCTCCGCCTGCTCCCACGTCCAGCGCTCGCCAGTGGCCTCGGTGTCGTGCGACGCCAGCGCCCCGTTGGCCACCGCAGCCATGCCCTGCGGCACGCCGATGTGGAACGTGAACGAGGCCTTGTCGCTGGGGTGGTCGTTGCACGGCATCCACGTGCGCGCCCCGTCGGGTTCGTTGAGCACGTACGAGCCGGCCGCAGTGTGGAACCAGCCGTTGGGGATGCCCACCGCGGAGGCGGCCGCGTTGGGCTGGCCGGAGTAGGTGACCTCGGCGGTGAAGGCGGTACCTGCCGCCACCGGCGTGGCGAGGGTGATGACCAGCTCCCTGCGCTGGGTCTGGAACGGTACCCCGCACCGTCCACCGTGACCTGGCTGATGTCCAGCCCGACGGAGTCCAGCCAGAACTCGGTGAGGGCCGTGGTGGCGGTGATCTCGGCCACCACCACACCGTCGATGGCCTGCTGGTCCGGGTGGTAGTTCAGCGTGACGTCGTAGTGCTGCACGTCGATGCCCGTGTAGCCGAGTTGGGGGAACAGCCGGTCGCCGGTGCCGTCATGGGCGCCGTTGACCACGGTGGTCGGGGGTGGGAACGTCGTGCCCGGCGCCGGCTCACCGCTGCTGGTGGAGGGCGCGTCCGGCAGCGTGCTGGAACCGCCCGGCAGCGTGGTGGGGCCGCCGGAGTTGGCCCCGCTGGAGCGCACTCCGGGGTCATCGGCGCAGGCGACGAGCAACGCCGTGGCAGTGAGAAGGGCAGCGATCCGGCGCGTCACGAACGGCGACGCTACTGCCCCGGGAAGTCTCCGTTTGGTCGCGGCAAATTCTCAAGAGATCGTCAAGTGGACCGCTTCAGGCTGCAGAAACGGCCTCTCCGGGCCGATGAACCTGTGTCGGCAAAGGACCCGGAGGAGAGGTTTCCGGATGACACGGGTACGAGCACTCATCGCAATGGCGGCCAGCGCGCTCGTCGGCGTGCTCGGCGTTGCCGTGCCGGTGCACGCCGTGGACCCCGTTCCCCCGTTCATCACCCCCGACGCCCACTGGTTGGACACGGTGAACTACTACCGGGCGATGGCCGGCCTCAGCCCCGTGGTGGAGAACACCACCTGGTCGGCGGGTGCGGCCAACCACTCCTGCTACATGCTCTACAACGGGATCTCCCACGACGAGATCCCCGGCTATCCCGGCTACACCAGCAGCGGCGACCTGGCCGGCAACAGCGGCAACGTCGCCGTGAGCTCCGCCTATGGCACCTCGGCACGCAGCCACATCGAACTGTGGATGACAGGACCGTTCCACGCGATCGGCGTGCTGCGCTACAACCTCACGTCCGTCGGCTTCGGCAAGTGCGACAAGACCACCACGTCACCCTGGCGGTCGGGCGCCACCCTGGACGTGATCCGTGGGCTCACCAGCCAACCGCGGCCGTCCACCCCCATCCTCTTTCCCGGCAACGGCACCACCACGAACCTCAGCCGGTTCGTGACGGAGTCGCCGAACCCGCTGAGCTACTGCCCCAGCGGTTACACCAACGCCGGCCTGCCGGTGATCGCCATGATGCCCGAGTCCGTCTCCTGGGCCGTGGCGTCGATGAGCGGCCCCGGCGGCGCGATGGAGACCTGCACGATCTACGGCGGCAACACGTCGGGCACGGCGCGGGCCATCCTCAACGGCGACAACGCCATCAGCGTCATCCCCAAGTACGCCCTGTCACCCGGCGTCTACACCGTCACCGTCACCACCCAGGCCCGGACGGTCACCTGGTCGTTCACCGTCGACCCGATGGCCGCCACCGGCATCATGCCGATCCCGGAGGCCTCGCCTGCCGGCCCGGCCTCGCACTTCACCGCGGTCACCCCGTTCCGGTTCGCCGACAGCCGGCAGAACCAGCGCATCACCAAGCTCCTCGCCGGTGTGCCGAAGCGGATCAAGATCGCTGGCACCGCCGGGCTGCCCGCCGACATCACGGCGATCAGCGCCAACTTCACCGTCGCCCTCCCCACCGGGTCCGGGTGGCTGACGGTCTACAACTGCAGCGACGCCGCACCCACGGCATCCACGCTCAACTTCACCGCCGGTGAGGCAGTGCCCAATGCAGGCGTGTTCCCGCTGGGCGGCACGGACATCTGTGTGGTGTCGCCGAAGGAAACGCATCTGGTCATCGACATCAACGGCTACTTCCAGCCGTCGTCGGTGGACAGCTACCACGCCATGACGCCGGTGCCGCTGCTCGACAGCACCACCGGGCTCGGCGGGGTCGAGCGCCGTGCTGCCGGCACGTCGTTCTCGGCGAACCTGCCGTCGGCCGGCGTGGGCGTGCCGTCTGACGCCACCGCCGTGGCCTTCAACATCGCCGGCATCAACCCAGAGGCCGTGAGCTGGATCACCGCCTACCCGTGCGGCGACACGATCCCCTACGTGTCCAACGTGAACCCGATCCCGGGCATGACGAAGCAGAACTTCGCCATCGTGCCGATGCCGGCGAGCGGCGACATCTGCTTCTACACCCACAAGGACATGGACATCCGGGTGGACGTGCTGGGCTACTTCACCGATGCCGGCAACGGCTCGCTGGTCCCGGCCGCCCCGACCCGCGTCACCGACACCCGCGACCTGTACCGGGAAGAGATGAACCTCGGGACGGACGGCGGCCGGCTGAGCGCCAACACCACCAAGACCCTGGTGCTGGCCGGGCAGCGGGGCATCCCCGCCAACGTGTCGGCAGTGTCGATCAACCTGACGGTGGTCTTCCCCGTGGCCGACGGCAGCATCACGGTGTGGGGCTGCGGCGCCCAGCCCGATGTGGAGTCGATCACCTACCCGGCCAACAAGGTGATGGCCAACGGGGTGCAGGTGAAGTTGTCCGCCGGCGGGGCGATCTGCGTGCGGACCACCACCGACACCCACCTGGTGATCGACGTGACCGGCTGGTGGAACTGACCGGCCAACTGCTCAGCGGTGCAGTTCGGGGTCGTGCACCGTGGCCCGCAGGCGCACGGTGAACACCGAGTCGCCCGACAGCACCCCGCCGCGGCCGAACAGGCGCCCCCCCTGCCAGTTGCTCAGCCCAAGCTCCGGCTGTGAGAGGGCGAACTGGCCGTCCACCCAGCGGGTGAAGCCGTCACCCACGAACGGGGCATCCACGGCACGGTAGAAGCGCTCGTGCTCGGCGGCGTCCTCGCTGATCAGGCTGGCGACGAAATGCGGGCTGTGACGGTTGCACTCCGCCACGGCCTGGGCCACGTCGTCGACCACCACCACCGAGACCTCCGGCGTGTCGTCCCACTCCCACTCCGTGGCCAGCGCCGGGTCGCCGGGCTCCAGCCGGTGGATGACGGGGGCCACTCCCCTGGCGGCCGCGGCCGCGTGAGCGGCACGCTCGAACACCGGCAGCAGGTCCGCCTGACGCGAGCGCACGACGCAGCACACGTTCAGCGTGTTGCACACCTTGCGGTCCAGGCTGTGACGGACGGCCGATTCGAAGCGGGTGGCATCGGCACTGGCCCCCGCCACCAACCATGCCCCGCCGGTGCCGTGCAGGCTGGCGGGCACGCCGTGCTGGCGGGCCACCGCGCCCAACTGGGCCACGGCGGCACCCGACCCGCGGGCGACGGCCAACGACAGGCGGTGGTCCGCGAAGAGCGCCCAGCCGGCGGCGTGGGCCGCGCTGTCCACCAGGCGGACCGCGCCGGCGGGCAGCCCGGCCGCGGCCAGCGCGGGTGCGACCGCGTGGGTCATGATCGCCCGCGCCGTTCCGAGCGCGTCGCTGCCGATGCGGAACACGACAGTGTTGCCGGTGCGCAGCACACCGGTGGCGTCGGCGAACACGTTCGGCCGGCCCTCGAACACGAACCCGACCACGCCGAGCGGATCTCGCCACTGGGCGACGGACCAGCCCTCGTGGCGGACCTCCCCCACCTGCTGGCTGCGCCGGGTACGGATGTCGCGCCACACCCGCAGGCCGTCGATCATGCCGGCGCGCATCTTCGCGTCCAGCACCAGGCGGCCGATGGCCCTCCCCGCCGGCGAGCGCTGTCCACGTCGGCATCGTTGGCCGCAGCGATCGGGGCGAACGCGGCGTCGTCGGCGAGGAGTGTGGCGAAGCGGTCGAAGAACTCCGTGATCCGGGCGTCGTCCACGGCGGCCAGCGCGGCGAAGGCCTCCGTGGCGTCGCTGACCGCGGCGGCGACGATCTGTCCCTCCGCCGCGGGGATGTGCAGCAGGTCACCGGTGTCGTGGACCACCACCAGTCGGTCGCCAGGGCCGAACGCATCCGCCAGCGCCGGCGGGACCATGACGAAGCGGTCGCCACCCACGAGGATGCGCTCCCCCGCGGTCAGCGACGTCAACGGCTGGGCCGTCATGCCAGTACCTCCTCCAGCAGCACCGGGCGCTGCTCGTCGATCGAGCGGTGGGCGGCCTCGCCGACCGCTACCGCCATCAGGCCGTCGTGCAGGGTGACCGCCGGGGGCAGGCAGTCGCGCACCGCCTGGGCGAAGGCCACATGTTCCAGGTACGAGGCGCCGTGGTGCAGCCCTTCGTGGCGGATGGCAGGGTCGTGCACCGGGCGTTCGCTCACCCGGCCGATGCCATCGGCGCGCCGGCCGGTGCGGACGATGCCCTCGCTGACCAGTGCCTCCACCTTGCCCTCGTCGCCCACGACGCTGATCTCCTGCTCGTTGCGGCTGGCCTCGGCGAACATGCAGAGGTCGAGCATCGCCCGAGCCCCGCCGTCGTACTCCACCACCACGTAGGCGTTGTCCAGGATGTCGGGCACCTCGCCGCCGTACACCTCGTCGAGGTGATTGACGTCCTGCGCGCCGCTGGCCATCACCCGCACGGGCGGGGCGGCGACGATCAGGTTCATCAGGTCGAAGAAGTGGCAGCACTTCTCCACCAGCGTGCCGCCCGTGTTGCGGGTGAAGCGGTTCCAGTTGCCGACCTTCGGGAGGAAGGGGAAGCGGTGCTCGCGGATGGCGACCATCCGCACCCGCCCGACTGCGCCGCCGCGCACCTCGCGCAGGACCTCCTGGGTCGGCGGCATGTAGCGGTACTCCAGGCCCATCCATACCACCCGGCCGGGCCACCGGTCGGCGGCGGCGTCGGCCGCGGCGATCACCGCCCGGCAGTCCTTCACGGTGGTGCACAGCGGCTTCTCCACCATCACGTGGTGGGGGTGGCCAGCACGTCCAGCAGCACGTCGTGGTGGGTGTGGTTCGGCGAGGCGATGACCACCGCGCCGCACAGCCCGGAGGCCAGCAGTTCGCGGTGGTCGGTGAAGCGGGCCAGCGGGGCTTCCAGGCCGGCGGCCAGCTGGGCCAAGTCGCGGCTCTCCGCCACTGGATCGCTGATCGCGGTGACGGTGGCGCCGTCGAGGTGGAGGAGGTTGTTGATGTGCTCCGTGCCCATCATCCCGGTGCCGATGACCCCGTAGCGCAATGCGTCCGTCACGGGCACACAGCGTAGGACGGCTCTAGGGTGTTGCCATGGCCGACGATCGCCTCTACTTCCGCCAGTTGCTCTCCGGGCGGGACTTCGCCCGCGACAGCGGGCTGGCCCAGCAGATGGTCAACTTCACCTACGCCCTCGGCGACCGGGCCAAGGGCGAGTGCGTGCTGGTGGACCCCGCGTACGCCGTCAACGAGTTGCTGGACATCGTCGAGGCGGACGGGATGAAGGTGGTGGGCGTGCTGGCCACGCACTTCCACGCCGACCACATCGGCGGCAGCATGATGGGCCACCCGGTGGAGGGCGTGGCCACCCTGCTGGAGCGGTGCGAGTGCCCCGTGCACGTGCAGAAGGCGGAGACGCCATGGGTGCTGCGCACCAGCGGGCTGGGGCCGGACCAGTTGAAGGAGCACGAGGGCGGCGACGTGGTGCAGGTGGGCGACCTGGAGATCCGCCTGGTGCACACGCCGGGCCACACGCCGGGCAGCCAGTGCTTCCTGCTGGAGGGCTGCCTGGTCAGCGGCGACACCCTGTTCCTCGACGGCTGCGGGCGCACCGACTTCCCCGGCAGCGACCCGGAGGCCATGTACGACAGCCTGCAGACCCTGGCCGCCATGCCTGACGGCACCGTGGTGTTCCCCGGCCACCGCTACTCCATGCCGTCCAGCGCCACCATCGAAGCCATCCGCGAGCACAACTACGTGTACCGCCCCAAGTCCAAGGACCAGTGGCTGACCATGTTCAGCCACTGACCCCGACCACACCCACCCCACCCCAAACCCACCCCAAACCCCGAAGTGACGTGATATATCACGTCACTTCCCTGGTCGGGAGGGGTCTCACCGCGTCACTTCGCGGGGGTCGCCTGGTCAGGCGAGGCCGAGGCGGGCAAGCTGCTCGACGGGGGCGTCGACGTCGGCCAGGGCGGTGCGGAGGAGGTCCGCCATCTCCCGCTCGGCAGCCTCGCCGGCCCGGTTCTCCCGCTCGCCCGGGTCGTTGGCGATGTCGTAGAGATGGTGACGGCCGAGGATGTGCGTGCCGGCCACCCAGATCGGCATGGCATCGCCCGGCTGGAAGGGCTGGCGGATGACGGGGATCTCGCTGCCGGGCATCCGATCCAGCCAGGCCCTGCCGTCGGGCTTGGGCAGTTCGGTGATGCCCTTCACATGGGTGGGCATGGTGCTCCAGCGGTTGCTCCACATGCTGAGCGGGAAGTTCTCGCCCTCCGGCGCTCGGGCGTACTTGCGGCGGCCGTCGGTGACCTGCACCCAGTTGCCGAAGACGCCACCGATCGCCCACTCCCGGACGCGACCGACCTCGCCGCGCAGCAGCGGGGCCAGCGAGCGGCCGTGGGTGCGGTGGCCGGGGGTGACGCCGTAGACATCGCACAGGGTGGCGTGGAGGTCGACCGAGGTGGTGAGCGCATCGCACGTGCCGCCGCCGGCGACGCCGGGCCAGTGGATCAGCAGCGGGATGTGGCCGAGCGGCTCGAACTGGGGCACCTGGGGCTTGCCCCACAGGTCCGCCCCCTCGCGTTCTTCGCCGAGGTAGTGGCCGTGGTCGGTGCACACGATGACGGCGGTGTCGTCCCACAGCCGCTGGTCGTCCAGCGTGTCCAGCAGGCGGCCGAACCAGTGGTCGATCATGCTCAGCTTGCTGCCGTAGTTGCCGCGCACATGGCGGGCCTCGGCGTCGGTGAGCAGGCCCTGGGTGCGCCCGCCGACGACGTAGGGCGGCCAGATCAGCCGCTCGCCCTCCCACGGTTCGTCCTCGTAGCGCCCCTGCCACGGCTCGGGGGTGTCGAACGGCTCGTGCGGATCGAACTCGTCGACGAACAGCATCCACCGGTCGCGGTGGTGGGTGGCCGCGCCGCGCACCCAGTCCGCGGCGGCGGTCATCGTGGTCGGGCCCGGGTAGTCGCCCTCCTCACGGAAGAAGGTGCGGCTGCGGTCGTAGCCACGCTCGATGTGCGGTGCCCGGTCGCCGAAGCGGCGGCGGAAGAACCAGCCTCCGTCGGCCGCCGGCGGGGCGGGAACGCCGATCCACGACGGGTCGAGCCAGGTCTTCCAGGGGTCGCCCTCGTGCCCGCGGACGTAGTCCCACCCGCCGAAGTCGGTGTGGTAGTTCTCCCCGCCGGTCTCAAACAGGTGGGGGTGGTCGGTGACGAGCATCGTGGTGACCCCGGCCCGGCGCAGCGCCGCAGTGACCGGTTCCTCCCACAGTTCGATCGACCCCCACGGCCGCCACAGGAAGTCCAGCGCCCCGCAGAGGATGTCGTGCCGGGCTGGCATGCACGGCAGCGACCCGGTGACATGGTTGGTGAAGCGGGTTGCCCGCTGGCGGGCGAAGCGGTCGAGATTGGGTGTGTCGAACTCCGTGCCGCCGTAGCAGCCGAGCATGTGGCGGTTGAGGGAGTCCAGCAGCACGACCACGACGTTGCGCGGTCCGGGAGAGGTGGGCACCATCGGCAAAGTGTGTCAGGTTGCCAGGCGCCGTCCGTGCCTCAGGTGAGTGCGAAGACGATGGCGCTGACACCGGCGGCGAAGAGCATGGTGAGCACCACCCAGCGGAACCGTTCGCCGTGCACGTGCTTACGGATCGGCCAACCCAGCGCCTGCCCGGCCGCCCACGCGGGGAGTGCGATGGCCGCGGCGACGAGGCCGTCGCGCGTGACCTTGCCGTCGAGGACGAACAGCGAGAGGCCGACGATGTTGCTGAGCGCGAACGTGAGGTTGATGGTGGCGCGGAACCGGTCGCCCTCGAAGTGGCGGGTCTGCAGGGCGAACACCAGTGGCGGCCCGTTGGTGCTCAGCGAGGTGTTGAGCACACCCGAGACGAAGCCGGCGCCGTAGTCCAGTTGCGGGGCGACGTGCGCCAGGCTCAGCCGGCGGGCCAGCAGCGCGGTGGCGACGAGCACGGCGATGCCCAGCGTGAGGCGCAGGTTGCGGTCGCTGACCACGTTGAGGATCACCAACCCCAGCGGCATGCCCACGAACGCCCCGAACGCCAGCCGCAGGCCCACTGGGCGATCGGCCTTCGAGCGCAAGTGGACCGCCTGCCACGCGGTGGTGAGGATGCCCAGCAGCGAACTGACCACCACTGCGGTGCGCACCGGGATCGACAGCGTCATGATCGGCATGGCCAGGAGGGCGAACCCGAAGCCGGCGATGACCTGCACGAACGCTGCAGAGAACACAGCCACCGCGACGACGATGAACTGGGCGGTGGTCACGGGTCAGCAGTCTGCCATCGCCCGGCCCGATCCGCGCCGGACCCACGGCATACAGTCACGCCTCGTGGACACGATCCCGGTGATCGACCCGGACGCGGCCGACGCGGCGGAGGGCATCGATGCTGCATGCCGCACCGCTGGGTTCTTCGCCGTGCCGCTCGATGCCCCGCTGCGCATCCTGCGCGACGACCTCATCGGGCTGGCGGCGGAGTTCTTCGCCCTACCGGAGGCCACCAAGGACCGGGTGGCCATGCGCCACGGCGGCACCGCCTGGCGCGGGTGGTTCCCGCTGGGCGGCGAGCTGACGTCGGGCGTGCCGGACCGCAAGGAGGGCTACTACTTCGGCACCGAGTTGCCGCCCGACCCGCGGCCGCTCCACGGTGCGAACCTGTGGCCGGAGGAGCCGCCGGGGCTGCGCACTGCCGTCACGGCGTGGATGGCGGCGATGGAGGCCCTCGGCCAGCAGGTGCTGGCGCACATGGCGGCCGGGCTGGAGCAGGACGGCGACGTGTTCCGACGCGGGCTGACGGCCGCGCCGACGTGCCTGTTCCGCATCTTCCGCTACCCGCCGCACCCCGCGGGCGACACGGCGACGTGGGGCGTGGGCGAGCACACCGACTACGGGTTGCTGACCCTGCTGGCGACGGACGGCACCCCGGGGCTGGAGGTGAAGGTCCGTGGGGAGTGGGTGCCGGCGCCTGCCGACGCCGACCTGGTGATCTGCAACCTCGGCGACATGCTCGACCGGTTGACCGGCGGCCGCTACCGCAGCAACCCGCACCGGGTTCGCAACCATGCGGGCACCGACCGGTACTCGCTGCCGTTCTTCCTCGACCCCGGGTGGGATGCCGTGGTCGAGCCGCTGGACCTGCAGGACGCCTGGACGGTGCCCGACGACGCCACGGAACGCTGGGACCGCGCCAACCTGCGCGACATCGGCGGCCGCTACGGCGACTGGTTGAGCGCGAAGGTGGCCAAGGTCTTCCCCGACCTGGCCGGCGACGTCCGCCTCCCCGGCTACTGAGCGGGAGTGGAGCCGGCCGCGCCGGGTGACTCGGCCGCGGCGGCAGCCTTGGCCTTCTTCACGCGCGCCATGATCTCCGCGGCGAGCCCGTCGCTGCTGGACAGGGGGAAGCCGCGCCACGTGAACCCCGGCACCCAGGGCTCTTCTCCCGTCGTGAGCACGAGCCGAAGCGCTCCCCACTTCGCCTCAGCACGACGGATCTGCAGGTACGGGATCCGCCGGGTAACGAACACGCCTCGCAGCACGACGAAGCTGTCCGCCACGACGACGTGCGGCCGACCGAACACCAGCCGGAGGCCCACCGCCATCGCGGCCGCCGCGCCGACGCCGAGCAACCACCATGGCGATTCCCCGCCAAGCAGGATTGACAACCCGACGAAGAGGAGCCACACCGCAATGAAGCCGTAGAACAGCGGCTCCATCACCTCGAGCTGGCGGTTGCGGTACACGACGCCGAGGTCCGACTTCGGTCGCAGCCAGCCGCCCAGTCGGTCGGCCGCGTCGCGCCACGGCATGTCGTACGGCGACGGTTCGTCGGCCTCGCTCACAACGAGTTGGCGCGCGGGGTGGCGCGCTCGATGATGGCGGCGCAGTCGACGCCGCGGGGCAGCGAACCGTACTGGCGGTGGCCGCCCTGGTCGAGGCGGGACGCGCAGAACGCGTCGGCGACGGCGTCGGGCGCGTGGCGCACCAGCAGGGCGCCCTGGATCGCCAGGGCCATCTGGTCCACCAGGTGCCTGGCGCGGTACTCGATGTCGTCGAGGTCGTTCAGGTCGTGGTGCAGGTTCGCCACCCAGCGGTCCAGCGCCGTGTTGGCGCCGAGGGCCAGGCCGAGCTCGTCGAAGAACGCACCCACGACGCCGGGCGTGCGCTGCATCGCCCGCAGCACGTCGAGGCACTGGATGTTGCCGCTGCCCTCCCAGATGGCGTTCACCGGCGACTCGCGGAACAGGCGCGGCATCGGGCTGTCCTCCATCACACCGCTGCCGCCGATGCACTCCATCGCCTCCGCAGCGTGGGCCGGGGTCCGCTTGCAGATCCAGTACTTGCCCACGGCGGTCAGCACGCGGACGAGGTGGTCCTCGGCGGGGTCGTCGCGGTGGTCGAGCGCCCGTGCCACTCGCATGGTGAGCGCCAGCGAGCCTTCGTGTTCCAGCACCAGGTCGGCCAGCACGTTCTGCATCAGCGGCTGCTGGTTCAGCACCTTGCCGAACGCAGATCGGCGGCTGCAGTGGTGCAGCGCCTGGGCAGCGGCGTTGCGCTGGCCGGCGCTGGACCCGACCATGCAGTCGAACCGGGTCATCGCCACCATCTCGATGATGGTGCGCACGCCGCGACCCTCCTCCCCCACCATCCACGCCAGGGCGCCGCGGAGCTCGGTCTCGCTGGAGGCGTTGGCGACGTTGCCCATCTTGCGCTTCAGGCGCACGACCTCGAGCGCGTTCTTCGTGCCGTCCGGGCGCCAGCGGGGCATGAGGAAGCAGCTGAGGCCGACGTCGGTCTGGGCGAGCACGAGGAAGGCGTCGCACATCGGCGCCGACACGAAGTACTTGTGGCCGACCAGCTCGTACGCCTGGCCAGTGCCGCCGCTGCCGATCGGGTACGCCCGGGTGGTGTTGGCCCGCACGTCCGAGCCGCCCTGCTTCTCCGTCATCGCCATGCCGACGGTGAGGCCCAGCTTCTCGGCGTCGGGCACGTTGCGCGGGTCGTAGACGGTCTCGGTGATGCGCGGCTCCCACACCTCGGCCAGCTCCGGCGTGGTGCGCAGCGCGGGGATGGAGGCGAACGTCATGGTGATCGGGCAGAGGTGTGCGGCCTCCGCCTGGGTCTGCAGGTAGAAGCGGGCGGCACGGGCCACGTGCGCGCCCTCCCCCGGCTCCCGCCACGGCGACGAGTGCAGGCCGTGCTCGATGGAGGTGCGCATGAGGCGGTGGTAGGCGGGGTGGAAGCGGACGAGGTCCACCCGGTTGCCGAAGCGGTCGTGGGTGTCCAGCTCGGGCCCGAACTGGTTGGCCTGGGCGCCGAGCTCCAGGTACTCGGCTGTGCCGACCATGCGCCCGAAGGCGTGGAGGGACTGGTCCGCCCACGCCGCACCATGGCGGTGGACGGCCTCGACGAGCGCCCGGTCCTCGCCGTAGAGATCGAGGTCGACGAGATCGCTCGACACGTTGATGACCTCGTGGGTCGCGGCCGGGAAGGTGCCGTGCTCCCGGACGTCGTCGGCAGCGGTCATGGCCTCACCTCGGCAGGCGTCAGAGGTAGTAGCCGGTGATGTCGACGATGGCGTTGGCCGAGGCGCCGGCGCCGCCGGCCACGATGGTGAGTTGGCGAGAACCGTTCAGCGCGCAGACGATGCCGTTGGCGATGTTCTCGCCGGTCGTCCAGTTCACGCTCGATGCATTCACCGTCGTGTTGCCCCCCGGGTTGACCGCGAAGTAGCCCGTGGCGACGGGGTTGGCGGCAGTGATGTTCAACGACACCGCCCGTGCGCCCGCCGGCACGAAGTCGGTCTGCACGACGGCACCGCCGGAAGGGTTGATCCGGTCCGCCACCGAGATGGTGATGTTGTTGCCGCTGGCCAGCGGGCCGGGCCCGCCCTGCGCGGGCCGGGAGTCGTACACCCGGCCCGGCGTGACCGTGCGGTACGACAGGGAGGCCGGAATGACGCCGAGCCGCACGGCCTTGATGTGCATGCCCGGTAGGCCTTTCGCGTTGAAGAAGAAGTTGCCCTCGGCGTCGATGACCTGCGTGCCGGTCGAGGTGAGCGGATTCTCCAACGACTGACCATCGGGGATGTCGACGCTGACACCGAAGGTGTAGGTAAGGGAGTTGACGTCGTTCGAGAAGCGGGCCAGGTCAAGATACGAGGCACTGCCACTGGCGTTGTCGACCCAGACCGTCATCTCCCGCACCACGGTCCCCACCGGGAGCGTCACCGGGGCCTGGAAGTCGTCTTCGCTGGCGACCGTCGCCCCGAGCGCTCCGATGTTGCGGCCGCTGGCCAGGCCCTTCGGGAAGAACGCAGCGCCGCTGTAGCTGTAGTACTCGTACGCCGGGTTGGTGGCCGGAATGGACTGGAGGCTGCCGTCGCCGACCTCCCGCCGCTGCCGGCCAAACAGCGTCGACCCGGTCTCGCCCTCGGCGGCGACGGTCGAGGCACCCGCCAGCGACACCGCCGCCGCGGATCCGGCGGCGCCGAGAAGGCGTCGGCGGGTGAACACACCATTGGGGCTCGCGGGCATCGGGGCTCCTTCCCTCGGTGGGCGGAACGTAGCACAGACGTCCGGCAGGCCCCGCTGGCCCCTATCGGCCGAGGGTGTACCTGCGGGCGACACGGTCGACGCCGGTGACCCTCCAACCGTCATCGAGGTGCGGCGCCATCGCGTCACGAATGGCCAGGCGTGCCTGGAGCGCCTCGGGGGCTGAGGCTGCGATCTGCTCCGGGCTCACCGGCGGCACGTCCAGCACGAACACCTCCGTGAACGCGGGTCGGGGGCGTTCGAGTTCCCACTGGACCGTGAGCCGGTCGCTGGGCAATGAGCCGTTGATCCCGCCCAGCGCGCCGTAGTGGTTGACGTGGTACGTCACGCCGAGCGCGCCGAGCTTGTTGAGGTTGAGGTGGGCGTTGGTGAGCTGCATGGGGTCGAACGTCCAGCGCATCGCGGTGATGCCGTTGTCCACGCACCACTCGGCCTGACGGCGCTTCAGCGCCTCGCCCAGCCCGTGGCGGCGGTACTCGGGGTCGACCGCCATGTAGTGGAGTGCAGGACACGCTCGTCGAACGTGCGGAAGCCGAACACGGAGCCGACGATGCGGTCGCTGCTGAAAGCACCGATCGCCATCCCACCCTCGGTGATGCAGGCGACCAGCATGTTGACCGAGACCCGGTCGTCGTCACCGCCCCAGATTCGCCCCTCGAACTCCGGCAGCACCGCCAACTCGTCGGCGTGGCGAAGGACGCGGAACTCGATGCCGGCGGACCCGCTTCCGACGCTCACGGCCGGACGGTCTCCACCTGTTCGGTGACCTCGTCGAGGAAGGCCCGGTCGAGGGTGACGCCGATGCCGGGGCCCTGCGGCACCGGCATCCAGCCGTTCGTGGCCTCCAGTTGCTGCTCGGTGATGTCGCGGGCGTAGGTGCGGCTGGCCGAGGCCGTGTCGCCCGGGTAGACGAACCCCGGCATGGTGGCGAGGTGGATGTTGTGGGCCCGGCCGATGCCGGTCTCCAGCATCCCGCCGCACCACATCGGCACGTCACGGGCCACGCACATGTCGTGGATGTCGCGGGTGGCCTGGAGCCCGCCGACCCGGCCGACCTTCAGGTTCACCACCGAGCAGGCCTGAAGGTCCAGCGCGGCTTTGACGCGGGCCGGCGAGGTGAGCGTCTCGTCCAGGCAGATGGGGGTCTCCAGCATGAGGGCGAGCGCAGCATGGTCCACCATGTCGTCCCAGTGGAGGGGCTGCTCGATGTAGTGCAGGCCGAAGCCGTCGATGCGGTGGAGCGCGTCGGTCATGTCCAGCGTGTACGCCGAGTTGGCGTCCACCGTGAGCTCGATGTCGGGGTGGACGGCCCGCACCGCGGCGAGGAGGTCCACATCCCAGCCGGGTTCGATCTTCAGCTTCACCCGCTGGTAGCCCTGCTCCACGTGCCGGGTGACGTTGTCCACCGTCTGCTCGATGGTGGCGGTCATGCCCAGGCTGGCGCCGACGGGGATGGTGGTGCGCTCGCCACCCAGCAGGCTGCGCAGCGGGACGCCGCGCTGGCGGGCGAAGCAGTCCCACACCGCGAGCTCCAGCGCCGTCTTGGCCATCGGGTTGCCCCGCCAGCGGGCCCAGCGGCCGGCCACGAGCTCGGACGGGTGGTCGCACCCGTTCGCCAGCAGGTCGGGGGCGAACGCGCTGCGGAGAAGGTGCAGCGCACCGGGCAGGGTTTCCTCCCGGTACATCGGGAACGGGTCCATCACGCCCTCGCCGTAGCCCTCCACCCCCTCGGAGCGGACGGTGACGATGAGCGCGTGCTTCTCGGCCTCCTCCCCGAACGACGTTTTGAACGGGGAACGGTACGGGAGCCGGACGATCCGCAGCTCCACCTCGTCGATGCGCATGCCCCGGTTCTACCAGGTGTCGATGTGGGGGCGCTTCTTGCCGTGACGGGGGGCTGGGGCGCGGGCGGCGCCGAGGATGGCGGAGATCCAGCGACGGGTGTCGGCCGGGTCGATGACGTCGTCGATCTCGAAGTGGCTGGCCACGTTGACGGCCTTGCCGATCTCGTACATCCGGTCGACCATCGTCTGGAACGTGGCCTCGCGCTCCGCGGGGTCCTCGATGGCGGCCAGCTCGTTACGGTAGCCAAGGCGCACGGCGCCCTCCAGGCCCATCCCGCCGAACTCGCCAGTGGGCCAGGCGACGCACGCCGCCGGCGCCTTGGTGCTGCCGCCCATCATCGCCTGCGCGCCCAGCCCGTAGCTCTTGCGCAGCACGATGCTGACCATCGGCACCGACACGTTCGCGCCCGTGACGAACAGGCGGCTGCAGTGGCGCACCAGCGCGGTCTTCTCGACCTCCGGCCCGACCATCATCCCGGGCGTGTCCACCAGCGTGACCACGGGGATGTCGTAGGCATCGCAGAGCTGCAGGAAGCGTGCGGCCTTGTCCGCCCCGTCGCTGTCGATCGCCCCGGCCAGGTGGCCCGGGTTGTTGGCCACCACGCCGACCGGCCGGCCTTCCACACGAGCGAATGCCGTCACCATCCCGAGCCCGAAGTCGCGTCGCAGCTCCAGCACGCTGCCCGTGTCGAACAGGCCGCGGATGACGGCGTGCACGTCGTAGGCCCGCTTGCGGTCCTCCGGGATCACGTGGCGCAGCTCGCGCTGGTCGGCGCACTCCCATGCCTCTGTCACACCTTGGAAGTAGCCGAGGTACTGCTTGGCGACGGCAATGGCCTCCGCCTCGTCCTTCACCACGACGTCCACCACGCCGTTGGCCCGCTGCACGTCGATCGGCCCGATGGCCGTCGGCTCGAAGACACCGAGCCCGCCGCCCTCGATCATCGCCGGGCCGCCCATCCCGATGTTGCTGTCCTCCGTGGCGATGACCACGTCGCAACAGCCGAGGATGGCCGCGTTGCCGGCGAAGCAGTAGCCGGCGTTCACACCCACCAGCGGGACCCGGCCGGACAGCTGGGCCCAGAACATGAACGCCAGGCAGTCCAGGCCGCTGACGCCGATCATGTCCGTGTCGCCGGGCCGCCCGCCGCCGCCCTCGGTGAGGAACACGACGGGCGTGTGCAGTTGCTCGGCCAGCTCGAACAGGCGGTCCTTTTTTCGGTGGTTCTGCCCGCCCTGGGTGCCGGCGAGCACGGTGTAGTCGTAGGACATGGCGATCACCGGCTTGCCGTTCACCGTGCCGAGGCCACCGATCATCCCGTCCGCCGGCGTGCGGGCAATCAGGTCCTCCAGGCTCCGGCGGCGGCGCTGCGGAGCGATGACCACCGGCCCGTACTCGACGAACGAGCCGTCGTCCACCAGGTCGTACACGTTCTCGCGGGCCGTGCGGCGGCCGACCTTGCGGCGCTTGGCCACGGCGTCGGGGCGGGCGGCGTCCAGGCCGACCTCGTGGCGGGCCACCACCTCGGCCAGGTCGTCACGGATGTGGGCGGGGTCCTCCACCGCGGCGGCCACTACTTCGGCCACCTCGACCGCGCCGGGCTGCAGGCGAGCCACCCAGGCGCCTTCCATCACGGTGTGCCCCGCCTCCACCAGCAGTTCGGCGACGGTGCCGTCCTCCGGGGCGTCGATCGAGTGGTGCATCTTCATCGACTCGATCAGCATCAACTGCTGGCCCGCACGCACCTGCTGCCCGGCGGTGACGTCGATGGTGACGATGGTGCCCTGCATGGGCGCGGACACGGCGACGAGATGATCCCCCATGCCCGCCGACCGTACCCCCTGCCCCCCAGCAAGTTGGCGTTGAGGTGCGGCAGGACCGCATCTCAGCGCCAACTTGGGAAGGTGGGGGCGGGCTAGGGTCCGCTGCCATGAGCGAGGGGGTCGACCTGGAGGTCGCCGGGCGCACTGTCACCGTCACCAATCCGGACAAGGTGATGTTCCAGGCCCGCGGCGACACCAAGCTGGACCTCGTCCGCTACTACCTGGCGGTCGGCGACGCGGTGATGCGCCAGATGGACGACCGGCCGGTCCTCCTCCAGCGCTTCCCCAACGGCGCCCACGGCAGCAACTTCTTCCAGAAGCGGATCCCCGACGGGGCGCCGGACTGGCTGCACACCGTCACGGTCCAGACCCCCAACGGCACCCCGTCCCGGGCGTTGGTGATCGCCGACCTCGCCCACCTCGTGTGGGCCGTCAACCTTGGGTGCCTCGGCTTCCACTCCTGGCCCGTGCGAGCGAGCGACCTCGAGCACTGCGACGAACTGCGCATCGACCTCGACCCCGGCCCGGGCACGAACTACACGATGGCCAAGGAGGCTGCGCACGAGACCCACCGCCTGCTTGGTGACATCGGCATCACGGGGTACATCAAGACGTCCGGCAACCGTGGCCTGCACGTCTACGTTCGCCTCGCCCCAACGCACGACAGCGTGGCCGTCCGCAGCGCCGCCGTCGCCGTCGCCCGCGAACTGGCCCGCCGGCGCCCGGACCTGATCACCGACGCCTGGTGGAAGGAGGAGCGCGGCGCCCGCATCTTCGTGGACTTCAACCAGAACGCCCCGCACAAGACCGTGTTCGCGCCGTGGTCGGTACGGGCGCTGGACCACGCGCCGGTGAGCTTCCCGTTTCCATGGGCGCTGCTGGACACGCTGCAGCCGCACGACATGACGATCGCCACCGTGCCCGCCTGGGTGGCCGAGCGCGGCGATGCCTGGGCGGCGATGAACGACGCCCCGCAGCCGATGGAGCCGTTCCTGGAGATGGTGGGGCGCGACCAGGCGGCCGGCCTGCCCGATGCCCCGTGGCCGCCCGTGTACCCGAAGATGGCCGGCGAGCCGCCGCGTGTTGCCCCGAGTCGGGCCAAGAAGCCCAAGGCTCCGCCGGCGGCGCAGGACGCTGGCGCGTGAGCCTGCTCCCCGTCGCCGACCGCTGGTTCGAGCGCACCCGCATCGATGATGCCATCACGCTCCTGTGGGAGCCGCATGTCATTCCGCTGATGCGTTGCAACATCTGGCACGTCCGCGGGCGCGACCGCGACATGGTGGTGGACACGGGAATGGGCCTGACCAGCCTGGTGGCGGCGATGGCCGACCTCCTGAATGCCACCGGCCGCCCCGTGGTGGCCGTTGCCACACACGGTCACGACGACCACATCGGCAACCACCACGAGTTCGCCGACGTCGTCGCCCACCCGTTGGAAGCCCCACTGCTCGCCGACCCGCCGCTGCGCTCGCTCGCGCCGCGCGAGGCGTGGGGCGACGAGGTGGTCGATGCGTTGGAGGCGTCCGGCTACCCGATCCCCGACCCGTACTTCGTGGACGCGGTGCCGCCGAGCTTCGTCGTCGAGAGGTTCCGCCAGCAGGCCGTGCGTGCCGTCCGCACCGTGGACGAGGGCGACATCATCGACCTCGGCGACCGGGCGTTCGAGGTGCTGCACCTGCCCGGCCACTCCCCGGGGTCCATCGGCCTGTGGGACGTCGCCAGCGGCACCCTGTTCAGTGGCGACGCGATCTACGACGGGCCGCTGCTCGACGAACTGCCCGGCAGCGACATCGCCGCCTACTGCCGCACGATGGACCGGCTGCTGACGCTCCCCGTGGATGTGGTGCATGGCGGCCACGATCCCAGCTTCGGCCGCACCCGGCTGCACGAACTGGCCCAGGCGTACCTGGCCTACCGGCGCGACTAGCGCGTCGCTCCCAAGTCGGGGCCAGATCGTGTTGTCGCGGAATCTGAGGCGATCTTGTCGCAGCTTCTTCTCGTATCCGGACCCGGTTCACGTGCGGGCGCTGGAAGCGTGGCCGTACATGCCAATCCGGTCACGGGTACTCTGGATGTCGTGCGATTGCAGCTCTCTCGTTCGAGTGTGTGCATGGCTGATGACGCGTATGCACCGCACGAAGCGGACATCGAGTTCGGCGACGAGGTCTCTCTCGTAGAGATCCTCGAGTGTCTCCGTCGTCAGAAGTACTTGCCCACGATCGGGCCAGATGCGACGTGGCTGGTCAGTGCAGGAAGAGACGGTCGCCCGCTCGCCGTAGTTTCGGAACGCTGGGACAGTCCGCAGATGGTGGCTCCCGTCGCGATGCTGTCCGACCCGGAACGCAGTCTCTACTTCTCGTATCTGTGGGGCTGCGACGCAGCAGCACTCCTACGCGACCTTCGGATGCAGGGACACTCCCCGTGGGAGGACGACTCGTTCTGCCGCTCGCAGTACCACCAACGACCCTCGTAGGGGCGCCTAGAGGCCGAGTTCGCCGGCCCTGGCCAGCACCCTCTCCCGTTCGGCGCCGATGGTGGTGCTGTCGCCGTGGCCGGTGTGGACGATGGTGTGATCGGGCAGGCTCAGCAGCCGGTCGCGGATGCTCCGCAGGATGGTCGGCTCGTCGCTGTAGCTGCGCCCGGTGGCCCCGGGGCCGCCGCAGAACAGGGTGTCACCGGAGAACACCACGCCGCCCGCTGCGTCGTGGAAGCAGCAGCAGCCCGGCGAGTGACCGGGAGTGTGCAGCACACCCAACTCGTGGCCGGCGATGCGCAGCACCTCGCCGGCGGCCAACTCCCCGTCGGGTGTGGCACCCGGCCACACGACCTCCCACAGCATCCGGTCCAGGGAGTGCAGCAGGATCGGCGCATCCACCGCGTCGCGCAGCGGGACCGCTGCGTTGATGTGGTCGTTGTGGCCGTGGGTCAGCACGATGGCCCGCACCCGCCGGCCGTTCACCGCGGCGGCAATCGACGCTGCGTCGTGGGCGGCATCGAACACGATCACCTCCCGGTCGTCGCCGACCAGCCAGATGTTGTTGGTGACCTCCCACTCGCCGCCGTCGAGGGCGAAGATCCCGTCCGTGGTGACGAGCTCGATCCCCATCAGATGACGACGACGCTGCGCAGCACCTCGCCGCGCTCCATCTTGTGGAAGGCCTCCTCCACCGCGTCGAGGCCGATCGTCTCGCTGACGAACTTGTCCAGCGGCAGGCGGCCCTGGAGATGGAGGTCCACCAGCATCGGGAAGTCGCGCGACGGCAGGCAGTCGCCGTACCAGCTGGACTTCAGCGAGCCGCCGCGGCCGAACACCTCGATGAACGGCAACTCGATCGTCATGTCCGGGCGGGGCACGCCGACCAGCACCACCGTGCCCGCCAGGTCGCGGGCGTCGAACGCCTGGCGGTAGACGGCGGGGTTGCCGACGGCCTCGATGCACACGTCGGCGCCGTTGCCGCCGGTGACCGACTTGATGTACTCGACCGGGTCGGTGGTGCGCGAGTTGCAGGTGTGGGTGGCGCCGAACTCGCGCGCCCACTCCAGCTTGCGGTCGTCCACGTCCACGGCGACGATCGTGTGGGCCCCGGCCAGACGGGCGCCGGCGATGGCTGCGTCGCCCACGCCGCCGCAGCCGAACACCGCGACGCTGTCGCCACGGCCGACGTTGCCGGTGTTGATGGCCGCGCCGATGCCGGCCATCACGCCACAGCCCAGCAGGCCGGCGGTGGTGGCCGGCTCGTCGGGGTTGACCTTCGTGCACTGGCCGGCGGCCACCAAGGTCTTCTCGGCGAACGCGCCGATGCCCAGCGCCGGCGACAGCACGGTCCCGTCCTCCAGCGTCATCTTCTGGGTGGCGTTGAACGTGCTGAAGCAGTACCACGGCCGTCCGCGCAGGCAGGCCCGGCACTGGCCGCACACCGCACGCCAGTTGAGGATCACGAAGTCGCCGGGCTGCACGTTGGTGACTCCCTCGCCGACGGCCTCCACCACGCCGGCGGCCTCGTGGCCGAGCAGGAACGGGAAGTCGTCGTTGATGCCACCCTCGCGGTAGTGCAGATCCGTGTGGCAGACGCCGCAGGCATCCACCTTCACGAGTGCCTCACCGGGGCCCGGGTCCGGGACCACGATCGTCTCGATCGTCACCGGCGCGCCCTTGCTGCGGGCCACCACTCCACGAACCTTGTGTGCCATCGTTCCCTCCTTGGAAGCCCCGTGACCTTAGTCGCCTGGCCTCCCTGCGGCGGGACGCCTACTCCCCGCGAATCCGCTCCAGCTCGGCGGCCAACGCGTCGGCGCGCTCCCGCTCGGCGTCGGCGCGCTCCCGCTCCGCGTCAGCGCGCTCCCGCTCCGCGTCAGCGCGTTCCCGTTCGGCGGAGAGCAGCGCGTACGCGTCGTCCTCCAAGGTGACGACCTGGCCACCGAGGCAGCACAGTCCGAGCAGACCGCGGCTGAGCGTGAAGGTCAGGTTGAGCGCCTCGCTGCGTTGCCCCAGCGCATCCGAACGGACGATCTCACCGTCGACCAGTTCGATCCGCTGCACCTGCTGGCGCTTCGGGTAGATGGCGTAGACCTCCGGCACACCGGCCTCCAGCCATCTGCGGTAGCGGCGCTCCAGCCGCGGCCAGGTGTTCGACGGCGACACGATCTCCACGCACACCGTGGGGACGACGCCGTACTCGTCCACGACGTACCGGCCGATGTCCTGGCCGCGCAGCCCGGGCAACACGACCACGTCCGGCGCCGTGTGGTACTTGGTGCCCGACGGCACGAACGGGGTGTTCCCCGTCACCAGGGCATCGGTGTGCGCCAGCGCACTGGTGACGGTGGTGAGCAGGAAGCTCAGCCACCGGGAGTGCAGGCTGGATTCCATCAGCGGATCCAGCTCTTCACCCGGCAGGTGCGGGTAGTCGTATTCGGGCGCCTCGTCGTCGTCGCTCGGACGGTCGGACGGATGGATGGCCGGCATGGACACAACAGTAGACCTCCTCGGATCAGCCCTGCAGGGGCGGCCTCGGCGTGCGGGTGCGGCGGAGGCGATCGACGGGGAAGTCGAAGGGGAACCTATCGGGAGGTCGTGTCGAGCGGGCGCTGGACCCGGGCGGCGAGGCCGTCGAGGAGGAGGTCGAGCGCGTGCTCGAAGCGGTCGTCGGCGCTCCCGTCGTACAGGTGCGGTGCCACGGCGACGGCGGACGGGAACTGGGCCGGGTCCAGCGAGCGGTAGTGACGTCGCCAGTCCTGGTACGCGGCCCGGCGCATCGCCGGCGCCTCCGCTGCCAGCGGGGCGTCGATGGCCGCCGAGCCGACGGTCAACTCGATCAGCGAGTGGTAGCCGCGGGCCACCTCCGCGGGCGGCAGGCCGCTGCGGCGCAGCTCGCGCAGCAACGCCTCGGTGATCCGCAGCTCGTTGGCCAGCCGTGTTGGCGCGGCGCTGACCAGCGCTGCGAAGCGAGGATGTTGCAACTGCACCTTCCGCAGGTCCACGCAGATCCGTCGTGCCGTGGCCTGCCAGTCCTCGCCGCGCAGCGGGCGCACGTCCACCAGCCCGAGGAAGCGGTCGCCCACCTCGCGCTCCACCTCACCCATGTTGGCGAAGTGGCGGTACAGGGCGGAGGCGTCGCAACCGAGGTTCTCCCCCAGCCGGCGGGCCGACAGCGCCGCGGCACCGCCTGTCTCCACCAACTGGATCGCGGCCTCGACGATCCGCTCCCGGCTCAGCGCGGCCGGCCGTCCCACGTGGTGCTCCCGCCGCCTCAGTCGAACAGCCCGGCGCGGCCGAGGCGCTCCGTGCACACCTCGGCGCTCCACGGCAGCATCGTGCTGCCGAGACGGGAGTCGCGGTACATGCGCTCCAGCGGCATCGACTTCTGCATGGACTGGCCGCCGCAGACCTTGATGGCCAGGCTGGCCACCTCGGCCGCGTGCTCCATCACCGTGATGGCCGCGGCCCAGCCACGGCGCAGGTCGTCGTCGGTGGGGTCCAGGTTGGCCTCGTCGATCGCCCGGTAGAGCATCGCCCGCGACTGCTGGTGCTTCAGTTGCATCTGTGCCCAGCCGAACTGCTTGATGGCGTTCTCCTTGCGGCTGGCCACCACCTGCCCCGGCAGTTCGCCACGCAGGTACAGGCGGGTGGCGTCGATGATGCCGCCGGTCAGGCCGAGGTAGCTCGGGCAGAGCGAGAGGAACAGCCAGGGGTAGCGGTTGGCGGCCTGGTTGTACATGCCGGCCGGCATCCACTCGTTGTCGTGGGGCACGAACACGTCCTTCATGATCAGCGTCTTGCTGACCGTGCCGCGCATGCCCAGCGGGTCCCAGTCGTCGAGGATCGTGATGCCCTCGGCGTTCGTGGGCACGCCCAGCAGGCGGATCTCGTCCTCCCCCGGCACCTGGCAGGTGACGTTGTAGAAGGTGGCGGCCTCGGCGAGGGAGGCGAAGATCTTCTTCCCGGTGACCAGCCAGCCGCCGTCCACCGGCACGGCCTTGGTGGTCACGCCGGCCAGCGCGCCGGGGGCCACGCCCTCGCTGAACGGCTGGCTGTGGATGTGCCCTTCCTCCACCACGCCGCGGTACATGCGGGTGCGGATCTCCTCGTGGCGCTCGCGCTGCTGGGGCGTCATGTCCAGCAGGTCGGCCACCTGGCCGGTCCACAGCATGGTGGCGTTGTGCATGTTGAAGGTCAGACCGGTGGCGCCGCAGTAGCGCCCGACCTCCTCACTGACCCGCACATAGTCGGCGTAGCTGGCGCCGAGGCCGCCGTGCTCGGCCGGGATGCTGACGGTGAGCAACCCGTTGGCCCGGAAGTCGGCGAAGTTCTCGTACGGGAAGTTGGCCTCGCGGTCCACCACCACCGCGCGCTCCTGGATCTTCGGGCCCATTGCGGTCACCAGAGCAACCATGTCCTCGCGTGTCATCGCCTGTGTCATGGGTGCGCATGAGACCAGAACCGGCGCCGTTTGTCAACACGTTGACAAACTCTCGCCCTCTGCCATACTCGGCGGGATGAGCACCCCGCCCCGCGACATCGACGCCATCCCGGTGGCGTGGCGCGAGGCCGGCCGGCCGGACGGCCCGCTGGTGGTGCTGCTGCACGGCCTCGGCGGCAGCCGCATCTCCTGGGAGCCACAGTTGGCCGGCCCCGCCGCCCTCGCCGACCGCTGGCATGTCGCCGCCTGGGACCTGCCCGGCTACGGCGCCTCCCCCGCGCTTGACCACCGCCCACTCACCTTCCCCGACCTGGCGGACGCGGCTGCCGGATGGCTCGACGTGCTGGGCGCCGAACGGACCCACGTGGTGGGCATCTCCATGGGCGGGATGATCGCCCAGTACCTGGCCCACCGCCACCCCGGCCGGGTGCGGTCGCTGACCCTGCTGAGCAGCAGCCCGGCGTTCGGGCTGGACGGCACGCTGCCGGGCGACTGGCGGGCTGCCCGCCTGGCCCCGCTGGACCAGGGGCTGGAGCCGGCCGACTTCGCCGAACGGGTGCTGCGGGGCATCGCCGGGCCGCACATCACGGACGACGCGATGGCCGGCCAGATCGGTGCCATGGCTCGCATCACGGCGGACGGCCTGCGCCGCAGCATCGACGTGCTCGTCACCCACGACACCCGCCCGATCCTCGCCGAGATCACCGCACCGACCTTGTGCCTCGTGGGCGCGCTCGACGAGGAGACGCCGGTCGCCTACTCGCGGTACCTCGCCAGCCACCTGCCGCACGGCACGCTGGAGGTGGTGCCGGATGCCGGCCACCTGCTCAACGTGGAGGCACCCGACGCCGTGAACCAACTGATCCGTCACCACCTCGAGACCGTGGAGGCCAGCGAATGACCACCGAATGGCGCTACATCAAGGCCTTCGCCACCCACTTCGCCCGCTGCGGGCTGCACGAGGGCGAGACGGTCGCCATCCTCAGCGAGAGCCAGAGCCGGCCCGTGCTGGTGGAGACTGCCCGCTTGGCTGCTCAATCCCTCGGTGGGCGGGTGTTCGACGTGGTCGTGCCCACTCCCCCGTCCGCCCACGCCGTGCCCATCCGCGCCACCGGGGCCTCGCAGGCGCTCGCCCACCACCCGGCCGTCATCGCCGGCCTCGCCGCCAGCGACCTCGTCATCGACTGCACCGTCGAGGGCACACTGCACTCGCCAGAGCTCGGCCAGATCCTCGGTGGCGGCGCCCGCGTGCTGATGATCTCCAACGAGCACCCCGAGGTGTTCGAGCGCCTGCGATGGGACGACGACCTGCCCCGCCGTGTCGCGCTCGGCCACGAGTGGATCGCTGCCGCCCGCAGCATGCACGTCACCACCGACGCCGGCACCGACCTGCACGTGGACCTCACCGGCGCCGCCACCGGCAGCTCGGTCGGGCTCACCAGCGGCCCCGGCTCGTTCGCCCACTGGCCCGGCGGATTGGTGGCGGCCTTCCCCGCCGCCCACTGCGTGAACGGCACCGTGGTACTCGCCCCCGGCGACCTCAACCTGACGTTCAACGACCTCATCCAGACGCCGGTCCGCCTGACGATCGAGGACGACCACATCGTGCGCATCGAGGGTGACGGGGCCGACGCGGCCCTGTTCGACAGCTACCTGTCCGCGTTCGGCGACCGGGAGAGCTACGCCACCAGCCATGTGGGATGGGGCATGAACCAGCACGCCCGCTGGGACAGCGCCCAGCTGTACGACAAGCGCGAGACCTGGGGCACGGAGGCCCGGGTACGCCGGCAACTTCGTCTACTCCACCGGCGCCAACGAGCTGGCCGGCCGCTTCACCGCCGGCCACTTCGACCTGCCGATGCGCAACTGCACCATCACCCTGGACGGCCGCACCGTCGTCGATCACGGCCGGCTGTGCGCCGAGCTGGCACCACCCGAGTGAAGCCCGGATGACTACCCTGCCGTCCATGAGCGAGTTCACCGGCGCCCAGGTGGTCCTGCCGGGCAGCCAACCCCTGTCCGCCACCATCAACTTCTTCACCCAGCTGGGCTTCAAGGTGCAGGCCATCGTCCCGGCCGACGACCCGGCGATGGCGGTGCTGTCCGGCCACGGGGTCACCCTCCGCCTCGACGGCAACGCCGACGTCCCACCCGGGCACCTCCGCCTGCTGACCGCCGACGACACGGCGCGGCCGGCGGTCACCGCGCCGAACGGCACCGTGGTGGAGTTCGCCCCGGCCAACCCGCCGCTGGTGCTGCCTGCGCTGGATGACCGCTTCGTGCTGACCCGGATGGAGGGCGGCGACGCGGCGTTCCACGAGGGCCGGGCCGGCATGCGCTACCGCGACCTGATCCCCGGCCGGCTGGGTGGCCGCTTCATCGCCTCGCACATCCTCATCCCGACGGGCGGGCCGGTGGGCGACTACGTGCACTACCACCATGTCCGCTTCCAGATGATCTACTGCTACCGCGGCTGGGTGAAGGTGGCCTACGAGGACCAGGGCGAGCCGATGACCCTCACCGAGGGCGACTGCTTCCTGCAGCCGTCGACCATCCGCCACCAGGTGCTGGAGGCCAGCGACCGCATGCAGGTCATCGAGGTCGGCTGCCCCGCCGTGCACGAGACGTGGGGCGACCCGGAGATGCCGCTCCCCACGGGTGCGCTGCTGCCCCAGCGTGGTTACGGCGCCGACGGCCACCGCTTCGTGCACCACCGCGCCGCGGACGCCACGTGGGCACCCTGGCGGCTGGACGGCTACGAGGCGCGGGACCTCGGGATCGGTGCGGCAATGGATGGGGTGGCCGGGGCGCGGGTGGTGCGGCCGATGGGCACCGGGGTGCCGATTCCCGTCGCGGCGCGCCATGCCGCCGAGTTCGTGTTCACGTTCGTGCTCGACGGCGGCATCACCCTGCAACGCGGCGACGACGCCCCGGTGCGCCTGGGCGAGGGCGACAGCTTCACCATGCCGGCGCACACGGACTACGCTCAGCGACCCCACGGCGAACCTCCAGTTGCTGGACGTCACCCTCCCCGACGCAGTGCCGGCGGCCTGAACGCGCTTCAGGCGTCGAGGATCTGCAGGACGGCGCCGAGCCACTCGATGCTGTCCTGGGTGATCGGGTCCACCACCAGTTGCACATGGCAGCACCCGGCGTCGGCGAACCGGCGCAGCGCGTCGGCGATCTGGTCCGGCGACCCCGCCAGGGGCGGCGACGACTTCGTCGGGTCGCCCATGGCCCTGCCGGTACCCCACGGCACCTGCACGTAGACGGCGGCGGTCCCCTCGACCTCGGCGGGGTCCCGGCCCACCTCCGCGCAGCGGGCGGCCACCCTGGCCGCCACCTCGGCGAAACCCTCGGGTGTGTTGCCGTACTCGCTGAACCACACGTTCCAGCGGTGCACGTGGGGCAGCGTGATGCCCAGCATCCTCGGCGCCACCGAGCCCACCATCAGCAGCGGCCCAGCGGGCCGGGCCGGCGGTGGGTCGATCGCGCAGCGCTCCAACGTGTGGAACCGGCCGGCGTGGTCCACGGTCTCGCCGGCCAGCAGGCGGCGGACCAGCCCGAACGCCTCCTCGAAGCGGCTGACCCGCTGGTCGAACGGGTAGCCGAACGCCCGGTACTCACGCTCATTCCATCCGGCGCCCACGCCGAGGACCAGCCGCCCACCGGACAGCGCGTCCACCGTTGCGGCCATCTTGGCCAGCATGGCCGGTTCGTGGAAGCCGAGCGACGCCACCAACGGCCCCAGTTCCACCCGTTCGGTGACGGCCGCCAGCGCGGCCAGGGAGGTCCACACCTCCCACGGCCCGCGCACGGTGCCGTCGGGCATGTCGTAGACGAGGTGGTCGCCCACCCAGATGCTGTCGAACCCGACAGCCTCGGCAGCGCGGGCCATGGCCACCAGTTCCGGCCACGGCACGTGCCGCTCCACCTCGGGCAGTTGGACTCCGACAGTCAGCGGTCTCGGCATGCCCGCAGCCTATGGGCGGCGGCCGTCAGCCCGCAGGTGCGTCGACGCCCGGAGCGGCGGGTGCGTCAGGCCCACCCCGGAGTGCAGCCAGCATGGTCCGGTAATCGTCGGAGGTGATCTCGCTGCGGGCCAGACGCTCGGCCAGGATGGCTTCCGCATTCGCGGTGGGCGACATGGCCGCCATGGGGGCAGCCGGCGCAGGGCCAGTGGCAACAGCGGATGTCGCCGGCCTGCGTGTCAGCCCCAGCGCCAACGCCACGATCGCGGCGATCGCGAGCAGCCCGAGGCCGCCGATCATCAGCCAGGCCCATGGGTGGTCGTCGCGGTCGCCACGCATGTGGCCGGGTCCGGGCCAGCCGTTGTCGGCGAATGCAGGCACGGCGATGGCGATCGCGGCAACGGTGGCAACGCCCGTGGCCACGACGGCAGTGGAGAACTTGCGGGTCATGATCGGACTCCTCTCGGGCGGGCAGGCCGCCCAGGTCCGAAGGTACCTCTCGATGTGTCGCGCCCGTGTGAGAGAACGGTGAGAATCGCGTGAAGCTAGGCGAGCACGCTCTTCAGCGCTGCGTCCACGTACGGCGCGAGGAACAGCGACGCGGTGGCGGTGATGTGGCTGTTGTCGCGGTACATCAGCGTGTTGCCCACGATGACCGGGCAGGCGGTGTCCGTGCACATCCAATCGCTGGTGGGGATGAAGTCGGCGTCGTACTGCAGGGCCACGTCGCGCTCCACCGCGAGGCGCGACGGCCGCACCGCGCCGTCACGCGAGTTCATGCACCGCGGCACGTTGGAGAGGTTGCCGCTGAGGCACGAGGGCACGTCCTCCAGCGGTGTGGCCGAGTCGCCCAGCAGCAGCAGGTGGTCGGTGAGTGGGCGCAACTTGGAAACCGTGAGGTCGATGCCCTCCTTCCACACCGTGTCCGGGTCGCGGCCGGCGGCCGCGCCGACCTGCTTGTACCGGTAGGCGGACATGACCACCAGGTCGGGGTGCATGGCGCCGATCTGGTCAATCACCTTCTGCCGCCACACCATGCAGTCGGTGCCGTTGGGGTCCTTCTCCGTCGGGATCTCGGCGGTCGGGCAGGCCTTCTTGGTGTGGATGATCAGCCGCCACCCGTTGTCCACCGCCACCTTGTGCATCGCGGGCATCCACTGGGCGGCGTGCGAGTCGCCGAACAGCACGATGGTGACGCTGCCGCCGGCGTCGCCGTAGATGCAGTTCTGCGGCTGGTTGTTGCCGACGTCGAGGATGCAGCCGTTGTCGTAGATCTGCGGCAGGTCGTTGCGCGAGTTGCCGAGGCTGGGCGACAGGTTGCTCGGCACCTTGGCCGTGGCCACGCCGCTCTCCAGCGCCGGCCGGTTGGCGGCGATCAGCGAGGCGAGGGCGGCCGGGTTGTCGTGCGAGGCGTCGGCCGACCGCGGCGCCTCCGTGGTGGTGGTGGTGGACGAGGTGCTGGTGGACTCCACCGCGGTGGAGAGCACCTCGGTGACCACGGACGCGATGGTGGTGGACGTGACGTCGCCGGCCACAGGCACGGTGGCCAGCGTGACCTCGGCGGCTGCCGCCCCGGCGGACTCGGGCGGCGGGTTGTTGATCAGCAGCGCGGCGCCACCCAGCCCGGCCATCGCGATCCACGCGCCGAGGGCCAAGCTGCGGGCCGGGTTCGCAGTGAGGCTCTTGGCGAACCGCACCGGGTTCTCCACCAGCTGGTAGCTCAGCGCCGCGGCGACGATGGATGCCGCCAGCACCGCCAGCCTGGCGCCAACCGGCAGGCCCTCGATCAGCCGCCCCTCGCCCCACTGCTGGCCCGCCAGCACGAGCAGCGGGAAGTGCCACAGGTAGATGGCGTAGGAGCGGGCACCGAGCCACTGCATCGGGCGGGTGCGCAGCACTGCCGCCGGACCCTGCGCCACACCCACCGTGCCGGAGTGGATGAGGAACACCGTGGCCGCGACGGGGATGAGGGTGATGAAACCGGGGAACTTCGGCGTGCCGTCGTACGCGATCGACATGCCGACGATGGCGCCGAGGCCGAGCCAGCCGAGCGAAGCGGTGACGGTGGCCGCAACCCCGCTGCGGACCCGCCACAGGGCGCCGCCGGCCAGCGCCAGCAGCGCCCCGGCCATCAACTCCCACGCCCGGGCGGGCAGCATGAAGAACGCCCACGAATGCCAGCGGTCGCTGCCGTACGTGGCCCACACGCACCAGGCCAGCGACGCGACGGCGATCAGCCCCATCACTGCGCCGAGCGCCCAGCGGCGCAGGCGGGCCACCTTCACCAGACCGAGCAGCAGCCACGGCCAGATCATGTAGAACTGCTCCTCCACGGCCAGCGACCAGAAGTGCAGCAGGCCGGACTCCGGCAGGCCACCGGCCAGGTAGTCGGTGCCGACGTGCCAGAAGCGGATGTTGGCGACGAACAGGCAGGCGGCGATGGCGTCGTGCCCGAGGTCGGCCTGGGTCAGCCCGTCCAGCACCACCCGCCCGGCCAGCAGGGTGAACACGATCACCAGGCCGCTGGCGGGCAGCAGCCGGCGGGCGCGTCGGGCCCAGAAGTTGGCCAGCGACACCGTGCCCGTGCTGGCCATCTCGCGCAGCAGCAGCGAGGTGATGAGGAACCCGGAGAGCACGAAGAACACGTCCACGCCGATCAGCCCGCCGCTGAACAGGGCGAACTTGGCGTGGTAGACGAGCACCAGCAGGACGGCGATGGCGCGCAACCCCTCCACGTCGGGCCGGAAGGTGCCGGAGATGGAGAGCCCGTCGACCGCCGGTGGGATGTCCGCGCCGTGTGCTCTGGCCCCGCCGCGCGCCCGCGGCGCCCGGCCCGCCTCGTGACGCGACCAGTCCGGCTTCTTCACCCACCAGACGGTGAACACAGCCACGAAGAGCACCCCGACCAGCACCGTGTCCACGGGCGGCGACGTTACCGGACCGGCACGCTCCCCACCCCCTCGTCCGCCCGGAGGAGTACCGTCAGCGTCATGCGCACTTCCGCCCCGTTCGGCACCTGGCCGTCACCTGTCACCCCCGACATGCTCGTCACTGCCGCGGTCCGGCTGGGGGACGTGCAGGTGGACGGCGACAGCGTGGTGTGGGCGGAGGGCCGCCCGAGCGAGGGCGGCCGGGTGCAATTGGTGCGCCGCGCCACCGACGGCACCGTCACCGACCTGCTGCCCGAGGGCGTGAGCGCCCGCACCCGTGCCCACGAGTACGGCGGTGGTGCGTTCTGGCTGCACGGCGGCGTGGTGTTCTACGCGAACTGGGCGGACCAGCGGCTGTACCGGCTGGAGCCCGGCGGCACCCCGCTGGCCATCACGGCCGAACCGGCGACGCCTCACGCCGACCGGTACACCGACGGCCTGGTCACCGCCGGTGGCGACTGGGTGATCTGCGTGCGGGAGCGCCACCACGGCGAGGCGGCCACCGAGGTCGTCAACGAGATCGTCGCCATCCCCGCGAACGGCTCGGCGACGCCCACCGTGCTGGTCAGCGGCCGCGACTTCGTGGCCGCTCCGCGCCTCTCCCCCGATGGGGCGCAGCTGGCCTGGATCACCTGGGATCACCCGAACATGCCGTGGGACGACACCGAACTGTGGATGGCCGACGTGGTGGACCACCCCGACGGCGGCCCCGCGCTGCGCAACCCGCGGCGCCTGGCGGGCGGGCCGGGCGAGGCCGTCATGCAGCCGTTGTGGGCCCCCGACGGCACGTTGTACGTGGTCTCCGACCGCAGCAACTGGTGGCAGGTCTACCGGGTGGACGGCGTGGACGACCTGGTGGCCATCGACCCCCGCCCCGTGGAGATGGCCGGCCCGGCATGGGTGTTCGGCCAACACGACGTGGCCGTGGGGCCGGACGGCGCGCTCGTGTGGGCGGAGCCCGCCTCCGGCGGGGTGGAACTGGTGGTGGCCCGCCCTCACGACGGCCACGTTCGCAGCCGGCTGCCGTTCGTGGAGTTCGCCGCCCTGTCGGTCACCACGGACGGCAAGGCCGTCGTGGGCGTCGCCCAGCACGCCACCCGCGAGGCCGAGGTGGTGCGTGTCGCGCTGGCCGGGCCGCCGCTCGTCGAGGTGTTGCGGCCGGCACGCGACCTGGGGCTGGACCCCGATGGCATCTCCCGATCCCGCACCGTGTCCTTCCCCACCTCCGGCGGGGCCACGGCCCATGCTCTTTACTACGCCCCGGCCAGCGCCACACACGACGGCGCGCCAGGCGAGCTTCCCCCGTTGATCGTGATGAGCCACGGGGGGCCGACGGCCGCGGCCCAGCCCGGCTTCGCCCTTTCGGTGCAGTTCTGGACCAGCCGCGGGTTCGCCGTGGCCGACGTGGACTACCGCGGTTCCACCGGCTACGGCCGCGAGTACCGCAAGGCCCTCGACGGGCAGTGGGGCGTGGCCGACGTGGACGACTGCTGCGCGGCCGCCACATGGCTGGCCGAACAGGGCCTGGCTGACCCGAGTCGCCTGGCCATCCGCGGCGGCAGCGCCGGCGGCTTCACCACGCTGGCCGCGCTGGCCACCCGCGACGTGTTCAAGGTGGGTGCGTCGTACTACGGCGTCGCCGATCTGGCCGCCTTGGCCGCGGACACCCACAAGTTCGAGAGCCGCTACCTGGACGGGCTGGTGGGGCCGTGGCCCGACACCACGGGGGTGTACGCCGCACGCTCACCGCTCACCCACGTGGACGGCTTCTCCTGCCCGCTCATCGTGTTCCAGGGCTTGGAGGACGCGGTGGTGCCGCCCAACCAGTCCCAGCTGATCGTCGACGCCCTTGCGGCCAAGGGGGTGCGGTACGAGTACCACACCTACGAGGGCGAACAGCACGGGTTCCGGCGGGCGGACACCATCGTGCACTCGCTGTCGGCGGAGTTGGCGTTCTACCAGTCCGTGTTCGGGCTGGCTGCCACATCCGCCGACGCGGGCTGAGCAGGCGCGTTCAGCTGACGATGACCGGGATCGCGCTGAACTCGCCGGGGTCGGTCTCCAACCCGACCCCGCCACGCACCAGGATGACGACCACGTCGCCGCTCTGGGCGGCGGACAGGTCGACGTCCACGCTGTACGGCAGGGCCTCATCGAAGTTGCCGGCCATCACGACCTGCTGGTCCAGCAGGTCAGTGCTGCCGGCCACGAACACCTCGACGACCACCGTGGCTTCGAAGCCGCGAGCGACGCCCTCGATCGTCACGGTGCCGGCAGCGACGGTGGCGCCGCTCTCCGGCGAGGTGACGGTGGCGAACTCGTTGATCGCGGCGATCACGAACCAGCCGTTGTCCGGCCCGAGCTGACGCATCAGCAGCAGGCTGCGGGCGGGCACCGACGTGCTGGCGCCATCGGCCTCGAAGAACACCTCGATCTCACCGCTGCGGGCATCGCCGGCCATGAACTCACCGAGCCCGGCGGGCACGCCGAGCGCGTTGCTGACGAAGTCGGTGGCCGCCGCTTCCGGGGTGGTGAACACCACGTCGGCAGCCGGCCAGACAGCAGGTGCCATGGTCACCGGGACGGTGTCCGTGGTGACCGGTTCGGTGGTGGGTGCCGGCTCTGTGGTGGTGACGGCCTCCGTGGTGGTGACGGCCTGGGTCGTGGTGACCTCCGAGGTCACGGCAGAGGTGCTGCCGCTGGAGCCGTCATCGCCGCAGGCCACGACCAGTGCTGCGAGCGCGAGCACAGTTGACATCGTGCGTACGGAGCGCATGATCACTCCTCTCGCGGGGAAACGTCCCCCACACCTTCATTGACGCGCCGGGCCCGAGGCGCGGCTAGGGCCGACCGGCCGTGCCAGGCGTCACCGCCTGGCGGCGAGGGCCGACGCAGCCTCAGCACCATCCAGCTGCATCGCCGCGACGGCACCGATGACGATGGTCGCCGGTGCCTCCACCGCGGTGCTGCCGAGGTCGGCCAGGCAGGTGCGCACGACGCGTTGGCCGGCACGGCTGGCGCGCTCCACGACAGCGACCGGTGTGGCCCCGGGCAGGCCACCGCGCATCAGGTGGTCGGCGATCCGGCCCCGCTCGGCGACGCCCATGAGGACCACGAGGGTTCCACCGAGATGGGCGGCGGCCTGCCAGTCCACCGGTGCGGCACCCTCGGCGCGGTGGCCGGTGAGGACGGTGACGGCGGCAGCGACACCGCGGTGGGTCACGGGCACCCCGGCAAGGGCCGGAGCGGACAGTGCCGACGTCACCCCGGGCACGACGGAGCACGGCACCCCGGCGGCGGCCAGCGCCAGCGCCTCCTCGCCGCCGCGGCCGAACACGAACGGGTCGCCGCCCTTCAGGCGCACCACCTGCCGCCCGTCGCGGCCGAGGCGGACGAGCAGGGAGTTGATCTCCTCCTGCGGGAACGGGCGGCCGGCCCGCTTACCGACGTCGATCAGTTCCACCCCGGGTCGCACCAGGGCAAGCACGCCCGTGCCGACCAGCGCGTCGTGCACCACCACGTCGGCCTGCTCCAACGCCCGCACGGCGCCGAGCGTCAGCAGGTCCGGGTCCCCCGGGCCGGCCCCGACGAGGCGGACGTGGCCGACCGCAGCGCCGCCGTCACCCCGGCCCGTGGTGCCGGTGGCGGTGCTGCCGCCGGTGGCGCCGGCGACGAAGGCGTCCACGGCCCGCTCGGCACCGGGGCCGTCCTCGATCGCCAGCAGGTCCAGGAGCGCCGGCCAGTCCAGCCCCTCGGACGTGCGCGACCTGCGGACACGGTCCCGCACCGCGGCGGCCCGTTCCACCAACCGTCCGGGCCGCGGCCCGAGCAGGCGGCCGATCCGGTCCCGCACCCAGGACGCCGCGGCCGGGCTGCGGCCGGCGGTGGAGACGGCAACGGTCAGATCCCCGTCGCGCAGGACGGCGGGGAGCGTGGCGGTGCAGTGCTCCGGCCGGTCGGCCGCGTTGCAGAAGATCCCCGCCGCCTCCGCGTCTCGCGCGACCGCTGCGGTGACGTCGGCGTCGTCGACGGCGGTGGTGACCCACCACCGGCCGGCGAGGTCACCCGGCCGGTACCGCCGGCACAGCCGCTCCACGCCGGGGAGGGCCAGCGACGGCGCCGCGAAGTGGGGCGCCACCATCGTCACCAGCGCGCCGGCGTCCAGCAGGCCGCGGGCCTTGCGGGCGGCGATCTCACCGCCGCCGACCACCAGGACCGGGCGGCCGGCGAGACGCAGGTCCACCGGGAACGACGCCGGGCCGGCGGCGGTCACTGCGACCTCCGGCGCGGCGCGGCGACCGGGACGGTGTCCGCCAGGGTGCCGATGCCGACGCGGTCGACGAACTCGCCGAACGTCTCCCCCGCCGCCCGCTCGGCGGCGAAGCGGGCGAACAGGGCGCGGAAGAGCTCGTCCAGCTGGGCGACGGCGAACCCGGTGGCCAGGCGGCGGGCCAGGCGGTCGCCGCCGGAGGACCCACCGGCGTACACGTCGTAGGTGGTCTTGGTGCGGCCGACGATGCCGATCTCCGCCGTGTACGGGCGGGCGCACCCGTTCGGGCAGCCGGTCATGTGGATGCGCACGGGTTCGGCCGCCAGGCCGGCCGCCGACAGCGCCCCTTCCGCTGCGGCCACCACGTCCGGCAGCGCCCGCTCCGCCTCGGCCAGCGCCTGGCCGCACGTCGGCAGGGCGGGGCAGGCGACGGCCAGGCGGCGCACAGGCGTCAGTGCGTGAGCATCGAGCACGCCGTGTGCGGCGAGCACCTCGTCCACCTCGCCGCGGCGGTCGGCGTCGATCCCGGTCAGCAGCACGTCCTGGCGGGCGGTCAGCCGCACGTCGTCGACCAGGCCGCTCGCAGCCAGCGTCCGCAGCGCGGTCCGCACCTGCTGGCCGTCCGACCCCGTGGCGTCCACCACGCGGCCGGCGTCCACGTGCACGCCGCGGAAGAAGCGGCCGTCGTGCTGCTCGTGCCAGCCGAGGTGCTCGTCGTCGGCAGTCCACTCCGGCAGCGGCCGGGCGTCCTCCAGGCTCACCCGGCGGGCGGACAGCCGCTCGGCGACGTCACCACGGAACCAGTCCGCGCCGCGGTCATCGATGAGGTACTTGAGGCGGGCGCGCCCCCGTTCGGTGCGGTCGCCGTGGTCGCGGAACGTGCCGATGACGGCTTCGGCGACCAGGCCGATCGCGTCGGCCGGCACCCAGCCGAGCGCCGTGGCCAGGCGGGGGTAGGTGTCATCGGGGCGGGAGTGGTTCTGGCCCATGCCGCCACCGGCGAACACCGTGAAGCCCTCGAGGGTTCCCGGCCCGGCCGGCCCGGCGAAGGTGGGCACGAAGCCGAGGTCGTGGGAGAACAGGTCCACGCAGTTGTCGCCGGGCCAGGCGATGGCGATCTTGAACTTGCGCGGCAGGTAGGTGTCGCCGTACAGCGGCTCCACGTCGCTGCCGCTGGTGTTCGCCGGGCCCGGTTCGGCGGCGTGCACGCTGGCCGCCTTCTCGCCGTCCAGCCACAGCTCGTAGTAGGCCGGGGTGCGCGGGCGGACGTGCGCGGCCAGCGGCTGGGCGAGGGCGGCGAGGTCCAGCCCGTTGCGCTCGGCGAGCGGCGCCGGGCAGCCCATCACGTTGCGGGCCACGTCGCCGCAGGCGGCGAGCGTGGTGACCAGCTCGGCGTTGAGCGCGGCGATCAGCGGGCGGATCTCCGCCTTGGCGACGAAGTGGAACTGCACGCCCTGGCGGGTGGTGACCCGCAGGTTCGGCGCGGGTGCGCCGGCGCCGCGTGGCGCGCTCCGGGCGACCTGCTCGGCCAGGCGGTCCATCGCCAACCACTGGCGGGCCGTCAGCACCCCGCCGGGCACCGCGGCGCGGACCATGCAGGACGACAGCAGCGGCAGCTTCGCCGCCGTGCGGGCACGGCGGACGTCGCGGTCGTCCTGCTGGTAGAAGCCGTGGAACTTGGTGAGGTGCACGGTGTCGGCGGAGAAGGCGTCACCGGGTGCGGCCAACTCCTCGGCGATCGAGCCGCGCAGGTGGGCGCTGGCCTCCTTCACCAACTCCACGGCGGTGCGCTCGCGGGTGACGGTGCCGTCGGTGACCGGGCTCATGCCGCCACCTCCGCGCCGTCGGTGCCTGGCTCGGCGGGGCGGACCATCGCCGCCCCGACCGTGCCGTTGGTCCGCTCGTCGAGCACGATCAGCCGGCCGGTGGACAGGCCGTGGCGGTACGGCTCCACGGCCAGTGGCGCGGCCAGCCGCAACCACAGGTGGCCGAGGTCGTTGGGGCCCAGTTCGGTGACGCCGTCGCCGTAGCGGCCGGTCAGCACGTCCAGCCGGCCGCCGATCTCCTCCACCACGGCGGGCACCGTGCGGGTGGTGTGCTTGACCAGGACGCGGTCGCCCTCGCGCACCGGC
This sequence comes from Ilumatobacteraceae bacterium, assembly GCA_041394605.1. Lineage (GTDB taxonomy): Bacteria > Actinomycetota > Acidimicrobiia > Acidimicrobiales > Ilumatobacteraceae > UBA668. The sequence goes on from JAWKHX010000006.1 coordinate 149,696, forward strand.
CGGTCGCCCATCCAGCAGACGTCGACGAGGATCCGGTCGGCCACGCCCGGCAGGGTCGCCGAGTCGTCGGCCACCAGCAGGTTGCCGCGGCCGGTGTCGATGTCGTCGGCCAGTTCCACGGCGACGGCCTGGCCGGCCAGCGCCTGCTCCACCGGCCGGCCGAGCGCGTCGATCGCCGCGACCGTGGTGCGCCGGCCGGACGGCAGCACGGTGACACCCTGCCCGACGGCCAGCGCCCCACCTTCTAGCTTGCCGGCCACCAGGCGGGCTTCCCGCCCGATGGCGGCGTCCGGCGGGATCACCCACTGGACGGCCAGGCGGGCGCCGACCCCGTCGCCGTCGCCCTGCCCGGCGGGCAGCGACTCCAGCAGTTCCAGCAGGGCCGGCCCGTGGTACCAGGGCGAGTTCGCCGAACGCTCGATGACGTTGTCGCCGTGCAGCGCGGAGACGGGCACGGCGATCACGTCGGTGGGCCACGGCAGGCCGAGCGCGAACTCCCGCGCCTGGGTGGCGATGGGGAGGAACACGCCCTCGTCCCAGCCGACCAGGTCGCACTTGTTGACGGCGACCACGACGGTGCCCACGCCGAGCAGCGCGGCAATGGCGAGGTGGCGTTGGGACTGGGCCACCAGGCCGGCGCGTGCGTCCACCAGCACCACGGCGGCGTCGGCGGTGGAAGCACCGGTGACCATGTTGCGGGTGTACTGCTCGTGCCCCGGCGTGTCGGCGACGATGAACGAGCGCCGCTCGGTGGCGAAGAAGCGGTAGGCGACGTCGATGGTGATGCCCTGCTCGCGCTCGGCGCGCAGGCCGTCGGTGACGAGGGCCAGGTTCACGCCGGCGTCGCCGCGGCGGGCGCTGGCCCGCTGCACGGCGTCCAGCGTGTCGGTGGACAGGGCGCCGAGGTCGTGCAGCAGGCGGCCGAGCAGGGTCGACTTCCCGTCGTCGACGGAGCCGGCGGTGGCGATGCGGAGGAGGGTGCGGGCCATCAGAAGTACCCTCCCGCTTGCGGTCCTCCATGGCGGCCTCACTGGTGGTGTCGTCGGCGCGGCTGGCGCCGCGCTCGCTGACCTCGGCGGCGATGACCTCGGCGATCACGTCGTCGAGCGACGTGGCGGTGGAGGCGATGGCGCCCGTGCAGGTCATGTCCCCGACGGTGCGGTAGCGCACCGTGGCGTGGAAGGGCTCCTCGCCCGCCAGGCGGGTGAGCGGGGCGTCGGCCGACAGCAGCATCCCGTCGCGGCGGAACACCTCGCGGACGTGGGCGAAGTACAGCTCGGGCAGGTCGATCCGCTCCCGCTGCACGTACCGCCACACGTCCAGTTCGGTCCAGTTCGACAGGGGGAAGGCACGCAGGTGCTCACCCGGACGGATGCGTGCGTTCAGGGCGTCCCACGGCTCGGGCCGCTGGGCCTTCGGCTCCCACTGGCCGAACGAGTCGCGGAAGCTCAGGATGCGCTCCTTCGCCCTCGCCTTCTCCTCGTCGCGCCGGCCGCCGCCGAACGCCACGTCCACCCGATGGGCGACCAGATGGTCCAGCAGGGCGACGGTCTGCAGCCGGTTTCGACTGGCCCGCGGCCCGACCTCCTCCACCGCCCGGCCGCTGTCGATCGCCGCCTGCACGGAGGCGACCTCCAGCTCGACGCCGTAGTGGGCAACCGCCCGGTCGCGGTAGGCAATGACTTCCGGGAAGTTGTGGCCGGTGTCCACGTGGAGGACCGGGAACGGCACTTTGCCCGGGGCGAACGCCTTGGCGGTGAGGTGCAGCAGGACAGCGGAGTCCTTCCCGCCGGAGAACAGGACGCGGGGCCGTTCGCACTCGGCGGCGACCTCGCGGATGATGGTGACGGCGTCGGCCTCGAGCAGGTCGAGTTCGTCGGTGACGTGGGTCTGCCCCTGCGCGGCCGGGGCGACGGCATCCAGCGTGGTGGTCATGGTCAGCGCACCTCCACCGCGATCACCGTGCCGCCGGTGGCCTGGTGCAGCCCGCACTCGGTCTTGTCCAGGCCTGCCCACCTGCCGGCCCGGCGGTCCTCGCCCTCGGCCACTGGGCGGGTGCACGGCCAGCAGCCGATCGACGGGTAGCCCCTGTCGGCCAGCGGGTGGCGGGGCAGGTCATGCGCCGTCAGGTAACCCTCCAGATCGGCGTCGGACCAGGCCGCCAGCGGGTTGATCTTCACCACCCCCCAGCGGGCGTCCCACTGGACGACCGGGGTGTCGGCCCGGGTGGGGCCGTCGATCCGGCGCACCCCGGTGACCCAGGCGGCTCGCCCCGCCAGTGCCCGCGACAGGGGTTCCACCTTGCGGGCCGCGCAGCACCCCTCGGGGTCTGCCACCCAGCGGTCGTCGGGCAGCACCGCGGGGCCGGGCCGCAGCACCTCCAGGCGGAGCGCCGGACCCAGCCGCCGGCGGGTGGCCTCCACCAGCCACCATGTCTCGGCGAAGTGGTACTGGGTGTCGAGGAAGGCCACCGTGGCCGAAGTGGCGTGCGTGGCCACCAGGTGGGGCAGGGCGGCGTCCTCGAAGCTGACCGTGGCGACGAGACCGTCGGTGAACGTGGCAGCGGCCCAGGCGAGGATCTCCTCGGCGGGGCGGCCGTCCAGGTCGGCGGCAACGGCCTGCCAGTGGGCGGGGTCGGAACGGGTGGACTGTTGATCGGGGGCAACGGTCATCGTGGTTCTCCGGTGTGGGACGGTTGATGGGCGGGGTCCAGGGCGGGGTTCGATGGGTGGCGGGTCAGAGGCCGAGCAGCTTCAGGCCGCTGGCGGCGAGCACGGTGGACAGGATCGGGCGGACCACCCGGTCGGGCGCCCGGCTGGAGAGGCGGGCACCGAGGTACACGCCGGGCACGGCGCCGATGAGCACGGAAAGGGCCAGGTGCGCGTCGACGGAGCCGAACAGCAGGTGGCCGGCGGTGGCTGCGGCCACGAGGGGCACGGCCTGCACCAGGTCAGTGCCCACCAGTTCGCGACCGGTGAGCTCCGGGTACAGGAGGGCGAGGCCGATCAGCATCAGCGAACCCGAGCCCACCGACGTCAGCCCCACCAGCAGGCCGCCCACCGCGCCCACCAGCAGTGTGGGCACCGGGCGCAGGCGAGCGGCCGCAGCCTCCAGTTCACCCGCAGGGCGGCGGCGGCGGACGATGGCGCTCTTGCCGATGATCGCCACGGCGGCCAGCACCAGCGCGACGCCGAGCATCGGCTTCAGCGCGTCGGCCGCGTGGTCGCCCAGCAGGCGCAGCAGCAACACACCGGCGAACGCGGCCGGGACCGACCCGGCCATCAACCAGCGGACGATGTCCAGCCGGGGGCGCCCGTGCCGCAGGTGCACCGCCGAGCCGATGGGCTTGATGCACAGCGACACCACGAGGTCGGACGACACGGCGACAGCCGCCGGCACCCGGAAGACCAGCACCATCACGGGGGTCAGCAGCGCACCCCCACCTACGCCGGTGAGCCCCACCGCCACGCCGACGATGAAGCCGGCGAGCGACTGGGCGGGCGACAGCGAGGTGGGCACCTCGCCACCCTAACCTAATTCACGATCAAAATGATCGGGATTATCGTATTTTCTCGGGGCGCCCTCTAACCAAAGGATTCAACCGCCCAGCAGGCGAGCCTTCTGAGCGGCGAACTCCTGGTCCGTCAGCGCCCCGCTACGGTGCAGCGCGGCCAGGCGTTCCAACTGCGACACGACGTCGCCACCACCGGAGCCCGCAGGCGGAGGGGTGAACGGTGTGCCGGCCATCGCTGCGGATCCAGCGCCCGGACCCGTGCCGCCCACCACGCCATCGCCGTCGAGGTCCATCCCCAGCGCCGTCTCCGCCTGGCGGATGGCCTGCGCCGCCTGCTCGGGCGTGGCCGCACCCTGCACGTGCACGGTGGCGCCCTGGTTGATGACCATGCCCGGGATGCCCATTCCCTGCCCCATCCCCGGATGACCCATTCCGGGCTGCCCCTGGGGCTGGTTGGCCATCTGGGCGTACATCTCCGCCTGCTGGCGAGCCTGGTCGCGCCAGTCCGGGATGCTCTTCACCTCCACGTCGAAGTTGTCGGGCTTGGCCCGGTCCACCTGGCAGGGCAGCACCATGCCCGGGCTGGGCCAGCGGGCCACCTTGCAGATCTTGCGGATCTCGGCGGAGAACGCGGCGACGCCCGGCGCTTCCACCACCAGGTACATCTTGCAGGTGCCACTGGTGGCGCCGTCGGGCGGACCGGAGCACGACACGATGCGCGCCGCGCCGTCCACGGGGTCCTTCATCCGGTTGAACAGGCCCATCGCCACTCCCATCGCTCGACGGCGGTCCGTACCGTTCACGAATGCAAGCACGCTCCGGTGGCACCGTCAACGACCGGCGCCAGCGCCACCGGGCGATCGGTTACCGTCGCCGCATGACCCCGGAGGAAGTGGCCGACCTGGTGCACCTGCGGAGGGCTCGCGACTTCATCGATCGCCACTACGCCCGCCCACTGGACGTGCCGACGATGGCCCGCGCCGCGCTCATGTCACCGTCGCACTTCTCCCGCCGCTTCCGCGCCACCTACGGCGAGACGCCGTACACGTACCTGATGACTCGCCGCATCGAGCGGGCCAAGTTGCTCCTCCGCCAGGGGCACACCGTGTCCGAGGCGTGCATGGAGGTGGGCTGCACCTCGCTGGGCTCGTTCAGCGCCCGCTTCACCGAGGTGGTCGGGCAGACCCCGTCGCTGTACCGCACGGGCGACCATCGGGGTCTGCAGGCCGTGCCGCCGTGCGTCGCCAAGGCGGCCACGCGCCCGCGGCGTCACCGCCAACCCGCCGACGCGGGCATCGAGCAGGATCGGAGAAGCGGGGGACGGCGGTCCCTACCATCCCGCTGATGGCTGTTTCCCTTTCCTCCATGTTCATCCCCGTCCACGACGCCGACGAGGCGTTGGCGTTCTACCGCGATGCGCTCGGCCTCGAGGTGCGCATGGACGTCGGCGCCGGCGACCTGCGTTGGGTCACCGTGGGAGCGCCGGGGCAGGACGTGGGCATCGTGCTGTTCCCACCCGCTGGTGGCCGCTCCGAGCAGGAGGCCGACGCACTCACTCGGCTGATGCTGCAGGGCTCGCTGCAGGCGGCGATCTTCCGCACCGACGACCTCGACGCCATGTTCCAGCGGGTGCTGGCCGCGGGTGCCGAGGTGCTGCAGGAGCCGGCGGACCAGCCATGGGGCGCACGAGACTGCGCATTCCGCGATCCCTCGGGCAATCTGGTCCGCATCGCTCAGGCCTGAGAGGAACGCATGAACACCAAGGTGGACGCCTACATCAGCCGCTCGACGAAGTGGCCGGAGGAGATGGCCGCGCTGCGCACGGTGCTGCTGCGCTGCGGGCTCACCGAGGACCTCAAGTGGGGCAAGCCCTGCTACTCCAGCGACACGGGCAACATCGCCATCATGCAGGAGATGAAGGACTTCCTGGCGCTGATGTTCTTCAAGGGCGCCCTGCTCACCGACCCCGACGGCCTGCTGGAATCGCAAGGGCCGAACTCCCGCTCGGCACTCCGGTTGTGCTTCCGCTCCCCCGCCGATGTGCGCCGCCTGACGAAGCACGTGAAGGCCTTCGTGGCCGAGGCGATCGACGTGGAGGACGCCGGGCTGGAGGTGGCCCCTGCGCCCCCGCTGGTGCTGGTGGCGGAACTGCAGCAACGGCTGGACGGCGACCCGGCGCTGAAGGCGGCGTTCGAAGCGCTGACGCCCGGCCGGCGGCGGGAGTACCACCTGCACATCGCCGAGGCGAAGCAGGCGTCCACCCGTGCCGCCCGCGTGGAGAAGTGCGTACCGAAGATCCTCGCCGGCAAGGGCCTCCGCGACCGCTGACCCGCCGGCACGCCCTCAACGTCGACCTTGTCGCGGCCTGACCACGGGGAAACCCGGTCACGGCCGCGACAAGTTCGCCAGCGCGTGGGCTCAGACCAGCCAGTCGAGCAGCGCGCCGAGCAGCACGATCGCGACGATGGCCGCGACGCCGAGGACGAAGATGGTCAGACCGGTCCGCCGCATGCTCCGCCGGTAGCCCTCCCCTCCGGGCGAGGGATGCCGGGCATTGCGCAGGAACAGATCCTGGCTGCGGGCGGGCCAGAACCGGTAGTGCCAGCGGTGCTTCTGCACCTCGGCGAACTCGAAGTCGTCCGGCTCCACGGCCCGGAGCGTAGGCCTCACACCGACCTCAACATCCCCGTTCATGTCGCGGCCATGACCACGGGGAATCCGGTCACGGCCGCGACACGAGTGGGAGGGGCGTACGCTTCGGCGGTGGCCGACACCAAGCACCGGGCGTGGTTGGCGGCGACGCTGGTGCTGCTGGTGTCGTGCGCCGGCGGGTCGTCCGGCTCCCCCGCGGGCGGCACCGAGCCGGCACCGACGTCCGCCCCTGCCGCAGACGGGTCCCAGCCGGGCACCACGGGCTCGTCGGTGCAGCCTCCCGCCGACCTGTCGGCCCATCCGCTGGTGTGGTTGGGTCCGCTGCCGCCGCTTCCCGCCGGCTCGACCTTGCCGTTCAACCACGGCGCCGACGACTACATGGATCTGTTCGCGCCGGACGCGCCGTGGGCGGACGCCGCCGCCAAGGTCGACGTCTTCCTCATCTACAGCTCCTGGGTGAACAACTACGCCTCCGACGACGACCTGCGGACGCTGCTGGCCGGGCTGCGCGACCGCGGCATCGCGCTGGCGGTGGAGGTCGGTGCGCTGCCGACGCCGGCAGAAGGGACGTGCGACGCTGGCGAGGGGTACGGCGCCCAGGACGAGCTCAACACGTTGCAGCACATCGCCCGCCTCGGCGGACGGGTGGACCTCGTGTCGTTCGACGAGCCGTGTGCTCGGCCACCAGAACGACGCGCCGAACGCCTGCCGGCGGCCGATCGAGCAGGTGGCGGGCGAGCTGGCGGAGTTCGTGGCCGCGGCGCGGGATCTTCCCCGACCTCGTGGCCGGGGGCACGGAGCCCATGTGGCAGAGCCCGCTGATCGGCCCGGAGGATGTGGGGCAGTGGCTCGACGCCTATGCCGCGGCCGCCGGCGAGCCGATGCAGTTCCTGCACATCGACATCGACTGGACCCGGCCGGACTGGCTGAGCAACGCGGTCGCAGTCGAGCAAGTGGCTGCCGACCGGGGCGTCCCGGTTGGCTACATCTACAACGGCGGTGAGGCCGACGACGACGCCGAATGGGTATCGCTCGCCGCCCAGCGGATGGCGCTGCTGGAGGCCAACTCGTCGGTGCCGCCCGACGAGGTCGTCTTCCAGGCGTGGACCGACCATCCCTACCGCGTGCTGCCGGAGACGGACCCGGCGGCGATGACCTCCCTGATCAACCGGTACTTCTCGCCGCGCACCACCCTGGCCGACGTCACGGCCGGGCCGGCAGCCGTCACCGGCCGGGTGCTGGCCGACGGTGGGCCGGGCGCGGGCCTGCACGTGACGGCCACCGTGGTGCCGCTGGCCGGCACGCCGACCACCGTCACGTTCTCCGGCACCGTGCCGGCGGACGCCACCGAGGCCGTGTGGGTGTTCCGCGTGAACGGGGAGGGCACGCCCTCCAGCGCGGACGTGGACGCCACGGTGGACGGCGTGTCGCTGCGCCAGGGCGCCGAGGAGCTCGTGCCGAACGCCGAGTTTGCCGCTGGTTCGGACTGGAACGGCTACAACGCCGGCGCGGCCACGCTCGGCGGGGGGATGTTGCGCCTTCGCGCCGCCTCGACGGAACTGTTGATGGTGGACTCCACCCACTTCGCCGTCACCGCCGGCGCGACGTACGAGGCCTCGGTCACCGCCACGGTGCCGGCCGCCGCGGCGGGTGCGGTCTACGCCGGCATCGTGTTCCTCGCGGACGGCGGTGAGGTGCAGCGTGACGGCGTCGTGCTCATGCCCACGTCGGTCACCCTCGGTCCGGTCGTGACGGCGGAGGACGGCACCTTCCGCTTCGAGCTGCCCGACCCACCCTCCGCCTACCTCGCCGAGGTGGACCTCGACGACCCCGCGGCGTGGCCCGCCACCGCTCAGGTCGCATCCACCTGATCGACCCACGCGACCACCCCTGAGTACGCTCGGGCGATGGCGCGGCAGGAACGACTGATCCGGGACTGGTTCGCGGCCTGCTTCCGGCCGGGCGAGACCTACCTCGGCTGGGGGCTGCTGTCGAAGTACCCGAACCCCACCATCAACCGTGCGGGCAACGCCGTCGCAGCAGTGCGGGCGAGCATCGCCGGGCGCAACGCCAGGCGATGGTGGAGCAACTGGGGCTGGACCCCGGCCGGCGACTGCTGCCCGGCGTGACCGACCCGTTCGCTGCCGTCTCCGATCAGCGGCTGGTCCTCGGCAGGCAGGGCGGGTTCCGGTTCACGCCGAAGGACGAACTGCTGTCGCTGGAGCGGCCCGCCTTCCGCCTGCTGTGGTGGGACGAGACCCACCCCGGCCCGGACGAGCGCCATGTCGTCATCCAGGTCGCCGACGGGACGTGGTGGGACACCTCGTCGGTGGTGCACGACGGCTACAACAGCGCCGGCTTCCTGTACGCGCCGGCGCGAACGCCGTCCAGGTCGGCGGCTGAGCCGGCCGGCGTCTCACCGCATTGCGGATTTCAGCTGGCAGGCACCCACGAGAATGCTGAAGTCCGTGTCGGCGATGGCCGGCACGAAGGCCTCGACGACCTTCTCGAGCAACGGCACGTCACCGTGGATCGCGATGCGGAGACCGACTTGCGGCACCAGACCGACGTCGAGTCATCTGGCCGGCTGACCCAGCCCCCACCACCGACTCGACGGCGGACTGGTCGTCCCAGCCATCGCCGTACTGACCGTCACCACGCGTACTCGCCGGCCGCGCCGAGGCTGACGTAGACGTAATCGTCCTGCGGGTCACTCGAGAACCGGCAAGAGAGGTTGACCTGGTGTCTGGCGGCGTCGAAGCCGACACTTGTCGACTTCGCTCGGCTGAAGGGGAAGTCCGCCGCGAGCGACGCCGGCCAGACGGCCTCGGCCGGAAACAGGATGCAGCCCTCCGCCGTGACGGTGCCCTGCTGGGCCGCACCGAACGCCGACAACGCCTCCACCGCGTCCAGGATGCGGTCGCCACCGGGCGAGGATGCGGTGGTGGAGGAGGGCGCCGGGTCGGCGCTGGTTGACACCGTGGGTGCCGGCGTCGTTGGCGCAGACGCGGTGACGACGGACGGCTCGTCGCTGCCGCAGGCCGCCAGAAGGAGCGCCAGCACTGGCAGGGCCAGCACTGCGCCAGCCCTCCGCGACAGCGATGGACGGCCTGCACTCGAGGCAACCATGGATGGACTCGCTTCCCGTCGTTGCCGGTCATCCACGCCGGCCGCCGGCGGAGGACTGTAGCTGCCAACCCCAGGCGGCACTCGACTCCGCGTCGGCGGCTGAGCCGTCGACCTCCGGTCAGTGGCCGGCGGAGATGGCGCAGAGGATCTCGTAGGCGATGTTGGCGCCCAGCAGGGCGGTGTTGCCGGAGGTGTCGTACTGCGGGGCCACCTCCACCACGTCGGCCCCCACCAGGCGCAGGCCGGCACAGCCGCGGACGATCTCCAGGCCCTGGCCACTGGTCAGGCCACCGACCTCGGGCGTGCCGGTGCCGGGGGCGAACGAGGGGTCCAGCCCGTCCACGTCGAACGTCAGGTAGCTGGGACCGTCGCCGAGTTGGGCACGCACCTCGGCCATCAGCGGGGCCAGCGACGTGAACCAGCACCGGTCCGCCGTCACCACCCGGGCGCCGAGGCCCCGGATCCACTGGAAGTCGTCGGGCGAGTAGCCGGTGCCGCGCAGACCGATCTGCACGGTGCGCCGGGGGTCCACGAAGCCGTCGTCGATGGCGTGGCGCAGCCACGAACCGTGGGTGATGCGCTCGCCGAACATGGCGACGTTGACGTCGGCGTGGGCGTCCACGTGCACCACACCCATCAGGCCGTGGTGGGCGGCCAGGGCCCGCAGGATCGGGTAGGTGATGGTGTGGTCGCCGCCCAGGCTGAGCGGGATGGTGGGCGTGGCCGAGTGCGCCAGCAGGGACCGGTAGTGATCCGTGATCAGGTCCACGCTGGCGGCGAGATTGAAGGTGTTCAGGGCGACGTCGCCGGTGTCGCCGATGACCATCCGGTCGAACGGCGCGTCGCCGGTGATCATGTTGTACGGCCGCAGCAGGCACGACTCGGCGCGGATGGCCCGCGGCCCGAAGCGGCTGCCCGGGCGGTTCGACGTGCCGATGTCCAGCGGCACACCCACGATGGACACGTCCGGCGGACGGTCCGCCGGCGGCAGGCGCATGAACGTGGCCGGCCCGCCGAAGCGGGGCATCTCATTGCCGCCCAGGGGTTGGGGATTCGTCATGGGTGCATCTTCCCTCACCGGGCGGGCCAGGCGGGGCGGACGGCGGGCACGGCTAGGGTCGGGCGATGGCCGATCTCGCCCGAACCCTCGCCGCGGCGGCCTGTCGCTGCCGGATGCGCTCGAGGCTGTGCTGGCCGCCGAGGTCACCGGGGCGGACCCCGTGCTGCTCCACCGCCTTCCCCCTCGGCCAGGCGGCGGCCGCCGCGCTGGTGGGCGGGGTGGCGGCGGCCCGCCTGCATGCACTGCGGGGCGGCCCGCCCCAACGCGTGACGGTGGACGTGCAGGCGTCTGCCACGTCGCTGCTGGGGTTCCTGTTCCAGTCGCGGGCCGACGGTGGCGGGCCGCTGCAACTGGAGCGGGTGAGCCCAGCGGTGACCAACTTCTTCCAGTGCGCCGACGGGCGGTGGGTGCACCTGCACGGCGGCTTCCCCCACCTCGACCAGGGCACGCGGGACCTGCTGCAGTGCGCCGACGGCCGAGACGCCATCGCCACCGCCGTGGCCAGATGGACCGCTGCCGACCTGGAGGACGCGTTGGCCGAGCGAAGGTTGTGCGGGGCGATGCTGCGCACGCCGCAGGAGTGGGCTGCGCATCCGCAGGGGCAGGCGCTGGGTGCGCTGGCCGCGGTGGAGATCGAGCGGATCGGTGACGCTCCCCCGCGTGACCTACCGGCCGGCGACCGGCCGCTCTCCGGCGTGCGGGTACTGGACCTCACCCGGGTGCTGGCCGGGCCCACCACCGGTCGAACGCTCGCCTCCTATGGGGCGGACGTGTTGCGCATCGCCTCGCCGCACCTGCCCTCCGTGCAGCCGTTCGTGGTGGAGACCGGGCACGGCAAGCGATCGACGTTCCTCGACCTGCGCGACCCGGCGCAGGCCAGCCGGCTGATGGCGCTGGCCGCAGATGCCGACGTGTTCACCGACGGCTATCGCAACGGGTCACTGGCTCGGTTGGGGTTCAGCCCCGAGTCGCTGGTCCAGCGGCGACCGGGCATCGTGCACGTGTCCGTCTCCTGCTACGGCGAGGTCGGCCCGTGGGCGCAGCGGGCCGGGTGGGAGCAGTTGGCCCAGACCGCGTCGGGCGTGGCCCACGTGCACTCTGCGGGTCAGCCGCCGCACCTGCTGCCCGCCGCCGCCACGGACTACACCACCGGCTATCTGGCAGCGTGGGGCGCGATGGAGGCGCTGCACCGCCGGGCGACGGAGGGCGGCAGTTGGCGGGTGCGGGTGTCGCTGTGCCAGACGGCGCAGTGGCTGCTGCGGCTGGGCGCCGTGCACGACCCGGCCGCGGCGACAGGGCTGGGTGACGTGGCTCGCTTCCAGACCACCACGGCCACCCCGTATGGCACGCTGACCCATCTGGCGCCGGTGGTGCAGATGTCCGCCACACCCACCAGGTGGGACCTGCCCACCGTGCCCCTTGGCCACGACGCGGCCGAATGGCGCCGGCGCGAGGTATGAGTTCCGCTACAGCAGCCCCTGGACCTTCATCTGCCGGACGGCCTCCTCGATCTCGTCGGGCGTGAAGCCCTCGAACCCCAGCTTCTCGCGAAGGCCGGCTTCGCCGAGGTCGTCGAACTGCAGGAAGTCGGTCGCCGCCCGTACTGCCTGGTCCCGCCAGTTGATGTCCAGGTGGTCCACGGCCCACGCCGCGGCGTCGGCCGGGTACTGGTCGAACGTCAGTTGCCGCACCAACCCCGACCGCGAGAAGGGGGTGAGGTCGAGGAAGCCCTGGGCGTCGCGCAACGCCTCGCGGTACTGGGCAGGAATGGTGGACTCGGTGGACTCCGCCTCGTCGGGCGAGTCGCCGGCGGCGACCATCACCACCGCTGCGATCGCGGCCGCCGCAGCCAGGATCAGGACCGTCCAGCGCCAACGCCGCCGCTTCCACGCGGTGCTGGCCTGGCGCGGCGCACTCTTGGGCTGCGCCCGCTCGATCTGGTGGTACGCGCGCGGGGCCACGGTGTCGGCGCGGGGCGGCAGCGAGGGCAGTGGCGCCCCGGGTTCGATCCGGGTTCCCGACATGTGTACTCCTCGGCTTCCTCCCTGCACCCTGGGCCGGACGCGATCTGCCCAGTTATCGACCGCGAACGGCCGCCGCTTGAGTCGAGCTTCGGCGCGCCTGCTTCCTTCCCTGCTCAGGGCATGTGGCGGCGCGGGCGTAGGGTCGGGTTGTGAACCCGTACACGACACACCCACAGGGGGTGGACCGATGACCGACCTCGGCGGCGAGTCTGCCTGCTGGGCGCACCTGCTCCCCGAGATGCACGCGGGTGAGGCGCCAGCAGGCGTCGCACACGTGGACATCGCCGCGCTGTCCGGCCCCGGGCGCGGCGCGCTCTGGAGCCTGCCCCACGACGGGGATCTGGATGCCAACCTCGTGCAACTGCCGGCCGGCGACGAAATCGCCGCGCACGTGAACAACGAGGTCGACGTGTTCGTGGTGGTGATGGGTGGGGACGGTGTGCTGGTGGTGGACGACCACACCTACCCGCTGCGCCAGGGCGCGGCCGTGTTGCTTCCCGCGGCGCCGCACGCACCATCCGGGCCGGCAGCCAGTCACTGCGCTACTTCACCGTCCACCGCCGCAGAGCCCCACTCGCCATCCGACCGGTCTCCCAAGCCGACCAAGGAGGGACATCATGAACACCACAGCCGACAGCACCGAAGGTGCGGTCTTCGACAATCTCCGCGGGGTGCGCGACGCCCTGTCCGTTCGCCGGGTCTTCGGCGACCCGTTCGTGGTCGATGGCGTCACCATCGTGCCGGTCGCCCGGGTCTCCGGCGGCGCCGGCGGTGGCGGCGGGGAGGGCACCGGCCCCGACGAGTCCGGCGGCCGCGGCTTCGGCACCGGCTTCGGGCTCACCGCCCGCCCGGTGGGTGTCTACCGCATCGAGAACGGCGAGGTCACCTGGAAGCCCACGATCGACGCCGACCGGCTGGCCCACGGCGGGCAGGTGCTGGCCGGCATCGTCACGGTCTGCACCGCGCTCGTCCTACTGCGCTGGCGCCGCGCAGCGGGCTGACCGGCACGGCCTTGCCGGGACGCGCCCGCGGGCGGCCGGGTCAGGTGGCCGTCACTGCGGGCGCCGCGGGCGCGCCGAGGTCCTCGTCGCTGGGGATGAACAGCACGTCGATCGGCGTCGCGAACACACGGGCCAGGCGGAATGCGAGGGGCAGGCTGGGGTCGTAGCGACCCTTCTCCAGGGCGTTGACGGTCTGGCGGCTGACGCCCAGCAGATCTGCCAGGTGCGCCTGGCTCCAGCCGTTGACCGCCCGGAGTTCGCGCAGTCGGTTCTCCATCAGTGCATCCCCTTGATGATGAGCGCCCCGCTCCAGGTGGTCATGCCGGCGCCGAACACGAGCCACCCGCCGAACGTCCACGCCACCCCGATCAGTCCGAGGAAGCCGAGCGCCATGGCCACGATCATCGAGGCGCCGAAGCCCAGCGCCATGCACTCCAGCATCACGATCCGGCCGTATTCGTCGGCCCGCTGGACGGCCCGGAAGAGGGCCACGGCCACGCCGATCATCGGCAGGACGGGCAGCAGCACCCACAGCCGGGCGCCCGAGGTCTGCTCGTCCACGGTGGTCAACACGATGGCCAGCACGATGTGGAAGGTGACGATGGCAGGGATGAACTCGCGCAGGTAGCTGTCGCGCTGACGCTTGTCCTCTGCGCTCAATCGCGGTCCTCGGCCGCCCGTCGTCGTGGTGTTGTTCGTTTCTGACATGCCGGCCAATGTAAAGCACGCTTGTCCTGATGTCAAGGACGCTTTCCGACAAGCACACTTGACGTTGCGACGCGGTGCGGCCGGCTCACAGCCGCGCGTCGTGCACCACGATCGCGATCTGCACCCGGTTCGCCACACCCAGCTTGGTCAGCAGGCGCGACACGTGCGCCTTCACCGTGGCCTCGCTCATGTACAGCGAGGCGGCGATCTCGGCATTGGATGCGCCGGCACCCACCGCCATCGCCACCTCCTGCTCCCGCTCCGTCAGCGTGGCCAGCCGCTCGGCCGCGAGGCGACGGCGATCCACCCGTTCGTCGTTGCCGAGGTGCGAGAGCAGGGTGCGGGTGACCGACGGCGAGAGCATCGCCTCCCCCGCGGCCACCAGGCGCACGGCGTTGACGATCTCCGTGGGCGGCGTGTCCTTCAGCAGGAACCCATCGGCACCGGCGCGCAGCGCGCTCATCACGTGCTCGTCGGCCTGGAACGTGGTGAGCACGATCACGTGCGGCGGATCCGCCATCCGGCGCAGCGCCGCAGTGGCCGTGATGCCGTCCGTTCCGGGCATGCGGATGTCCATCAGCACCACGTCGGGCCGGTGCCGCTGCACCGCGGCGACAGCGTCCGCACCGTCGGCCGCCTCGCCCACCACCTCCATCTCCTCCGACGACGACAGGATCATCCGCAGACCGGCGCGTACCAGCGCGTCGTCGTCAACCAGCAGCACCCGGATCCTCACCACGGCAGGTCGGCCTCCACCACGAAGTCGCCGGATGCATCCGGCCCGTGCACCAGCACGCCGTTGGCCAGGGTCACCCGCTCCTGCAGGCCCAGTAGGCCCGTGCCCGAACCGGGTGGCACCGAGCGGTCGTGAGCGCCGACGGCGGGCGGGTTGCGCACGCACACGTGCAGGCCACGTGTGGGCGCCCCCACCACTCGCACCTGGGCGAGGGTGCCACGGGCGTGCTTGCTGATGTTGGTGAGGGCTTCCTGCACGATGCGGTAGGCGTCGCGACCCAAGGGGCCCGGTGCGGCGGTGGCGTCGTCCACCTGCATCTCGAAGTCGATCTTCGCTCCGGAGCGGCGGGTCTCCTCCACCAGGCGGGGGATGTCCGCCAACGTCGGCTGCGGCACGGTGGACGGCTGCTCCTGCCCCGGCTCCTCGCGCAGCACGCCGATCACGTCGCGCAGTTCCTCCAGCGCCTGGTGGGCCGTCAACCGCAGCAGCGCCGCGCTCTCCCGCACCTGGTCGGGCGGCATGTCGCGGGCGACTTCCAGCGCTCCGGCGTGCAGCGCCACCAGGGAGATGCGGTGGGCGAGCACGTCGTGCATCTCGCGGGCGATGCGGGCCCGCTCGGCCAGGCGTGCGCGTTCGGCGCGGACGAGTTGCTCGGCCTCGGCCCGTTGGGCGCGTTCGCGCAGGGTGGAGAGCAGTTGGCGCCGGGCCCGGATGAACATGCCCCACGCGGTGACCGCGGCGCCGAGCGCCAGCGTCGGCAGCAGCACCGACCAGGTGTTGGTGCGCCCGAGCCAGATCGAGCACACCACTGCGGATGGCACGAACAGGATGGCCGCGAGCAGCGCAGGGCGGACGGGGCGGTGCACGGCCAGCGACGACAGGGCCAGCAGGCCGGCCACCGTGCCGAAGGTGGAGAACGCGCCCAGCAGCACGCACAGCAGCGCCACCCCGAAGGGCCAGCGCCGCCGCCACCACAGCGCGATGCAGCACAGGGTTCCGCCCGCAGCATCGATGGCCACCTGCGCCGAGGTCATCCGGTCGGCGTAGTCGTCCACGGTGACGCGGAGGATGATGGCGCCGAGTGCGGCGGCGAGCACGAAGGCCGCGGCGTCGACGGCCCAGTCGCGTGCGGTCCTCGGCGTCAGGTCGGCCTTGTCCGCCTTGTCGGCCGCGCCGCCCGCCGTCAGCATCGCCGCCGGGGCGGTCTGGGCCCACCATCTGCGCAGCCACGACATGCCGCGAGCGTACGGCTCACGGACCCCCGTACGACATCGACGAACGTCGACATCACCCCCGACGAACGGCGCATTCCCGGTGGCCGACGGACATCCCTTCGATGACCGGATCATGACCGCCCGCCCGATGCCCCAGGCCACTCGCCGGGTTCACGCTGGTCGCCATGATCACAGCAACAGCGCTCAGCAAGAGCTATCAGAAGGTGCCGGTCGTCCGGGAGGTCTCGCTGCACTGCGAGCCGGGCACCATCACCGGCTTCCTCGGGGCCAACGGCGCCGGCAAGTCCACCACGTTGAAGATGATCGCCGGCCTGGTGCGCCCCGATCACGGCACGGCGACCGTGGACGGGCGGCCGTTCGTGGAGTTGCCTAACCCGGCGCGTGTGGTGGGCTTGCTGCTCGACGCGTCGGCCATGCATCCCGGGCGCTCCGGCCGGGCGACGCTCAACATCGCCGCGCGGTTGGCAGGCGTGCACCCGGGGCGGGTCGACCACCTACTGGAACTGGTCGGCCTCGCCCACGCGGCCGAGAAGCGGGTGGGCACCTACTCGCTCGGCATGCGCCAGCGGCTCAGTGTCGCCCAGGCGCTCGTCGGCGAGCCGGCGGCGCTGATCCTCGATGAACCGGCGAACGGGCTGGACCCCGAGGGCATCGCCTGGATGCGCACCCTGCTGAGCGACTTCGCCGACCATGGCGGCACCGTGCTGCTGTCCAGCCACCTGCTGCACGAAGTGCAGGCCACCGCCGATCGTGTGGTCGTCATCTCCGGCGGCACCGTGGTGGCGGCCGGTCGGCTGGATGACCTGCTGGCCAGCACCACCATCCTCGTGCGCAGCCCCGACACTGCCGCGCTGGCTGCCGCGCTGCGGGCCGAGCGGATCGACTACGTCGCCGGCCCGGACGACGCGCTCACCGTGGACGCCTCTGGCGGGCATGTCACCACCGAGTTGCTGGCGGGCATCGCCCGCGACCACCAGGTGCTGCTGACCGAATTGCGCCGGGCCGACAGCAATGGGCTGGAGCAACTGTTCTTCTCGCTCACCTCCACGGCGGCGTCGACGCAGGAGGCTGCGGCATGACCACCTCACTCCTCCCCCGACCCTTCGGTAACGACGACGCTCTGCCGGCCCCCGCACGCATTCCGTTCTCGCGGCTGGTCCGAGTGGAGTGGGCGAAGGCCACCGACACCCGTGCCGCCCGCTGGCTGCTGGGGCTCGTCGCCCTGTCCACCGCCGCGATGATGCTGACGCCGGTGTTCGCCCCGGACAACTTCAATCGCACCTATTCGGGCTACCTGCGGGTGGCCGCGCTCGGCCTGACGATCCTCCTGCCGGTAGTGGCCATCCTGATGCTCACCGGCGAGTGGAGCCAGCGCAGCATCATGACCACGTTCACCCTGGAGCCCCGACGCATCCGGGTACTGAATGCCAAGCTGGCCGCGTCGATGCTGCTGAGCGGGTTGGGTGCGGCGTTCGGTGGCGTGGTCACCACCGCCGCTCTCGGTGTGGCCGCTGCGCTGGGCACGGACGTGGATGCCAATCTCACCGTCGACACCGTCACCGGCTACCTGTTGTTCGTGGTGCTCAACGTGATGGCCGGCGTGGCCCTCGGGACGCTGCTGCAGAGTTCGGCCACCGCCATCGCCGCCTCCTTCGCACTGCCCGCTTCGGTTGCGGTGCTCGGCAGGGCCTCGACGCTGGTGTCGGACTGGATCGACATGTCCAACACCTGGAACCGGGTGCTGGAGAACGACTGGGCCGGCCATGTGCCACAGATCTCGTTCTCGATCCTGTTCTGGGTGGCCGTGCCCCTGGCTGCCGGCATCGCCCGAACCATCCGCCGCGACATCCCGTAGTAGGCCGCCGGAAAACTGTCAACGCTCATCGGCAACGAACATTCGCATCCGATCTCAAACACGCTGCTCCCGAAGGCCAGTTCGTCTCGTGATGAAGGCGAGCAGAGCAGCCGCATAACTCGGCATCGAGTGGAGTTGACGCTCGGCGCACCCGGACAGCAGTTCAAACGCAAACGACCAGGGCAGATGCCCTGGTCGCGACGTGTCGGAGGGGGGACTTGAACCCCCACGAACTTACGTTCACTAGCCCCTCAAGCTAGCGCGTCTGCCTATTCCGCCACTCCGACGTGGTGGGTAGCCAAGGTTACCTGCGGGCCGTTAGCGGACCAACAGGAAACTCAGGGCCACAACCGTGCCGATCCACACGATCCCGAAGACCGTGGTGATGCGGGTGAGGTTGCGCTCTGCGGCACTGCTGCCGAGGGCAGTGGTGCCGGCGCCACCGAACATGTCGCTGAGGCCGCCACCGCGGCCGGAGTGCATGAGCACACCGGCCACCATGCCGACCAGCGACAGAACGTTCAGCACGATGGCGAGATACATGACGAGGTCGCGCACGGTTGGCAATCCTATCGTCGCCGCTCAGTGAGCGGCACCCACCGTGACGGGAACCACCGCCAGCTCGGGGAAGTGGCAGGCCACCCTGTGGCCGCCGCCACGGTCCTCCAGCAGGGGCTCCTGCTCGGCACAGATGTCGCGAGCGTACTGGCAGCGGGTGCGGAACCGGCAACCGCTGGGCGGGTCCACCGGGCTGGGCGGGTCGCCCTGCAGCATGATCCGCTCCCGGCGGCGCTCGGCCTCCGGGTCCGGGTGCGGCACGGCCGACAGCAGGGCCTGCGTGTACGGGTGCCCAGGCGCCGTGTACAGCATCTCCTTCGGGCCCACCTCCATCAGCTTGCCCAGGTACATCACGGCCACGACGTCGCTGATGTGGCGCACCACCGACAGGTCGTGGGCGATGAACAGGTAGCTCAGGCCCAGCTGATGCTGCAGGTCCTCCAGCAGGTTCACCACGCCTGCCTGGATGCTCACGTCCAGAGCGGACACGGGCTCGTCCAGCACGATGAACTCGGGGTTCAGGGCCAGGGCACGGGCGATGCCGATGCGCTGGCGCTGGCCGCCGGAGAACTCGTGCGGGAAGCGGCGGGCGTGGTCCGGCGCGAGGCCCACCAGCTCCAGCAACTCGGCCACACGGTCGTCGTGGTTGCCCTCCACCCGCTGGATACGGAGGGGCTCGGAGATGGCGTTGCCCACCGTGAGGCGGGGGTCCAGCGACGCCTGCGGGTCCTGGAACACGATCTGCATGTTGCGGCGGAGCTTGCGCAGCTCCTCGCGCTTCATGCCGACGATCTCCTGGCCCTTGAACCGGATCGACCCGCTGGTCGGCTCGGTGAGGCGCAACACGGAACGGCCGACCGTGGTCTTGCCGCTGCCGCTCTCCCCCACCAGGCCCAGCGTCTGGCCGGGCTGGATGGCGAACGACACACTGGACACGGCCTGCACGCGTGCCTTCGTGCGCCGAAGACCCTGGGTGCCGCTGACGATGAACTCCTTGACGAGGTTCTCCACCTCGAGGACGGGCACGCCGGAGGAGCCGATCGAGACATCGCTCATGCCGGCACCTCCTCACGCAGGTCGATCTCGTGCACGCGCACGCACGCCGACATCGACGACCCCACCTGCGCCAGTTCCGGCAAGCCCTCGGAGCACTTCGGCTCGGCGTACTTGCACCGGGCGGCGAACGCGCACCCGGGCGGCGGCTTCAGCATGTTCGGCGGGCTGCCAAGAATCGGCTGCAGGCGCTCCTGCCCCGGACGGGGAAGGGAATCCAGCAGGCCCCGGGTGTACGGGTGGGTGGGCACGGCGAACAGGTCGTCGATTCCCGCCCGCTCCACCGCCCGGCCTGCGTACATCACCTGCACCCGATCGGCCACCCGGGCGATGACGCCCAGGTCGTGGGTGATCATGATGACGGCCTTCTGCAGTTCGCTCTGGATCCGCTGGAAGACCTCGAGGATCTGCGCCTGCACCGTCACGTCGAGCGCCGTGGTGGGCTCGTCGGCGATCAGCACGTCGGGGTTGTTGGCCAGCGCCATGGCGATCATGGCCCGCTGGCGCATACCGCCGGAGAACTCGTGCGGGTACTGCTGGGCACGTGCCGCCGGCTGGGGAATGCCCACCGTGTTCAGCAGGTCCACGGCGCGGTCCCATGCCTCCTTCTTCGGCACGTCCTCGTGGACGCGGATCATCTCCACGATCTGCTTGCCCACGCGGTACACGGGGTTCAGCGCGGACAGCGGGTCCTGGAAGATCATCGCGATCTGCTTGCCGCGCACGGAACGCATGGTGCGGTGTGAGGCGTGGACCATCTCCACACCGTTCACCGTGGCCGAGCCTTCCACCTTGGCGTTGGACGGCAGCAGGCCGAGCATGCCGAGGAACGTCACCGACTTGCCGGAGCCGGACTCGCCGACCACACCGACCATCTCGCCGGCGTTGACGTCCAGGTCCACACCACGAACCGCCTGCACCACGCCGTTGGGCGTCTTGAACGAGACCCGGAAGTCCCGCAGGGAGAGGACTGCGCCGCTCATGCCTTCCCCTTGTCCAGCTTGGGGTCGAACGCGTCGCGCAGACCGTCACCGATGAAGTTGATGCACACCGCCAGCAGCACGAGCATGCCGCACGGATAGGCGACGATCCACCAGTACCCGGCCTTGGCACCCTCAGCCGACAACTCGATGAGCTTGCCGAGCGAGGTGTTGCCCGAACCCGGCTGCGGCCCGAGGCCGAAGAACGACAGGGTGGACTCCACCACCAGACCGCCCACCACCGAAATGGTGAATGCCACCAGGATCGGCCCGATGCTGTTCGGCAGCAGGTGGGTGAATGCGATGCGGGTGTTGGAGGCGCCCACAGCCCGGGCGGCCTCCACGAATTCTCGCTCTTTCAAGGAGAGGACGGAACCTCTCACCAGGCGCGCCACACCCATCCAGCCGAACAAGGTGATGAGGAAGATGGTGAACCGGAACGACGATTTGTCGCCGATGATCGCCGTGATCCAGCCGACCTCCCCGAGGAACTGGCGGATGACGATGATGGCCACCAGGAACGGGAACGCCAGGTAGATGTCGGTGACCCGCATCATGATGTCGTCGAGCTTGCCGCCACGGATACCGGAGATGAGGCCGACGATCGTGCCGATGGCCACCGACAGCAGGCCGGCGGCGACACCGATGAGCAGCGAGCTACGGGTGCCGTACAGCAGGCGGCTGTACAGGTCGCGGCCGATGTTGTCGGTGCCCATCCAGGCGATGTGGCTGGGCTCCAGGTACTGGTTCTTGGTGACGCCGGCAGCCGGGTTCAGCTCGATGACCTGCTCGTCGATGCCGTAGCGGGCCGTGAAGTTGGTGAAGATGACCGCCAGCACGACAGTGAGGAAGATCACCGTGGAGATGGCGGCGCCGCGGTTGCGCCAGAAGCGCCCGAGCGCCAGGCGGAACGGGCGCTTGGTCTCGACGTCCAGGCCTTCAGCCGCGTCGAGCGCTGCGGTATCGGTTGTCTGAGGGTCGTGGATGTCAGCCAAGTTTGATCCTCGGGTCGAGCTTGGCGTACGACAGGTCCGCCAAGAGGTTGAACACCAGCACGGAGATGATCAGGATCACCAGGAAGGGCATCAGCGCCGGCAGGTCGCCGTTGAACGCATGCTTGATGAAGTACTTGCCGGTGCCCGGGTAGTTGAAGATGTTCTCCGTGATGATCAGGCCACCGACCAACTGGCCGATGTCCAGCGCGATCACGGTGGCCATCGGGATCATCGCGTTGCGCACCATGTGGCGGCGCAGCACGGTCCATTCGCCCAGGCCCTTGGCCCGGGCCGTGCGCACATAGTCCATCGAGCGCACGTCCAGCAGGCTGGCGCGCATGAAGCGGGCGTAGCCGGAGATGGCCTGGATGGCCACCACCGTGACCGGCAGGATGAGATGTTTGATCATCAGCCCGAGGTCGAAGCCCTGTTGCCCCGGCGGGTACACACCGCCGGCCGGCAACCAGCCGAGCTCCACGGCGAACACCAGCTGCAGCACCACACCGGAGACGAACGGCGGGATGGCGCCCAGGAAGTAGGCGAAGAAGTTCACGATCGTGTCGAAGATGCCACCGGGGCGGCGGGCCGCGAGGGTGCCCAGCGAGATGCCGATGGTGATGCCGAGGAACGACGCGATCCCGGCGAGACGAAGCGTGTTGAAGATCGAGTAGCGCAACTCTGGATACACCAGCGCGCGACCCTTGATGGTGCGCAGCCAGTGATCAGGGCCTTGGAGGAAGCTCCACAGCCACTTGAAGTAGCCGCGGGTCCAACCCCAGAAGCCGTCATACAGGTAGTTGGCTTCCTTGTACTGGGCGATCTTGGCGGCGGTGACCCGGTTGTTGGCCCGCTTGTACGTCTCGACCGGATCCCAGCCGATGCGCACGAGCACGTAGACCAAATAGGTGATGAAGATCACCGTCGGGACGAGCCACAAGAGCCGTCTGACAATGAATCGAAGCACGAAACCCCCGCTTTGTGCCTAGAACATACGTTTGAAGTGGACGGGACATGCAGGTTGGGGCCGGCCTCTCGGCCGGCCCCAACCTGCATCACTGCATCAGCGTGATGTGAAGTGCTCGATCAGAGCGCTTCGACCACTGCCTCACCGGTGAGGTACTCGCTCGGCACGATGGTCTGATCGGCCGTCGTGTCGTACATGCCCGGCAGCACCGGGAAGGCAACCAGCCACACGTACCACGAGGAGTTGGCGCACTCGGTGACGGGGTTCGGGCAGTCCGAGGTCGGGAACTGCTCGGCGCCCACGATGAGCTGGCCATCGCCGTCCACGTCGGCCCACTCGTACCAGTTGTTGATCGCCCGGTAGTTGGCGATCTCCTTGACCGAGGTGGCGTCAGTGCGGTCGGTGCGGTAGGCACCAACGTTGGGGAACTGCAGCAGCGGCAGCAGCGGCAGATCAGCAGCCATCAGGTCGATGGCCTGCACCACTTCGGCCGCACGGGCATCCGGGTCCAGTTCGACGTCGGCGGAGTGCAGAAGGGCGGTGGCCTCTTCGTTGCAGTAGCCGGTGCTGTTCTGGCCCTGGAAGTCGTTCTCCTCGGTGGGGATCTGGTCGCAGGCGAAGGCCGGCGTCAGGTAGGCGGGGTCCGGCGCCACGGTCGAGATGTACATCGCCATGTCGTAGTCCAGCGACGGCAGACGGGTCTCGAACACGCAGGGCAGGGCCTCACAGTTGTCGGCGTGCACCTTGAAACCGGCCTCGGCCAGCTTCGGGATCAGGAACTCCTGGGTGCTCTCACGGCGGGTGCTGCCGGTGTTGACCATCCAGCGGATGTCCGGAACGTTGCCGTCGGGGCTGACCCAGAAGCCGTCGGCGCCCATCGTCCAGCCGGCGTCCTCGAGCAGCGCCTTGGCGCCTTCGGGGTCGTAGGTGTCGGCGAAGGCGTCATCGCAGTACGGGCCAGGAGCGATCGGACCGCAGTCCAGCAGCGGCACGCCGTTGGCGAACGGAGCGTAGATCTGGTCGTACACCGCGTTGCGGTCGATCGACTTGGCGAAGGCCTGGCGATAGACCGGGTCGGCGAACGGACCCTCGTAGCTCTGGAAGTAGAACGCCTCGAAGGCACCCGACGGGGCGGCCTCGAAGGTGACGTTCGGATCGGCCAGCTCGTCCGACAGGCCGGTGTAGGCCTGCGGGAAGATGAAGTCCACGGCGCCGCTCTTCAGCGCGGTGGGGCCGTCCTCGGCCGGCACGAACACCACACGGTCCACGCCGGGGGTACGCGAGCCCTTGTAGCCCTCGTTCGGCACGAGCACCAGCTGCTCGGCGCTCCACGAGTCGATCATCCACTCGGTGGCGGAGTAGTCGATGCCGCCGTCGAACGCCTCGGAGACGTCGTTGCAGTCATCGTACTGGTCGGCCTTCAGCAGGCCGCCGAACAGCAGACGCCACGGGGCGTACTTCTCGGAGAACTCGACCACGACCTCGTTCGAAGCCGCGCCCTCGGTGACCGACGTGACCTTGTCGTAACCGGTGGTGCCGATCGAGCCGGGCGTGTTGAGGTTGGCCTCCCACGTGCACGCGAAGTCGGCTGCGGTGATGGGGGTGCCGTCGTTCCACACCGCCACATCGCTGAGCGTGTAGGTGACGCGCATCGCGGCGTCGCTGGACGCCATCGTGGTGTCGCCGCCCATGGTGGTGTCGGTACCGCCGGCGGTGGTCTCGGTGCTGCCCGCGGTGGTGCCGGGGGCGTCGGTCGTCGACGTGCTTTCCTTGTCGTCACCGCATGCGGCGACGATGAGGGACAAGCCGACGGCCACGGCAGCGAACTTGCTGCTCTTCGTGGTCCTCACTGAATAGTCCTCCTGGTGAGTGTCGGAGGGAGGGAATCCGGCCGCTTTCGTGGCCATCACCCGTCGGTCCTCCCCGATCCGAGCGGGCGTTGCGAGGCTACCACGCTTGTTCACCGAGCGGTAGCAGCGTCGTTCCTTCTTGTACGAAAAGTTGGATGAACTGTTCCAACCGAGTTCGCGCGGTGTGCGTCAGTTGCCCAACTTGCAGATACGGGCGAACTCGTCGGGGTCCAGGCTGGCACCGCCCACCAGCGCGCCGTCGATGTCCGGGCAGGCGATCAGCTCGGCGATGTTGGCCGCCTTCACGCTGCCGCCGTACTGGATGCGCACCTGCTCCGCGGCTTCCGCCCCGAACTCCTCGGCCACACAACCGCGGATGGCGGCGCACACGGCCTGGGCATCGTCGCTGGTTGCCGTGCGCCCGGTGCCGATGGCCCAGATGGGCTCGTAGGCGATGACCAGCGCAGCCACCTGCTGCGCACTACGGCCGGCCAGCCCGGCCCGGACCTGCCCGAGCACCTTCGCCTCGGTCTCGCCCGCCTCGCGCTCCTCCAGCGTCTCACCGCAGCACATGATGGGCGTCATGCCGTGCTGCTGGATGGCGGCCACCTTCTTGTTCACCATCTCGTCGGTCTCGCCGAACAGTTCACGCCGCTCGCTGTGGCCGCAGATGACGTACTCCACCCCGAGCTTGGACAGGAACACCGGCGACACCTCGCCGGTGAACGCACCCTTGTCCTCCCAGTGGCAGTGCTGGGCACCCAGGCCGTAGCCGATCTTGTCCGCCTCCAGCACCGTCTGCACGCTGCGGATGTCGGTGAACGGCGGGTGCAGGCTGACGTCGGCCGCCTCCAACTCGTCCTTGCCCACCAGATAGGCCAACTTCTGCACCGTCTGGATGGCCTCGAAGTGATTGAGGTTCATCTTCCAGTTGCCGGAGATCAGCGGCTTACGCATTGGGTGCTCCCCTCAGTGCGGCCAGACCGGGCAGGTCGCCCAACTCCAGCAGTTCCAGCGACGCCCCGCCGCCGGTGCTCACATGGTCCACCTCGTCGTCCAGGTGGAACTGGGCCAGCGCCGCCGCGCTGTCGCCGCCGCCGACCACGGTGAACGCCTTCGTGTCCGCCATGGCCTGGGCCACCGTGCGGGTGCCGGCCTCGAACCGCGGGTCTTCGAACATGCCCATCGGGCCGTTCCAGAAGACGGTACGGGCGTCCATGATGACGTCACTGAACGCCGCCGCTGCCGGGCCCGATGTCGAAGCCCTTGGCGCCGTCGGGCAGGGAACGCCCGAACGTGGCGAAGTTGCCACCGGCGTCCACACCCACCAGATCCTCCGGCAGGTGAATGGTCTTCCCGCTGGCGGCCGTTTCGGCCAGCAGACGCTTGCAGGTGTCCACCTGATCCGGCTCCCACAGGCTGTCGCCGATGCCGTAGCCCTGGGCTGCGAGGAACGTGAAGCACATCGCCCCGCCGATGACCAGAGCATCCACCACCTGCAGCAGGGCATCCACCACGCCGAGCTTGTCGCTGATCTTGCTGCCGCCCAGCACGGCCACGAACGGGTGCTTGGGGTGGTCGCGCAGGCCGAGGAGCACCTCGACCTCCTTCTGCAGCAGCAGGCCCATCGCGCTGGGCAGTGTCTGCGGCGGGCCGACGATGCTGGCGTGGGCCCGGTGACACGCGCCGAAGGCGTCGTCCACGTACAGGTCCATGCCGTCCACCAGCGTCGCCACGAACGCCGGGTCGTTGCCTTCCTCACCTGCGTCGAAGCGCAGGTTCTCCAGCAACTCCACACCCGGGGCCAGCTCGGCCAGCCGGGCACGCACCGCGTCCATCGAGTACTTCGGGTTCGGCTGCCCCTTGGGCCGGCCGAGGTGGGAGCAGGTGACCACCTGCGCCCCACGCTCCGTGAGCCAGTTGATGGTGGGCAGCGCGGCGCGGATGCGGAAGTCGTCGGTGATCTTCCCGTCCTCCATCGGGACGTTGAAGTCCGTGCGGACCAGCACCCGCTTCCCGCTGACATCGCCGAGATCGGCGAGGGTGGGAATGAGACCCATGGGCTACTTCTTCGACTTCGGCAGCTTCGACGCCGCGTACATCGTGGTGTCGATGAGGCGGTTGCTGTAGCCCCACTCGTTGTCGTACCACGACAGCACCTTCACCATCTTGCCCATGCTCATGGTGAGGCCGGCGTCGAAGATGCTGGAGTGCGGGTCGCCCACGATGTCGCTGGACACGATGGGGTCCTCCGTGTAGCGCAGCACGCCCTTCAGCGGGCCCGAGGCCGCAGCCTTCTTGAAGGCGGCGTTGATCTCGGCGACCGAGGCTTCCTTCTTCAGGATCGCGGTGAAGTCCACCACCGAACCGGTGGGCACCGGGACGCGCAGCGACGTGCCGTCCAGCTTGCCCTTCATCGACGCCAGCACCAGGCTGGTGGCACGGGCGGCACCGGTGCTGGTGGGCACGATGTTGATGGCGGCGCCGCGGGCGCGGCGGAGGTCCTTGTGCGGGCCGTCCACCAGTTGCTGATCGCCGGTGTAGGCGTGCACGGTCTGCATGAGGCCCTGCTCCACACCGAACGCGTCGTCCAGCACCTTCACCACGGGCACGAAGCAGTTGGTGGTGCAGCTGGCGTTGGAGATGACCTTCTGCGTCTTGACGTCGAAGTCCTTGTGGTTCACGCCGTACACGAACGTGGCATCGGCGCCGTCGCACGGGGCCGACACGATGACCAGCTTGGCGCCGGCGGCCAGGTGCGCTGCGGCGGCGTCGCGCTTGGTGAAGAAACCGGTGCTCTCGATGACCACATCCACACCCAGCTCGCCCCACGGCAGGTTCTTCGGGTCGCGCTCGCTGAGCACGCGCAGCTCGTCGCCATCCACGCTGATGCCGCCCTTGCTGGGCTTGATGGTGTTCGGCAGCACGCCGAGCACGCTGTCGTACTTCAGGAGGTGGGCCATCTGGTCGAGCGAGCCGAGGTCGTTCACCGCCACGAAGTCGATGTCCGCGCCACGCTGCTTGGCAGCGCGGAAGAAGTTGCGCCCGATGCGCCCGAAGCCGTTGATACCGACGCGAACCGTCATGGTTGCGTTCCTTTCAGGGAGAGGAAGGGAGGGGGGACACGATGTTCCGCACGCGAGCCTAATGGACCCCGCCCACCCGGCCCAGTTGCCTTGGTCCCGAATCCCGGTGCACGGGGCCGTCAGCGGGCGATGTCGCGGTGGCCGGTGCGCACGCTGTGGCCGCGGCCGATCAGGCGGGCGGCCAGTTCCTCGGCGATCGCGACACTGCGATGGTGCCCGCCCGTGCACCCGACCGCCACGGTGAGGTAGCTGCGGCCCTCCTGCTCGTAGGCCGGCAGCAGTTGCACCAGCAGTGCCTCGAACCCGTCCAGGAAAGCCTGCGCCTGCGGCTGCCCCAGCACGTACTCGCGCACGGCCTCGTCGTGGCCGGTCAGCGGGCGCAGTGCGGGATCCCAGTGCGGGTTCGGCAGGAAGCGCACGTCCATCACCACGTCGGCGTCCATCGGCAGGCCGTGCTTGAAGCCGAAGCTCTCCACCGCCAACTGCAAGCGCTGGCCGTTGGTGGCATCGTCGAAGGCACCCACCAGCTTGGCCTTCAACTGGTGGATGTTGAGTTCCGTGGTGTCGATCACCAGGTCGGCGGCGGACTTCACCGGCTCGAGGTGCTCGCGCTCCAACTCGATGGCCTCCATCAGACCGTGGGCTTCGCTGTCCAGCGGGTGCTTGCGGCGGGTGGCGTCGTAGCGCTGCACCAGCACCGGGGTGGCGGCATCCAGATAGAGCACCCGCACCCGATGGCCGTCGGCCCGCAGCGCCGCCACCCGAGGCAGCACCTCACGTGCTGACGGCCGGAGACCAGCGCCAGGCGGTCGATGCCGCTGCCCGGCTTGCTGACCAACTCCACGATGGTGTCCACCAGCGAGGCCGGCAGGTTGTCCACCACGTACCAGCCGAGGTCCTCCATCACCGCTGCCGCGGCGGAACGGCCTGCCCCCGACAACCCGGTGATGAGGAGGATGTCGGCCATCGCCCCCGATGGTAGGCGCGCCGTCAGGCCTTCACCGTGCGGAGATACAGCAGGCGCGGATGGTGGACGCGGCCGCGTACTCCTCCGCCCGGCCAGGAAGCCGGCCGGCGGCGACGGTTCCTCCATCCGCTGCACCAACAGCCCGTTGGCGGCGAGCGTGTTGACGTAGCGGCTGAGCGGCCGGTGGATGAACGGGATGAACACGTCCTTCTCCACCTCCTCGATCGTCTCGTCCTCCACCAGGTAGGGGCCGATGCGCCAGTACTGCTCCGGCGGGTCGAGGAACTGGTCGTCGATCCAGCCGCTGTTGGGGGTCTGCAGCAGGGGGTGGTTGAGGAAGAAGCAGAACCGGCCGCCGGGCTGCAGCACCCGAGCCACCTCGGCGATGGCGTCGTCCACATCACGGATGTGCTCGAACACCAGGCAGGCGACGACGGCGTCGAAGCTGGCATCGGCGAACGGCAGCGCCCCAGCGCCCGCCCGGGCGAACACCCCTCCCCCACGTTCGTGAGCGACCCGCAGGCAGTTCCATGTGGGGTCCACGGCCCACACGTCGGCACCCATCCGGTTGGCCAGGCGGGTGACCTGCCCGTCGCCGCACCCGACGTCCAGCACCCTGCGGGCACCCTCCAGTTCACCGCCGCCAGCGGCAGGATCTGCTCTTCGTACTCCGGATCGGCACCATCGGTGAACCCGTCGATCCACCACTTGGCGTGGGTCTCCCACAACTCGCTCATCGCCGCCAGGCTACGGCCGCCCCCAAGTTGGCGGTGAGATGCGGTACCACCGCACCTGAACGCCAACTTGCGACGACCCGGTTCCAAGTTGGCGGTGAGATGCGGTACGACCGCACCCGAACGCCAACTTGCGGGAAGGAGGACCGGCTAGGGACGGACCTCGTAGAAGGCGTTGACGCTGTGGTCGATGTCCAGCTTGCGGAAGCGGGTGAAGCCGGCGGCCTCGGCCATCTCCCTGGCCTTGGACTCCGGCAGGCCCAGCGTGCCCAGCCCGGCGCCGCCCTCCTCGCTGAGCGCGGACGACATGCACGACAGCACGCTGATGCCGTACATCAGGGACGCCATCGGGTTCTTCTGCGCGTTCTCCTCGAACGTCTCGCGGGCCTTGATGTCCACCAGCAGCCAGGTGCCGTCCGGCTTGAGCGCGGAGCGGATGGCGGCGATGACGTCCTGCGGATGCGACATGTCGTGGATGCAGTCGAACGTGGTGACGAGGTCCAGCGACTGATCCGACGGCAGCGGCACGAACCGCGGGTCGTGGAAGTCGGCGTTCTTCAGGCCGCTGTCCTCCAGCTTGCCCTTCGCCCGGTCCAGCGCGTGCTGGCTGATGTCGTACCCGGTGAAGTGGCTGCTGGGGTAGGTCTCGGCCAGCAGCAGCACCGCACTGCCGGCGCCGCACCCTACGTCGGCCACCTTCGCCCCGGCCTCCAGCTTGGGCAGCACGTCTTCCATGGCGGGCAGCACCACCGGCACCAGGTTGTGGCGGTTCCACGGCTCGAAGCTGCGCTCGATGCCGACCGCACCCTCCGGCCCGTGGCTGTCGTAGTCGTGCCCCATACCGGTGTGGAACGAGTCGTGCACGTGCTCCAGCGCGTGCATGGTCTGCGGCAGGCGGTGGAACATGCCCATCCCGAACGCCGGGTGCTCGGGGTCGGCCAGAACGGCAGCGGCCTCCGGGCTGAGCGCGAACGTGTCGCCGGCGTGCAGTTCGATCATCCGGGCCGCGGCCTGGTTGTGCGCCCATTCCCGCACCCAGCGCTCCTGCGTGCCGGTGAGCTCCGCCAGTTCGTGGGTGGTGACGGGCCGGCCCGCCTCGCGCATCGCCGCATACAGGCCGATGCGGTCACCGAGGTGGATCATCCCGGCGGTGACGGCGCCTTCCAGCTTGGTGAACAGGTGGAAGCTGTAGAGCTTCAGCTTGTCGGGGTCGATGTCGGTGGCAGCCATCGCCGGTCTCCTCAGTTCGCGTCGGTGAAGTTCGGGGCCCGCTTCTCGAACCCGGCCATCACGGCCTCCATCTGGTTCTGGCCGCCCGATCAGCGACCCGATGTACTTGCGCTCGGCGGCAAACTGCTCCGCGGCTCCCTGGTTGAAGAGGCCGTTCATCAGTGCCTTGGCGGCCCGCACGGCATCGGGGCTGCGGCCGGCGATCTCCGCGCCAGCGCCATCGCGTCCTCGTACGGCGTCTCGCTGAGGCGGGTGGCGATGCCCAGCTCGGCGGCCTCCCGCCCGTCGAACACCCGGGCGGTGAACACCAGTTCCTTGGCCACGTCGGCGGACCACCTGGCTGAGCATCAGCGTGCCGGTCATGTCCGGCACGAGACCCCAGTGCACCTCGCGCACGCTGAGCTGGGTGTCCGGGTGGACGATGCGGATGTCCGCGCCCAGCGCGATCTGGATGCCGCCACCCAGCGCGTGGCCGTGCACCGCGGCGATCACCGGCACCGGCACCTCCTGCCACGCCCACGCGACCTGCTGGCCGAGGTGGGTGATGCCGCTGGGCTGCAGGGTGCCCGGGTTCTCGCCCGCGGGGCGCTCGCCGCCACCAGCCAGAGCGCCCATGGTGGCGAAGTCCAGCCCGGCGCAGAACGACGAGCCCTCGCCACTGAGCACCACGACGCGCACGCCGGGCTCGGTCTTCAGCCGCTCGCCGGCGGCCGCCAGCGCGGAGAACATGGCACCGTCGAGTGCGTTGCGCTTGTCGGCACGGGTCATGCGCACGTCGGCGATGCCGTCTGTGATGGTGATGGAGACGCGGTCCTCGCTCATGCGCCGAAGTCTGTCAGGTCATACCTTCTCGGCTTGCAGCGTGAACGACATCGGCAGCCGTTCCGGCCGGTCGATCAGTTCGTACTCCCCGCCGCCGATGTCGTGCATGGCGCCGGGCAGGGCCTCCCACGGGACGGACGTGTGCTCCTCGAACGCGGTGATCCGCATGCCGTGCCGCAGCACGGCGCCGAGCGTGTCGCTGAGGCCGTGGTTCCACTCCACTGCCAGCGTGTTGGTGAACACATGGTCGGTCTCCACATACGTGCCGCCCTCGTCGGACACGAACGCCTCCTCCACCTCGAAGTACGGCAGCTCCACCCGCAGATCGGCGCCGTCGTAGGTGTCCTGCACCGGAAGGGCGTACATCATCGGATGGCCTTCGCGGATGAAGAGGCGGCCGCCGGGGCGTAGCAGCCCGGCGACGACCTGCGCCCACCGGTCCACCGACGGCAACCAGTTCAGCGCACCGATGCCCGTGTAGACGAGGTCGTAGTCGGCGCCCAGGGCCTCCACGGCGGCGTACACGTCGCTCTCCACGAAGCGGATGTCGTGCCCGCACTCGGCGGCGATGCGCCGGGCCTCGGCCAGCGACGCCGGCGACAGGTCCAGGCCGGTGACGCTGCGGGCGCCCAGGCGGGCCAGCGACAGGGTGTCCGTGCCGATATGGCACTGGAGGTGCACCACGTCCAGACCGTCCAGCCGGCCGAGGCGCGGCAGGTCGAACTGCACCACTTCGGACAGCGCGGCGGGGTCGGCAGCGAGGCGGGACACCTGGTAGCCGGGCGATGCCGCGTGTGCCGGCGCACGTTCGTCCCACTGGGCGCGGTTGACGTCGAGGTAGTCGCGGTGCGGGTCCACGGCGACCAGCCTCGCGCGACGTGCGAAACTCGGCGGATGCAGTTGAATCTGTCCGCCGACGAAGTCCTGTCCACCACCCGCGCCGTCCGCAAGCGCCTCGACTTCGACCGCCCGGTCGAGCGCGAGGTCATCGAGGAGTGCCTGCAGCTTGCCCTGCAGGCACCCACCGGCAGCAACAGCCAGGGCTGGCAGTGGGTGTTCGTCACCGACCCGGCGAAGAAGAAGGCACTGGCCGACATCTACGCCACCAACTTCGCCGAGTACGCCAAGTTCGCCCAGTCCAACACCTACGAGCCGGGCGACCTGCGCCACGAACAGCGCGACCGGGTCACGTCGTCAGCCATGTACCTCACCGAGAACTTCCACCGGGTGCCCGTGATGATGGTGCCGTGCATCACCGGCAATCTGGACCGCGTGCCGGCGTTCGCCGGCGCGTCCGCCTGGGGCTCCATCCTGCCGGCCGTGTGGAGCTTCATGCTGGCCGCCCGCGAGCGCGGCCTGGGCACGGCGTGGACCACCATCCACCTGATGAACGGCGGCGACCGGAAGGCTGCGGAGATCCTGGGCATCCCGGACGGCATCACCCAGGCCGGCCTGTTCCCCATCGCCTACACCATCGGGACGGACTTCAAGCCGGCCAAGCGCCTGCCCCTCGAACCCATCACCCACTGGGACCAGTGGTAAGCGAACTCGGCACCGAGGGCGTGCGGGCAGCCGAGTTCTGCCGGCAGGACGGGTTCGCCTACCGCTTCGACTGGGGCCCCGACGGCCTGGCGGCGCTCGCCCCGCACTGCGAGGTGGTGGTGATCGTGGACGTGCTGCGCTTCACCACCGCGGTCTGTTGCGCCGTCGAGTCCGGTGCCACCGTCATGCCGTACCGCTGGAAGGACGAGTCCGCGGCACGTTCGCCGGCCAGCACGGCGCCGTGCTGGCCGGCCGGCGGGAGGAGGGCGAGGCGTCGCTCTCCCCCACCGACCTGCTGACCCTGCGCAAGGGTGCGACTGGTGCTGCCGTCGCCGAACGGCTCGGCCCTGTCGCTGGCTGCGGCCGAGATGGGGGTACCGCACGTGCTGGCCGGCTGCCTGCGCAACGCCACCGCCACGTCCGTCTCGGCGCGGCGCCTGGCCGCCGGTGGGCCGATCGCCGTGATCGCCGCCGGCGAGCGATGGGGCCACCCATCGGGGCCCTGCGGCCGGCGACGGAAGACATGCTCGGCGCCGGCGCGGTGCTGTGGGCACTGGACCCCTCGGCCTCGATCAGCAGGCCTGCCTGCTCCCCAGAGGCCGCCGCGGCCCGGGCTGCGTTCGTAGCTGCCCGGCCGCGCCTGTACGAGGTGCTCAGCCAGACCGCCTCAGGGCGGGAACTGGTGCAGCGTGGCTGGGACGACGACGTCGCCACCAGCGCCGCGCATGACGTGACCCCGTTCGCCTGCCGCCTCGACGAAGGCGAATTCAGCCTCGCCCGCTGACCTGTTCCCGCGCCCGGCGTCGATTCCACGTCAGAAATGGCCCGAAATCGGAAACCCATGGGTGCGGTTTCACGTCACCGGCGCACGGCGACCGCAGGCGCTACTCCACCAGGCGAGGCTGCTCGCTGGGGACGATCGACGGCTCGGCCAGGGGCAGCTCCACGGTGAACTCCGTGGTGCGGTGGGCGGGAAGATGTGCACTCATCAGCACGGGCGTGCCCTCCACCGTGGTGGTGACCCGCTCGCACCGCAGCACCGGGCTGTCCAGCGGGATCTCCAGCAGTTCGGCGTCGGTCTCGTCGGCCGCTGCGGCCCCGATGGTCTGGGTCGCCCCGCGCAGCTCCAGCCCGAGCAGTTCGTAGAACGGCTTCGACTCCACGTCGCGCCGGCTGAGGTGCTCGCCCAGCTCTGCCGGGCACCACACGGTGACCACGGCGAACGGCTCGCCGTCGGCCAGGTTGAGCCGCTTCACCTGCAGCACCTGGTCGCATCCCAGCCGGGCCCGCACCCGGGCCGGCGCCTCCACGAAGGCGCAAACTCGACGATCTGGCGCTCCGGCCGCACACCCCGCTCGGACAGCGGCCTCGATCGTGTCCAGGTGGGTGAGCGACTGCTGCACCGGCGCCGTGGCCACATACCAACCGAAGCCCTGGCGGCTTTCCTGCAGCCCTCGTCGCGCAACATCTCCAGCGCCCGGCGCACCGTGACCCGGCTGACCCCGAACTCGGCCGACAGGTCGCCTTCGCTGGGCAGCACATGCCCCGGCCCCTCGGCGCGGAGCTGGTCGCGCAAGCTCTGGGCGATCTCCTGGTAGCGGATCGTGCGCATCATGTGGCCTCCCGGTAAGTGCCGACGAGGGCTTTGGCGTTCGTCGCTCACTTGTACTATGCTTGTCTACATCCGACCGCCGACGCAAGGGAAACTTCCATGACCGTGACTGCAGGAACGCCGATCGAACTCGTCGAGAAGGTCTACGCCACGCTCCCGGAGCGCGCCGCCGGCGGGCGGGCCCGCTTCGGCAGGCCGCTCACCCTCACCGAGAAGATCCTCCTCAACCACCTCGGCGACCCCACCGAGCTGATCGAGCGTGGTGGCACGTACAACGACTTCCACCCCGACCGGGTGGCCATGCAGGACGCCACCGCCCAGATGGCCCTCCTCCAGTTCATGACCGGCCGGCCTGCCCACCACCGCAGTGCCCAGCACGGTCCACTGCGACCACCTCATCTCCGCCAAGGTCGGCGCCAAGATCGACCTCGGCGGTCGCCGTGGACACCAACAAGGAGGTCTACGACTTCCTGCGCAGCGTGTCGGCCAAGTACGGCATCGGCTTCTGGGGCCCCGGCAGCGGCATCATCCACCAGGTCGTCCTGGAGAACTACGCCTTCCCCGGCGGGATGATCGGCACCGACAGCCACACCCCCAACGCCGGCGGTCTGGGCATGGTGGCCATCGGCGTCGGCGGCGCCGACGCCGTGGACGTGATGACCGGCTTCCCGTTCAACGTGCGCTGGCCGAAGGTCATCGGCGTCAAGCTCACCGGCACGCTCAGCGGCTGGTCGTCGCCGAAGGACGTCATCCTCGAGGTCGCCCGCGTCCTCACCGTGGAGGGCGGCACCGGCGCCATCGTGGAGTACTTCGGCCCGGGGGCGGACAGCATCAGCGCCACCGGCAAGGCCACCATCTGCAACATGGGCGCGGAGATCGGCGCCACCTGCAGCCTGTTCGGCTACGACCACAACATGGCCATGTACCTGAAGGCCACCGGCCGCGAGGCCATCGCCGACGCCGCCGACAAGGTGGCCGCCGAACTGCGCCCCGACGACGGCGCCCAGTACGACCAGGTCATCGAAATCAACCTCGACGACCTGAAGCCGCTGATCAACGGGCCGCACTCCCCCGACCGGGCCAACCGGGTGGGCGCCGCCGTCGGCGCCGAGGCCCGGGCCAACGACTGGCCGCTGGACATCAGCGCCGCCCTCATCGGCAGCTGCACCAACTCGTCGTACGAGGACATCACCTGCTGCCTCCATCGCCCGCCTCGCGCCGGCGAAGGGCCTGATGGTCAAGACCCCGCTGCTCGTCTCCCCGGCTCGGAGCAGATCCGCGCCACCATCGAGCGCGACGGCCTCATCGCCGACCTGGAGGCCATCGGCGCCACCGTGCTGGCCAACGCCTGCGGGCCGTGCATCGGCCAGTGGGACCGCCCGGCCGACGCCATCGACAAGCCCAACACCATCGTCAACTCGTTCAACCGCAACTTCCCCAAGCGCAACGACGGCTCGGCCAACACCCTGTCGTTCGTGACGTCGCCGGACACCGTGGTGGCGCTGGCGCTGGCCGGCCGGCTGGACTTCGACCCCACCACCGACACCATCACCGCCCCCGACGGCACCGAGGTCTCGCTGGAGCCGCCGGTCGGCGAGGTGCTGCCGTCGCAGGGGTACGACGCCGGGCAGAACACGTTCACCGCTCCCCCGGCCGACGGCTCGGGCGTAGTGGTGGAGGTGTCGCCCACGTCCAGCCGCCTGCAGCTGCTGGCGCCGTTCGCCGAGTGGGACGGGGCGGACTACATGGGCCTGCCGGTCCTGATGAAGGCCCAGGGCAAGTGCACCACGGACCACATCTCCGCCGCCGGCAAGTGGCTGACCTACCGCGGGCACCTGGAGAACATCTCCGGCAACCTGTTCCTCGGTGCGGTCAACGCCTACAACGGCGCCGTCGGCGAGGGCAAGGACTTCCGCGACGGCAGCGTGGACACCTACCCCAACCTGGCCAAGAAGTACGGCGAGGCCGGCATCCGCTGGTGTGCCATCGGCGACCGCAACTACGGCGAGGGCTCGTCCCGCGAGCACGCCGCCATGGAGCCCCGCTTCCGCGGCGGCGTGGTCATCTTCGCCCGCAGCTTCGCCCGCATCCACGAGACCAACCTGAAGAAGCAGGGCCTCATCCCGCTCACGTTCGCCGACCCGGACACGTACGACCAGATCGGCGAGGACGATCGCATCAACGTGCTCGGCCTGCCGCCGGTGCCCGGCCAGAACGTGCGCTGCCAGATCGTCAAGCCCGACGGCAGCACGATCGACTTCGAGGCCAAGCACACGTTCAGCGACGAGCAGGTGGAGTGGTTCAAGGCCGGCTCGGCACTCAACGTCGTGCGCCGCAAGGTCGCCGAGGCCAAGGGCTGAGGTGGACCACCTTCGGCATCAGGCGCAGCACCTGCTGTCCTTCGAAGCGACACGCCACGAGGTCGCCGACCGCAGCGGCGCGTCCAGCCCCGATGACCCTGGCGAGGGCAAGGGCCGTCCGGGCTTCTTCGACGACCACCCGCTGTTGACCGTGGCGTTGTGGTGCCTCGCCGTGCCGGTGGGTGGAGTAGCGGTGATCCTGTTGATCGGCCTGCTCTGACCATCGGCCCTTGTCCGCCGGCCGGCAGCGCGGCAGCATGGCGGTCAGGACGTCAACCCCGGAGGCCGTCATGCAACTCACGCTCAGCGAGCACGAGGCCCATCTGCTCCGCCAGGTGCTGGACCACTACCTCAAGGAACTGCGCGGCGAGATCGTGGACACGGACAACGCCAGCTACCGGCGCACGCTCCGCGAGGAACGCGACGCGCTGGTCGCCGTCGCCGAGCGTCTCGAGGAGCAACCGGACCGCGACCCGTCGGTCATTACCAAGATGGTCCGTGTCACCGCCGTCCTGACCGAATACGACTGACGCTCCCGCCACAGCCGTCTCCAAGTTGGCGGTGAGTGGCGGTCAGGCAACCTCTGAACGCCAACCTGCGGCGGGGTTGGCCCTTCGCATCGGTTTGTGTCAAACCTGCCGACGCGAACCTCCTGGTAGCGGGCCGACAGCGTTTAGAGCGCGCGTCAATAGGCGGGTTTGAAGGTGGTGTTGCCGTAGCGGTCTCGCCACTTGATGAGCTTGACGGTGATGACGAAGGTGATGGCGAGGTCGAGTGCGGCTTCGCGTTGGATGGGGAGGCGGTCGGTGTTGCGGCGAAGCTGCCCGAAGTTCGACAGCCACGAGTTCGCTCGTTCGATCTTCCAGCGTCGCCCGAGAGGGATCTTGTTGCGTGCCCGGCTGCCGCACTTGCGTCCGCGGACGTGTCGGGGCGGTGGACGATGTGGGCATCGATGCCGGTCTCGGTGAACAGGTCGCGGATCGCCACCGAGTCATACCCGCGGTCGAGGTGGGCGGTCTCGATCTCGACTTCGAACCCGCGGGCGTCGAGGATGGCCAGGTGTCCTCGACGAGTTGAGCGTCGGGGTGTTCGCCGCCGGCGGGGTCAGGCGATCGGGATCCCTGCGCAGTCGGGAGGCCATCGACCACTTCCAGCCACGTTTTGGTCAACCGGTGACGGGCCGGTTCCTCACCGCCCATCGGTGCTTTGTGACACTGCCATCGATGGCGATCTCGTCGAGCTGCAACCCGATCATCTGGTCATAGGCCGACAGGGCCAGCTCACCAGTTGAGAGAACACCCCAGCACGTTGCCGCTCGTTGCGGCGGCGCAGCAGGGTCGACTCCAACACCCCGACCAGCCGGCCGACCGTTTTTCCATGACGACCCCCGTCACCAGGCGGGCAGCGATCCCGAAGAAGCACTGGCGGGCATCCACCCGTGGCCGATGACAACCCAGCGGGTGACGGTCGATCACCGGAGGCAGCAACGACTCAACGGTCTCCCACAGGAAGCAATACGTGGGTCAAGTGCCAACATGGGGACCTCCACCGGTCGGGTTTGTGGATCAGCACCCGACATCACAGCCGGGCCATCACCCCGACCGGTGGACCACCACAACGCCCTATTGGCGCGCGCTCTTACGTAAAGCTGGCGGGATGGAGAGTGAGCTGGAGCGAGACGCACGTTGCGGACGACGGGGGCGGTGCGGGGTTCATCGACGAGGCGGTCGACGACGCCACGGTCGCGGCGATCCTCGACGACGCCCGCTTCGCCCGAGTGGTGGCAACCGCCAGCCGGTGGCGGGTGGCCGTGGTGAAGGACCGGGAGATCCGCCGCCAGATGGAAAGCGCTGATGCGCCCGATCTGGGAGGAGTACGCCGGCGCCCAGGCAGCCGGCTACCGGGCCTTCGCGTTCGGGAAGTCCGTCGACGCGCCGCCCGTCGCCGTCCCCAACATGCTGATCGACGAGATCGAGACCGTCCCCGTGGTGCTGGCCGTCGCCGCCGACCTGCGGGAGATGGCGATCATGGACGGCAACGTCACCCACCGGCCCGCGGTCGTCGGCGGCGCGAGCATTTACCCGTTCTGCTGGAGCGTCCTGCTGGCCGCCCGCGCCCGCGGCCTCGGCGGCGTGCTCACCACGTTCCTCTCCCGCAACGAGGCGGGCGCCGCCCCACTGCTCGGCCTGCCCGACGACCACGCGCTCGTGGCGACGCTGTTCCTCGGCCACCCGACGCACCAGAACACCAAGCTCAGCCGCAAGCCGGTGAATTCCTTTGCGACCGTCGACCGGTTCGACGGAGACTCGCTGCAATGACCGACACACCGACCTTGCCACCAGTGCGTTCGCCCGAGCGCGAGACCCTGGAGTCCTTCCTCGACTACTTCCGCGGCGTGCTGCTGCGCAAGGGCGAAGGGCTGACCGAGGAACAGGTCCGCCTGACGCTCCCACCGAGCACGCTGGACCTGCTGGGTCTGGTGCGCCACATGGCGCTCGTGGAGCAGTGGTGGTTCACCAACGCGCTGGAGGGGACGGACGACCCGCCGCGCTGGAGCGACAACCCTGCCGCGGCCACCGACGAGCAGGAGTGGAAGCACCTGCCCACCGACACGATGGCGGAGGCACTGGACGCCCTGCGCGAGGAGATCGCCCGCTCCAAGGCCAACGTCGCCCGCCACGAGTCGCTGGACGACGTCACCGCCATCAGCGTCGGCCCGCCGGACAACCCGGACCGCTTCGGGCCCCGCTCGCTGCGCTGGCTGCTGGTGCACATGATCGAGGAGTACGCCCGCCACTGCGGCCACGCCGACCTCCTGCGCGAAGCCGCCGACGGCGCGACCGGCGACTGACAGGATGCCCTCGTGACCGAGCTCGCCCCCGACCCCGAACTGCTCCCCCAGGCCGACGAAGCCACTGTGCTGCAGTCGTTCCTCGACTACTACCGCTCGGTCTTCCTCCGCAAGGTGGACGGCCTCACGGACGAGCAGGCCCGGGTCACCATCCCGCCCAGCGACCTCACCGTGCTCGGCCTGGTCCGCCACATGGCCGAGGTGGAGCGCGGCTGGTTCCGCCGCCGGACGGCCGGCGACCTCACCGCCGGCTTCCTGTTCGACTACGGCGAGGACCCGGACGGCGACTTCCACCCGGCGCCCGAAGACACCCTGGCCGACGCCCGCGCCGCGCTGGTGGCGGAGATGGAGTTCGCCCGCACGGCCACCGCCGCCGTGGACCCGGCCGACCTGATGAAGGGCGTGCCGCCGCAGCAGCGGATCCCCGGGTGGCAGCCCAACGTGCGCTGGGTGATGGTGCACATGATCGAGGAGTACGCCCGCCACTGCGGCCACCTGGACCTGCTGCGCCAGACCATCGACGGCACCACGGGCGACTGACCCGCTGCGACGGCCCGGCGTGCGCGTAGGGTGCGGGCATGCGCATCGGCCTCTTGATCTTCCCCACCGACAAGGGCATCCAGCCGGTCGAACTCGGCCGCGAGGCGGAGGCCCGCGGCTTCGACTCGCTGTGGTTCCCCGAGCATTCCCACATCCCCGTGAGCCGGCGCACCCCATGGGGCGGGCGGGAGGGCGCGCCGCCGCTGCCCGAGGAGTACTGGCGCACCCACGACCAGTTCGTCGCGCTGGCGGCCGTCGCGGCCGTCACCGAGCGGCTGAAGGTGGGCACCGGTATCACCCTGGTGGCCCAGCGCGACCCGCTGTGGTTGGCCAAGGAGGTGGCGACGCTGGACGTGCTGTCCAACGGGCGCTTCCTGCTGGGCATCGGCTACGGCTGGAACCATGAGGAGATGGAGAGCCATCACGTGCCCGACATCCACCGCCGCCGGCGTGTGGTGCGGGAGAAGATCCTCGCCTGCAAGGCCTTGTGGACGCAGGACGAAGCCGAGTACCACGGCGAGTACGTGAACTTCGAGAAGAGCTGGGCGTGGCCCAAGCCGGTGCAGCAGCCGCACCCGCCGATCGTGGTCGGCGCCTCCCCCACCGAGCTGCACTTCCGCCACATCGTCGAGTACGGCGACGCGTGGATGCCGATCGAGGGCCGCTTCGAGGTGGACGGCAAATGGGCCGAACTGCAGCAGGCCGCCACCGACGCCGGCCGCGACCCGGCCACGCTGCAACTCGGCGTGTTCGGTGCCCGGCCCGACGCCGCCCATCTGGCCCACTTACGGGACATCGGCGCGTCGTGGGTGGCGCTCGGCCTGCCGCCGCTGGACCGTGACGCGGCCTTGGCCGCGATGGACCGCTACGCCCCGCTGGTGGAGGAGTTCAACCGCTGACCGCGGCACCGTCCGGCAGCGCCGGCAACGGGGCAGCCGTGAACGGCGCGTCGAAACGGTCGCACCACACCACCACGCTGGCGAAGCGGCTCAGGTCGGTGCCTGCCGGCACGGTGTAGTTCTGATCGCCCAGGTTGCCGCGCAGCCCGCCCAGCGACACGGCGTCATCGTCGAACGCGCTGCCCGGACCGTCCACCGGGTTGGCCGACAGGTACACCTTCAGGTCGGGCCCGTTGCTGGTGTCCAGATCGTCGATCCGCACCACCACGGTGCCGTCGTCGGTGACCACCAGGCGCAACTGCCCGCTGCCACCATGATCCCGGCCCACGAACTCGGTCGCCTCGGAGGCGGCGCCCGCCACCGGCGCATCGTTGGCCGTGTGATCGATGAGCGCCGTCTGCGGCTCGAAGTACAGCAGCACGAACGCCACCACACCGGCCAGCACGATCCCCGCCGGCCAGAGGACACGGGGGCGGAGGAGTCGGCGCATGGCCCATCCCAACGGGGTGCCGGCACCGAATATTCCTCCGTGATCGATCAGCGCCAATCGGGAGCACGTCGCGGCATGCCCTCCGACGGCTCACTAGGGTTCGCCGCAATGAGGTCCGCGGTCACCCGACGCCTGCGCACCGTGCCGGCACTGCTGGCCGCCGCGATGGTGCTCACCATGCTGGCCCCGCTGTGGCTGGTGCTCACCGCGCTCGTCGACGCCGTGCGCGGCCGCTGGCGCCTGCCCACCACTCGCCTCCTCGCCTTCGGCTGGTGCTGGGCGTGGCTGGAAACGGCCGGCGTGCTGGCCGCCGCCTGGTACTGGCTGACCCGGCGCACCCACGATGTCGACCGCCACTACCGGCTGCAGCGCTGGTGGGCGGCCCGCCTGATGGGCGCGCTGCGCGCCACCACGGGCATTCGCATCGAGGCCACCGAGGCGGAGGCAATCTCCCCCGGTCCGGCCGTGCTGCTGTGCCGTCACGCCAGCCTGGCCGACTCGCTGGTCAGCGCCTGGGTGGTCACGTCGGTCGCCCGGATGAAGCCGCGCTATGTGCTGAAGCGCGAACTGCTGGCCGACCCGTGCCTGGACATCGTGGGCAACCGCCTGCCCAACCACTTCCTCGACCGTGCCGCCACCGACAGCGACGTGGAACTGGAGTCGCTGCGCGCGCTGGCCGCCGGGCTGGGCGACGACGAGGTCGCCGTCATCTTCCCGGAGGGCACACGCGCCACCCCACACAAGCGCGAGCGCGCCCTGGCCCGCATCGCCGAGCGCGACCCCGGCGGCGCCGAGCGGATGGCGGACCTCCGGCACGTGCTGCCGCCTCGCCCGGCCGGCACCGCCGCGCTGCTGGACGGCTGCCCTCACGCCGATGTGGTGCTGGCGTGGCACGTCGGCTTCGACGGGCTGGACACGTTCGGCGGCATCCTTCGCCACCTGGCCCGCCGCACCCGCCCCGTGCAGTTCCACACCCGCCGTGTGCCGCGCGCCGAGGTGCCCGAGGGCGACGGCTTCACCGAATGGCTGGACGCCGAATGGCTGAAGGTCGACGCCGAGGTCGATGCGCTCCTGCACCCCGACCGTCATCCTGAGTCCGCCACCCACCACCACTCCGAAGGGAGCCAGTGATGCTCGCCTCCGCCGGCACCGCCCTGTCCACCGCCGCGCTCACCGTGGCCGCGCTGATGTTGGCCACCTGGCTGCTCAGCCTGGCCCTCAAGAACGCCTCGATCGTCGACATCGCCTGGGGCCTCGGCTTCGTGGCCGTCGCCTGGGCCGTGCGGGCCAGGGTCGACGGCGTGGAGACCCGCCAGAACCTACTGGTGGTGCTCACCAGCATCTGGGGCCTGCGCCTCGGCACGTACCTGTTCATCCGCAACCACGGCAAGGGCGAGGACTACCGCTACCGGGCGATGCGCAAGCACTGGGGGCCCCGGTTCCCGATCATCAGCCTGCTCACCGTGTTCACCCTGCAGGGCGCGCTGATGTTCGTGGTCTCGCTGGGGGTGCAACTGGGCCAGGCAGCCACATCGCCCGACCTCGGCGTGCTGGCGTGGATCGGCGCCGCGGTGTGGGCGGTGGGCCTGGCCTTCGAGGCGATCGGCGACTGGCAACTCGCCCGGTTCAAGAAGGACCCCGCCAACGCCGGCCAGGTGATGGACCGTGGGTTGTGGCGCTACACACGCCACCCCAACTACTTCGGTGACGCCTGCGTGTGGTGGGGCATCGCGCTGGTGGCGGCGGAGACGGTGCTCGGCCGCTGGGGCCTGCTGGGCGCGGCCGTGATGACCGTGCTGTTGCTGCGGGTCAGCGGCGTCGCGCTGCTGGAGAAGTCGCTCAGCAAGCGCAAGCCCGGCTACGCGGAGTATGTGGCCCGGACCAGCGCGTTCGTGCCGCTGCCGCCCAAGCGCCGCTGACCGGCGCCGGCCGCAGGCAGTTCAGTCCGAGCCGGGGCGGCGGGCGCCCTCGTCGGTGCGCGCCGCCTTGTGCCCCGGCGGCATCGCCAGCGCGATCTCTTCCTCCGTCGGCGCGCGCTCCTCGCGGCTCTCCGGCGGCAGCAGCGCCATGATGGCCTTCATGATCCGCTTCGTGTCCGCGTCCGGGCTGCGGTACACCAGCGGCACCTCCTGGCCCACGCGGATGGTGATGAGCGGGGGGTTGACGATGTTCAGCACGTTCGGCACCCGGGCCGAACGCGGCCACACCTTCTCCGTGCCCCACAGACCCACGGGGATCACCGGCGCCTTGGTCATCGCGGCCAGCCGGGCGGCGCCCCACCGGCCGCGCAGCACGGGGTCGTAGAAGCCGGCACCACGCGGGATGGTGCCCTGCGGCATCATCGCCACGATGTCGCCGTTCTCCAGCGCCTCGGCGGCGGCCTTCAGCGGTTCGTCGCTGCCCGTGCCACGCTCCACGCGGATGCCACCCATCGCCGAGGCGATCTGGCCGACCACCGGGGCGTCGAACACTTCCTTCTTGCCGAGGAAGCGCACGGTGCGGTCGGTGCGGGCGATGGTGAGGGCCACGGCAGCCGCATCGAAGTAGCTGCGGTGATTGGCCACCACGATGGCTGGGCCACTGGCCGGGATGTTGGCCGTGCCGGCGATGTCGAACTTCGCGTAGGGGAAGAAGAGGGGGTGGGTGAAGCTCAG
Organism: Ilumatobacteraceae bacterium; assembly: GCA_041394605.1. Lineage (GTDB taxonomy): Bacteria > Actinomycetota > Acidimicrobiia > Acidimicrobiales > Ilumatobacteraceae > UBA668. The sequence goes on from JAWKHX010000006.1 coordinate 193,797, forward strand.
CGCCAGGCGCTGGATCTCCATGTTGACCACGGGGATCTTGGCCATCGACGACACCTCCCGGGACGGGTCGGCGGGTGCCGACAGATCGAGCGTGGGCCAGCGGCGGGCGGCGGCCATCAACACCATTCGCGGGTCCGGGTTGACCACGAACGGGTTCCCCACAGCGGCCAGCAACGGCGTGTCGTAGACGCTGTCGCTGTAGGCGAAGCTGGCTGCGAGATCCACCCCGTGGCGCTCGGCCCACTCCTTCACCGCGGCCAACTTGCCGGCGCTCCACACGAACGGGCCGTCCAGCGTGCCGTCGTAGGTGCCGTCGTCGTTCAGCCCGTAGCGGGTGGCCACCACGTCGTCCAGCCCCAGACGACGGGCCAGCGGCGCCACCAGGTCGTAGGGCGTGGTGGTGGCCAGCACGATCGGCCGCCCAGCGGCGCGGTGCTCGTCGAACAGGGGCGCAGCAAGGGGCTGCACCATGGCCGCCAGCGCGTCGGCGGCGTGCTCGGCGGCGGTCTGCACCGCGGCCCGCGACCGCCCCTTGGCGAACGTGACCGCCTGGCGGGCCAGCGCCATCGACGGCAGGGTCTCGCCGACCGTGTTGAACAGCCGGTACAGCAGGTTCTCACCCGGGATCGAGCGGGACACCAGCCCCGCCTCGCGCATCGCCCGGGAGAACACCTCGCCCGAGGCGCCGGCCAGGAGGGTGCGGTCGAGATCGAAGAACGCAGCACCCTTGGAGGTCGTCATGGCCGCTCACTGTAGACCTGTGCGCTCCGTCGGCGCTGCGGGCGGGGCGGGAAAACGGGAAAGGCCCCGCTTGGGGGAAGCGGGGCCTCTCAACCTGGAACCTGTGGTTGGGGGAACCACGTTCGGTTCTCGTCGAGCGGGCCGTTGGGGGCCGTCCCGCTACGAACATGTGAAAGTATGCACGTGAACGCGTGATCTTTCAACTCGTTTTCGCCGATACTCGGTATCGTTTTTCGTGATGGATTTGCGCCAGCTCGCCACGCTCGTGGCAATCGCCGATCACGGCTCGTTCTCTGCCGCGGCGAGGGCGCTCTACACCGTCCAGTCCAACGTCAGTGGGCACATCGCCCGCCTCGAACGTGAGCTCGGTGTGGAGCTGGTGGACCGCCAGCGTGGCGAGCTCACCGACGAGGGCGTGTTGGTGGTGGACCGGGCCCGGCGGATCCTCCACGAACTCGACGACATCGCTGCCGAAATGGCCTCGCGGGGCAACGAGGTGCGCGGCGACTCCCGCCTGGGCGTGCTCGGTACCACAGCCCGCTGGCTGCTCCCCCAACTGCTCACCAACCTCGGCCGCCAGCACCCCGGCGTGCACGTCACGGTGCACGAGGGCAACACAACCAACCTCATCCCCCGCCTCGTCGCCCAGCACCTGGACGCCGCCATCGTGCACCTGCCGGTGGACGACCCGGAGGTCACCATCGAGCCCCTGTTCGCCGAGGACCTCGTGCTGCTGGCCCACAACAGCCACCCGCTGGCCGATCAGGCCGAGCTGCACCTGGCCGACCTGGAGGGCCATCCGCTGATGCTGCCGCCGCTGGGCACGGCGCTGCGCCGCGTGATCGACCGGGCGGCGGCAGGCGCGAACGTGCAGCTGCAGCCGCAGGTGGAGATCGACGGTGTGCGCCTGCTCACCTCGCTGGCGTTCGACGGTTACGGCGCGGCCATCGTGCCCGCCACCTCCGTGCCCCGCTGGCTGAAGGGCGACTTCACCCGCATCCCGGTACCCGAACTGCCCCGCCGGGTGGTGGCATGGGTGCAACGCCGGCGCCCCACGCCGGGCTCGCCCACCAAGGCGCTGCAGGCCGTGCTGAAGGAGGTGGTGGCCGTCCAGGGCGGCACCCAGCCCGGCGTGCACGTCGGAGCGGACGCCTTCCCGCTCGGGCGGAGTGTCTAGTCTCTCCGAAGTGGTCGACGTCGCCCTCCGCAGCAAGGTCCCCGGTACCGTCCGTGCGCTCGTGCGTGCCCTGGACGGGCGCGACGTGGTCTGGGTCGAAGTGGATGCCAGCGATCGCCGCGGCGCCCTCTCCAGCGACTCCTCTGCCACCATCGAGCACGCTGCCCGCACGGCGTGGGAGGAGCGGCTGCCGCTCGTGTGCGTCATGCGGTCGAGCGGGGCGGACATCGTGGAGGGCATCGCCGCGCTGCACGGCTGGGGCCGCGCCGCACGGGCGCTCACGGAGTGCTCCGGTGTGGTGCCCACGATCTTCATCGTCGACGGCCCGGCGGTGTCAGGCCCCGCGCTGCTGCTGGGCCTCGCCGACCATGTGGTGATGACCGAGGCGGCGTACGCGTTCGTCAGCGGCCCCACGATGATTGCCGAGTTCACCGGTGTGGTGATGGACAACGAGGAACTCGGCGGCGCTGCCAGCCACGCCCGGTACAGCGGTGCAGCCACCCTGGTGGTCGCCGACCTGGAAAGCGCCGTGGACGCCGCCGCACAGTTGCTGGCCTACTTCCCGCAGCACAACGACCAGGAACCCGAGCCGTGGGCCACCGACGACCCTGCTGATCGGGCCACGCCCGAGGCGGGCGCGCTGATCCCGGCATCGTCCACCGGCAGCTACGACGTGCGCGCCGTCATCGCCGCGCTGGCCGACGATGGCGAGTTGCTGGAGTTGCGCCCGCGGTGGGCCAACAACGTCGTCACGGCGCTCACCACCATCGCCGGCCTACCCGTGGGGGTGGTGGCCAACCAGCCGCTCGCACTCGCCGGCACGTTGGACATCCCCGCCTCGCAGAAGGCGGCCCGGTTCGTGGCCATGTGCGACGCGTTCAACCTGCCGATCATCACGCTGGTGGACACGCCCGGCTTCTACCCCGGCAAAGACCTCGAGTGGCGCGGCATGATCCGCCACGGCGCCCAGCTGGTGTTCGCGTACGGGCGGGCCACCGTGCCGCGCATCTGCGTGATCCTGCGCAAGAGCTACGGCGGTGCCTACATCGTCATGGACTCCAAGAAGATGGGCAACGACCTGTGCCTGGCGTGGCCGTGGGCCGAGCTGGCAGTCATGGGTGCCGGCCAGGCCGCGGCCATCCTGCAGCGGCGGGCCACGCCGGAGGAACGGGCGGCGTTCGAGGCGGATTACACCACCCGCCTCCTGAACCCGTACATCGCCGCCGAGCGCGGCTACGTGGATGCCGTCATCGACCCGGCCGAGACCCGCCAGGTCATCGCCCAGGCCCTGATCGCGCTGCAGGACAAGCGGGAGCACATGACGCCCCGCCCGCACGACAACACGCCGCTGTAGCGGGCGGTCCCGCGGGCTCGGTAGGGCCGCTCTCAAGAAAGCCGCGGCGCCGGTTGGCAAGGTCCCCAGGGCGCGCCGCTAGTCTCGACGCCGGGGAGAAAGCCCCATGTCATCCGTGTCAGCGAAGGGAAGCACATGCCCGACACCATCACCATCACCGACGACCGCACCGGCAAGACGGTGACCGTTCCGATCGAGGGTGGGGTGTTCCCCGCTGCCGCCGTGCGTGAGCTCGATCCGTCGCTGTTCATCTACGACCCCGCCTACATGCAGACGGCTGCTTGCAAGAGCGCCATCACCTATCTCGATGGCGACAACGGCATCCTCCGCTACCGCGGCTACCCCATCGAGCAGCTGGCGGAGAAGAGCACGTACCTGGAGGTCGCCTACCTCCTCCTCAACGGCGAACTGCCCGATGCCGAGCAGCTGAAGAAGTGGCGGCAGGACGTCACCGCGCACACGTTCATCCACGAGAATATGCGCAAGCGCTTCGTGGACGGCTTCCACTACGACGCCCACCCGATGGGCATGCTGGTCAGCTCGCTGGCCGCTCTCGGCACGTTCTACAACGACGCCAAGGACATCTTCGACAAGCCCAGCCGCGACAAGCAGATCCTGCGCCTGATCGCCAAGACCCCCACGCTGGCAGCCATGGCCTACCGCTTCTCCGTGGGCCTGCCGTTCAACTACCCGGACAACGCGCTGAGCTTCCCCGCCAACTTCCTCAACATGATGTGGAAGATCGGCGACTACGAGGTGGACCCGCGGCTGGAGCGGGCGATGGACGTGCTGTTCATCCTCCACGCCGACCACGAGCAGAACTGCGGCACCACCGCCATGCGCGTCGTGGGCAGCAGCCACGCCGACCCGTACTCCTCCTGCGCCGCCGCGGCGTCAGCCCTCTACGGCCCGCTGCACGGTGGCGCCAACGAGGCCGTCGTGCGGATGCTCTCCGAGATCGGCTCGATGGAGAACGTGCCCGCGTTCATCGACGACGTGAAGAGCGGCAAGGGCAGCCGCCTGATGGGTTTCGGCCACCGGGTGTACAAGAACTACGACCCGCGGGCCAAGATCATCAAGCGCACCGCCTACGAGGTGTTCGAGGTCACCGGCAAGAACCCGCTGCTGGACATCGCGCTGGCGCTGGAGGAGACCGCGCTGAACGACCCGTACTTCGTGGACCGCAAGCTGTACCCGAACGTGGACTTCTACTCCGGCCTGATCTACCAGGCGCTGGGCTTCCCGGTGGACATGTTCACGGTGCTCTTCGCCATCCCCCGCACCGTGGGCTGGCTGGCCCACTGGCAGGAACTGCTCGGCGACAAGGACCAGAAGATCAGCCGCCCGCGCCAGTGGTACACCGGCGTGGACGCCCGGGACTACGTCCCCGTCGCCGCCCGCTGACGCCCAGCCTCAGAGCAGCGCCACCAGGCGGTCGTACCAGCCGACCACGAGCAGCAGACCGACCCCGGCCAGCACGGCCGGCGTGATCGCCGACACCCACTGCCCCACCCGGCGCACCGGCGCCGGCAGCCGTGGCGCCGGCAGGATCACCAGCGCCAGCAACGGAAGCGACACGCCGAGGCCGAATGCGAACAGCAGCAGCGCGCCCCGGGCGGTGGAGCCGCTGCCGCCGGCCGCGGTCAGTGCCGCGCCGAGGAGCGCCCCGACGCACGGCGTCCATGCCGCGCCGCACGCCACCCCCATCGCCGCAGCCCGCCAGGTGGCCGGACGGCCGTCGCCGAGCGCGGCGGGTGGGGCGGGCAGCCGCCACCATCTCCGCGCCGCGGCCATCGGCCACAACGCCAGCAGCACGAGTGCCACGCCGGCGACGACCTGCGCCGCCCGGCCGGTGAGGAACACGTCGCCCGCGGCGCTGACCACCGACCCGAGCAGGGCGAACGTCATGGCCACGGCGACGGCGAACGCCAGCACCCGCCAGAGGGCACGCAGGTCCGTGCCGCCGTTGCCATCCGCGCCCTCGGAGCGGGCGCGACCGCCATCCGCCAGCACCGCCAGGTAGCCGGGCACGAGCGGTGCCACGCACGGGCTGACGAATGCCGCCACGCCGGCGCCGAACATCGCCACCATCGCCACCAGCAGGTCCGTCATCCGCCCGGCACCTCCGCCCGTGGGCTGGCCGGGTCCACACCCAGCACGGCGCGGATCGCGTCCTCCGTCGCCGCGTACTGGCCCTCACCGATGTGGTGGTGACGGAGGCGGCCCTGTTCGTCGTACAGCGAGAACGACGGCCAGGCGTGGTTGTCCCACGCCCGCCAGATCACCCGGTCCGGGTCCAGCACCACGGGGTAGGCGATGCGGTGGTGCAGCAGGTAGGCGGCCACCTCGGTCGACGGGATGTCCTCGATCTGCTCGGGGGTGTGGATGGCGACGATCTCCAACCCGTCGGCGTGGTACCGCTCGTACCAGGCCACGACGTAGGGGTCGACGTGTTGGCAGTTGGCGCAGCGCACGTCGAAGAACTCGTAGAGCACGACGGCGCCGGCCAGCGACGGGCCGTCCGACGCGGGAGCGTTCAGCCACCCGGCGCCGCCCTGCACGGAGGGTGCCGGCCCCTCGTCCAACACTGGGACGACCGCCAGCTCACCAGGGGCGGCGGTGATCGGCGCGGCCCCGGCCGCACGGTCCACCCGGCCGGACGAGGTGTGGCGGCTGACGAGCACCGCACCCACCCCACCGGCGACGAGCAGGGCGGCCAGCACCGCCCGGAGGGAGTGCCTCATGGCTGCAGGGTACGACGACCGGCCGGATCCGTCACGCGGCCGGCACCTCCGCCCGCGGGCTGGCCGGGTCCACACCGAGGAGGGAGCGGATGAGGTCCTCGGTGAGCTCGTACCGCCCCTCGCCGCGATGGTCGTGGCGCAGGCGGCCCTCACCGTCGTACAGCGCGAAGGCCGGCCAGGCGTGGTTGTTCCATTCCCGCCAGATCGCGCGGTCGGGGTCGAGCGCGACGGGGTAGGTGATGCCGTGGTCGCGCACGTAGTCCTCCACATTCGCCGGGTCCGCCTCGTAGCTGAACTCCGGCGTGTGATTGGCGACGATCTCCAACCCGTCGGCGTGATACCGCTCGTACCACGCCAGCACGTACGGCTCCACATGACGGCAGTTGATGCACCCGAACGTCCAGAACTCGTACAGCACGACCCTGCCACGCAGCGAGTCGTCCGTCAGCGGGGCCGTGTTCAGCCAGCCGCTGCCACCCTCGATCGACGGCGCCGGACCCGCATCCACGATCGGGACCTCCACGTTGGTGCCCGGCGGAGCCGTGGGTGCAGCCGGCAGCCCGGCGGCGCGGTCGACCCGTTCGGGCGACGTGCCGCGGCTGACCACCAGCGCCACCACCGCAACCGTGACCAACAGGCCGGCGAGCAGGACTCGAACCCAGGTGCGCATCGGCGCCATCGTCCGCCCAGCGCCTGTCCACCGGCGAACACCCCGCGAAACTCCTGCGAAACTCGGCCGAGGTCAGCGGACCTGGACCACGATCTTGCCGGCGTTTGCGTTGGCGGCCATCCGCCGGTGGGCATCGGCGATCTGCTCCAGCGGGAACACGCAGTCCACCACCGGGCGCATCCGGCGGGCGGTGAAGTGGGGCAGCATCTCCGTGGCGAACCGGCGGGTGACCGCCACCTTCTCCTCCAGCGGCCGCGCCCGCAGGGTGGTGCCCACCCAGGTGGCCCGCCGGGCCAGCAGCATGCCGACATTGACGGGCGCATCACCGCCGCCCATCAGGCCGACCTGCACGATCGTGCCGCGCAGTGCCACGGCATCCAGGTTGCGGTTGATCTCCTCGCCACCGATCACATCCAGCACGGTGTCGAAGCCATCCGGCACCGCGGCCTTGGCATCCGCCAGCCAGTCGTGCGGCGAGCGTTCCAGCACCAGGTCGGCACCCAGCGAGCGGCACAACTCCGCCTTCCCGGCCGAACAGGTGACCGCCACCCGCGCCCCGATGACGCCCGCGATCTGGATGGCGGCGGTGCCCACGCCGCTGGCCCCGGCATGCACCAATGCCCAGCGCCCGCTGGTCAGCCCACCCTGGAGGACGAGGGCATCCCAGGCGGTGAGAAAGACCTCCGGGATCGCCGCCGCGTCGGTCAGCGACAGGCCGTCCGGCACCGCCATCAGCTGCCGTTCGTGGGTGGCGATCCGTTCGGCGTAGCCACCCCCGGCCTCGATGCCCATCACCCGGTCCCCCGGCTCCCACAAGCGCACCCGCTCCCCCACGGCCGCCACGGTGCCGGCGAACTCGAGGCCGGGGATCTCCGGGCCACGGCCGCGCGGGTCCGGGTAGAGGCCCATGCGCTGCAGCAGGTCGGCCCGGTTCAGCGCGGTCGCGGCCACGTCCACCAGCACCTCGTCGGGGCCGGGCACCGGGTCGGCCACCTCCTCGATGGTGAGGACTTCCGGGCCACCATGAGCGTGAAGGACGACGGCGCGCATGGGGGGAAGTCTCACACGCGGGTGCTGTTCAGTGCACCAGCCGCACCTCGCCGGCCACCGGGTCGACCTCCACCAGCGCCCCGTCGGGGATCTCCGTCAGCGCCGCGTGGGCGCCCACGACCGCCGGAATGCCCAGCTCGCGGGCCAGCACTGCGGCATGGCTCATCGGCCCGCCCTCCGCGGTGACGACCCCGCCGGCCAGCGACAGTACGAGGTTGAACGCCGGCGTCGTGGCGGCGACCACCAGCACATCGCCGGGCTCCAGCCGGTCGAGGGCGTCCTCGGGCGACATCGCCACACACGCCCTCGCGGTGATCGGGGTGGTGCCGATCCCCGTGCCGTGGAGACCCTCGCCGACCTGGCCGTCCATCCCGAGGAACTTCACCACGGTCTGGACCATTCCGGTCAGCTTGCCCATCGCTCCCGGCAGCACACCCTCCGGCGGTGGCGGCTCCTCGGGACCGAGCGTGCGCGGCGGGTCGAGGTTGCGCTGGGCAGCGCGCAGTGCCCGGCGCAGCTCCAGCTCGCCGGCGTCGGGCAGGTCGGCGACACGATCGGCCGACAGCTCTTCGCGGCGCAACTCGGTGGCCAGCGTCCGGTCTGCACCTCGGCCCGCCGCCACCATCCGCGCCCCGACCTCCAACAGCGCTCGGCGCAGCAGGCCGAGCGGCCATTCGGCGGTGGTCGGCCCGTTCTCGTCACGCAGGTCCATGGCCTCGCGTGCCTGACGGAGCAGTTCGTCGAACCGCTCGCGGTGCGGAGCAGGGATGCGTTCGCGCACCGCTGCCGTGCGGACCGCCACCTCGGCCGTCACGTCGCGTTCCTCGCCGGCCATGATGCTGGCGAAGGCCAGGTCGGCGCGCTCACCGAGGGTGATGCCGTCCACGTCGTAGCGGGAGAACAGCACCCACGCCCGGGTGCGCAGGTACCTGTCGACGGCGGCGTGCACCTCGGGCGACACCGCCTTCAGCGCATCCAGCGTTGCCGGCCCTGCGCCGGCCATGGCGACCATCCGGCGGATGGCCGCACCTTCGCGGGCCGGCCCGGTGGTGGACGGCGACGCACCCTCCAGCAATGACAGCAGCTCGTGCGGCTCGACCGCCCACTCCCCGGCCTCGTAGATGTACCGGCCGAGCGGACCGAGGTCGTAGCCGTGCAACCAGAAGTGCAGCTCCCAGTTGCGCAGGCAGTTGTCCAGGCAGGCCCGCACGTGCGCCATCAGCGCCGCTTCGTCGAGCACAGTCAGGTCCACGTCCTGCAGCGCCAGGTTGCCGGCCTGGACGCGGTCCTTCATGCCGTGATGCCAGTCGTGGATCACCTGCAACCAGGGTTCTTGCTCGAGCACGTCGGCCGCAGTCCGGGCCCGCCGGCGCATCTCCGGGTGCAGGCGCACGCCGAGCTTCATGAGGAACAGCGGCGGCGGGCGCTTGGCCGGCTTGTCCGCGCCGATCAGCGGCCGCACCCGGCTGTACATGTACCCGTGGACGAACCTCATCTCGATGGTGTCCAGCGGCGCGCCCAGTTCGCGGAAGACGCGGCGCATGCCGGCCGGCTCGGCTTCCTCCATGATCGACTGGACGAGCGGGGTGCACCCGGCCGGCATGTGGCTGCGGTCCAGCGCCCAGTGCCCTGGGCCCGGTGCTTCGAACACGACGTCCACGACGCTCCCCTCCCGGCCGCTGCCCCCGGTGGCCGTCACGGCAGCGTACCCCTCTGCCCGGCTACGTGCGGAGGGAGGGCCAGGCAGCCCGCAGCTTCTCGGCCGAGAACGCCAGGGGCTCCGGCAGGGTGCGGGCCTCGGCGACGGCGGTCATGAAGTTGGCGTCCCCTGTCCAGCGGGGCACCACGTGCACGTGCAGGTGCTCGCTGACGCTGCCGCCGGCGGCCCGGCCGAGGTTGATGCCGACGTTGACGCCGCCGGGCCGGTAGGCCGCCTTCACCGCCTTCACGGCGTCGGTGACCGTCGGCCACAACTCGGCGGCCTCCTCCGCGGTGAGGTCCTCCAGGTCACCCACCTCCCGGTACGGGATGACCATGCAGTGGCCCGAGGTGTACGGGAAGGCGTTGAGGATGACGAACACGTGCCGGCCGCGGTGGACGATATTCGCCTCCTCGTCCGAGGCGCCGCTGGCGAGGATCTGGGTGAAGACCGAGCCCTCGCCGACCGGGCGGTCGCCCAGCTCGTTGACGTAGGCCGCGCGCCAGCCGTTCCAGATCCGGTCGAGGGTCACGCCCCGAAACTAGCTGGCGTGCGCCGCACCGGCGCAGTACGGTTCTCGGCGTACGAACCGGTGCGCCGCGGGCGCGTGAGCAAGGAGGGTGACGATGATGACCATGGTCCCCGTGCTCCGCGCCCCCGTGTCCCTCTAGGCACCGCCCGCCACCGGCGTCGGTGCCGATCCCATCTCGCACCGACCCCAGGAGTACCACCGTGCCCCAGCGCACCCGACGCCGTTTCGACGACGACGACTTCGACATCCCCACCCCGGCGTTCACCAACGACGGGGCCGACCCCCATGACCACGACGACTCCCTGCCGGACGAACCGGCCTGGAGCACCTATCCCGACGCCGCTCACGGCCCGTCGCCCACACCCGCGGGTCATCACCACTGCAGCGGCGACCGACGAGGACCTCGGCGTCCTGAAGACCGGCAAGGAGGCCGAGGTCTCGCTGCTGCGGCGCACCCATGGCGATCAGGCAGTCCTCATGGCCGTGAAGCGGTACCGCCACGCCCACCATCGCCTCTTCCACCGCGACGCCGGCTACCTCGAGGGCCGGCGGGTCCGCAAGAGCCGCGAGATGCGGGCCATGCAGAACCGCACCGAGTTCGGGCGGGAAGTGATCGCCGGCCAGTGGGCGGTCGCCGAGTTCCACGTCCTCGGCCGGTTGTGGAGCGCCGGCGCCGCCGTGCCCTACCCGGTGCAACTCGACGGCACCGAGCTGATGATGGAGTTCATCGGCACTCCGGACGGCGTCGCCGCGCCCCGCCTGGCGCAGCTGCGACCGTCGCCCGCAGAGTCGGCCGACCTGTACGCCCAGCTGCGTGAGGTCCTCCTCCGCCTGGCGGAGCAGGGGTACACCCACGGCGACCTCTCCGCGTACAACGTCCTCGTCCACGACGGCCGGCTGATCCTGATCGACCTGCCCCAGGCGGTCGATCTGGTGGGCAACCCGCAGGGCTTCCAGTTCCTGTCGCGTGACTGCGAGAACATCTGCGGCTGGTTCGCGGCCCGCGGCGTGGCCGCCGACCCGGCCGCGCTGCGCGACCTCCTGCTGGCCACCGTCCCCCACGCCGGCTGACCCCGTCCCAAGTTGGCGGTGAGATGCGGTCCTGCCGCACCTCAGCGCCAACTTGCGGGGCGGCCGAGGAAGGCGACCAGGCGTTCCGTCGGCGACCCGTCGTCCACCGGCGGGCGTTCGGCGTCGAAGCCGACCAGCGCGCGGACGTCTGCCGACACGATGGTGTGGGTCACCGCCAAGGCCGCGTCGGCGAGATGGACCGGCATGTCCGCCGGCAGGCCGAGCGCCACGCGCAGATCCCAGCCGTGGACCAGGGTGTCGAAGAAGTTGATCCCGGCCGCCATCACGGCCGGAACCTCGAAACCGACCGGCAGCGGAGTGTTCCCGTCCAACGCCCCGGGCGCCGACCAGGCCGCGAGCGTTGCGGCCGCCGCATCATCGAACGCCGCCAGCGGGCCGGCCCCCAGCGCCGGGGCTGGTGTGCGGCCGAAGACCTGCGGGTGATCGGCCAGTTGCTTCGCAGCCGTGAAGCGCATGTCGGAGAGCGCACCGATCATGTGGGCCAGCAGGTCGCTCACCGACCACTCCGCGCAGGGCGTGGGTCGCACCAGGTCACCCTCCGCCACCGCAGCCACCGCCGGGCGAACCCACTCGACGGCCTCGCGCAGGAGCGCATCCATCGGGGTGTCCGGCCAGGCGGGTAGGTCACTCATCCTGCGGACGGTAACCATCACCCGGCGACCGGTCAACGAGCGCGCCCAAGTTGGCTCTGAGTGGCGGTCCTACCGCACCTCAGCGCCAACTTGGAGAGAAAACCGCGAGGGTTCGATGTCGGGGTGCTCTGGACGGGCATGAACACCCGCAACCTCCACCACGTCCGCAACGCCGCCCTCTCCCTCCTGCCGTTCGCGCTGCTCGGCATCGCCGCCTGCAGCACCACCCAGTCGACCGCCCCGACCGAGACCACGCTGGTGACCGCGGTCGCCGAGACCACGATCCCCGTGACCGAGGCGCCCACCACCACGCCGGTCGCCGAGACGACGCCCGCCACCGACCTGCTGCCGGCACCGGAGACCGTGCCGCCGCTGCCGCCCGCGGTGACCATGCCGCCGCTGCCCACACTGCCGCCGGGGCCGCCGCCCACGTGGGCGATCCCGCCGGTGATCATCCCGATCCCCCTCTGCGCGACCGCCGACGCCGAGCACGAGCCGGTGGAGATCCACATCACCGACTGGGGCGTGCAGGTGAACGGCGACGATCCGCCGGCCTGCATGCGCATCCCGGAGTCCTTCGCCCTGACGTTCGTGAACAACGCCGAGGGTGACGCCACCGTCGGCTTCGGGTTCGGGGGCAACGTGCTGGCCGCGGGTGAGGAGGCCACGACCTCCCCGCTCGGCGAGTTCTACTTCGTGGGCGACACATTCGAGATCACCGTCGCCGAGCTCGGCGTGGTGATCGAGGTGACGGTGATCGCCGCCTGAGAGCGCCTGCCCGGCACCCAAGTTGGCGCTGAGTTGCGGTCCTCCCGCATCTCAGCGCCAACTTGCGCGATGGGAGAGGTCAGCGGGTGGCTGCCAGCTGCTCGCCGACTTCGGCGTCGAGGCGCTCGACGAAGGCGTCCAGCGGCACGTTGCGCTCCACGTCGCCGCCGCGAGGGTTCACACCCAGCGTGGACGCGGCCACGTCGTCGTCGCCGACCACGAGCACGTAGGGGATCTTCTCCAGCTTGGCGGCGCGGATGCGCTTGCCGAGCTGGTCGGTGGCGTCCACCAGGTCCACGCGGAAGCCCTCCGCCTGGAGCCGCGAGACCACCTTGTCCGCGTACTCCTGGTGACCGCTGGCCACCGGCAGCACCCGGGCCTGCACGGGCGCCATCCATGTGGGGAAGGCGCCGGCGTAGTGCTCCACCAGCACGCCGAAGAAGCGCTCCACCGACCCGAACAGGGCACGGTGCAGCATGATCGGCCGCTGGCGGCTGCCGTCCGGGGCAACGTACTCCAGCTCGAAGCGGTCGGGCAGGTTGAAGTCGCACTGGATGGTGCTGAGCTGCCAGCTGCGGCCGATGGCATCCTTCACGTTGATGTCGATCTTCGGGCCGTAGAAGGCGGCGTCGCCCTCCTTCACCCCGTACTCCAGGCCGTGGCGCTCCAGAGCGACGCGCAGCGCCGTGGTGGCCTTCTCCCAGATCTCGTCGCTGCCAACGTACTTCTCCGGGTCCTTCGTGGACAGGAAGAACTGGAAGTCGTCGAAGCCGAACGCCCGCAGCACGGAGATGACGAAGTCCAGCAGCGAGCCGATCTCGTCCTGCAGCTGGTCCTCGGTGCAGTAGATGTGGCTGTCGTCCTGGGTGAAGCCGCGGATCCGCAGCAGCCCGTGCAGGGTGCCGGCGCGCTCGTAGCGGTACACGTTGCCCAGCTCGAAGAGGCGCAGCGGCAGCTCGCGGTAGCTGCGCTGGCGGCTGCGGAAGATGAGGCAGTGCATCGGGCAGTTCATCGGCTTCGGGTAGTACACGCCGTTGTCCATCTCCATCGGCGGGTACATGCCGTCCTTGTACCACTCGAGGTGGCCAGACGTTTCGAACAGCTTGGCGTTGGCCAGGTGGGGCGTGAAGACGAACTGGTAGTCGCCGTCCTGGTGGCGCTGGCGGCTGTAGTCCTCCATCAGCTTGCGGACGATGGCGCCCTTCGGGTGCCACACGGCCAGGCCGCCGCCGAGCTCCGTCGGGAAGCTCAGCAGGTCCAGCTCCGTCGCCAGCTTGCGATGGTCGCGCTTCTCGGCCTCCTCCAGACGGTGGAGGTGCTCGGCCAGTTCGTCCTTGCTGGCCCAGGCCGTGCCGTAGATGCGCTGCAGCATCGGGCCCTTCTCGTTGCCCCGCCAGTAGGCGCCGGCCACCTTCATCAGCTTGAAGTGGCCGAGCTTGCTGGTGCTGGGGACGTGCGGGCCGCGGCACAGGTCGACGAACTCAGGCGTGTTGCGGTACACGCTGATCGTCTCGCCGCCGCCCACCTCACCCGCGTCCTCGCCGTCGGCCGCGCCGCTGGACACCCGCTGGATGATCTCGCACTTGTACGGCTGGTCGGCGAAGATCTCCAGCGCCTTCGCGGCCGGCACCTCGTCGCGCACGAACGGCTGGTCGGCCTTGATGATCTCGCGCATGCGCGCCTCGATGGCCTCCAGATCGTTCTCGCTGAACGTGCGGCCGCCGGGCAGCTCGAAGTCGTAGTAGAAGCCGTCGGCGATTGCCGGGCCGATGGAGAACTTGGCGCCGGGGAACAGCTGGGTGACGGCCTGGGCCATCACATGTGCCGTGGAGTGGCGCAGCACGTGGCGGCCTTCCTCGGAGTTGTTGGTGACGATGGCCACCGTGGAGCCGTCGTGCAACGGCACGTTGAGATCCACCTCGTCGCCGTCCACCACTGCGGCCACCGCCGCCTTGGCCAGGCGGGGCCCGATCGACTCGGCCAGGGTGGTGGCAGTGGCGCCCTCGGGGAGCGTGCGCTGCGAACCATCCGGGAGTTGAATCGTGATCTCTGCCATAGGCGGCCCAGTGTACGGGCGGGCCCGTGGCGGAACCCTGGAATTCGCCGGCCGTTCAGCCGCGTCGGTCAGTCGCCGGCGCCGGCCGACGTGAGCTCCCTGGCGTCCGCATCGCTGACCGTCGCCACCTTGGCGGCCACCGTCGGCTCGGTCTCTGCCGTCTTGCCGGCGTAAACGTTGCGGTACTCCTGGCCGGTGAGCTCGCGGATCTCGAACATCAACTCGTCGGTGATCTGCCGCAACAGCAGGTGTTCCTGCATGCCCCGTGACGCATAGCGGGCGACATTGATCGGCCGACCGATGCGGATGGTGCATTCCTTGCGCAGCTTCGGCAGCTTGGCATCGGGCGGCTGAATCTCCCGCGTGCCGATGACACCCACCGGGAAGATCGGGCAGCCCACCTTCAACGCCAAGCGGGCAGCGCCGGTACGCCCCTTGTAGAGGTAGCCGTCGCGGCTGCGGGTGCCTTCCGGGAAGATGCCGAACAACTCGCCGCGGCGCAGCACCCGCTCCGCCGTGTCCAGCGCGGCCTGGCTCTTCTCACCGCCGCCCCGGTCGATGGGGATCATGCCCATCATCGGGAAGAAGTACTTCGTCTTCCACGAGTCCATGTACTCGGCCTTGCCGACGAAGCTGATGTTGCGTGGCACGTGCAGCATCAAGAACGCGGAGTCGAGGAAGCTGATGTGGTTGGGGGCCAGGATGGCCGGCCCCTCCGCCGGCAGGCGTTCGAACCCCTCGAGGTTGAAGTGCCACAGTTGCTTGGCGACGGGGCGCACCACGCGGCGGAACCGGGTCTGCGCCTTACCAGCGCCCTGGGCTTTCACACGCCGCTCCCCTGGGCTGACATGGCGCGGAGCATAGTCGCCGCAGCGACTCCGGGGGGCCGTTTCCTCAAGAGTCCGTCAGGCCGTCCGGACTCACAGGTGGACACCGATGAGCTGCATGGCCTCGTGCACACCAAGGCCCTTGGCCGCTGCCTCGTCGATCAGCGCCAACGCGGCCGGCGTGTCCAGATCGTCGTCCAGCGCGGCGCGAACGTCGTCCACGACGCCGCTCTCCTCGTGGCTGCACTCCAGCCACGACGCCAGGCGGGCGGCGTTGCGCGGCATCAGCGTGGCCTCCCACTCCCACTCGCGGCGGTAGTGGTGCTCGATGATCCCCAGGCGGATCGCCCGAGGGTCCCACTCCTTGCGCAGGGCGTCCACGAACACCAGGTTGCCGAGGCTCTTCGACATCTTGTGGCCGTCCATGTACACCATCGCCACATGCATCCAGTGCTTCACGAACGGTTCGCCGGTGGCGGCCTCGCTCTGCGCCCGCTCGCACTCGTGGTGGGGGAAGATCAGGTCGCTGCCGCCGCCGTGCAGGTCGATGGTGGTGCCCAGTTCGCGCAGCGCCAGCGCGCTGCACTCGATGTGCCAGCCGGGCCGGCCGGCGCCCCACATGGCATCCCAGCTCGGCTCATCGGGCAACGACGGGTGCCACAGCACGAAATCCAGCGGATGACGCTTGTTGGGGTCGTCCACATTGCCACCCCGCTCGCGGGCGTACGCCAGCATGCGCTCCTCGGAGTAGTTGCTGACGGTGCCGAACGAGGGGAACTTGGTGACGTCGAAGTACACGCTGCCACCGGCCTCGTAGGCGAAGCCACGGTCCAGCACCATCCCGATGAAGCCACGGATGTCGGCGATCGCCGACGAGGCGCGGGGCGTGCTGTGCACGGGCAGGGCGTTCAGAGCTTCCAGATCGCGTTCGAAGCGGGCTTCCTCACCGGCGGCGAGATCGAGGTAGTGCACACCGAGTTCACGGGCCTTGGCGAACAGGGGGTCGTCCACATCGGTCACGTTGCGGACGCACTTCACCAAGTGGCCGCGGTCGATCAGGCGGCGCTGCAGCACGTCGTAGGTGATGAACGTGGCCGCGTGCCCGAGGTGGGTGGCGTCGTACGGCGTGATCCCGCACGTGTAGATCAGCACCTCCTCGCCCGGTTCGAACGGCACCACGGCCTGACGGGCGGTGTCGTAGAGGCGCATCGTCACGCCGGTGACGCTACCGCCTCGTCCGTCTCTGGCGCGGGCTTGGGACTGCGCGGATCGCGCTTGATGCCGGTGAGCTTCGGCGCCACCCGTGTCTTGTAGCGGACGTTGAGCTGCAGCAGCACGGCGGTGAACGCCTCGATGGCCGTGGCGTTGGACAGCTCGCCGGCATCCAGCGGGCGGCAACCGGGAATCCGGGTGACGATCTCACTGACCATCCGCACCGCGTCGGCGTCGTCGCCGCAGATCAGCACGTCGCTGTCGATCGGCTCGCCGATGTGGCCGAGCTCCTTGGCCGGCAGGTGGTGGAACGCCGCCACCACACGGCAGCGGGGCAGCGATGCCTGCACGTGAGCCGCCACGCTGCCACGAGGGGGCACCAGCGGCTGGAACTCGTGACCCACCCGCACGAGGGCGTTGGCCATGCTGATGATGATCTTGCCGGCGAGGGCCTCTTCGTTCTCTTGCGCCGTGGTGGCCGCAGAGTCCCACGGGGTGGCGATGATCACCACGTCGCAGGCCGCTGCCGCCGCGTTGTCGCCGAACCCCAACCGGGGTGCGAGCTCGGGCCACTTCTCGACCTGGCCGTCGCGGGCCTCCATGGCCCGGTACTTGGACCGCGACCCGATGACCGCGTGATACCCGACCGATGCCAGCCGGGCGGCGAGGGCGCTGCCCGCCGGACCCGTGCCTCCGAGAATGCCGATGCGCATCCGCACAGGATGACACACGGGACCCTCTGCACCGAAGGCCGTTGCCCCCGTCAGGGGAGTGTGGAACCCGCGCCGCCGAGGTAGCTGGCCTCCAGCGCAGCGGCCGCAGACGCCACGTCGGCCGCCGCGCCCTCCAGCGACACCCGGCCATGGGACAGCACGACGGCGCGGTCGGCCACCGACAACGCCATCCGCACGTGCTGCTCCACCACCAGCACGCCCACCCCGCCCTCGGTGGCGATGCGGCGGACGATCGGCAGCAGGCGTTCGACGATCACCGGGGCCAGCCCCAGACTCAACTCGTCCACCAGCAGGCACCGCGGCGAGCCGGCCAGGGCACGGGCCAGCGAGAGCATCTGCTGCTCACCACCGGACAGCGAGCCCGCCCTGCGCCCCAGCAGGCGGACCAGTTCGGGGAACAGGTCCAGCGCCCGGGCACGAGCCGCCCGACGCTCCGTCCTGCTGCCGCGCAGCCCCAGCCGCAGGTTCTCGTCCGCGGTGAGGTCGGCGAAGAGCGACCGTTCCTCCGGGACGTGACCGACACCCAACAGCGCCACCCGGTGCGCGGCCAGGCCGGCGATCGGCCGGCCGCACACCTCGATCGATCCCGCGGTTGGCGCGAGCAGGCCGGAGATGGCCCTCAGCGTGGTGGTCTTCCCGGCGCCGTTCGGGCCGAGCAGCGCCACCACCTCCCCTGCCCCGACGCTGAGGCTGACGTCGCGCAGGACCGCCACGTCGCCGTACCCCGCGTGCAGGCCGCGAACAGCCGCCACCACCTCAGCCATCGCCACCCTCCGCCTCCGCTGTGCCAGCGCCCGCACCGAGGTACGCAGCCACCACCTGCGGGTCCGCGCGCACCACCGCCGGCGGCCCGTGGGCGATGACCCGACCGAAGTCCAGCACGTAGACGTCGTCGCACACGTCCATCACCAACTCCATGTCGTGGTCGATCAGCAGGATGCTCAGGCCGTCCGCCGCCAGACCACGGATCCGCGTCCCCAGTTGCCGGCTCTCCCCCGTGTCCAGGCCGGCCGCCGGTTCGTCCAGCAGCACCAGCGACGGCTCGGCGGCCAACGCCCGGGCCATACCCACCAGCGTCCGCTGCCCGTGGCTGAGGTCGCTGCCGGGGCGGTCGGCCAGGTCGTGCAGACCCATCGCGGCCAATGCCCGCTCCACCCGGTCCGCCCCCTCGTGACGGCGCCGGCCGGGGACTACCAGGTCGACCAGCAGGGAGTACCAGCGCGGCTGCGACGCAGCCACCGCCAGGTTGTCGCGCACGGTCAGGTCGTCGAACAGCTCCACGGACTGGAACGTGCGCGCCAGGCCGGCCCGCGCCCGCGCCGCCGGACCCAGCCCCGTCAACTCCACGCCATCGAACACCACGCGTCCGGCGGTGGGCACCGTGAAGCCGGTGACGGCATCGATCAGCGTGGTCTTGCCGGCACCGTTGGGGCCGATCAGGCCGACGACCGTGCCGCGCTCCACCTGCAGATCGATGGCCAGATTGGCCGCGACGCCGCCGTAGTTGACCGTGAGCTCACGCACGTCGAGCAGCACCATCAGGCTGCCACCTCCGCGGCGGCCTTGGTACGCCGCAACGCCGCCCGTGCCCGGATACCACCGGCGATGCCCTCCGGGTTGGTGACCGCCATCACGATCAGGGCGACACCACCGATGAACGCTTCCCACGTACCGACCTTGCCGGTCAGCTGCGACATGGCGAAGAACGCCACACCCGACGACGCCAGCAGGCCGGCCGTGACGGCCCCGCTGATCGAGGTGATCCCGCCCAGGTAGGCGAACGACACCGCTGTCAGCGAGGCAACGACGCCGAACGAGGAGTCCGACACGCTGCCGAACCGGTAGGCGATGAGGCAGCCGCCCACGCCGGCGATGAACGAGGAGATCGCGTACGCCTGCAGCTTCGTGCGGGCGACGTCGATGCCCACCGCGCTGGCCGCCCGCTCGTTGGACCGCGCCGCGAGAATGCGCCGGCCAGAGCCACTGCGCCGCAGGTTGGCCACCAGCACGGCCAGCACCACGGTGACGGCCAGGAGGAACAGCCCGAACACCGGGCGCGACGGGTTCGTGCCGAGGATCAATCCGAAGTCCCATCCACCGAGGCTCGGATTGGGCACCTTGGCGCCACCGGAGGTGATGTCGCCCACGATGTCCGGGTTCTTGAACGCGAACTCGGTGATGGCCACGCCGCCGGCCAGCGTGACGATCGCCAGGTTCGTGCCCCGCACACGCAGCGCCGGCAGGCCCACCAGCACGCCGAACACGGTGGCCACGAGCGCGGCCAGCACCGGCGCCAGCGGGAACGGCACCCCCCAACCGGTGGCCACCTTGGACAGCGCGAACCCGGCCACACCGGCCATGGCCATCTGGGCCAGCGACGCCTGCCCGGCGAAGCCGGTGAGCACCACCAGCGACAGGGCCAGCACCATCGCGATCAGCGACGTCATGATCGCGCCGCGCCACAGCGGCCCGAACGCCAGCAGGCCCACCACGGCGGCCATCACCGGCACCAGCACACTCAGCGGCGTCAGCCGGGCGGGCGGCACAGCCGGCAACTTCCATCGGTCCGTCGAGCCGCGTCCGGGCAGCCGCTCGCCGCGCACTGCCATGGTGACGATGATCACGAGGAACGGCAGCCCCTCGCGAGCGCCGTACTTGGGGAACCATGTCAGATCGACCTGCAGCTTGGTGAACGCCGACTGGACCATGCCGATCAACAGCCCGACCGCGACCGTGACCCCGATGCTGCGGAACCTGCCCACCAGGGCTGCGCCCAGCCCGGGGATGAGGTAGCCGAAGGCGAAAACCCCGCCGGACAGTTGGATCATCGGCGAGGCAAGGATCACCACGATCGACCCGATCAGCGACGCCAACACACAACTGGCCATCGCCAGGCGGCGCGGCGAGTACCCCAGCAGGACCGCGCCCCGCTCGTTGCCGGCCGCGGCCCGCGTGGCCAACCCGAGGCGTGTGTAGCGACTGGCCGCCCACACGGCGGCGCCGAGGGCGACCACAACGGCCGCCAGCCACAACCCGTCCCGCGGCACCGTGACGCCCTTGGCGAACGTCACCGGTTCGCGGGGCAGGATCGGATCCACCCGCAGGCCGGCGTTGTCGGCGAAGCGCCGGTCGATCAGGGAGGTGATCGCCACCACCAGGCCGATGCTGGCCACGACCCGGGCCAGGTCGGGCGCGTTGGACAGCGGCCGGAACACCAGCGCGTACACCACCGCCCCGAGTGCCGCCCCAGTCAGCAGCGCCAGCACGATGGCCCACCAGAAGCCGACGTCACCCCCGAAGTGGTAGCGCGCCGGCAGGCCGGGCACCGGGAACGGGTAGGCGCCACGGCGCAGGTCTGCATAGACGTAGGCGCTCCACGCAACGAGCGCGCCGTAGCCGAAGTTCACCACGCCGGCACCCTGGTAGGTGATCAGCAGGCCCAACCCGAAGGCGGCGATGATGGCCCCGGCGGCAGTGCCGAGCAGCAGGAAGAAGGCGTAGTCGGCCATGCGTGCGGAACGGTGGCGTCAGGGCAGGTAGTCGACCACCGACACCGCGTCGAAGCCGGGCACGGTCTGCACCTCGCCGCTCGCGACGTACTCGCCGATCGGGAACTCGAACGCACACACACTGGGGTAGGCGGCCACCAGGCCGCAGGCCAATGGGTTGTCGTTGGGGAACGCCAACAGATCGGTGGATGTCTTCAGCGCGTCGTAGACCGCCGCCCCGTCCACTGCGCTGCCGGCGTCGGCGAGATGGTTGGCCACTCGGGCCAGCGTCATCACCATGTTGATCCCCAGCGCGCCAAGGCCGATGGACGTGGACCCGTCCTCGCCATGTACGGAGGACACGATCTCGTCGAACTCGTCCGACGCCGTGGTACCGCCCCCGCTGCCGACGCCCACGAAGCTCCACCCGAGCGCGTCGTCGCCCACGACGTCCAGCACCTCGGCGCTTGCACAGATCGCCGTGGTGATGGCGGGTGTGGAGATGGCCATCGATGCCCTCGCCCGCATGGAACCGATGCAGCCGGCGTCCGAGTACAGGCTGAACAAGACGTCCGGGTTGTCGGCCGTTGCCTGGCGGACCAGGCCCTGGAACCCGGCGTCGGTCTCGTTGTCGCCGCCCTTGATCGAGGTGTAGGTGATGCCGGCCTTGTCCAGCGCGGCGGTCAGCGACGCCTCGGAACCGTTGGCCCCAGGGTTGTCGGCGCTGATGATCCCGGCCGTCTTCGCGTCGTAGTGCTCCACGGCGAGCGCCACCATCGCGGCCATCGTGGTGAGGTTGCCACCCGTGACGAACAGCGCATCGGCGGTGTAGTCGCCGGGCAGGATCGGCAGCGCGCCCACCACCGGCAGGCCGGAGGCGGCGTACGAGTCGTACCCGGGGAACAGGTCCAGCCCCAGCAGCACCATGTCCACGCCCTTGCCGGCCAGTTCCTGGGCGCACGACTGCGACGCCTCGGGCGAACCGTTCACCGTGCAGTGCTCGATCTGCACCGGCCGGCCACCCATGCCGCCGTGCGCGTTGAGGTACTCGACGGCGGCGTCGGTGTCCGTTCGCATCTCCGGGAAGTCCAGGCCCGGCGTGCCTTCGGTGTTGACCATGCCGAGCACGATCGGCTCACCCGTGGCCGGCCCTCTCCAGGCGAAGCCGTCCACCTCACCCGCTGAAGGCGGGTCGGTGACCGGGCCGCCGTCGGAGGTGGCCGTGGAAGATGACGGCGCGTCGCTGGTGACGGCCGCAGCCGTGGTGGCCGTGGAGCCGGAGTCCGAGGTGGAACCGCTGTCGTCGCTGCATGCGACCATCGAGATGCCCATGCAGACGGCCACGGCCGCCGCAGCGACCCGACGGGAGCAGGATCGGGGCGCCATCACGCGAGCACGCTGTCCGGGACCCAGCTGCCGTGCGCACCGTATGGCACACGTCGAGGCAGATGCACGACGGCGACCGGTGGAGCCGAGAAGTTCTGGGCGTCGATGATGAGCAGCCGGGACTCGTCGGAGCGGGTGTCGTGCGACAGGCTGATCACCCAGCCTTCGTCCTCCCCCGCATCCGGCGACGCCGGGGCGAACACCGGCTCGGCGCCCCGCACCCCTGCGCCCAACTGGTGCTCCCAGCACTGGCCGGTGGTGAGGTCGTACTTGTACAGCGCCGACCCGTAGACGGGCTCTTCAGCGTTGCCTTCACCATCCAGCCCCATGAGGTAGCCGTAGCGGGCGGGCAGCCCGACCAGCCGGTCGTCGACCCGGCCGAAATCGCCAGGCCGGTCGTCCACCATCTCCTCGGTGACCTTGCCGGCGACGGGGTCGATGGTCCACTTCCACAGCCGGCCGACTTCGGCGTAGTCGTCGTTGCTGCTCCCGAAGGCCTCCGGCTGGCGGGAGACGTGCAGCACGAGTTGGTCTCCCTCCTCGTGTGCGTTGACCGGGTGGAACACGTAGCACGGGTCGATCTCGAACCAGCGAACGTCGGCGTTGGTGCCGTTGCGGGGCATCACCCCCAGGCGGGCGCCGGCGTCGCGGTTGAACTGGAACGGAAAGCCACTGGAGATGGCCCCGAGGTTGAAGCACACCGGCAGATCCATGAACACCACATGGTTCCGGGTGACGTTGAAGTCGTGCATCATCACCATGTTGGGGATGTCGATGTCCTCCAGCTGCTGGAGCGTGCCGTCGGCACCGATGCGGATGTAGTGCAGGTAGGGCGGCTGGAAGCTGAAGTAGCTGAAGGCGATGAGCTCGCCGGTGACCGGACAGACCTTCGGGTGGGCCGTCATCGAGCACGTGAGCGCCCCACCGAAGTTCTCCACGCCGATCGTGTTGAGGTCGGCGTCCAGCCGCCACGGCCAGTGCCCTTCCTCCAGCGCCAGCAGCGACCCGCTGTGCGGCAGCACATGCGTGTTGGCGGTGCCCCGGGTGAGGTCGCCCATGCCCGCCAGCGGGTTCTCCATCGGGTCGGTGATGTTGGGCGTGCGGACGAAGCGGTTGCGGTACCACTCCGCCCGGCCGCCCGACAGGCGCACCCCGTGCACCATGCCGTCGCCGAAGAACCAGTGCGGTGACGAACCGGTGGACGGGTTGGGGCCGGTGCGCACGTAGCGCCCCTCCAGCTGGGGCGGGATCACGCCGTCCACCCGCAACTCGGTGTCGGTGCGCTCGTCGAGGACGGGTGCCCAGTTGCCACGGAGATGCCAGGGCGTCGGGGCCGGCGCGGTGCTGTCGACGGTGCTGTTCGCGGTCATGCCGCGGAAACATAGCACCGAACGGCGCCCATATTTACCACCAGTACGAAAGGTCGGTTTTCGGCCTGGTAGCGTGGCTCCATGCCGACCGCTCAGCCCTCGTCTGCGCCGGCTGCGCCCGCCCCGGCACGCCGTGGGCCAGGGCGCCCCCGCGGCGGCGGCCCCGTGGTCGGCCGCCCCCAGGTGCTGGAAGCGGCCGTCCGGGCCATCGACCTGCACGGCCCCGAGGCCACCATGGACGACATCGCCGCTGCGGCGCACGTGACCAAGCCGATCGTGTACCGCACCATGGGCGACAAGGCGGCGCTCACCGAGGCGCTGTCCGAGTGGCTGGTGAGCCGCATCGGCACCGCGACCGTGGCGGCCATGCACGCCGAGCAGACGCCGCGCCAGCAGTTCCACGCAGCGGTCACCGCCTACCTCACCACGATCGCCGAGCACCGCAACGTGTTCCTCTTCGTCAACACCGTGGGGCCGTCCACCGAACTGTTCCACCGCCTGGTGGACCAGTCCGCGGCCGGGCTGGTTGCCCTGTTCGGTGACCTGCGCACCCGCGCCGGCCTGCCCCGCTCCGGCGCCGCCACATGGGGCTACGGCATCATCGGCGCCATGCAGGTGGTCGCCACCATGTGGCTGCACCACGCCTACGGCGAAGCCGGCGAGATCGCCGACGACATCACCCGCCTGCTGTGGGACGGCGCCGGTACCACCACCGGCACCTGACCTGCCCGAGGGCCCGGTTCGCAGCGGCTCAGACGCACAGTTCGGCCGTCACCGCCGGGTCCGCCACCGCGCCCGGTTGGGGTTGCAGCAGACCACGATCCATGAGGTCGAGTACCAACTGCACGGTCACCTGCGGGCTGAACCCGCCGGCAGGTTGGGCATCGGTGCGCAGGATCGTGCCGGCAGGGCATCCGGTGGACAGCAGTGCCACGGTGGCGTCGACCTTCTGGCGCACCAGCCCGTTCCACGCCAGGAAGTCCCGGGCGTAGTCGCGCTCCGCGGGAACCGTGGCGGCGAAGGCAGCGACCGCAGCGGCACACGCCACCACCACGCCCCACCGCCGCCGCACCGGCGCGGCACCGGCGAAGCGCGACGCCACGCCCACGATGCCCGGGGCGGCGGCGAGCGCCAGCGGCACGCCCACGTTCTGGAAGTAGCGGTTGACGTCGCGCCACGCCAGGCCCGGGATCCCGGCGCGGTTGTGGCTGATGCCGGCAGCGATCACCACCGTGGCCACGGCCGCCGCCAGCGCCAGCGCCCGCCCGCCGGGCGGCATCACACCCCATCGCAGCGCAGTCACGGTTGCGGCGGCCAGCACCACCAGCACGACCGCACCGACGACCGCGCCGCCACCCAGCCAGGCGCCTGCGGTTCGCAGTACCAGGCGCCCGGCGAAGTGGGCTTGGCGCCACACCGACGTCGGGAAGGCCACGGGAGGGTGATCGACGAACCCGAACCACACCAGCAGCACGAGCGCCGCGGGCACGACCGCACCAAGCTGCCGCCAGTTCCATCGCCGCAGGACGAGCACCACCGTGAACGCCAGACCGACGGCGCCGAAGCTGCTGTCCGCCAGCGCCGACAGCAGCAGCAGCCCACCCACCCCGGCCGCACGCCAGCGGCTGGGCGCTCGATCCACGACCAGCAGCGCCGGCGCGAACGCCGCCGCCGCCGCGATGGTGGGCGACACCTGGATGGCGAACATGAAGTTCTGCGACGCTGTGCCCAGGTAGGTCAACGCCGTCGCCACCAGGGCAGCCGGCGCCATGGCCACCCCGGCTCGCTCGAGCACTGCCGCCAGCACCAACTGGAAGGCGGCGAGCGCCCCGAGGAAGACCACCACCACGAACCAGTGGTCGTCGAAGCCGAACCATCGGCCCTGGACCCGGTAGATCGGGTCCTGGAAGAACCACAGGTGGGTGTTGAAGTCCGCCGTCATCCCGTCCAGCGGCGAGTTCCGCAGGACGCGCTCCACCATCGACCACTCGTCGTAGAAGAGGTACGTGTGGCGAAGCCGCCGCCACGCCCACCACCAGCCGAACAGCACCACCACCGTCCAGCAGGCCGCGCGGCCGACCGAGGCCGGCATCGGCCGCCCGCCGGGCCGGTCGGCGCCCAGGCCGCGCCACCGTTCGCGCCATGTCCCCACGAAGGCGTCAGGCTACGTCGCGGAGCGGTCGCGACGAGCCACCTGGCTACGATCGCTCGTCATGGGTCTGCTCGACGGCAAGAACATCGTGATCACCGGCGTCCTCACCGACGCCTCGCTCGCCTACGGCGTGGCCACACTCGCCCAGCAGGAGGGCGCCAACATCGTGCTCACCGGTGCCGGCAGGGCGCTCAGCCTCACCCAGCGCACCGGCCGCAAGCTCCCCACGCCGGTGGATGTGTTCGAACTCGATGTCACCAACAGCGATCACCTCGTCAGCGTCCGCGAAGCGCTGGCCGAGAAGTGGGGCCGGGTGGACGGGGTGCTCCACAGCATCGGCTTCGCCCCCGAGGCCTGCCTGGGTGACGACTTCATGGCCCCCCAGTGGGACGACGTGGCCGTCGCGCTGCACATCAGCGCCTACTCCCTGAAGGCGCTGGCCGACGCGTTCGTACCCCTGATGACCTCCGGTGGCTCGTTCGTGGGGCTGGACTTCGACAACACCGTGGCCTGGCCGGCCTACAACTGGATGGGCGTGGCCAAGAGCGCGCTGGAGAGCGTCAGCCGCTATCTGGCCAAGGAGCTCGGCCCGAAGGGCATCCGCTCCAACCTGGTGGCCGCCGGCCCGGTGAAGACGATGGCGGCCAAGAGCATCCCCGGCTTCAAGAAGTTCGAGGACGTGTGGGACGACCGTGCCCCTCTGGGCTGGGACGTCACCGATTCGTCCGCGGTGGCGAAGGCCTGCGTGGCCCTGCTCAGCGACTGGTTCCCCGCCACCACGGGCGAGGTCGTCCATGTGGACGGCGGTTACCACGCGATGGGTGCGTAGCCTGCACGGGGTGAACCGCCTCGCCGGCGAGACCTCGCCGTACCTCCGCCAGCACCGCGACAACCCGGTGGACTGGTACCCCTGGGGCGCCGACGCCTTCGCCGCCGCTCGCGACCGCAATGTGCCGATCCTGCTGTCGGTCGGCTACTCCGCCTGCCACTGGTGCCACGTGATGGCCCACGAGTGCTTCGAGGACGGCACCACTGCGGACCTCATGAACCGCCTGTTCGTCAACGTCAAGGTGGACCGCGAGGAACGCCCCGACGTGGATGCCATCTACATGGAGGCCGTGCAGGCGATGACCGGCCGAGGTGGCTGGCCGATGACCGTGTTCCTCACCCCCAGCGGCGAGCCGTTCTTCGGCGGCACGTACTTCCCCCGCGAGCAGTTCACCCAGCTGATGACGGCCATCGACGACGTGTGGCGCAACCGGCCGGCCGACATCCAGCAGAACGTCACGGCGCTGGTGGAAGCCCTGCGCCGCAGCGAGCAGGTCGGCCCCGCCGCTGCGGCGCCCGGTGCGGCGCTCGTGGACCAGGCGGTGCAGCAGCTGCTCACCCACCACGACCCGGCATGGGGCGGGTTCGGCGGCGCCCCCAAGTTCCCCTCCACGATGAACCTGGACCTGCTGCTGCGCACCGTGAACGCAGAATCCAACGCAGCGGCCCGCCAGGCGGTCGTCACCACCCTGGACGCCATGGCCAGCGGCGGGATGTACGACCACATCGGCGGCGGCTTCGCCCGCTACTCGGTGGACGAGCGCTGGCTGGTGCCCCACTTCGAGAAGATGCTGTACGACCAGGCCCTCCTCGTGCGGGTGTACACGCACGCGGCGGTGGAGCTCGAACTGCCGCGCTACCGCCAGGTGGTGGAGGAGACCATCGAGTACGTGCTGCGCGACCTGCGCCACCCCGACGGCGGGTTCTTCTCGGCCGAGGACGCGGACTCGCCCGACGAGCACGGCCACGGGCACGAGGGCCTGTTCCACACGTTCACCCCGGCGGAAGTCACCGAGATCCTCGGCACCGACGCCGCCCCGGCGCTGGCATGGTGGGACATCACCGAGGACGGCAACTTCGAGGGCCGCTCGATTCCCAACCGGATCGCCCACCGCAGCGAGTGGGCACGCCCGGCGCACATCGAGGCACTGCGCCAGCGGCTCTTCGACGCCCGCGCCCAGCGGCCCCGGCCGGGCCTCGACGACAAGATCCTCACCGAGTGGAACGGTCTGATGCTCGCCTCCCTGTGCGAGGCCGCAGCCACGTTCGATCGCCCTGACTGGGCGGCCGCCGCCGTGGCCAACGGCGAGTTCCTCCTCCGCGAGCTACGCGGCCCGGACGGCCGGTGGCACCGTTCCTGGCACGCCGACGGCACTCCCCCGGCGCGCCACATGGCCCTGGCGGCCGACCACGCCTGCCTCGTGGACGGCTTCACCCGGCTGGCCGAGCTCACCGGCGAGGCGCGCTGGATCCACGCTGCCTGCACCACTGCCGACACCCTGCTGGACCACTTCTGGGACACGGCCCGCGGTGGCGTGTTCACCACGCCCGACGACGGCGAACGGCTGGTGGCCCGGCAGAAGGAACTACTGGACAACGCCACCCCGTCGGCCAACAGCGCGGCGGCGCTGGCGCTGCTGCGGCTGGCGGCACTCACCGGCGAGCGCCGCTACGCCAACCAGGCCGATCAGATCCTGCTGTTGCTGGCTCGGGTCATGCCGCAGGCGCTCACCGCGTTCGGCCAGGCGCTGGCCGCAGTCGCCATGCGTGCCGGCGGCACCACCGAGGTCGTGGTCACCGGCGACCGACCGGATCTGCTGGCCGAGGTGCGTCGCCGCTGGCTGCCGAACGCCGTGGTCGCCTGGGGCGAGCCGTACGACAGCCCGTTGTGGGAGGGCCGCCCCGAGGGGATGGCGTTCGTCTGCCGGGACCACGCCTGCCAGCTTCCGGCGTCCACCGTCGAGGATCTGTCGCTGCAATTGGGTTGAGGTGCGCGAGGATGCTGGTCAACCTTGCGCCCACCCGTGGGCATCAAGGCCGTGGGCGACTCGCCCAGAACCCCCAGGAAGACAAGGAAGTACCACGGATGATCCGCCGCCGCCTGCTCACCGCCGGCCTCGTTGCCGCCAGCCTGCTGTCCGTCGCCGCCTGTAGCGACGACGACAACAAGATCACCATCCCTCAGGTCACCAACCCCGCGGGAGGGGACATCACCCTGCCCAGCGGCGGCGGCGACCTGCCCGTCACCATCCCCAACGTGCCCGGCGTGCCGGCCGAGTGCATGGAGATCATCAACGCCATGAGCGCTGCCGGCATGGCCGCCGCCGGCCAGGGCGACATGGCCCAGGCTGCGGCCTACATGCAGGGCCTGGTGGCCGCCGTGCCGGACGAGCTGAAGGCTGATGCCCAGATCTTCGCCGACGCGTACGCCGGCTGGCTGACGGTGCTGGCCCAGTACAACAACGACTTCACCCAGGCGATGACCGATCCCGCCGCCCAGCAGGCGATGATGGCGCTCAGCACCCCCGAGGTCGAGGCCGCCAGCCAGCGCCTGGGCGACTACATGGAGGCAACCTGCCCGAACTCCTGACGGGTTCGAGGCACCCGGCTACCAGCGCCCACGGTGGAGCACGTCCGCCGTGGGCCGCCGGGCAATCGTGGTGGGCGAACCGCTCGGCGCCTCGCCGTGGGCCCGGTGCCCCAGTGCCACCGCGCCCACGGGCGTGACGGTGGACGGAACGCCGGCGTCGTCCAGCGCGGCCCGGGCTTCGCCGAACAGGCCGAACCACAGGGCGCCCAGCCCATGGGCCTCGGCCAGCAGCAGCAGGTTCTGCACCGCCATCGCCGTGTCCGTGAGCCAGTACGGCACCGGCCAGTTGGCGGCGTCCTCCAGCCCGTGGCCGGCCTTGTCCGCAGCCGAGTAGCGGGCGGTGTAGGCCGCCGCCTCGGCGAGCGCCACCACCAGCACCGGCGCCTGCAACACCCCCGGCTGGGTGCCGGCGAACCAGCCGCCGGCACCGGAGACCTGCCAGAAGCGGGCCAGATCGTCGCCCTGGAGCACCAGGAAGTGCACACCCTGGCTGAACCCTGCCGAGGGCGCGCGCAGCGCTGTGGCCAGCAGATCGGCCAGCAGGTGTTCGGGCAGCGGAGAAGGGTCGAACGTGCGCGTCATCCGCCGACGGCGGATGATCGCCTCGAGTGAGCCGTCGCTCAGCGGGACCCCAGCGTGAGCAGATCCTCGGCCATCACCCAGCCGTGGATGATCAACGAGCCACCCTTGGCCACCTTGACGCCGCTGAACAGCGGGGCCACCTCGGCCTTGATCTTCTCCGGCTTCAGGCACTCGTGGTCGATGAACCCACCCTGGCCATTGGTGGCCACCACGAACGACTTCTCGTCGTAATGGCTGTCCACGCCGAACCGCTTCGCCAGGCGGCGACCCCAGGCTCGTTCCTCGCCGACGGCGCGATGGCCGGGCCGGGGAATGAGGTCGTCGACCTGCTTGAAGGCTTCCAGGCCGTCGGGGGCGACCAGCCGCGAGCCGACCACGACATCCTCGTCGGGGAAGGCCATGAGCGCCCGGTGGTACGCCTCGGCCATCAGCCCCTTCAACACCTGCTCGCGCCTGCTGGTGCGCTTGACGCTCATCAGCCCGAGCAGTACGCACGGGGTGCCGCCGATGCGCTCCAGCGTGGAGAACGTGAACCCGACCAGCTTGTCGCCGTCGCGGGACGTGGTGCTGAGCACCCAATCCTCCTTGGCCTTCGACAGCACGCCGATGTCGAAGGCGCCACCCATCGAGGCCATCTCGTCGAGATCACCGTCCGTGAGCGCCGCGCTGTCCCTGGTTCCCACCTGGAATGGCATTCCGTGAAGCTCCCCTGTCGAGTCCATGGCGCCGGGCCGTGGCCCGATGGCGCGACTTGAGGTTCCTATTCTGCCAGGAAACCGGCCGGATCGCTGCCCTGGAGTGTGACGGGCTGGTCACAGCCCTGCATCGCCCCGGTCAGAGCACCACGGCGTCGTGCCCCAGCGCCATCCGCAACTCGCCCACCACCCGGTCCAGATCCACGCAGAACTCGTCGGCGAGGCGCAGCACCTTGCCCTGCCCGATGTGCAGGTAGACCGGCGATTCGCCGGGGTGCTCGCGCAGGATCTTGCGGATCTGGTGAATCTTCAGTTCCGTGAGCGAGGTGGCCGGCACCCGCAGGCGCAGCGGCGCGGCGGCCGCGGTGTCCAGGCCCTCCACGATCTGCACGTCTTGGGCCATGAAGCCGAGACGGGCCTCGTCGCGCCGGTCGATCCGGCCGCGCACGGTGACGATGGCGTCGTCGACCAGCTTGTGGCCCTGCTCCAGCAGCACCCGGGGGAACACGGTGACCTCGATGGATGCGTCCAGGTCCTCCAGCACGAAGACGGCCATCTGGTCGCCCTTCTTGGTGAACTTGCGCGCCAGGTTGGTGATCAGCCCGCCGAGCACGACGACGGCGCCGTCCTCCTTCTCCGCGGCCTCCGCCACGGAGCACTCCACCTTGCGCCGCAGGGCGGCCTCCACGCCGAGCAGGGGATGGTCGCTGACGTACAGGCCGAGCATCTCCTTTTCGAACTTCAGGCGGTCGCTCTTGTCGAACTCGACGGCCGGGATGGCGATCCGCTCGTCGAAGCCACCATCGCCGCCGCCACCACCGAGGTCGCCGAACAGGCTCATCACGCCTTGGTCGCGCTCGCGGCGGCGGACGACGGTGGTGTCGATGATCTGCTCGAACACCATCAGCAGCCCCTTGCGCGGATGGCCGAGCGTGTCGAACGCACCTGCCTTGATGAGGGACTCCACCGTGCGCTTGTTGAGGACCGGTTCCGGCACGCGTTCCACGAAGTCGTGGAACGAGTCGAACGGACCGTTGTCGTCGCGCTCCTTCAGCAGCAACTCCACCAGCCCCTCCCCCACATTGCGGATGGCCGAGAGGCCGAACGTGATGGCGCCGGGGCTGCCCGCCGGCAGTTCCACGTCCACCGGCACTTCCGCCGGGTTCAGCGCGGCGAAGTCGGTGACCGAGCGGTTGATGTCCGGGGTGAGCACCTTCACGGCCATCGCCCGGGCGTCGCTGAGGTACACGGCCGCCTTGTCCAGGTTGCTCTTGACGCTGGTGAGCAGGCAGGCCAGATACTCCACCGGGTAGTGGGCCTTCAGGTACGCGGTCTGGTAGGTGACCAGGCCGTACCCGTAGCTGTGGCTCTTGTTGAACGCATAGTCGGCGAACTTGGCGATGACGTCGAACAACTGCTCGCCCAGCGCCCTGCCGTAGCCCTGGCGGTCGCAGCCTTCCTCGAAGTTGCTGCGCTCCTTGGCCATGACTTCGCGGCTCTTCTTGCCCATCGCCTTGCGCAAGGAGTCCGCCTCGGCCAGTGAGTAGCCGGCGAACTTCTGGGCCACCCGCATGACGCTCTCCTGATAGATCATCAGGCCGTAGGTGTCGCCGAGCAGTTCCTGAGCATCGGGGTGGAAGTAGCTGACCTCCTGGCGGGCGTTCTTGCGGTCGGCGTAGTCGTAGTGCATGTTGGCGCTCATCGGCCCCGGCCGGTAGAGCGCGATGAGGGCGCCGACGTCGTCGAACGAGGTGGGCGCCATGGACCGCAGCAGCGCCCGCATGGGCGGGGACTCCAACTGGAACACGCCGAGCGTGTCGCCCCGACCGAGCAGGTCGAACACCTTCGGGTCGTCCAGCGGCACGTCGTCGATGGTGAATTCGGGGTTCTTGGTGGCCCGCACCATGTTCTCGGTGTCGGTGATGACATCGAGGTTGCGAAGGCCGAGGAAGTCCATCTTCAGCAGGCCCAGTTCCTCCACCCCGTGCATTTCGAACTGGGTGACCATCGGGGCGTCGTTGGGGTCCTGGCCGGACTCGGGTTTGCGCTGGATCGGCAGGTAGGTGGTGAGTGGGTCCTTGGTGATCACCACAGCAGCCGCGTGGATGCCGTCGCTGCGCTTCAGACCCTCCAAGCCCTTGGCGACGTCCACCACCCGCTTCACGTCGGGGTCGGCGTCGTACATCGCCCTCAGTTCGGCAGCGGCCTTGAAGCCGTCGGCGTACTTGGGGTTCTCCTCGAAGCAGTACTTCAGCGGGGTGTCGCGGCCCATCACCAGCGGTGGCATCGCCTTGGCCACCTTGTCGCCCACGCCGTACGGGTAGCCCAGCACCCGGGCGGCGTCGCGCACGGCATTGCGGGCTTTGATGGTGCCGAACGTGATGATCTGGGCCACATGGTCGCGGCCGTAGGTCTCGGCCGCGTAGCGGATCATCTCGTCGCGGTAGCGGGAGTCGAAGTCCATGTCGATGTCCGGCATGGAGATGCGACTGGGGTTGAGGAACCGCTCGAACAGCAGGTCGTACTTGATGGGGTCCAGCTCGGTGATCCGCAGGCAGTAGGCCACCGCGCAGCCGGCGGCCGACCCGCGGCCGGGGCCGACGCGGATGCCGCTGTTCTTGGCGTGGGCGATGAGGTCGCCGACGATGAGGAAGTAGCTGGCGAACCCCATGTTCTTGATGACCTGGAGCTCGTAGGCGACGCGCTCCACCACGGCGTTGGGCAGCACCTCCCCCCACCGCATGCGGGCGCCTTCCCAGGTGAGGTGGTCCAGGTACGCGGCGTCGTCCTCGAACTGCGCCGGGCGCTTGGGGAAGTTGGGCAGCTGGGGCTTGCCGAACTCGATGCTGACATCGGCCCGCTCGGCGATCCACAGGGTGTTGTCGCAGGCTTCGGGCACGTCGCGGAACAGGTAGCGCATCTCCGCCGCGCTCTTGAGGTAGTGCTCCGTGCCCTCGAACTTGAAGCGTTTCGGGTCGCTGAGGTTGGCGCCGGTCTGCACGCACAGCAGGGCGTCGTGTGCTTCGTGGTCGTCGCGGTGCACATAGTGGGAGTCGTTGGTGGCGATGACCGGAGCGCCGATGCGCTGGGCGATCTCCAGCAGTTTCGGGTTGGTGTCGCGCTGGGCCTGCAGGCCGTGGTCCTGCAGTTCGACGAACAGGTTGTCCTTGCCGAAGATCTCCTGCAGGCGGCCCGCTTTGTCCAGCGCGCCCTTCTCGTCGCCCTGCAGCAATGCCTGGAGCACATGCCCGCCGAGGCACCCGGTGGTGGCGATGAGGCCGTGGTGGTACTTCTCCAGCAGCTCCCAGTCCATCCGCGGCTTGTAGTAGTAGCCCTCGAGGAAGGCCAGGCTGGCCAGCTGGATGAGGTTGCGATAGCCCTGGTTGTTCTCCGCCAGCAGCGTGAGGTGGTAGTAGAGCTTCTTGCCACCCTCGGTGTCGCCGCCGGAGTCGTCCACCCGGCCGCGACGGGCGGGGCGCTCAGTGCGGGTCTCGTAGGCCATGTAGGCCTCTGTGCCGATGACCGGCTTGATGCCCTGGGCGTTGCACTCCTTGAAGAACTCCAAGACCCCGTACATGTTGCCGTGGTCGGTCATGCCCAGCGCCGGCTGCCCGTCCTGCACCGCCTTTGCCACCAGCTCGTCGAGGCGCGCCGCGCCGTCGAGCATGGAGAACTCGGTGTGGACGTGGAGGTGGGTGAACGAGTCGCCCACGGGCGGGGCCTCCCTTCCTTCGGTGGGTCGCGGCGGCGCGGATTACACGCCTGTGATTTCCGCGACCCTAGCCGCGAAGACCGCCCGGCAAAACCGGGTGGCGGCGCGACTACAGGTAGGTACCGGGGCGCTCCGAGGCATCGGCCGGGTCCGGCTGGCCGGGCCGCCCGGGCACCATGCCGGGTGGCAGCTGGCGCATCTGCTCCAGCTGCTGGCGGGCGGCCAGCTGCTGGGCGAACAGGGTGGCCTGGATGCCGTGGAACAACCCCTCCAGCCACCCCACCAGCTGGGCCTTGGCGATGCGCAGCTCGCTCTCCGAGGGCACTTCGCCCTCACGGAAGGGCAGCGCCAGCATGCGCAGCTCGTCCTGCAGGTCGGGCGACAGGGCCTCGCTGAGCTCCACGATCGACCGCTCGTAGATCTCCGCCAGGCGCTCGCGGCTGTGCTCGTCGAGCTGGCTGCCACGCACCTCTTCCAGCAACTGCTTCACCATGGAGCCGATGCGCATGACCTTGGCGGGTTCGGTGACGGTCTCGGTGGGCACCTCCTGGTGCGCCGGAACACCGCTGACCACCTCGGGATGCTCCACTTGCTGTGTCGGGTCCGTCATGTCGTTCTCCGTGATCGGGGTCTTGGTGGGGACTGGCTGCCTTCATCCTGCCGCAGCAAGGAGCGGAACCCACATCTCGGCGGAGGTCAGCGAACCGTGGCGGCAGATCAGTTCGTACGGCCCCGTGTCGGCCGGGTCGTGAAACGACACCGGGTCGCGGGCGACGAGCGCGACATCGCCGAGGCGAGCCGCCACTGGCGGGCTGACCACCGGGCCGAACCAGCCGGCCTCCACCACCTCGGCCCGGCTGTGCACCCACGCCACGTCGCCGTGGTGTTGCCGGGCTGCGGCCAGCAGGTCGGCGGCGGCGCCCGGGCGGGCGTGCAGCCAGCGGAACCGCCCCTCCCCCGACTGCAGGCGGCAGGCCCGCAGCACGTCGGGGTGAGGTTGCACGATGCGGTCGCCCACCTGCACCTGGCCGTGGTCGGCGGTGACCAGCAGCACAGCCCCCGGGGGCAGCACGGCGGCGACGTCGGCAACCAGCCGGTCGGCCGCCACCAACTCGGCGTCGTAGTACGGCCCGAAGCCGCGCTCGTGGGCGATCTTGTCGACCCCGTCGTAGTAGGCGTAGACGAACCGCTCGCCCTGAGCCAGCAGTTCGGCCA
This sequence comes from Ilumatobacteraceae bacterium, assembly GCA_041394605.1. Classification (GTDB taxonomy): domain Bacteria; phylum Actinomycetota; class Acidimicrobiia; order Acidimicrobiales; family Ilumatobacteraceae; genus UBA668. Next base: position 229,103 of record JAWKHX010000006.1, read on the forward strand.
CGACCACCGGAATGCTGGAGGCCGCCCGCCACCCGCACGGACGGCCGCCGCGCAGATGGGCTGCCGTGAACGCCGAACCCTCCAGCTCCGCCTTGCTGACGATCGGCACCGCCTCGCCCAGAAACGGCCGGAAGGGCTGGGTGGCGGCCGGCTCGATGGTCCGCCGGGCATCGCCGTTGCCGGTGGACCACCGCAGCACGTTGAGCACCTCGCCACGCACCTCCATGCGGTAGCCCACCAGGCCGTGTTCGCCCGGGGCCAGCCCAGTGGCGATCGAGGTGAGTGCGGTGGCGGTGGTGGACGGCACCACGGTGCTGATGGGCCCGCCGGCCATGCCGGCCAGCGTCGGGGCGAGGTGCCGGCGCTCCTGCAGTTGCTCCCAACCGAGGCCGTCCACGACCAGCAGCACCACCTGGCGGGCGCCGGCGGCCACCGCCGGCATCCACCCGGGCAGGGCCGCGCCGCGCGGCCCGAGGATCGACGGCACGATGCCACGCACGTTGGCACCGCCGTAGTCGGGAAGCACTGGCTGGGACACGGCGGTGCCAGTCCAGCACCTCCGGCGACAGTCGCGCCATTCATCGGCCCGATCCCGCCGGCGGGCGAGGATCGCCGGTCCCGGGCCGGCACCGCCTACGATGGCGGCGTGCGAGTGTCGAGCAAGGGTGACTATGCCTGTCGGGCGCTCCTGTCGCTCGCCCTGCATCAGGACGAACCGGGGCCCACGTCGGTGCGCGACATCGCCGAGCGCACGGGCATCCCCCAGCCCTACCTGGAGCAGATCCTGCTGGCCCTGAAGGGTGCCGGCCTGGTGCGCTCCAAGCGCGGTGTGGGCGGCGGCTACGTGCTCGCCAGGGCCGCCGCGGAGATCCGTCTCAGCGAGATCCTGTCGGCGGTGGACGGGCCGATCAGCCTCGGCGACTTCGGCGAGCCGCACCAGGACGGCTCGTGCGACCATGAAGGGCAGTGCGTGCTGCTCGCCATCTGGAAGTCCGCCGGTGAGCAGATGCGGCGGATGATGGAGGCTTTCACCCTGCAGGCGGTGGCCGACGCAGCGGCGGGCGGTGCACCGTGGCCGGAGGCCCGCCTGCCGGAGGCCGCCCCGCGCTGACGGGCCGCTGCGCCCCGTCGGCGTTCAGTCCTCCAGCAGCGCTTCCACCTCGGCCAGGTCGGCCGGCAACGGCGACTCGAAGTGCATGGGTTCGCGTGTGACGGGATGGTCCAGTTCCAGCACGGCGGCATGCAGGAAGGGGCGGGGCGGCGACAGGTGGGTGCGGATGCCGCCGTACGTTCCGTCGCCCACCACCGGGTGCCCGATCGCGCTGAGATGCACGCGGATCTGGTGGGTGCGCCCGGACTCCAGGCGGCACTCCAGCACCGAGACCTCGGTGGGTGTGCGGTACTCGTGCAGCACCCGGTAGCGCGTCCGGCTGGGCTTGCCGTCCACCACCACCGCCATCCGCATCGGGTCGCGGTGATCGCGGCCGATCGGCGCGTCCACCACCCCGTTGGGGTTGGCCAGGTGACCCCACACGAGCGCACGGTAGACCCGGCCCACGTCGCGGTTGGCCAGCGCATCCACCAGCACGTGGTAGGCGCGCTGGCTCCGGGCCACCGCCAGCAGGCCACTGGTGCCCACGTCGAGTCGGTGGACGATGCCCGGGCGGTGCGCCTCACCCACCTCGGCGATCTCCGGGTAGCGGGCCAGCAGCCCGTTCACCAACGTGCCTCGCGGGTGCCCGGCGCCGGGGTGCACCACCAACCCCGCGGGCTTGTCCACGATGATGAGGTGGTCGTCCTCGTGCACCACGGTGAACTCCACGTCGGGCTCCGGTTGCGGCCCCTCCTGCTCGGGCAGCAGCGCGGGGTCCACTGTGACCACCTGCCCGGCGCGCAGGCGCACCTTGCCACTGGCTTCGGCTGCACCATCGAGCGTCACCCCGCCGAGGGCGATCAGGGTGGCGGCGTCGCTGCGGCTGCACTCGGCGATCAGCGCCACCACGCGGTCCAGACGCTCGCCGGCCAGTGCCGCGGGGATCTCCTCGCGGATCATGCGCCGGCCCCCACATCTGCCGGCGTCGTCGCCTGCTCGTGCTCCTGGCCGAGCAGGGACCACAGCACGAAGAGGGCGCCACCGACGTTGACGGCCATGTCAGCGACATTGAAGATCGGGAACCACTGGAAGTCGATGAAGTCCACCACCGCGCCGCGCAGCCACCCTTCGCCGCGGAACAGCCGGTCGATGACATTGCCGAACGCCCCTCCGGCCACGAGCCCAGCGGCGACGCGGGCCAGGCGGCTCGGCTGGCGGCGGACGGCAACGAGCATGGCGATCCCGATGGCCAGTGCGAGCACACCGATGACCGGACCCATCCCCTTGCCGCTGGAGAAGGCCATGCCGGTGTTGTACGCGAGATTCCACTGCAGGGTCCACACCACATGGTGGGGCGGTTCACCCGCCAGCGTGCTGACCGCCCAGTGCTTGGTGAGCACGTCCAGCAGGATGACCACATCGGTGATCACCAGCGACAGCAGCAGGCCTCGGCCCGACCGTGCCGGCGGTGCGGCGGACACCTCGGCAGGGCCGTCCGTGGTCATCGGCGGCCGATCCCGCCGACCTTCTCCTCGACGAGCACGGTGGCCCACGGGATGGCCTCTAGACGCTCCCGCGGGATGGGGCGGCCGGACTCCACCGAGTAGCCGTAAGCACCCGTGGTCAGACGCTCCAGCGCGGCATCGATGTCGACGATGATCTGGCGGGCCTGGGCGCTCAGCGCCAGGTCGCGCTCGCGCTCCACCACCATGGTGTCGCCCTCCCCACCCTCGTCGTCGAACTGCACATCGCCCATCTCGTGCTCCTCGATGAGCTGGTGGGCTTCGTCCTCCAACTGCATGGCCTGTCCGAGCAGATCGGCCTTCTCGGCCAGCAGCAGGTCGCGCTGGGCGGTGAGGAACTTGGCGTCGAAGTCCTTCGTGTAGGCGATGCCGTCCTTGGTGACGCCCTTCACCACGGGGCCGGTGGGCACTGCGTCCTTCGCCGGAGCCGCGGCAGCCGCCTTCTTCGCCGACGCCGGGGCGGGCTTGGCCGGAGCGGCCTTCTTCGCCGGCGCTGCCGCAGCCTTCTTCACAGGAGCCGCGGCAGCCGCCTTCTTCGCCGGAGCGGGGGCGGGCTTGGCCGGAGCCGCAGCCTTCTTCGCAGCCGCAGCCTTCTTCGCCGGTGCCGGAGCGGGCTTGGCCGGAGCAGCAGCCTTCTTCGCCGGCGGTGCCGCCTTCTTCGCCGGCGCCGGAGCGGCCTTGGCCGGAGCAGCAGCCTTCTTCGCCCGCGGCGCCGCCTTCTTGGCCGGAGCCGCCTTCTTCGCCGGAGCGGCCACCTTCGCCGGAGCGGCAGCCTTCTTGGCTGCCGGGGCAGCCTTGGCCGGAGCCGCCGCCTTCTTCGCCGGTGCCTTCTTCGCCGTTGCCATGCCGCGTCGCCCTCCGTCGTGGGATGTAAGGCCGGGATGCTACCGCCGCGGCGCGCCGTCCGGGCCGATCCACGGCGCGAGGGCATGCGCCACCGCGTCGGCGGGGGCGGCGATCACCAGAGTCTTGGATCGCGACGTGTGGCCGCCGTCCACCCTCACCTCCCTGGCACGAAGGCTCAGCGCGGCGGCGATCACCTCGCACACCTCGGCGTTGGCCCGGCCGTCCAGCGGAGGGCTGGCCACACGCACCTTCAACTCCTCGCCTTGCATGCCCACCACGCCGGCCCGGCTGGCCCCCGGCTGCACCCGCACCCGCAGGCGAGCGCCGTCGGGGTGTGGCGTGACCGGACCGGGCACGGACTGCTCAGTGTTGGGCGACAACGCCGATGTGCACCGGCTCGCCGTCCAGTTCGGCGTTGGGTTGGCCGCCCTCCCACGACAGCGACGTGGCCAGCGTGGCGTCGGTGAGCAGGTGCTGGAAGGCGCTGACCTGGCGGCGCACGGACTCCGGCACACCGAGCGTGAGCGCGATGCGATCGCTGATGTGCAGCCCGGCGTCGCGCCGGGCCTGTTGCACCAGGCGGATGAGGTCGCGGGTGACGCCCTCGGCCTCGAGTTCGGGGGTGACGTCCAGGTCCAGCACCACCACACCCGCCCCACCCGTCAGCGGGGTGCTGGCACCGTCGCCCTGCACCACCAGCTTCAGGGTGTACTCGCCGTCCTCCAGCGCCACTCCCCCGGCGACCACGCCGTCGGGGCCCTGCTGCCAGTCGCCGCTCTTGACGGCCTTGATGACGGTCTGCACCTGGCTACCGAGGCGCGGCCCGAGCTTGGCGGGCACCACCTGCAGGTCGAACGAGGCCACCGCGTGCACGTCGTCGGTGAGGTCCACGGCCTTCACGTTCACCTCGTCGGCCACGAGGTCGGCGAACGGGGCCAGTCGCCCGGAACCGGGCACGGCCACCTGCAGGTTGCGCAGCGGTTGGCGGACGCGGCGCTGGTGGGTCTTGCGCAGGCGAAGGGTGGCGCTGCACACATCGCGAGCCAGGTCCATCGCCTCCACCAGGTCGTCGTCGGTGGGCAGGGTGTCCGCCTCCGGCCAGTCGGTGAGGTGCACGCTGCGCTCACCGGTGAGCCCGCGGTAGACGGCCTCGGTGGTGAGTGGCAGCAGCGGGGCGAGCGCCCGGCAGGCAGTGACCAGCACGGTGTGCAGGGTGTCGATGGCCGCCTGCTCGCCCGCCCAGAACCGCTCCCGGCTGCGGCGCACGTACCAGTTGGTGAGCGCGTCGAGGTAGGACCGCACCGACCCGCAGGCCAGCATCAGGTCGTAGTCGTCCATCGCCGCGGTGACGTCGGCGACGAGCCGGTGGGTCTTGGCCAGGATGTACTGGTCCAGTACGTCCGCGCTGTCGGTGCGGAACGTGCCCGTGGTGCCGGCCGCGTTCGCGTACAGCGACAGGAAGTAGTACGAGTTCCAGATCGGAAGGATGACCTGGCGCACCGTGTCGCGGATGCCGTCCTCGGTGACCATCAGGTCGGCGCCGCGCAGGATCGGCGAGCTCAGCAGGTACCACCGCATGGCGTCGCTGCCGTAGGTGTCGAACACCATCATCGGGTCGGGGTAGTTCTGCAGGCTCTTGGACATCTTCTGCCCGTCGTCGCCCAGCACGATGCCGTGGCTGACGCAGGTGGAGAACGCCGGCCGGTCGAACAGGGCGGTGGCCAGCACGTGCAGGGTGTAGAACCAGCCGCGGGTCTGGCCGATGTACTCGACGATGAAGTCGCCCGGGTAGTGGGCCTCGAACCAGTCGTGGTTCTCGAACGGGTAGTGCACCTGGGCGAACGGCATGGAGCCGCTCTCGAACCAGCAGTCCAGCACCTCGGTGACGCGGCGCATCATCGACTGGCCCGTGGGGTCGTCCGGGTTGGGCCGCACGAGGTCGTCGATCTGCGGGCGGTGCAGGTCGGTGACGGTGACACCGAAGTCGCGCTCCAGTTCGGCGATGCTGCCGTACACGTCCACCCGCGGGTACTCCGGGTTGTCGCTCTTCCACACCGGGATGGGCGCGCCCCAGAAGCGGTTGCGGCTGATGCTCCAGTCGCGGGCGTTGGCCAGCCACTTGCCGAACGAGCCGTCCTTGATGTGCTCGGGCACCCAGCGGATCTGCTGGTTCAGTTCGACCATGCGGTCCTTGAACCGGGTGACCTCCACGAACCAGGAACTGATGGCCCGGTACACCAGCGGCTCGGCGCAGCGCCAGCAGTGCGGGTAGCTGTGCTGGTAGCTGTCGTGGCGAACGACCAGCCCGCGGGCCTTCAGGTCGCGGGTGACTTCCGGGTTGGCGTCGAAGACGTGCACGCCCTTCCACGGCGGAACGTCCGCGGTGTAGCGGCCGTGCTCGTCCATCGGGCAGATCGTGGGGATGCCGACGGCGTTGCAGGCGTTCTGGTCCTCCTCGCCGAACCCGGGCGCCATGTGCACCACGCCAGTGCCGTCCTCGGTGCTGACGAAGTCCGCCGCCAGCACGTGGAAGGCGTTGGGTGTGTCGGCGAAGAACGGGAACAGCGGCGTGTACTTCCGGCCGACGAGGTCGCTGCCCTTCAGCGTGCCGATGCGCTCCGCGTTGGCCAGTTCCTTCTCGTAGGCGCCGAGGCGGGCCTCGGCCAGGATGTACCGCTGGGTCGTGCCGTCCGCTGCGGTCTCCTGCATGACGGCGTAGTCGATGTCCGGCCCGACGGCGAGCGCCAGGTTGCTGGGCAGGGTCCACGGCGTGGTGGTCCAGGCCAGCATGTGCTCGCCGGTCTCGAGGTGGAACATCACGGTGAGCGCAGGGTCCTGGCGGTCCTTGTAGACGTCGTCCATCCGCGTCTCGGTGTTGGAGAGCGGCGTCTCGCAGCGCCAGCAGTAGGCCAGCACACGGAAGCCCTCGTAGATCAACCCCTTGTCGAACAGGGTCTTGAACGCCCACATCACGCTCTCCATGTAGGGCGTGTCCAGCGTCTTGTAGTCGTTCTGGAAGTCCACCCAGCGGGCCTGGCGGGTGACGTAGCGGTGCCAGTCGTCGGTGAACCGCAGCACGCTGGTGCGGCAGGCGTCGTTGAACTTGTCCAGCCCGAACTTGATGATCTCCGGGTGACCGCTGACGCCCAGTTCCTTCTCCACCACGGTCTCGGCAGGGAGGCCGTGGCAGTCCCACCCGAAGCGGCGGTGCACCTGCTGGCCGCGCATGGTGCGGTAGCGGGGCACGGCGTCCTTCACGAACCCGGTGAGGAGGTGCCCGTAGTGGGGCAGGCCGTTGGCGAACGGGGGGCCGTCGTAGAACACGTACTCGTCGGCGCCCTCACGGGCCTGGATGGACGCCGGGAAGGTCTGGTCGGCGTCCCAGTAGGCGAGGATCTCACGCTCCAGGGCGGGGAAGGAAGGCTGCGGTGTCACGTCGGGGTAGGTCACTGGTTGCTCCTGCACAGCGTCGGTCGTGGCGACCTCGGCACTCTGGAACAGGGACGAGCCGAACGGCCCGCGGTACCACCCTGCTTGCCGCCGCCCACGGGCCGCGACCACTCGCATTCGCCAGCGATGTCGGGCTGGACCCGTCCGGTTCTAGTGAGCGCACGCGCCGTTCTTCCGGAGGCTCGGAGGTGATGGCCTCGTCATCGCCGTGAGTGCCCAGCCTAGCGGTCGGCGATCGCCGTCACCCGGCGAGTATCCGCTACTGGAGTTCGTCGCCGCCGATGCGGAAGGGGTCCTCCGCCTGGGGGGCAGGGCGCACCACGGGCACCTCGGCCGTGACGTCCAGCGAGAGCGACTCGAACGTGCCCTGCGCCGCCTGGGTGTTGGCCACCTCTTCGTCCAGCATCCGCCACACGCTCTCCTTGGCGATCGGGTCATTGGCGAGCGTCGCGGCGTCCAGGCGGGGCACCCGGTCGGCCTCCGGCTCCGCGGGGCTCCAACTGGGCGCGGGGGCCAGCGAGGCCTCCGGCGACGGCTCCACGGCCGGCGCTGCCGGCTCGGGCGCAGGCTGCTCGGCAGCGGGCTCCGCGGCGGGGGCGGTCTCCTCGATGATCATCGGCGGCGGCGCGGCAGGCGCAGGCTGCTCCACGCTGGGGGCGACGGTGACCGGGCCGGCGTCGGCCGACGCCGACAGCAGAGGGCGGCGCATGTCGCCCAGCCCACCGGGCACGCGCTCCACCAGTTCCTGGATCTGCACAGCGGCGTCGCGCAGGCGCTCGCGCTGGGCCTGGATGTACTGCTCCAGGTGATCCACGTCGGACAGCAGGAAGTCGCGGCGGGCCAGCAGCGCCTGCACCTCGTTCTCCGCCCGCACCCGCTCGTCGTCGGCGGCACGGCGGGCATCGCCCTTGGCTTCCTCCACCGTCTTGGCAGCCATCGCCCGCGCCCCGTCGAGCACCCGACCGGCTTCGTCGCGCGCCTGGCCGAGAATGGTCTCGGCCTCGGCCTTGGCATCGGCCACGGTGGCATCCGCAGTGCGCTGCGCCAGCAGCAGGGTGCGGGAGATCATCTCGGTGTCGCCCGAGGAGGTGGACGTGGGTGCCGCTGCGGGGGCCGGCGCCGCGGCAGGGCGGTCCTCCGCCTTGCCGCCCACCTGCTGGGAGATCTCCTGCAGCTTGGCGACCGCAGCGCGGGCCCGGGCCTCCATGGCCGTCGCCTGGTTCTGCGACGTCTCGACCGCCGCAGCGACCTGCTCCTTGAAGGCGTCGACCTCAGACGGGTCGTAGCCCTTCTTCACGGTCCGGAAGCCGGTGCTGCGGATGGTCTGCGGGCTCATCTCCATGAGGGCGATGTTAGGCGCGCGCAGCGCCGCTCGGCACCCGGCAGGGAAAGTGCGCGTCAGCCGCCGTAGTCGGCGCCGTCGTAGCCGTTGCGGACGTTCGGCTTCAGCAGATACACGCCCGTGGCCACCTTCTCCATCGTGCCGTTGAGGCCGTAGCACAGGCCGCTGGCGAAATCGATGAGCCGGCGCGACACCTCGCGGTCCGCGGCTTCCAGGTTCATGATGACCGGCTGGCCTTCCTTGAACTTGTCGGCCACTTCCTGCGCCGAGTCGAAGCGGCGCGGCCGGACGGTGTACGGGTCCGCGGTGGGCGCCGCGGGTGCCGGCCGAACGGGGGTGACCGGCCGCGGGTTGATCGGGCGCGGCTGCACGCTGCTGTCGTCGCCGGCGGGCGCCGGCCGGCGGATCACCACATCGGGTTCACGGCTGGGGAACGACGGGCGCTGCGGGGCCGGGCGCGGCGGCTCGGGCTCGTAGTCCTGGCCGAAGTTGCGCGGCGCTCGCGCCGACTCGTCGCGGGGCGGGCGCGCTGCCCGCACGGGGCGTTCGGGCTCGGGCGCGATGTCGTAGTCGTCGTAGGCATCGTCGGGCCCGAGGCCCAGGTAGTCCATTGCCTTCTTCCACATCGACATCGAGCGTCCTCCGCGGGGAAGGTTACCTCACGGAGGGCGTTCCGGGCGGACGCCTGCCGAACAACGCACTGCCGATGCGTACCTGCGTGGCACCCTCTTCCACCGCGACCTCGAGGTCGTCGGTCATCCCCATCGAGCACACCGTCAGCCCCAGTCGCTCCACCAGCGCGCGCACGGCGCGGAACCCGGGGCGAGCCGCGCTCGGCCCGCCGTCGGTGGGGCCCACGGTCATCAGCCCGTGGACGCTCAGGCCTGCTGCGAGTGCGGCCTCCACCAACGCCGGCACGTCGACGATCGGGCAGCCACCCTTGCCCGGCTCGCCCGTGGTGTCCGCCTGCACCAGCACCGAGGCGCCGGGCACCCGCTTGGCCAGTTCGCGAACGAGCGACGGGCGATCGACGGTCTCGTAGGTGGTGATCAGCGGGGCCAGCATCCGCACCTTGTTGGTCTGCAACTGGCCGATGAAGTGCACCCCGAACGGCGGGGCCTGGTGGCCGAACTTGGCCACGACCTCCTGGGCGTAGTTCTCCCCCACCGCTGTGCAGCCGGCCCGGTACGCCGCCCAGCACGCCTCCACCGGGAACGTCTTGGTGACGGGCAGCACCGTCACGTCCGTGCCGCCGGCAGCGGCGATGCGCGCCTGCACGGCCGCCAACCGCTCGGCGACGTGCCGATCCAGTTCCGGGTCGCAGGGGTGGTCGCCGTGCTCGCTCATCGCGATGCCATCTTGACCACGGTGACCACATGCCGTCCAGCATCGCCCCGGCGGTGGGAGAACCACCGTCCCGGTGTGCAGTGCGTGCAACCGGTGAGGCGGGTGTCCGGTGTTGCGCCGGCCGCGGTGAGGCACGCGGCCACGACGGTGGGCATGTCCAGCGAGGGTGTGCCCCAGGTGGTGGTGCCGGCGACCTGCGGCCCGAAGCGGCCGGTGAAGCGAGCCAGGTCGGCCGCGCCGAACTCGTAGCAGCACGGATGGATGCACGGCCCGAGGTGGGCCGTGATCGGGCCGCTCTCCCCGGCGCCGCGCATCGCGGCCACCGTGGCCTCCAGCACGCCGTCCCAGGCTCCCTTCCAGCCGGCGTGGGCGACGCCGATCACCCCGTCGGCGCCCACGAAGGCGACGGGCGCACAGTCCCCCACCCAGCAGGCCAGCACCACGCCTCGCGCCGTGGTGACTGCGCCGTCGCCGATCGTGATGTCGAACTGGCCGGGTTCGGTCACCGTGCGGACCTGCACACCGTGGATCTCGTCGAGCTGGCTCCACCGGCCGGGCTGGAACGCCTGGCGCCGGTGCGCGAGCGCGGCGGGAGATGTCTCGATGTGGAAATCGCCGTCGGAGACGGTGCTGCAGCGGATGACGACCGTGTCGCCGCCGGCGGAGGTGAACAGGCCGCGGCGCGGCCCCGGGCTCACTTCAGGAACGAGGGCACGTCGAAGTCGTCGTCGCCGGAATCCAGCGGGTCCTCCGGCTCGTCGCCGAACAGATCCTTCAGGGAGGCCGTGGGCTTGGGGTCGGCGACCACCTTCATGGCCGGGCGGCCACCGCTGGTGGCGGTACCGCTGCCGCCGCCGTCCCACCGGTCGAACCCGGCGGCGATGACGGTGACCTTGACCTCGTCGCCCATCTCGTCGTCGATGACGGTGCCGAAGATGATGTTGGCGTCCTGATGGGCGACGCCATGGATGATCTCCGCGGCGGCGTTCATCTCGAACAGGCCCATGCTGCTGGGGCCGGTGATGTTCAGCAGGATGCCACGAGCGCCATCGATGGCGGCCTCCAGCAGCGGGCTGCTGATGGCGGCCTTGGCAGCCGTGACTGCCCGGTTCTCGCCGCTGGCCTGACCGATGCCCATGAGCGCCGAGCCGGCGCTGCTGAGGATCATCTTCACGTCGGCGAAGTCGGTGTTGATCAGGCCGGGGGTGGTGATGAGGTTGGTGATGCCGGAGACGCCCTGCAGCAGCACCTCGTCGGCCATCTTGAAGGCGTTGAGCACGCTGGTCTTCTCGTTGGCCACCGTGAGCAGGCGGTCGTTCGGGATGACGATGAGCGTGTCCACCTTCTCCTTCAGGCGCTGCACGCCGGCATCGGCCTGCACGGCCCGGCGGCGGCCCTCGAAGCTGAACGGGCGGGTGACCACACCGATGGTGAGCGCCCCCATGCCACGGGCGATCTCGGCGATCACCGGCGCGGCGCCGGTACCGGTGCCGCCACCTTCACCGGCGGTGATGAACACCATGTCGGCGCCCTTGATCATCTCCTCGATCTCGTCGCGGTGCGCCTCGGCGGCGTTGCGGCCGACCTCCGGATCGCTGCCGGCGCCGAGGCCGCGGGTGAGGTCGCGGCCGATGTCCAGCTTGACGTCGGCGTCGCTCATGAGGAGTGCCTGCGCGTCGGTGTTGACGGCGACGAATTCCACGCCCTTCAGCCCGGCATCGATCATCCGGTTGACGGCGTTGACGCCACCACCGCCGACACCGATGACCTTGATGACGGCGAGATAGTTCTGGGGTGCGCCGGCCATCAGTGGAACCTCCGGGCTCGCTGGGAATGTTGGGATGTGGTGTCGTACACGTGGACGTCCTCGAGAATTGGTCAGATCGTAGCGAATGGGAGGGGCCGGACGGCGGTTACCGGTGGACGACGCCGATCTCGGCGGTGGAGACGTCCAGCGAGGCCACCCCGTCGAGCCCCTCACGGACCTGGCCCAGCAGGCGGGCCAGCTTGGCCTCCAGGTCGTCGGCGTCACCCAACCGCACCTCCACGTCACCCTCCAGCAGCATGGTGAGCCGCCCGGTGGTGGGGTCCAGGCCCACAGAGCGGGTGAGCACCCGGATCTCGGACGGCAGTGAGCGGACCAGCAGTGCGGCGGATGCGTAGGGCGCACCGGCGAACTGGCCGCGTGCCGTGTCGGGATGGTCACCGGTGATCGGCATGAACGCCACCGGCTGGCCGTCGATGACGTCGAGCACACGGCCCTCGATGTCGATCACCCGCCAGCGGCCGTCACCGCCCTGGAAGGTGGCGAGGGGGCTGCGCTCACGGATGTCGATCGTGACGGTGTGGGGAAAGTCGGTGGTGACGCGGGCCCGCTCCACCCAGGGATCCGCCTCCAGACGATCCTCGATCGCCTGCGTGTCCACCAGCAGCACGGGATCACCCTTCACATCGGCCACCACCTCGTCGAGGAGGTCCTGCCCGGTGTACACGGCACCCTGCACGCGCACGTCCTGCACGTCGAAGATCGGGGAGGCGACCACAGCGATCGCGCCCACCGCGAGCAGCAGCACCAACACCGCCGCACCGATCCAGATGAGTCGCCGGCGGCCTTCGGAGCGCCGCACCGCGATGCGACGGGCACGCATCCGTGGGTCCACAGATGCGGAGCCCCGGGTGGGCGCCGGCTCCACCACTGCGCCGTCGTCGAGGTCGGCGATGACGATGGTGGACCGCTCGTCGCTGCCCTGGCCGCTGTGGACCGCCCGGAAGCGCTCTTCCTTCTCCTCGTCGAGGTACACGGTGTCCGGCTGGCCGTCGTCGGCGATGACGATCGTGCGGCGCGGGGCGTCGGCGGGCGGCGCCGCGTCGATCGTGACGCGGTCGGCGAGCGGCTCGTCGTCCGGCTCGTGGTCGTCCGCGTCGTCCGTGTCGAGGCCGGTGTCGAGGCCGGTGTCGAGGTCCGCATCGGCGTCCGCGCCCTCACCGGACTCGTCGTGATCGTCCGCATCCGGCTCCACCCTGGCCGCGGCCTCGGCGGGCGTCAGCCCCAGCAGGCGGTCGATCGACGGGTCGTCGAAGTCGTACTCCACGGCAGGGTCCGGCTCGGCGAAGGCGGCGGACAGTTCGTCGAGGACGGTGTCGGGCACATGGGCGTCATCGCCCGGCCGCGGGGCGCGGGGCTCGCTCACCACTCCACCCCCGGGCGGTCCTCTGCGGGTACGTCGGGGAAGCCGACCAGGCGGATCTCGCTGCGCAGCCGAATGCCTGTGGCGTCCAGCACCGCGGCCCTCACGTGCTCGATCACGGCCCGCACGTCGGCCGCCGTGCCACCGTCGGTGGACTGGATGAAGTTGGCGTGCTTCTCGCTGACGTGGGCCGTGCCGATGCGGAAGCCGCGCAGACCCAGCCGGTCCACCAGTTGGCCGGCCGCCAGCTCGCCGGGGATCGGGTTGACGAACACCGAGCCGGCATTCTGCCCGCCGGGCTGGTGCTCTCGCCGCCAGCGCACGATCTCGGCCAGCTGGGCCTCACCCTCCGCCACCGTGCCCTGCTGTAGGAGGAAGGTGGCCGCCACCACCACCTGCTCGTCGGCCAGGTCGCTGGCCCGGAAGCGAAGGCCCAGCCGCACCGCGGGCACCGAGGCGCGCCGGCCGTCGCGCAGGTCGACGACGTCCGCTGCGGCCAGCGTGGCGGCGACGTCGCTGCCGTGGCCACCGGCGTTCATCCGCACTGCACCGCCCACCGAGCCCGGCACGCCGACGGCCCACTCCAGCCCGGTGAGGCCGGCGGCCACGGTGCGGCGGGCCAGCACGGGCAGCGCCACAGCGGCCCCAACGGTGACGGTGGTGCCGTCCACCTCGATGCGGTCGGCGGCGCCGTCACAGTGGGCCAGCGACACGGCGATACCCGGGAAGCCCTCGTCGGCCACCAACAGGTTCGATCCGCGACCGATCACCAGCACAGGAAGACCGGTTGCCCTTGCCGCCTGCCCGACGGCCAGCAGTTCCTCCACGGTCCGCGGCTCGGCCAGCACGGCCGCCGGCCCGCCGACCCGATAGGTGGTGAACGGGGCCAGTGGCACATCGGGCCGGGAGCAGCCCTGCAGCCGCTGCAGCACCCGCTGCACGGCGTCCACCGCCACCGTCACTGCTCGCGCCGCCCGGCAACGGCCCGCCGCTCGGCCCGCCGCGCCGCCACCTCGTCGGGCAGCGTGGCCACGTCGCCGCACCCCATGGAGATGCACACATCGCCCTCGCCCAGCTCGCGGGCCAGGAAGTCCACGAGGTCCTCGCGGCGGGGCAGCCACACCAGGCGGGTGGACGGGTGGGCGTCGAGCACCGCGTTGACGACCAGCTTCCCGGTGACGCCCGGGATCGGTGTGGTGCCGGACGCGAAGATCTCGGTGAGCACCACGAGATCGGCGTCCACGAATGCATCTGCGTACTCCGGCCACAGCAGCGCCATCCGGTTGTAGCGGTTGGGCTGGAAGACGGCCACCACGCGGCGCCAGCCGTCACCGCTGGCCCGGGCGCCGGCCAGCACGGCGCGGATCTCGGTGGGGATGTGGGCGTAGTCGTCCACCAACGTGGCCCCGCCGTCCACCGCGCGCACGTCGAAACGGCGGGCGACCCCGCCGAACTTGGCCAGTGCCGCGGCCGCCACGTCGAACGGCACGCCGACGGTCATGGCCATCGCCAGCGCGCCGGTGGCGTTGCGCACGTTGTGCATGCCGCGCAGCGGAAGGCTCACCGTGCCCAGCCGGGCGCCCTGGTGCTCGACGTCGAACGTGAACGAGCCGTGTTCCGCGGCGACCTCCACGGCGCGGTAGTCCGCCATCGGGTCGGTGCCGTACGTGATGACGTCGTGGTGCTCCGCCAGCGCTGCACAGTTGGGGTCGTCCAGGCACAGCACCTTCGGGCCGGCGATGCCGCGCAGGTAGCGGTCGAAGCCGTCGCGGATCGCGTCGAACGTGCCCCAGTTCTCCAGATGGTCGATATCCACGTTGGTGAGGATCGTTCCGTGCAGCGGCAAGGTGAGGTGGGTGCCGTCGCTCTCGTCGGCCTCCACCACGAACCACTCGCCACCGGTCCACTGGGCACCCGTGCCCATGTCGGTGACGTCGCCGCCGATGACGAAGCTGGGCCGCATGCCGGCCTCGGCCAGCATCAGCATCAGCATCGAGGTGGTGGTGGTCTTGCCGTGGGTGCCGGCCACACCCAGCGACCGGGCCTGCGCACAGATGGAGGCGAGCATGCCCGAGCGGTGCAGGGAGGGCACCCCGGCGGCGTCGGCCTCCACGCGCTCCACATTGCGTTCGGGGATCGCTGTGCTCCAGGTGACGGCGTCGCAGCCGTGCACCACAGCCGGGTCGTGGCCGACCAGCACGTCCACACCGGCCGCCCGGCAGCGATCGAGCACGGGGCGATCGCGCAGGTCGCTACCGCTGACGTGATGGCCCATCTCGGCCAGCACGATGGCGATCGCGCTCATGCCCGGTCCGCCCACGCCCACCACGTGCAGGCGACGCGGCTGCGACAGGTCCAGCGGCGCGACCGGTGCCCCCTCGCCCAACGTGTCCAGCACGTCGTGCACGACGCTGCTCGTGCCCTCGACGGTGTGCGTCATCGCCGGGCCGCCTGCTCGACGGCCGTGACGAGCTTGCCGCTGCGGTGCAGGGCACCCTCGGCACGTGCGGCGGCGGCCATCTCGGCCAGCGCGGCCGGGTCGGCCAGGAAGTGCTCCACTTCGGCCACCAGCCGTTCGGCGGTGAGATCGGCCTGCTCCACCAGGAGTGCTGCACCGGGGCCGGCCAGCACCTTGGCATTGTCCACCTGGTGGTTCTCGGCCGCACCGGGCCACGGCACGATGATGCTCGGCACGCCCACGGTGGCCAGTTCGGCGATGGTACCGGCGCCGCCGCGCGTGACCATCAGGTCTGCCGCGGCATACAGGTCCGCCATGCGCTGCTCGTAGCCGATCACGCGGTACAGGATGCCGTCCGCCCCGTCACGAGCGGGCGCGGCCGCGTCGAGAAAGCGGTCACCCACCACGTGGTACACGGCCAGGTCGCGGCGATCGGCCAGCCGGCCCACCATGTCGTCCACCACGGCGTTCACAGCGGCGGCACCTTGCGACCCGCACATCACCGCCACCACGAACCGGTCGGCCGGCAGGCCCAACTCGGCGCGGGCCGCGGCGCGGCGAGCGGTTCGGTCCAGCGTGATCATCTCCTGGCGCACCGGCGCCCCCACCAGTTCGGCGTGGGGCAGCGCCGACCCCGGGAAGGCCACGGCACACACGGCCGCCCGCTTGGCCATCACCTTGGACACCAGGCCGGGCCGGCGGTCGTAGCTGACCACCACGTACGGGATGCCCATGCGCCGGGCGGCCCAGGTGGCGGGGAAGCTGCCGTAGCCGCCCACGTTGACGACAACCTTCGGCTGCAGGTCGGCGAGCAGCCGCTTGGCGTCGCGCACCGCCCGGCGCAGCTTGGGCAGGAACGCCAGGTTGCGGCGGGACAGGCTGCGCTGCAGGCCGACCACGTCGAGGAACGTGTGCGGGTAGCCGGTGGGTGGCACCAGCTGGGTCTCCACCCCGCGGAGGGTGCCCACGTAGTGGATGGTGGCGGGGTCGTGGCCGGCGGCCACCAGCCCGTCGGCGATCGCCAGGGCCGGCAACACATGACCGGAGGTGCCACCCCCGGTGACGACGGCGAAGCACCCGCTCATCGCACGTGGCGGGCCACGTTCAGCAGCAGGCCCATCGTGGTGAGGGTGACGAACAGCGAACTGCCGCCGGCGCTGAAGAACGGCAGCGTCAGGCCGGTGACCGGCATGAGCCCGGTGACACCGCCGACATTGATGATCGCCTGCACCACGAACCAGGACGTGACGCCTCCGGCGACGAGTGCGTGGAAGCGGTCCTGGGTGGCCATCGCCACCTGCACGCCGGCATAGGCCAGCACCATGAACCCACCGAGCACGGCGACCACGCCGAGGAACCCCAGTTCCTCGGCGATCACGGCGAAGATGAAGTCGCTGTGGGCCAGCGGCAGGAACTCCCCGAGCTTGTTCAGCCCCTGGCCCGGCCCGGTGCCCATCAGGCCGCCCTGGGCCGTGCCGATCATCGCCTGCCAGGTCTGGTAGCTCAGGTGATCCTTGTGGGCGGCGATGTCCATGAACGCGGTGAAGCGGGCCTGGCGGCGCGGGCTGGAGAACACGAAACCGAGCGCGCCGAGACCGGCGAGGGCGCCCGCGGCGGTGAGGGCAGCAGCGGCGCCCCGGCGATGAACAGCACGGCGAACACGATGGCCGCGAGCACGATGGCCGAGCCGAGGTCGCCTTGCAGCAGGCACAGACCGACCGCCACGGCGGACATCACGAACACGGGACCCATCGTGCGCCCCGGGAGGTGCATCTCGTGGCGACGGGAGGCGAGCAGTTCTGCACACGCCAGCAGCAGGGCCAGCTTGAGGAACTCGCTGGGCTGGAAGCTGAGCGGGCCGATGGCCACCCACGAGCGAGCGTCGTTGATCGACGTGCCCACGCCGGGCACGAACGGCAACACCATGAGACCGCAGGCGACCACGAAGGCCGGGGTCACCAGGCGCCGCCATGTCCGCATGGGCACACGCATCGCCGCCCACAGCCCGATCACGCCGAACGAGGCCCAGAGTGCTTGGCGGTTGAACAGCCGCCACGGCGAGTTGCCCTTGTGGAACTCGGCGATCGCAGTGGCGGAGAGGACCATCACCAGCCCGAGCATGGTGAAGATCGTGGTGACCACGGCGATGACGTAGAAGGCCACCGGCGGTGGTGCGGCGGGCTTGACCCCGGCGCGCTGCGAAGGGTGGCGGTTGACGGCGCGCTTGCGTTCCAGCGCGGCGCGGCGACGGTCACCGATGAGCGTGCTCGACGAACTCATGCCGCCCCCTTCGCGACGTGCTCGCGGACGAGGCGCATGAAGTCCGCGCCGCGGGCGGGATAGCCGCCCTCCGAGTACCAGTCGAAGCTGGCGCAGGCGGGCGACAGCAGCACCACATCGCCCGGGCGGGCGACCTCGGCGGCGCGGTGCACTGCGGCCTCCATGGAGTCCGCCAGATAGGTGGGGCAGACGCCTTCGAACGCTGCGGCGACCTCCGGGCCGGCCTCGCCGAGACCGATGACCGCCACCACCCGTTCCCGCTCGGAGGCCAACGAGGCCAGGTCGAGGCCCTTGTTGCGGCCACCGGCCAGCAGGACGATGCGGCCGAAGCCGCGGATGGCGGTGAGTGCGGCGTGCGGTGTGGTGGCCTTCGAGTCGTTGAACCAACGGACGCCACCGAACTCGCCGACCGGCTCGATGCGGTGCGGCGGGTGGCGGAACGTGGCCAGCGCGGCAGCGACGTGTGCCGGCGCGGCCAACCCGCTCTCGAGCACGAGCGCGGCGGCGGCCAGCGCATTGGTGATGTCGTGCGGCAGGCTGCGCGTCATCGCCGACACGGGGGCGAAGGCGCCCTGCGGGCCGACGAGATGGTCACCCTCGAGGCGGTAGTCCGCGTTGCCGAGCGCGAACGTGCGGGTGATGCCACCGGCGGCGCGCAGGTTGCGCATCACCACCGGGTCGTCGGCGAAGCCGATGGCCACGTCGCCCGGCCGGCGGTTCTGCCACATGCGAGCCTTTGCGGCCTCGTAGGCGGCCAGCGAGGTGTGCCAGTTCTGGTGATCGGGGGCGAGGTTCAGCCACACCGAGGCCTCGGCGCGGAACGCGTCGATCCAGTTCAGCCGGAAGCTGCTGCACTCCACCACGAACGAGTCGTACGGGCCGTCCAGCGCGGCCGCCAGCGGCACCTCGGTGTTGCCGACAGCGGCAGGTTGGTGGCCGGCCGCGGCCAGCATGTGCGCGGCGAGCATGGTGGTGGTGGTCTTGCCGTCCGTGCCCGTGACGGCCAGCATCGGCCGGGGCCCGGCGGGCCGCTCCTGCTCCCACACGTAGGCCAGATCGATCTCCGTGCGCAGTGGCGTGCCGGCCGCCATCGCCGCGCCCACCACCGCGTGCGTCTCGGGCACACCCGGTGCGGGGCAGACGATGTCCGCCTCGCGCACCAGCGTGGCGATCGTGTCCTCGTCCGGCGCCTCCACCAGCGTGGCACCCAGTTCGCGGGCGCGGCCCGCTTGGCCTCGGTGCCGCTGTCATCGGCCACCAGGACGCTCCAGCCACGGCCGACCAGCTGGTCGGCGAGCGCGTCGCCGCTGAGGGCGAGCCCGTAGACGAGCGCGGTGCTCACAGGTTGTCCGTCACCCTCGTGAAGTCGGCGATGAAGACGCCCAACGCGCCGGCCACCAGCACACCGCTGATGATCCAGAAGCGGATGATCACGGTGGTCTCCGGCCAGCCGACCAGTTCGAAGTGGTGGTGGATCGGTGACATGCGGAACAGCCGCTTCTTGCGGCCCGATGCCTTGAACACACCCATCTGCACGGCCACCGAGCCGGCCTCCATCACATTGATGCCGCACAGCAGCACGAGCAGCAGTTGGGTGTTCGTGGTGAGCGCCAGACCGGCGAGCGCGGTACCGATGGCCAGCGCGCCCACGTCGCCCATGAAGATGCGGGCCGGGGCCGCGTTGAACCACAGGAAGCCGGCACAGGCACCGGCGAACGCGGCGGCCAGCACGGCGAGGTCCAGCGGGTTGACCACGGCGCCGTACACGTCCGGGTTACGGAACGCCCAGTAGGCGATGATCGCGAACGCGCCGAACGCCATCATCGCCGAGCCCCCGGCCAAGCCGTCGAGACCGTCGGTGACGTTCACCGCGTTGCTGGTGCTCCAGATGATGACCCCGGCGAACACCACCCACACGGGCCACGGGAGGTGCCACCCGGGAAAGCTGGCGCGGGTGAACGACACGTTGGTGCTGATGCTGGTGGACGTGACCAGCCACCAGCCGAGGAGCATGGACAGGGCCAGGGTGATGTACGACTTCTGCTTCCAGAAGATGCCGCGGTTGTGGCGCTTCTTGACCTTGATCCAGTCGTCGAGGAAGCCCATGCCACCCATCACCAGGATGCCGACCCAGAGGATCATCGCCTGGTCGGACAACGCCAGGTTCGGCCTCAGGTGGGCGATCAGCCAGCCGCTGAGCGCGGCGAGGATGATGGCCAGGCCACCCATCGTGGGCGTGCCCTGCTTCTTCATGTGGTGCTCCGGCCCGAGGTCCTCCTTGCCGAGGATCGGCTGGCCGCGCCCACGCTCGCGGAAGAACCCGATGAGGTAGCGGGTGACGACGAGCGACACGAACATGGCCGTCACACCGGCGAGCATGACAGCGATCACTTCGGGGCCTCCAGGAGTTCGCGCGCGACGGCGCGGTCGTCGAACGGCAGCACGGTGGTGCCGATGGTCTGCGTGGTCTCGTGGCCCTTGCCGGCGATGACGACCACGTCGCCCTCTGCGGCCATCCCGAACGCCAGGGCGAACGCCTGGCGACGGTCGGGCTCACTCACCACGACGTGACGGTAGTCCGGGGGCACCCCCTCCAACACGGCATTGATGATGGCGAGCGGGTCCTCCGAACGAGGGTTGTCCGACGTGACCACCACACGATCCGCCAGTTCCGCTGCGGCCCGGCCCATCTCCGGGCGCTTCTCCCGGTCGCGGTCACCGCCGCAGCCGAACACGGCGAGGACCCTCCCGCCTGCCGCCACCGCGCGTGCGGCGGCCAGTGCCTGGCGCAACCCGTCGGGCGTGTGGGCGTAGTCCACGATCACCGCGAAGGGCTGGCCGGCCTCCACCGGCTCGAAGCGGCCCGGCACCGGGCGGGCGGTGGCCAGACCGGCGGCGATCACTGCGTCGTCCAGCCCGAGCGCCGAGGCGGCGGTGGCCGCGGCGAGGCTGTTCATCGCGTTGAAGGCGCCGCCCAACGCCACCTCCACTCGGTGACCGTGCCAGGTGTAGGCGTGGCGGGTGGGAGTGACCACGAGGTCGGTCATGTCGCCGGCGCCGAAGCCGACCATCGGCACGGGGGCCGTGTCCACCAGCAGCCGGCCGTGCACGTCGTCCGTGTTCGCAGCGCCGAGCGAGGTGAGTTCCGGGCGGAACAGCAGGGCCTTCGCCGCGAAGTAGCGCTCCACCGTGCCGTGCAGGTCCAGGTGGTCGCGGCCGAGGTTGGTGAACACGGCGACGTCGAAGTGGCAGCCGGCCACTCGATCCAGCGCCAGCGCGTGGGACGAGACCTCCATCACGGCGGCCGTCCGGCCTTCGTCCAGGAAGCCGCGCAGCAAGGCCTGCAGCTCCGGCGACTCGGGCGTGGTGTGCTTGCCGGTGAGCGTGCCGATCACACCCGTGGGCATGCCGGCGTGATCGAGGATGGCGGCGAGCAGCGTGGTGGTGGTGGTCTTGCCGTTCGTGCCGGTGACCCCGACCATCCGCAGCGAGCGTGCCGGATGACCGAAGAACGCGGCGGCGACGCGGCCCATGGCATCGCGGGCATTCGCCACCACCACCTGCGGCACCGGCACCGGCAGCACTTCTTCCACCAGCAGGGCCACAGCCCCGGCCTGCACCGCGGCGGCACCGAACGAGTGCCCGTCCACCGTGCCGCCGCGAAGGCAGCAGAACAGCGACCCCGCCGAGACGGCGCGCGAGTCGTAGGTCACCGAGGTGACGACGGGGTCGCCGGCAGGCGCGCCCGCAGGCTGCGTCGCCGCCGGCAACCCGGCGTCGCGGAGGAGGTCACCGAGCCGTGCATCCATGGGCTCAGCCTGCCGGACAGCCCTGGTAGCCGGGCGTCGGGGTGATCGCCAGCTCGTGGATGGCCTGCGTGGCGACGGTGGCGAACAGGGGCGCTGCCGCCTTGCCGCCGAAGCGGTCGTTGGAGGTGGGGTCCGGCTCGTCGATCGTCACCAGGATCGTCACCTGCGGGTTGTCAGCCGGGAAGAAGCCCACGAACGAGGCCCGGTAGGCACGATTCCCGGCGCCGCCGTACGTGCCGTCCGACTGCACCTTGTAGGCCGTGCCGGTCTTGCCGGCCACCGGCATGTCGTGCAGCTGGGCATCCTTGCCGGTGCCGTCGCACACCACGCCGGTCATCATGTCCGTCATCGTCGCTGCGGTCTCCGGCGCCAGCACCTGGTGGCTGGCGGACGGGTCGGTCTCCACCACCTCGCCGTCGGCCCCGATGGTGGCCAGCAGCAGCTTGGGCGCCACGTAGGTACCGCCGTTGGCGACCGTGTTCACGGCCGCGGTGAGCTGCAGGGAGGTGGCGGTGTAGCCGTAGCCGAAGGAGATGGTGGCCGGCTCGGCGCCCTGCCACTGGTCTGCGGGGTTGAGGTCGCCGCTGCTCTCGTCGGGGAAGCCCAGCGCGGTCGGCTGGCCGAAGCCGAACTCCGACAGGTAGTCGTGGAAGGTCTCGTCGGACTCCAACCCAGTGAGCTCCAGGGTGCCGATGTTCGAGGAGTGCACCAGGATGTCGCGCATCGTCATCGGCTGCGTGTCGTGGGGCTCGGCGTCGCGAATCGTCTGCTCCCACTGGCTGTTCTCGTTGAACACCACGTAGCCGGGCACGTCGATCGTGGTGTTGGGCCCGGCCAACCCCTGGTCCACCACCGACGACAGGCTGAACACCTTGGCCACCGAGCCGGGCTCGAAGGCCTCGACCGCAGCCAGGTTGGCCGACGTGACGTACACCTCCCCGGTGTCGGGATCGCGCACCACGTTGGCGATCGCGTAGATCTCGCCCGTCTGGGTGTCCATCACCACGACTGTGCCGCCCTTGGCCGACAGGTCGGTGACGCGCTGCAGCAGCGCCTGCTCCACCTGGAACTGCAGGGAACGGTCGATGGAGAGCACCAGATCCACGCCGGGCACCGGGTCGACGGTGGTGGTGCCGGAGCCGGGGATCGACCGG
This sequence comes from Ilumatobacteraceae bacterium, assembly GCA_041394605.1. GTDB lineage: Bacteria > Actinomycetota > Acidimicrobiia > Acidimicrobiales > Ilumatobacteraceae > UBA668. The sequence goes on from JAWKHX010000006.1 coordinate 251,593, forward strand.
CCGTTGCGATCGTGCTCGCGCACACGCTCGCCGTCGGTACCGGTGAGCAGTTCGTCGTACTGGCGCTCGAGGCCGGCGATGCCGACCCCGTCGATGTCGGTGCGGCCGAGCACGCTGCGGCCCACTTCACCACTCGGCATGATGCGCTTCGACTCGGTGATCACGTCGATGCCCGCCAGGCGGAGGGCCAGCACGGACTCCGCCAGGCCGTCGTCGATCTGTCTGGCGACGTAGACGAAGCTCTTCTCCTTCAGCGTGAACGCCTCCTGCAACGCCTGCTGCTTCTCGGCACTGAGGCCCAGCATGGAGGCCAGCGTGGCGGCCACACCCGTCGGGTCGGTCACCAGCTTCGGGTTGGCGATCAAGGTGCTGGAAGGGACGCTGAGGGCCAGCTCACCGCCGTCGCGGGCGAAGATCGTGCCCCGCTGGGCATGGAGGATGGATTCCGACACGCGCTGGGCCCTGCCCGCCGCGATCAACGAATCCGACCCCCACGTCTGCAGGTAGAGCACCCGGCCGATGACGGCCAGGAACAGCAGCATGGACACGGCGAACACGGCCACCAGGCGGCGCCGCGAGTTGCCGGCCTTGAAGTGGATGGCCACCAGTTGGGGCTGGGTGCTCCGCCGAGCGTGGCGGGAGGCCGAGCGGGCCGCGGGCCGCGGCGCGGCGCGGCGCGCGGACGTGGCGCGGCGGCGAAGCGCACGGCCGCGGCGAGGGGCCGGCTCGCTCCGTCCGGCATCGTGGCGGCGCTGCGGGGCGTCGGCGGCCGTGCGCCCCGCGGGTGCGCGTCGGGGCGCCGGCTGGTCGGCCGGCCGGCGGCGCGACTGGGGGCCCCGGCCCGGCTGACGCGCGGCGCGCGAAGGCTGGGCGTCATGCCGGCGGGCCATTCCGGGGTCGCGGGGGCCGTGGCTGCGGGTACGGGTGGGCGCGCTCACAGCGAGCCCCCGGCCTGGGCCTTGGTCTCCGCGTACTCGGCGAACTCCTCCTCGATGGTCGGGCCTTCGCCGTTGCCCTCGGGGGCGCCGGCGCGCTGCACCGCAGCGAGCACATCGGGGTCCAGCGACACGAACTGGGTCTGGCGGGCGGGCACCATCCCCAGCGCCTCGGCCTCCTGGGCCAGACGGCCAGGCGAACGCAGCTCGGCGCGCTCGCGGCGCAGATCGTCGTACGCCGCCTGGGCGGTGCGGATGCGGCGGTCCAGCGTGTCCAGTTCCACCTGCCGTTCGGCCAGCTGGGTCTGGAATGCGGCGGCGGCCATCATCAGGCCGAACAGCACGACGGACACGACGGCGATCAGGCGGGCCGTGCGACGGCGCCGGGGCACCACGGTGAGCAGCGCCTTCGTGGAACCTGCGGGCAGCGGTTCGGTGGTCTTCACGAGGGCGCGTTCGGCCACGGCCACGTCGCCGTGCGTCCTCGTGCGCACCGTCGCGGCACGCTCGCTGCGAGCTGCCATTGCCATGTCGATCCCTACCTGCCTCTGCCCGCCGCTTCCGGCCCCGGGCGGGTGCCCGGACCCGCTGTGTGGTTCATGTCACCGGTGGCACGTTGCGGCACGTGCGCCGGCCGTTGGTCACAACCGCCCGCGGGTGGGTGTGTCCTCGATTCGTTCCACCACCCGCAGCCGGGCGCTGCTCGCCCGCGGGTTGGTCTGCTGTTCCTCCGCGCTCGGGCGCTTCGGGACGCCCCGCACCACTCGCACGGTCTGGACGGCGTCGCACACGCACGGCAGTTCCGGCGGGCACAGGCACCCCCCGGTTTCGGCCTCGCGGAAGCGGTCCTTGACGATCCGGTCCTCGCCCGAGTGGTAGCTGAGCACGGCCAGGCGCCCGCCCGGCGCGGCGTGCTCGATGGCCGAGTCCAGCGCCGACGGCAGCGCGTCGAGTTCGCCGTTCACCTCGATGCGGATGGCCTGGAACGTGCGCTTGGCCGGGTGCCCGCCGGTGCGCCGGGCCGGAGCCGGGATGGCGGCCACGATGACCTCGGCCAGTTCCACTGTGCTCTCGATGGGGCGGGCGGCCACGATGGCCTGGGAGATGCGGCGGGCGAAGCGCTCGTCGCCGTACTGGTGCAGCACCCGCGTGAGATCCTCCACGGAATAGCCGTTCACCACGTCGGCGGCCGTCCACGCCTGGGTCTGGTCCATGCGCATGTCGAGCGGCGCGTCCGTACGGTAGGAGAAGCCGCGCTCCCCCACGTCGAACTGGGGCGAACTGACCCCGAGATCGAAGAGGGCACCGGACAGGGTGTCGATCGAAAGTGCTTCCATGGCCGTCTCGAGACCGTCGAACCTCGTATGGAACACCTTGACCCGCTGGCCGAATCGGGCGAGCCGGTGCGTGGCAGCCGCCAGCGCGTGCTGGTCCCGGTCGATCCCGAGGATCGACAGGTGGGGCCAGGCCTCCAGCAGTGCCTCGCTGTGCCCGCCACCGCCGAGCGTGGCGTCCAGCACGTACCCGGGTGGCACGGTGCCGAACAAGGCGGTGATCTCCTCCGCCATCACCGGCAGGTGACGGAAGGCGGGACGCTCGTCCACGGGGTCACCACCGTCCATCTGCAGCCCCCCGGTACGCGGTTGCCGCCGGGATGTCTCCCCGGTCGTGCGAAACGGAAGCGGGCGGAGTGTGGGCTGTCCATCTTGCGGCCCGGGAGACTGCAGATGGGCGGTGGGTGACGTGCGGTGCACCGGGTGCGGTGCGGGTCGAGGTGTGTGGTTGACGTGGTGTCGGGTCTCGTTCCTCCTCTTCGTGGTGGTGGTTGGGTGGACTCACTCGGCGCCGGCCATCTCGACGCTGGCGTCGGCTTCGACGCGGGCGTAACGGTCCGGTGTCCAGATCTCCAGGCGGTCGAAGGCGCCGGCCACGGTGACGGCGGTCTCGGTGGCCAGGCCGGCGTAGCTGCGCAGTTGCTCGTCGACGTTGATCCGCCCCTGCTTGTCGATGGTCACCTGCTGGGCGGAGCCGGCGAGGGCGCGCAGGTGGTTGAGGGGCACCTCCTTGGCGGCGACGCGGGCACGCATGGCCTCGGCCTCCGCCTCGAAGATCTCGGCCGGCACCACGGTGACGCACATACCCGTGCCCTTGGCCAGGTAGCAGTGCTCGCCCAACCCAGCGCGAAAGCGCGACGGCAACGCCAGGCGCCCCTTGTCGTCGAGTTGGCGTGGGTACGCACCGACGAACAGCACCGTGGGTCACCCCTTCCGCTGGGTTGGCGCCTGCCTCGGGAACCCATTCCACGGGTGGCGCGACCCGTGGTGACCCACTGACCCCCCATTCTGTCGCCACACTTCCCCACCGTCAACCATTTCACCCCACTTCGCGCCACATTCTTCCCCCACTCCTCCCCCACACCACCCACCTCTCCCTCCCCACCCCTCGTCGAACTTGTCGCGGCCCGACCACGGGAACGGTCGGTCAGACCCGCGACAAGTTCGGCGGGACGGGCCCCGGCGGGGCGGACCGGGGGGCGGCGACGGTGATCAGCGCGGGAGCGCGTCGACGAGGGCGGCGCGCAGGGAGGGCGCGTCGGCGGGCACCTCGGCGGCGATCGCGGCGAGGTCGGCGGGCGACGGGCGGGGCGGAGCCACCAACGCGGCCACCACTTCCGGCCGCCAGCGGAGGTGGCACATGCTCTGGAACCGGGCCCAGCCACGGGTGCGCCGCTGGGAGATGCCGACCAGCTTGGCGGGCGCAGCCCCCGGCGAAGCCTCGGTCATCACCTCACCGGTGCCCGCCCCTGCCCAACACACCTGTGCCGACCACGGCGACGGCAGGAACGGGCCGGTCCGCACCTCTGCGTCGATCCCCAGCGATGCCAGCGCGGCGGCCCACACCCTGCCGACCCAGACCATTGCCCGGCCGACGTCGTCGGACCACAGGGGGTCGCCGGTTGGGATCACCAGGTCGAGCCACACGAACTCCCCGGGCAGCACCAACACGCCGCCACCACCACTCCGCCGGCCGACCACGTCCACCCCGAGCGCATCGGCGACGCGACCATCGACGCTGGCCGATCGCTGTGAGGACCCGAGCACCAGCGTGGGACGGTCGGCCTCGTGGAAGACCGCCGCCCGCCGGGGAGCAGGGTCCGCAGCGTGGAACGCGGCCGTGGCCCCGACCGAGGTGTGCACCATCCACTCCCGCGGCCGGCCCACGGACTCACCCGACGATTCCTCCGGCGTCACGTCGCCCACTCTTCCACGCCGGGCGCGCTCGCCGGCCCCCGGGTGTCAGCTGGCAGCGAGCAGGTAGGGCTTCCACTCCTCCGGCACGCGAGCCACCGCGGCGGAGATCCATGTCTCGCCACGCGGGGCGCGCGGCGGACGGGCCAGCGACATGCCGGCCTCGGACGGCGTGCGGTCGCGCTTGCGGTGGTTGCACGGGCGGCACGCCGCGGCCACGTTCTCCCAGGTGTGCTGACCGCCGCGCGAACGGGGCACCACATGGTCGATGGAGTCGGCGAAGCCGCCGCAGTACTGGCAGCGGCTGTCGTCGCGGGCGAAGATGGCCCGGCGGGACATGGAGGTGCGCCGCTGGAACGGCACCCGCACCACGTAGCGCAGGCGCACCACGGATGGGCTGGGCAGCACCAGGGTGGCGCTGTGCAGTTCGGACCCGTCGTGGGCGATGAGGTCGGCCTTGTCGGCCAGCACCAGGCAGGCGGCGCGCCGGGCGGGCACGACGGAGAGCGGCTCGAAGGTCGCGTTGAGGACCAAGGCTGCTCTCATCCGGCGGACCCTACCGAGCCGGCCCAGACGAGGAGAGCAGTATTTCGGGGCCGCGCGCCCACCGAGGAACCCCCGGGAGGATCACCCCGCTTGGTCGTGCCGCTTGCACCACGCCAGGTAGTTCAGCACATCGGCGGTGTCGATCGCGTGATCGTCCGAGCCGTATTGGGTGACCAGCCGGAAGCGCAGGTAGTCCGCGCTGGGCACCGGCAGGAAGGGGCGGCGCCGCCACCAGCCGGGCGGCGTGGTGCGCTTCCACTGGCGCACGGCGGTGACCCACAGCGATGGCCGCCGTGCGACGGCAGCGCCGACCCGCAGCAGCGTGCCGGTCACTTGGCGACGGGCTCCTTCGGCAGGCCGAGCACCATCTCGCCGATGATGTTCCGCTGCACCTGCGACGAGCCGGCGTAAATGGTGCCGGCGCGGGCGTTGAGGAACGTGCCCACCCAGCTCCACGAGCTGTTCGGCGCGCCCTCGTCGTCGGTCTGGAAGCTGGACGACGGGCGTCGGCCGCTGGGGATCATGGCCTCGGGACCCAGCAGGTCCACGGCCAGCTCGCTGACCACCTTGTGGTACTCGCTCCAGTACAGCTTGCTGATCGCCGCGTCCGGGCCGGGATGGTGACCGGCCAGGAACTTGGTGAGCACACGCATGCCGCTCCAGCGCATGATCTGCACCTTGCCGTAGCAGTCCGCCAGGCGCTGGCGGATGACCGGGTCGTCGGCGCGGCCGCGTTCCTTGGCCAGCAGCAGCAGGCGGTCCACCTCGGCCTGGAAGCGGATCGGCAGGGTGGCGGCGGCCTCGCCGCGCTCGTAGCCCAAGAGGGTCATGGCGACGGCCCAGCCATTGTTGACGCCGCCGACCACTTCGTCCTTCGGAGTGGTGGCGTCGGTGTAGAAGACCTCGTTGAACTCGCTCTCGCCGGAGATCATCTTGATCGGGCGGACCTCGATGCCGGGCTGGCGCATGTCCACCAGCAGGAAGCTGATGCCCTTGTGGCGGGGGGCGTCCGCATCGGTGCGGGCGAGGGTGAAGATGTGGTCGGCGAGATGGCCCGCCGACGTCCAGATCTTCTGGCCGTTGAGCACCCACTGGTCGCCGTCCAGCTGGGCCTTCAGGCCGAGGTTGGCGAGGTCGCTGCCGGCGTTGGGCTCCGAGTACCCCTGGCACCACACGTCCTCGCCGGAGAGGATGCGCGGCAGGTAACGCTGCTTCTGCTCGGGGCTGCCCCACTGCAGCAGGGTGTTGCCGAGCATCTGGATGCCGAACACGTCGTTCGGGCCCCCGGTGGGCACACCGGCTCGGGCGAATTCCTCGGCGATGATCACCTGCTCCAGCGGCGACAGGCCGGCGCCGCCGTATTCCACCGGCCAGCCGGCCGCCAGGTAGCCGCTCTCGAACAGGGTGCGGCGCCACTCGGTGACGAAGTCGGTGAGCTCCTGCCCTTCCAGGCGACCCATGCCGTGCCAGTTGGTGGGCAGCTTCTCGGCCAGGAACGCCTGGACCTTCTCGCGGTAGGCCTCTGCTTCAGGGGTGTAGGTCGGACGCATACCGCGATGTTACTCCCCGGTAGCCACCGCCCTCCCAGCCCAGTCGGAGTATTTCGCGCCCACCTCCGAGCAGGAAAGACTCCGACTAGGGCTCGACGTGGGCTCGGCGGGCGAGGGCGGCGGCGCCGACCAGTGACGCCATCTGCCCGAGGCCCACCGGCACCACACGGAAGCCGGAGGTGAAGCTCAGCCGGGCGCGCTGGTCCAGTTCGGCCTGGGCGGCACCGAAGAACGGCTCGCCGAACCCCAGCGCGACGGACCCGCCGACCACGGCCAGCTTGAGGTCGCACACCGCACCCAGCCCGGCCAACGCCCGGCCCACCAGCAGACCCGTGCGCTCCACGACTGCCTGCGGCGCGCTGCGGAGGCCGGCCGGTCCTCGGCCTCGATGGCGGTGCCGCTGCAGTAGGCCTCCAGGCACCCGAGCCCGCCACACGCAGCGGCGTCCCTCGGGCTCCACCACCATGTGACCCAGGCGGCCGGCGTTGCCCAGGCGCCCTTCCAGCAGGCGTCCGTCCATCATGATCCCGCCGCCGACACCGGCGCCGATGACCACGGCCACGAAGTCGCGCACCCCCACCGCCGGCTGCGCCAGGCTTCCGCCAGGGCGACCGCCTTGGCGTTGTTGTCCACCACCGTCGGCAGGTGGGTGAGCTCTTCCACCTGGGCGCCGAGCGGGAAGTCCTTCAGGCTGGGGATGTGCAGCGGCGCGACCGTGCCGAGGTCCGGGTTCATCGGCCCGCCGCACCCGACGCCACAGCCGAGCGGTCGGCTGGGCGCGGCAGCCAGCACGCGGCGCACCAGCCGGGCCAGCGCCGGCCACACGTCGCGGGCGGGGTGGCCACCCGGTCGCGCAGGATGACGTCGCCGTCCACCCCGACGATCGCGGCGCCCAGCTTGGTGCCGCCGACGTCGATGGCCAGGTAGCAGTCGGTCACGCTGCCGACGGTAGCGGGCCGCTGACCGAACGGGGTGGTCGCGCCCGTCTACCCTGTCGCCCGTGACGGTCGCCCCGAACCAGCCCACCTCCACGTTCGCCCAGTTGTACGACGCGATCACCGGCAACATCGCGTCGGTGGTGCACGGCAAGCGTCAAGCCATCGATCTGGCCGTGATCTGCCTGCTGGCGGAAGGCCACCTGCTGATCGAGGACGTGCCCGGCGTGGGCAAGACCAGCCTGGCGAAGGCCCTGGCCGCATCGATCGACTGCACCTGGAAGCGGGTGCAGTTCACCCCCGACCTGCTGCCCGCCGACCTGGTGGGCGTCAGCGTGTACCAGCGGGCGACGGAGCGGTTCGTGTTCCAGCCCGGCCCGCTGTTCGCCAACATCGTGCTGGCCGACGAGATCAACCGGGCCTCGCCGAAGACCCAATCCGCCCTCCTCGAGGCCATGGAGGAACGCCAGATCAGCACCGACGGCCACAGCCACCAACTGCCCGAGCCGTTCATGGTGGCCGCCACCCAGAACCCCGTGGAGCAGGAGGGCACGTACCGCCTGCCGGAGAGCCAGCTGGACCGCTTCCTCATGCGCCTGTCGCTCGGCTACCCAGGCCGCCAGGCGGAGCTGAGCATCCTGGAGAGCAATGGCGCCACGGACGCCCTTGCCGCCCTGCAGCCCGTGGTCACCGGCGACGAGGTGCTGGCGATGCGCCAGGCCGTGCGCAGCGTGCACGTGGCCGGCCTGCTGAAGGGCTACATGGTGGACCTGGCCGAGGCCAGCCGCCGCCACGCCGGGCTCACGCTGGGTCTGTCGCCCCGGGCCACGTTGCAGCTGGCGCGTGCGTCACGGGCCCACGCCGCGGCGAATGGGCGAGAGTTCTGCACGCCCGACGATGTGAAGGCCGTGGCCCTGCCGGTGCTGGCCCACCGCGTGCTGGTCCGGGCCGACGCCGCATCCCGCGGGCTCACGGCCGAACAGGCCATCGACGAAGTGCTTGCCGCCGTACCGGTGCCTGCGGGGCGCTGATGCCCACCCGGCACGGTTGGGCCGCGGCCGTCGCCGCCGTTGCCACGGTGGTGGCCGGCCGCCTGTTCGGCGTGCTGGAGCTGTACGTGGTGGGGGCGGCGCTGCTGGCCGCCGCCATCGTCGCGGTGCTGGTGGTGAACCGCCCGCTGCCCACGCTGCGGGTTCGCCGTCTGGCCCGGCCGGCCACCGTCGCGGCGGGCGAGCCCGCCCGGGTGGACATCCAACTCCTCAACGACGGACGCGCTCGCACACCCCGCCTGCGCGTGTGGGAACCCGTCGGCGAGCGCGGCGGTGCCCCATGCAGATGGCGCCGCTGCGTGCCGGCGAGACGGCGTCCGCCGCGCACCGGGTGCCCACGGCCCGCCGTGGCATCGTCACCACCGGCCCGATGCGGGTGGAGTGGACCGACCCGCTGGGCCTGGCCAAGCGGTCCACCCGGCTGCCCGGCCGCGGCGAGGTGTTGGTGGTGCCCGAGCGTGTGCCGCTGACGTTCCCCGGCCTGGGCAGCAACGGGCCGCTCGGCACCCATCTGCGGATGAAGGCGATGGGCCGCACGGGCAGCGAGTTCCATTCGCAACGCGAGTACGTGCCGGGTGACGACCTGCGGCGGATCAACTGGAAGTCCACGGCCCGCACGGGCACGTTGATCGTCCGCGAGCCGGCGATGGAGACCTTGCACCGCTGCACCGTCCTGCTGGACACCGACGCCGAGCAGTACGACGCCGAGGGCTTCGAGAGGGCGGTCAGCGCCGCGGCCAGCATCGTGTCGGCCGCCACTGCGCACGGCGTGGCCACCCGCCTGGTGGCGCCGGGCCTGGACCTGCGCGGCCCCGAGGTGGCACACGAGGCGCTGCGTTGGCTGGCCACCGTGCAGCCGGACGACGGCGAGGCGCATCTGCCGCTGGCCACCCGCGCCCATCTGGACGGCCTGGGCCTGCTGGCGGTGGTCACCGGCCGGCTGGGCTCACCCACCGCCCACCTCGCGGTGGAGGCATGCGGGCCCGACGAGACGATGGTGACGGTCACCACGATGGAGGCGGCCGCATCCCATCGGTTCGTCGTCGCGGCCCTCTCCTTACTGGAGTTGGAGGACGGCTGGCAGCGCCTGGTGGAAGGGGCCGGCGGGTCATGACCACCTGGCGCGAGCGTGTCACCGACGCCCGGCTGCCGGCCACGGCGTGCCTCACGGCGCTCACGGTCGTCACGGTGGTGGCCCACAACCGGGTCTTCGCCGACGCAGACTTCCTCCGTCCGATGCTGGCGGTGGCCATCGGCCTGCACCTGCTGGCGGCCACGCTGCGGGTGGTCCGGGCCCCGGCGTGGGTCGCGTTCCCGGTGCAGTTGATCGGCGCGGCGGAGTTGCTGGCGCTCGCCTACTACCGGCCCACGCTGTCCGGCCCGTTCCCCACCTCGGAAACGCTGGAGATGGTGCGCATCGACATGCGGCTGGTGGTGGACCAGTTCTCCACCGCGGTGGCGCCCGTGCCCAGCGCGGGCAGTTACGCGGTGGTGGCCGCGGTGGGCATCGCCATCGTCGTCCTGCTGTCGGACGCGTTCGCTTTCCGGGCAATGGGCCAGATGGAGGCGGTGGTTCCGTCGGGGATCCTGTTCGTCATCACGGCTGCGCTGGGGGTGGACCGCGACCGCGTGCTGCTGGCGTCGCTGTGGATCGCCGTCGCGCTGCTGACAGCCGGAGTGCTGCGGTTCCAGCAACGCAGCGACGACCTGGCCTGGATCGGTGGACGGCGCGCCCGCCTGGTCACCGCCCTGCCGGCGATCGCCATCGCAGTGTCCGTCAGCGCGGCAGCCGCCGCCGCTGTGGCGCCCAACCTGCCGGGGGCCGGTGAGAAGGGGTTGGTGGACACCCGCAACCGCCTGGGCAGCGTCACCGAGGTGCTCAGCCCATTGGTGGACATCCGCGCCAACATCGTGAACCGCAGCAACCTGGAGATGTTCACCGTCACCAGTTCGGACGGCGGCCACTACTGGCGGGTCATCGGCCTGCCCCGCTTCGACGGCAACGCCTGGAATCCGCCGGAGGAGTCGCTGGTGCCGATGGGCAACCGCTACGACGAGGTCACCACCGGCACCGTGATGGTGGACCAGGTGTTCGGCATCACCGGGCTGGGCGGGTCGCTGGTGCCCGCTGCCTATCACCCCGTGCAGGTGTCGCCGGGCGACGTGTACTGGGCGGCCGACAGCGAGAGCCTGGTACTGCCCGACGGCCGCGTGCTCAACAGCGGCGACTCGATCGCCATCCGCTCGTTGGTGCCGAACCCGTCGCAGGCGGAACTGCTGGCAGCCACCGCCGTCGGTGCCCCGGCGGCCTACTACGAGCTGCCGGACAGCGCGTGGGAGGCCACTCGGGGTACTGCCGCCACCGTCACCGCCGGCGCGGCCTCGCCGTACGAGCAGGCGCTGGCGCTGCAGAACTGGTTCCGCACCAACTTCACCTACGACACCGACGTGCAGTTGGGCAACAGCACCGACGCGATCACGGCGTTCCTGCGCGACCGCCGTGGTTTCTGCCAGCAGTTCGCCGGCACGTTCGCGGTGATGGCCCGCTCCCTCGGCCTGCCGGCCCGGGTGGCCGTGGGGTTCACGCCGGGCGAGTTGCAGGCCGACGGCAAGTACCACGTGTACGGCCGCCACGCCCACGCCTGGCCCGAGGTCTGGTTCGACGGCATCGGCTGGATCCCCTTCGAGCCCACGCCCGGCCGCGGCAGCTCGGACAGCGAGCCTTTCACCGGCGTGCCCGCGGCGCAGGACGGCAGCACCCCGACGGGCGGCGGGACCGGCGGTGGCTCCAACCCGTCCACACCTACCCCGACCACCCGCCCGCAGGACCCGGATGCCAACCCCGACGACCCTCGCGATGGCGGTGCCGCCGGGGGCGCCGACGGTTCGGACGGCACGCCCACCGCGTCGGCCCCGCAGCAGGTGCCGGCGGTCCTGAAGGCGGTGCCGGTCGTGCTGGCGCTGCTGCTGTTGTGGGCCCTGTTGGTGCCGTTGGTCGCCCGCTGGCGCGCCCGCCGCGTGCTGCGATCCCCCGCCGAGCGGGTGGTGGGCGCATGGCACCGGGCGCGGACGGCACTCACACTCGCCGGCGTGGAGGACCACCCTGACGACACGCCCGTGCAGTTCGCCGTGAGGGCCGACCGGGCGGTGCCGGTGGACCATCGCACCGTGCGGACGCTGGCCGACCAGGTGACCCGGGTGGTCTACGCCGAGGTGGAGGTGGACGACGCGGCCGCCGCCACCAGCGAGCGGTTGAGTACGGACGTGCAGCGCCGGTGCCGCGACCTGCAGGGCTGGTGGACCCGGCTGCGGATGCGGATGGACCCGCGGCTGGCGTGGAGGCTGGCCTCGGGCTGAGCCGTGCGGATGCGCCCGCGGCAGCGGGAGCCGGCTCCGGGGCTATTCGCCGGATCGGGAGCGGGGAGGGCCGAACCGGCCGCGCATGGACTCCGACAGGTGGGACAACCCTGCCTCGCCCAGCGCCCGGGCATGCCGCTCGGCGATGACCACGCACACGACCGAGCCGATGAACGCCACGAACGCCAGGTAGGGGCTGACCGACAGCAGACCGATGGTGAGCACCAGGCACACCACCGCAGCGGCGCCGGACAGGACCAGCCCCTTGCGGCTGCCGCCTTTGGCCGGGTGCAGGGTGCGGCCGAAACCAGGGTCGCGCTGCAACTGCTCCTCGATCTGGCGGAGGATGCGTTGTTCGTCTTCCGACAGCGGCATGTGGGCTCCTGCGCGACGGCCGATGGGGCCGGACGGTCTGTGCGCATCATCGCAGATGTCACGCCCTCAAGCAACGCGTGTGCCCACCACCACGGGTGAACTTCCGGTGCGGGGCACACCGCCCGGAACGGCCTCAGCCGCCCTCCTGGTCCGGCCCCCACTGCTGGGCGCCCTTGCGGACCACCCGCAGGCCCCGGTCGCTGACGGCCGACGCCGGGCCGATGGCCGTGGAGCCGAAGCGGGAGCGGATGGCGTCCATCGTCTCCTCGGCGGCCTGCCACTCGGCGGCACTGGCGGGTGGGGCCCCCGGTTGGCCACCCTCGCCGGCGGTGTCCAGCAGGTCGGTCAGGCTCATCTGCTCGGCGGGCGGGCCGAACTGGGAGCCGGCGATGCCCAGCAGCCGAACCCCGGGCGTCGGGTCGAGCGTCGCCAGCAGCGGGGTGGCCGCGGCCAGGAGGGCGTGGGCGGTGGCGACCGGCGACGGCAGGGTGACGGAGCGGGTGACGGTCTCGAAGCCGGCGAAGCGGACCTTGACCGAGACGGTGCGGGCACCGGTGCCGTGGGCCCGCAGCCGGGCGGCGACGGCGTCGGCCAGGCGGACCAGTTCCCGCTGCAGTTCCTCGTGGGTGTAGAGGTCGGTGGGGAAGGTCTCCTCGTGGCCGATGGACTTGGTGGGCCGGTCCACCTCCACCGGCCGGTCGTCGATCCCCAGCGCCAGCTGGTGCAGGTGGCGGCCGTGGGCCTTGCCGACCGCGCCGACCAGCACCCGTTCCTCCAGGCCCGCCAGGTCGGCCACGGTGCGCACGCCGAGGCGGGTCAGCTTGTCCAGCGTGGCCGGCCCGACACCCCACAGCGCCGTCACCGGCAGGGGGTGGAGGAACGCCAACTCCTCCCCCGGCCGCACCTCCACCACTCCCCTGCCCTCGCGCACCCCGTCCGGCCGGGCGACGGGCTTGGCGGCCTCGGAGGCCAGCTTGGCGAGGAACTTGGTGGGGGCCACACCGACGCTGCAGGTCAGCCCGGTTCGGGACTTCACGTCGCTGCGGATGCGCTGGGCGATGGCCACCCCGTCGCCCAGCAGGCGGCGGGCGCCGGTGACGTCGAGGAACGCCTCGTCGAGCGCCAGCGGCTCGATGAGCGGGGTGACGGAGCGGAACACCTCGTGCACCTCGGCGCTGACCTCGGCGTAGCGGGCGTGGTCGCCGGGCAGGAAGACGGCATGCGGGCACATGCGGCGGGCGACGGCGCTGGGCATGGCCGAGTGGACGCCGAAGCGGCGGGCCTCGTAGGACGCTGCCGCGATGACGCCCCGGCGCCCCGTCCCGCCGACGACCACCGGCTTGCCGCGCAGGTCGGGCCGGCGCAGCAGTTCGACGCTGACGTAGAACGCGTCCATGTCGACGTGGAGGATGGTGCGCCCACGGGCCACGGCTCAGCCGACCCGGGTGATGTCCGCCGACCCCCGCTGGGTGCCGCGGAGCAGGAATTGGTAGCTGGCCGCGGCCTCGCCGCGCAGCCAGTCGCCCACCGGCGTGTGCACCCACGGCGGGCTGAACGCCAGCAGGCCGGGGGCCTCGTCGGCGGTGCTGTGGCGGACCTCCTCGACGATGCCGTCGGGGTCGGCGATGACCACGTCGCCGGCGATCTCGTCGGCCTCCCACGCCTCCACCCGCAGCCGCCAGCCCATGTCCGGGGCGTCGACGGTGACGGTGTAGCGGCGGCCGGCCCACGACACCACGCTGAGGCCGGTCTCCTCTTTCACCTCGCGGGTGAGACCGCTGAGGATGGTCTCGCCCTGGTCGATGACCCCGCCGGGCGGCGTCCACTCCAACGACTGGTCGCGCCGCCGGTTGCCGACGAGCACCAGCCCGTCCCCGTGCCGGATGAGGGCACCTCCGACCAGCCAACGACGCATCCCACCAGTGTGCCACGGGCGCTGTCACGCGCCCGCTGGCGCGCCGGGTGCACCGAACGGTCCTGACGTCGTTGTCGACATCGCCGGGGCAGCGCCGCACCCCTCACGCGTCCACGATCGAGCAGTCGTTTCCCGATGGCTCAATTGATCGAATGGCCGCATCGCCCGTCACGATGGGCGCCGCCAGGGAGGCGTCGTGTCGTCACGACGCCTCCGGCGATGGCAACTCGTATCTGGTGACCACGAGTTCGTCGCCGTCGAACTCCAGCTGCACGATGCCGTTGTCGACCAGTTGCACGGCGCCGTTCATCGCGGCGACGGCGGGAACTGCGAACTGCACGGCATGGCCTGAAGGCCTCAGCATCACGTAGTGCCCCGCGCCGTTCTCGCCGGGCGAATGGACGAACACGAGGACGGTCCCATCTGGCAGGCGGCCGTCCGGGGACACGCCACCGGCGCCGTCGGCAGCGGGGAAGTTCCATTGGCGCGTCTGTCCGCTCCATGTCACCCGCACCCTCCCACCTGGGAAGAACTGCACGTCAGCCCGCTCGCCGACATCGAGGGGCAATGTCGCGATCTCGACCATCGAGTCCCCCACGCGGACAAACGCCCTGCTGCCCTCGAACGTGATCGCCGACAGGCTGAGAAAGCCCTGTGCGGCAAACTCCCGGGCCGGAGCCGCCATGTTGCCGCCGACGTAGACGCGCAACACGTCGCTCGAACCATCAGCGCTGTCCGCCGTTGACTCCAGCACGTACACGGCCCCATCTGGACCGAGAGCGGGCGACGACACGGGCAGCGAACCGGACAAGAAGGGAGTGATCTCGACTTCTTCACCACCCGGGCTGACCACGACCCACCGTCGATTGACGAAGTCGTTGATCACGACGCTTCCGTCCGGCAGAACGACTGGGGACAGGGGCCTGGCAGGGTCGCACTCCGTGCAGCTCTCCACACCGAGTTGGCGCTCGCCGTCCCCGAGCGACGCCCGGTACAGCTCCACTCCATCGAGCACGCCCGCATCCGAGACCACCGATGACACATCCGTGACCAGCAGCGGCGCCACGACGGTCGTGGACGTCGCAGCAGTCGTGCCGCCACCACTCGCCGACGTCGAGACCTCCGGCACGACCGTTGGGGCGCCAGCAGCGCCGCTCGTCGATGGACTCTGGGCCTGCCCCCCACCCCCAGCGGTGCAGGACATCAGCACAACCGAGGCAACGCCTACCAACCAGGCTCGCATCGCTGCAGACTGCCCGATGGCGAGCTCGGTGTCCACGCGCCAGGGGCGCAGCGCCGCGACTTCGCCTCCGCGACCCCAACCTCAACCTCACCTCGTCGGCGGCAGCCGCTCCCGGTCGCGATTAGTGGGAGAGTTCGTGGCGTGAAGGTTGTCCTCGCCGGTGGGAGCGGTGCGTTGGGCCGGCGGCTGGCGCTCCGGTTGGCCCGCGACGGGTTCGAGGTCGTCGTCCTTTCCCGTCGTGAACGCTCGATCGATGGGGCACGGACCGTGCTGTGGTCGGGCACCGAGCTGGGCCGGTTCGTGGACGAGCTGGATGGTGCACATGTCGTGAACCTGTGCGGGGAGATCGTCGATCGGCGTCCGACGAGACGCAACATCGAGCTGCTCACGTCGTCCCGAGTGGCGCCGACGTCGACCCTGGCCGAAGCATCGCAACGGGTCGAGGTTCGGACGTTCGTCCAGTTGTCGACACTGGCGATCTTCGGTGACGCCGGCGACATCGTGCTGACCGAGGACTCACCGCCGGCTGCTGGCCCACCGCAGCAGGCGGGCGTGGCGTTGGCATGGGAGCGGGCGGCGGAGTCGATTCGCGCTCAGTGCCTGACGATCCTGCGCCCCTCGATCGTCCTCGACCCGGCAGCGCCCGTGATGGCCCGCTTGGCGGGGCTGGCCAGGTGGGGGCTCGGCGGTACGGTCGGTTCAGGCCGTCAGTGGGTGTCGTGGCTGCACTTCGAGGACTTCGAACGCATCGTCGCTCGATGCCTGGATGGCTCGCTTCCCGGCGTGGTGCTGGCCTCCAGCCCGAACCCGGTGCAGGGCAAGGAGTTCATGCGCGAGCTTC
The DNA here is from genome assembly GCA_041394605.1 of Ilumatobacteraceae bacterium. GTDB lineage: Bacteria > Actinomycetota > Acidimicrobiia > Acidimicrobiales > Ilumatobacteraceae > UBA668. The sequence continues at coordinate 267,587 of JAWKHX010000006.1, forward strand.
GCCACGCCCTTCATCGACGGTTGGGGCTGCCCACACCCACCGCGCTCGTACGTCTCGGCGCGCCGCTGCTCGGGACCGACGCCGCACTGGCGCTCACCGGGCGGCGGGCACATCCGGCGAGACTGCTCGACGCCGGTTTCCAGTTCGACCACCCGGACTTGCGCACCGCGCTGGCCGACCTCCTTGCCGAGTCACGATGATCAGGAGCGGCCGGGGTGAGCGCACCGTCGAACTGGACCGTGAGGCGCGAGCCGACGTCCTTGGCGCTGCGGCTACGGCAGGTGCGCCTCGCGCCGCTGCCGGGCGCGCTCGACGGCCGCTGCCGGCCGGGAATCTGGCGGTGGCTCCACGGACCACCGCTTGCCGCTGATCCGGCGGCGCGTGGCGACCGACGCGGAGAGGGAGGCGAGTGCGGGTGCGCTGCCGGCAAGGGCCACGCCGTGCGCAACGCTGCGGTCTGGGGTTGCGAGCACCACGACCAACACGCCGAGCGCCAGCGCCACGGTCCATGCCAGCGCAACCGGGTCCCGAAGCTGCCACAGGCCGAGTTGGAGGACGCGACCCATCCGGCTGTCGGGTCGAGGCGTCGGTGCTTGGCGCGGCGTGCGCCGGGCCGCAGCCGCAGGCGCGCTGCGGGCAGGAGGCGGCTGGTTGCGCTGCGAGGAGCGTTGCCGCGACCGGGCCCACAGCGGCACGGCCACAGCAACAGCCAGGACCAGGATGGCGACGCCGTACAGCACCCGGTCAGTCTGCTCGGGAACGAACCGGCGGGACCATACGCAACGGCGTTAGGGAGCGACACACACCCGGACCGGGCTCGCCCGGCGAGGTCGTTATCGTTCGTTCGAGTCCATCAACCTGGCCGAGGCGGAGCGTCGATGCGCAGTATCACGAGGACGGCACGTGCGTTACTCGTCGTGGCCACCTCGGCGTTGGCGGTCGGCGCCTGCGGGGATGCTCCAGCGGATGCGTCACCGATCCTGACGCTGCGGCGGTCGATCGACGGCGGGATGGCCGCCTTGGCCAGCGGCACGCTCCTCATCCGCGACGGCTGCGTCTTTCTCGGAGCCGGCCTCGATGGGAGGACGCAGGCGGTGATCTGGCCGGCGGGAACCACGTTGAACGATGCGAACGACGCGGTGGTGCTGCCCGACGGGCGGCTGCTAGCCGCCGGGTCTGAGATCGAGGTTGGTGGTGGCAGCGTGCCCTATGACGAGGCACTGGAGTGGGCGGTCGATTCCCCTTCTGCGGCCGCAGACGCATGTGCCAAGCGGGCCACCGCCGAATCGGTCTTCGTGGCGCTGTCCGACCCCGGGTTGATCAAGGTCACGAGCGAGTCGTCCGCTTAGGGCGGCGTCGGCGTCACCCCTCGTCGAAGGGCCAAGGCAGCTACCTGCTCCCGAGGAAGTAGATCTCCTTGCCGTTCCGCATCCGCTCGTCCATCGACTGCCCCCACGCCTCGTACCCCTCGCCGAACGGGATCGCCCTCTGGCTGAACGAGAAGAGCGCCTCGAAGAAGTACGGCTCGTCGCGTGCCTCCTGCAGGCTCGCGCAGAGGTGAGCGGACATGGCGTTGCCTCCGATGGCGAACTGACCGCATACAGCAAGGACGAGTTCCTCCGGCCGTGTGGGATCCACAGCGTCCTGAATTCGACCCCAGGTCATGAAGTACCGACTCTCGCCGGTCTCCAGGGCCAGTCTGACGGCGACGATGTCCTCCATGCCGTGAGCATCCCATATGCCACGCAGCACCGATTCTCAGGCCGGTTCTTGGGGCAGGGCCATCCGACACCAGATCCGCCTTGGCGGCGTTGGACCACGCGGTACAGCTGATGCGTGTTCAGACGTGGGCAATCAGGGTCGCAGCACCGATTCCCGCGGCAAGACCGTTCAGGACGCCAACCTCCACGGGTCGCCGTTCCGAGGAGTCGCGGAGCAACGGCTCGACGCAAGCCGCGTGCAGCAACTCGGCACCGACTCGTGCTGCATCATCGCCGTCGCGAAGAGCTACTCCGCACATCCGGCATATGGGCGATCCAGTCACGCCGCGATCATCGAACAAAGCGAACGCGATGTCCAGCCGCTGCTTAGAGCGCGCGTCAATAGGGCGTTGTGGTGAGGGTCCACCGGTCGGGGTGATGGCCCGGCTGTGATGTCGGGTGCTGATCCACAAACCCGACCGGTGGAGGTCCCCATGTTGGCACTTGACCCGCGTGTTCGCGCCTGTGTGGGAGACCGTTGAGTCGTTGCTGCCTCCGGTGATCGACCGTCACCCGCTGGGTTGTCATCGGCCACGGGTGGATGCCCGCCAGTGCTTCTTCGGGATCGCTGCCCGCCTGGTGACGGGGTCGTCATGGGAAACGGTCGGCCGGCTGGTCGGGGTGTCCGAGTCGACCCTGCTGCGCCGCCGCAACGAGTGGCAACGTGCTGGGGTGTTCTCTCAACTGGTCGAGTTGGCCCTGTCGGCCTATGACCAGATGATCGGGTTGCAGCTCGAGACGATCGCCATCGATGGCAGTGTCCACAGCACCGATGGGCGGTGAGGGAACGGGCCGTCACCGGTTGACCGGGGCAAACGTGGCTGGAAGTGGTCGATGGCCTCCGGACGGCAGGGATCCCGATCGCCTGGACCCCCGCCGCGGCGAACACTCCCGACGTCTCGTCGAGGACACCCTGGCCATCCTCGATACCCGCGGGTTCGAAGTCGAGATCGAGACCGCCCACCTCGACCGCGGGTATGACTCGGTGGCGATCCGCGACCTGTTCACCGAGACCGGCATCGATGCCCACATCGTCCACCGCGCTCGACACGTCCGCGGACGCAAGTACGGCAGCCGGGCACGCAACAAGATCCTCTCGGGCGACGCTGGAAGATCGAACGAGCGAACTCGTGGCTGTCGAACTGGGCAGCTTCGCCGCAACACCGACCGCCTCCCCATCCAACGCGAAGCCGCACTCGACCTCGCCATCACCTTCGTCATCACCGTCAAGCTTCATCAAGTGGCGAGACCGCCACGGCAACACCACCTTCAAACCCGCCTATTGACGCGCGCTCTTACACCAGTGCCTCCATCCTCCAACGGCTGCCGGACGTGGAGGTGAACTCGCAGGGCAGGTCCAGGTCGCCACGCAGCGCTGCCATCGCGGCGTTGCCATCGGCGTAGCGTTCGATGCGCTCGCCGAAGATGGGGCCTTTGTCCGGGTCCATTGCCATCGCCACTGCCGCGCTCTGGTCGGGGCGGGCGACCTCGAGTGGCTGCACACCGCAGAACGAGCCCTGGCCATGCTTCGGACTTCCGTTACAGCGAACGCCGTGAACCAGATCGACATCGCGATGGCCATCGCTGCGGTCACCCACCAAAGGCGAGCCCGCAGTGGCTACCAGGGGCCAACGACGGCCTCCCGATACCTGCGAAGAGCGCCGATCTTGACCTCGGAAGGGGTCTTCATGCCCTCCGACATGCCGGAGGCGCGGGCTGCCGCTTCGAATCCGGGCAACTCGACCAACGACCCATCGGCAAGCACCAGATACGCCTTGGAGGCATCCACGTCTGGGCGGACACCGCCACCGTGACGCGCACCGCCGAACGAGACCGACAGGCTGAGGAATCGTTCCGGCTCGGTCTCGACGACGCGTGTGTCAACGATGTCGGACCAGGCGTAGCAACGCTGCCGACGATAAGCCCCACGAACTGTGACTCCGTGCGGCGACGCTTCAACTCGAGCACGAGCGGTCTTCACCAAGTTGACGGCAGCACCTGTGAACACCAGCGCGGCGGCCACGCGCGTCACGGTGCCACCGTGCCCGCTCGCGAACGCCACACTGATGATCACGGTCCCGATGACGCTCCCGAGAGCCGCCCAGAGCAGAGCACCGCCCGCCGGACCGAAGCGAAGACTCCCGTTCCTCATTCCAACCGCGAACAAGAAGTCCTCTCCCGGCTCCAGCCGGAACTCGCGGAAGGCCGGATCGGGCACGGGCCTCAGTCTGCCTCAGGCCCAACCCGTCGAACGCCCTGCACAGGCGTGCCCCGGCCATCCGCTCGACGACATCGTGCATCGCCGGCGGTTCAGCTGAACCTGCACCGCTCGTTCTGTGGTCCGGTTCCGGACGGAAGCGGCAACGATCCAGACCCAGAAGCCCGAGTGGCGAGAATCAGCCCCAGAAACCCGGGGGGCGACCGCCGCGGGCGGGTCAGAAGCCTTCGGCGCGGCGGCGGTGGCGGCCGCGGAAGTCGCTGATCCACAGCTTCGCCACCAGCACCAGGGCCTCGCTGACGATGCTGCCGGACAGCTTGGACTCGCCCTCGGTGCGGTCGGCGAACGTGATGGGGAACTCGACGATCTTCCCCTCGTGGCAGACCAGGCGGTACGTCATCTCCACCTGGAAGCCGTAGCCCTCGGCCTTCACCGTCTCGAACCCCATCCGCTCCAGCGCGGCGGAGCTGTACGCCCGGTAGCCGGCGGTGGCGTCGTTGACCGCCAGGCCCAGCACGCCCGCGGCGTAGCGGTTGCCCCAGCGGGACAGCCACTTGCGCCGGCGCGGCCAGTTGACCACCCGGCCGCCCGGCACGTACCGGCTGCCGATGCACAGGTCCGCCCCGTGCTCCACGTTGGCGATCAGCGCCGGCAGCGCCGCGGGCGGGTGCGACAGGTCGGCGTCCATCTGCACGCAGATCTCGGCGCCGGCATCCATCGCGTGGCGCAAGCCGGCGCGGTAGGCGTTGCCCAGGCCGTTCTTCTCCGTGCGGCGCATCACCTCGATCCCGCCCAGTTCGGCGTTCAGCGCCTCGGCCCGGTCGGCGGTGCCGTCGGGGCTGCCGTCGTCCACCACCAGCACGTGCACGTCCGGCGCGGCGGCCCGCACCTCACGCAGCAGGCGCTCGATGTTGGCGATCTCGTTGTAGGTGGGGACGACCACAGTGGTGCGCACGGCTGCGCACTCTACGCTGGTCGCCGTGACCGACGACGATCGCCCCCTCTCCGCGCTCCCGTCCCCCGCCGCCCGCGCGGCCGCCTTCGTGTCGATCCTCCTCGGCGGGTTCGCCGGCGGGCTGATCGGCTACACCCTGGTGGAACTGCAGTGCCACGGCAACTGCGCAGTCCCCAAAGGCATCGGGGCCCTCGTGGGTGCCGTGGTCGCCGCCCTCGGGATGAGCGTGGTCGCCGTGCTCGTGCTGCGGGCACTCGGCGAATGGCGCCAGATCGAGGCCCGCGAGCGGGCCGGCGGCTCGTGACCGAACCCGCCGACGAGGCCGGCGCACTCACCGAACTCGCCGCCCGGCTGGCCACCGAAGCAGGTCGCACCGCCCGCGACGGCCGGGCTGCCCGCGGCATCGCCGCCAGTGACACCAAGTCCACCGTCACCGACATGGTCACGGAGTTCGACAAGGCCAGCGAGGCGTTCATCGTCGCCGGTCTCCAGCAGGCGCGACCCGACGACGGCATCGTCGGAGAGGAAGGGGCGTCCACCGAGGGCACCACCGGCATCAGCTGGCTGGTGGACCCGATCGACGGCACCACCAACTTCCTCTACGGCCTGGCAGGGTGGGGCGTCAGCATCGCCGCCCGCCAGGAGGGCGAGACCATCGCCGCCGCCGTCTACCTGCCCGCCACCGACGAGCTCTTCACCGCCACGCTGGGCCGCGGTGCCCGGCTCAACGGCGCGCCCATCCGCTGCAGCGCCACCACCGCCCTGCCGCTCGCCCTCGTGGCCACCGGGTTCGGCTACCGGCCCGAGCAGCGGGCGGTCCAGGCAGCGCGCGTGGCCGCGCTCCTGCCCCAGGTGCGCGACCTGCGCCGATTCGGCGCCGCCAGCGCCGACCTGTGCTACGCCGCTGCCGGGCGGGTGGACGCCTACTTCGAGGAGAACCTGGGCCCGTGGGACATCGCCGCCGGCGAGCTGATCGCCCGTGAGGCCGGTTGCCGCACCGGCGGGCTTGACGGCGGGAAAGCCCGGCCGAGCACCCTCCTGGTGGCCACGCCGGCGGTCTACGAACCCCTGCGCGACCTGATCGCCGCCATCGACGCGGACCTGGCAGTGGCGGCCGGCGACACCACCACAACGAACCGCTGACCACATCATCCACCTGACCTGGCAAGATGTGGGGCGTGGGAACTCGCATCCTGGCCGTGGAAGACGACGAGCGCATCCGTTCCGCGGTCAAGCTGGCGCTCGAGGACGAAGGCTGGACGGTGGACGAAGCCGGCAGCGGCGAGGAAGCCATCGACCTGTTCGCCCGCAGCTCGCCCGACGTGGTGCTGATCGACATCATGCTGCCGGGCATCGACGGCTTCGAACTGTGCCGCACCCTGCGCCGCAACAGCGACGTGCCGATCGTCATGGTCACCGCCCGCAACGACACGCACGACGTCGTGGCCGGGCTGGAAGCCGGGGCCGACGACTACCTCACCAAGCCGTTCGCCCCCAAGGAACTCTCCGCCCGCATCCGCGCCCTGCTGCGGCGCATCCGGCCGATCAGCCCCAACCACGCCAAGCTGGTGTTCGGCGACCTCGAGATCGTGCCCGACGAAGGCAAGGTCACGCGCGCCGGCGAGGAACTGCATCTCACCAAGACCGAGTTCCGCCTGCTGTGCGAGCTGGCCCAGAACCCGGGCCGGGTGTTCAGCAGGGAGAGCCTGCTGGACAAGGTGTGGGGCTACGACTACTTCGGAGACGGCCGCCTGGTGGACGTGCACGTGCGCCGGCTGCGCACCAAGGTGGAGGCGGACCCCGCCAACCCCCGCCACGTCGTCACCGTGCGCGGCCTGGGCTATCGCCTCCAGTCGTGACCGACTCCACCGCCGCGACCGCCCGTCCTACCCGGACGCAGCGGCTGATGGGGGCGCTCGCCGAACTGCAGCCCCGCCGGGTCGGGTTGCGCACCCGCGTGCTGCTGATGTTCGCGTTCGGTGCGCTGTTCCTCTCCGGCTTTCTCGCCGCCGCCGCCTACTCGTTCGCCCGCAGCAGTCTGGTGAACCAGCGCGACCGGTCGGGCATCGAGCAGGCCTACCGCGACGCCCAGGTGGTGCAGAACGAGTTGAGCTCCAACAACCCGTCCGCCACCAACGCGGTCCAGCGCCTGCAGGCACTGGGCGTGGCCCGGTTCGTCATCAACTACCGCGGCGCCTGGAACGCCAGCTCGGCCAAGTACACCTCGGACCAGATCCCCGGGTCGTTGCAGACCCGGGTGCTCACCGACGGGCAGCCGTCGCGGCTGATCACCACGGTGGCCGGCCAGCCGGTGCTGGTGGTCGGCATCCCGCTCACCGTCACGGAGGCCGCCTACTTCGAGTTCGTGCCCATGGACGATGTGGACTCCACGCTGCGCAGCGTGCTGTTCAGCCTGCTGTTCGCCGGGATCATCACCACCGTTGCCGGCGGCGGGCTGGGCACCCTGATCGCCGGACGGGCGGTGCGCCCGCTGGGCAGCGCGGCGCAAGCCGCCAAGGCCATCGCCGCCGGCCGGCTGGACACCCGCCTCGTGCCCACCGACGACCGCGACCTCAGCATCCTTTCCAACGCGTTCAACGACATGGCCGCTGCTCTGCAGGCCAGGGTGGAGCGCGACGCCCGCTTCGCCAGCGACGTCAGCCACGAGCTGCGGTCCCCGCTGATGACGCTGGCCGCCAGCGTGGAGGTGATGAAGGCCCGGCGCGACGAGATGCCCGAACGCGCCCAGGCCGCACTGGACCTGCTGGTCGCTGATGTCACCCGCTTCCAGGGCCTGGTGGAGGACCTGCTGGAGATCTCCCGCTTCGACGCCGGCGCCATCCGCCTCAACATGGAGGAACTGCTGGTGGCCGAGTTCGTGCGCAATGCCGTGGCCGTCAGCACCGCTCCCGCCACGCCCGTGCACGTCACCGAGCGCGGCGAGCGGGTGCTGATCCAGGGCGACCGGCGGCGCCTGGCCCGGGTGGTGGCCAACCTCATCGACAACGCCCGCCTGCACGGCGGCGGCCCCGCCGAGATCACCGTCACCGAACCGGAGGGCGAGGGCGAGCCGCTCGGCCACGTCTGGATCATCGTCGAAGACCACGGCCCCGGCGTGCCCGACGAGGAACGCAACCTGATCTTCGAGCGCTTCGCCCGCGGCGCCGTTGCCGGCCGGCGCAGCACGTCCGACGGAGCCGGCCTCGGCCTGTCGCTGGTGGACGAGCACGTGCGGATGCACGGCGGCCGGGTGTGGGTGGAGGACCGCCCGGATGGCGAGCAGGGTGCCCGGTTCGTGCTGGAACTGCCGGCCGAGGAGCTGACCGAATGAAGGCCCGCCTCGCCATCCTCACCATGGCCGCCGCGCTGGGCGCCAGCGCCTGCGGGATCAGCGCCGACGACGCCCCCCGCGACATCCCTGCCGGCCAGCAGAGCCCCCTCGGCGTCAACTCGGACAGCGGCGCCGGCGCCTCGGTCGGCACGGCACGCATCTACCTCCTGCTGCCCGACGAGCCGGGTGGCTCGCTGCACCTCACCTCGGTCGCCAGAGACGTGCTGGACAGCCCGGAACGGGTACTCACCGCGCTGTTCGCCGGCCCCAACGCCGCCGAGGCCAACGCCCAGTACCGCACGGCCATCCCCACCGGCACCACGCTGCACTCGGCGGTGCTGCGCGGCGGCACGCTGCGGGTCGACGTGTCGGAAGAGCTGCTCCAGCTCTCCGGTGAGGCGCTGGTGGGCGCGGTCGCCCAGATCGTGTTCACCGGCTCGGAGCTGTCCGGCGTGCGTTCTGTGAGGATCGTGGTGGACGGGGTGGACCAGCAGTGGCCGGCCGGCAACGGCGAGTTGCGCTCCTCCGCGCTGACGGTCTACGACTACCCCGGCCTGGTGCCGTCGGCACAGCCCAGCTACCCGGCCATCCCCTCGCCCACCGAGCCCGGCTGACCCCTGGGGCTGCGGCCCCGGCCGATCAACCGAAGAAGACCTCGGCCACGTCGTGGTACAGGCCCATGTCCACCGAACGGGTCTTGCCCACGGTCTGCTTCAACGGCACGGTCACCACGTCGTCGCCGCGCATGGCCACCATCTGGCCCCACGCGCCGGCGTGCACCGCATCGATGGCTGCCACGCCGTAGCGGGTGCTGAGCACGCGGTCGAAGGCCGTGGGCGTGCCACCGCGCTGGATGTGACCCAACAGCACCATGCGCGTCTCGAACCCGGTGCGGTCCTCGATGGCGTGGGCGATGGTCTCGGCCACTCCACCCAGGCGCACATGGCCGAACTGGTCGTACACCTTGTCGCGCGCCCGCATCGTGCCGATGCGCGGCTCGGCGCCCTCCGCCACCACCACGATCGACGCGTAGCGGCCCCGCTCGTGGCGCTGGTGCAGCAACTCGCACACGTCGTCGATGTCGAAGGGGCGTTCCGGGATGAGGATGGCGGTGGCGCCGCCGGCGATCCCCGCATGGGTGGCGATCCAGCCGCTGTGGCGGCCCATGACCTCCACCACCATCACCCGGTCGTGGCTCTCCGCGGTGGTGTGCAGGCGGTCGATGGCATCGGTGGCGATCTGGACGGCCGTGTTGAAGCCGAACGTGATGTCCGTGCCCACCACGTCGTTGTCGATGGTCTTCGGCACCCCGATGATCGGCAGCCCGAAGTCCTCGTGCAGGTTGCACGCCACCGACAGCGACCCGTTGCCACCGATGACCACCAGGCCGTCCAGACCGAGATCGGCGAACGCCTCCACCACCGCCTGCGGGCCGCCATCATGGTCGTACGGGCTGCCGCGGCGGGTCCCCAGCAGGGTGCCGCCACGGGGCAGCATGCCCCGCAGCGAGCCGACGTCCAGCGGCATGAACCGGCGCTCGCGCACACCGTCCCACGCGTCCAGGAAGCCGATCAGATCGTCGTCGTGCACGGTCTCGCCCTTGCGAACGATCGCGCGGATGACGGCGTTGAGGCCCGGGCAGTCGCCCCCACCTGTCAGAATGCCCACTCGCACAGTGGTCACAGGCTAAGGGAGATCGACAGCGGATGGCATGGGATTCGAAGCGAGAGGTGCCGTGGAAGCGGCTGCTGATCGAATGGGCCGTGGTGTCCATCGGCATCGCCGTCATCACCATGTCGTTCGGCAACTCGCAACCGCAGGAAACCGCCAGCGCGATCCTCATCGGCGGGTTCATCTACCTGGGGTTCGGGGCCGTGCTGGCCAAGTTCGGCTACGCCCGCAAGAGCCTGAAGCAGTTGCGCGCGGAGTCCGCCATCGCCGCCCAGCAGAAGGCCGCCGCCGGGTCCGGCGGTTCCGGCGGCGGCGTAGCACGGGCGCGACCGGCACCCACCAAGCGCACCTCCACCGGCCCCAGCCAACGGCCGCGCAAGAAGAAGCGCTGACGCTACGGTGGGCGCCGTGAGCGAGCAGCCCTGTGTCATCGCCATCGATGCCGGCACCACTGGCGTCCGCAGCCGGGCCGTGCGGCCGGGCGGCGGCCCCGTGGTGGCCTCCTACCGGGAGTTCACCCAGCACTTCCCGCAGCCCGGCCTGGTGGAGCACGACGCAACCGAGATCTGGCAGGCCGTTGTGGCCACCCTGCAGGACGTCATCGCCCAGGTGGGGCTGGCCAACGTGGCGGCGATCGGCATCACCAACCAGCGCGAAACCGTGCTGGCCTGGAACCGGCAGACCGGCCAGCCGTACGGCACGGCCATCGTGTGGCAGGACCGCCGCACCGCCGGCCGCTGCGACGAACTTGCTGCCGCGGGCGCGCTGACCCAGGTGCGGGAGATCACCGGCCTGGTGCTGGACCCATACTTCTCCGGCTCCAAGATCGAATGGCTGCTGGCCAACCGCGACATCCCGGTGGACGACGACCTGGCGCTGGGCACCATCGACACCTGGCTGCTGTGGAACCTCACCGGCGGGGAGGTGCACGCCACCGACCCGTCCAACGCCAGCCGCACGATGCTGTTCAACATCCGCACGCTGGCCTGGAGCCCGGAGATGTGCGCCCTGTTCGGCGTGCCGATGGCTGCCTTGCCCGAGGTGCTGCCCTCCAGCGGCCGGTTCGGCGTCACCTCGGCCCGGTGCGGCGCGCCCGCCGGCATCCCCGTCAGCGGCATCGCCGGCGACCAGCAGGCGGCGCTGTTCGGCCAGGCCTGCTTCACACCGGGCCAGGCCAAGAACACCTACGGCACCGGCAGTTTCGTGCTGCTCAACGTGGGCGACACGTGCCCGCAACCCGCGGAGGGCATGCTCACCACCGTGGCCTGGACGCTCGCCGACGGCACCGTCGCCTACGCCCTCGAGGGCGCCATCTTCGTCACCGGCGCGGCGGTGCAGTGGCTCCGCGACGGGTTGGGTGTCATCTCCTCCGCCGCCGAGATCGGCCCGCTGTCGGAGTCCGTCACCGACAACGGTGGCGTGTACCTGGTGCCTGCGTTCGCCGGCCTGGGCAGCCCGTGGTGGGACCCCTACGCCCGCGGCACCATCGTGGGCGTCACCCGCGGCAGCACCCGCGCCCACCTCGCCCGCGCCGTGGTGGAGGCCATGACCTACCAGACCCGCGACGCGGTGGACGCGATGTGCCGGGCCGCCGGTGTGGAGATCCGCGACCTGCGGGTGGACGGCGGCGCGTCGGTGATGGATGGCATGCTGCAGATGCAGGCCGACCAACTGGGCGTCACCGTGCTGCGCCCGGCAGACCAGGAGACCACCGCGCTCGGGGCCTCCTACCTGGCCGGGCTGGCCGAGGGTGTGTGGCCGTCGCTGCAGGCCATCGCCGCCGAATGGGCGGTGGACGCCTCATTCGCGCCCGCCGAGGACCGCACCATCCCGGACCTGCTGCACGCCGGCTGGCGGCGCGCTGTCGAGCGCTCACGAGACTGGATCGAACACTGAGCCCACATCCCGCCATCCCCACCGTGTCCGCATCGGCCAACGCCGTGCTGGAGCACGTCCGCCCCCACGGGCACGTCATCGTCCCCCTCGGCAACGGCGAGCCCATCGCACTCATGGACGCGCTGGAGGGCGCCGCGGCAGCCGGCGATCTGACCGGTGTCACCGTCCACCAGATGCACGCCCTGCGCGACCGCCCGTACCTGCACGGCGAGTACGGCGACCGGCTGCAGCACGTCAGCTACTTCCTCTCCCACATCACTCGGCCCTGCTACCAGAAGGGCACCGTTCAGTTGGTGCCCAACCACTTCAGCGAGGTCTACTCCCACATGCAGCGGCGGGCGCACGACCCACTGGTCATCGCCTGCGCCTCCCCCGCCGACCGGCACGGTTACTTCAGCCTCGGCGTCAGCGCCGACTACACCAGCAGCTTCATCGGGCGGGCCCGCTTCTTCCTGGAAGTCAACGACCGCATGCCGCGCACGTTCGGGCGCAACCAGATCCACATCAGCCAGATCGAGGGGTTCATCCGGAACGACCGGCAGCTGGTGGAAGTGCCACCGCCGGAGATGGACGAGCACGACCACACCATCGCCGCCTTCGTGGCCGAGCGCATCCCCGACGGCGCCTGCCTGCAGACCGGCATCGGCGCGATCCCCAACGCCATCATGTCGGCGCTGGGCAGCCACCGCGACCTCGGCGTGCATACGGAGCTGATCAGCGACGGGCTGGTGGACCTGGTGGAGGCCGGCATCGTCAACGGTGTGCGCAAGATGCACAACCGCACCAAGGTGGTGGGCACGTTCTGCCTCGGCACCCAGCGCCTGTACGACTTCGTGCACGAGAACGCGGCCATCGAGTTGTGGAGCGCCCGCTACGTGAACGACCCCCGGCTGCTCAGCCGGGAGCGCAACTTCGTGTCGATCAACGCCACCCTGTCGGTGGACTTCCTCGGCCAGTGCGCCAGCGAGACCCTGGCCGGCCGGTACTACTCGTCGTCGGGCGGGCAGGTGGACTTCGCCCGCGGCGCCATGTACAGCGAGGGCGGGCAGGGCTTCATCGTCCTCCACTCCACCGCCGGCGACGGGTCGATCAGCCGCATCGTGCCCCAGTTCGGCACCGGCGAGGTGGTCACCAACTCCAAGAACACGGTGGACAAGGTGGTCACCGAGTACGGCGTCGCCGAGTTGAGGTCACGCACCGTGCGGGAACGCACATCGGCCCTCATCGCCGTCGCCCACCCCGCCCACCGCGACCAACTCACCGCCGAAGCCCACCGCCTCGGCTACCTCTAGGCGCCCGCGTCAACACCCCCGGCGTCCCCCGCTCCTTCTGGGGCTGGATCTCGCCATCGCCGGTTCCGGGGCTGAGAGGTTGCGGCTTCCGCACACATCCAGGCCCAGAACGGTGCCGCCAGCCGTGGCTCGGCCGGGTGGACCGGCGATGTGGCTCGGCCCGTGACGGCCGACCCCTGAGCGAACACTCCGCTCAAGCCGGTGACGGGGCCGGCCGATAGACGTCCGTGCGCGTGCTGATCCGGGTTCTCGTCGCCCTCAACCTGCTCGTCTTCGGCTACATCGGCTACCGCAAGCTGACGGATGGACCGAGCTCGTCATCCACCGCTGCGGCAGCCTCCGACACTGCGGCACCGGACCCAGCTGCGGGTGCCGACCAGCCGGGGGCGGGCCCATCGCCGGACGCACAGGCTGGCCCCACGCCGGACCCATCGTGGCCGGTCATCACGGAAGGGCGATTCACCTTCCAGGTGCCCGGCAACCCGTCGCGCTCCGAGGTGATGATCGAGATGAAGGACGCGGTGGGCGGCATCTACTACCAGTGGATCGTCGACGCCACACCCGGGGCCGAGGTGATCGTCATCGCCGGCACCCACGCCATCGCGCTCACGAGCGCGCCCGGCTACCAGAGCGACCTGGACACGTCGCGGAAAGTGGTGGGCCTGGCGACGGGGTGTTTGCCGCAGCAATCGTCGAACGTGCCGAGCTCGGTGGGTCACGCCGTGACCGTCGGGTGTGACGTGGCCGGGACCCCGGTCAACGGCTTCATCGTCGCCCACGTCGGCATCGGCCTCGCCATCGTCTCCTACGGGGACAGGGTGTCGCCCCTGGTCGACCGGATCGCGGCTTCCGTCACCATCGACGGCCAGCTCGTACTCGGCGAGAACCGGATCATTCCGGGCCTCATCGTGGCCGGCGAGTATCCGACCCCCTGAGCAGCGGCATCCGGGCCGTCGCGCCGCCCGCAGGAGCGGGCGAGCCCGCATCAGCCTCAGTAGGCGTGGCGCTTGCGGTAGTGGTCGAGGAAGCGCTCGATGCGGTGAAGGGCCTCGGCCAGGTCGTCCGTCGGCGGCAGGAACACCAGCCGGAAGTGGTCGTTGTCCGGCCAGTTGAACCCGGTGCCCTGCACCACCAGCAGCTTCTCCTCGGCCAGCAGTTCGTAGGCGAACTCCTGGTCGTCGGCGATCGGGTACACCTTCGGGTCCAGCCGGGGGAACATGTACAACGCGCCCTTGGGCTTCACCACGCTGACGCCGGGGATGGACGAGAGGGCGTCGTACGCCATGTCCCGCTGGCGGGTCAGGCGACCGGTCGGCGCCACGAGCTCGGTGATGCTCTGGTAGCCGCCGAGCGCGGTCTGGATGGCGAGCTGGCCCGGCGTGTTGGAGCACAGCCGCATCGAGGCCAGCATGTCCAGCCCCTCGATGTAGTCGGCGGCGTGGCGCTTCTCGCCGCTGACCACCATCCACCCGGCGCGGTAGCCGCAGGAGCGGTAGTTCTTCGACAGGCCGTTGAACGTCACGAACAGCACGTCGTCGGCCAGCGAGGCGATGCTGGTGTGGGTGTTGCCGTCGTACAGCGTCTTGTCGTAGATCTCGTCGCACATGACGATCAGCTGGTGCTGGCGGGCGATCTCGATCAGCTCCAGCAGCAGGTCGTCCGAGTAGAGGGCGCCGGTGGGGTTGTTCGGGTTGATCACCACGATGGCCTTGGTGGACGACGTGATCTTGGAGCGGATGTCGTGCAGGTCGGGGAACCAGTCGGCCTGCTCGTCGCACAGGTAGTGCACCGGGCGGCCGCCCGACAGCGACACCGCCGCCGTCCACAGCGGGTAGTCGGGCGCCGGCACGAGCACCTCGTCGCCGTCGTCGAGCAGCGCCTGGAGGCTCATGACGATCAGCTCGGAGGCGCCGTTGCCGAGGTACACGTCGTCGACCGACACGCCTTGGATGTGCTTCTCCTGGGTGTAGTGGACGATCGACTTGCGCGGCGCGAACAGGCCCTTGGAGTCCGTGTAGCCGGCGGCGTGCGGGAGGTTGCGGATCATGTCCTGGACGATCTCGTCCGGCGGCTCCAGCCCGAACACGGCGAGGTTGCCGATGTTCAGCTTGATGATCTTCTGGCCCTCTTCCTCCATCTCGCGTGCACGGTCGAGCACCGGACCCCGGATGTCGTAACAGACGTTGGCCAGCTTGGCGGACTTCTCGACGGGCTTCACAAGCGTGCAGCCTACGGGTGGACCCCCACGACGGCAGGGTCAATTGCGTCCACGATCGCCCCCAGCAGGCGGAACTCCTCTCGCTCGCGGGCGTGGAACACACGGCCGGAGCGCCCGCACGCCAGCGTCACGCCGCGGCGCGGCACCTTGCACCACACCAGGTCGCCCGGCGAATGGGCCTCGTCTCCATCCAGGTGATCGCTGCCGGCCAGGAAGGCGGCGAGCCAGGCAAGGTCCGGCACGGCACCACCGAGCGCCACGGGGTCCGCAGTGGCGCCCTCCAGGGCAACCGCCCAGTCGGCATCCAAGAGGTCGCGCAGTTGGTCGCAGGCCACCTGCAGGCGCTGCACGCGTGGGGCCGCCACGATGGCCGCGGCCGTGGCCAATGTGCCGAGCGCACCGTCCAGCCGCTCCGGCGCAACCGGCCGGATGTCCTCCACGGCCACGCCGTCCACCTGGCGGATCTCGTTGACCAGCAAGTCCACCAGCGAGGCATCGGGCAGGTCCACGCGCAGTTCGTCGATGGCCGACCCACCCCCACGTTCGAGGATCTCGATGCCGACCACGTCGCCCTGCACCGCCCCGACCCTGGATGCCACCTGGCCGAGGGCACCAGGCCGGTCGGGCAACCACACACGGACGACGTAGCTGGGCACGGCGGCGACGCTACTCACGCTGTGCGCGCCAGGGGTCACGAATTCGTGACGGCTGTGTGAACGTCGTCAGCGCCGGCGCGGGCCGAACCGCACCGGCACGCCCGGCGAGTGGAGCACATTGTCCGGCGGCCGCTCGGCCAGGCCGGGAAAGCCGGCTGCGGCCATCAGCGCATCGTCGACCGTGACCGCCGTGGCCCGGTGCAGCGGCCACTGCGGATGCTCGTTGGGCCAGTAGCGCGTGCGGCCCCGACGGTCCGGTAGGAAGAGACCCCACCGCGCGGTGAGGAAGTGCTCCAGCGGGCTGGCCGTCACCGGATCGCCCACGTCCACCGTGACGGCGGATGCGGCGCCGAGCGGACCCGGCCAGCGGCGCCGCGTGCGGTAGGTGAGGCGGTTCCCGTCGCGCTGCAGATCCATCGCCGCCCACAGGTACGGCAGCCCGGTGCCCCACCGGGCGACCAGCACGGTGGCCAGGCGGGCAGCTTCCAGCGAGCAGAACACCACGCCCCGGCGACCCTGGGCATCCACTCCGTACAGGCGCACGTTGGTCTCCAGGAACGTTCCGAAGTAGGGCACCGCCGGCCCGCCCAGCAGGCCGATCTTCTCCATCGAGAACGGCACCAGGCCGACGTAGGTGGCGCCGTCGAACGTGTCCGGCCGCACGCCGGGCGGCAACAGCGGGGCCACCCGCTCGGGGTCCACCGCCCAGTGCAGGAACGTCAGCGTCATCCAGCGCTGGGTGAAGACCGTTCGCCCCGCCGGCCGCGGCGCCACCGGCGTGACGCCCTCCGCCTCCACAGGTTGCTCACCGCTCACCCCACCGAGGCTACGACCCCACTCTCATCCCTCCCCCGCTCACCCACTCCCCGCGCGGGCGGGGGTGAGGAGGGTGTTGCGGGAGGGGCGTTGCTGGGGGGTGGGGGTGGTGTGTCACCATGCAGGCATGTCGCACGACCTTCCCCCCGACTGCATTCACGTCGTCATCGAGATCCCCCGGGGCAGCCGCAACAAGTACGAGATCGACCACGAGACCGGGCGGGTCTTCCTCGACCGCCGCCTCTTCACCGCCACCACCTACCCGGCCGACTACGGCTTCGTACCGGACACACTGGGCGGCGACGGCGACCCGCTGGACGCCCTGGTGCTGCTGGAAGACCCCGTGTACCCCGGGGTGTGGGTGGCGGCCCGGCCGGTGGGCGTGCTGTTCATGCGCGACGAGGCGGGCGAGGACGCCAAGCTGCTGTGCGTGCCGCCCAAGGAGCCCCGCTGGGCCAACGTGCACGATCTCGACGATCTCACCCCGCAGCTCGTGGAGGAGATCCAGCACTTCTTCGAGGTCTACAAGGCGCTGGAACCCGGCAAGGAGTCCAGCACCGCAGGCATCGCCGGCAGGGAAGCCGCGTGGCAGGAGATCGAGGCGTCGCGCATGAACTACCGGGCACTGCACCAACGCCAGTGACCGCGGCGCCGGGTGGCCGCCCGCGGAGGGATCTACAGGGAGTGCACCACCGGCAGCAGCGCCGCGCCGATGGCCCCCGCCCGCTCGCCCATCTCGGCGAACTCGAGCCGCGGGTGAGGCCGCAGTTCCGGTGCGTAGAGCAGTTCGGCGAACCACCGGCGGATCGGGCCGGACGACAGGTCGGCCGACGCCGCCAGCCCACCGCCGAGGACCAGCAGGCCCGGGTCGAGGATGTTGGTGAGGTTCACCAGGCCAAGCGCCACCCACCGGCCGAACTGGTCGAACACCTCCAGCGCCTCCAGGTCGCCCTCCCGCGCGGCCACGGCCAACTGCTCGCCACGCACGTCCTCCACGTTGCCGGCGATCTCCACCACCCGCGCCAGGCGGTGCGCCACCGCGGCGTCGCGGGCCAGCCGGCCGAGGCCGGACCCGGACGCATATCGCTCCCAGCAACCTCGCCGCCCGCACGGGCAAGGCGGGCCGCCAGGGTCCACCACCATGTGGCCGATCTCGCCGGTGAACCCGTTGGCGCCGCGGACCAGACGACCGCCGGCCACCACCCCGCCACCGATGCCCGTCCCCAGCGTGACCATCACGAAGTCGTCACTGCCGCGGGCCACGCCGCGCTTCCACTCGGCCACCGCCGCGCAGGTGGCGTCGTTGTCCACGTGGACGTCCACGCCGAGCCGCTCGGTCAGCAGCGCGCCCACCCGGAACTCGCGGATGTCCACAAGGTTCGGGGCTGCCCGCAAGGTGCCGTCCATCGTGACCAGGCCGGGCACACCCACGCCGATCGAATCGAACGGGGCCAGTTCGCCGACCAACTCGGCGATCGTGTCGATGATCGCCTCCGGACCCTTCGGCGTGGGCCGGCGGGCCTCGGCAACCACCTGCAGGTCGCCGTCCACGCACACGGCAAGGCACTTCGTGCCGCCGACGTCCACCCCGACGCGGCGCACCGCCGCGGTCATCCTTCGGCGCGGGCCTTCAACTCGCGCACGGTGTTGAGGATGCGGACCTCCGCCCGGCGCTTCACGAACCCAGGCAGCGGCACCACCAATTCGATGGCCAGGTCATAGCGCACCTCGGTGCCGCCGTCGGCCGTGGCCGTGAAGATGTACGCGCCATCGATGGTGCGCATGATGTCGCCACGGAGCATCCGCCAGGCCAGCACGTTGGGCGCCTGCGAGTAGTCGTAGGCCAGGGTGTAGTGGGTGCTGCGACCCAGCGCGGACGCCCGGTACTCCACTTCCACCGGCCGGCCCTGCTCGTCGCGGACGCGGACGATGACGTCCTTCACATCCTTCGCCCATTCGGGGTAACGCTCGAAGTCGGTGGCGATGGCCCACACCCGGTCGGGTGCGGCCGCGATGGTGGTGGTCTGCGACGCGGTTTCGGCCATGAGGGTGTTCTACTCGATCCTGCGGTGTGACGGTTTCGTGGTGGGGTTGAGCCGCGGCCCGAAGGAACCGTACCGCGCCGCCCAGGCACCGTTCATGCCAATGCCGAACATCGGGGTCAGCACGGCGAACGCGAGGGCGTTGAGGTCGTTCTCGCCGAGGCCGCTGACGCCCACGCTGGCGGCCACGACGGCCACCACCACCTGCACGCCGAGCGCCAGCAGCATGGACCGCTTCACCGGCGGCGGCGCGGTGCGCCCGGTGAGCAGATACAGGTTGGCCACGCCGATCTCGTGCACGCGAGAACGGTCCAGCGCCCGGGCATACGCCTGCAGCGAGGTGAAGATGCCCACGGCGAACAGCGCCACGGACACGACGATCACCAGCACCTGCGCCCAGCGATCGGCCTTGAACGGCATGGCCACGCCGCTGGCCACCACGAAGACACCGGTGCCGAGGAGGTTGGCGCGGACGAGGCGGCTTTGCATCCCGCTCATTCTGCCAGTGCCCCGAGTGACACACCCAGGCGATGGGCCAAGACGTCGTAGGAGAACTCGCGCACCGCGCGCTCCCGCCCTGCCGCACCCATCTGCCGGGCACGTGCCGGGTCGTCGAGCAGTTCCTCGAAGGCCGCGGCCACCAGGCGAGAGTCGTCGGGGGTGTCCACCACCAGGCCGGTGACGCCATGCTCCACCGCTTCGTGCGCGCCGCCCGAGCGACCCGCCACCTGCGGTACGCCACAGGCCGCGGCCTCCAGGAACACGATGCCGAACCCCTCCTGCTCCAGCCCGCCCCAGCGGTTGCGGCACAGCATGGTGTACACGTCGGCGCAGCCGTAGAGGCGGGGTAGGTCCTCGTTGGACACGCGGCCGAGGAAGCGCACCGGAGCGGCCAGTTGCTCGGCGAGGCCCTTCAGCCGCGCCTCGTCGCGCCCGCCACCGGCGATGGCCAGCACCAGGTTCGGACGGCTGCGCTGCAGCAGGGCAGCGGCACGGATAGCCGTGTCGAACCCCTTGCGGGGCACCAGGCGGCTGATACCCACCACAAGTTCGGCGTCGTCGGCGATGCCGAAGTGGGCGCGGGCGGCGGCGCGACCCGCGGCGTCCAGCGGTTGGAAACGCTCGGTGTCTACACCCGGTGGCACCACGGTGATGGGCAGTGCCCGCCCGGCAGCGTGCTCCGCCTCGGCTGCAGGGTACCCGCCGGCGGCAACGATGTGGCGGGCACGGCGCAGCACCCACCCGAGCGTTTGCTTGCTACCCGGCAGGCGGCCCGGCACGGTGACCTCCGCGCCGTGCAGCACCACGTCGTACGGCAAGCGCAGCGACGGGCCCACCAGGCCCAGCGGCACGGCCGGGTCGAGCACGATGAGGTCCGCGCCCACGTCCTTGGCCATCGAGTTGATCCGCTGCACCATCCACGGGTGCGGCAGCAGCACGGGCTCGCGTGTGCGCTCGATGTGGAACGGCTGGGCCGCGTCGAACTCCGCCGTGCCGGCGTAGGGGCTGGTGAGTACGGCGAACGACTCCGGCGGCAGGCGGCGCCACCACTCCCACAGGAGCGACTGGATGCCGCCGATCTTCGGCGGGAAGTCGTTGGTGACGAGGAGGTGCTTCATGACGGCTCGGGGGACGGTGCGGCGGATGGCGCGGCGGTGGGGCTCTGGTCGCCCAACAGGCGCCGGGTGGCCCACTCGGCGTGCTCCCGCAGCACGGGATCGGAATGCACACGGTACCTGGCCAGCAGCGCCGCCACGCGAGCATCCCCCGCCGCGGCCGAGCCGGCGTTGCCCAGCGCCACCAGTGCGTTGCGCCGCACCCACCGGGGGTCGCGGTCGGCGAGGTACCACCGGCCCCACAGCGCCATCACCCCGGCGTCGTCGGCCTGCAGCACCTCCAGCAGATCCACCTGGGGGCGCGGCGCCGAACCGGTGCTGCCCGGCGGCACCTGGTGACGGGGCCCGAACCGCACCGCCGGCGGGCAGACCTCCTGACAGTCGTCGCACCCGTACAGGCGGTCGCCCACCGCCTCCCGCAGGTGCTCGGGAATCGCACCGGGCTTCTGCAACACCCAGGCCAGGCAGCGGGCAGCGTCCACCACCCCGGGGGCGATGATGGCGCCGGTGGGGCAACCGTCCAGGCAGCGGCGGCAGGCGCCGCACCCGTCGGCCACCGGTGCCTCGGCCGGCGGCAGGGGTGCGTTGGTGACCACGCAGCCGAGCACGAACCAACTCCCGGCGCCGGGCAGCAGCAGGTTGGCGTTCTTGCCGTACCAGCCGATGCCGGCGCGGTAGGCCACCTCACGGTCGACGATGGAGTTGTCGTCGGCGAACGGTACGGCCTTCCAGCCGTCGGCGCGCAACCGCCGGCTGACTCCCCACAACGCCTTGCGCAACGGCGCGTAGTGGTCCTCCCAGGCGTAGCGGGCGATTCGCCCCGTCAGCCGGTGAGCCGTGCCCGCGGCGCCAGGCTCACTGCCCCCCATGAAGTACGGGCGGGCCGCCACGAACACGCTGCAGGCGCCGCGCACGGCCTGGCCCGGGTCGGTGGAGCGTTCGGGGTTCTTGAACGTGAACTGCATGCCGTCGGTGAGGCCGCGCTCCAGCCGATCGCGCAACTGCCGGCGAGCGCCCTCCATGACGGTGGCCGGGGCAACACCGGTGTGGGTGACACCGAACGGTTGGGTAAGCGCGGCCAACTCCGCCACGTACGCGGCATCTGCCTCCGGGGGCGGTGGGTCAGGCGGCCTCACGATGACGCAGCGTAGGCACCAGCCCGGCGGCGGCCAGCAGCTCCACCGCCCTCAGTTCCTCCGCGGTGAACGCGAACGACTGCGGCCGAGCAGGCTCCAACAGGTGGCTGACCACACAATCGGCGCAGGCGGTGGTGCCGTCCATGACGCAGGATTCGCACGAGATGACGAAGCTCTCCATGCCACGCACTCAACCAGAAGGGTGTGACAGAGATGATGTGGGGTGCCTCCCCGAGATGGTCTGACCCTGGGTGTGACCACGGTTCCTCAGCGGCGGGCCAGCGCCAGGAAGACATCGCTGGACACGGTGTTCGCGCCCTCGCTGCGCACGTCGGCCAGCACGGCCTGATCGTTGGTGACCACCACCACCGGCCGGTCCGGGTCGATGGACGCCACCTCGGCCCGCAGCACGTCGTCGGCCAGCACCCCCTCGGGCGAGTAGCTGACCCGCACCAGCCGGCGCGCGGTGGTGTGCGCGCCCACCACGGCGGCACCGTCGAACACGAGGTGGACCATCGTGCCCCACCGGCGGGCCAGTGACTCGGCGACAGTGATGGTGGCGTCGCGTTGCTCGGCCAACTCAAGCGCCGGCCACCCGAGCTTGGCGACGTTGTAGCCGTCCACGAGCACCGTGACGCCTTCAGTGCGCAACAGGTGCTCTGCGGCGGCCTCGCTGTCGCCGTACAGACCGCCGGGGATGGCCAGCGGCGAGCGTCGCCGGCGGCGGCTGGGGCCCTCGGGGGCGCCGGTGACCGTGAGCGCCTCGTGCAGCAGCACCCGCAGCCGCTCCACATCCACCGCCGCACCGGTGCCGTCCGCCCGCCCGGCCAGCGCCTCATCGCGAGCCGCAACGGCAGCGGCCAGCTCCGAACGCACCGCAGCAACCTCGCTGCGCGCCGCCGCGAGGTCGGCTTGCAGCGCCGACACGGCATCGTCGGCACGGGCCGCCACGTCGCCCACCGACGCCGCCCGCCGGCGTACCGCCACCTCCAACTCGCGGACCTGACGGCGGGCCGCCGCAAGATCGGCCTCGGCCTGCTGGCGGGCCGCAATCGCCTCGGCCGCCACGCCCTCCGCCTGCGCCAGCGCCTCCTGCGCCGCCACCAACTCCAGCCGGGCCCGGGCCGCCGCCGCCTCGGCCGCCTCGCGACGGCGCTGCTCCTTGCGCACCGCCGAGGGGTCGTCGGCCTCGGCACCGGCCTCACCTCCGGCCAGGGCTTCGGCGATCTGCGCCTCCCAACCCTCCGGCCGGGTGAGCCACCACATGCCCACGTCGTCGAGCAGTTCGCGGGTCGCCACCTTGCCGAGGCGGCCGAGGAACTGAGAGTCGCCCTCCACCGCGGCGCGTACCGGTGCCAGTGCCTTCGCCGGCAGGGTGTGGAAGCGCAGGAACGGCTTCAGCCCGGACGGGTACTCCAGCGGCGGCCGCAGCTTCGCCCCCGCTGCGGCGACCCCCACGGCGAACTCCAGCGCCGACTGCAGCGCACGGTCCGGGATCTCCACGGGCGCCAGGCTATCCAGCCGGCCTGCCGCCAGGGTCGGGGTCACGCGACCACGGGTCGAACGCCTGTTCTTGACCACGAACGGGTGTTCGTGGTGAACTTGCTGCTCGTGCAGCGCAGCTTCGACGATCTCGGCACCCCGCTGTGCGACGTCACGTTCTGCGTGCTGGACATCGAAACCACCGGCAGCGACCGCGGCGGCGACACCATCACCGAGATCGGCGCCGTGAAGATGCGTGGCGGCGAGTGCCTCGGCACGTTCTCCACCCTCGTCAACCCCGGCCGGGCCATCGCCCCCGCGGTGGTGCTGCTCACGGGGATCACCGACCGCATGGTGGCCGCCGCGCCCAGGGTGGAGACCGTGCTGCCCAGCCTGCTGGAGTTCGTGGGCGACGCCGTCATCGTGGGCCACAACGTCGGCTTCGACATCGGCTTCCTCAACACCGCGCTGCGGCGCAGCGAACGCCCGCCGTTCCGCAACACCGTGGTGGACACCCTGCCACTCGCCCGCCGCCTGGTGCGCGACGAGGTGCCGGACTGCCGCCTCGGCACGTTGGCCTCCCGGCTGCGCCTCGGCCACCGCCCCACCCACCGGGCGCTGGACGACGCGCTGGCTACCGCCGACCTGCTGCACCTGCTGCTGGAGCGCGCCGCCGGGCTGGGCGTGCTGGGCCTCGACGATCTCGTGGTCCTGCCCACCATCGGCGGCCACGCCCAGGCCGGCAAGCTGCGGCTCACCGACTCCCTCCCCCGCTCCCCCGGCGTGTACCGCTTCCTCGACGCCCGGGGCGAGGTCCTCTACGTCGGCAAGGCCACCAACCTGCGCCAGCGGGTGCGCAGCTACTTCTCCAGCGACGACCGCCGCAAGGTCGGCGCGCTGCTGCGCGAGACCCAGCGTCTGGCCCACACCGTCACCCACCACCCGATCACCGCCGAGGTGCTGGAGTTGCGCTACCTGCACCGCCTCAACCCGCGGTACAACCGGGCCAACACCACCTGGCAGAAGTACTGCTACGTACGTCTCACCACCGACGAGGCCTGGCCCCGTCTGGTCATCACGAACGAGCCCGCGGCGGGCGGGCTGCACATCGGGCCGCTCGGGTCGAGGGCGGCGGCCCAGACCGTCATCGAGGCCATCCAGACCGCGCTGCCGATCCGCCGCTGCACCACCCGCATCGGCCGCAACTACCGCCCTGCGGCCGAGGCGTCGCCCTGCCGGGCCGCCCAACTGGGCGTGGCGATGTGCCCGTGCACCGGCGAGGCCGACGAGGCCGCCTACTGGCGGGTCGTGGCCCAGGTGGTGGCTGCGCTCAGCACGTCCCCGGAGATCGTCCTCGCCCCGCTGTGGCAGCGGCTGGAGAAGCTGGCCGTCGCCCAGCGCTACGAGGAGGCCGCGCTGACGCGCGACCGCGCCAACGCCTTCGCCCAGGCGGTCACCCGCCAGCGGCTGATGGACCAGCTCCGCGCCGCCGGCGACGTGGAGGTGCGCCTGCACGACACGATCCTCCACCTGCGCCACGGCGTGCTGGTGGATGCCTGCGACGAGGGCCAGTTGCCCACCGGCCTGGACCTTCCGGCACCCGAGGCGCCGCCGTACCCGGCCCGCTGCCCCGCGACGCCGCCGACGAGGTCCTCTGCCTCGCCCGTGCGCTGGAGAAGGCCAGCTTCCACGCCCGGCTGCTGTCGTGCACGGGCGAATGGGCGCAGCCCGCCGCGCCCGTCCCCGAGATCCGCCGCCTCGCCATCGTCCCCGCCCTCGCCGCGTAGCCGGGTCGGAGGGTTTCCGGCTCGGAGGTGAGCACGAAACCCTCCAAGGGGGGTCAGGCGGGTTCGAGGGTGGCGCCGGCGTGGTCGATGCGCAGGAGCTTGGTGTGGCCGTCGGGGGCAACTGGGCGGCGATGCCGTCGGCATCGTCCGGGGCGCACATCACGGCCACGGTCGGACCCGACCCGCTGAGCCAGGCGGCCCACGCCCCAGCCCTCAGCGCGGCGTCCAGCGCAACCGCGACGGCTCGGCGTGCGCCAGCCGAACGGACTGGTGCAGCCGGTCCTCGGTGGCGGCGCGCAAGGCGGTCACGTCGCCCGCAGCCACTGCAGCGACGAACAGCGCGGTGCGCCCGATGTTGAACACGGCGTCGGCCATCGGCACCACGTCGGGCAACGCACCTCTGGAGTGGTCGGTGGACGTGGTGAACGATGGCACCCACATCACCATCGCCGGGTCGAGGTGCAGCGGCACCCGCACCGCCCGGCCCGCCGCGGTGGCGACCACGCCGCCGTACAGCGAGGCGGCCACATTGTCCGCGTGCCCCTCCAACTCGGTGGCCAACGCCAGCAACTCGGGCATCGCCGCCTCGAGCGCGTCGGGGTCGGCGCCGTGGCGCTGGGCGTGCGCGGCCACCAGCCCGCCCACCCGGACCGCCCCGCTGAACCCGAGCCCGCGGCCCATCGGGATCGGCGAGCGCACCCACAGCGGCCCCTCGCCACCGTGCCGGCGGAACGCCACCATTGCCGGGTGCGTGCCCTCCGCGGCCTGGGCGCCGTCGGGCGCGTCACCGGCGCCCACCTCGGCGTGCAGCGTCAGCGCCATACCCAACGTGTCGAAGCCGGCACCCAGGTTGGCCGAGGATGCCGGCACCCGCACGTCCATCAGTGGCCCAACTCCTCGGCGGCCTGCTGCGAGACCTGCACGAAGCGAGCCAGCGTGGCGGCCGCCGCGCCGGAGTCGATGGACTCCGCGGCCAGCGCCAGGCCGGCCGGAAGATCTGCGGCGGCGCCGGCCACCACCAGTGCGGCAGCGGCGTTGAGCACCACGATGTTGCGGTGCGCGCCGTGCCGGCCGGCCAGCACCTGGCGCACCACTTCGGCATTGACGTCCGGGGTGCCACCGACCAGTTCGTCCATGATCGCCGGCGCCAGGCCAAGCTCCATCGGATCGACGGTGAAGTGGCGGACCATGTCGTCCTCCAGCGCCAGCACGGTGGAGGGGCCGGTGGTGGTGAGTTCGTCGAGGCCGTTGCCGTGGACCACCCAGGCCCGGTGCGAGCCGTGCAGCCGCAGCGACGCCAGCATCCGCTCGGCCACACCCGGGTTGGCCACGCCGATCAACTGGCGGCGCACGCGCCCCGGGTTGGCCATCGGCCCAAGCAGGTTGAAGACCGTGGGAATGCCGATCTCCCGGCGGCTGGGAGCGGCGAAGCGGAACGCCGGGTGGTAGCGGGGCGCCAGGCAGAACCCGATGCCGGCAGTCTCCACACAGCGCAGCACACCCTCCGGCGGCAGTTCCACGGCGACGCCGAGCGCCTCCAACACGTCGGCGGTGCCGCACTGCGAACTGGCGGCCCGGGCCCCGTGCTTGCACACCGGCACACCGGCCCCGGCGGTGACGATGGCGGCCATCGTGCTGACGTTGATGCTGTGGCTGCGGTCACCGCCGGTGCCGACGATGTCGATGGCCCGGTCGCGCAGCTCGTCGGGCAGGGGCACGATGGTGGCCGCATCGAGCACGGCGTCCAGCAGGCCGGAGATCTCCTCCGGCGTCTCGCCCTTGGCCTTCAGCGCGACGATGAAACCGATCAGCTGGGCAGGCGTTGCGTCGCCACGCAGGATGGTGGCCATGGCCGCGCGGGCGTGGGCGGCCGGCAGGTCGCGACGGTCGAGCAGCTCGGTGAGGAGCGCCGGCCAGCCGCCGAGCTCGTCGATGGTCGTGGTCATGGCGGGCCAGGCTAGGCCACCGTGGCCCGGCCAGGCGGGGTGTTAGGCGGAGCGGCGCCGCTGGCGGATGATCCGCCGGCGCTCGCGCTCGGTGGCGCCACCCCACACGCCCGCCTTCTCGCGGCTGGTGAGGGCGTACTCCAGGCAGGCCACCCGGACGCTGCACTGGGCACAGACCTCCTTGGCCTCCATGCCCTCGTCGTCCTCGTCCGGATAGAACACCGTCGGGTCCAGCCCCCGACATGCCCCGAGTTGCCGCCATTGGATCTCTTTGGCCGACACGTATGCCCCCGTAGAAAGTCGGTTCCGTGCCCGTGCTGCCGGGCAACGGCCCGAATCTAGGTTCACGTCGGGCGGTGCGCCAGACCCAGTTTGTGACATTTCCGCGCGAATTCGCGCGGTGCGTCGCGGCGAAGTACGGCGTGCGGGGGTCAGCTGGGGCGCAGATCGGTGAGCAGTTCGGCCACCGTGGACGGGGCCAACTCCACGCTCTCCAGGTAGTTGGGGTGGTCGATCTCCAGCCGCACCCCGTCGCCGAACGCCGCCACCTGGGCCGGCGTGAACTCGAACGTCACGTAGTGCACGGCCGCGGTGACGTGCTCGCGAGTGAGCTGGGCAGCGTGCTGGGGGTCCACCGCGCAGCGCACGACGTCGCCGTCGGGCAGGACGAACCGCACGTGCTCCTCGATGCCCACCAGCTTCGGCAGCCATTCGCGCATCTGATCGTCGCTGGTGAGCTCCACGAACAGGGTCGCACACAACTGCCCGGGCTCGGGCACCATCGGGTTGTAGACGTCCAGCTCCTCCTGGATGCCCTCGTCGGTGAGGATGTGCTCCACCCGGGCCATCTCCTGGATCTGGTACCGCATGGTCTCGCGGTTCTCGAACGTAAGGGTGATGATGGTGCCGAGGTGCACGCGGCGGCGCTGCTTGAGATCCATCACCCGCTGGCGGATGTCGGCCCGCTCGCGCTCGTAGGCACGGGCGTCGGCGATGTCGGCCAGCGTGAGCTTGCGGGACGTGATCGGGCTCATCGGGCGTCCTCCTCCGGGATGCCGTAGGCACGGGCCAGCAGCTGCAACGGATGCTGCGGCTCTTCGCCGGTCTGCTCGGTGATCGCCGTGTTGGCCAGGTGGCAGTCGCCCGCCACCGCGTCGCCACCGGCACGCTGGATCTCGTCGGCCAGCTTGCGGCCGATGGGGATGCTCAGCTCGGCGTTCTCCGCCCGCAGGCCCCACATGCCGTCGATGCCGCTGCACTGCTGCACCAGCTTCACCTTGGCGCCGGTGAGCTTGATGAGGTCGCGGCTCTTCAGCCCGATGTTCTGGGCCTTCAGGTGGCAGGGGGTGTGGTAGGTGACCGTGGCCGGGATGACACCCGGGAACTCGGTGTCCAGGCTGGTGCCCTCACCCTTGTGGACCTTCATGAGGTACTCGGCGGCGTCGTAGGTGTGCTCCGCCACGAGCTTGGCGTCCTCGCCGCCCACATAGTCGATGTAGTCCTTCTTCAGCACGTAGCCGCAGGTGGGCTGGGGCACGACGATGTCGTGGCCCTTGCGCACGGACGCGGCCAGCGCCTTCACGTTCTTCTCGGCGACCTTGGTGAACTGGGCCATGTCGCCGCTGTGCAGCCACGGGGCGCCGCAGCAGGCGGTGGTCTCGGTGAGCGAGCACTCGATGCCGTTGCGTTCGTAGACCTTCACCAGGTCGTGCCCGATCTGCGGGGCCTGGTACTCCACCAGGCAGGTGGGGAAGATGGCCACCCGGCCCTGGCGCTTGGCGATGCGCAGCTTGGGCCGCTTCTTGAACCAGGTGGTGAACCGTTGGCGGGCGTACGGGGGCAGCAGTCGCACGCTGGACACGCCGGCGGTCTTCTCCACCACCTTGCGCAGCAGCGAACCGGGCTTGCCGCCGACGACCTTGTTGGCCACGCCGGCAACGGGGCCGGCCATGGTTGCTGCCTTGCCCATGAGATCGGTCCGGCCCATGACCTCGTTGGTGAGACGGGAGCGCACCGGCACCTGCTTGGCGGCGTGGCGCATGGCGTCGGCGCGCAGCATCAGCCTCGGGAAGTCCAGCGCCCACTCGTGGAGCTCGGGGATGTACGGGCAGTTGATGTAGCAGAGCTTGCACTGGAAGCACTCGTCGATCACCTGGTCCTGCTGGGCCGGGGTGAGCCGGCCCGCGTCCTGGTCCTCGTGCCGGTCGATCATCTCGAACAGGGTGGGGAACGAGGTGCAGAACTTGAAGCACAGCCGGCAGCCGTGGCACAGGTCGTACACGCGGGTGAGCTCGGCGCGGACATCCGCCTCGTCGAGGTACAGCGGATGCTTCGGGTCATAGGTGATGGTCACGGAAGGCTTCCTGACTCAAGTGCAAGCAATCGAACGAGGGTGGCGTGGAGGGGGCCGGAGCCCCCTCCACGTGAAAAGGTCAGAGCGCTTCGAGACCCTGGGCGAAGCGGCCCGCGTGGCTCTTCTCGGCGCGGGCGAGCGTCTCGAACCAGTCGGCGATCTCGGCGAAGCCTTCCTCGCGGGCGGTGGCGGCGAAGCCCGGGTACATCTGGGTGTACTCGTAGGTCTCGCCGGCGATGGCCGACTTGAAGTTGTCCTCGGTGTCGCCGATCGGCTCGCCGGTGGCGGGGTCGCCCACCTGGGCGAGGTACTCGAGGTGACCGTGCGCGTGGCCGGTCTCGCCCTCGGCGACGCTGCGGAACAGGGCGGCGGCGTCGGGGTAGCCCTCGACGTCGGCCTTCTGCGCGAACCACAGGTAGCGGCGGTTGGCCTGGCTCTCGCCGGCGAACGCCTCCTTCAGGTTCTCGTGGGTCTTGGTGCCGGAAAGGCTCATGGGGATTGCTCCTTGGGTGTTGGTGTGGAGAACTGTTCGACCCGTGCGTGCCCTTCCGCCTCGGCCCCCACCGGTGTGTGGGTGAGGGTGGTGCACGCGGCGCAGAGCCCGCTGAACACGATCGTCGCGCCGTTGGGGGTGAAGCCGTCAAGCCCGCGCACTTCCAGGCAGTCCAGCTGCTCCACGTACACGTCGTGGAGTGCGCCGCACCGGCTGCACTGGGCGTGGTGGTGGGGGTCGGTGTTGGGGTCGAATCGGGTGGCACCGCCGAGGCTCAGGGAGTCCAGCTCGCCCATGGCGGCCAGGTCGGTGAGCGTCTGGTAGACGGTGCGCAGCGAGATGCCGGGCATTTCGGCGTGGGCCAGCGCGAAGAGCGCCTCGGCCGAGGGGTGCGCCGTGTTGCCGTGCAGCAGGCGGAAGAGCAGCTGGCGCTGGGGGGTGACCTTCAGGCCACGCGCCCGAAAAGCGCTGGTGAGTTCCGCCGGGTTCCGCACGTGGCCGACGATATCCGCACGATCTGCGAATCTGCAATTCGTGCAGATTGGTCGAGGCGACCCACGTCGGGCGGGTTCCGTAGGATGGCGCCCGATGGGTGGGGCCGACTTCGACCGGGCAGCGATGCTGGCGCGCCTCGAGCGTGAAGAGTTCGACGTGCTCGTCGTCGGTGGAGGGGTCACCGGCGCCGGCGTGGCGCTGGACGCCGCCGCCCGCGGCCTGCGCACCGCCCTGGTGGAGCGCGACGACTTCGCCGCCGGCACGTCCTCCAAGTCGTCCAAGCTGGTCCACGGCGGCCTGCGCTACCTGAAGGACGACCCTCGCCTGGTGCGCGAGGCCCTACGCGAGCGGGAACGTCTGCGCCGCAATGCTCCCCACCTGGTGGGCGTCATGCCGTTCATGATCCCCGTGCTCACCAAGGACGGCGTGGTGTCGCGGACGGTCGCGCGGGCACTCGGCTCGGCGATGTGGATGTACGACATCGGCGGTGGCTGGCGGATCGGCAAGCTGCACCGTCGCCTGCGCAAGAAGGCCACGCTGGCCCACTTCCCCACCATGCCCTCCGCCCGCGTCGCGGCCGGCTACCTGTACTACGACGCCGCGGCCGACGACGCCCGGCTGGTCCTCACGCTGGCGCGCACCGCCGCAGCCCACGGTGCGGCCGTCGCGAACCGCTGCGATGTGGTGGGCCTGCAGCACGAGGATGGCGAGGTCCGCAGCGCCACGGTGCGGGCCGACGGCCGCGAGTTCGCGGTGCGCGCCCGCGTGGTGGTGAACGCCACCGGCGTGTGGGCCGACGGCCTGCGCGAGATGGACGAAGGTACGGACCCGGACATGATCCGCCCGGCGAAGGGCGTGCACCTCACGGTGCCCTGGGCGAAGGTGCGCAACGACATCGCAGTCGTCGTGCCCGTGCCGAAGGACAAGCGCAGCCTGTTCCTGGTGCCGTGGGGGCCGCTGCCCGACGGCACGTTCCGCCACGCCTACATCGGCACCACGGACACCGACTACGACGGCCCGCTGGAAGACCCCCAGTGCACGGCCGAGGACGTGGAGTACATCCTGCGCGCCGTCAACGCCTCGATCACCGAGCCCATCACGGCCGCCGACGTCACCGGGGTGTGGGCCGGCCTGCGCCCGCTGGTGAAGGGCGGCGGCAGTGGGCGCACGGCGGACCTGTCACGCCGCCACCTGGTGCAGACGTCCGACCACGGCGTCGTCACGGTCACCGGCGGCAAGCTCACCACCTACCGGGAGATGGCCGCCGACGCAGTGGACGCTGCGTTGGGACTGCTCGGTCGCGCCGCGAAGTGCACCACGGCGCGCCTGCGCCTCTTGGGCGCCGAGGGCTACAAGCCGGCACCCGCCGGCACCCCGCAGGGCCACCTCGGCGGCCGCTACGGCACCCTGGCCACAGAGGTGCAGGCGCTGGTGGCCGCCGACCCGTCGCTCGGCGAGCCCCTGGTGCCCGGCTTGCCGTACCTGCGGGCCGAGGCCGTGTACGCCGTGCGCCACGAGATGGCGCTCACGCTGGACGACGTGCTCAGCCGGCGTACCCGCGCCCGCCTGCAGGATCGCGCCGCCACCGTCGCGGCTGCTCCCGCAGTGGCGGCGCTGATCGCACCGGAACTCGGGTGGGACGACACCGAGTTGGCCGCCCAGGTCACCGGGTTCGTCGTCGCCTGCATCGCCGAGGAGGTCCGCCCATGACCACACGCCAGCCCACCCCACCGATCGAACTCACCGGCACCGCCAGCCACTGGGGTGGCGGTCGCACCCTGCCGGCCGGCTTCGCCGACAGGCTGGCCTCAGTGTGCGAGGTGGTCACCGACCTCGCCGCGGTAGCGGACGCCAGCCGCGACTGGTGGCCACTGGCCATGCACTGGGCGCTGGCCGGGCAGGCCCCGCAGGTGGCCGCTCTCGTGGCCCGCCCGGCGGACACCGCCCAGGTGGCGGCGGTGCTGGCAGCGTGCAGCGCTTCAGGTGTGCCGGTCACGCCGGCCGGCGGGCGCAGCGGCGTCGTCGGCGCCAGCGTGCCCGCGTTCTGCGGGGTGCTGCTGGACCTCACGGCCCTGCAGGGCGTCGTGGCCGTGGACGCCGTGTCCGGCCTGGTGGAGGTGCTGCCCGGCACGTTCGGCCCCGACCTGGAGGACCACCTGCGCGGCCACGGTCTGACCGTCGGCCACTTCCCGCAGAGCTTCGACATCGCCACCGTCGGCGGGTGGGTGGCCTGCCGAGGCGCCGGGCAGTACAGCACCCGGTACGGCAAGATCGAGACCATCGTCGCCGGGTTGGAGGTCGTGCTGGCCGACGGCACGGTCGTGCGCACCGGGGGCACACCCGCAGCGGCGCAGGGGCCCGACCTCACCCAGTTGTTCGTGGGCAGCGAGGGCACGCTGGGCGTCGTCACCCGGGTGTGGTTGAAGGCCCACCCGCTGCCCGGCTCCGAGCAGCGCGCCGCCTACTCGTTCCCCACTTTCCAGGCCGGGCTGGACGCCTGCCGGCGGCTGATGCGCCGCGGCGCGACACCCGCCGTGCTGCGCCTCTACGACGCGCCCGAGAGTCAGCGCGGCCAGGGTGGCGACGGCACCTACTGCGTGCTGCTGGTGCTGGACCAGGGCGACGAGACCATCGTGGCCGCCACGATGGCGGTGGTGGCCGAGGAGTGCGCCGCGGCCGGCGCCGCCGACCTGCCGCGCGACCTGGTGGAGCAGTGGATGCACCACCGCAACGACACCAGCGCCCTGCAGGCGTTGACCCGCAAGGGGTTCGTGGTGGACACCATGGAGATCGCGGCACCGTGGGCCGCGCTGCCGCGGATCTTCGACGACGTGCGGGCGGCGATGATGGCCGTGCCCCACGCCCGGGCCGCCACGTGCCACCTCTCGCACAGCTACCTGGACGGCGCCTGCCTGTACTTCACCTTCGCCGCCACACCACCTGCCGAAGAGGTGGACGCCACCTACGTCGCCCTGTGGGATGCCGGGCAGCGGGCCGTGCTGGCCGCCGGCGGCAACCTCAGCCACCACCACGGCATCGGCGTGAACCGGGCCCGGTTCATGGCCGAGGCGCTCGGGCCGGGCATGGCCGTGTTACAGGCCGTGAAGGACGCGCTGGACCCTGCCGGCGTGCTCAACCCGGGCAAGATGGGGCTCCGCTCACCGTTCGGGGAGGTCACCTGGCCATGAACGTGCTCGACCGAATGGCACTGCGCCAGGGAGGCGCGATCGCCCTGGTCTTCGCCGTGCCGTTCTCCCTCGCGGCCCGCCTGCTGGCGGACATGGACCCGCCATCCCCGTGGCGCTATCCGGCGCTGCTGGCCGCGCTCGCCGGCTTCGTGGTCGGTGGCGGTGTGGCCGCATGGGTGCAGCGCACCGGCTACCCGATGGTGCACGGGATGGTCTGTGCCGCCGGCACGTACCTACTGGCCCAGACGGTGTTCGTGGTGGTCAAGCTGGTCCGCGGCGGCGACATCAACTGGTTCGGGGTGTTCTTCAACTTCACCATCACCCTGTTCGCCGGGGTCATCGGGGGCGCGCTGGGGAGCGCCCTGCAGAAGCGGGGCTTCGCGCCCGGGCAGAGGAGGCCGTCGTGAGCGTGTTGGTGGTCGACGTCGGGACGTCGGGCCTGCGGGCCGCGGTGGTGCGCCCGGAC
The DNA here is from genome assembly GCA_041394605.1 of Ilumatobacteraceae bacterium. GTDB lineage: Bacteria > Actinomycetota > Acidimicrobiia > Acidimicrobiales > Ilumatobacteraceae > UBA668. The sequence goes on from JAWKHX010000006.1 coordinate 301,404, forward strand.
GGGTCGGTCGACGGGTTGCACTTCCGGCCGTTCCCGCCGTCGTCGCCGTTCCCCGGCCTGGTGGAGTTCGACGCCGCCGGGATGGCCGCGGCGGTGCTGGAGGTGGCCACGGCAGCGCTCGGCGAGGCCGGGCCGGTGCAGGCCGTGGGCATCACCGCCCAGCGGGCGAGCACGGTCGTGTGGGACCGCGCCACGGGCGAGCCGGTGGGGCCGGGCCTCGGCTGGCAGGACCTGCGGACGGTGCTGGACTGCATCACTGCGAAGGCCGAGCACGGCCTGGCGCTGGCACCCAACCAGACCGCCACGAAGGCCAAGTGGCTGCTCGACCAGCACGACCCTGCCCGCAGCCGCGACCTGTGCGTGGGCACGGTGGACAGCTGGCTGGCATGGGTGCTCTCCGGCGGGTCGCTGCACGTCACCGACCACACGAATGCTGCGGTCACGGGCCTGTTGCTGCCCGACGCCAGCGGCTGGAACCCGCGGGCGTGCGACGCGATGGGCGTGCCGCAGGGCATGCTGCCGGCGTTGGTGGACAGCTCCGGCATCATCGGTGAGGCCACGGCGCTGCCGGGTGCCCCGCCCCTCGCCGCGCTGGTGGGCGATCAGCAGGGTTCGCTGGTCGGCCAGAGCTGTGTGCGCCCGGGCCAGGCGAAGATCACCTTCGGCACCGGCGATGCTGGACATGTGCACCGACGGGTCGCCGCCGGCCACCGGCAACCGCAGCTCGGCAGGCACCTTCCCGATCGTCGCCTGGTCACGCCGGGCGACGCACGTGGGGCGTGGAGGCCATCATGCTGTCCGCCGGCACGAACGTGGAGTGGCTGGTCAGCGACCTCGGCGTGCTCACCGACCCGGCGCAGAGCCATGACGTGGCGGCCCGGTGTGCCACCAGCGAGGGCGTCGTCTATGTGCCGGCGCTGATGGGCCTGGGCACCCCCACTGGGACTACGGCGCCCGCGGCACGGTGCTGGGCCTCACGCGCGGCACCGGCCGCGAGCATCTGGTCCGGGCCGTGCTGGAGGGGGTGGCGCAGCGGGGCGCCGACCTGGTGGACGCCGCTGTGGCTGACGCCGGGCTGGCCATGCCCACGCTGCGGATCGACGGCGGGATGAGCCAGAACCCGACGTTCGTGCAGGCGCTGGCCAACGCCGCCGGCCTGCCGGTGGAGGTGTCCCGCCACACCGAGGCCACCACCATCGGCGCCGCCTACCTGGCCGGCATGGCGGTCGGCGTGGCAGGGTTGGGACGACGTGGCCGCCGCCTGGCAGCCGCGTGAGGTGGTGGACCCCACCGCCAGCACGGACCGGGCAGCATGGGCCCGTGCGGTGGAGCGGGCCAGGGGTTGGATACCCGATCTGTCCGCCCTGGACTTCTAAAGTTGCTCTGCTCCCCTCCGGCCGGGAAAGCTGGTGGGGATCGTGTCGAAAGGATCCCGAGTGGAAATCGAAGTCACGCAGGCCGGCCCCGCCGCGGCGAGTCCGCGCATCGGCCGCCGCCACGTGCTCGGCGCCGGCGTCGGCGGTGCCGCGCTGTCGTTGTTGCCGTTCCTCGCCGGCCGCGCCCAGGCGTCCGCGGGCGACACCACCACGACGGCCCCGCCCAAGCGCCCAACTGATGCGGACACCGCGCTGCTGGGCCAGGCGCAGCAGGTCGAACTGACCTTCGTGGACCTGTTCGACACGGCGATTGCCGCCACCGACTGGTCCGAGGCGGAGGCTGCGGTGATGGTCGAGTTCCGTGAAGTCCACAAGGAGTACGCCGCAGCCCTCAGCGCGCTGCTCGGCCGCAACGCCCCCAACGCCCCGTCCGAGGCTCTGATGAGCTCGCTGCAGGCCGGCTTCTCCGGCGCCAAGGAAGGCATCCTCTCCACCGCCTACACCGCAGAGTCCGGCGCCGTCGCCATGTACGACGAGCTGCTCGGCCAGCTCCAGGGCAAGGACGGTGCGGTGCTGGTGGCCTCCATCCAGATGGCCGAGGCCCGCCACTGCACGGTGCTGGCGGCGATGAACGGCCAGACCGAGCTGGCCCAACTCCTCGTGGACGACGAGGCCGACGCGCTGCAGGCGAACGGGTGACGATCATGGACCAGCACAGCACTCCCCTCTCCCCTTCCGAGCTCATCGCCGGTGCCGCCCCGTCGACCGGCATGGGTCGTCGTGGCCTGTTCCGCCTCGGCGGGCTCGGCGCCGTCGCAGCCGTCCTGGCCGCCTGCGGGCAGTCCGAGGCCGGCGAGCTCGGCACCCTGGGCAACGGCCCCGGTACCCCCGAGCTGCCCACCGGCACGGTGGACAACGGCGCCCTGCTGCGCACCGCCGCGTCCATCGAGACCTCCATCGCCAACGCCTACCAGCGGATGATGGACGATGGCCTGTTCGGCGGTTCCACCGCTGCGTTCCCGAAGCTCGGCGACCCGATGCCTCTCGTGATGGCGTTCATCGATCACCACCGCATGGCCGCCGACACCTACAACGAACTGGCCGTCGGCGCCGGCGACACGGCGTGGACCTGTGGCAACCAGCGCCTCGACGAGCAGTACATCGACATCGTGCTGTCGCGCGTCACCGAGGGCGTGCCCGCTCAGGAGAACGCTGCGGCCATCCCGGCCAGCGACGACCCGCTGCGCGACGCCGTGAACCTGGTGTACGTGCTGGAGTCCCTCAGCGCCAGTTCCGCCCAGGCTCTGGTGGATCAGGTCACCGAGCCCGCCATGCGGGCTGCGTCGATGAAGGTCGGCGTGCGTTCCGGCCGCGACGCCGCGGCCCTGGCGTTGCAGGCGAATCCCGGCGGGTACCTGCCCGCCAGCGACCCGGCGGAGATCCCCGCCCCGGTGGCCGTGCCGTCGCGGTTCGGCTCGGTTGGTGCCAGCACCTTCCTCGGCGGCGCCGGCGACGAGAACGGCGTGCGCCTGCGCCTCGCCTTCGAGACCCCCAGCCTGAACTCGATGGTGTACAGCTTCACCGAGTACGGCGACTGCGGCGTCCCCGCCCCCACCACCACCTGACCCACCCGTTCGGGCCGGCCCGTCGCGCTTTACGTAAACGCTGTCGGCCCCTGACCTGGGGCGACGCGTCGGAGTTCTTGACACAAACCCGCCGCGAGCCGGGTCGGAGGGTTTCGTGTCCACCTCCGAGCCGGAAACCCTCCGACCGGGCCACGCCAGTACACTGCCGGCGACGGTGAGTCGGCCGGGTGGCCGCGGCACGGCCTGACCGTGTCGAGGAAAGTCGGGACTCCACAGGGCAGCGTGCTGGCGAGAGCCAGGTCGGGGCGACCTGACGGACAAGTGCAACAGAGAGAGACCGCCGATGGGCCGGCTTGCCGGTCACAGGTGAGGGTGCAACGGTGCGGTAAGAGCGCACCAGCGGACGGGGCGACCCGTTCGGCTCGGCAAACCCCACGCGGAGCAAGGCCAAGCAGGGCGTATGGGCTGCCCGCCCGCCGGTTCACGCCGGCAGCGTCCGGGTAGGCCGCACAGAGGGATGGTCACCGGCCCGGTTCGCCGGGTCACAGAATCCCGCTTACAGGCCGACTCACCGTCACGACCGCCGTGCAGATCAGGGCACGAGGTTGAACGCGCACAGGGCGGGGCCGCGTTCGCGGAACAGCACCCTCGTCACCGACGCCTGGTCCACATGGCTGCGCCAGGCCATGCGCGGATCGCCGCCGAGTGCCCACGCCATCGCCACCTTGACCGGCGTGGCGTGGGTGACCACCACCACCTCGCTTCGACGGGCCGCGACCGCCAGTTCCTCGCACGCGGCCCACACCCGCTCGGTGACCTGGCTGAGGGTCTCGCCACCCTCGGGGGCGAACTCGCTGTCGGTGATCCATCCGGTCCACACCTCGGACGGGATCTCGGAGATGACGGCGCCGTCGTAGCAGCCGTAGTCCATCTCCACCCACCGCTCGTCGATCTCCGGCTCCACACCGAAGACGGCGGCCGTCTGGCGGGCCCGCATCGCCGGCGAGCAGACCAGCCGGTCCACCCGGGGCACCAGGCGGGGCAGACCAGCCACCTGGGCGAAGCCGACCTCGTCGAGCGGAGGGTCCAGCCGGCCCTGCAAGCGTGCCGCGGCATTGGTGGCGGTACGGCCGTGGCGGACGATGTGCAGCACGAAGACCAGTGAATCACACGACCGGCGGCCGCGTGTCCCCCAACAACCCCTGGCGCACGAACCGGCGGCGGCGCTCGGCGTCGGCCAGCCCGAAGCGGCCCCACGAGTACCACAGCATGACGGCGCCGGCGATCTCCATCGGCACGTTCAGCCACCCACGGTCCAGCGACATCACCTGCACGTCGCCCCACGACCCGCTGAACGGCCACCAGAACACCTTGGTGCTGGCGAAGGCGCCGTCCCACACCAGGTGCAGCAGCATGCCGATCGGCAGACCCAGCAGCAGGCGGCGAATCGGTTTGCGGCCCGAGGTGACCAGCATCACCAGCGCCAACGCCCCGACGGCCACGGTGAGGCTGTGTGCCCACCGGGCCTGACCGAACGGCACGTCGATGATGTCCGGCAGCACCGACCCAACCAGCAGCAAGCGGTAGTCGAACCGCGGGTCGGTGAACACGAAGAACACGGTCAGCAGCGACGTGCCGAGGAACCACAGCAACACGGTGACGCAGCCCCGTCAGCGGACCAGGAACCGCGCGCACTGCGGGCACTCGGCCGGCTCGCCCGCGGGCGTGGCCTTCACGATGTCCATCTCCGCAGGCGACAGGTCCAGATGACAACCGGTACAGCGGTGGCCGTCCAGCCGGGCCACGCCGACGCCGCCGTGCTGGTGGCGGGCGTGCTCGTAGGCGCGCAGGTCGGCCTCACCGAGCAGGGCGCGGGCCTCTGCCTTGCGGGCATCCAGGGCGGCGACCTCACCATCCAGTTCGGCGTTGGTGGCGGCGAGCGCGGCATCGGCCTCGGCCAGCGCGGCCACCAGCGTGGGTTCGGCCTCTGCCAACGCGGCCAACTCGTCCTCCGCCGCGCCCTGGTCCTCCATGGCCACCAACTCCTGCTCGTCCAGTTCGCCGCGCTGGGCGTTGATGGTGGCGATCTGGTTCATCAGCGCCTCGGCCTCGCGCGGGGCGATGACGGTCTTCAACTGGGCGTCCAGCCGGTCGCGCTTGGCGGTCAGCTCGTGCGCCGTGCGCTCGGCGGCCTCGATGGCGGCGCGTGCGGCCTCCACGCGGGCCTGCACGGCGGCCTGCTGGCGGCGAAGATCGGCAAGCGCTGCGGCGGCCGCCGACTGGGCGGCGACCTCGGGTAGGCGTGGCCGCCGGTGACCGATGGCATCCAGTGCCGTGTCGATCTCTTGCAGTGCCAGCATCGCCGCGCCATTCATCGGCCCGAGGGTACCCGCGCCGACGCCGCTGGCTCACCTCGCCGGTTTCACCACCACGTTCTCGGGCGGCTTGTCGCACAGGTACACGAACGTGGAACTGTTGATGGCCACTGACGGCACAGGGGCACGCGGGTCCAGCACGTCGGCCGGCACGGTGGTGCCGCTGTCCACCTGGATGACCACGGCCTTGGGTGCAGTGGTGGTGGGCGGCTCGGGATCGCCCGGGTTGGTGGTGGGCGGCAGCGTGGTGACCGTGGTGGTGGTGGACGCTCCCGGCAGGGTGCCGCTGACCAGCTTGGCCACGCACTCCTCACCGGGCACGTAGATGCGGGCAGCCCGGCGGGTGGGCGCGGCCGGCGCCGGCCAGTCCATCACCGGCAGGCCCTCGTGCGCGGCCTCCATGTACGCGCCCCAGATGCGCGCCGGGTAGTCGGCGCCCTGCACCTTGCCGTTGCGTCCCATCTCCGCGGCGAACTCGGGGATGCCGTTCATCTCGGTGTAGCCGTTCGGGTCGCCCACCCACACAGCGGTGGCCAGTTGCGGCGTACCGCCGATGAACCAGGCGTTGGTGTTCTCGAACTGGGTACCGGTCTTGCCGGCGGCCGGGCGGGAGAACGGGGTGCACGGACGGGAGGCAGGCGCCGAGCAACGCAGGTTGCGGGCGCCCGTGCCGCTGGTGAGCACACCCTTCAGGCTGTCCACCGTCTTCAGCGCGGCGTCGGTGTCCAGCACCTGGTAGCCGGCCAGCGACTGGGTGTAGAGACGGCTGCCGTCGGCCCGGTCGATGAACTCCACGTAGTACGGGTCGTGGTGGATGCCCTGGTTGAGGATGGTCTGCATGCCGGCGGCCATGTCGATGGGGGCCATCGGGTTGTTGCCGGTGGCGGTGACGCCGAGCGGCATGAACGGCTCACGTTCGGCCTCGGGCTGCCCCTGGTAGAAGTACACCGAGTGAGCCAGGCGGTAGGTGGAGTCCACCACCCGGTGCAGGCCCACCGCGTAACTGATGCGCACGAAGCCGCAGTCGCTGCTGGACCACACGGTGCGGCCCTTGATCGGCCCGATGCCGGTGTTGCCACCCCGGATGACCTTCGTGGTCTCCTGGCCGTCCACGAAGTCCGGCACCTCGCACGGGGAGTCGCCGTTGATCACGTCATTCTCCTGCGCGCCCGCCTCGTACAGCTCGGCCAGCAGGAAGGCCTTGATGCTCGAACCCGTCTGCCGGGGCACCAGCGCCATGTTGACCTCACCGCCGGGCACGTCGGAGCGCAGCCCGCGCCCGCCGACCATGGCGCGGATGGCACCGGTGGTGGTGTCCAGCGACACGATGGCCGCGTCGAACCCGATCGACGTGTACGGCAGGATGTTCCGCGCCGCTTCGGCGTCCGCCTGCATCTTCGGGTCCAGCGTGGTGTGGATCCGCAGGCCGCCGCGGTACAGCAGGTTGGCCCGCTCCTGCTCCGTGGCGCCGAGGATGGTGGACTTCGTGAGCAGGTAGTCGCGCAGCGCCACGGTGAAGTAGGTGGGCTTGGCGTCCAGCGACGGCAGGGAGCGCACCCGGAACGGGATCTCCCAGTTGGCCGCCAGGTAGGCGCCGTCGGTGGGCGTGAGCATGTTCTGGTCCACCAGGCGCTCCACCACCTGCGCGAAGCGGCGGCGCGAGGGCTCGGGGTTCTGGATGGGGTCGTAGCCGGACGGCGACCGCACCAGCCCCGCCAGGAACGCCCCCTCGATCATCGTGAGGTCTTCCACGCCCTTGCCGAAGTAGACCTCCGCGGCGGCCTGAAGGCCGTAGGCGTTGTTGCCGAAGTACACCGTGTTCAGGTAGCGCTCGAGAATGGCATCCTTCGTCATCTCCTTCTCGAGCATCGTGGCGAAGTGGGCCTGCTTCAGCTTGTAGCTGCCGTCGCGGGGCAAGCCGGCGAGGAACTCGTTCTTCACCACCTGCTGGGTGATGGTGCTGGCCCCCTGGGTGGGCGCGTCGGTGGAGAAGTTGGACAGCAGGGCGCGGGCGAAGCCACGCAGATTCACCCCGTGGTGGCGGTAGAACTCGGTGTCCTCCACAGCCAGCAGGGCGTCGATCACGCCCTCGGGGACCTGCGAGAGCTTGATCGGCTGGCTGTTCTCCCGCTCGAACACGGCGATCACACCGCCGGCAGCGTCGTACACGAGGGTGCGCTGGGACAGCGGCTGGAATGCGGGCAGGGTGACCGGCACTTCCTCGTGGGCGTTGGCGATCAGCCACAGGCGAGGGCCCACACCGATGGCGACACCGGTGAGCAGCAGTGCGCCGGCCAGGATGATGGCGACGAACCGGAAGGGCCAGGCGAGACGATTCACGGCAGCCCGACGCTAGTTGCCGTCACTCCCCCAGCGGCGTCACCCCCGCTACGGTGACCGGCCATGAGCAGCACTCACCCCTTCCGGTTCGGCATCCAGGTCAGCAAGGCGGACACCGCCGCCGGGTGGGCGGAACTCGCCCGCCGCGCCGAGGGCAACGGCTTCAGCGTCCTCACGATGCCCGATCACTTCGACGACCAACTCGCGCCGGTGCCGGCGCTCATGGCCGCGGCTGCCGCCACCACCTCGCTGCGGGTGGGCGCACTGGTCTTCGACAACGACTACAAGCATCCCGTGGTGCTGGCCAAGGAGTTGGCCACCATCGACGTGCTGTCGGAGGGCCGGCTGGAGATCGGCCTGGGCGCCGGCTGGATGATCAGCGACTACGAGCAGGCCGGCATGCCGTACGACGCCGCCGGGGTGCGCATCGACCGCTTCGTGGAGGGCGTGCAGATCATCCGCGGGCTGCTCGGGCCGGAGCCGTTCTCCTTCACCGGGCAGCACTACACGATCAGCGGGATGAACGGCCTGCCCAAGCCGGTGCAGGCCCGCCCGCCGCTGTTGATCGGAGGCGGCGGCAAGCGGGTGCTGGGGATCGCCGCCCGCGAGGCGGACATCGTGGGCATCAACCCCAGCATGCACGCTGGGAAGATCGGCCCCGAGGCCATCGCCGGAATGAGCCCGGACAGCGTGGACGACAAGATCGCCATCGCCCGTGCCGCGGCCGGCGACCGGGTGGGCAACATCGAGTGGAACGTGCGGTCGTTCCTGGTGAACGTCACCGCCGACGCGGCCGCGGGCCGGGCGGCCCGGGAAGGGATGGCCAAGGCACTGGGCGTCGCTCAGGCCTGGTTGGAGGCCTCCCCGTTCGCGCTCATCGGCCCGCCGGAGGAACTGGCGGCCCGGCTGATCGAGCGGCGGGAGCGGTGGGGCTTCTCGTACGTGATCGTCGGTCTGGAGCGGATGTGGACTCGTTCGCCGGTGGTGGCCGAACTGGCCGGCACGTGAGCACCGCGCCGCAGCCCCACACTCGCGCTGTGCAGGGCCGGAATGATCTCCGGCGCCCACGCTGCCGCGGCACGGCTGGCCGGCATCCGTGTGGTTGCCGTCGCGTCGCGCACGGCGGGCGATGCCGCGATGGCCGAAGGGTTGGGTGCCGCCACCGTGGGTGTACGCCGACCTGCCCGCCGGCGCCGACATCGTGGTGGTGGCCCTCCCCCGGCGCAGCACGCCGATGCTCTGCGCCTGCTGCAGGCCGGAACCGCCGTGCTCTTGGAGAAGCCGCTGTGCCGCACGCTGGACGAAGGCCGACCGCCTGTGGTGGCAGCCGCCGATGCGAACCACGGCCGCTTGCTGTACGCCGGAGAACCTGGCCCTGCGCCGTTGGTGCGGCGTCAGCCGCCCACCCCCAAGGTCGGGCCGCTCACGCATGTGGAGGTCCGCAGCCTGGGGCCTGCCCGGATGAGGCGCGTTCACCGACGAGTGGGGCGGCGGCGCGCTGTTCGACCTGGGGGTGCACCCACTGGCGGTGGCGATGCTGGTGTGCGGCGCAGCCGGCCTGGGCCGCCCACGGCAGTTGCGGCAACGCTGCGCGCGGCGGGAGGGCCACGGCAGCGACGAGCACGCCGAGGTACGCTGCACTATGGCGGCGGCCTACACCGCACGGTCGTGGCTAGCTAGCCGGGCGGCCTAGACCACGTGGGACGTCCAGGTGGCGGGCGAGCACGGTGTGCTGCGCGCCGAGCGCTGCCGTGCAGCGGCTGGAGTACAACGGCGACGAGAGTGGCACTGCCGACCACGGCCGGCGAGGTGCCGGTACTGGAGGATCTCGGCTACCTGCCCCAGCTGAGGGCGTTCGTGGCCGACCTCGACGCCGGCCGGCCGCCGGTGATGGATGGCCGGTTCGGTCGAGAGGTGCTGCAGGTGGTGATGGCTGCGTACACGTCGGCCGGCCGGGCCGGGCGCCGCAGCCGCTGCCGTTCACCGGGCCGCGCGACCGGACCCCGCTGGAGCTCTGGCGGGCGGGCTGACCTCCGGCCGCCCGGCCCGCCAGGACAGGCCGTTCGCCACTGGCGAACCACCCGGTGGTGGCGCACGGTGAGGCCATGATCCGATCGATGAGCGACGCCGTCGCGGCCATCCGCCCCGACGACACCCTTGCCGTGCCGCTCGGCCCCGGTGTGCCCAGTGGCCGCCTCCACGCACTCGGCGAGGCGCGACGATTCGAGCACCTCCGAGGTGTTCAGGCCCTCCTGCCGACCTGTACCAGTTGTTCATGCGCAGCGGGGTGCACTACCGCAGCGGCTTCTTCGGCCCGGCCGAGCGGTTCCTGCGCGACGCCGGCGCTTCGATCGACTTCGTGCCGGCGGACTTCCGCCGCGCTTCGAGCCGATCCTCCACCACCTGCAGCCACGGGTGATGGCCACGTCGGCCGCGCCGCCGGTGGACGGGTGGAGTCAGCCTCAGCGTCCACGCCGGGGCCAGCGTGGACGAGGCTGCACCAGGCGGGCGCCGACCCGGACCGGCTGGTGATCGTGGAGGTCAGCCCCACTACCCGCACACCTACGGCCTGCCGCCGGACTTCGAGCACCGCCTGCACGTGGACGAGATCGACTTCCTCGTCGAGACCGACCGCCAGCCGCTGAACCTGCCGGACGCGCCGCCCACGGAGGCCGAACTGGCCATCGCCGAGCACGCCACCCACTTCATCCACAGTGGGTGCACGCTGCAGACCGGCATCGGGGGCATCCCCAGCCAGATCGCCAAGCTGCTGGCCGAAGGGCCGCTGGGCGACTTCGGGGTGCACAGCGAGATGTTCACCACCGGCCTGATGCACCTGCACCAGTCGGGCAAGGTCACCAACATGAAGGGCAGCCGGTTCGACGGCTTCACCGTCACCACGTTCGCCGCCGGCACACCCGACCTGTACGAGTGGCTGGACCACAACGAGGCGGTGCGGTTCCTGCCGGTGCGGGTGGTGAACTCGCCCGAGTTGATCGCTCAGAACCGGTTCATGGTCACCATCAACGGCGCACTGGCGGTGGACCTTGCCGGCCAGGTGGTTGCCGACACCATCGTCGGCGCCCAGTTCAGCGGCATTGGTGGCCACGAGGACTTCGTGAGCGGGCCGGGCCTGTCGGCCGACGGTCGCAGCCTGGTGTGCCTGCCGTCGTCGTCGTTGGTCAACGGCGACCTCGTGTCGCGCATCCTGCCCAAGCTGCCGGCGGGGTCGGTCATCAGTACGCCCCGGCACCAGGTGGACGTGGTGATCACCGAGTTCGGGGCCGCAGAGTTGGCGGGCAAGACCATCCGTGAGCGGGCGCTGGCGCTGGCGTCCATCGGCCACCCCGACGTCCGCGACGAACTGCTGGCCGTGGCGGGCACCTGGCCCCAGGACTGAGCACCGGCGGACTCCCTCGGTCGGTGACGTGTCACGCGCGCCCCGCGAGATGTGCAACGATGACGCGTTATGACGGGAATCATTCACATTGGCAGTGTTGTCGGCGCGCGCCGGCGCACGTTCGCCGCACTCGCAGCAGGGGCAGCCGTACTCGGCACCGTGCTGGTCACCAGCCTCCAACCCACGGCCGCCGCCGGCACACCGACGATGACGGCACCGGGACGCATCTACCCCACGGTGGACACGGTGTATCCGTTCGCCGGGAGCGACGGCATCTCCGGTGATGCCGCCGTCCTGTCGGTGAGCGGCATGGACGACACCGGCTGCGACCCCAACTCTGGCAACGGCTACGACACCACATCGTGCCCACGCGTCCAGATGGACCTCAACGCCAGCACGGGTGGCCTGCTGTTCATGGCCAACCTCACCGGGGTGAACCTGGACGCCGATCCGGAGTACGAGATCTTCACCCACAACGACGGTGCGGTCATCAACCAGATCACCGACCCGCTCGGCGGGCCGAGCCAGGTCATCCACCTGAACGGCACCCAGGCCCAGCTCAACAACGCCCTCCAAGACCTGGAGTTCCAGCCCGCAGCCGGGTACGAGGAGCGCCAGACCGACGACGGCCTGCTGCCCCGCCTGACCTCGGTTGCCGTGCAGGGTGGCGTGTCCCCCGGCGCGTCGGACACGAAGTACACGTACATCAAGATCGAAGGGACCAACGACGGCCCGACGCTCAGTGCCCCGGCCACCGCCGTCGACGCGGCCGCCGGTGCGTCCACCGACCTGAACGACGAGGTCAGTGTGGTGGACCCGGAGATGTGCAACTTCACCATCTGCGGCAACCCGTACACCGACCCCGGTCTGGTGGAGGGTGACGACGAGATGCTGCTCGTCGCCTGGCTGGCCGAGAGCTCGTGCGGGGATTTCAACCTGCGCGGCGGGGTGTTCACCACCCTCGGCGGACCGGCCCTCGCCAACGTCCACACCTTGCTCACCGATGTCAGCGGCGCCGACCTGGAAGCGGATCAAGCCGCGGCCATCGAGGCGTCGATCTCCCCCACGGCCCTGGCCTTGGATCTCAGCGCTCAAGCGGGTGGCCCACTGTCCGACAACACGGTCTTCGCCGCGATCGGCGACCTGGACGAGGTGCGCTACGCCCTGTCCACGATCACGTTCAACGCCCCTGCCGACGATGCCGTCTGCAACCTCAACATCACCGTCAGCGATCTGGGCAACAACGGCGCGCCGCTGAGCTACGTCGGGTCGCAGATCGGCGGCAGCGAGTCGCCCCAGCCGGGCTACGAGGTCCCCGATGCCAAGGGCGACACGACGTCGGTGACGTTCAACGTCAAGGATTCCCACCCCGGTGTCACCATCGATCAGGCCCTGCCCACCCTGCCGGGCGTGGCTGCCGGCCCCAACAGCCCGGGTGCGTTCACCGTGACGTTCGACGATGCGATCGAGCCGGGCTCGTTCGACACCGGCGACCTCTCGCTGAGCACCAGTTCGGCATCGGGCCCGGCCCTCGGCGTGCTGGTGCCCGTGACGCCCGGCCTCGTGTACACCGTGCCGGTCACGGCCACGGGTGATGGCACGCTGACCCTCGAGTTCACCGGCACCGTCTGCGCTGCCGGCCATGGCACGTCGTCGTGCGACTCCGGCTTCGACAACGATCCACCCACCTACGACGACAACGAGATCGACTGGGACCAGACCGGCCCCGACGTCGCCATCGCCATCGCCCCCGGGCAAGGGAACCCGACCTCCACCTCGCCGATCCAGTTCGAGGTGACGATCGGGGAATCGCTCACCACCGCCCCGGTGCAACTCACCAGCGCCGACATCGACATCACGGGCACCGCGGGCGGCACGCTCGTGGCCAACGTCACCCAGCCGGACCCGCTGGACCTCACCACCTTCCTCGTGTCGATCAGCGGCATGACCACCGGCGGCACGGTGTCCGCCGAGGTGAAGGCCAACGCGATCGTGGATCTTGCGCTCAACGGCAACGCCGCCAGCGGCGCCGCCACCGTCACCTGGCAGGACGTGGACACGACGGATCCGACCGTCACCATCGACCTGCACTCAGGCCAGGCGGACCCGACCAACGCGTCGCCGATCGTGTTCGATGCCGTGTTCTCCGAGCCGGTCAGCGGCTTCGTCGACTCGGACATCGTCCTCGGCGGCACCGCCGGCGCCACTACGGCCGTGGTGGCCGGCGGGCCGCAGAACTACACGATCACGGTCACCGGCATGACCCAGACCGGCACGGTCACGGTGACGTTCGCCGCCGGCGCCGCGGAGGACGGGGCCACGAACCCCAGCGAGGCACCGATCCTGGCCCAGAACTCGGTGGAGTACGACATCGATGCGCCGACGGTCACCATCGAGCAGGGCGGCTCGCAGGCCGACCCCACCTCGGTGAGCCCGATCGTGTTCGACGTCGTGTTCTCCGAGCCGGTCACCGGCTTCGCCACCGGCGACGTCACCCTCGGCGGCACGGCCGGCGCCACCACTGCCGTCGTCAGCGGCGGGCCGACCTCGTACACCGTCACGGTGTCCGGCATGACCCAGACCGGCACGGTCACCGCCTCGATCGGGGCCATCGTCTGCGTCGACCTGGCGAACAACCCGAACCAGGCGTCGACCAGCACCGACAACACGGTGACGTTCAATCTGCCGGCTGGTGATGTCACCCCGCCGTCGGTGGCCATCGACCAGGCGCCGGCACAGGCCGACCCCACGTCGGTGAGCCCCGTGGTGTTCGTGGCCGTGTTCAGCGAGCCGGTGGCCGGCTTCGGCGACGGCGACGTGATCCTCGGCGGCACCGCCGGCGCCACCACCGCGGTGGTGTCGGGCGGCCCGTCGAGCTACACGGTGACGGTGTCGGGCATGACCCAGTCGGGCACAGTGATCGCCTCGATCGGCGCCGGTGCCGCCACCGATGCGGCGCTGAACCCGAGCCTGGCGTCCACCAGCACGGACAACACGGTGGCGTTCGTCTTCAGCATCGCCATCAGCACCGTGACGCCGCCCACCGTGACCATCAACCAGGGCCTCGCAGGCCGACCGACGGGCAGCCGTCGATCGTGTTCGACGTGGTGTTCAGCGAGGCCGTCAGCGGCTTCGCCACGGGTGACGTCACCCTCGGCGGCACAGCCGGCGCCACTGCCGTCATCAGCGGCAGGCCGACCCTCGTACACCGTCACGGTGTCCGGCATGACCCAGACCGGCACGGTCACCGCCTCGATCGGGGCCATCGTCTGCGTCGACCTGGCGAACAACCGAACCAGGCGTCGACCAGCACCGACAACACGGTGACGTTCAATCTGCCGGCTGGTGATGTCACCCCGCCGTCGGTGGCCATCGACCCAGGCGCCGGCACAGGCCAGGCCCACGTCGGTGAGCCCCGTGGTGTTCGTGGCCGTGTTCAGCGAGCCGGTGGCCGGCTTCGGCGACGGCGACGTGATCCTCGGCGGCACCGCCGGCGCCACCACCGCGGTGGTGTCGGGCGGCCCGTCGAGCTGCACGATGACGGTGTCGGGCATGACCCAGTCGGGCCGCAGTGATCGCCTCGATCGGCGCCGGTGCCGCCACCGATGCGGCGCTGAACCCGAGCCTGGCGTCACCAGCACGGACAACACGGTGGCGTTCGTCTTCAGCATCGCCATCAGCACCCGGGCGGGCAGGTCAGCATCTCGGCGACCGGCGGCGAGGGTGCGATCTCGTTCACCACACAGCATCACCCAGCCCTGCGCTGCCCGCCTGGCTTCACCGCCCCATACGGGATGCTGAACTTCTCGGCCTCCACCACGCCGGGCGGGTTCGTCACGTTCGTGCTCACCTTGCCGGCGCCGGTGGTGGACTACCTGAAGTTGGTGGGCAGCACGTGGGCGTCGTTCACCTGGGACGGCTCCACCGGGTTCCAGATCAATGGCAATACCGTGTCGGTCACCATCCAGGACAGCAGGCGGCGGCGCGGACCCGACCGTCGGCACGGTGGCCAGGCCCGGGCATGCCGGTGCTGCGCAACGGCACGATTCCGGTCGCCAGTTCCAGCAGCTTGAGACGCCCCTGCGCCTCGCGACGCTGGTGCTGCTGCTCGGTGCGTCGCTGTGGCTGGCCACCCGCCCCCGCCGGGTGGCCCCACTGTTGTGACCGGCACATGGCCGACCGCTCCGGCGGGTGGGTGGAAGCACCTTCCCGCCGGGGCTGTTCAACCGGCGAACGTCACGTCCGCTGTGGGTACTGCGCCCGCCGTACGCCCGGGCGCGCTCTGGAACTTCCAGTACAGGTTGGTGTGGGCGATCACTTGCTCGGGGGGCGGGGCACCCCACTCGGTGAGGTCCTCGGTGGTGTGGGCGTCGGTGACGAGTGTGACGTCGTAGCCGCGCACGAACGCACCATGGAGGGTGGAGCGGATGCACGCGTCGGTCTGGGCGCCGGCCACGATCAGGCGTCCGACGCCGAGGTCGGCAAGGACGGCCTCCAGGTCGGTGGCCTCGAACGAGTCGCCGTACTGCTTGTGCACCAGCGGCTCTGCCGTCGCCGCGCTCAACTCGGGCACGTACTCCCACGCCTCGCTGCCCTCCACCAGGTTGTCGTCGGCATGCTGCACCCACACCACGGCGGCGCCGTCGGCACGGGCAGGCCACCAGTGTGTTGATGTTGTACCACCTCATCTCGGCCGGGGCACCGGCCACCACTGGTCTGGACGTCCACGACGACGAGTGCGGTGTTGGGGCGGTCGGCAAAGGTGGTCATGGCGGCACCGTAGCCCGCAATCCCTCGCTACTTCGGGCGTGCCTGCTCGTATGCAGTGCGAATCGCGCCGGCCCGTGCATCGAGGCGCTCGCTGAGCCACGCCTTCCGGCCGGAGATCCAGGCGTTGATGGTCTCCACGTCGCTGGCGCCGGCGTTCTTGCTGACGTAGTCGATGAGGCGAGACATGAGGCCGTTGGTCTTCCGGTGCGACCACGCCGCGTCCAGCATCTCCGGCTGGTAGCCCAGCCAGCCCTCCACGATGTCGTCCTGGGGCGGCTTCTCGCTGGCGTGCCCCGAGGACGCCCACACCTGCACCGCCGACAACGCCTCACGAGCCCGGGCGCCTTCAGGCTCGTATCGATCACGGCCTGCGCCTTGGCATCGATGCCGCCCGCCTCGTTGGAGGTCCAGCCGTCGAGCACGTCGCGGGCGTGCGACAGCTCGTGGGCGAGCAGCGGGACGACGTTGAACTCTTCCGGCTGCAGGCGCCTGCCCTCCTCGTCGGACGTGTTGGTGGCGTGCTTGACGAGCTGGCCGAGTTGGAACGAATTGACCTCGAGCGTCGACGAGACGAAGTTGAACCCGAAGCGCCGCGTGGTGGTGTCCTCCACCGGGATCACCGTCTCCGAGTCGTGGACGGCGTTCCAGTTCGCCGCGTACTGGCTGGACGACACGTTGGGCGTTCGTTTGGCCAGTGCATCCGGGGAGACAGCGTCCATCAGGCCTCCGTACCTGCCACCGAACGTCCGCCGGATCACCGTCGGTTGGGAGTCCGCGGCCGGCCCGGCCTCGGCAGGCGCAGTCTCAGCAGGCGGCGCGCTGAGGCGGCGCACCATGACAGCAGCGGCATCGTTGGCTGCACGGAGATACCGGCCACTTCCACCCGGCCGCGGGCGCGTCGCTTCTGCGAGGGGTGCGGCTGGCCGGTCGGCGTGCCGGGAATCGGCCGTCCGATCGAGTGGGTGGTCGCTTCGGGTCACGACGACCTCCAGGTCGGTTGCGTCCACGGTAGCTCCGCACGCCAGCCCGTCCTGGCCACCCGGTCTGGGCGGGTGGGACGAAGCCTCGTCGCCGGCGACGGCGTGTGCCAGCGGCATTCGCAGCACCAGCACGACGAGGGCGGCCGCAGCCGGCCGTCGCGCTCTCCGCGGCGCGGTCGGAGAACGCGACGGCGGCCGACGGCTCAGACGACGCCGTTGATGGTCAGGTAGCCGACGGCGGCGCTGAACCGGTCGTTGTAGTTGGCCCTGACGAGGGGGTCGAGCGTCGGCTTGACGACGTCGTGCAACGGGCTCCCAGTCACCAGGGTGCTGGAAGTTGCTCATGATGTAGGTGAAGCCGTTCACGTCGTCCGGCATGCAGGCCGGTGGACTCGGCACCTGACGGGCACGACATGATGCGACTCAGCACGCCGTGTCGACGCTGTAGGCCCGGAAGTTGTTCACGTGGTTGCCGCTGTCCTCGCCGATGAAGAGAGTCCGCATGGCCTCGGAGTACTTCAGGTTGTCCGGGTTGGCGATCCTGTCGGCGTTGGCGCTGTTGTTCAGCGCGTCGCGCACGGCCAGATCCTCACCCACCAGCGCCGCCGGGGCGTCTCGAGGACCGACACCCAGTTGCTCTGGATCTTGCGACCGTCGGTGTCGCGGACGCCGCCCTTCAGCCGGTGCTCGTAGACGGCACCGGCGTTGATCGCCTTGTCCAGCACGATGTCGCCCTGGTTGCTGGACTGGCCGGCGACCATGCTCTTGTAGATGTAGGACATGGCGGAGTACGCCTTCTTGTCCTTGGCGTTGACGGTGGTGCCCTCCATCTTGGTGAAGCCCATCGACCCGCCGCGCAGCGCGGCGTACCGGTGCACGTCTCAGGAACGCCGCCGCCTTCTCCCCATGCCAGGGCAGCACCTGCCCAGTTGTAGCCGCCGTTGAAGTTGATCTTGGTGAACGTCGCGTCGCCCGGGTCGCTGGTGCGCACGTCCATGATGTCGGCGGCCGTCAGCGTGTCGGCCATCGCCTCGATCTCCTTGCTGGTCGCATGACCGAGGTTGATCCAGGTGAGGTCGCCGGAGCCGGCCCCGGTGCTGGAAGTCTGAATCCACTTGGCAACGTAGAGGGTGCCGCGGGACAGGTCCGCGCCCGGTCCGCCACGAACATGAACAGGCCGCCGTTCGTGGCATCGTCGCCCATCAGCACGGTGCGCTCGTCGGGCATCACCTGCACGAGTTCGTGGGAGATGCGCCCGAGGCAGTAGTGCTTCTTGATGGTCGCGGTGCCGTCGGTGCGCACGGTCACCTCGGGCAGGTGGCCGTAGTGGTACGGCTTGGCCCTGTTCTCGTCGCCGTAGAGGTTCTTGCTGAAGGCCTTGAGTTGGCTGTTGGTCGCCACCGTGGCGTCAGGCTCGTACTCCTCGCTGGACAGATGGGTGTTCCACGGCGAGATGCTGGCACCGCACGTGATCCACAGGCCGTGCACGTCGCTGGTGTCCACGTTGTGGTAGCTGACCAGCTCCAACCGGCCGGTGTCCTGGTCCTGGTCCAGGCTCAGCACGGCGATCGGCGAGGGCAGCTGGCCGTACATCGAGGCACCGGCGGTGTCGCGCGACGTGTACTCGAACTGGACCACGGCGAAGATCCGCTCACGGTTGCCACGCCCCTTCCGGCAGCCGGGGATCTGCAGCAGCGACATGC
Organism: Ilumatobacteraceae bacterium; assembly: GCA_041394605.1. Taxonomy (GTDB): domain Bacteria; phylum Actinomycetota; class Acidimicrobiia; order Acidimicrobiales; family Ilumatobacteraceae; genus UBA668. Next base: position 319,934 of record JAWKHX010000006.1, read on the forward strand.
CGTCCGGGCAGTCGGAGAAGAACTGCCGGGCGGTCGGCGAGGTGGGTCCGATCGGCTGGTTGTTGATGTCGTAGTAGCCGCCGGCCAGGATCGTGCCGCCGCCGGTGCGGGTACGTCGGCACCGGTGAAGAACGTCTCGTACCCAGGCGAGAAGGTCGTCTGGTGCGCCCGGACCTTGCGGGTGAGGGTGGAGGCGACGTATGTCGTCGCCATCTGGGCGAAGTCGGCCAACGACGGCGCCGCCATCCCGTTGAGCGCGTATTGCACCGGCTGGCCGTACCGATCCTGGTCGAACCCGCGGCGAGTCGTCACGTTCGCCGCCGCCGCGTCGGTCGGCACCGGCCGCTTGTGCGACGGACGTCTTGTCGAGGAAGGATGCCGCCAGCGGCAGCGAGGTGGCGCAGTCAGCGCCTGCAGCGCGCGACGACGGGACGGTGAGGGTTGCTTTCGGGCATGTGACTCTCCAGAGGGTGGGAAGGTGAGCGGGTGCGGTGCGGGTCCGGGAACCGGCGCCACCGCGGCAACGTACGCGGGGCGCATGACACCCCCATGTGGCCCAGATGGCCCCCCGATGACCTCAGCGTGAAGAGTGAAGGACCGCCACCGCGCTGCCGAGCAGCTCGGCGTTCCGGCCTCACGATCGCGACCCTCGCCAACGACTTCGGAATCCACCGAACGACCGTGATCGCCCACCGAGCACGCCATATGCCGCCGAACCGGCAGCCCTCGTCCGGTACGCTTCTGGCGTGGCCGGTCGGATCACCATCGACCCCGAGGTAATGGGCGGCCTTCCGTGCATCAGGGGCATGCGTGTCACCGTGTCGGCAGTCATTGGACAACTGGCTGCTGGCCGCTCGATCGATGACGTGCTGGCTGATTACCCGTACCTCGAGCATGCCGACGTGCTCGCGGCTCTTGAGTTCGCCGCTGCTGACGTCAGCGAGCGCGAGTTGCCGCAGCCGGCGTGAGACTGCTCATCGACGCCAACAGCGAAGTGGACCTTCAGGGACGGCTTTCGAACCCTCATCCGCCAACCCTTCAAGTGGTCACGCTGCTACTGGCCATCATCGAGCGTCCGGCGCCGCGCACGAGGTCACCGAAGAGACGACAGGTTCAGCACCGACCCGGCGACCGCGATTGCGCCGATCTCGATGCGCCGCCGTCAACGAAGGTGACCATCGATGAACTCGCGGTTCTCTTCGAGATCCATCACACCACCGTCATGGCTCACTTGACTCAGGCCGGCAGAGGTGAGCATTGCGCTCTCATCCGAGAAGGTCGTTGAACTGGGAGCGCTCCAAGCCCGCCTGCCCGCCCAGAATCGATCCCAGCGTGCCGGGAGCAAGCTCGCGATGGAGAGGCACGATCACAACCCGACCGGTTGCGTTCCGCAGCTTCACATGGCTGCCACGCTGACTCACCTGCTCGAAGCCGACGCGACTCAGCGCTGTCACCGCGTCGCGGCCCGACACCTGGCGCGACGCGCTCACACCGCCACGTCGAGGGGCACGATGATGGGCGACTCGGTGACTTCGGTCGCTACCTCATCCTCGAAGAACAGTTCGAGCGCCTCGATGAGGTTCGACCATGGCCTTCTCGACGGTGTCCCCCTGGCTTGCAACTTCGACCTCGAGGCAGCGAGCAACGTACCACTCACCCTCGTGTGTGATCGCTGCTGTCAGGCGCATGGTCAGATCTAACCGTGATCGAGGACAGCTGTTGTGAAACGCACAACAGCGAAGTGGACGCTCAGGGACGGCTTTCGAACCCCAGCGACGCGCTCGTGGCGAGCTGCAAGATCCTGCCTCGTCTCCTCGTCGGACCGACGCCAACCCGGCACGTGGTGGTGAGCGTGCGGCAACAGCACCGGCTCGGCCCGCAGGACATCACCGAACTGGTCGCCGGGCGCGAGCGTGGGGCGACGATCGAGGCGCTCGCGCGACGGTTTCACATCCACCGAACCACCGTGATGGAACACCTTCGGCGGGGTGGCAGTTCGACCGTGCGCTGCCGGGCTGAGGGCCTTGACCGTCCAGACGGATAGATCGGCCGAGCACGGGTCGTCGCGATACGCCTTCCGGTTGGACGCCCGCGTTGCAGTTGGCCTCGAATACACGCCCGCATCCGCCAACCGCGCAACACCCCGGTGAAAGACTCGCGAATGCATGGCCATCACGAACATCTTCTCGAAGCGAGGCAAGCCGGTCCCACCGCGCGACGTTCTGACCTACGACAAGCTGCCTCAGGCCCTTCGCGCCCAGATTGTGCATATCTGGGGCGAGGCACTTGGATTCGCAAACGACCAAGACTACGGCGACCCTGGCTTCAGCGCGACGCTGTGGGACGAGATCCTGAAGTCGGTTCTCAAGGAGTGGGGCGAGTTCCAACTGGTACCGCACAAGCGGGGATTCGAGGCCGCCGCCACCTATCTCGTGAACACTGACCCACCGACCGAGCGGGCGCTCGATCTGATCGAGATGTCTTTTCTCGCGATCGACAAGGTGGTGCGCGAGCAGTGGTGGACGAACGGCCGGCGCTGGGCCAAGATCGACATGGAGCCCGACGACGCCATCGCCGAGCTGAACCATCGGTTCCTCGAACATGGCGTCGGTTACGAGTACGCCAATGGCCAAATCATCAAGCTCGATTCGACCTATGCGCACGCAGAGATCGTCAAGCCCGCGCTGACGTTGCTCGCCGACCCGGCGTTCAAGAATGCAGAGGCGGAGTTTCTCAAGGCGCACGAGGACTACCGTCAGGGTCGTTACTCGGACAGCCTGAACGAGTCCCTGAAAGCATTTGAAAGCGTGATGAAGATCATCTGCGCACGGCGGAAGTGGGCCTACCAGCAGTCGGACACGGCGGCAAAGCTCATCGACACGCTGATGGCCAACGGCCTCGTTCCAGCGGCGATGCAGTCTCAGTTCACCTCGCTGGCGGCGGTCCTCAAGACGGGCACTCCAACGGCTCGCAACAAGAACAGCGGCCACGGTGCCGGCGTGACGACGATCCAGGTGACGGACTACCTCGCGGCCTAAGGGCTCAACACCGCTGCCGCGAACATCGCATTCCTGGTGGCGGCAGACAAGGCGGTTCCGTAGCCGGGCAAGTGGACCACCCACCCGAATCGTCTACGCGACTGTGACCGCCGACGGCGCAAGTAGGAGCACGACGGGTTCAACATCGTCGTCCGAGGGAAAGTGAAGCTCAACACGAACGTGTACCGGCGGGTCGCCCCATACCTCCACGACTGTGCCTTCGACATTCGCTTCGAGACCCCAAGGGACCCGGACGGTGGCACCGACCGTGAGTGGCTTCGCGTTCTTCGTCACCATGGGTCAACTCCAAGATCTGTCGCCAATGATGCCACACGACGCGATCGAGAGCCTGCGCCGTTCTGTTGAGGGAGGGCAGGGCCCGACGCGCCTGGTGACTGTGTCAACCGTCCCCTGCGAGCGCAAGCGATCGACTGACCTTGATTCCCGTGCGCAAGCGTGCTGCGAAGCTCAATCAGCCGCTGGTAGGCCGCTCGGTCACTCGGCCCGTTCTGCGGGGCCCAGCGGGGGTTCGCCGCCTGAAGCCGCCCGTTCAAACCCGTGATGCCCAGTCGACGGAAGTCGGACTCGATGCTGCGAGCGTCCGCGCTGTCTCGATCGATCGCTCGACCTTCCGTCGCCGCTGCGATAAGGATCGGCTGAGAAGCGAGCGTCGGCTGTGCCAGGACGACCATCCGCTCTGCGCCAAGGTCGTGAAGGTCCCGAACGAAGGCCTGGAACTCCGCCACTACCCTGAGGATGTGCGCGCGAGCGACCGGTCGACCAAGCTCCCGTGGACGACCCGGTCCATCGATCTCGCCCATGCCAGCATGCGCCGCAGCGAGCACGTCGATGGCCTCTCGACGAGCGGTCAACCACGCAGACAACGGGAGCGATCGCGTGTACGCCACACAGAAAGCCTATGGCCACCGCTGACACAAAGTCGGGCCAATGCCGACTCGCGATTCTGGTGATCGCCCTCCGTTGTCAGACTCCGCAGCGACGAGAGTGGGCGCAGAGGGACTCGAACCCCCGACCTATGCCTTGTAAGGGCAGTGCTCTACCAACTGAGCTATACGCCCGCAGAACGGGAAGCCGAGCCTACCGCCGCCCCGCAGCCGGGCGCCCGGGGTTCAGCGGCGGCGGGCGGTGAGGAGGGAGCGGAGCAACTCGGGGGTGGCGGCGGCCAGGACAGTGCGGCGGGCGGAATGGTCCAGGGTCACCAGGTCGTCGCCGTGCAACTCCGTGACCACGGCGCCGGCCTCCTGGCAGATCAGCGCGGAGGCCAGGTAGTCCCACACGCCGTGGGCCGGCGGGTCCACGCAGTCGACGTAGCCGTCCAGCACGCCGGACGCCACCAGGCACAGGTCCAGGGCGACAGCCCCGAACACCCGGCTCTGGCGGTACCCCAGCGGGTGGGGAGGAAGGCCGTTGAGGCCGACGATCGACTCCCCCACGTCCCGGCAGCCGGACCCCCGCAGCCGCACCCCGTCGCACCAGGCACCCTCGCCGCGCACCGCCCAGTAGCGCACACCGCTGGCCTGGTTGACCACCAGCGCCACCGCCGGGCCGTGGGCGTCCACCAGGCACTGGGCAGTCGCGAACCACGGCACCCCGCGGGACGCGTTGGTGGAGCCGTCGATCGGGTCGATCACCACCACCTCCCCGGTACCGGCCGAACCGACCTCGAATCCACTCTCCTCCGACAGCACACCCACCCCGGCCCGCCGCAGCACGGCAAGGGCGGCATCGTCGGCCACCACGTCCAGGGCGTACTGCCCGTCCCGGTGCCCGCTGGGCCCGAAGTCGCGCACCCCGGCGAAGGCCGCGGCCACCGTGTCGGCGACGATATGCAGGAGGTCCAAACGGTCGGGGTTCATCGCCCTCGCACGGTAGTGTCGCTGGCAGCCGCCCGCTCGACCCTGAAAGGACTCCGTGGCCGTCATCGATGTCGCCGGTTTCGTGGCCGACTTGAAAGGTCATGCGGTCGATCACGGGTTTCACGTGCACGACGAGCGCCACTTCGTGGAGACGTACTCCCTGCGCCAGCTGTGGGAGGTGGACCTCCATCCCGAGGAAGCGTGCAGCGGACCGATCGACCTGCACCTCTCGCTGGAGGTGGACCCTCGGGCCCTGCTGGGCTTCGAGGACGAAGTGCTGAAGCTCGACGACCCGGAGGACGACCCGCCCCCCGGCTTCACCTTCCCCCTGCTGTTCACCTGGACGCTGCCGCCGCTGCCCCACCCGCCCGACCTGCTGGTGCTGGCCACGGAACTGGCCGGCGTGGGTGGCATCAATCTGCCCGTCGAGGTGTCGGCCATCGACAGCTTCGCCTCCGTCACCGACGCCCCGGAGCGCAGCCTCAGCATGGTCGCCCGCATCCCCATCGACCTGGCCGACGTCTACCTGGCCAACGACAAGGCCTTCTGCGACACGCTGGACCGCTGCCGCGACATCAGCCTGTTCCTGCTCGAGCGCGCCGACCAGTGGCTCGGCGAGGACTGACCCCTCGCCCCGCACGCCGATTCCCATCCACCCACCAGATCCGAAGCCCACCACCTGAAAGGCACCGTCATGCGAGTGAGCGAACTGATCGACATGTTGAAGGACCAGCCACCGGACGCCGAGGTGGAACTGGCCATCGTCGCACCGGTGAACGAGGACGAGGACGACGACATCACCGTCGACCGCTACTCGATCGAGGGCATGCTGCCCTGGCAGGACGAGGACGACGACGGCAACGAGGAAGAACTGGTCATCTGGCTGGTCGGCGGCGAGGACGACGACGTGGAGGCGTTCCTCGACGCCATCGAGGAACAGCAAGCGCAGGAACACGACCACGACCACGATCACGGCGACGGTCACCACCATCACCACTGAGCGGCGCTGACGCCGCCCTGGTCAGCCGTCGCGTGACGGCGCGGGGCGCGCCACCGCCGGATGCGTGGCCACGCGCTGGGTGGTGTAGATGCCGCGGTGCGACGAGAAGATGTACGCCACCACGCAGCCGATGGCGAAGAGTGCCACGCCATCCCCGCCGAACAGCTCCACGCCCATGATCGTGCAGGCCAGCGGCGTGTTGGTGGCCCCGGCGAACACGGCCACGAAGCCGATCGCGGCCATCAGCGGGATGGGCACGTCCAGCAGGCGGCCCATGGTGACCCCGAGCGTGGCGCCGATGACGAACAGGGGCGTCACCTCCCCTCCGGGAAAGCCCGTTCCCACAGTGACAGCGGTGAAGACGATCTTCCAGGCGAACGCGGCCGCCACGATTCCCGCCCCACCCGCCGTGGCCCCAGCGGCCAGCGGCAGTGACAGGCCGAGGTAGTCGCGGGTACCGGCCAAGCCCATCAGGCCCAGGACGGCCAGACCGCCCACCAACGGCCGCAGCGGGGGCCAGCGCAGGTAGCGGGCCGAGGTGTGCTTCACCGCGTGGGTGAGCGCCACGAATGCCAGGCTGGCCAGCCCGAACGCCAGGCCGGCGACCGCCACCTTCGCTGCCAGAGCGGCCGTGAGTTCCACGTCCAGGTGGGGTTGGAGGGCGTGGTCCACCCCCAGGCCGCGGACCACCAGGTCGCCCACCAGCGAGGCCGCCAGCGCCGGGGCCAGTGCCTCGTAGCGCACCCGCCCGATGGCCTGCACCTCCAGACCGAACACACAGCCGGCGATGGGCACGCCGAACACGGCACCGAAACCCCCGGAGATGGCAGCGATCAGCATCAGCCGGCGATCCTCCCGGTTCAGGCGGACCAGGCGGGACATGGCGTCGGTGAGGCTGCCGGACATCTGGATGGCCGTGCCCTCCCGCCCGGCTGACCCGCCGAGGATGTGGGTGACGATGGTGCCACCGAACACCAACGGGGCCAGCCGCCGTGGCACCCAGGCCACGGGGTCGTGGATCTCCTCGATGATCAGCGAGTTGCCCCCGCCGGATCGGCCGCCGAGGTAGTGGTACACCAGACCCACGGCTAGGCCACCTGCGGGCAGCAGCCACACCAGCCAGCCGTTCGCCAACCGGGTGTCGGTGGCCCAGCGCAACGCTTCCAGGAACGCCGCCGAGGACACCCCGGCCAGCACACCCACCACCGCGCCCATCGCCACCCAGCGGACCAGTTGCACCACCAGGCGGGCCTGGGCACGGAGGTTGGCCCGCATCGCCGGCACCGTGAGCCACGTACCCATGGAGGCAGGGCCGGGGTTCGGTTCGACGGCGTCGGGCATCAGCGGGCAGCGTATCCCTGCCTGGTGATTCGCCGGAATCTCGTGAGGAATCGGCGGAACCCCAGGGGTAACGTGCAGTGTGCAACAGTTGCAGGAGCCACGAACACCAGCAGCGCAGCTGGACGCGGTCACCGACGCACTTCTCTCGGCATCCCGTGGGCTGGTGGCGGTCGCCGCCCGCTCGCTGGGCGGCCTCGACGACGACGTGACCCTCCCCCAGTACCGTGCGCTCGTCGTCCTCGCCGTCCACGGCGACCAACACGTCGGCCAACTCGCCGAGGCGCTCGACGTCCACCCGTCCACCATGACCCGCATGTGCGACCGGCTGGTCCGCAAGGGCCTGGTCACGCGGCGCCGGTCCGCCGGCAGCCGGCGGGCCACCACCATCTCGCTGTCGCCCGCCGGCCAAGCGGTGGTCGACCAGGTGGTCGCCGCCCGGCGGCGGGAGATCCGCCGCATCGTGCGCCGCATCCCCGCCGAGGCGCGCACCGCCGCCGTCGAGGCACTCACCGCCTTCGCCGACGCCGCCGGCGAAGACCTCACCTCCGGGTCGGAACTGGGGTGGTCATGAACCGCACCAGCTGGATCCCCGCCCACCGGCAGGAAGAGCTCCGTTCCCTCGTCCAGCGTTCTCGCCAGGTGGTGCTGCTGGCCGCGCTCACCGGTGCGGTCACCGGTCTGATCGTCGCCGGCTTCGAAGCCCTCTCCGCGGAGGTGCTGTTCGACCGTGTGCTCCGCATGAGCCCGTGGGTGGCAGCGTGGATGCCGGCCGCTGGCCTGCTCGTGGGCCTCGCCATCCGCAAGTGGATCGGCCGCGGGGTGTCGCCGGCCACCACCGACGAGTACCTCCACGCCTTCCACGACCAGCACCACCAGCTGGGCATCCGGGCCCTGTTCGCCCGCATGCTCGCCGCCGTCGCCACCATCGGTTCGGGCGTGCCGATGGGCATGGAGGGCCCCTCGCTGTACGCCGGCGCCAGCCTCGGTGCCGAGATCCAGAAGCGCATGCCCGGTACGTTTCGCGCCGCCGACCGGCGCCTCTTGATGACGGCCGGCGCCGCAGCCGGCGTGGCCGCCATCTTCAAGGCGCCCGCCACGGGTGCCGTGTTCGCGCTGGAGGTGCCGTACCAGGACGACCTGGCTCGCCGCATGCTGCTGCCCGCCATGGTGGCGAGTGCCACCGGCTACCTGTCGTTCGTGGCCATCCACGGCACCACGGCACTGTTCCCGGTGGAAGGCATCTCCGGCTTCGTGGCCAAGGACCTCGCCGGCGCCGCCGTGCTGGGGATCATCGGTGGCCTCAGCGCCCGCGCCTTCGGCAAGATGATCCGCGACTCGAAGAGCATCTCCGCCGGCGGCCGCAGCTGGTCGCTCACGCTCGTGGCCGGCCTGGTGATCGCCGGCATGTTCGGGTTGGGTCGCCTGCTCACCGGCGAGTCGCTGGTGCTCGGTTCCGGCTACGACGTGCTCGCCTGGGCTGCCGAACCCGACCGCGGCGTCTGGCTGCTGCTGGCGATGCTGGCCATCCGAAGCATCGGCACGTCGGCGGCGGTCGCCGGCGGCGGCACGGGCGGGCTGTTCATCCCGCTGGTCGTGGCGGGCGCGCTCATCGGCTCCATGGTGGGCCGGGCGGTGAACCACACGGACCTCACCCTGTTCATCGTGATCGGCGTGTCCGCGTTCCTCGGTGCCGGCTACCGCGTACCGCTGGCGGCCGTGATGTTCGTGGCCGAGACGACGGGACGGCCGTCGTTCATCGTCCCCGGCCTGATCGCCGCTGTGGCGGCGGAGCTGGTGATGGGCCAGTCCTCCGTCACCACCTACCAGCGCTCCACCATCATGACCCGCGGCGCCGACGACGGGCCACGGTAGCGGGCGCCGCCGTCACGCAGCCGGGCCGGGGATGGCCGGCGAGCCGCGGCCGTCAGGGTTCGACGACGATCCAGCCGCGCCGTTGCAGCTCGGCTGCCAGGCGGTCGTCGGAGAAGCCGCGCAGCCCCGGGTCGGCGACCGGCGGTCTCGGGGCAGCCGGCGCCGGAGCCTCGTGCGGCCCGTCGCCGGTGTCGCGCCGGTGCTCTTCCTCCTGCAGGCGCTCGATCAGCTCGGCGGCCTCCTGCGCAGTGAACTTGCCGGCGGCTTGGCGCTGGGTGAACCGCATCGGCCCGCGAGCATCCCGGAAGTCGGCATGGCCGGCGCGCTGCAGCAACTCCAGCAGCTCCCTCACCTGCCGCGCCGAGGCGGGCGGCCCCGATGCCTGACCGAATGCCATCGGAACAGTCTGCCGAGTCGCGCACCCGGGACGAACCTTATGGTGCGCCAGACCCTTCGGCCCGCCGCGACCGTCGGAGTACTATGCCCGCCATGCCGGCGGACGTGGGGCAGGGCAGCGGCCGCTGGCTGGAACGCTGGCGCCAGGCCACCGAGGAGTTCGCCGCGGGCGATCCGGGCCGAAGCGTGCTGCTGCAGGGCCACGGCGCCACGGTGGGGGTGGCGGCCGATACCCCGAGGCCGGGGGCGAGCGTGCTGAAGCTCTTCATCGCCATCGCGGCTCACCTGGCGGGCGCGGCGGGCCAGCTGGACCTGACCGCGACCGCTGCGATCACCGACCTGCCGGACAGCCGGTGGCCGTCCGTGCTGACGGCACTGCACCCTGACCACCGGTTCACGATGGCGGAGCTGGCCGGGCTGATGATGGCCACCGGCGACAACCGCATCGCCGAGCACCTGGCCACCACGCTCGGGTTCGACGCCATCAACCGGGTGGCGTGCGACATCGGCTGCCACTCGACCAGCGTGAACATCGGGTTCGCCGATCCGGCGCTCGGCCCCGCCGGGCGGGCGAACGTCACCACGGCGGCCGACTGCGCGATCGCCCTCCACGCCGTCTCGACCCGGCCGGCGCTCGCCCCGCTGCGCACGGCGATGCGGTCGAGCCTGTTCAACTCGCGCATCCTCGCCCTGCTGCCCGACGACGTCGTGGTGGCCCACAAGACCGGCACGCTGAGCGGCGTCGTCAACGACATCGGCGTGATCCACGCCTCCACCGGCGACTTCACCGCCTGCTTCCTCACCGATGCGCAGCCCGACCCGGCTGCCACCGCCCAGGCCATCGCCCGCTGCGCGCTCGCCGCCCACGACGGCTGGCAGGCACGATGATCGCCCACCCCGCCACTCGGAGGGGCCACAGCGTCGTGCTGCCGTACACCACGGCCGCCGGTCCGTTGGAGGCCACGTTCGACCTTCCGGAGGGTTACGAGGCGGACGCCGGGCCCGATGCGTCCGTCGCCGCAGGCTGGTTCCCCGCCATGGCCACCGGCGAGACCCTGGCCGTGGAGGAACCCGTGTCCCGCCGGCTGCTGGCGGGCACCGAGCGGATCGCCGAGATCCTGCTCACCTGGGACCGCGCCCTCCACCACGAGCGGCAGTGGTACCAACGGGTGCCGATGCAGGCCGCTCCACGCCCGGCGGAGTCCCAGCGCCGGCCGGGCGGCACGATGGCCTTCTTCACCGGTGGCGCCGACTCCTTCTACACAGCCGTCCGCCACCGGGACGAGCTCGATGCGCTGGTGTTCGTCCACGGTTTCGACCTGCTCGACGACCGCAACGACCCACTCAACCAGGCCGTGGCCGCACGGCTCCGGGATGCCGCGGGCATGCTCGGCCTGCCGCTGCTGGAGGTCGAGTGCAACCTGGTGGCCTTCAGCCGCGCCTTCGGCATCGGCTGGGAGGACTACCACGGCGCCGCGCTCGCCACTGTCGCCCTGCTGCTGGCCCCGGCCTTCTCCCGCTGCTACATCCCCGCCACCGCCACCTACGACAGCCTCTACCCCATCGGCTCCCACCCGCTGCTGGACCCGCTGTGGGGCACCGAGCGGCTGGAGATCGTCCATGACGGCGCCGACGCCAACCGGGTGGAGAAGCTGCGCCGGCTGGCCGACGAGCCGGCGGCCCGGGCGCATCTGCGGGTCTGCTTCGAGAACCGTGGCGACCGGTACAACTGCGGCGAGTGCGAGAAGTGCATCCGCACCGGCGTCGCGGTACGGATCGCCGGCGTGGAAGGCCGCTTCGCCTCGCTGCCGTCGCCGTCGCTGCGCCGCATCGCCGCCGTCGACATCCCGGGGCTCGGCCTGGGATGGAAGGAGCACAGGGCGGAGCTGAAGCGCACGGGGGCCAACGAACGCCTACGGCGGGCGATCGAGATCGCCATCGTGCGCCGGCGCCTCCGCGCCGTGGGCTGGCCGTGGCGGCGGACCACGTGAGACCGTCGATGGCCGAGGCGGAGCGCGCCCGCGGGCGCGCCGACATCCTGCGCGACGGGTACACGGTGGTCGACGGCGTGCTCGACGCCGAGGCCGTGGCCCGCTGCCTGGCGGCGCTGGAGGACGTGTTCGCCGCCGAGGCCGACATCGCCGACATCCGGCAGTGGAACATCCCTGCCTACCGGGTGGCCTACATGCTCCCTGCCAAGCACCGGGTGTTCCTGGACCAGTGCCGGCCTGGCCCGCTCGTCGACCTCGCCGCGGCGGTCCTCGGCGAGGACTGCGTGTTCGCCGGGTTCAACGGCATCACCATGAACCCCGGTGGCGAAGGTCAACCGCTGCACCGCGACCACCCGCAGCCGACGCCAGGCGTGCCCTTGTACCTGCACACCGTGATCGCGCTGGACCGCTTCACGGTGGCCAACGGGGCGACGCGGGTCGTACCCGGCAGCCATCTGTCGGCGGAGCTTGACGAACCGGCGCACGACGCGGCCGTCGTGCACCTGGAGCTCTCGCCCGGCAGCGCCGTCGTCTTCGACGCTGCGGGGCTGCACGCCGGGAGCGCAATACCACGGACATGCCTCGCCGGGCGTTGCACGTTCTGTTCGCCCGCCGCTGGGTGCAGCCGCACTGGGACTTCCCCGGCAGCCTGCGTGAGGCAGACGCGGCAGGGCTGGACGAGGAACGCCGGCGGCTGCTGGGGTTCGGCAACCTGCCCGCCCGTTACGACCACGACGCCCGCCGCTCCTTCGGCTACGGGTGGGGATGACGGCGACGCCACCACGCCGAACGCCGTTGACGGCGCGGATGGCGCGCCGCGCGGCCGCCGTCGTCGAGCGGCTGGTGCGGTCGCGAGCGATGCGGAATCCGCGTGGCGCCCGCTTCGACCTTGCCGTCGCTGCCGCGCGCACCCTGCGGCACCTCGATCGCGCCACCGACACCCGGATCGACCCGAGCCGCGCCGGGCGGGCGCTGCTGGCGGCCGCGCCGCACGCCCTCGGCACCCTGGGCGGGCGGCTGCCGAGTGGATGCGTGCTCGTCTCGGCGACGAACGGCAAGACCACCACCACCAACCTGCTGGCGTCGATCGTCCGTGCCGGCGGTGCCGACCCGGTGGTCAACCATGTCGGCGCCAACATGCCCCCAGGCCTCACCGCCGAGCTGGTCGCCCGGGCGCGGCGCGGCCGGGTGAGGGCCGACCTCGGCGTGTTCGAGATCGACGAGCTGTGGCTGGACCATGTGGTGCCGCCGCTCGCTCCCCGCGTGATCGTGCTGGGGAACCTGTTCCGTGACCAGCTGGACCGTATGGGTGAACTGGATCGTGTCGCCGCGCGATGGCAGGCGTTCGTCCGTGGTCTGCCGCCCGAGGTGACGCTGGTGGTCAACGCCGACGACCCGCGGGTGTGCCAGCTCGCCGCCGGCCATCCCCACACGGTGCTGGTCGGTCTCGAGGCGTTCGACCGTGTCGCACCGGCGGAACACGCGGACATCCCGGACTGCCTGCGATGTGGGGCGCGCATCGCCTACGACGGGGTCCACATCGGCCACCTCGGGCGGTGGCGGTGCCCGTCGTGCGGCGACCGGCGGCCCGCCGGGCTGGACGTGGTCGCCCGCGACGTGGCGCCCATGGGTCCGGACGGGGTGTCCTTCACGCTTGCGGTACGAGCGACGGCCGGGGTGCCAGCCGCTGAGGCGCACGTGGCCCTCGGGGTGCCCGGGCGGTTCAACGTCGCCAACGCAGCGCTTGCCGGAGCCGCCGCGCTGAGCTTGGGCCACGACCTCGACACCGTGGCACGTGGGCTGGCCGGCTCGCCGGGGGCATTCGGCCGCGCCGAGACGCTCCGCGTCGGCGGGCGCCCCGTGACGATGCTCCTCGGCAAGAACCCCACCGGGCTGGACGAGGTGGTCCAAGTGCTGGCGGCCGACGGGGCCCCGCTCGATCTGCTCATGCTCCTGAACGACCGCGACCTCGACGGCCGCGACGTGTCGTGGATCTGGGACGCCGACCTCGAGCGGCTGGCGCCGGGCGTGCGCAGCCTGACCTGCGGCGGCGCTCGTGCCGCCGAGGCCGCCATGCGGATGGACTACGCCGGCGTGGACCGGCAGCGGATCGAGGTGGTCGACGGCATCGCCGAACCCCTGGCGCGGGCGCTGGCACGGACACGTGGCCCGGTCGTCGCCCTCGTCAACTACTCCGCGATGCTCGACCTGCGGGAGACCATCGCCGAGCAGGGTCACGCCGCGAGGTACTGGCGATGACCGCCGCTGGCCGGCAGCCGCAGCAGGCGCCGCTCGTGATGCGGATCACCGTGCTCTACCCGGAACGGCTGAACCTCTACGCCGACCGCGGCAACGTGCTGGTGCTCGCCCAGCGGTGCCGCAGGCGGGGCATCTCCCTCGAGGTCACCGCAGTGCGCCTCGGCGATCCGGTGACGGACCTGACGGCGGACCTGCTGTACCTGGGCGGGGGTCAGGACCGCGACCAGCAACGGTGCGCAGTCGATCTGCAGCACCGGCGCAGCGCGATCACGGAGGCGGTGGCGCGGGGTGCGACCGTCCTCGGCGTCTGCGGCGGCTACCAGTTGCTCGGCCACGAGTACGCCACCCGCGAGGGCACCGTCGTCGGGCTGGGCGTGCTGGACGTGACGACGACACGGCCCGACGGACCACGGCTCGTCGGCAACGTCGTCGTCGATCTGGCGCCGGCGGCGTTGGCGGAGGTCCATGCGGAGGTCCACGGCGACGGCACCCCGAGGCCACTCGTCGGGTTCGAGAACCACCAGGGCCGGACCGTGCTGGGCCCGACGGCGCTTCCACTCGGCACGGTGCGGGTGGGGCACGGGAACAACGGTCACGACGGCACGGAGGGCGCGCTTGCCGGCCGGGTGATGGGCACGTACCTGCACGGTCCGCTGCTGGCCAAGAATGCCTGGCTGGCGGACCTGTTGATCGGCCGCGCCGTAGGCACCCCGCTAGCCCCGATCGACAGCACCTTCGAGGACGCCGTGCATGCCCGGGCCGTCGACGCTGCCCGGGCGGGCACCTGAAGGGGACATCCCGCCGGGGTCGTCCGCCCGGTGCCACGCCATCACCCTGCGAAGGTGGTGCGCGGCTGCGGCCACCTCAGCCGGCACATCGACCGGCGCGATGTCGCCACGGGCGGCGTAGTGGCCGAGCCGGTCGAGCTGGTCCACGGCCCATCCCCCGGTGACCACCGTGAACGGCGCCGGCTCCCCGGGCCGACAGAAGGCCGGCACGGATCGAACGGCCACATCGGGGTACCGGAGGGCGAACGTTGCGAGACCGCGGCGCGCCACGAAGGGCCAAGCGACGGAGATGACGGACTCTCCGCCGGTTGACGGCACAGCCGTGCGGAGCGCCTCCATGCCGAACACGACGTTGTCGTGGGTGTGCGTGGACTCACGTTCGACGATGATCCGGTGCGCCGGCACCCCGAGCGTCACGAGGTGCGCCGCGAACACATCGGCCTCCGGCCGACCGTCGAGCAACTCCACGCCGCCGGTGCACACCACGAGATCGGCCGCGCCCTGGTGGAAGATCTCCGCAGCGGTGATCGGCACGTGCAGGTCGCGACTACCGAAGCACATGATCGCCGTGGCCGCGGCACCATCCCCCCGGATGTCGTCGAGCGGGGCGAGAAACGCCGCCAGCGTGGCATAGGCGTTGCGGGCCTCGAGGTCGTCGAGCATCCATCCCTGTTCTTCCGCGCAGCCGCAGTCGCGCCGCCAGACCGTTCGCACCGATGCGGCGTGGTGCGGCGTGTGACCGGGGTGGGCGGGCTGCACGGGGTGGGCGTGATGCACGGGGTGGGCGTGGTGGGCCGTCATCGCAGCGCCCCCAGGCGGGCCATCAGACGATCGACCGAGTCGTCGAACGCCCTGGCGTCGAAGTGCCGGGCGGCGATCTCCAGCAGGCCGTCGTGCGCGGCCTGCCAGGCGTCGGCGTCGTCGAGCAGGCGGGCTGTCAGGGCCGCCATCTCCTCCGCCGAGTCGGCGACCAGCAGGTCGGCCAGCGCGCCGAGGTGCAACCCCTCGGCACCGATGGTGGTGGTGACGAACGGGGTGCCGGTGGCCATCGAATCGATCAGCTTGAGGGTGATGCCGGCACCGAACCGCAGCGGCGCGACGTGCACCATCCGCTGCGACAGCTCCGCCGCAGGGTCCTCCACCCGGCCGACCACCCGGACCGCCCCACCTGCGCACGCCAGCACGGACGGGGTGGGATCGGCGCCGACGATCTTCAGCGTCAGGTCCGGATGGGAGCGTTGCAGGATGGGCAGGATGTCGCCGACCAGGTGACGGACGGCGTCGGCGTTGGGCGCGTCCTCGCCGGACATGAACCCGCCGAAGAAGACGAGACCTTGGCGGGCCGTCCTCGGCGCCACCACAGCCTGCGCGAGGCCGGCCCACGAGACGACCGTCCGGTCGGCCCCGGGCGCCAGGCGACCGACGAACGCCGCTTCCTCGTCCGACACGCACATCACCACGTCGGCCCACCGCCAGGCGTCCGCGGCAACGTCCAACTCCCGCCGCGCCTCCGCCTCCATGCCACTGGCCCGCTCGTCACCGAGCAGGTCGAGGAGGCGGGCCTTGCGCATGTCGCGGATGGCGTCGATGGCCTCCACGTCGACCACCCGGATCGCCTGCGGCTGGGTGCGGTCGATCACCGGCCGGAAGGTGCGGACGTTGGGCGGTCGGCTGAGCACGACGGCCGAGTAGTGCCCGCTCCGCGCGGCCAACCACTCCTCCGGCGTCGTGCCCGTCCAGTCCGCCACCTCGACGCCCGCCTCGGCCAGTGGGGGCGCGTAGCGGTCGGCGTGGGACTGGTCCCTCGCCAAGAGCGTGACGCTGGCCGCGCGGAACCGCTGCGCCATCCGGGTCAGCAGCCGTGCCATCCGTGGATCACCGCTGCCCCGGTCGATCTGCGGGATGCGGTCGTCGATCACCAGGATCCGATCCACCGTCAGCGAGTCCCGGTCGCGGAGCACGCCACCGGAGCCCGGTGCGAAACGGGCGAGCTCGTCGCGCCAGCGCTGCCGGAACAGGCCGACGTTGTGCTCGTAGATCTCGATCGCCCTGGTCCGTTGGGTAGAGGCTCCGCGGACGTGCTCCACCGTGGAGCGCGGATCGCACACGACCAGGTGGCCCCGGGCGCGCAGTTCGAGCGCCAACTCGACGTCCTCGTAGTAGCCGCGCGGGTAGACGGGGTCGAAGCCACCCAACGCCGAGAACACCGACCGGCGCATGAGCAGGCAGGCGGCCGACGCGTACGGCACGGCCCGCGGGCGCAGCCGGTCCCAGCCCGGCTCCTGGGGGATCACACGGGTGTGGCCGTCGTTGGTGACCACGGAGCCCACCTCGACGGCCCGCTCGCCACCACTCAGCGCCGGGCTGACCGCCGCCACGTCCGGGCTGGCCTCCAGCACTTCGAGCAGCGGGGTCAACCAACCGGGGCCGACGATGACGTCGCTGTTGAGCATCAGCAGCAGTTCGCCGCGGGCGTGCATCGCCGCGAGGGTGATGGCCGAACCGAAGCCGACGTTCAACGGCAGGCGGATCAGCCGGGTGCCGGGCACGGCCGACTCCAGCTCGTCACCAGCGCCGCCGTCCGGCGAGGCGTTGTCGACGACGATCACTTCGAACGGCACGTCCGTGTGCTCGGCCAGCGCGGACAGCGCGGACACGGCCAAGTCGGCCCGGCCGTAGACCGCCATCAGCACCGAGATGCGTGGCACCTCGTGTGGGGCCTGGCGGACCGGACGGTCGAGCGTGCTCGCCGTCACCGACGCAGCCGCCCGTAGACACGCCGGGGGAGGCGCAGCCAGCGCATGGTCTTGGTCGCGTGGAGCGCGTCGATCTCCGCCCTTGCCGCGTCGAGGGCTCGCCGGTCCTCCGCCGCTGCTGCCAGCGCCGCCTCCAGTTCGGCGATCCGCCGATCCTTCTCGCCGAGGCTCGCTGCCAGCTCATCCCGCTCCAGCGCGGCGGCTTCCCCGTTGGCGATGGCCGACGCCAGCTCGGCGATGTGGCGGTCCCGTTCGTCCACCATCGTGGTGAGGGCGTCGCGTTCCGCCAGCAGCCGGCGGCCGCGCACGGTGTGAGCCGTCCGCACCGCGTCCAGCTCGGCGGTGAGCCGGGCAACACGGGGCCCGACGTCGACCCGCCCGTCGCCGTCGGCCCGGGCGTGCGCCCGCTCGATCATCGCGGCCACCCGGTCGAAGTGCGCGTCGATCCGTCGCGTGATGGCGGCCAGCTCGGGGTCCGGCCCGATGGTGGTGAGGACAGAACGCAGCGCCGCCGGCAACTCGTCGGCGACTTCCGCGTAGCCGGCGCGATCGCGGAGGTGGTCGACCATCCCGCGCAGCTTGGTCTGACGCGGTGCGTTGAAGACCACGGCGCGCTTGCCGTACGCGATGGCGGTGATCGCGCCGTGCATCGACACCCCGACGAAGGCGTCCGACCCGGCGATGAGCGCGGCCACGTCTGCCGGTAGGAGCGGCGCCGTCGGCCGCCACAGCCGCGCCGGATGCGCGGCACCGAACGCCGCGGAGAACTCGCGGTCGCCGTGCCCGATGCCCGTCTCGATGAGGACGAGCGAGAGGTCCGGCCGCTCGCCGAGCACTGCGTCCAGCGCCATGCTCATCCTGCCGGCGCCTTCGACCATCGAGCCGTTCCCCTGCACCACGATGTACGGGCCCGGCGGCAGCCAGCCGAGCGTGGCGTGCAGCCGGCGGCGGCGTTCCAGAAGGGCAGGGGCGAAGACCCTCGGCGCGACGAAGCCAGGGTCGGGGACGACATGGATCTCGCGGTCCAGCCCGATCTTCTCCAGCCGCTCGCGGGAGGTGTGGTCGCGCACCGCGACGTACTCGTGGCGCTCGACGGCGCTGCGGACGAAGGCGGCACGCTCCGCCGGGATGTCGAACGGGATGCCGACGGCGTTCCACGCGGTGGGCAGTGGTGCCGCCGGGCCGGTGCCGTCGACGAACCAGGTGCTCGGTGCCCGGGCCAGCACCTCTTCCTCGGTGGTGTCGTAGTGGGGTGCCAGCAGCCGGTCCTCGAAGTGGATGATCTCCCCACCGCCGATGATCAGCGCATCACAGTCCTCGGCGAGCTCGGCCCGGCGGGCGTCGGTGGGCTCGCCCAGCGGTTCGGCCACCACGCCGCCGTCGCTGGGCACCGGATGCTCCCACCCGAACGGCGCCAGCCGGCGCACCACGAGATCAGGGATCCTCGCGACCAGTTCCCGCTCCGTGACCTCGGGCAGCAGCAGGTCGCCGTAGTTGGCGATGTCGAACGTGCCGATCAGCCCGACGGTGGGGGCGTCGCGCCCGTCGTCCGCCCCCACAGCCACTTCGGCACGCTACCACGCCCCCCGAATGTGAGGGAGTCGCCGGGTTGAGATCTCAGGCCCTCCGATGCCGTCCGCGGGGACGCAACTGGCTATGCGGTCGACGGCACGGGCTCGGACACCGCGATCGTGTCGCCGGCGGCCAGCGGGGCCCGGGCACAGCCCTTGATCATCAGCCAGAGGGCGAACACCATCTCCTGGACGCCGATCGGCAGCGCGAGCAGCACATAGCCGGTCACCTCGGTGTCGTGGAGCAGTGCCAGTACCGCACCGGCCGCCATCGCCACCACGCCCACCAGGCCCCAGCCCGACAGCCAACGTGGCACCAGCCGGGCGCGGTAGAAGGCGAGGTAGTAGAGGCCCGCGCCCAGGCAGAAGGCGAGCACGGCCACCACCGCGGCGCGGTCGTGACCCGCCACCAGGGAGTCGCCGATGGACGGTGACGTCGCCGTGTCGGCTCCCGAAGTGCGGGCCAACGTCAGGATCGACAGGTAGCTCACGGAGCCGACGAGGTAGAAGACGCCCTCGATGGTCCGGAACACCACCGAGCCCATGGCGACCGCGGCACTCGACCGCCGCACCACCGGGTACAGGGCGACAGCGATGCCGACGCTGCACACCGCCGCCACGATGGACAGGAGGGTCGCCAACGCCATCCGGGTCTGGTGGTCGGCAACCTCACTCAGGAAGCCGCTGCCAGTGAGATCGGGCATCAACCCGGCGCCCACCAGCGACGCCGGGGTGGCGATGACGAACAGCACCCCGGCCGCAACCTCGTTCTTCCGAGTCGAGCCCATCACAGCCGAGCCTCCTCCGTGGGAGCGCCAGGGACCGTCCCACCGGTCTCAGCATGGGCGTCCGGCCACCTCGCGGCCAGGGCCGAAGTCCTGTTCGGCGGTCTTGCACAGCGTCGGCCCAGGTAGTGGGGCGGGTGGGGATCGAACCCACGACCCAGGGATTATGAGTCCCCTGCTCTGACCACTGAGCTACCGCCCCGCGCGTCCGCGGACGCTCGGGTGAGGCTACCCGGCCCCATTCTGTGGTCCGGATCCGCGCGCAGGCCGCAACGATCCAGCCCCAGTTCGGGCGACGGTGAGATCCAGCCCCAGAAGCCCCGGGTGGCACGGGAATCGGAATCGGAGAAAGTGAAACGAGGCGAGCCGGTGGGACCGGACTCGCCTCGTCAACGTGGCTCCGAGAGCAGGGCTCGAACCTGCGACCCGCTGATTAACAGTCAGCTGCTCTGCCAACTGAGCTATCTCGGAAAGGCGTCAAGGAGGATAGCAAGACCCGCCGGTCACTCCTCCTCCAGAAACTCCTTCAACCGCTGCGAACGCATCGGGTGGCGCAGCTTGGCCAGCGTCTTGGCCTCGATCTGGCGGATGCGCTCCCGGGTGACGCCGAACTCGCGGCCGACGTCCTCCAGCGTGCGGGCCTGGCCGTCGTCCAGCCCGAAGCGCATGCGCACGATCTCCTGCTCCCGCTCGGTCAGCTCGCCCAGGGCTTCCTCCACCGCCTGGGTCAGCATCCGCTTCGTGGCCATGTCCGCCGGCGCGTCCGCGGACAGGTCCTCGATGAAGTCGGCGAGGTTGGAGTCGTCCTCCTCCCCCACCGGCGAGTCCAGCGACAATGGGTCCTGGCTGATCCGCAGGATCTCGCGGATGCGCTCCGGCGACATGCCGCAGCGGTCGGCCAGTTCGTCCAGCGTGGGCTCGCGCTCCATCTCCTGGTGCATCTGGCGCTGCATGCGCAGCACCCGGTTCATGCTCTCCACCATGTGCACCGGGATGCGGATGGTGCGCGCCTGGTCGGCGATGGAGCGGGTGATGGCCTGGCGGATCCACCAGGTGGCGTAGGTGGAGAACTTGAACCCCTTGGTGTGGTCGAACTTGTCGACCGCCCGCATCAGGCCGAGGTTGCCTTCCTGGATGAGGTCCAGGAACTGCATGCCCCGCCCGCTGTAGCGCTTGGCGATGGACACCACCAGCCGCAGGTTGGCTTGGATCAGCTCGCCCTTGGCCAACTGCCCGTCGTGCACGACGCGCTGCAGCTGGCGGCGCTCCATCGCATCCGTCACGGAGTCCAGCTGCTCGGCGGCCGCGTTGCCGGCGGCGATGTCGCTGGCCAGCGAGCGCTCCTCGTCCACCGTCAGCAGATCGACCCGGCCGATCTCCTTCAGGTACATGCGCACGGTGTCCGAGGTGTTGCCGTCGCCGGTGCGTTCGGCATTCAGCCGGGCGGCGCGACGGCGGCGCCGGCGGGCCAGCACCCCATCCGCCTTTTCCTCCGCCGGCTCCGGCCGATCCACTCCCTCGGGAGGCGTGACGTCCTGCAGTTCGTCCTCGCCCTCGATGGTGATGCCCTTGGCGGACAAGTGCTGTTGCACTTCGGCCAGCACGTCGCCGGTGAGTTCCACACGACGCAGCACGTGGGCGATCTCCTCGGCGTGCAGCGTGCCGGCCGCCGAACCGCGCGCCAGCATCTGCTGCCACTCGTCGGCGTCGACCCCCTCGTAGGGCGTCGCGCTGGACCTCGTCGCTTCGGACGAACTGCTCACTCCGGCTCCCTCGTGCACCCTTGCAGCCACCCTAGCAACGCCTCGGCCGCTGCTTCGGACGCGCCGGGGTCGTCCATCTGCTCCAGCGCCAGGCGGGCGTCACGCATCGCGCGCAACTCCTCCACGTCCACCACCGTGCGCCGTCGGGTGAGTTGGCGTCGGGTCGCGGCAGCGATCAGATTGCGGGCCTCCAGCGCAGGGTCCACGTCCAGATCTGCCACTGCGGCGCGTTCCAGCAACTCCCGCGCCTCGGGATCCGCCAACTCCAGCGCGGCCTCCACCGCGCCGCCGGCGTCGGCGACGGCGAGGAAGGCGCGGCGGGCCACATCGTCGCCGAACAGGTCCTCCACCAGCCACGGCGCGATGTCGTCCCATCGCTGCAGCAGCATCGCCACGGCCACGAACTCGGCGTTCTCCGAAGGGCCCTTGCGCTGCGGCGCTGCCACCCGGATGGTGGGCGCCCGCACACCCCGCTCGGCCACGGCCACCAGGTCCTGCACGGGCAGGCCCACGTGCGACGCCACCTGCCCGGCGTAGATCTTGCGGACGTCGACGTTGGGGTGCTCGTTCACCAGCGCCATCGCGTCCTGCGCCATGCGAGCGCGGTCCTCCGGCGAGCGCAGCGCCCGGGCGTTCAGCACCCGAGACAGGCGGTACCCGAGGTACGGCTCGGCGTGCTCCACGGCGTGACGCAGCGCGTCGGGGTCGCTGACTGCCAGGTCGCCCGGGTCCTTCCCGTCGGGGAAGTGGGCCACGCGCACCCGCACCTGGTACTTGTCCTCCCACTCGTAGAACTTCTGGGCGGCCCCCTGGCCGGCGGCGTCGGCGTCGAAGGCCAGCACCACCTCGCTGGCGAAGCGCTTCATCAGCCGCACATGGTCCTCGGTGAGGGCCGTGCCGCAGGTGGCCACGGCGCGGGCCAGCCCGCTGCGGTGGAAGCCGATGACGTCGGTGTACCCCTCGCACACGATCACCTGGTCGGCCGTGACGATCTCGGCCTTCGCCCAGTTCAACCCGTAGAGGGTCTTCGACTTGGCGTAGATGGGGGTCTCGCTGGAGTTCTTGTACTTCGCCGGGTCGGTGCTGCCCGGCAGGATCCGCCCGCCGAAGGCCACGGGGTCGCCGCTGTCGGTGAAGATCGGGAACATCACCCGGGCGCGGAAGGAGTCCTGCATGCGCCCGGCCTTGTTCGTGAAGCCCAGGCCCGTGTCGCGCAGCACTTCGGCGGGCATGCCGAGGTCGCGGCACAGGGCGTCCCAGTCGTCGGGGGCGTAGCCCAGCTTGAACTGGCGAGCCACGTCGCCGGCCAGGCCGCGTCGGCGCAGGTAGTCGCGGGCGGCGCGGGCGTCGGGCCCGGTGAGCAGGCGTTCGTGGTACCAGTCCACCGCCTTGTGCATGGCCTCGATGAGTTGCTTGCGGCGCTGCCGGTCGCGCCCTTCCCCACCACTCGTGTAACGCAGTTGGATGCCCGCCTTGGCGGCCAGCGACTCCACCGCGGTGACGAAGTCCACGTGTTCGATCTCTTGCACGAACTTGAACACGTCACCCGCCGCGCCGCACCCGAAGCAGCGGTAACGACCGGTCTCGTCGCGCACGTTGAACGAGCCCGTCCGCTCGGCGTGGAAGGGCACAGTCCCACCCAGTTGCGTCCGACACGGCGCAGCGCGACATACCCCTGGACGACGTCGGAGAGCACCACGGTGGCCCGCAGGCGCTCCAGGTCGTCCTCGTGAATCGCCATCGCGGCGACCCTACTCGGCGGGAATCTCGATCGTGTCGGCCTGATCGGACTGCTTCAAGGAGAAGCCGATCGAGGCCAGGAGGACGATGGCGATGACCGTGAGGCTCAGCCAGGTGGGGATGTGGTACCAGGTGTGGATGAGCATCTTCACGCCCACGAAGGCGAGGATGATCGCCAGGCCCTCCTGCAGGTAGCTGAACCTGGCGTGCATGTCGGCAAGCAGGAAATAGAGGGCCCGCAGACCGAGGATGGCGAACGCGTTCGACGCGAACACGATGAACTGCTCGTGGCTGACGGCCAGCACGGCGGGCACGGAGTCCACCGCGAACAGCACGTCGGTGGCCTCCACCAGCAGCAGCACGGCGAACAGCGGGGTGGCCAGCCGCTTGCCCGACACCTTGGTGAACAGCTTCTGGCCGTCCATCTGGTCGGTGAGCGGCACCACCTTGTGCACCAGCTTGAGGAATCGGCTCTTCGAGGGATCCACGTGCTCGTCCTCGCTGAACACCAACTTCAACGCGGTGAACAGCAAGAACGCGCCGAACACGTAGAGCACCCAGTCGAACTTCTCGATCAGCGCGACCCCGGCGAAGATGAAGACGGCTCGCATCACCAACGCCCCGAAGATGCCCCAGAACAGCACCCGGTGCTGGTACTTGGGCGGCACCGCGAAGTAGCTGAGGATCAGCGCCCAGACGAAGACGTTGTCCACACTGAGGCTCTTCTCGATGAGGTAGCCGGAGTAGTACTCCCCTGCCGCTCCGCCGCCGAAGCCCCACCACACCACCAGGCCGAATGCCAGCCCGATGCTGATCCACACGGCCGACTCGATGGCCGCTTCCTTGGTGCGGACCTCGTGGCTCTCCTTGTGCACCACCAGCAGGTCCACCAGCAGGAGGACGGCGATGATGGCGAGGAGCGCGATCCACCACTCCCAGGCGACGTCGATGTCGACGAACTTGCTGCGGTCGACCGCCAGGAGCATGTGTCAGTCCCGGCCGAACAGGCCGCCGGCAATGCCGCCGACGCCGCTGCCCGAGTTGCTGGTGCCCACGGCAGCGGTGATCCAGCCGAGCAACTCGTTGGGGTTGCGCGTCTGGGTCCACACCTTGCCGGGGCCGGTGAAGTCGAACACCAGGCCCTCACCACTCTTGAACGTCTGCACCCAGCCGCCACCTGCGGCCTTGCGGATGCCCATGGTGATGGAGTCCTCGTAGGCGACCATGTGGCCGGTGTCCACCGTGATCGTCTGGCCGGCCTGCAGGTTCCACACCTCCAGCGCGCCGTAACAGGCGAACACCACGGTGCCCTGCCCGTCGGCCCGGACGATGAAGCCACCCTCGCTGCCGAACATGTTCTTGAACCCGCCCCACTTGGCGTCGATGTTCACCGACGCCTCGTTGGCCAGCCAGGAGCCCTTCTGGATGAACACGGCGCGGCCCGGCGGCACGTCGTAGGTGGTGATGTCGCCCGGCAGGCGGGCCGCGACATCCACGAACCCGCCCGACGCCGGCGCCGTGTAGGTGCTGACGAAGAAGCTTTCACCGCCGAGCGCGGCGCGCTTCAACGACTTCATGATCCCGCCCTCGGCCTTGGCCTCGAGCGTGACGCCGGCGGACATGGCCATCATCGCCCCGCTCTCCACCCGCACCGGTTCCCCGGCGGCGAGGGTGAGACGAGCGACACCGTACGCGGGCCCCTGACGGGTCTGCACCTGCATGGCAACTCCTTCGGTGATGGTGACGGCCGTGCGGAGGCAGGCCGCGGGGGTTGGCGAGGTCCCGGGGACCCTACTTGGTGGAGGAACCGGCGCCGCCGATGACCGCCTGGGCGGCCGCCAAGCGAGCGATCGGCACCCGGAACGGGCTGCAGCTCACGTAGTCGAGACCGGCCTCGTAGAACAGCTCGATGCTCTCCGGGTCGCCACCGTGCTCGCCGCAGACGCCGAGCTTCAGGTGCTTCTTCACGCTGCGGCCCTTCTTGGCGCCCATCTTCACCAGCGCGCCCACACCGTCGCGGTCGATGGTCTCGAAGGGGTTGCGCTTCAGCAGGCCCTGCTCCAGGTAGGCCGGCATCATCCGGCTCTCCACGTCGTCGCGGCTGAAGCCGAACGTCATCTGGGTGAGGTCGTTGGTGCCGAAGCTGAAGAAGTCCGCCTCCTCGGCGATCTCGTCCGCACACACCGCGGCGCGAGGCGTCTCCACCATCGTGCCGATCGTGATGTGCGGCGGGTTCTTCATGCCCTTCGTGGCCGTGTCGATCTCCGCCTGCACCCAGCTGCGGGCCAGCGCCAGCTCGTCGCGGGTGACGGTGAGGGGGATCATCACCTCGACGATCGGGTTCTTGCCCTTCTTGCGCAGCGCAGCAGCGGCACGCAGCAGCGCCCGCACCTGCATGGCGTAGAGGCCCGGCTTGACGACGCCCAGACGCACACCACGGGTACCGATCATCGGGTTGTGCTCGGCCCATTCCTCGGCGGCCTCGAGCTCGGCCTTCTCCCGCTTGCTGAGGCCCTTGGTGGCCTTCTTGATGCGCAGCTCTTCCACGCTGGGAAGGAACTCGTGCAGCGGCGGGTCCAGCAGGCGAACGGTGACGGGCAGCCCGTCCATGGCCTCCAGGATCTCCTCGAAGTCGATCTGCTGGACGCGGCCCAGCTCCTCCAGGGCCTTGGCCTCGCCCTCGTCGGTGCTGGCGAGGATCATCTCGCGCACGACGGGCAGGCGGTCCGGCGCCAGGAACATGTGCTCGGTGCGGCACAGGCCGATGCCCTCGGCGCCCAGCTCGCGAGCCTTGGCGGCGTCCTCGCCGGTGTCGGCGTTGGCCCGCACGGCCAGCTTGCCCTTGCGGATCTGGTCCGCCCACTTCAGGATCGTGTGGAACTCGGCGGGCGGCTCGGCGGCGGCCAGCTTCAGCTCACCGAGCATGATCTCGCCGGTGGTGCCGTCGATGCTGACGAAGTCCCCCTCCTTCACCACCGTGTCGCCGACCTGGAACTGCTTGCCAGCGATGCGCACGGCCTCCGCGCCCACGACGGCAGGGATGCCCCAGCCACGGGCCACGACGGCGGCGTGGCTGACCAGACCACCGCGGGCGGTGAGGATGCCCTGCGACACCTGCATGCCGTGGATGTCCTCCGGGCTGGTCTCGCTGCGGACCAGCACGACCTTGTGGCCCTTGTTGTGAGCGGCCACTGCATCGTCGGCCGTGAAGTACACCCGGCCGACCGCGGCGCCCGGCGAGGCCGCCAGGCCCTTGGCCAGCGCCTTGCCCTTGGAAGCGAACTGCGGGTGCAGCACACCGTCCAGGTGATCGGCCGACACGCGCATGACGGCCTCGGCCTTGGTGATGCTCCACTGGGCACCCTTGCGGCCGTTCTTCTTGGTCATGTCCACGGCCATCTTCAGGGCCGCGGCACCGGTGCGCTTGCCCACGCGGGTCTGCAGCATCCAGAGCTTGCCCTGCTCGATGGTGAACTCGGTGTCGCACATGTCCGTGTAGTGACGCTCCAGCCGGTCGAAGATCGCCAGCAGTTCGTCGTGGATCTTCGGGAAGTGGAGCTTCATGTGGTCGAGGTCTTCGGTGTTGCGGATGCCCGCCACCACGTCCTCGCCCTGAGCGTTGACCAGGAAGTCGCCGTACGGCTTGTTGTCGCCGGTGGCGGCGTTGCGGGTGAACCCCACGCCGGTGCCCGAGTTCTGGTCGCGGTTGCCGAACACCATGGTCTGCACGTTGACGGCGGTGCCGAGGTCGTGGCTGATCTTCTCGCGCACGCGGTAGGCCACGGCGCGGGCGCCGTTCCAGCTGCGGAACACGGCCTCGATGGCGCCGCGCAACTGGTCCTCCGGGGCCTGCGGGAACGGCTTCCTGGTGGCCTTCTTCACCGCCGCCTTGTACTGGGTGCACAGCTTCTTCAGCGCCGCAGCGCCGAGCTCGGCGTCGCTCTTCGCGCCGGCCTTGGCCTTGGCCTCCTCCAGCGGGTGCTCGAACACCTCGCCGTCCACACCGAGCACGATGCGGCCGTACATGCTGATGAAGCGGCGGTAGCTGTCGTAGGCGAAGCGCTGGTCGCCGGTGACGGCGGCCAGGCCCTCGACGCTCTGGTCGTTGAGGCCGAGGTTGAGGACGGTGTCCATCATGCCGGGCATGGAGAACTTGGCGCCGGACCGCACGCTGACCAGCAGCGGGTCCTTCGGGTCGCCGAGCTTGCGGCCCATCGCCTTCTCCAGCCGCTTCACCTGTTCGGCGATCTCGCCGTCCAGGCCTGCCGGCCAGCCGCCCTTCATGTAGGCCCGGCACGCATCCGTGGAGATGGTGAACCCGGGCGGCACGGGCAGCTTCAGCACGCTCGTCATCTCGGCGAGGTTGGCGCCCTTGCCACCGAGCAGATCCTTCATCTGCATCGGGGGGCGCTTGTGCTTGTGGTCGAAGGCGTAGACGTATGACACGGCGTTGAAGTCTACGGGCGCAGGCGCCGAACCCCAGGGGTCAATCACCCCGTAGGCTCAACGCATGGCGTCCCCGACCCCGGCGTTCCGGCTGCTCGGCTTCCCCGTGCACGTCCGCCCCGGGTTCCTGCTGTTCGCGGTGCTGATCGTGGCGATCAACGGGCCGCAGTACGGGCTGCCGTTCGCGCTGATGATCGCCGTGCTCACGCTGATCCACGAACTGGGCCATGCGCTCGCCGCCCGCCGCACCGGCGCCGAGGCCGAGATCGCGCTGGATTTCATGGCCGGCTACGCATCGTTCACCCCGCGTCGGCCGCTGCGCCCGCTGGAGCGGATCGGCATCTCGCTGGCCGGGCCGGCGGCGCAGATCGTGACCGGCACGCTGTTCTACATCGCCATCGGCGGTCGCTCCGTCATCCCCGCCCATGGCGAGCTCACCCCGTTACAGGCGGCGGCGTTCTGGGCCGGCCCGGTCATCGGCCTGCTCAACCTGATCCCCGTCCTGCCGCTGGACGGCGGCAACATGCTCCACGCCGCGCTCAGCGCCGTCTCCCCCGCCCGGGCCACCCAATGGATGTACGTCATCACCATCGCCATCACCGGCGGCGGTCTGGTGTGGATGGTGCTGGAAGAGACCGCACGCCCGTACATCGTGTTCGTGCTGCTGCCCCTGTTCGCCGTGTTCTCCTCCATGGGCCGCGACAAGCAGCGGGCGCGTCAGGCGGTGAACCAGCAGACACTCGCCCACGCCGAAGCCGCGGCGTGGGCCACCGGGCAGGCTGGCGCGTTCCCGCCCGGCACACGCCCGTCGCCATGGTTCCGGGCCTGGGAGGAGCTGCAGCGCGGCCGGCCAGACATGGCCCGCCGCCTGCTGCTGGCCGACCTGGCCGACCCGTCACCTTCGAACTGGTGGCCGCCCGACGCAGCGCCGGTGGGTGCCCTGCGCGACCTGGTCGAGTTGCTGCCTGCGGAGATGACGGCGGCCCGCTCGTTCAGCGCCTACGCACTGGGCGAGGTGCTGTTGCGCACGGGCGACACGCACCGCGCCGGCACGTTCGCCGCCACCGCGTACGGCCAGTACCGCACCCCGCTGTTGGCCCTCCAGGTGGCCAGGGCCGCCGCGGCCTTGGGCGATCAGCCCACCTCGATGGCGTGGCTGCGCACCGCCGCCCGCGGCGCCGACCCGACGGCCCTGCGCCAAGCGGTGGACCGCGCTCCCGAGTTCGAGTGGCTGCGGCACGACCCCGCGCTGGCCGACGCGCTCTCCGGCTGACCCGACCCAAGTTGGCGTTCATTGGCGGTGGTGCCGCACCTCACCGCCAACTTGGACCGGATGGATGGGTCAGTCGACCTGCTTGGCCAGGATCTTGGGGGCGATCAAGCGATAGCTGGTGTGGATCAGCTCGCGGACCTCGGCCCAGTCCACCGGCGCCTCGAGGTCCATCACGATCCATCCGCCCCTCGCCAGGTAGGGGGCCGGGCGGCAGCGTGGGTCGCCCAGCAGCGCCGGTAGTTCCTCCCGCTCGGCCTTCACGCAGAGCGAAGCGCCGGACCCCGGGAAGCAGAAGATCTTCTTGCGGACCCGGAAGTTCACGTCGTCCCAGGTGAGCTCCTCCGTCGCCTCCGGCAGGGCGAGCGCGATCGCCCGCATCCGGTTCTGGTTCTTCGCCAACTGGGCCTTGGTGAACGCCATCGGGTCAGTCTTGCAAGTCCCGCCGACCCACGTAGGCCAGCCGGGCCACGCCGTCGTCGCCGACCACCCGCTGCAGCAGCCGGGGCGGGGCGGCGCCCCGGGAGTCCATCCGTTCCACCAGTTCCTGCCCCGGATAGCAGCCCTTCGTGTAGCTGACGGCGACGGCGGTGATGCCGGTCTCTGCGGGGATCACCTCACCGGGCACGATCTCGCTGCCCATGGCCGGCCAGACGGCGTCCACCCGGGCAGCGTGCAGGTCGTCGGCGTTCCCGGGCGGGACGTCCGCGGGCGCGGCCGGCGCCTCGCCGAGCAGGTCGTAGCCGGCACCCCAGGCGACCACGGCACCGTCGGGAACGGCGCCGCCGTCCGGGCCGTCCGTCCCGCGCACGGCGATGCACCGCCAGGCCAGCGGCTCGATCTCCGCCTTCACGCGGATGCGGAAGCGGTTGAGCCGGGCGGTCATCTCCTCGCCGAACCCGGCGTCCGTATCGAGGACGAACGCCTCCTTCCCCACCCGCCACACGCGAGCCAGCACGTCCACCTTGCCGGTGGGCTGGAGGATGAAGGTCCAGGCGCTCTGCCCGACCCCGAGCGGGCGGAGGTCCTGCGACACCTGGGACTGGAGGTAGGACGCCGCATCGGGCCCGTGGACCCGCACGACGTCACGTGGGTACTCGCACCAGAACATGGCACCCAGTGTCGCACCCACGGCGGAAGGTGCCACACTGCAGGGGATGGATGCCGAAGTCGTCGCCCGCGACGTGGGCCACCGCCTGCAGCTCACCCTGGAGCGCCTGTCCACCCTCGCCCGCGGCCTGGCCGTGCTGGCGCTGCTGGTCGGCGCCGCCACGTTCGCCACCGGGTGGTGGATCGTCGACGGCAGCAGGCCCGCCTGGCTGGTGATCGGCGGGATCATCTGCCTCGTGCCCGTGGGGGCGGCGGCGATCGCCTGGTTCGTGCTGCGCGGCGCAGCCGCCAAGGCGCCGACGCTGGTGCAGGACGTGCGCCAGTTCGTGGACACGTCCGTCGGGTCCGCCCAGGTGCTGCTGGACCACGACAGCGGATTGGCCATCGGCACCTACGGCAAGAGCCTCGGCGCCCTTCGCGCCGAGTTGAACGAGCGGCGCAAGGAACTGCCCGGGCTGTGGGCTGGCGTTCGGGCCATCACCACAGTGCCCGGCCTGGCCGGACTGACGGTGCTGGGGATCATCGGCGTCGGCCTCCTCGGCACGATCCTGATGCTCGGCGGCCTGATCGACTGACGCCGCTCAGCCGGTGGTGCCGCCGCGGTTGGCGGACATCCGCCGCGCCGCCGGGACGGCTGCGAGAAGGGCCGCCGCCTTGTTGCGGCACTCCAGGTTCTCGTCGTCCGGCACGCTGTCGGCCACCACACCCGCACCCGCCTGGAACGACGCCCCGTTCGGGCCGACGAACATCGTGCGGATGGCGATCGCGGTGTCCAGGTTGCCGCTGAAGTCCACGTAGCCGACCACGCCGGCGTAGGGGCCGCGCTTCACGGGCTCCAGCTCGTCGATGATCTCCATGGCCCGCACCTTCGGTGCCCCGCTGACCGTGCCGGCCGGCAGGGTGGCCCGCAGCACGTCGATCGGGGTCTTGCCGTCCACCAGCTGCCCGCTGACCTGCGAGGTGAGGTGCATGACGTGGCTGTAGCGCTCCAGCGTCATCAGCTCGTCCACGTGCACCGTGCCGAACTTGGCCACCCGGCCCACGTCGTTGCGGGCGAGGTCGACCAGCATGATGTGCTCGGCGACCTCCTTCGGGTGCTCCTTCAACTCGGCGGCCATGCGGCGGTCGTCCTCGTCGGTGCGGCCGCGGCGGCGGGTGCCGGCGATCGGGCGGCTGATGACGGTGCGGCCGAGCACCTGCACCATCGGCTCCGGCGAGGACCCGGCGATGGTGATGCCCTCGTGGCGCAGGAAGTACATGTACGGGCTGGGGTTCACCTGGCGGAGGACGCGGTAGAAGTCGAACGGGTCGGCCTGGAGGTCGATGTCGTACCGCTGGGCCAGGACCACCTGGAAGATGTCGCCGGCCAGGATGTGCTCCTTGGCCACCTCGACGGCCCGCTGGTACATCCCGTCGGGCATCGAACTGCGGACCTCGGGCGGCGCTTCGCCGGGCACGGGCGGCTCGGTCAGCGGCATTGCCAGCGGCTGGGCCAGCTTCGCCGCCGCGGCCCGGACCCGCTCGCAGGCCTCGTCGTACTCGCGGTCCACGTCCGCCCCCGTCATGTGCAGGACGGGGACGCTCTCGATGAGGTAGATCCGCTGGCGCCAGTGGTCGAACGCGGCCATCGACCCGATGATGCTCATCACCGCGTCGGGCAGGCCGCGGTCGTCGTGGGGCACGTCGGGCAGGTGCTCCACCTCACGGACGATGTCGTAGCCGAGGTAGCCCATCACCCCGCCCTGCAGCGGCGGGAGGTCCGGCATGATCGGCGCGTCGTAGGCGGCGACGATGGCGTCCAGTGCGGCGAGCATGCCCTTGTCGAAGGGGATGTCGGCGCTGAGGTGCTGGCCGCGCTTGGTGATGGCACCGTCGCGCAACTCCAGCGTGGCCACGGGGTCGTGCCCGACGAAGCTGTAGCGGGCCCACCGTTCGCCGTGCTCCACGGACTCCAGCAGGAAGCCCTCGCCGTCGCCGCACAGCTTGAGGAAGGCGCCGACCGGGGTGTCCAGGTCGCCCAGCACCTCCGCCCAGACCGGCACGACGGTGTGGTCGGCGGCCAGGCGGTGGAACTCCTCGCGGCTGGGCCGCATCCGGAGGTCCATCACGACCCGAAGGCGCGGTAGAAGCAGGAGTACTCGCCGGTGTGGCAGGCGCCCTTGCCTTCCTGCTCCACCAGGAACAGGAGGGTGTCGCCGTCGCAGTCGTAGTACGCCTCGCGCACGAACTGGCGGTCGCCGCTGGTGTCGCCCTTGCGCCACACCTCCTGGCGGCTGCGGCTCCAGTAGACCATCCGCCCCTCGGCCAGCGTCATGGCCAGCGTCTCGGCGTTCATGTACGCCACCATCAGCACGGTGCGGGTGTGGACGTCCTGGCACACCACCGGGACCAGGCCGGCGGCGTCGTACTTGACGGCGGCGAGTTGCTCGGGCGTGGCAGTGATGGAGATGGCCTCGGGCATGGGCCGACCCTACAGGTAGAGCCCTGTGTGGGCTTCGATCCGTGTGGCGGCCACGGCGTGGATGTCGCGCTCGCGGAGCATGATGTAGTCGGCGCCGCCGACCTCCACCTCGTAGCGGTCCTCCGGGCTGAACAGCACACGGTCGCCGACCTCGGCGCTGCGCACGTTCTGGCCGAGGGCCACGACCTCCGCCCACACCAGCCGCTTGGACAGTTGAGCGGTGGCGGGAATGAGGATGCCGCCGGTGGAACGGCGCTCGCCCTCCTTCTCCGGGATGCGCACGAGCAGCCGGTCGTTGAGCATCTTGATGGGAAGCTTCTCGTCCTGCACAGCCACGGGCGGCAGGGTATCGGCTCAGGCGGAGGGCCCAACCGGACGATACTGGTAGGAACCGTTCGAAAGGACCCCCCGTGCGCCGAGTTGCCGCGTCCCTGGCCATCGCCCTTGCCATCTGCCTGCCCCTTGCCTGCTCCGACGACGGCGACGGCTCGTCGTCCGGCGGGGCGGATGCCACCACGGCGGCGGGCGGGGACACTTCCGGTGGCGGTGGGGCGGACACGACACTGGCCCCCACCACCACCTTCATGCCCACGTGTGCCGAGATGCCGCCCGTGGACGTGATCTTCGCCGCCGTCGGTGTGCCGGTGGACGAGGGCACCGTGGTGGCCACGGGCACCTGCCAGTACCTGGGGGTGAACGACCAGAGCCTGTCGGTGCTGATGTCGCACTACGTCACCGATCTGGACATCGCCACCTTCTTGGACCTGCAGGCCTCACTCGGGCCGGCAACGCCGGTGGAGACCCCTGCAGGCGCGGCGTACGGACCCGACGGCACGGTGTTCCTCGGCACGGAGCAGGGCGTCTATGCCGTGCAGACGATGGTCACCGGCGGCCCGGCCATCGACCAGGTGGCCCAGTCGGCAGCCTTGCTGGCCGCCTGGCTGGGGGGCTGAGCTACTCGCCGCGGTTGCGCCGGCGGGTGCGCTCACTGCCGCCCGCCGACGGCGCTGCGTTGGTGAGCGGCCCGATTGCGTCGACGATGGCATCGATCGTGGGACGCTCGCCCGCGGTGTGCGCGTCCAGCGCGCGACGCATGGCGGCGATGTGGTCCGGGGAGGTACCGCAGCAGCCGCCGATGATGCGAGCGCCGGCGTCCACCGCCAGGCCGGCGTAGGTGGCCATCAGGTCGGGCGTGCCGGAGTAGACCACCTCGGTGCCCTGGAACTGGGGCACGCCACAGTTGGCCTTGCTCACCAGCGCCGGCTCGGCGCCCTCCATCGAGAGGATGGACACCAGCGTGTCGCTGGCCCCGACGCCGCAGTTGGCGCCGATGGCCAGCGGCGGCTGGGGCAGGTCGGCCAGGGTGGCGGCGAACTGGCCGGGCATCAGCCCCATCATCGTGCGGCCCGCCGTGTCGAACGAGCAGGTGACGGTGTACGGCATGCCCTCGGCGATGGCGGCCTCAGCGGCCGCGTGGAACTCCTCGATCGCCGACATGGTCTCGATCCAGATGACGTCCGCGCCGCCGTCCTTCAGACCGCGGATCTCCTCGCGGAACACGGCGACGGCGTCGTCGTGGGTCAGCTTGCCGAGCGGCTCGAACAGCTCGCCGGTCGGGCCGACCGACCCGCCGACCACGACGGGGCGGGGGGCAGCGTCGGCCACCTCACGGGCCAGGCGGGCGGCGCCGGCGGCGAGCTCGTGCACCCGGGCCTCGGCCTTGTGCAGCTGGAGGCGCTTGGCGTTGCAGCCGAACGTGTTGGTGAGGATGATGTCCGACCCGGCGTCGACGAACTGCTGGTGCAGCCCCTTCACCCGGTCCGGGTGGTCCACCGTCCAGAACTCCGGCGGCTCGCCGGACGTCAGCCCGGCGGCGAAGTAGTTGGTGCCCGTGGCCCCGTCCGCGAGCAGCGGCCGGCCGGTGGCGAGGAGTTCGGAGAGCGATGTACGCATTGCGGAAAGGCTACCCACGGCGAGGGTGGTGCTGCGGGCGCGTTGTGGCGCCGGCGCCGACACTGCGGGTGGGGTCATGACGGTCGAAGCCGTGATGGTGGTCGCGATCGTGATGGTGCTCGGGGGGGCGGGGCCGCGCCGTGGGGTTCGTCGTGGTTGACCCGCCCTCGGGTCCGACTCGCTGGGGTGCACACTCTTGCCCCGTTCAACTCAGTTCGATTTCGATTTGCGGCGGTCGTCATGCGCCGTTGATGCCGAGCACCAACCAGGCCGCGCCGAAGAACAGCGCGGCGCAGGTCGGGGCCGTGCGATGAACGAGAAGTGACGCGGTCGCACCCCCGCTGACCTGGGAAGTGACGTGATATATCACGTCACTTCTGGGAAGGAGCGGGGCGCACGGGGCCGGCGTCCTGACGAGTCAGGCGATGGCGGATTCGATGCGGGCGAGGACGTCGGAGGTCAGCATCGGCAGGACGTCGATGGCGCCGAAGTTGTCGGTGACCTGCGACGCCCGGCTGGCACCGGTGATGACCGTGCTGACGTGCGGGTTGGCCGCGCACCAGGCGATCGACAGCTGGGCTAGGGTGCAGCCGAGCTCCTCGGCGATGGGGCGCAGGCGCTCCACCTTGTCCACGGACTCCTGGTCGGCCAGGCGGTCGGCCAGCCACTCGTACCCGCGCAGGGCGCCGCGGCTGTCGGCCGGGATGCCGTCGCGGTACTTGCCGGTCAGCAGGCCGCTGGCCAGCGGGCTCCAGATGGTGGTGCCGAGGCCGATGTCCTCGTACAGGCGGGCGTACTCCTGCTCCACCCTGGTGCGGGTGAGCAGGTTGTACTGCGGCTGCTCCATCACCGGCTTGTGCAGGTGGTGGCGCTCGGCGATCTCCCAGGCGGCCCGGATCTCTTCTGCCGACCACTCGCTGGTGCCCCAGTACAGGACCTTGCCACGGGACACGAGGTCGCTCATGGCCCACACGGTCTCCTCGATCGGCGTGTCCGGGTCCGGACGGTGGCAGAACAGGAGGTCGACGAAGTCGGTCTGCAGGCGCTCCAGGCAGCCCTCGATCGAGTGGTGCAGGTACTTGCGGTTCAGCGTGTTGCGCATGTTCCTCACGTTGCCGCTGATGCCCCAGTAGACCTTCGTGCTCAGGACGTAGGTGTGGCGGGCCCAGCCGAGCTCCTTGATGACCCGGCCCATGATCGCTTCGCTCTCGCCGCCGGCGTAGGCCTCGGCGTTGTCGAAGAAGTTGCAGCCGGCGTCCCACGCGGCCTGCATGCACTGGAGCGCCGTGTCGTCCTTCAACTGGTTGTCGAACGTCACCCAGCTCCCGAAGGAGATGACGGACACCTGCAAACCGGACCGCCCGAGTCGGCGGTACTGCATCTTCGTAGCCATGCGGCCGACCCTACCCCCGCAGGCGGGCGCGTGCGGCGGCGAGCGCGGCGATCCCCGCCGGGCCCACACCGCAGCACCCGCCGATCAGCCGGGCACCGGCCGCCAGCCACTCGGGCACGTGCCCGGGCAGCTCCGCGCCACCGGTGGGGCCGACCCAGCACTCGTGCTCGGCGTCCCACGCGGCACCGTGGTTCGGGTAGGCCACCAGCGGCAGTGCGCCCGCGGGCGTGCCGGCAAGGGACCGCAGCAGTGATGCCACGAAGCCAGGCGCCGTGCAGTTGACGCCAACCGCCTGCACCGCCGACGCGACTGCGGCCGCCGCTTCGACGAGCGTCTCGCCGTGGCAGGTGTGGGTGTCGTCCACGCAGGAGAACGTCACCCACGTGGGCGCGTCGGTGAGGCGGCGGAGCTCCTCCAGCACGATCTCCGCCTCCGCCTGCGAGGGGATGGTCTCCACGGCGAACAGGTCGGGTGCGGTGGGCACCAGCACCTCCAGGCGGGCACGGTGGAAGGCCCGCACCTCGGCCCATGACGCCTCATAGCGGCCGTGGTACTCGCTGCCGTCGCCCAGACAGGCGCCGAACGGCCCCACGGAGCAGGCCACGGCCGCCGCGCCCGACGCCCGGGCCACGGCGGTCGTGGACGCCAGCACCCGGCGGGCATCGGCGGGCGACAGCCCGGCGCCGACGAACCCGGCCTCACTGGCCTGGTAACTGGCTGTGATCACCACGTCCGCCCCGGCCTCCACGTAGCGGCGGTGGGCCTCGGTGATGACCTCCGGCCGGTCCAGCAGCGCCGCTGCGGTCCACAGCAGGCCGGACGGCTGCTCGCCCATCTCCTGCAACGCCGTCGAGAGCCCGCCGTCGATCAGCGTGAACGGTTCGACGAGCGGCAGGCCACCGCCCGGCGCGGGCGCACGAGTGCTCATCGCCGCACCTCGATGCCCGCCGCCGCCATCACCGCCTTGGCCTCGGCGATCGTGTGCTCCCCGAAGTGGAAGATGCTGGCCGCCAGCACTCCGGTGGCATGCCCGTCGCGCACCCCGTCGGCCAGGTGCTCCAGCGTGCCCACCCCGCCGCTGGCGATCACCGGCACACCCACGGCGTCGGCGATCGTGCGGGTCAGCGGCAGGTCGAAGCCCTCCCGCGTGCCGTCGCGGTCCATCGACGTCAGCAGGATCTCCCCCGCGCCGCGGCCGACGGCTTCCACCGCCCAGGCGACCGCGTCGATCCCCGTGGGCGTGCGCCCGCCGTGCAGGTACACCTCGAACCCGCTGGCCACCGACGGGTCGTGGGTGCGCTTGGCGTCGATCGCGCACACGCAGCACTGGGCGCCGAACTCCTCGGCGATCTCGGCGATCAGGTCCGGCCGCTGGACCGCGGCGGTGTTGACGCTGACCTTGTCCGCCCCCGCCCGCAGCATCGTGCGGGCATCGGTGACGGTGCGGATGCCACCGCCGACGGTGAACGGGATGAACACCTGGTCGGCGGTGCGCTCCACCATGTCCACGATCGTCGCCCGGCCGTCGCTGGACGCTGTGATGTCCAGGAAGACCAGCTCGTCGGCACCCTCGGCGTCGTAGCGGGCGGCCAGCTCCACCGGGTCGCCGGCGTCACGCAGGCCGACGAAGTTGACGCCCTTCACCACCCGGCCGTTCGTGACGTCCAGGCACGGGATCACCCGAGCGACTCTCATCGGGCCAGCACCTCCAACGCCTCGGCCACCGTGAAGCGCCCCTCGTACAGGGCCTTGCCGGTGATCACCCCGTCCACGCCGGGCACGGCCTTGAGGGCGACGATGTCGGCCAGGGAGGACACACCCCCGCTGGCGATCACCGGGATGGCCGTGGCCCGCCCGGCCTCGGCCAGGCCGTCGATGTCGGGCCCGGCGAGCATGCCGTCGCGGGCGATGTCGGTGATGACGAACGCGGCGGCCGTGGGGAACCAGCCGAGCGCATCGGCCAGCTGCACTCCGCTGCCCTCGGTCCAGCCGTGGACGGCCACCTCACCGGCGCGGTGGTCCAGCCCGACGGCCACCGGCACGACCTTCGAGGCCGCTTCCACCAGCGACGGGTCGGCCACGGCGGCGGAGCCCATCACCACACGGGCCACGCCCGCGTCGGCCAGCGACTGGGCGTCGCCGATGGTGCGTACGCCGCCGCCGGTCTGCACGCGGGCCCGGCCGGCGACGGCCGCGGCGATGGCGGCCACCACCGGGCGGTTCACCGGCGACCCGCTGCGGGCGGCGTCCAGGTCCACCACATGGATCCACGTGGCACCCGCGTCGGCGAAGCCGCAGGCGACGGCAACCGGGTCGTCGCCGTAGGTGGTCTGGGCGTCGTAGTCGCCCTGCAGCAGGCGGACCACCTTGCCGTCGCGAAGGTCGATGGCCGGGTACAGCTCGATCATCCGGCGAGCCCTCCGCATCCAGCCCCTTCACGAAGTTGGCCAGCAGCGCCAGGCCGTCACGGCCGGACTTCTCCGGGTGGAACTGGGTGGCGAACACCGTGCCGCTGCGGAACGCGGCGTTGACCGTGCCGCCGTAGTCGCAGGTGGCTGCGACGGCAGCGGGGTCCTCCGGCACACCGTGCAGCGAGTGGACGAAGTACATCCACGGGTGCTCCGGCAGGCCGGTGAACAGCGGGTCGCCGGCGTACGTGAGGTCCAACTGGTTCCACTGCATCTGCGGGCGGGGCAGCTGGTCGGTGATCCACCGGACGGTGCCGGGGATGATGCCCAGCCCGGGCTCGGCGTGGCCGTCCTCCTCGCTGGAGGAGAACAGCATCTGCATGCCCACGCAGATGCCGAGGAACGGCCGGCCCGAGGCCGCGGCGTCTCGAGCCACGGGCTCCAGCCCCGCCGCCCGCAGCGCCCGCATGCAGGCGCCGAACGCACCCACACCGGGCAGCACCACGGCGTCGGCCCGGCGGGCGAGTTCGGCGTCGGTGGTGAGGCGGGCGTCCGCCCCGCAGTGGGCCAGCGCCCGCTCCGCCGACCGCAGGTTGCCGATCCCGTAGTCGAGGACCGCCACGAGCGGACGGCTCACAGCACGCCCTTCGTGCTGGGCACCTGCGAACCCTCCACCCGCACGGCGTCGCGCAGGCAGCGGGCCAAGCCCTTGAAGGCCGCCTCGATGATGTGGTGCACGTTGGTGCCGTGGCGCAGTTCGACATGCAGCGTGATGCCGGCAGCGGTGGCGAAGCTGTGGAAGGCGTGCTCGGCGAGCTGGGGGTCGAACGGCGGGTTGCCGAGCGGCAGGACCTCCGGCATCGGGACGTTCCACACCACGTAGGGGCGGCCGGACAGGTCCAGCGCGACCTCCACCAGCGCCTCGTCCAGCGGGTACAGGCCGCTGGCGAAGCGGCGCACGCCGGCCTTGTCGCCCAGCGCCTCGCGGAACGCCTCGCCGAGCGCGATCGCCACGTCCTCCACCGTGTGGTGGCTGTCGATGTGCAGGTCGCCCTGGCACGCGATGCGCAGGTCGAACCCGCCGTGCTTGCCCACCTGCTCCAGCATGTGGTCGTAGAACGGCAGGCCGGTGCTGACCTCGGCGGTGCCGCTGCCGTCCAGCTCGATCGACAGGTCGATCGCGGTCTCCTTCGTGGTCCGGTTGCGAGTTGCTGCCCGGCTCATGCCGTCACCTCCGCCATCACGTCGGCCAGTGCGGCCAGGAACTCGTCGTTCTCCTCTGGCGTGCCGATGGTGATGCGCAGGCAGTCGTCCAGCCGGGGCCAGCTGCTGCAGTCGCGCACGAGCACGCTGTGGTCCAGTAGGCCCTGCCACACGGCCTTGCCGGCCTTGCCGCGCGGGCGGAACAGCACGAAGTTGGCGCCGCTGGGGAACACGTCGACCGGCAGGCGGGCCATCCCGGCCGACACCCGCTCGCGCTCGGCGATGATGTGCTGCACGCGGTCCTCCATCTCCCCGGCGAACCGCAGCGCCAGGCGACCGGCGATCTGCTTCGCCGCGTCGAGGTGGTACGGCAGGGTCACCTTCTCCAACTCGGCCACCAGCCACTCCGGGCCGACCAGGTAGCCGAGGCGGGCGGCGGCCATGCTCCATGTCTTGGAGAAGGTGCGGATGACCACCATCGGGGTCTCCTCCTCCACCAGCCCGAGCGCCGACCACTTGGCGAACTGCCCGTAGGCCTCGTCCACCACCAGCAGGCCGGGCACCTTGGAAAGGGCGAGGCGGACGTTGGCCTCCGGCTCCTCCAGCCCGGTGGGGTTGTTCGGCGAGCAGAGGAACGTGACGGCCGGCTGGGCGGCGGCGATGACGCGCTCCAGCTCCGCCGGGTCGAGCGTGAAGTCCGCCGCCCGCTCGCCCTCGACCACGGTGGCGCCGGTGAGCCGGGCGATGTGGCCGTGCAGTTGGTACGTGGGCTCGAATGTGGCCACGGTGCGGCCGGGGCCGGCAAACGTGAGCAGCAGTGTCTGCAGCACCTCGTTGCTGCCGTTGGCGGCGAACACGCTCTGCGGGGCCACGCCGTGCAGGTCGGCGATGCCCTCGCGCAGGGCGTGGGCACCGCGATCCGGGTAGCGATGCCAGTCCACCTTGCTGAGCTCGGCAGCCAAGGCGTCGCGCCAGGCGGCGGGCGGCGGGAAGGGCGACTCGTTGGTATTGAGGCGCACACGCACCTCGACCTGCGGCGAGTGGTAGCCCTCCAACGCACGGAGGTCGTCGCGCACGGGTACTCGGGTCACGGCGACACGTTACCGACCGCCCCCGTGGAGGGCCGTATGGATTGGGGCAGACTGGAGGAATGCCCGGCAACCCCGCTGCCTCCCTGCTCGTCATGGCCGACCACCTGGAGCGGTACTACCACGAGGTCGGTGATCTGCTGCCCGGCTTCCAGGGCGATGACCAGGCCGACGTGGTGAGCGCGCTCGTGGAGACGGAGCGGGCGCTGCGCACAGCCGCGCGGCTGGCCAGACGAGCGGCCAAATTGACCGCCTGAAAACGCGGCGACGGCCCCTTGCGGGGCCGTCGCTCATGCGATGCCAGGCGGCGGATCCCGGCATCGCCCGCAAACCAGGTGGCGGGAACCTGGTTGGTAATTGCACCTTACACCCCTCCGTCAACCCTTCGCTCGGCGCTTTCTCGGCACCAGCGACGACGGGCAGAGCGGTTCGAGCACACACTCGGAGCACCTCGGCTTGCGGGCGTCGCACACCCTCCGGCCATGCAGGATGGTCCGCAGGCTGAAGTCGCCCCAGTCCTTCCTCGGCAGCAATGCCCCCAGCTCGGCCTCCACCTTCACCGGGTCGTCGGCCTCCGTCAGCCCCAGCCGCTTGCTCAGGCGCAGCACGTGCGTGTCCACCGGCAGGCCGGGCAGGTCGAAGGCCACGCTGCGCACCACGTTGCCGGTCTTGCGGCCCACGCCGGCCAGCGTCACCAGGTCCTCCAGCTTCGTCGGCACCTCGCCGTCGTACCGGTCCACCAGCGCCTGGGCCATGCCCACCAGGTTCTTCGCCTTGCTCTGGTAGAAGCCGGTGGAGCGGATGATCTCCTCGAGCTCGGGGAGGTCGGCACCGGCCAGCGACAGCGGGTCCGGGTAGCGGGCGAACAGCGCCGGGGTCACCATGTTGACCCGGGCGTCGGTGCACTGGGCGGACAGGATGGTGGCCGCCAGCAGCTCGAAGGGGTTGCGATGGTCCAGCTCGCAGACGGCCTCCGGATACTCCTCGGCCAGGAGTGCGGCGATGGCCCTGGCCCTCCCCTTCGGCGTCCGCGGCGTTCCCATGGCGGCGAAGGCTACGGCAACGAGGCAGGCTGCGCGGTGGGTCGCCCAGGCGGTGCGGGCCGGCATGAACGTGATCGTTGACGACGTCGTGATCGACCGGGAGACCTACGCCAGCTGGTTGCGGGCCCTGGACGGGCTGCCGGCGGTCTGGGTTGCGGTGCGGTGCCCCCTGGACGTCGTCGAGGCGCGGGAAGCTGCCCGCGGCGACCGCGCCATGGGTCTGGCCCGCGCCCAGCACGACGTGGTGCATCAGGGCATCCCCTACGCCCTCGAGATCGACACCGGACGTCGCACCCCGGACGAGGCGCACGACGCCCTCCGCCGCTTCCTGGGTGTGTGACCGCCCCCGCCGGCAGCCGCAAGCTGCTGGCCGCCCCACACGCCCCCACGGCCCCCTCCACACTCAATCAACTTCACCTCTGTTCGATTTCGATTCCTCTCCGCCCGAATCGAAATCGAACAGAGTTGAACAACGGGGAAGGTGAACCCGGGTGGGGCGGCCGGGACGCCACCCGCGACACCCTCGCTAGCCTGGCCGGCAATGGCCGACGCCCCGCAGGAACCCACCGTGCGCCTCGTTCGCCACCCCGACGAACAGCAGCGGGTGGCCCTGCTGGACCTGGTGCGCCACGCCGCCGACGCCGGCGACGAGCTCGACGACCTGCTCACGGCCGACCTCGCCCACGGTCCGGCCGACAACTACCTCGCCGCCGTGGTGGACGACACCGAGGGCAACCCCTGCGCCTATGCCCAAGCCTCGGAGGGCAACGACGGCATGGTGGTCGGCGTCGTGTCCACGGCCACACCGCCCGAGCGTCTCCGTCTCCACCGCACGGCGCTGGCCGCCCTGCTGAGCGCACTGCCGGCCGGGCTGGACGTCACGTGGTGGCCGTCGATCGCCGACGAGCCGCTCGCCGCCCGCCTCGGGCTGCACCCCGACCGCCGCCTGCTGCGGATGGAGGCGCCACTCCCCCTGGCCACCAACACCGACGTCGCCACCCGCCCGTTCCGCGTGGGCGAGGACGAGGATGCCTGGCTGGAGGTCAACAACGCCGCCTTCCACTGGCACGGTGAGCAGGGCGGGTGGGACCTCGACACCCTCCGCCGCCGCGAGCAGGAACCATGGTTCGACCCCGCCGGCTTCCTCCTCCACGAGCGCGACGGCCGCCTGGCCGCGTTCTGCTGGACGAAGCGTCACGACGACGGCGTCGGTGAGGTCTACGTGATCGCCGTTCACCCTGACTTCCACGGCCGCGGCCTCGGCCGGGCCCTCACCCTCGCTGGCTTCGACCACCAGTACCGCCACGGCGCCACCTGCGGCATGCTGTTCGTCGACGACAGCAACACCAACGCCGTCCGCCTCTACGAGTCCCTCGGGCTGCAAGCCGTGGCCGCCCGCCAGTCCTACCACCGTCACCCAGGAGCACCCCGATGAGCACCACCGACGACACCACCACCACCGATCCCCTCCCCCGCTGGGACGTCACCGACGTCCACGAGTCGTTCGACGCCCGCACGTTCCTCGACGCCATGGACCGGGCCAACGCCGACGTCGCCCGCCTGGAGGCGCTGTTCGACGAGCGCAACATCCGCGCCACCGACCCGCGGCCGGTGACACCCGAGGACGGCGCCGCCGCCGACGCCGTGGTCACCGCCTTCAACGAGTACCTCACCCACGCGGACATCACCGAGGCCTACATCGCCTCGTTCACCACCACCGACACGTTCAACGAGCGGGCCGAGGGGCTGGAGGCCGAGTTCGGCATGACCGCCGCCCGCACCCGCCCCCTCACCGCCCGCCTCGCTGCGTGGGTGGCCTCCCTCGGCGTCGACGAGCTCGCCACCGTCAGCCCCGCCGTCGCCGAGCACCACGGCCCGCTGGCCAAGCTGGCCGACCGCGCCGAGCACCAGATGAGCGAAGTCGAAGAGGGCCTGTACGCGGAACTGGTCGCCACCGGCTCCACCGCCTGGGG
Source organism: Ilumatobacteraceae bacterium (assembly GCA_041394605.1). Lineage (GTDB taxonomy): Bacteria > Actinomycetota > Acidimicrobiia > Acidimicrobiales > Ilumatobacteraceae > UBA668. The sequence continues at coordinate 363,459 of JAWKHX010000006.1, forward strand.
CCAGCTCCAGGGCGTCGTCACCTCCCAGCTCACCGCCACCGTCGCCCTGCCCGACGGCCCGCAGGACCTGCCGATCACCGCCGTGCGCGGCCTGGCTTCCCACGCCGACGGCGCCGTCCGCCGCGCCGCCTACGACGCCGAGATGGAGGCCTGGCCGAAGGTGGCCGCCGCCTGTGCCGCTGCCATGAACGGGGTGAAGGGCGAGGCCAACGTGGTGAACCGCCGCCGCGGGTGGGCCAGCCCGCTGGACGCCTCGCTGTTCGCCAACAGCGTCAGCCGCCCCACGTTCGACGCCATGCAGGCCGCCGTCGTCGACTCGCTGCCTGCGTTCCGCGGCTGGCTGCGCGCCAAGGCCCGCCTGCACGGCCACGAGGGCGGGCTGCCCTGGTACGACCTGTTCGCCCCGCTGCCCTTCGCCCCCGCCGAAGTCACGTGGGACGACGGCCTGGAGATCGTCCGCCATGCCTTTGGGTCGTACGGCGGCAGCCTGGCCGGCATGGTCGACCGCGCCGTGGACGGCCGCTGGATCGACGCCGGCCCCCGCCCTGGCAAGCAGGGTGGCGCGTTCTGCATGCCGTTCGTCGATGACCGCTCCCTCGTCTTCCTCAACTGGAGCGGCTCGGTGGACTCGGCGCAGACCACCGCCCACGAACTGGGCCACGCCTACCACAACACCCAGTTGGCCCATCGCACGCCGCTGCAGCGGGCGCTGCCCATGGCGCTCGCCGAGACCGCCAGCATCTTCTGCGAGACGCTGGTGGTCGAGGAAGGCCTGCAGCGCCTCCAGGGCAAGGACCGCCTGGCGCTCCTCGACGTTGACCTGCAGGGCAGCGCCCAGGTGGTGGTGGACATCCACAGCCGGTTCCTGTTCGAGACCGAGGTGTTCACCCGCCGCCAGCGCCGCACCCTGGGCGTCAGCGAGCTGAACGACCTGATGCGCCAGGCCCAGCAGGACGCGTACGGCGACGGCATCGACCAGGCCACCGCCCACCCGTACATGTGGGTCCTGAAGCCGCACTACTACGGCGCCCACTTCTACAACTGGCCCTACACCTACGGCCTGCTGTTCGGCCTCGGCCTGTTCGCCCAGTACCGCCAGGACCCGGACCGCTTCCGCGCCCACTACGACGACGTGCTGTCTCGCGCCGGCATCGACAGCGCGGAGGCGTTGGCCGCGGTGTTCGGCTTCGACGTCACCGACCGGGCGTTCTGGGACGCCAGCATCGACGTCATCCGCAGCCGGATGACCGCCTACGACGAGCTGGCCGCCGCCCTCTGACCATCTGCCATGACCACCCTGTACACCCCGACCCGCGACGAGCTGGCCACCCTGCTGGATGGCGAGCCGCGGTACCGGCTGGACCAGGTGTGGCAGGGCCTCTACACCCAACTCGCCGAGCCGGCGGAGATCTCCAACGTCCCCAAGGCGTTGCGGGAACGCCTCGGCGCGGCGCTGCCCACCGCGCTCACCCAGGTGATCCGCAAGGTCAGCGACGACGGCGACACCGTGAAGTACCTGTGGGCGCTGGACGACGGCAGCAAGATCGAGACCGTCCTGATGATCTACCCGGACCGGGTGACCGTGTGCGTCAGCAGCCAGGCCGGCTGCGCGATGGCCTGCGGCTTCTGCGCCACCGGCCAGGCCGGGTTCCGCCGCCACCTCACCGTCGGCGAGATCGTCGAACAGGTCGTGGTGGCCGCCCGCGACGCCCGGGCCATGGGGCGCCGCCTGGCCAACGTCGTCTACATGGGCATGGGCGAGCCGATGGCCAACGAGGCTGCGGTGTGGGCGTCCGTCGAGCGCCTGCACGACGCCCTCGGCCTGTCCGCCCGCCACCTCACCATCTCCACGGTCGGGCTGGTCCCCGGCATCCGGACCCTCGCCGACCGTCCCCTTCCGGTCAACCTCGCGGTGTCCCTCCATGCAGCCAACGACACCCTGCGCGACGAGCTGGTCCCGATCAACCGCCGCTACCCGATCGACGAGCTGATGGAGGCCTGCGCCGGCTACCTGGCGGCCAAGGGCCGTCGCCTCAGCTTCGAGTGGGCACTGATCGACGGCGTCAACGACCGGCCCAGCGACGCCGCCGAGCTGGCCGCGCTGACCCGCCGGTTCCACCTGCCGGCGCACGTGAACCTGATCCCGCTGAACCCCACCCCCGGCTACCCCACGGTCGGCTCCCCCGCCGCCAGGGTGCGCGAGTTCCGTGACGACCTCGTGGCCCGCGGCGTCAACGCCACCGTCCGCCGCAACCGGGGCACCGACATCGACGCCGCCTGCGGTCAGCTGGCCGCCGGCCAGCCGGTGACCCTCACGCGGCGCTGACCGTCACTCGTACGCCGTGTGTCGATCCGCCACCGACACCCTTGACCGACAGCGCACAGACCGGGCAAAGTGCGCTCTTCATGGCCCTCTGGAAGAAGGACCCGAAGACCAGTTCACCGGAGGCACTCTTCGACCCGACGAAGGTAGACCTCGTCGCCCTTTCGCCCGATGGTGAGGTTGTTGAGATCGTGATCGTCAACGACAGCCCGTGGACGGGTTCGGACGCTCAGGTGTCGTCGTTGCAGCAGAAGATCCAGACCTGCGTCGGCTTTGCTCTCGATGGTCAAATGGTTGCGACCTATCCGGAGACCGAAGGGTCGCCGTGGCGAATCTTGATCGCCAACCAGGCGGGTGCACCGGACGCGCGTAGCGCTGACGTCATCGCCCGAATCGCCGAACGCGTCCGCCAGTACGGCGGCGACCTTCTCGTCCGATAGCGCAGAGCTGCCTGATGGAGAGTGTGGAGGGGTGCTCGGCGACGGCTTAGCGTCCCTGGTCCTGGTCGGTTGACTCTCGAGCTGCCTGCTGCCCGAGTGTTGGGTTGGCCTCCGAACGAAGCGTTGGCCGGCCGGGACCGCTGTCGCGGCGTGGCTCGAAAGAGGCGTTCACCATCACATCAGGAGTGCCCGCCGTGGCCCCACATCCACGAGCGCAAGGAGCACTGCATGTCTGTGACCATCGGGATCGACCCGCACAAGTCGACCCATACCGCTGTCGCGGTGGACCGCGACGAACGACCCATCGCGAGGTTCACGTTCCCTGCCCGCGCCGGGCAGACCGAACGTCTGCTGGCGTGGGCCGAACCACTCGACGCCGATCGTGTGTGGGCGATCGAGTCCGCTGCCGGGCTCGGCCGTCTGCTCGCGCAGCAGCTCGTCGCGGCGGGTGAACGCGTCGTCGATGTCCCACCGACGTTGTCGGCCAGGGTGCGGTTGTTGGCGAACCAGAAGACCTCGAAGAACGACACCAACGACGCTCTGTCGACCGCGATCGCCGGCCTGCGTCACTGCGGCCTGCGCACCGTTCGCAGCGACGGACACACGGTGGTGCTGCGACTGTTGACCGACCGGTTCCACGACCTGACCGGGCTGCGCACCCAGGCTGCGTGCCGACCGCACGTGCTGTTCCGCGAACTCGTCCCGGGCGGGGCACGGTTGCGGATCAGCGCAGCTCAAGCCCGAGAACTGCTCACGACGATCGAGCCGACCGACGCGGTCGATGTCGAGCGATGCTGGCAAGCCCGCGCGCATCTGGCGGACATCGAACGCCTCGACCGTGAGCTCGGCGACTGCCGCCAACGCATCGTCGCTGCGGTCGCAGAGACGGGCACCGCGCTCGTCGAACTCCACGGGGTCGGCCCGGTCGTCGCGGCGATGATCATCGGCCAAGTCGGTGACATCCACCGCTTCCGCACACGTGCCCAGTTCGCCAACTACAACGGCACCGCACCCATCGAAGCATCAAGCGCGAACACGAACCGGCACCGGCTCAACCCGCGAGGGAACCGGGCGTTGAACCACGCGATCCACATGATCGCCGTCACCCAAGTCGGCCACGACACACCCGGCCGCGCCTACTACTTGCGCAAGCAGGCCGAGGGCAAGACCCGCAAGGAAGCACTCCGCGCGTTGAAGCGCCGCGTGTCCGACGCCGTCTGGCGCCAGCTGCAACTCGACCACTGAACACCGGTGGGCCCGGGGCGACAGACAGGGGCGACTCTGGAATCCAGCGCGGCCGGCTTGAACCCTGAACCCGGCACTTCGGACAAGTCAGCCCCGGACCCGACCGAACCCTACGCCGCACCACAGCCCGCCGCCACGGGCATCCTTCAACGCGCCCCGACGTCCACGAAACGACCCCTTGACAGCAAAGAGGCTTCGATCCGCTCGCCAGACATGAGACACGCGATCGGGCACTAGGCGCTACCTGCCGAGCATGCCATCCCTCGACGCGACACCTGTCCCTGCGCCGAGGATGATCTTCCGGGCGATCGCCCCGTATGGGCTGAACCGCTGACGAACGATGAGATCGCACTCGGCTGGACCGTCGATGGGCTCACCCGCCAGATCGAGAACATCGCCACCGATCGCCCGGAAGCCGACCTTGCCGAGAGTCGGAACTGGACGCTCGCCCACCGTCCGGAAGTAGCCGTGCATCCAGCCAAGATTGTTGGTGACGTACGGGACGTCGAAGAGTGTCAGAACGTCCGCGGCCACAGCGGCGTCAGCGCTCGCGTGTCGCCCGAGGTAGAACGCGATCCAGACGCCCTGGACCTGACCAATCTCGACCCGACGCTGGAGCACTTGCCCAAGCACGTACCCGCCGCCATCGTTGGGAAGCGCAACGAAGATGCTGCCCGCCTTGCCAGGCATGTGTCGTCCTGCGATCTTCTCGAACTTCGGCTCAGCCATGGTCGCTCCCAATTCCCCTGGGCAACCATATGTCCAGCCGTCACTCGTGAAGAACTGCCGCTCGGCGCTTGCCGCGGCTGTGAGACTCGGGTCATGAAGTACCGACTTCACGTGGATGCAGTGATCGCGGCCAGCAGCTACGGCGAGGCCTTGCGACTCATCGGTGAGCACTTCCAGGCATGGGCGTCGGACACGCCTTTGGACGACCCCGACAGTTGGACCACCGACGCCAGCCTCTTCGCACCACAGTTCGAGGCCGGATCGGTCGTGCACTTGATGCCCGAGGATGACAGCCACGCATAGCTACCGTAGTGGGCGGTTCAGCTGAACCACCCGGCAGGTTGGGGTGCTAGCGAAGACCTGCCGCTCGGCGCTGACCGGCCTCTGGGAGAATCGGTCGGTGGACCCGATCGAGGTGATTTTCTGGCTGCTCGTTCTTGGTGGTCCTGCACTGGTCATCGCGATCGTGGCGATCAACGTGCGGAAGTCGCGCCGCAGGCTCGTCGTCTGGTGGATGAGCGCCTCCTTCGCGCTGGGGCACTCGATCTGGTTCACGGCATCCGCTGTCACAGAGGCCCGAAAGATGCAGGCCCGCACCTCCTGCGTTCTGAGGCCGCTCGATTTCGACAACGACAGCGTCGAGACAGTGCGCGTGCAGTGGTGGCCTCCGCGGGTGCAGTGCGAGTACGGCTACTCGTACACGAACCAACAGGAGGTCGTTTGGGAGTCGCGCTGGCTGATCTACCTTCCCGTCGCCTTCATTCCCGTCGCTCTGGCAACCGCCTTCGGCGCGATCCGGAACACACGCCTCCGCCGCCGTGCTGCCACTCCGGACGGAACAGGTTCCGTCGCCCACGCATAGCTGCCGAGACGAGTGGATTGACACGCCGGCCGCGACCGGGCACTCTGCGCCCGTGCACGGGGAGCCGATTCCAGCCAGACTTGCTCATCGTCAGGCAGCACTCCGTCGCCTACTGAACCAGTGGGATCCGCTCGGCGTGTACGACGACCTGTTGGATTTCCCGCCTGACGAGTACCGCTGCATGGAGGGTCAGTTGTTGTTGCGGCTTGAGTCCGGCGCAGACGAGTCGGAGATCGGTGACTATCTCCGGTTGGAGTTGGTTGACCACTTCGGTCTGCGCCCGGACGCCTGCAACCGGGCGGACTTCGCGCGTCGCCTCGTTGACTGGTTCGCTTCGCTGCCAACGCCCTAACTGCCGCGCCCTGAGCGGCTCGCGGCGACGCTCGAGTCCAAGTGGTCGGTCTTCGTTGCTGCACATGAGGTGAGCCCGATGGGAGAATCATCTGGTGCCAGGTAGAGGAGTGACGCAGATCGGCGTTGGCGTACTGCTTCTGGCATCGTGCTCCGGTCTTGGGAGTTCCGACACGCCGTCGAGGGCCACCGAACGCTCGACCTGCGAGACGTCCTCCATACCGTGTCGTGTGCCGACACGATGGGTTGAGGAAGACACCCACGTCATCCTGGCTGTCGACGCGAACATCGCGAGAATCTCGGCGCCGTCATGGGTGCTGCTGACGTGTAAAGACACCACGCTTGTCATTGACCCTTCCGGGGTGGATACCGCCACCTTGCGACGGACTGGACCCACCCTGAAGTTGGATTGCGTGACGGCCGCTACACCACTGCGACTCGAGGGAGACTGGGACTCGCAGCTGGCAACGACGTGCCAAGCGGTGATCGAGCAGGTGGACCAGCAGTGCCCGGGCCTTGACCGCCTACAAACCCCCCTCGGCGTTTGGGACCTCCTGATCACGGGCGCCAATGCCGACGGCCCGCCCGCATCTTGACGCCAAGAGCGCTGCACGCGGATCTACCGAAGTGGACGGTTCAGCTGAACCGCTCGGCGCGTCGCGGTGCCAACGCAGTCTGACGCGAGACGGGCGGCCAGCGCTGGGAGTTTGAGCGGGCCAGTATCGTTCGATCGTGACGATGCCGAGACTGGATCTCATCCGGGGCTTGCGACGCCATCCCGGCATGTTCGGTGTGGCCCCTGACGATTACTCCGCGCTGGTCGCGTACCTCTGCGGCTATGACGCCGCGACTAACGGTGGCTTCCTTAGCGGCTTCCGGGAACTGATCGAACTGAAGCTCGGCCGAACGACCAACGTGGCGTGGTGGGATGCAGTGACGCAGCTTCGACGGCCTGGCGAGGACAACGCCCACGTTTCTGACGCGGAGCGGATCGCATACCTGCTGGACGTGCTGGAAGAGTTCGTCATCGTGGACTCTGGGCATCTTCGCCGTTTGTATGCGGATTGGGCTGCAATGGCCACCAGCAGGCGAGCTCGGTCACCGGCGATCTGTTGCACTTCGGTCAGAGTCCGGCTCCAGCACAACTCAGTCTCGACGACGCCGCTCAACGACTGGGCCTACCGCCGGCGAGGTCATCAGTCTCATCGGCGAGAAGAGGCTGCGCGGGACCAGTGTCGGCAGCGAGATTCGGGTTACCGCGGACTCCGTCAATGAGTACCTTCGCCGATGACGCCACCGACGCAGAACTGCCGTCCCTGCGCGCAGGACAGTCCATCCTGCCGTTCGGAACGCCACCTTCCGCGGACGGCAGCGGAATGACAGCCCGCACATCGCTCGAAGCGGTCAGCGGCTGACGAGCATCTCGTGTCCTTCGGCAGCGACACCGATGTTGTAGTCGAACCTTCCATCCGCCCGGCCCGCGCGCAACTCGGTGATCAAGCCGACCAGGTCGGCGTCAGGTGGTATGTCGATCGTGAAGAACCCGTCGATCGACGTGGTCGCTCCGACGCAGCCGAATCTGGCCACCACCTCGGGTATCGGCGTGGGTGCAGCCGAGCGGAAGAGCACCACCCGCGCCGTGGAGTGGCCCGATGCGGCCACAAAGCTCTCGACCCAGAGGCTCTCCGGCTCCCCATAGTGGACCGCTCTGACGACATCACCGTTCGCGAGGCCTCGGCCGAAGACCGGTGGCGCCAGAAGCCGAAACAGATGATCACCTACCTCCTCGGCAGGTATGTGCTCGTGGTCCCAGGGCGGATAACCATCGTCATCACGCCGAAGACCGATGACAAGCATCACGCGATCGGGACGGCTCCTATCGGTGCTCATCTCTGACCCGTTCCTCGCGGTGTCGGACTGCCGCCGGACAAAGCCCTCAGCGTGGCGGAAGCGACCACACGGCACCCGGTCCGACCGGTCACCCGGCGCTGAGGTACTTCGGGTTGGCGACGGCCAGCTTGTCGCGCACGCTGGCCCACACCGCGGCCCGCACTGCCTCGGCCTGGTCGTCCATCTCACCGTTGCGGATGCGGGCCGCCAGTTCGGCGTCGTCGGCCACGCCGAGCTCGGCCAGGCGGGCGGCATGTGCCGCCGCCTGCTCCGGCCCCACCGTCAGCTCGCGCTCCACCATCGACAGCACGTTGATGGCCACCCGGGTGTGGAACTGCAGCCGGCCCTGGGTGCCGGTGAGCACGTCGCGCTCCAACCACTCGCGCACGGCTTCCACCAGCTCCGCTGCGCTGGGCATGTCGTGAGGGGCGCTCATCACCACCGTCCTTCGAGAGCCAGGAAGAGGTCGTGCTCGTTCTCGCACACCCGCCGGCCGATGGCCGCCAGGCTCGTGGCTGCGGGCGACACCGACGTGTGGGCGGTGGCCTGGCCGATGCACATGATCCCCGCACCAGGGTGCCGAGCACCTCCCACCAGCGGACGACGTCGGGGTCCAGCGTCAGCCCGCTGGCTTCCTCGTAGGCGGCGATCAGCTGCTCGTAGGTGCCCACCCGCCGGCCGGCAGCGCCGACCCGAACCGCCACGCCTTCACGCACAGCCAGCCGAGGTCCTCCATCGGGTCGCCGATGTGGGCCAGTTCCCAGTCCAGCACTGCGGCCAGCCCGTGCTGGTCCACCATCACGTTGCCCAGGCGGAAGTCGCCATGGACCAGCGTGCGCCGGGCACTCTCCGGCCGGTGGGCGTCGAGCCAGCGGAACGCCAGCTCGAACGCCGGGTGCGGGTGGCCGAACGAGTCCAGCGTGGCCCGGTACATGGCCACCTGGTCCTGTTCCTGCAGCCCGTCCACGGCGGACACGTCAGTGGCATGGATCCGGGCGAGCGCCGTGCCGAACTGGCCGGCCAGCACCGAGCGGGCGTGGGCGAACGGCTCGTCGCGGAGGATCTTGCGGGCGATCGTCTCCCCCTCCACGAGGCTGAGCACCATGTACGCGGAGCCGATGTCGGACGGTTCGGCGCTGGACGCCACCAGTTCCGCCGACGGCACCCCGTTCGCGTGCGCCGCCTTCAGCACGGCGGCCTCCACGCCCATGTCGCGCACGTCGCCGGCGCGTTGACGCTGGAGGATCAGCGGGCGGCCGTCGGCCTCGAAGCGGAACGTCTCCCGCGACGCACCGCCGCTGAGACGGGTGAGATGGTCCACACGGCTGGCCCCGAGCGCGTCAGCGAGGGCGTCGGCGAGTTCGGTCACCCGCACATCCTGCCCAGCGGTCAGCAGTGGGCACGAACCGTGGGGTACGGGTTGACGGCCGCGCCACCACCCGGGTGGATCTCGAAGTGCAGGTGCACCACGGAGTACTTGGCGTTGCCCGTGTCGCCCATGTAACCGATGACGTCACCCTTGGAGACCGGCCCGAGTTGCCCGTAGCTGTCCAGGTGGGCGTAGTAGTAGCTGTTGCCGTCGCTGCCGGTGAACCAGATGGTGGTGCCGCCGAGCGTGTTGCTCTTCGGCTTGGCAAACCCGTCCACCACCGCCAGGATCGGCGTGCCACGACCACCGATCATGTCCACACCCTGGTGCTTGCGGCCACCGGAGCGCGGGGCACCCCAGGTGTCGCCGAACGCCACCGGCGCGTTGCCGGTGGGGCACACCCAGTCCACCCCGCCATAGTCGTTGCCGCCCGCACCGCCGGGCCGGCCGCCCGACCCGCCGCCACCGGTCTGCCCACCGCTCCCCCCGCTGGACGGTGCAGTGGTCTGGGGCGCGCTGGCCCCGCCGTCGGCGTTGTTCGTGGGCTCTTCCGGCTGCGACGTGGCCGCCGCAGCAGCCGCCGCTTCTTCGGCAGCCTTCGCCGCTCGGGCGCGCTCCTCGGCCTCGAGTGCCTTGCGGACGGCTTCGTCCTGCAGACGCTGGGCCTCCACTTCCTTCAGGTGCTGCACTTCGGCCTCGGCGGCGTCGCGCAAGGCGGCGGCGTTGGCCTTCGCCCGCTCGGCTTCGGCCTGGGTGCGGGTGAGCGCCTCCTGCTTGTCCTCCAGGTCGCGGCTGAGCGCGTCGTACTCGTCGAACTCGGCCGTGGACGAGGCGTTGATGATGTCCGAGAAGGCGGACACCTGCATCTGCTCCTCCGGGCTGTCGAACCCGTTGAGCAGGGGCGACGTGCCAGGCTCGGCACCGGTGAAGCGACGAACCGCCATTGCCTGGACCTTGGCGGTGAGGTCGCTGACCTTGGCCTGCAGATCGGCCACCTCGGACTCCAGCGAAGCGGCCTCCAGCGACAGGGTGTCGATCTGCGACTCGGCGGCGAAATAGGCATCGGCGGCCTGGTTGGCGCGCTCGCGGGCGTCGGCGATCTCCTTGGCGGCCTGCTCGGCGGCGTCGTCGGCGTGCGCCATCGGGGTGGCCACGAACAGTGGCGCAGCCACGACAAGGGCGAGCGCGAGGGGGGCGAAGCGGCGCATCGCCGAGCATGCTACCAGTTGTTGCAGTTTCGTTACGGTCAATCGGGCTTACACGCTGGCGCCCGATGTAGGCGGTCCTTCGTCTCCAACGGGTGAGCTTCGTGCGCGACGGGCGCACCATCCTCGCCCCGCTGAACTGGCAGGTGGAGGCCGGCCAGAGGTGGTTGGTGCTCGGGGCCAACGGTTCCGGCAAGACCACCCTCCTACGGCTGGCCTCCATGTACGAGCACCCGTCCGCCGGCACCGTCACCGTGCTCGGCGAGCGCCTCGGGCGGACCGACGTGCGCGAGTTGCGCCGCCGGGTCGGCTACATGTCGGCGGCACTCGCTGCGGAGATCCGCCCCGCGCTGCGGGTCCTCGACGTGGTGCGCACCGCCAAGTACGCCGCGCTGGAACCGTGGTGGCACCGCTACACGGCGGAGGACGACGCCGCGGCGCTGGAACGGCTGGACCGCATGGGTGTGGGCTGGGCGGCCGAGCGGTCGCTGGGCACGCTGTCGTCAGGCGAGCAGCAGCGCGTGCTGCTGGCCCGCACGCTGATGAACGACCCGGGCGTGGTGCTGCTGGACGAACCCAGCGCCCGGCTGGACCTCGGCGGGCGGGAGCAGCTGGTGGAAGCCCTGGCCGAGCTGACCACCGACGCGACCGCGCCCCCTCTGGTGCTGGTGACCCACCATCTGGACGAGGTGCCGCCGGGGATGACGCACGTGCTGATGCTGCGTGACGGCGAGGTGGTGACCCGCGGCCCGATCGAACGGCACCTCACCGCCCGAGCTGTGAGCCGCTGCTTCGGCATGCCGCTGCACCTCCAGCGCAGGCCCGACGGCCGCTGGAGTGCCTGGCTGGACCGGGGCTGACGCCGCGGGCCGCCCGCACGGTCAGGCCGTCACGAGCGCGCTGAGACGTTCGCGGCCGGCCGTGATCTGGTCCGTGAGGGCGCGCTCCATCAACCCGCCGGTCCACAGCGCCCCGCCATAGTGCAGATGCATCTGCAGCGTGGCGCCCTCCTCGCCACGGGTCACTTCGGCTCGCAGCACCCAGGGTGAGTGGTGGCGCCCGTCCTGCTCCGCCCGCTCGAACACGGCCACATGGCGCTCCGCGTCGTGCACGGTGCGCACCATGCGCAGCCGCTTGCTGCGGGCGAGGGGGCCGAGGCGGGCTCGCAACTCCACGGCCCACGCCGACTCGTCGCCGCCTTCGGGCACCGCGCGGTGCACGAGATCCACCCATGCCGGGTAGCGGGCGAGATCGTCGACGAAGGCGAACAGGGCGGCCGGTTCGCACGGGGCCTGGAGCGTGGCATGCACATCCATCGCCGCCAGTATCGCCGATTCATCGCCGGTGCCTCACAGATCCCTCACATCCGTGCCGCACCATGCACCCATCCCCCTCTGAAAGGAACCAACCGTGAAGAAGCACCTGATCGGATTCAGCGCCATCGTCCTCGCCGGCTCGCTCGGCATCGCCACCGTCGCCTCGGCATCCGAGGGTGACGGCACCGGCCCTGGCGCCGGGCGCGGGCGTGGCCGCAGCGTGCCGGCGCTCACCGACGAGCAGAAGTGCGAGCACCAGGACCAGATCGTCGAGCGGGCGAACAACATGCTGGCCCGCATGCAGGAGCGCCAGGCCAAGGTGGAGGAGTTCCGCGCCAAGGCCGAGGCCGCAGGCGAGACCGATCTGGTGGAGCGCCTGGACAACGTGCTGGAGCGCATGTCCGCCCGCCAGGACAAGGTGGAGACCCGCATCGCCGAGTTCCAGGCCTGGACCGCCGAGCACTGCACTGTGACCACCGACATCGGCTGACCACCGCAGACCTTCCACCTGCGCACCATCGCCCCACACCCCCCGGGGCATCCGAGTTGGCGTTGGGACCGTGCCCTGTCCGGTCCCGGCGCCAACTCGCCGTTTTCCAGCAGGTCAGTCCGGGCGGTTCTTGCGACCGAAGGCGCGTGACAGCAGCGGGCTGCGCGCTTCCAGCAGGCCGCCGAGGTCGTCGCTCTGGTCGAACACCGGCTTCCACGCTTCGGCGGCCGCGTCGGCGGCCGGGTGGTCGGACGCGTTCGACGGGTGATCGCCATCGGCAGCGGGCGGCGCGTCCGCGGGGGCGTCGCCAACTGGCGCCAACTGCAACTGGCCGGTCTCGTCGACGTCCTTCGCCCGGCCATGGCGGGCCCGGCGGGCCCGGCGCGGCGCAGGCAGCGGCTCTCGCGGCTTGAACAGGCGGGGCTCCGCCTCGCGGCGGTCGTCGAGCATCCAGCCGAGGGGGACCACCATGGCATCGGCATGTCGGCGGCACAGCACCCCGGCGCGGAACGCGACAGCGCCTTCGAACGGTTCGATCCACACGGTGAGGTGATCAGCGTCGATCCCGTACGTGACGTCGGCCGGCTGCGAACACCCCGGTCGCTCACACAGCCTCGCCATGCAGGGGAGACTAATGGAAACACCCCGCCGAAACGGGGTGGGTGTGGTGGGCGATACAGGGCTCGAACCTGTGACCTCTACGGTGTGAACGTAGCGCTCTAGCCGACTGAGCTAATCGCCCTCAACGGCGGCGGCAAGGCTAGCAGCCAGCCCCCGCTCTCCAACCTGGTTCCTGCTGCCCAGGAGAGGTTCCTTCACCCGTCGCCGGGTTCGGCAACCTCGGGCGCGGCGACGGTGCCGCCACTGCGCCAGTAAACACCGTCCTCGCGGGTGAGGAACTCCTCGTCCACCAGGTAGCGGCGGAGCGCCGCAGTGTCCGCGTGGCGCTGGCCGAGCAGCAGGTTCACCATCTGCTCGCTGTAGCGGCGCCCCGGTTCGAACAGCTGGGCCAGCCAGTCCAGGATCACCAACCGCTTGCCGTGCGACGACGGGATGCTGGTGAGCCGGCCGTCCTGCACGAAGGCCGTCAGCACCTTGCGCGCCTCCACGGGCGCGTCGGCGTGCTCCGTGCTGGCGGGGCGGCTGAGGGCCGCGCGCGCCGCCGACTGGATGGCTGCGCCGTCGACTTCCAACCCGCCGTCGCGCTGCATCACCAGGCCGGCGTCGGCCAGCTTGCCCAGCGCCTTGCCGGCCTGCGCGGGGTTCAGGCCGGTGGCCTGGCATACGGCGTCCAAGGTCCGCGCGCCCAACTGCACTGCTGCGAAGGCGGCGCGGCGGGCATCGTCGGCCAGCGCCCCGGCGACCGCGGCGGCGTCAGTAGCCGAGGTGGACATGCACGGGTCCGATGAGTTCCTCGCCGGCGCCGAAGCGGCGCACATTGGCCGTGATCCGCTCGCTGAGCAGGGGCACGGCCATCTCCGGCGTGTTGCCGACGTGCGGCGTGATGATGCAGTTCGGCAGCGACCAGAGCGGGTGGCCCTCGGGCAGCGGCTCAGGGTCGGTGACGTCCAGCGCGGCGCCACCGATGATGCCCTCCTGCAGCGCCCACACCAGGTCGTCGGTGACGATGTGACGGCCGCGAGCGACGTTGACGATCCAGGCGTGGGGCTGCATCTGCTCCAACTCGTTGCGCGAGATCATGCCCTCTGTCTCGGGTGTGAGCGCGAGCGCGAGGAATACCACATCGGCGTCGGCGATGGCATCCACGTAGCGGTCGGGTTCGACCACCTCGTCGGCACCCGCCATGTCCACCACGCGGTTGCGGACCACGGTGATCCGGCAGTCGAAGGGGTCGAGCAGGCGCAGCAGCGATTCGGTGATCCCGCCGCCGCCGAGGATGGCCACCTTCGAACCCAGCAGGTTGCGGCCGTGCGGCCGGCCCCACTCGGTGGCGGTGGCGTAGGCGCCCACGTGCCGCAGGCCGGCCAGGGCCAGAGCCAGAGCCATCTCGGCCACCGGTTCGGCGTACACGCCCTTGCCGCACGTCCACTGGCGATCATCGTCCACGAGGTCCACGAACTGCTCGATGCCGGCGAACGGCAACTGCACCCACTCCAACTGAGGGGCGTCCACCAGCAGTTGGCGGAGTGCCTCGGGGTTGCGCGGCGCGGCCCACACCACGCCCTCGGCCTCAGCGGCGGGCACCACCTGGCCGCCGCCGGCGACGATGGCAGCGGCCATCCAGTCCGGGGCGCCGTCGGGCGCCAGGGCGATGCGGGGCAGGGTGGTACTTGGCATGGTCCGAAGAGGCTATCCGCCGTTGATCAGGCGGGTCGCCACGGTTTCACCGCTCTCCAGCGCGCCTTCCATGTATCCGGTGCACGTTGCCACGTGCTCGCCCGCCAGGTGCACGCGCCCCCACGGCTGCCGTAGCACGGCCCAGAATGCCGTGACCTGGCCGGGTTGATAGACCGCGTAGCTGCCGCCGTACCGGGGCTCGTTGCTCCAAGCACGGCTCCAGCCGCCGATCGGGGCGGCATCCAGCCCGTGCATCGCAGCCATCTCGCCGGCCGCCCGGGCAATGCGGGCACCTTCGTCGAGTTGCGCCCACTCGTGGCCGCCGGCGCCGCCGCAGTAGCTCATGAGGATGCCCGTCTGGCCTGGCTGGTCCACGGTGGGCTCGTACACCCGCTGTGCGGGACCGGCCGTGGTGGCGTAGCCATTGGGCCAACGGCGCCGCGGCCACTGGACGGACGTCTTGGTGACGGTGCCGTAGCCGAGCTCACGCACCGCCGTGGCGAGCGGTTCGGGGAAGTCGATCCGCATGGACCGCACCGGCACCAGCGAGCAGGCCAGCACCACATGGTCGGCGCGCAGGACCCGCTGGTCGGTGTGCACCACCACACCGTCCGCGTCCTGCTCCACCGCGGTGGCGTGCTCGCCGAAGTGCAGCAGGTCGGTGACTTCACCGGCCATCGCCCAGGCCAGCCGCCCGAACCCGCCGTCGGCGCGGTGGGACAGCACCGTTCGGCCGCCGCTGGTCTGGTCGTGGTGGGCGCGCTGCTGGGCCACGAACAGCAGCGACACTTGCTGCGGCTCGGCGGCGAACTCGCCCTGGGCGTCGCGGCGACGGAACAACCGGGCCAGCTCACCCAGGCCGGCTTCGTCGGCCACGTCGGCCAGGGACCGCGCGTCCAACGCGGCCGCATCGGGATGGAGGTCCGGCCGGGCGGGGTCCGCAACGCCCGCGGTTGCCGCCTCGACGACGCGGTCGAACGCGTCCAACTCGTCCATCAGGCGGGGGTCCGCCTCGCGCAGCTCGTCGGGGCTGAACAGCCGGCCGTCTCGGTACAACCAGCGGCGGATGGTGGTCCATTGCTCGCCGGGGCCGAGACGGGCGATCCCGTACCGGTCCAGCAGTTCCAGCACGCGGACGTTCACGTCGTCCACCCACTCGGCACCGCTCTCGCTGTACTGGCCGCCCTTCAGGCCGCGCCGCACCGTGCGCACACGGCCGCCCGGCCGCTGCCCACCTTCCAACACCGCCACGTCGGCGCCGGCCTGGGTGAGCAGGCGGGCGGCGCGCAGGCCGGCCAGCCCGGCCCCGACGATGACGACACGCATGGCGGACTCAGGCACCGCCGGTGAGCGTCGCCGCCACCTTCGACGAGTCGTCACCGGAGCGACGCAGGATCGCAGCGGCGGCGATGAGCGCCAGCAGCGTGACCCCCAGCAGCAACGTCGCCATGGCCGCGATGTCCGGCTTGCGGACCGTCTTCACCTGGCCGAGCACATACGTGGGGAACGTGTTGGTACCGGGCGCCTTCACGAAGTCCGAGATGATCACGTTGTCCAGCGCGAACGTGAAGGCCAGCAGCCCACCGGCCATCACGGCCGGGGCGATCAGCGGCAGCGTGATCTGCCGGAAGGCCGTGAGCGGCGTGGCGTAGAGGTCGTTGGCTGCCTGCTCCAGGCTTTCGTCCATCCCCTGCATGCGAGCGCGCACGATGAGGGTGACGACTGCCGCCGAGAAGATCGACTGGCCGATCCACAGCGGGGCCAGGCCCTCGCGGAAGATCCCGCCGAGCGAGACGAATTCCAGCTGCATGCCCGTGGCGTCCACGATCTCTGGCGTCGTGAGCACCAACAGCAGCATCGCCATGAACCCGACCGTCCACCGGCCGGGGCGCCGGGCCAGTGCGATGCCGGCCAGCGTGCCGAGGATCACCGAAATGAGCGCCGCCACTGCGGCAGCGCCGAGTGACGACTTCATCGACCCGGTGAGCAGGGTGTTGTCCCACATCTCGCCGTACCACTTGGTGGAGAAGCCGGACCACACCTCCAGCGCCTTGTTGCGGTTGAAGGAGTGCCCGACGATGAAGGTGATCGGGAGGTACAGGAAGACCAGGACCGCGGCACCCCAGAGCCACAGCATGCCGTTGCTCAACCGCGGGGCCACGACGGAGCCGAGCCAGACCGCGCCGCCGATGGCACCCAGCGCGCCCACGAGATACACGACGTTGATCCACGAGAAGCTGAGCACCAGCATCCCGACGAAGAAGACCAGTACCAGGCCGCTGACGGTGGCGAGCAGGCTGTCGATCTTGCCGGCCTTCTTCAACGCCCAGGCCAGCAGGAAGGCGACCCCGAGCACCGCGAGGATCGACACGATGAGGATCACGGCGATGGCGGCACCCAGGGCGGGGTTCTGCGCCGAGATGAACTGGGTGGCCACCAGGTTGCCGGGCATGTTGCCCTTTGCCCCACCCAGCACGTTGGCGGTGATGTAGTCGCCGGCGAGGGGCACGAACACCAGCACCACACCGGCGACGATGCCGGGCGCCGCCAGCGGCAGCGTGATCTGGAAGAACGTCTTGAGGCGGCTGGCAAAGAGGTCCTTGCTGGCCTCACGCAGCACGGGGTCCAGACGGTCCAGCGCCACGAAGAGCGGGAAGATCATCAGCGGCAAGTAGTTGTAGACCACGCCGATCTGCACGCCCAGCCGGGTGTCCAGCACGTTGAGCCGCTCGCTGAGGATCCCCCAGTCCATCAACGTGTTGGAGATCAGACCCTTCGGCGCCAGCACGATGCGCCAGGCAAGCGTGCGGATGAGGAAGTTGGTGAAGAAGGGCACGGCCAGCAGGGCCAGCGCGATGCCCTTGCCACGCTTCACCTTGGTGGCCAGCAGATACGCAATGGGGAACGCCACCACCACACAGAGGAACGTGCCGATCAGGGTGGTCCGCATGCCCTGCTTGAGCACGTCGACGAACAACCCACTCAGCCCGCCCTCCAACGCTTGGCGGTAGTTGTCCAGGTTGAGGTGGTCGTAGCTGACCCTGCCGGCCGACCCCTCGATCTTGCTGCCGAAGCTGGCCGCAACCACCAGCGCGACCGGCACCAGGAAGAAGAACACCCACCACGCCCACGCGGGGATGGCGAGGAGGAACTTCGGGAGCCGCAGCCACCGCCGGAGCGGGGCAGGGCCTTCGGTGACGGTCGCGCTGGCCATGGTGGTGGGTCAGGCGCCCGCGGCGGCCTTGGTCTTGTTGTAGATGGCGACCACGGCTTCCTGGTTGTCCAGCGAACCGGACTTCATCCGGCTGACCTCTTCGTCGGTGAAGTACACGATCTCGAGGTACTTCGTGTCCGCCGGCAGCGCCTCACGAGCCGCGGCGATGCCCGTGTTGTAGCCGTGGAACGCAACGTCGATGGCCGAGTTGGCCGGGTCGAGGATGAAGTTGATGAAGTTGTAGCAGGCGTCCAGATTGGCGGCGCCCTTCAGGATGCACCAGTTGTCCATCCACAGCTCGGTCTCGGGCGCACCGAGGCCCCACTTGTAGTCGTCCGGGTTGCCACCGGACTCCTCCACCGACAGCAGGCCCTGGCGAGCATCGCCGTTCCACACCATCGACAGGGCGTAGTTGCCCTGCGTGAGGTTGATGCCCGGGTAGCTGTCGAACGCCTTGATGTGCTGGGCGAACTCGTTCACCATGAAGTCCTCGCAGGCCTGCAGCTCGCCCTCGTCGGTGGTGTTCCAGTCGATCCCGTTGGCCCAGAAGTAGAGCCCGCACAGGTTCGGGGCGGTGTCGAGGATGCTGACGCTGCCGCTGGCCTCGTTCATGGCCACGTCGATGAAGTCGGCCCAGGTGTTGATCTCGCGGTCGATCACCGTGGTGTCGTAAATCCAGCCCGTCGAGCCCCAGTTCTTGCACACCGAGTGCTTGTTCTCCGGGTCCCACGTCTGGTTGCGGTAGGCCGGGTCGAGGTTCTCGAAGTTGGTGATGCGGGACAGGTCCAGCTCCTCCAGCAGGTCCTCCCCGACCATCTGAGGGATGTAGACGCCCGTGGGGCAGATCATGTCGAAGCCGTTGTTGCCGCCTGCCGACACCAGCTTCTGGATGGCTTCCTCGTTCGAGTTGAAGATGGTGATCTCGATGTTGCCGAACTTGGACATCAGATCGGGATCGTCGTACTCGGCCCACGTGAAGAGCTTGAAGGAGTTGGCGCTGCTGTCGCCGCCACCGCCCGACGTGCTGGCGGGGCTGGTGTCCGTGCCGCCTCCGCTGGTGGTGCTGGTGGACTCGCTGTCGTCACCGCAGGCGGCGAGGAAGGCGGCCAGCGCTGCCGAGCCACCGACGGCGGCCAGCATCTGGCGGCGGCTCATGGCCCCGACGAGGCGCTGTGCGGTGGCCTTGTCGGCGAGGATGCGGAAAGGTTGCTGAGGTGCCATGTGGTACTCCTTGGGGTGGTTGTTCACGCTGGGTCGGCGGCTGCGGGAACCGCCAGCATGGATTCGGCGAGCACGATGTCCGCCTGCCGATCCGAGAATTGGTACACGTCGTCGGCGGACCATGTGGCCCACACCGGGTCACCGACGCCGAAGCGGCTGCTGCCATCCGCGCGGGGCGACAGCACGACGATCTCACGGCCGTTGGCCTCCACCACGTACTGGAGGACATCACCGAAGTGCGCGACGCTCGCCACGGTGCCGGCGATGTTGTTGGCCGACGTGCCGGGGTCTGCAGCCGAGAGGCGGAAGCACTCGGGACGCACTGCGGCGAGGGCCCCGGTGCCACCTTCCAGGCGCTCGTCGGGCCGATTGACGACGAACAGCGTGCCGTCGTCGGCCTTCACGCCATCGGTGGTGGCGATGCCCCGCCAGAAGTTGTTGCGACCGATGAAGGCCGCCACGAAGGCCGATGCGGGACGTTCGTACACCGTCTCGGGGTCCGCGAGCTGCTCGATGTGGCCGTCCAGCATGATGGCGATGCGATCGCTCATGCTCATGGCCTCCTCCTGGTCGTGGGTGACGAACACGAAGGTGATGCCCAACTGGCTCTGCAGCAGCTTCAGCTCGATCTGCATCTCCTCGCGGAGCTTGCGGTCCAGGGCGCCGAGCGGCTCGTCGAGCAGCAGCACGCTCGGTCGGTTCACCAGCGCCCGAGCCACTGCCACACGCTGCTGCTGACCGCCGGAGAGCTGCTTTGGCATGCGACCCGCGAGGTGGCTCATCTTCACCATCGCCAGCGCCTCGCGCACCCGGTCGGCCACCTCCGACTTCGGCACCTTCCGCTGCTTCAGCCCGTAGGCGACGTTGGTGGCCACGTCCATGTGGGGGAACAGGGCGTAGCTCTGGAAGACGGTGTTGACGTCACGCTTGTACGGGGGGATGCCCTGCACGAACTGGCCGCTGATGCGGATGAAGCCTTCGTCGGGCTGCTCGAAGCCGGCGAGCATCCGCAGGGTGGTGGTCTTGCCGCAACCGGAGGGGCCGAGCAGGGACAGGAACTCGCCGGGTTGGACCGTGAGGTTCAGGCTGTCGACGGCGACCATGGTGCCGAATCGCTTCGTGACCCCCTGCAGTTCCACTGAGCCGCGCTCGCCGCGGCCGGTGTCGCCCACGTCGGCCGACGTCATCGCATCCGTCACGCTGTCTCCCCCGTGATCCGGCGGGCAAGTGCCCGCCTGCCGTGCCCGCCAAGTGTAGGTCTGTGGTCGGCAGCGGGGCGAACACCGCAGCCGCCCAGGTCCTCCACGGCGCAGAGGTTGGCATGGCCTGCGGGCATCGCGCAAGGAAATCGTGGATGAACAGCGTGCGCGCCACGGATTCCCTTGCAGAACGCTCGGAACGCCACCAGTATCCGTACCGTGGATCGCACCGGCACCCAGCTCGACAAGGTCGACCGCGCCATCATCGAGGCGCTGCAGCAGGACGGCCGAGTGCCGTACACCAAGGTGGGAGCCGCCGTGGGGCTGTCCGAGGCAGCGGCGCGCCAGCGGGTGCAGCGGCTCATCGACGCCGGCGTCATGCAGGTGGTGGCGGTCACCAACCCGCTGTCGCACGGGCGGCGGCGAATGGCGATGATCGGCATCCGCACGGAGGGCGCCACGGACCGGCTGGCCGAGGAACTGCAGAAGATGGCCGACATCGACTACCTGGTGGTGACCGCCGGGTCGTTCGACCTGCTGGCCGAGGTGGTGGTGGCCGACGATCGGCACCTGCTGGAGGTGACCAACCGCATCCGCTCCGTGCAGGGGGTCACGAGCACGGAGACGTTCATCTACCTCGACCTCGTGAAGCAGACGTTCACCTGGGGTGCCCACTGACACCCCAGGTGCGTCGGCTGCACTGAGCGGGGCTCAGCTGTCGAGGTTGGCCATCACGTGCTTGATGCGCGTGTAGTCGTCCAGGGCGTAGGCGCTGAGGTCCTTGCCGT
Source organism: Ilumatobacteraceae bacterium (assembly GCA_041394605.1). Classification (GTDB taxonomy): domain Bacteria; phylum Actinomycetota; class Acidimicrobiia; order Acidimicrobiales; family Ilumatobacteraceae; genus UBA668. The sequence goes on from JAWKHX010000006.1 coordinate 384,399, forward strand.
AGCCGGACTTCTTGTAGCCACCGTGCGGCATCTCGGCGACGAGCGGGATGTGGGTGTTGATCCACACGCAGCCGAAGTCCAGCCGCTTGGCCATGCGCATCGCCCGGCCGAAGTCCTTCGTCCACACCGAGCTGGCCAGGCCGTAGTCGACACCGTTGGCCCAGCGGACCGCCTCGTCCTCGTCGCTGAAGCGCTGCACGGTGATGACCGGCCCGAAGATCTCGGTCTGGATCATCTCGTCGTCCTGGCGCAGGTTGGCGACCACCGTCGGCTCGATGAAGTAGCCGTCGCCGGCGACCCGGTGGCCACCTGCGGCCACCTCGGCGTGGCTGGGTGCCCGGTCCAGGAAACCGCACACGCGGGCCAGCTGGTTGGCGTTGTTGACCGGCCCGAACAGCACGTCCTCGTCGTCGGGCATGCCGGTCTTGGTGCCCTTGGCCTGCTCGGCCAGCGCCGCCACGAAGTCGTCGTAGACCTTGGGCCCGGCGATGACGCGGGTGGCGGCCGTGCAGTCCTGGCCGGCGTTGAAGTAACCCGCCACGGCGATGCCCTCGGCAGCCGCCGCCACGTCGGCGTCGTCGAACACCACCACCGGTGCCTTGCCGCCCAACTCCAGGTGGCAGCGCTTCAGGCTCTCGCTGGCCGCCGCGGCGACCTCCTGCCCGGCGCGCACGGAGCCGGTGACGCTGACCATGCCCGGCACCGGGTGCTTCACCATGGCGCGGCCCGTGTCGCGGTCGCCGCAGACCACGTTGAGCACACCGGCGGGGAGGAACTCGGCGGCGATCTCGGCCAGCAGTCCGCTGCTGGCGGGCGTGGTATCGCTGGGCTTCAGCACGACGGTGTTGCCGGCAGCGAGGGCCGGGGCGAACTTCCAGACGGCCATCATCATCGGGTAGTTCCACGGGGCCACCTGGGCGCACACGCCGATCGGTTCGCGGCGGATCATGCTGGTCATCCCACGCATGTACTCGCCGGCGCTCTTGCCCTCCAGGTGGCGGGCGGCGGTGGCGAAGAAGCGGATCTGATCCACCATCGGCGGGATCTCTTCGCTCGCGGTGAGGTGCAGCGGCTTGCCCGTGTTCTCGCTCTCCAGCGCGATCAGCTCCTCGGCCCGGGCCTCCACCGCGTCGGCGATGCGGAACAGCGCCAGGCTGCGCTCGCTGGGGGTGGAGTCCTTCCACCCCTCGAACGCAGCGGCCGCCGCGCTCATCGCCGCGTCGATGTCCGCCTCGCCTGACAAGGGCGCCGTGGCGTACTGCTGCCCGGTGACCGGGTTGACCACCGGCGTGGTGCGGCCGTCCGCCGCGTCGACCTGCTGACCGTTGATGAAGTTCTTGAACGCCTTCACGGCTCTCGTTTCCCTCGTTGGATCGCGGCGCACCGTTGCACCGCCCGTACGGCCGATGGTAGCCGTCGGGGGTCCGTAGACTCGGCGGGCGTGAAGACCGTGTTCACCGACCGCCAGTTGCTGCAAGATGGCTCCTCGGAGTTGATCGACGGCAAGCTCGTCAAGGCCTTCGAGTGCAAGGAGCGCGCCGAGTACGTGCTGGCCAGGGTGCGCGAGCAGGGCATCGGCCCGGTCCTCGAGCCCACGGAGCACGGCCTGGGCCCCGTCGCCCGAGTGCACACCCAACCGTTCATCGACTTTCTCCGCACCGCATGGGACGAATGGGTCGCGGACCACGGCGAGTACGACGCACTCCCCCTGCTGTGGCCCACCCGCACCCTCCGCCAGGACCGCATCCCGTCGGTGATCGACGGCAAGCTGTCGTACTTCGCGCTCGACGCCGGCACCCCGATCATGAGCGGCACGTGGACGGCCATCACCGCCGCCGCGGATGTCGCGCTCACCGGCGCGGACCTCGTGCTCGGCGGGGAGCACCACGCGTTCTCCCTGTGCCGCCCGCCCGGCCACCACGCGTCCGCGGACGTGTACGGCGGCTACTGCTTCTTCAACAACGCGGCTGTCGCCGCGCAGGCCATGCGCGACGGCGGGGTCGGCAAGGTCGCCATCCTCGACGTGGACTACCACCACGGCAACGGCACCCAGGCCATCTTCTACGAGCGCAACGACGTGCCGTTCGCCAGCATCCACGGCCACCCGGACCAGGAGTACCCGTACTTCCTCGGCTACGACGACGAGCACGGCGCGGGCGCCGGCGAGGGCGCCAACGCCAACTACCCGCTGCGCCACGGCTCCGGCTGGGACGTCTACGAACCGGCGCTGGCCGACGCCATCCGCTTCCTTCAGCGCCACACGCCCGACGCCCTGGTGGTGTCGTTGGGTGTGGACACGTACAAGGGCGACCCGATCAGCGAGTTCAAGCTCGACCACGAGCACTACCTGCGGATGGGCTCAATGATCGCGGCCATGGGCCTGCCCACGCTGGTGGTGTTCGAGGGTGGCTACGCGGTGCAGGAGATCGGCATCAACGCCGTCAACGTCCTGGAGGGCATGGCCGGCTGAGCCCCCGGCCGTCGTCCGTCCCAAGTTGGCGGTGAGGTGCGGTACCACCGCCACTCAACGCCAACTTGGACGGACGCTCTCGCAAGTTGGCGGTGAGGTGCGGTAGGACCGCCACTGAACGCCAACTTGGACGGGCCGGTCAGCCGAGGACGGGGCGGAGGACGAACTTGCTCTCGGTGCGGGCGACGCCGGCGTCGGTCTTCAGCCAGCGGATGAACGCGTCCAGGCCCTCGGCGCCGGCGCAATCGACGATGATCGTGTAGTCCGCCGGGCCGGTGACGTAGAGCGCCAGCGCCACTTCCTCGCGGGCGCGCAGCAACTCCTCGAAGTGGGCGGGGTCGAGGCCTGGCGGCAGGGCCACGTCCACCACCGCACGCACGTCGCGGCCAAGGGCCCGCGGCTCGATGCGGGCGGTGTAGCCGCGGATGGCCCCGGCGGCCTCCAGGCGGCGCACCCGCTCTGCCACCGACGACGGGGCCAGATGCACCCGGTCGGCCAGTTCCTTCCAGCTCACCCGGCCGTCACCACGGAGAATGTCGATGATTCGCCGGTCAATCCTGTCCAGTGCCGTTGATTCATCGGCCATCGAACCATTCTGCTGCACAATCTTCCGTTGATCAACGGCGATCGACAGTGGATGATGCGGTCATGAGCCTGAAGACCGTCGGTGTGCCCAAGGAGATCAAGACCCAGGAGTACCGCGTGGCGATGACGCCCGACGGGGTCCGCGAGCTGGAGCGTCACGGCGTGCAGGTCTGCGTGGAGACGGGTGCCGGTGAGGGCGCCAGCTTCCACGACGCCGACTACGTGGCCGCCGGCGCCACCATCGTCCCGACCGCCGCCGACGCGTGGGCGCAGCAGATGGTGGTGAAGGTGAAGGAGCCGAAGGCAGAGGAGTTCCAGTACCTGCGCCCGGACCTGACCCTGTTCACTTACCTGCACCTGGCTGCCTACCCCGAGGTGGCCAAGGCACTGCTCGGGGCCGGCACCACCGCCATCGCCTACGAGACCGTGCAGACTGCGAACGGCGCACTCCCCCTGCTGGCGCCCATGAGCGAGGTGGCCGGCCGGCTGGCGCCACAGATGGGCGCGCACTACCTGGAGCGCCACAACGGCGGGCGGGGCGTGCTGATGGGCGGCGCGCCGGGCGTGCAGCCCGCCAAGGTGGTGGTGCTGGGTGCCGGCAACGTGGGCTGGAACTCGGCCTGGATCGCCGCCGGCATGGAGGCCGAGGTGGTGCTGTTCGACAAGAACCTGGACCGCCTCCGCTGGGTGGACCAGATCAACAAGGGCCGGATCGTCACCCTCGCCTCCAACCGTGGCGCGCTGGAGCGCAACATCGCCGACGCCGACCTGGTGATCGGTGCGGTGCTGGTGGCCGGCGGGCGCGCTCCCGTGGTGGTCACCGAGGACATGGTGCGGATGATGAAGAAGGGCGCCGTGATCGTGGACGTGGCCGTAGATCAGGGCGGGTGCATCGAGACCACCCACGAGACCACCCACGTAGAGCCCGTGTACGAACTGCACGGCGTGCTGCACTACGCAGTGGGCAACATGCCCGGCGCGGTGCCGCACACCAGCACGTACGCGCTCACCAACGCCACCCTCCCCTACCAGCTGGACCTGGCGGTGCACGGCGTGGCCGAGGCCTGCCGGCGCGACCCGGCGCTGGCGCTGGGCCTGAACACCCACGCCGGGCAGGTCACCAACGGGCCGGTCGCCGAGTTCCTCGGTACCTCCGCTGTGGACCCGGTGGAGGCGCTGTCGTAGCGTTCGGCGCATGAGCACGCTCGCGTCCGAACTCGACCTTCCACAGCTGGACGGGCAGCGGGTCACCCGCAACGCCGACCTGCCGAAGGACCACTGGCTGGCCCGCAACCCGTTCGGGTACGCGGTCTGGCACTACGACGACGCGGTGGCCATCCTGCGCGACAAGCGCTGGCACAATGCCGCCGGGCGGATCCCCGAGCTCATGGGCGTCACCAACGAGAAGTTCCTGGCCCGCCAGACGGTCAACATCCTCAGTGCCGAGGGCGAACTGCACGTGCGCCTGCGCCGCCTGGTGGCGCCGGCGTTCTCCCCCCGCTCGGCGGACCGGCTGCGACCGTTCATGCGCGAGGTCATCAACGGCCTGGTGGACAACGTGGCAGCGGCCGGGCGTGCGGACTTCGCGGTGGACATCTGCGAGCCGTACCCCATCCCGATCATCTGCGAGCTGCTGGGCGCGCCGAAGAGCGACTGGCAGCTGTTCAGCCGGTGGGCCAACGACATCCTCGAGGTCTTCTCCATCGACATGGCGGACAAGTTGGACCTCATCATGAACACCCAGGACGAGCTGGACGCGTACACCCGCGAGCTGATCGCCGAACGGCGCAGCAAGCCGGCCGACGACCTCCTCACCGACCTGATCGCCGCCGAGGAGGAAGGCGACCGCCTCTCCACCGACGAGCTGGTGATGATGGTGAATGCGGTCATCATCGGCGGCACGGACACGACTCGCAACCAGCTCGGCTGCTCGGTCGCGATGCTCGCCGAGCATCCTGCGCAGTGGGCGCTTCTGGCCGAGCAGCCCGAGCTGGCCCAGCGAGCGGTGGAGGAATCCATGCGCTACTTCGGCGCCGTGCGAGGCACTGCCCGCTTCGCCAGCACGGACATCGAGTACAAGGGCGTGGTGTTCCCCGCCGGCACGTTCATGTCCATCGGCCTGGCGGAGGCCAACCGCGACCAGGCGGTGTTCAACGAGCCCGACGTGTTCGACATCACCAGCCAGAAGAGCGACCAGCCGCAGCTCACGTTCGGCTCCGGCATCCACTACTGCCTCGGCCAGGCGCTGGCCCGCGCCGAGCTGCAGGAAGCCCTGCCGCTGCTGGCGCAGCGGATGCCGAACCTGCGCCTGGACGGCGACGTGCAGTGGAAGCCCGACGGCGTGGGCATCTTCGGCCCCGCCCACATGCCCATCACCTTCGACCCAGGGCACTGATGGCCCCGTAGCGGAGGGTCCGCCGCCGCCTCTCGCCGCCCGGCGTCAGTCGGTGGCGGCGAACGCGGCTGCGAGCAGCGACGCGCCGCGCATGTCGCCCACCAGGCCACCTTCCATCCGGTTCATCACGTAGGAGATGGTGAGGCCGCGGTCGATGTCGTTGATGATCAGCGAGCCACCCCAGCCACCCCAGCCGCACACCCGCCGGTCCTTGGGGATGAACGGCATGGTGTCGTTGGCCAGGCCGTAGCCGATGCCGAACACCACCGGCGACATCAGCACCTGGTCGATGCCGTCGGCCTGGACGCGGAAGATGTGGTCCAGCGTCGCCGGGTCGAGCAGCTTCGTGCCGTTGACGACGCCGCCGTTGGTGACCGCGCTCTGGGCCATCGCCAGCGACCGGGCGTTGCCGTGCCCGTTGGCCGCGCCGATGTCGGCCTGGCGCCACTCCTTCGTCCAGCTGGCCTCCGCGCCGGGGGCCGGGCCGGTGAACGTCTTCACCACCACCATGTCGGGGTCCAGTTGGGTGATGTCGATCGGCAGGGGCGGCGGCGGGATGACGTTCGACACCCTGCCGAACTCGGACTCCGGCAGGCCGATGTGGAAGTCGATGCCCACCGGGCCGGCCACCTCGTCGCGGAAGAACTCGCCGGGCTTCTTGCCGGTGATCCGCCGGATGACCTCGCCCACCAGGTGTCCCTGGTTCAGCGCGTGGTACCCGCTGGAAGTGCCGGGTTCCCACCACGGCGCCTGGGCGGCCAGCTTGGCGGTGCTGGCCTCCCAGTCGTAGATGTCCTCGACCGTGACCGGCTGATCCCAACCGGACACGCCCGACGTGTGCGACATGAGGTGGCGGACCAGCACACCCTCCTTGCCGTTCTGGGCGAACTCCGGCCAGTAGGTGGCGACCGGCGCGTCGAAATCCAGTTGCCCGCGGGAGTGCAACATCAGCGCGCACAGCGTGGTCTGGGTCTTGGTGCTGGACCACACGTTGGTGATGGTGTCGCGCTCCCACGGGGCGCTGTGCGCCTCGTCCACCCAGCCGCCCCAGATGTCGACGACCAGTTCGCCGTGCTCGACGACGGCGGCGCAGCAGCCGACGTCGGCCCCGCTGTCGATGTTCGCCGACATGATCTCCGCCATCGCGGCGAAGCGCGGATCGAAGGTGCCGTGGATCTCGGCCATCACTACCCCCAGTGAGTTCGTTGCCCGGGGGCAACGTAGCCGGTTCAGCTGAACCGATCGCCACCCTCCAGCGCGGCGAGGCGCGCTGCCAGCTCGGCCGCTCGCGCGTCGGCCGCGTCGGCCCTGGCCTGCTCGGCGTCGGCCCTGGCCTGTTGCGCGTCGGCTCTGGCCTGTTAGCGGTCGTAGAACTCCAGCTTGTGCTGCATCTGGGCCCAGGTGTTGCTGGGCGACAGCACCTCGCTGACGAACATCATCCGCCCGCCGATGTCCCACGGTCGATAACTGCCGCGGGCCTGCATCGACGGCATGGTGGGCAGGTCCACTACCACGTATGCATCGGGGGCGACGGTGATGTCGGGCCGCCCCTGCACCGGGTACCAGAACTGGTCGGCGCCCACATAGGCGTCGGGCCGGTCACGGAAGTGCCGGTCCAGGCCGATCTTCAGCATGATGATGACTTCGGTCTGGATGACGCTCTCACCCATCGGCTGGCCGTCGCTCTCCGGGTAGACGACCGCCGCCGGATCATCGATCAACGACATGCGCATGACGCTACTCCTCGCTCGCAGGGGCGTTGGGTGCGTGATGGCTACGATCCGTCAGCGATGTTGCCGACGGATGGCGCGAGCAGTTCGTGACGCTCACCCTCGTCTTCAGCGTCGACGGCGGCGGACACCTGGTGGCGGTCCCGCTGCGGCCGACGCGGCCACTGGCCACGCTCGCGTTCCTCCCTCACGGGGCCACCGTGTCGGCGCCAGGGTGCGGCCCGGTGCTGCTGAGTTGGGAGGCCTACGGTCGCATCACCGACGCGATGGACGGCCCAGCACGTCCTGACGGCTGGGCCGTCGTCCCTTGGACGGCCGGCCGGGCAGGGCCGATCGGCGTCGCTGTGCGGGTCAGCGGCGCCCTGGAGGACGCAACTGATTGCGTCTTCACTGCGACGACGTCCCGCTGGCGTCGGTTCAGCGCAGGGGCCTCCTCGACGCTCGCCGGACGCAAGCTGCCGATCCTGACGCACCGCAGCCTCGTCGACGCGGGGCTCCGCGAGCTGTCCCTCCTGGTCGCGCTCAGCGCAGTGCTGCACGACATGCCCGATCTTCGCCCGCGGCTCGGCGACGTCGAACGCGTCCGACGGCTTGCCAGCGCCCTTCGCGCACGACCGCTCACGCTCCGAGCGTCGAGAACCGGCGCATTCCGCGACGGTCGACATACATGCCGCACTGGTCAGCCTGGGGTACGTCCACCGGTACACGCGGCCGCTCGCCGCCTCGACACTGCCGTCCGTGACCGAGGTGACGAAGCACGTCGTCGATGCGTTGCAGTCCAACCCCTATCGGGCCGGGCGAGAGGTCGACCTTGCACAGGTGGTCCAGATCGTTCGCCGCGACTACACCGACGTCGAGCCCTGGCCGTTCGCTGCGCTGGTCGAGGACTGACGACAACCCCACCGCGGCGGACCGCTGCCGGCCATCAGGCCGATGGCCCTAGCGCGGGTCGCGCCACATCAGCCACTGGCGGGGGCCGCCGCGGCGGTGCTGCATCTCCTGGCGGACCTCGAAGCCGTGGCGGCCGTAGAAGGCGAGGTTCTTCTCCTTGGAGTTCTCCAGGTACATCCCCACGCCCTCGCGGTCGGCGCGCTCCAGCATCGGCTCCATCAGGGCGCGGCCGAAGCCCTTGCCCTGGTGGGCTGGGTCGGTGCCGATGAACTCCAGGTAGTAGTGCGGCTCCTCCGGGTGCAGCTTCTCCAGGTCGGTCAGCACCAGCAGGTTCGGCAGCAGCCGCCAGCCATACATCCGCAGGAAACGGGGCGAGTAGCGCAGGATGGTGGGCACGCCGATCTTCCACTTCCCCGGCGGCGACCAGATGGTGACGGCCTCGTGGCCGGCTGTGGTGTACGTCTCGCCGTGGGGCATCTGGATGCGCAGGAAGGCGTCGAAGAACGGCGTGGTGCGCTCCAGCGGTAGTGACCGTCCGCCGCACAGGAAGTGTTTGATCGGGTCGTCGTGGAACGCCTTGGCGAGTGTGAGTGCCATGGGACCGCGGTCCTCCGGCGTGGCGTGGCGGACCTCCGAGGGCATACGGTCACCCTATGGCAAAGGACATGAAGCTCGGGTACAGCACGGGGTACTGGGGCAGCGGCCCGCCCTCGGGTGCGCTGGAGGCGATCCAGGAGGCCGAGCGCCTCGGGTACACGTCCACGTGGACCGCCGAGGCCTACGGCAGCGACGCACTCACGCCGCTGGCCTGGTGGGGTGCCCACACGTCCACCATCCAGCTCGGCACGGGCATCATCCAGATGAGCGCCCGCACGCCTGCGGCCACCGCCATGGCGGCGATGACCATCGACCACCTCTCCGGCGGGCGGTTCATCCTCGGCCTCGGCGCCAGCGGCCCGCAGGTGGTGGAGGGCTGGTACGGCCAGCCGTACCCCCGCCCGCTCGCCCGCACCCGCGAGTACGTCGAGGTCGTGCGGCGGATCCTGCGCCGCGATCAGCCGGTGGACTTCCACGGCGACTTCTACGACATGCCCTTCCAGGGCGGCGCCGGGCTCGGCAAGCCGCTGAAGAGCACCGTGCACCCGCTGCGCACCGACATCCCGATCTACCTCGGCGCCGAAGGCCCGAAGAACGTCGCCCTGTCGGCCGAGATCTGCGACGGCTGGCTGCCACTGTTCTTCTCCCCCAAGGAGGACGGCTTCTACCGCAAGTGCCTGGCGGAAGGCTTTGCCGCGTCCGGTGAGGAGGGCAAGGCCGACCGCTTCGAGGTGGCCGCCACGCTGATGCTGATCCCCGGCGAGAACGCCGAGCAGTGCGCCGACTTCGTCCGCCCGTTCCTCGCGCTCTACTGCGGCGGCATGGGTGCCCGCGGCGCCAACTTCCACTTCGAGGTCTTCGCCCGCATGGGCTACGAGGACGTCGCGCTGAAGGTGCAGGACCTGTACCTCCAGGGCAAGAAGCAGGAGGCCGCAGCGGCCATCCCGCTGGCCATGGTGGAGGACGTCGCGCTGGTCGGCCCGATGGACAAGATCCGGGCGGAGCTGGAGCAGTGGCGGGAGACCTGCCTGACGACCTTCCTCGTCAGCGGGCCGAAGCAGGTGCTCGGCCAGTACGCCGACCTCGTCCTCGGGTGAACCGGGGGCTGCTGGCAGCGCCACTGCTGCTGGCCCTGACCGCGTGCTCCTCGGCGCAGTCCGCGCCGGCGGAGTCCATCGCCGCCACGTCCACGTCCGCGGGCACGGCCACGACTGCGACACCGCCGACCACCGTCGCGGACACGACGAGCTCGACGGCCGCGTCCACGTCCACCTCCACCACGGCGCCGGCCCCGTCCGACCCGTCGTACCTCGACACGCCGATCGGCACGTGCGACACGATCACCCCCGGCGCCATCGGCTTCCGCAACGAGACCGGCAACATCGCCGACACCTACATGCCGATCGGCACCAGCTACGAGGGGCGCACGATCTGGGCGGAGCACTGGGGCACCCACGACGGCCCGCAGGTGCTGGTGCTCGGGCAAGTGCACGGCGACGAGTGCGCGCCGGCCTGGTTCGTGCAGGCCATCCGGGATCGGCCGCCGACCACGTTCGGGATCTGGCTGGTGCCCACGGCCAACCCCGACGGCCTGGCGGCCCACACCCGGCTCACCGCGCAGGGCATCGACCCCAACCGCGACGGCTTCAACCTGGAGACGCCCGAAGCCCAGGCGGTGATGGCCGTGACCGCGGCCGTCCAGCCGGTTCTCACCATCCACTGCCACTCGCCGTACCACTGGGTCGGCGAGGAGAACGAGGGCCTGGCGCTGCAGGCGGCGACGGCCATGTCGGAGGCCGCCGGCTGGGGCGGCCCGCGCTACTCCGGCCGGGTGGAGCACGACAACCTCGCCTTCCTCTGGGAGGGCCAGGAGAACGTCATCCCCGCCCACCCCACCGTCCTGATCGAGTTCCCCGCCGTCGCCGAAGCCGAGTCGCCCGCGCCGCCCGACCTGTCCCAGAAGACGGTCACCTCGGTGGACGACGTCGCCGCCGTCGCGGTCGCCATGCGCGACGCCCTCTACGGACTGTTCGGGTGAGCCCTTCCGATCCGACTGCCGTCGGCAGCACTGCGCTGTACCGACGCTCAACGCTGCTCCCGCTGGTGCTGGTCGGGATCGCGATCGCGGCCGCTGGCCTGACGCTTCGCTGGTGGGGGCTCGCGCTGATCGTGCCCGGCCTGGCGCCCCTCCCCTACTTGGGACGGCGGGCATTCAGAGCGCACGTCACGCTCCATCCGGACGCGATCACCTACGAGGGCACCTTCCGGAAGTGGAACCTGCCCTTCTCGGACGTTGCCGAGGTCTCCAGACGCTTCACTTGGTTGGCGAACAGCGCGAGCGTTCCATGTATGACGACGCGAGACGGCCGCCGCCGTCGGGTCCTCGTGTTGGTCGGTACGTCGCCGGTGAAGGAGCGAGCGTGGCTCCGCGACCTCGAGCGTCGAATGGCGCTGCTCGGCGTTCACGCGCCCATGCCACGAGGCTGACCGCGCCGCTGAGCTTCCGGTGCAACGTCCTCCAGGTGTGTTGCGAATGTTTCGACTATTCTGTATGTTTCGAATGACTGGAGGAGGCGCATGGCACGGACACTCGACCATCAACTCACCGCCCCGGACGAGACAACTGCCCGCACGTCAGCGGCTGCCAGCGACGGGCTACGACACTTTCTCGACGAGCAACCCGATCTTGCTGAGGTGCAGGTGTCGATGTCCGCCCGCGGCTCATACACGGTGCTTCAGATCCCGGTGCCTGCCCTGCGTGTGCTGGCCGACGTCCTCACACATCTCGCAGGCGGTCACGCCGTGGCCGTCACAGCCGTCGAGGCGGAGCTGACCACCCAACAGGCGGCCGACATCATGAACGTGTCGCGGCCGTACCTCGTCAAATTGCTGGAGGAGCGCAAGCTCCCCCACCGCCGCGTCGGCAATCGGCGGCGAGTCCTGCTGCACGACGTGCTCACGTACCAGCGCCTCGACGCCGCTCGACGCCGGGCTGCTGCGGATGAACTGACCGCCGAGGCGCAGCGCCTCGGTCTCGACTACTGATACCGGCTCGCACCCATGACGCTCGACGCGACCTTCGACGCGTGCGTCCTCCATCCCGCAGGATTGCGCGATCTCCTGGTGCGTCTCGCAATGACGGGTCTCTTCCGAGCCCACTGGAGCGAGCAGATTCTGGACGAGATGGTGATGTCCATTCTCCGACGGCGGCCAGACCTCAGCGCTTCCCAACTCGACCGCACTCGCGAGCTCATGTGCGAGGCCGTGCCGGACTGCATCGTCGTCGGGCACGACGACCTGACCGGCGACCTCCGCCTGCCCGACCCTGCCGACCGCCATGTTCTGGCGGCGGCCATCCACTCCCACTCGCAGGTGATCGTCACCGAGAACCTCAGCGACTTCCCGTCTGAGGCGCTGGAACCGTTTGGCATCGAGGCGCAGACGCCGGACTCGTTCGTGTTGGCGCTCGTCCGGCGCTCGCCGAGGATCGTGCATGCTGTCGTCCGGGCGCAGGCAGCGTCCCTTCGGAATCCACCGATGGAGCTGGACGAAATGCTCGACCGACTCGTTGCTGCCGGCCTTCGGAGCACGGTCGCTGCGCTCCGCGCCGCCTGACCGGCTACTTCCTGCGGACGCGGTCCATGTAGGCCTGGGCGCTGGCCCGGCCTTCGGGGTCGCGCAGGCCGGCGTACAGGCTGTCGCCGTCGCTCCAGCTGCGGCCAGTGCCCACCATCGCCTCGGTCACTGCGTTGACGTGGGCCTTGGTCTCCACCAGCGCCAGCTTCGGCTTGGACAGCAGCACCTGCACCAGCGCCTCCACCTCGTCGTCCAGCGAGGCCTCGGGCACCACCCGGTTGACGAAGCCGGCGGCCTTGGCCTCGGCGGCGTCGAAGGGACGGCAGGTCATCACCAACTCCTTGGTGAGCGCCGGGCCGATCTCGCGCACCAGGCGGGGGATGCCGCCCCACGCCAGCGGGATGCCCAGGTCCACCTCGGGAATGGAGAAGCGGGCGGTGTCCGCCGCCACCCGCAGGTCGCACCCGGCAGCCACCACGAGGCCACCGCCGACGCACCAGCCGTGCAGGCGGGCGACGGTGACGGCGCGCATCTCGTCCATCGCCCGGGCCATCCGCCAGCCGACGTGGCGGTCCTCGGCCGAGGCATCCCCGCTGAACGCGGTGAGGTCGGCGCCGGCGCTGAAGGCCTTGCCAGCCCCGGTGACCACCACCACCTTCAGGTCGTGGTGCTCGTCGAACCAGCGGGCCGCCAGTTCGATCTCGTGCAGCGTGTGCATGCTCAGCGGGTTCAGCTTGTCCGGCCGGTTCAGCGTCAGCGAGCCCCGCGGCCCGTCGGCCGTGACGAGGATGGTGTCGAACGTGGCGGTGTCCATCAGGGTCTCCTTGGGCGGACGATCAATCGCAACAACTGTCGCGCCAACCGCAACTGCCGCACTTGAAGTGGGCGTGCTCGGGGTGCAGCGACCCGCCGCACAACGGGCACTCCGGGTAGGTGCCGAAGCGGTGGCACCGGTCGGCCGGAGCGGTGGCAGTGGGGCGTGCGGCGGCCTGCGACGAATCCAGCGGCATGTGCCAAGTGTGACATCCGCCAACCTCGCATCGGCGGACTCGGCCTTCTACTCTTGACCCACCGGTCAATGATGACGACAACGCTCGCCCCCCACTCCCACCAGCACACGCCCGGCAGCGCCCGAGCCGCGTTCTCGTACCCCGACTTCCGCCGCATGTGGCTGGCGTCGTTCGGGTCCAACATCGGCACCTGGATGCAGAACGTGGTGCTGCCCGCCTACGTCTACTCCCGCACCGGCCGGGCCTCCGTCGTCGGCCTGCTGGTGTTCGCCCAGCTGGGGCCGCTGCTGGTGCTGTCCATCCCGGCAGGTGTCATCGCCGACCGGTTCGACCGCCGCCGCTGGCTCGTCGCCATGCAGATGGTGCAGCTCGCCTTCTCCGTCGGCCTGTTCTTCCTCGCGGCCGCGGACGCGCCGATCTGGGCGATGTTCGCCACCGCGCTGGGGGTCGGCATCGGCAATGCGCTCAACGCGCCGGCATGGTCCGCGATGCTGCCGACACTGGTGTCCCGCGACGACCTCTCCGGCGCCATCGCACTCAACTCCTCGATGATCAACGGGTCCCGCGTGGTCGGCCCGATCATCGTCGCCGTGTTCAGCCCGCTCGGCGTCACCACGGCCCAGTGGTTCCTCATCAACGCCGCCACGTACCTGTTCGTGGTCGGCGCCCTCATGCGGGTGCACCTGCCGGCGGTGAAGGCCGTGTCGGAGCGCGGCTGGCGGGCGTTCGTCAGCGGCTACCGCATCGTGCGCCACAACCCGGTCAACAGCCGGCTGATCCTCAGCCTCACGCTGTTCTCCCTGTTCTCCCTGCCGTACGTGGGCCTGTTCCCTGCCGTCGCCCAGCACAACTTCGGGATCGACGAGCGCTCCTCCACCTACAAGTGGCTCTACGCCACGTGGGGGCTGGGCGCGGCCGTCGGCGGGCTGGCCATCGGCACGTTCCTCGTGGCCATCGACAAGCGCCGGCTGATCCGCCTCGGCTTCGGCGCCTTCGCCATCACGCTCGCCGCCTTCGGGCTGGTGCGGTCGCCCGTCGGCGCCTTCCTCGTCGCCCCCCTGCTGGGCTTCGCCTACTTCGGCACCACCACGTCGATGAACACCATCTTCCAGGCCCGCCTGGAGGACCACGAGCGCGGCCGGGCGATGAGCCTGTGGTTCATGGCGTTCGGCGGCACGGTGCCGCTGGGCAACCTGATCTTCGGGCCGGTGGTGGACTCCATCGGTGCCCGGCAGGTGCTGGTCGGCGGGGCGATCTTCGCGCTGGCGCTGGCGTGGTGGTGCAACATCGCCGGCATCGACCGGCGCACGGACCTCGCCTCAGCCGCACAGGGCGGCGGCGACCCGCTCGAGCCCGACCACGCGGCTCCCTTTGACGAGCACGGCTTCGCCGCGGGCGAGTGACCTCAGCTCGGCCACCGGGTCGGCGCACGGGGTGATGCCGTACAGGTCGGTGCCGTAGGCCAGCACCTCGATGCCGTGGCCGTGGGCGTACTCGACGATGGCCCGGTGCTCGGCCTCCGGGTCGCTGATCTCTGCCATCAGGCCGAGCACGGCGACCTTGCGGTGACCCGGCAGGTCGGCCAGCGCGTCCATCGCCGCCCGCATGCTGGTGGGGTTGGCGTTGTAGCTGTCGTCCAGCACCACAGCACCGGCCGGGGTGCGGCGGACCTCCATCCGCATCGCCGTCAGGCCGACGTCGCTGAGGGCCGCAGCGCCCGCGGCCACGTCCGCGCCGACGGCGCCCACCACCGCCAGTGCGGCCGCCGCGTTGACCGCCATGTGCCTCCCGCTGACGCCGAGCCGCACGTCGTGGCGGCCCCACGGGGTGTGCAGGCGGAACGACGGGCGGGCGTGGTCGTCGAGGTGGACGTCGGTGATCCGCACGTCCGCCCCGTGGTGGTGCCCGAACCGCAGGACGGCACCCGGCGCCAGCGCGCCCATCGCGTCCACCCGGTGGTCGTCGGCGTTGAGGATCGCCGTGCCGCCCGCCGGCAGGGCCTGGATCAGCTCGGCCTTGGCACGGGCGACGCCGTCAATCCCGCCGACGCGGTCGCTGTGGGCCTCCGCCACCCGGGTGACGACACCCACCGTGGGGTGGGCGATCCCGCACAGCTCGGCGATCTCGCCGAACCCGCGCATGCCCATCTCCAGCACCATCACCTCGGTGTCGTCGGGCGTGTTGAGGACGGTGGTCGGCAGGCCCTGCTCGTTGTTGAAGCTCTTCTCGTTGGCCCAGGTGCGGCGGGACGCACCGAGCGCCGACGCCACCATGTCCTTGGTGGACGTCTTGCCGACCGAGCCGGTGATGCCCACCACCGGCCCGTCGAAGCGGGACCGCATCGCGGTGGCCAGCGCCATCAGGGCGCGCAGCGTGTCCGCCACCTCGATCGCCGTGCCACCCACGGGAGGTTGCGCGGTCAGGTAGGCCGCCGCGCCACGCTCCAGTGCCCCCGGGACGAACTCGTGGCCATCGCGCTCGGCCACCAGCGGCACGAACAACTGGCCCGCCTGCAGCGACCGGCTGTCGAACGAGACACCGTCGATTGGTGCGTCGGGGCCGTGCAGCCGGCCGCCGGTGGCGGATGCCACGTCACTCGCTCGGAATCGCATGGCGCCAGAGGGTACCGTCAGGGCGATGAGCGCCGACGACCGTGTCCACCTGATCGTGCTGTTCGGTGGCCAGTCGGCGGAGCACGATGTCAGCTGCACCACGGCTGCCTACGTGCTGCGGGCGGCAGACCCGGCGAAGTACCGGATCACGCCGGTGGGCATCGCTCGCGACGGCCGCTGGCAGCTGGCCGAGGGCGCTCAGCGGGCGTTGGAGGCGGGGCCGGGCGCGCTGCCCGGCCGGCTGGACGTGGACGGCCCGTGGGTGGAGCCCAGCAAGGCGGTCACGCCCGACAGCGGCGCTCCCACCGTGGTGGTGCCCCTGCTGCATGGCCCGATGGGCGAGGACGGCACGGTACAGGGCCTGCTGGAGATGGCCGACCTGCCCTACGTGGGCACCGGCGTGCTCGGGTCCGCGGTGGCGATGGACAAGGCGATGGCCAAGGTGGTCGCCGCCCAGCACGGCATCCCCAGGCGCTACCGGGCGTTCCGCGCCGATGCGATGACGCCCGGTCTGCCAGCTCGACTGGCCGAGGAGCTGGGCCTGCCCGTGTTCGTGAAGCCGGCCAACATGGGCTCGTCGGTGGGGGTCAGCAAGGCCAAGACCGTGGAGGCCGTACGCGACGCCATCCAGCTCGCCCTCAGCTACGACGAGTGGGTGGTGGTGGAGGAAGCCATCACCGGCCGCGAGATCGAGGTGGCCGTGCTCGGCAACCTGGACCCGCGGGCCAGCGTGCCCGGCGAGATCATCCCCGCCGCCGAGTTCTACGACTACGCCGACAAGTACGTGGACGACGGCTCACAGACCCTGGTGCCCGCGCCGCTGACGCACGAGCAGACGGCCGAGGTGCAGCAACTGGCGCTGCGGGCGTTCCAGGCACTGCGCTGCGAGGGCCTGTCGCGCTGCGACTTCTTCTTCGAGGAGGGCGGCCGCGGCTTCCTGCTGAACGAGGTCAACACGATGCCCGGCTTCACCCCGATCTCGATGTACCCGAAGATGTGGATCGCGAGCGGGATGACCTACCCCGAGTTGATCGACGAACTGGTCCGCCTGGCCCTCGAGCGCCACGCCCGCCGCCGCCGGAACACCGCCCGCTGACGTCGTCAGCCCCCCACTCGGATCTACGGGGTGAGCGCGGCGCGGAGGAAGGCCAGCAGCTCATC
This sequence comes from Ilumatobacteraceae bacterium, assembly GCA_041394605.1. Lineage (GTDB taxonomy): Bacteria > Actinomycetota > Acidimicrobiia > Acidimicrobiales > Ilumatobacteraceae > UBA668. The sequence goes on from JAWKHX010000006.1 coordinate 401,426, forward strand.
GCGCAGGCGGCGCAGTTCGGCCATCGTCGGGGTCCAGCCGACGGCGCGGAGGACCTCCGGCTCGGTGGCGATGCCGGTGACGGTGGCGTAGGCCAGCGCGGCGACCAGGCGGGGGTCGGCGCGACGCAACCGTCCGGCGTCCATCTCCGCCCCCAGGTAGCCGACGGCCCGGGCCACCAATGGCCGCACCGCGTCGGCCAGGCGCTCCCCCGCAGCCGTCGGCAGGCGGCTGACCTCGCGCACCAGCCCCAGCAGCGCGGGCCGGCGGACCGCGGGTCGGAACACGGCGCGGACGACGGCGTCGATGCGGTCCAGCGGGTCGTCGGTGGAGGCCCGGATGGCAGCCTCGATGCCCAGGGTCAGCTCCTCGATCGCGCCCACCAGGACGGCCTGGACCAGGTCGTCCTTGCTCGGGAACCAGTACAGGAGGGTTTGCTTGGCCACGCCCACATCGCCGGCGATCACATCCAGCGACACGGCCTCCACGCCGCGCAGGCCGAACAGGTCCGTGGCGGCATCGAGGATGCGCTGGCGGGTGTTGCCGCGACTCACGGGACCATCACGGATCCTCTCTCTACCACATGGTAGAGAACTGTGCTAGACAGTACGGACCATGATCGCCCAGAACCTCGACGGGAAGCGGATCGCCGTCACCGGCAGCACCGGCTTCGTCGGCACCGCACTGGTGGAGCGGCTGCTGCGCGCCGTGCCCGGGTGCGAACTGGTCCTGCTGATCCGCCCCAGCAAGCGTCACGACGCGGCCGAGCGGGCCCGCCGCGAGATCTTCAAGAACAACGCGTTCGACCGCCTTCGGGCCGATCTCGGCAAGGCCGAGTTCGATGCCATGGTGGAGCGCCGCGTCACGGCCGTGGGTGGCGACGTCAGCACCGACGGCCTCGGCCTCAGCGATACCGACCGGGCCATCTTCGCCTCCTGCGACATCGTCATCCACTCCGCCGCCGCCGTCAGCTTCGACAGCCCGCTGGACTCTGCGGTGGAGATCAACCTGCTCGGCCCGGTGCGCGTCGCCCAGGCGCTCCAGGCACTCGGGGTCACACCCCATCTCGTCGCGGTCAGCACCTGCTACGTCGCCGGCAACCGCCGCGGCACGGCGCCCGAGGAACTGGTCAGCGCCGGCCCGTGGGACATCGGGCTGGACTGGCGCAAGGAAGTCGCCGCGGCCCGCCGCCTGCGCAGCGACGCCGAGGCCGCCAGCCGCCTGCCGGAACGTTTGGCCGAGTTCCGCGCCGGCGCCCGCGCCGAGCTGGGCGCGGCCGGCGCGCCCGCCCTGGCCAGCAAGACCGAGGACCTCCGCCTGGCCTGGGTGAAGGACCAGCTGGTCGAGGCCGGCCGGGCCCGCGCCGCCAGCGTCGGCTGGCCCGACGCCTACGCGTTCACGAAGGCGCTCGGCGAGCAGGCACTCACCGAGTCCAAGGGCGACGTGCCGGTCAGCATCGTCCGCCCGAGCATCATCGAGAGCGCGCTGGAGGAGCCGTTCCCCGGCTGGATCCGCGGCTTCCGCATGGCGGAGCCCGTCATCCTCAGCTACGCCCGCGGCCTGCTGAAGGAGTTCCCCGGCGTGGCCGAGGGCACCATCGACGTCATCCCGGTGGACCTCGTGGTCGCGGCGATCATCGCCGTCGCCGCGCTGGGGTCCGAGCACGCGGCGCCGATCACCCAGGTGGCCAGCGGCGGGATCAACCCGCTGAAGTACGGCACGCTCGTGGAGAACGTGCGGGACTACTTCACCCGCAACCCGCTGTACGACAACGAGGGCCAGCCGATCGTCGTACCGGAATGGCAGTTCCCCGCCCGCGGCCGCGGAAGGAGCAACTGAAGCGGGCCAAGGCCGTGGCGGAGCGCACGGAGCGCGTCCTGCAGAGCCTCCCCTTGCGCGGCAAGCAGGCGTCGTGGGCGGCCGGCCTGGAGGAGAAGAAGACCGAGATCGACCGGGCGTACCAGTACGTGCAGCTCTACGGCCTGTACACGGAGTGCGAGGCCATCTACCAGGTCGACCGGTTGATGGAGATGGGCGGGCCTCGACGCCGACGACCACGCGGCCTTCAACTTCGACCCGCAGTCGGTGGACTGGCCGCGCTACGTGCACGAGATCCACCTGCCGTCGATCGTCCTGCACAGCCGGGCCAAGACCCACGGCGGCAAGAACCGCACCGACCGGGCGACCCGCCTGCGCGGCCAGATCCTCTCCCCCGACCGCCATGTCGCCGCCTTCGACCTGGAGAACACGCTGATCTCCAGCAATGTGGTCGAGAGCTATTCGTTCCTCGCCACCCGCAGGCTGAACGTGCCGGAGCGCATCCGCTACGTGCTGCGCACTCTGGCCGAGGCACCCACGCTGCAGGCGGTGGATCGCAAGGACCGCACCGACTTCCTGCGCTTCTTCTACCGCCGCTACGAGGACGCCCCGGTGGCCCAGATCGCCGAGGATGCGCCGGAGTTGCTGTCCAACATCATCCTCGCCAAGGCGTTCCCCGCGGGGCTGCGGCGGGTACGCGAGCACCGGGCGCTCGGCCACCGCACGATCCTCATCACCGGGGCGATGGACTTCGCCGTGGAGTGCCTGCGCCCGCTGTTCGACGAGATCGTCGCGGCCGAGATGACCATCCGCCCCGACGGCACCTACAGCGGTCACCTGGCCAAGGTGCCGCCCACGGGCGAGACCCGCGCCCAGATCCTGGCCGACTACTGCGCGGCCGAGGGCCTGCGCCTGGACGAGAGCATCGCCTATGCGGACTCCTCCAGCGACCTGCCGCTGCTGGAGTGCGTCGGCTTCCCCGTGGCGGTCAACCCCGAGACCCGCCTAGCCGCCATCGCCCGCAAGCGCGGCTGGCTGGTGGAGCACTGGAGCAGGCCGGCGGCGCCCCGTTCAAGCCCCTCCCCCTCGGCCCCGTCCTGGGCGACCGCGAGCGCCGGAAGGTGTTCAAGTGAGCCGCTTCATCCCAAGTTGGCGTTCATTGGCGGTAGGACCGCAACTCACCGCCAACTTGCAGGAAGCCGTCCACAAGTTGGCGTTCATTGGCGGTAGGACCGCCACTCACCGCCAAGTTGGTAACGCGACGGGGGGTCCCGGATGAGCCGGTTGGTGTTCTCCCGGAAGCCGGCGCGGTTCGCCGCGGCGCGGCTGGCGGGTGCGTTCATGCCGGGGCGCGGCGCGACCGTCGGGCCGCTCAGCCTGGAGCCGGACGAGGCGCTGCCGCTCCCCACGCCGGAGTGGCTGCGGCTGCGGCCCCGCCTGGCCGGCATCTGCGGCAGCGACCTGGCGCTGGTGGACGGCACCGCCTCGGCCTACTTCGACCCGCTGGTGTCCTACCCGTTCGTGCCGGGCCACGAGGTGGTCGCCGATGTGGTGGACCAGCCCGGCCGCCGGGTCGTCGTGATCCCCGTCCTGCACTGCGCCATCCGGGGCATCACGCCCGTGTGCCACGAGTGCGCCGCCGGCCGCACGAACCGCTGCGAGCGGGTGGCGTTCGGCCACCTCGAGCCCGGCCTGCAAACCGGATTCTGCGAGTCCACCGGTGGCGGCTGGAGCACCGAGATGGTGGCCCATCCGCTCCAGCTGGTGGACGTGCCCGACGACCTCTCCGACGAAGCCGCGATGATGATCGAGCCCACCGCCTGCGCCGTCCACGCGGCGAAGCAGTACGACGGCAACGAGACCGCCATCATCGGCGCCGGCACCGTCGGCCTCCTCACCCTCGCCGCCATCCGCGCCACCCGCGACGTCACCGGGCCGATCATCGTGACCGCCCGCTACCCCGACCAGAAGCGCCTGGCCAAGGCGCTCGGGGCGGACGTCGTCTGCTCGTCCGACGAACTGCCCCGCTGGGTGCGTTCGTCCACCTCCTCCCTGATGACCGGCGACCAGCTGACGTGCGGCTGCCACCGCGTATTCGATTGCGTCGGCAGCAGCGACAGCATCCAGCAGGCGTTGCGCGTGGTCGCCCCCGGCGGCGAGGTGGACATGGTGGGCATGCCCGGCAACGTCTCGCTGGAACTCACGACGCTGTGGCACCGCGAGACCGCCATCCGCGGCGTGTACGCATACACCCGCGCAGATTTCGACACGGCCATCGACGTCGTCCGCCGCCTCGACCTCGGCCGCCTGGTCAGCGCCACCTACCCGCTGAAGGACTTCCACGACGCCATCGCGCACGCCGCCAGTGCCGGCCGCCGCGGCGCCGTGAAGGTCGCCTTCGACATGAGGGAGAACATGTAATGCCCCGCCCCGGTTTCGTCCTGGAAGTCGACCGCTCGACGCCGCCGTCGCTGTTCTGGCGTGGCGAGGGCTTCTCGCTGGAGAAGCTGCCCGCCGGCCGCAGCCGCGTCATCTACCCGCCCGAGCCGCTGCCCGCCATCAAGGACATCGACGGCGCCATCCGCACCGCCCTCCTCAACCCGATCGACCAGGACCCGCTGCCGGCGCTGCTGTTCCCCGGCATGAAGCTGACCATCTGCTTCGACGACGTCAGCCTGCCGTTGCCGAAGATGCGCCGGCCGGACACCCGCCAGCGGGTGATCGAGGCCGTGCTGGACCTGGCCGCCGAGGCCGGCGTGGACGATGTCCAGCTGATCGCCGCGCTCGGCCTGCACCGCCGCATGCACGAGTACGAACTGCGCCACGCGCTCGGCGACCGGATCTACGACGCGTTCCACCCTCGCGGCATGCTGACCCAGCACGACGCCGAGGACCACGACAACCTGGCGGTCATCGGCGAGACCCCGCACGGCGAAGTGCTGGAGATCAACAAGCGGGCCGCGGACAGCGACCTGGTTGTCTACGTCAACATCAACTCCGTCCCGATGGACGGCGGGTGGAAGAGCATCACCACCGGCCTGGCCAGCTACCGCTGCCTCAGCGCCCACCACAACGGCCACACCCTGCAGAACACCCGCAGCCTGTCCGGCCACCGCGAGCACAGCGCCCTGCACCAGAGCATCTGGCGGCTCGGCAAGGTGCTTCGGGACCAGGGCCCGAAGATCTTCCAGATCGAGACCACGCTGAACACGGACATGTTCCCCGAGCAGTTCAGCTTCATCTCCACCAGGGAGTGGGAGTGGAGCCCGCGAGAGCGGGCCACCTACCTGGCCACCACGAAGGCGCTGAAGCGCACCCCGTTGAAGCTGGCCCGCAAGATCTTCCACTCGATGGAAGGCCCGCACCAGATGACCAGCATCCAGGCCGGCGAGACGTCGGCCGTCCACGAGATCACGCTGGAGCACGTCTACCGCCAGCAGATCGTGCCCGTCGAGGGCCAGACCGACATCCTCACGCTGGGCATCCCGTTCGTCTGCCCGTACAACCCGGACGGCGTGATGAACCCGATCCTGGTGATGTGCATGGGCCTCGGGTACCTGTTCAACATGTACCGCGGCAAGCCGCTGGTGCGTGAGGGCGGGGTGATCATCATGACCCACCCGACGTACCGGGACTTCAACCCCGTGCACCACCCGAGCTACATCGACTTCTTCGAGCAGGTGCTGCCCGACACCACCGACCCGGTGGTGATGGGCCAGAAGTGGGAGAAGCAGTTCGCCGAGGACGAGTGGTACCGCCACCTCTACCGCACCGGCAACGCCTACCACGGCGTGCACCCGTTCTACGCCTGGTACTGGGGCGCACGGCCAGCAGTGGGCCGGCAAGGTGATCATCGTCGGCGGCGACCCGTCCACGGTGCGCCGCCTGGGCTTCACCCCGGCCAGCACGATGGACGACGCCTTCGAGATCGCCAGCGACGTCGTCGGCCGCACGCCCACCGTCACCCACCTCCACGTCCCCGCCCTCCTGGTGGCGGACGTCAGCTGACATGGGCGACAAGCGCACCCTCAGCGTCGCCCAGCTGCGGCGGATGTCGAAGCTCGGCGATGCCGCGTCGTCGGCACTGCAGGCCGGGCTGCGGCCGGTGCGCAACCTCGGCTTCCCCTACCGCAAGCCGACGGTGCCCCGCGGTGTGGTGGTGCCGGCGGAGCCGTCCAAGCTCGGCGCCAACTTCGAGACGGACTGGGCCCGCAAGGCGCCAGCCCGCGTGGTGCGCACGGCCATCAACCGCGGCCCGCTGCAGGCGTTCGTGAAGGCCGTGGCCGACCCGGAGACCGACGGCGTCGACCGCCTGGCCGACCTGATGGACCAGGACCCCGCACCGGCCGTCATCTTCGCCCCCAACCACCACAGCCATGTGGACACGCCGCTGATCATCACCGCCGCGCCGGAGCCGTGGCGCTCCAAGCTGGTCGTGGCCGCGGCCGCCGACTACTTCTTCGACAAGAAGGTGAAAGGCACGCTGGCCGCGCTGGCACTGAACGCCTTCCCCATCGAGCGCGAGGTCACCACCCGCAAGTCCAGCGACCAGCTCCGCCGGCTGATCGACCTCGGCTGGAGCCTGGTGATCTACCCCGAGGGCGGCCGCTCGCCGGACGGGTGGGGGCAGGAGTTCAAGGGCGGCGCCGCCTACCTGGCGGGCCGCACGGGGGCGCCCGTGGTGCCCGTCTTCATCGACGGCACCGGCCCGATCTACGGCAAGGGCATGAAGCTGCCCAAGCCGGGCAGTACGAAGGTGATCTTCGGCGCCCCCCTGTGGCAGGAGGACGGTGAGAACACCCGCCGCTTCAACGCCCGCATCGAAGCCGCCGTCACCGAACTGGGCGACGAGGCGCTGACCGACTTCTGGACCGCCCGCCGCCGCGCCGCCACCGGCACCAGCACCAAGCTGACCGGCCCGGAGTACACCGGTTGGCGTCGCCAGTGGGCGCTGCACGACCATCGCAAGCTCGGCAAGGCCGGCCAGCGCCGCCGCCAGAACCGCCGCTGGCCCGACCTCGGCTGACGACATCCCCGCAGCGTCCCCATCCGAGTGCCAGGCCGCCCATCGGAGTGCGACCGGCCCGCCCAGCCTCAGCCGGAACCCATCCGAGTGTGCACTCCGACCCCGGGGTGCGAGTCGGCACTCGGATGCGCCATCGCACTCGGACCGGGGACGTGGCACTCGGACCGGGGACGTGGCACTCGGACCGGGGGTGGTCAGGAGAGGAAGTCGGCGAGGGCGGCTTCCAGGCGGGCCACCCGAGCCTCCAGGTCGGCCACGCGGTCGGCCATCACGCCACCGGGCGGGCCCCCGCCGGCCGCACCGGCGCCGGGCACCCGGTCCGCGGCGGGAGCCTGCACGACCCCGGCTTCTTCCGCCAGCAACTGCTGCCAGCGGGCTTCCTTCTGGCCTGGCTGGCGGTCCAGCAGGCGCACCTGCCCCTGCGCCGCCAGCACCTGCAGCGCGGTGTCGACGGCCTCCACGGACTCGAAGGCGTGGAGCCGCTCGGTGCGGGTGCGCAGCTCCGCCACGGTCTGCGGCCCACGGAGCAGCAACACCGCCACCACTGCGGCACTCGGCGCATCCAGCCCCCACGCCTCGTCGGCCACCTGGCGGTAGCGGGTGACGCTGCGACCGTGCGACGGATGGACGAACCGCAGCAGACCCTCGGCCTTCAGCTCCACCAGCACGGCGTCCACCTCGTGATCGTCGAGGTGCATCACCGGCTCTCGCGAGGTGGACTGGTTGCAGGCCGAGACCAGCGCGTTGAGGGTCAGCGGGTACTGGTCCGGCGTCGTGCGCTCCTTCTCCAGCAGGCAGCCGAGCACTCGAGCTTCGACGACGGACAGCATTGCGCCGCCTACGCGCAGTTTTCCTTGGCCGGGATGATGATCGTGATCCCGAGGATGAAGCCCTTGTAGCCAGGGGTGTTCTCGTTGGCGGCATCCAGCTGGGCCACGGTGACGTTGAACTTCTTGGCGACCGTGCTGGGGATGTCGCCCTCCTGGATGACGTAGCTGCCGGCCTTGCAGTTGTCGCCGAGGCCGGCAACCGTGGTGGTGCTCTCGCCGCCACCGGCAGGCTGAGTGGTGTTCACCCCTTCGGCTGGGATGGTCGCGCCGGCCGGGATCTTGATGACCAGACCGGGGTAGAAGATGCTGTAGCCCTCCGTGTCCACGTTGGCCAGTTCCAGCGCGTCGAGCGACACCTTGAACCGGGTGGCCACGGTGAACGGCACGTCACCCGTCTGCACCGTGTACTCCGTGACCTCGGTGGTGACGGTGCCCGCGGCTTGGCCGCCGGCCACCGTGGTAGTGGTGGACGTGCTCTCCGTCGGCGGCAGCGTGGCGAAGTTGGTGGGGCCCATCTGCTGGATGCTCGAGGTCGTGGCGCTCTCTGCTTCGCCGCACGACGCAAGGAAGCCTCCAGCCGCAAGCACGAAGGGCGCGGCCAGAACGAGGAGCCGTGGACGGGAGGACATGCCGGAAAGTGTAGGACCAGGGTCTACTGAAGTGGGCGCGCTGTGGGCGGGATAGGCGACGGCAGGTCGGTCTCCCCCATCAGGTAGGCATCCACGCCGGCGGCGCAGGCGCGCCCTTCGGCGATGGCCCACACGATCAGGCTCTGGCCGCGGCCCATGTCGCCGGCAACGAACACGCCGGGCACGTTGGTCATGTACCGGCCGTCGCGGGCGACGTTGCCGCGCTCGTCGTAGCCCACGCCGAGCTGCTCCAGCCACGAGCCCTTCTCCGGGCCGACGAAGCCCATGGCGAGGAACACGAAGTCCGCCGGCAGCTCGCGGTCCGTGCCCTCTACCTTCTGGAAGCGCCCGTCGACCATCGTCACCTCGTGGATCAGCAGCGCGCGAACCCGACCGTTGCCGTCGTCCAGAAAGCGCTCGGTGTTCACGCTGTAGAGGCGGTCGCCACCTTCCTCGTGAGCCGTGGTGACCTTGTAGACCATGGCGAACTGCGGCCACGGGTTGTTGGCGCCACGCTCCTCCGGCGGCCTGGGCATGATCTCCAGCTGGGTGACCGACGCCGCGCCTTGACGGTGCGCCGTGCCCAGGCAGTCCGCCCCGGTATCGCCGCCGCCGATGATCACCACATGCTTGCCCTGCACATCGATCGGCGAGTGGGCCATGTCGCCGAGCTGCACTTTCGTTGCCGGCGGCAGGTACTCCATCGCCTGGTAGATCCCCTGCAACTCGCGGCCCGGCACGGGCAGGTCGCGCCACTGGGTGGCGCCGCAGGCCATCACGATCGCGTCGTACGAGGCCAGCAGCACCTCGATGTCCACATTGCCGCCGACGACGGCGTTGGTGCGGAACTCCGTGCCTTCGGCCTCCATCTGCTCCAGGCGACGGTCGAGGTACCGCTTCTCCATCTTGAACTCGGGGATGCCGTAGCGCAGCAGCCCGCCGATGCGGTCCGCCCGCTCCAGCACCACCACGTCATGCCCGGCCCTGGTGAGCTGCTGGGCGGCAGCGAGGCCGGCCGGCCCAGACCCGATGACGGCCACCCGCTTGCCGGTGCGCACCGACGGCACCTGGGGCTGCACCCACCCTTCGTCCCACGCCCGGTCGATGATGGTGACCTCGACCTGCTTGATGCTCACCGGGTCGCCGTTGATGCCCACCACGCAGGCGGACTCGCACGGCGCCGGGCACAGCCGGCCGGTGAACTCGGGGAAGTTGTTGGTGGCGTGCAGGCGGTCGATCGCGTCGCGCCAGTGGTCCCGGTACACCAGGTCGTTCCAGTCCGGGATGAGGTTGCCGAGCGGGCAGCCGTTGTTGCAGAACGGGATGCCGCAGTCCATGCAGCGCCCAGCCTGCTGCTGCAGGGCGTCCTCGGGGAAGGGCAGGTAGCACTCCTTCCAGTCCTGCAAGCGCTCGTCCACCGGACGGCGCTTCGGGGTGACCCGCACCCACTGCATGAAGCCCGTTGTCTCACCCACGGCTCGCCTCCATCACTCGGGCCAGCGTGGCCTCTTCGTCCAGACCTTCGGCAGCGGCCGCGCTCATCACCTTGAGCACCCGCTCGTAGTCCGTGGGCATCACTTTCACGAACCGGTCGAGCGCGCCGTCGCCCCCGGCCAGCACGGTGGCGGCCACGGTGGAGTCCGTGTAGCGCACATGGTCGGCCAGCGTGGCGGCCAGCCAGGCGCGGTCCTCGGCCGAAGGTTGTTGCAACTGCACCATCTCCGGGTTGACCTTGGCCGGGAAGACCCCGTCGGGGTCGTACACGAAGGCGATGCCGCCGCTCATTCCGGCGCCGAAGTTGCGCCCGGTGGGGCCGAGCACCACCACCCGGCCGCCGGTCATGTACTCGCATCCGTGGTCGCCCACGCCCTCGACGACCGCGGTGGCGCCGGAGTTACGCACGCAGAACCGCTCGCCCACCACGCCGCGCAGGAAGATCTCACCACTGGTGGCGCCGTAGCCGATGACGTTGCCGGCGATGACGTTGGCCTCGGCGGCGAACGCTGCAGCAGCGCTGGGCCGCACCACCACCCGGCCGCCGGAGAGACCCTTGCCGACATAGTCGTTGGCGTCTCCCTCGAGGATCATCGTGATGCCCGCCGGCACGAATGCACCGAAGCTCTGCCCGGCCGAACCGCTGAAACGGATCTCGATGGTGCCGTCGGGCAGGCCCTGGCCGCGGTGCTGCCGGGTGACGGCATTGCCCAGCAAGGTCCCGACGGTGCGGTTGACGTTGCGGATCGGCACGTCCAGCCGCACCTGCTCGCCCTGGTCGATGGCCGGCCGGCACATGGCGATGAGCTGCTGGTCCAGCGCGTGCTCCAGCTCGTGGTCCTGCCTCACGGAGTGGTGCAGCGTCTGCTGGTACGGGTTCTGCGGCACGGCCAGGATCGGGCTGATGTCCAGCCCCTTGGCCTTCCAGTGGTCGATGGCGGCGCGGGTGTCCAGCACCTCCACGTGCCCCACCATCTCCTCGATCGAGCGGAAGCCCAGCGTGGCCATGTGCTCGCGCACTTCCTGGGCGATGTACTCGAAGAAGTTGACGACGAACTCCGGCTTGCCGCTGAACTTCTTGCGCAGCTCCGGGTTCTGGGTGGCAACGCCCACGGGGCAGGTGTCCAGATGGCAGACCCGCATCATGATGCAGCCGCTGACCACCAGCGGGGCAGTGGCGAAGCCGAACTCCTCGGCGCCCAGCAGGGCGGCGATGACCACGTCGCGACCGGTCTTCAGCTGGCCGTCGGCCTGCACGACAATGCGGTCGCGAAGGCCGTTCAGCAACAGCGTCTGCTGGGTCTCGGCCAGGCCGAGCTCCCACGGCGCGCCGGCATGCTTCAGCGACGTCAGCGGGCTGGCACCAGTGCCGCCGTCGTGGCCGCTGATCAGCACCACGTCGGCCTTCGCCTTGCTGACGCCGGCGGCCACCGTGCCCACGCCCACCTCGGCCACCAGCTTCACGTGCACACGGGCCAGCGGGTTGGAGTTCTTCAGGTCGTGGATCAGCTGCTTGAGATCCTCGATCGAGTAGATGTCGTGGTGCGGCGGCGGGCTGATCAGGCCCACGCCGGGCGTGGAGTGCCGGGTCTTGGCCACCCACGGGTACACCTTGTGGCCGGGCAGCTGGCCGCCCTCGCCCGGCTTGGCGCCCTGGGCCATCTTGATCTGGATGTCGTCGGCGTTCACCAGGTACTCGCTGGTGACACCGAAGCGGCCACTGGCCACCTGCTTGATCGCGCTGCGGCGCTCCGGATCGTAGAGGCGGTCGGGGTCTTCGCCGCCCTCTCCGGTGTTGCTCTTGGCGCCGATCCGGTTCATCGCAATCGCCAGCGTCTGGTGGGCCTCCAGGCTGATGGAGCCATAGCTCATCGCGCCGGTGCTGAAGCGCTTGACGATCTCGCTGACCGGTTCCACCTCGTCGATCGGCACCGGCGGGCGGTTGCTGCGGAAGTCGAACAGGCCGCGCAGGGTGGCCGCCTGGCGGGACAGGCCGTCCACCAGCGACGTGTACTGCTGGAAGACGTCGTAGCGGCCGGCGCGGGTGGCGTGCTGCAGCTTGTAGACGGTCTCCGGGTTGAACAGGTGGATCTCGCCCTCCCGCCGCCACTGGTACTCACCGCCGAGTTCCAGCTTGCGGTGGGCACGCTCCTCCGGCCGGCTGGGGTGGGCCGCGGCGTGGCGGGCGGCCACCTCGGCCGCGATCTCGTCCAGGCCGATGCCGCCGATGCGGCTGACCGTGCCGGTGAAGTACTCGTCCACCAGCTCGCGGCCCAGGCCGATGGCCTCGAAGATCTGGGCGCCGGTGTAGCTGGCGACGGTGCTGACGCCCATCTTGCTCATCACCTTGAGCACGCCCTTGCCGGCGGCCTTGACGTACTTCTTGATCGCCGCATGCGGGTCCGCGCCACCCAGGCCGTGCAGCGCTTCGGCGATCATGTCCTCGATGCTCTCGAACGCCAGGTAGGGGTTGATGGCCCCGGCCCCGAAGCCGATGAGGAGGGCCATGTGGTGCACCTCGCGGGCATCGCCGCACTCCACGATGAGCCCGGCATTGGTGCGCTTCTTCTCACGGATGAGGTGGTGGTGGACGGCCGCCGTCAGCAGCAGGCTGGGGATCGGCGCGTACACCTCGTCACTGTTGCGGTCGCTGAGGACGATGATGCGGGCACCGTCGTTGATGGCCTTGCTGACCTCGTGGCGGGCAGCGTCCAGCGCCCGCTTCAGCGCCAACCCGCCGCCGGCCACCCGGTACAGGCCGCTCACCACGTGGGCGCGCAGCTCGGGGAAGCCGCCGTCGTCGTCGATGTGGATGATCTTGGCCAGCTCGTCGTTGTCGATCACCGGGAACGGCAGCACCAGCTGGCGGCAGCTCTCCGCCGGGCGCCAACAGGTTGGCCTCCGGGCCGACGGTGCCACCGACGCTGGTGACGACCTCCTCACGGATGGCGTCCAGCGGCGGGTTGGTGACCTGGGCGAACAGCTGCTGGAAGTAGTCGAACAGCAGGCGCGGGCGCTCCGACAGGACGGCGATCGGGGTGTCGGTGCCCATCGAGCCGATCGGCTCCGCACCCGCACGGGCCATCGGGGCGAGGATGATCTTGCGCTCCTCGTGGGTGTAGCCGAAGACCTGCTGGCGACGCAGCACGCTCTGGTGGCTGAACACCACGTGCTCGCGCTCGGGCAGCTCGCCGAGCTGCACCAAACCCTCATCCAGCCACTCCTGGTAGGGCTCCGCCTGGGCGAGGCCACGCTTGATCTCCTCGTCGTCGACGATGCGCCCCTGGGCGGTGTCGATGAGGAACATCCGGCCCGGCTGCAGGCGCCCCTTCCGGATGATCCGCTCCTGGGGCACGTCCACCACGCCGACCTCGCTGGCCATCACCACCAGGCCGTCGTCGGTGACCCAGTAGCGGCTGGGGCGCAGGCCGTTGCGGTCCAGCACGGCACCGATGACGGTGCCGTCGGTGAACGCCACGCTGGCCGGGCCGTCCCACGGCTCCATCAGGCACGAGTGGAAGCGGTAGAACGCCCGCTTCTCGGCATCCATCGTGTCGTGGTTCTCCCACGCCTCGGGGATCATCATCAGCACCGCATGCGGCAGACTGCGGCCGCCGAGGTGCAGCAGTTCCAGCACCTCGTCGAAGCTCGCCGAGTCGCTGCCGCCAGGCGTGCAGATGGGGAACGCCCGGTCCAGGCCGGGGATGAGGTTGCTGCGCAGCAGGCTTTCCCGCGTGCGCATCCAGTTGCGGTTGCCCTGCACGGTGTTGATCTCGCCGTTGTGGGCGATGTAGCGGTACGGGTGGGCCAGCGGCCAGCTGGGGAAGGTGTTGGTGCTGAACCGGCTGTGCACCAGGGCCAACGCGCTTTCCACCCGCTCGTCGCCGAGATCGAGGAAGAAGTCCGCCAACTGCGGCGTGGTGAGCATGCCCTTGTAGATGAGCGTGCGGCTGCCGAGCGAGGGGAAGTAGGTGCGCTGCTCGTCGGACAGTTCGTGCTCGATCCGCTTGCGGGCCACGAACAGCTTGCGGTCGAGGTCGACACCGGCGGCACCCGCCGGGTCGCTGATGAACAGGTGGGCGAAGCTGGGCATCACGGAGCGGGCGGTCTGGCCGAGGCAGTCCGGGTTCACCGGCACCGGGCGCCAGCCGAGAGTCGCCAGGCCCTCCTCGGCCACGATCGTCTCGATGGCCGCCTGCGCCTTCTCCGCCGAGTTGGCATCGCCGGGGAGGAACGCCATGCCCACCGCGTAGGCGCCGGCCGCCGGGAGGGTGATGCCATGGTCGGCCGCCACCTCGCGAAGGAACCGGTGGGGCACCTGGATGAGGATGCCGGCGCCGTCGCCCGTGTCCGGCTCGGCGCCGGTGGCACCGCGGTGCTCCATGTTGCACAGGGCGCCGATGCCCATCGCCACGATCTCTCGACTGGCGACCCCGTTGACATTGGCTACGAACGACACGCCGCAGGCGTCGTGTTCGAAGCGCGGGTCGTACAAGCCGGACGGCGCGGGAAAGAGGTGTTGCATCGAGTTCTGCTTCCACGAGATCGGCGACCCAGGGTGGGCCGGACTGCTGGTGGCGCACGGGACGACGCTGGCCCGAGCGACGCCATGCTACGGCCTCCTCCCCCCGATCCGCCAACCCCATTCCCACGGCCCGTCCCCTGCCCCTTCTCGCCCCTCCCTCCCTCTCCCGCCCTCTCCCTCGCCCCTCTCGCTCCTCACCCCCAGCCCCACGCCCCACGCCTCCCCAAGCCCAACTTGTCGCGGCCCAACCACCGAAAACCCCGGTCAGACCCGCGACAACTTCCAGAGGACCGTGGGCAGCCCGAGCGCGCCACCCAGGACACACCCCAACTTGTCGCGGCCCGACCACCGAAAACCCCGGTCAGACCCGCGACAACTTCCAGGGGCGGGGGCGGGGTGGGGGGTGGGGGGTGGGGGGTGGGGAACAGTTGCGGGCGCAAGAATGTTGCACTGCGCATGAGCGTTCGACTGATCAAGGCGCAGCGGGCCGTGGAGGGTGAGGGCTTCGAGGTGCGCCGGCCGTTCCCGACCCAGGCGGTGCCCCACCTGGACCCGTTCCTGCTGCTGGACCACATGGGCCCGACCACGTTCGATGCCGGCAAGGGCGTCGGCACGTCGTGGCACCCGCACCGGGGGTTCGAGACCGTCACCTACATGCTCGACGGCCAGATGGAGCACCGCGACTCGATGGGCAACCATGGCCTGCTGAACCCCGGCGACACCCAGTGGATGACGGCCGCGTCGGGCGTGCTGCACAAGGAGGGCCCTTCGGCGACCATGCAGCGGTCCGGCGGCACGCTCCACGGCCTGCAACTGTGGGTCAACCTGCCCGCCGCCGAGAAGATGAGCGACCCCACCTACCAGGACCTTCGCGTGGAGGCCAACGCCAGGCGGGACGAGCCCGGGGCGACCATCCGGGTCATCGCCGGCAGCCTGTTCGGCCTGGATGGACCCGGCCGGACCCGCTGGCCGATCTCCTACGCCCACGTGACGCTCGACCACGCCGCCACCGTCGTCACGGACCTGCCCGAGGGCCACCGCGTGCTCGTGTACCCGATGACCGGCGCCGTGGACGTGGACGGCACCACCGTCGCAGAGGGCGTCCTGGCCATCGTCGATGGAGCCACGCTCCAGCTCACCGGTGCGGCCGACCGCAGCGATGTGATCGTCCTCACCGGCGAGCCGATCGGCGAGCCAGTGGCCCGCCACGGCCCATTCGTGATGAACACCGACGACGAACTGCGCCAGGCGTTCCGCGACTTCGGCGCCGGCCGGTTCGGCGCACCGACGGACTGAGCTGCCTACACTCGCCGTTCCATGGAGGACGGCGAACCGCACGAGCCGCACGACAGCCCGGACACCGGCGATGCGGCCGACGGTGAGCGGCACGGCCGGCTCACGTCGCTGGCACACCGCGCCGAGCGGCTCGCCGAGTCCAAGGCGATGGCCGTGCCCACGGCCACCACCAAGCGGTTCTTCGAGATCGACGGGTTGGATCTCGGCGGCCTGTTGGCCGTGGAGCTCTTCACCACCGTCATCCCGCTGATCCTCATCGGCTTCGGCTGGTTCAGCCACTTCAGCTCCGACCTCAGCTTCGGCGACGTGCTCATTCGCCAGCTCGACCTGTCGGGCGAGAAGGCCGAACAGGTGCGCTCGGCGTTCGGTAGCGGGGCCAGCCTGAAGAGCGTCTGGACCGTCTTCGGCCTTGCCAGCTTCCTCGTGTGGGGCATCCCGATGGCCTCCGTGGTCGCCAAGGTGTTCGCCCGGGCCTGGCGGCGCGAGCGGTTCACCTTCCTCGTCGAGGTGCTGCGCGGCACCGGCTGGTTCTTCCTCTTCCTCGCCACCCAGACGGCCGCTGTCGTGATCTCCCGCCTCGGCGGTCGCGGCCTGCCGTGGAAGCCCCTGTTCAACCTGCTCGGGCTGGTGCCCTCGTTCGTGCTGTGGTCACTGACCCCCGGCATCCTCATCCGCAACGGCTGGGTCGGGCGCCGCTACCTGCTGCTCGCCGGACTCGCCGGCGTCGTGCTGGATGCGGTGCTGATCCGCTTGCTGATCCGTTACCTGCTGCCCGCGCTGCTCGGCGGCTGGACCGGCTTCGGCCCGATCGGCGTGGCGATGGCCCTGTTCACCTGCTGCACCGTGTTCGCCGCGCTGTGGGTGGTGACGGCCTGCCTGGGCGCCGTGCTGTGGGAACGCAACGCGCCCGAGGCCGTGGTGGTGGACGCCCAGGACGGGCCGAACCGCGGCGCGGCCGCTCAGGTGCCCAGTTCGCCGTTGCGGTAGTGGGTGCGGCACAGCAGTTCGTACCGCACGACGTCGCCGAACAGTGGCTGCGCGGACTGCTCGCCGGTGTCGCCGACCACGACCGTCTCGCCCTCGTAGACGATCTCGCCGTTGACGACACGGGCGTTGTGAGTGGCGCGGGCGCCACACCAGCAGCGGGCTTCCACCTGCATTGGCACCCGCTCGTCGGCGATCTCCAGCAGGCGCTTGGTGCCCTCGAAGAGCTCGCCCCGGAAGTCCGTGATCAGCCCGAAGGCGAACACGTCCACACCCAGGTCGTCCACCACCCGGGCCAACTGGTCGCACTGCTCGGCTGTGTAGAACTGGGCCTCGTCGCAGACCAGGTAGTGCAGCGGCCAGTGGTCCACCGCCAGCTTGTACAGGTCCAGCCCGGGCACCACCTCGATGGCCTGCGCCGCCACACCCAGCCGGCTGGTGACCTGCGCGCCCTCGCGGTCCAGCGTGGCGAGCAGGAGGCCGTAGAGGTCGCGGCTGGCCAGGTTGTGGTGGATCTGCAGGGCCATCGTGGATTTGCCCGAGCCCATGGTGCCGAAGCTGAACCGCAGTGTTGCCATGCCGTTGGTGACCCTACCCGGCGGCGGCACCGCGGCTGAGCATCGCCTGGACCCGCTCGATCGTGTCGGCCTCCGCAGCCGTCTTGTCCGGGCGGTAGCGACGCACGCGGGCGAACCGCAGCGCCACGCCACCGGGATACCTGCGGCTGCGCTGCACCCCGTCGACCGCGATCTCCACCACCAACTCCGGCCGGACGTGCTGGATGTAGCCCTGCTCCGGTGGCCCGACCGCCAGGGTCCGCAGGGCGGTGGTCTGCCACGCCAGCAGTTCGTCGGTGAGCCCTTGAACGTCTTGCCGACCATCACGAACGTGCCGTCGGCTCCACGAGCGCCGAGGTGCAGGTTGCTCAGCCATCCGGTGCGCCGCCCATGGCCCCACTCGGCGGCCAGCACCACGAGATCCAGCGTGTGGACCGGCTTCACCTTGCGCCACGCCGTGCCCCGCCGGCCGGCCTGGTAGGCGAGTCCAGCGCCTTCACCATCACGCCCTCGTGGCCGGCCGCCAGCGCCGCCGTGGCGAACTCGTCGGCCAGCACCGGATCGTCGGTGTCGATCGTCGGCAGCCACAGGTCGCCGGGCATCGCTGCCGACAGGGCTGCCTTACGGTCGGCCAGCGGCCGGTCGATCAGCGACGTGCCGTCGAGGGAGAGCAGGTCGAAGAAGAACGGGCGCAGGCGGGTGGTGGCCTGCATGGTGTCCTGGAACGCGAGGGGGTTGCCGTCCTCATCCAGGCCGAGCGCTTCGCCGTCGGCCACGAATTGCCGGTGCGGCAGGGCCAGCGCGGCCTGCACGATCTCCGGCACGGCGCCGCCGATCTCCCGCAGGCTGCGGGTGAACACCTTCACGTCGTCGCCGGAGCGATGCACCTGCACGCGAGCACCGTCCAGCTTCCACTCCACGCTGGCCGGGCCGGTGAGGGCCAGCGCATCGGCCACCGTGGCGGCGGTGCCGGCCAGCATCGGCTGCACACCCACGCCGGTGGTGAGCCCGACCTCCAGCGACTCCCCCGCCAGCGCCCGCTGGGCGGCGGTGCCCAGATCCCCGAGCAGCATGGCCGCCCGCCGCAGCGCGGGCCCGGGTACGCCGGCGGCCTTCGCCACGGCATCGGCCACCACGCCCTCGTTGGCGCCCTGGCGCAGTTCGCCGCCCATCACCCGCACCAGATGCCACTGCTCTGCCTCGGTCAGCCGCGCCAGCAGCCCGGCCAGCAGCTCGTCACGACGCCGTTGGGACCCGGCGCCGGAGGTACCCGCCAGCTCGGTCAGCACCCCGTCCACCTCGGCCACGGTGACCGAGGGTGCCCCGGCGGGCGCGGCCCGGACGTCGCGCAGGGTGGCCCAGCCGACACCCAGCCGGCCCTGGCGGGGCTCGCCCACCAGCAGCCCCACCACCGCCGGCGCCATCGCAGGCGGCACCCGGCGCAGCAGGTCGGCCAGGCGGGCCACCTTGGCCGAACGGGCAGCGGTGCGCGCCACCTCATCGGCGGCTGCGACCACGTCCTCGTACTGCAACGGCCTAGCCCACCCCGGGCGCGAAGAAGTCGCCGACGATGGCCCGCGACCGCTCCCGCGACGCGGACAGCGCCACCCGCTTGGCCAGGGGGATGGAGGGGTCGTCGGCAGCAGACACCGGATAGATCACGTGCCCATTCTGCTTGTCGCACCAGGTGGGGTAGACCAGCGGGCGCCCAACGGTGACGGTGTCACCATCCACGGTGACGTCGACCATCACCACCGCGGCATCCTGCGACTCGGCGGGCCACGACGAACTCGACGGGTTGTCCGACACGATGCTGCCCAGGCCCCACACCACCCAGGTGCCGTTCACCTGGCTGATCGGCTGCAGCACATGCGCCTGATGGCCGATGATCAGGTCGATGTCGCCGCTGGCCGTGACGGCGTTGGCCACCATCTTCTGCTCGTAGGTGGGCTGGATGATCTTGTCCACGCCCCACTCCATGTCCAGGATCACGATCTGGGCACCGGCCTCCCTGGCGGCGCGGGCATCGGCGTTGATCTTGGCCGTGTTGGTGACATTGACCCGCCACGACTCCCCCGGCGGCAAGTATCCGGCAACGAACGTGTAGGCGATGTGGGCCACCAGCACGCCGTTCACCACGAACAGCGACGGACCTCGTTCCTCCGGCGTGCGGGCCGTGCCGGCATGGCCGAGTCCGGCAGCATCCATCGCGTCCAGCGTGTGCTCCAGGCCCTCCACGCCGCGGTCGACGGCGTGGTTCGATGCCGTGCCACAACGGTCGAACCCGGCCGCTGCCAGGTCTCGGGCCAACTCCCTCGAAGCCGACAACTGCGGCGGAGCGACATACACCGGGGTGCCCGGCACCGCCAGCGGCTGCTCCATGTGGCAGAGGGCGACGTCGAACCAGGACAGCAGCGGGGCGATCCGACCGAGGATGGCGGAGTAGTCGAACGTGCCGTCCAGTCGGTCGGCGGAGCGGTTGACACCGCGGTGGGTATGGATGTCGCCCACGAAGCCGAACGTCAGCCGGCGAGTGGGGGCATCGACGCGGGCAGGGGCGGCAAACGCGGTTGCCGGGGTGACGCCGAGTTCCCCGCCGAGACCCACGACCGGTGTCGCCCACCCGCCCGAGAACGCAGACATCAACATCACCACCAGCAGCGCCACTGCGCGCCGGACCCGCCGTCCGCCCTCTCCCGCCATTTGGGCGAGACAGTAGCCTGCCGCCATGAACCTGCTGGTGGAAGGCCGAATCTTCACCGCCGACCCGGACGCACCATGGGCCGAGGCGCTCGTCGCCCGTGATGGTGTGCTCACGTACGTGGGCACGCTGGAGGGTGCCCGCGCCGCAGCCCCGGACAACGCCGAACTGGTAGAGGCGGAAGGCGTGGTCATCCCCGGGTTCGTCGACGGGCACGCCCACCTGCTGGGCGCTGGCGATGCCTTGCGCCGGGCGGTGCTGCGGCCCTGCACGTCGCTGGCGGAGATCGAGACCGAGTTGCGCCGGTGGGCGGCGGCGAACCCCGACGCGCCGCGAGTGCTCGGCGTGGGCTGGGTGTTCAGCGCGCTGCCGGCGTCCACCCCCACCCGCCAGCAACTGGACGCCGTCATCCCTGACCGCCCGGTCTACCTCGACGCCAGCGACCTGCACTCGGTGTGGGTCAACAGCGCGGCGCTGGCCGAACTGGGGATCACCGACGACACGCCGGACCCGATCGGCGGGCGCATCGTGCGCGACGCCGCCGGCCACGCCACCGGCCTGCTGATGGAGAACGCCGGCTACCACATCGCCTGGCCGGTGATGAACCAGGCCAGCGACGAGGAGCGCGACCGCTCGTTCGCCGCCGTCGTCGGCGCCTACCACGCCGCCGGCACCACGGCCGCGGTGGACATGGCGCTGGACCAGCATGCGCTGGACACCATCGTGCGCGCCGGGCGCACCGATTTCACGGTCGTCGCCCACTGGTTGGTCAACCGCACCGGCGACCCGGCCACCGAACTGGCCCAGGTGGCCCGTGCCGCCGAACTGGCCGCCCGTCACCACGGCCAGCCCGTGCGTGTCGCCGGCATCAAGCTGATCACCGACGGCACCATCGACGGTTGCACCGCCGGCATGTGCCAGCCGTTCACCAACGGCGAGCCGGGCGAGATGGTGTGGCCGCGCGAGGCGCTGGAGCCCGTGGTGCTGGCCGCCGACGAGGCGGGCCTGCAGATCGCGATGCACGCCATCGGCGACCTGGCGGTGCGCACCGCGCTGGACGTGCTGGAAGTAGCCGCCGCGCGCCGGGCGGAGCGCGGCGACACCCGCGAGCGCCGCCACCGCATCGAGCACCTCGAGTACGTGGACGAAGCAGACGTCGCCCGCCTGGCGCCGCTGGGGGTCACCGCTTCCATGCAGCCGGTGCACTGCGACCCCGCCTACCTGGACAACTGGGCGGACCTGCTGGGCTCACCTCGCGCGGAGCGGGGCTTCGCCTGGCCCGAGTTCCTGGCCCACGGCACCACGCTGGCGTTCGGCACGGACACACCAACGGCCGACCACCGCGCCCTCCCGAACATGTTCATCGCCAGCACGCGCCGGTCCCCCAACGTGCCCGACGCCGCACCGCTACGCCCGGACTTCGCCCTGCCGCTGGAGGCCGCGGTGGTGCACGGCACCCGCCATTCGGCCTGGGCCAGCTTCGAAGAGCACCGGCGCGGCATGCTGCGCGCCGGCCTGGCGGCGGACCTGGTGGTCCTGGACGGCGACCCGTTCCGTGACGGGCCGGACGCGCTGCTCACCACCACCGTGGCCCGCACCGTGGTGGCGGGCCGCACGGTGCATCAGCAGTGAGCCGTCACGGCTCGCCGTGCACCGCGCCGTAGCGCTTGAAGTAGGTCCGGGCGAACGCCAGCAGTTGGCCGTCCGACGGATGGTCAAGGGTCTCCACGCCCACCACCCGCTTGGCGACAGGTGCGTGACGGTGCTCCAGGTCCTTGTGGAACGACAGCTTGGCGTTGCCCGGACCGGCGATCAGCACCTCGCGGGCGTCACCGATGGCAGTGACCACCTCGTCGTGGAACCGCGGGTCGTCGGCAGCCTTGCCGGAACCGGGGAACCCCGACTTGCGGTGGACCTTGCGCTGGCCGCCCTCACGCTCCACGAGGTGGACGTGCCGCTCGTCGACCGTGAAGTCGATGACGGTCGCGTGCTGGTGGTCGATCCAGACGATCGCATGCTGGTACGACATGGGCCGGTTGCCTTTCCGGGGGTTTCGTCGCCCCCTCCTGAGGTCAACGTAAGTCCGGCCCCGGCCGCCGACCACGGCCCTTGGTCCCGTTGAGAGCAAGTGCGTTCGTGATCGCACCCTGCCCTGCTCAGCGGAAGTCGAAGGTGCCTTCCTCGCGCAGGCGCTCGGTGAAGCCGGGCGAGTAGGCCTCCTCCGGGTACTGGCGCACCAGCGCGTCCAGCCGTGCGGCGTCGGCGCCCACCAGGATCCGCCAGCGCTCGTGACGCACCCCGTCGAGGATCACGCCGGCTGCCTCCGCTGCCGTCATCGGGGCCATGTCGCGGAACATCTCGGCTTGGGTCTGCATGCCGGTGCGGAGGTCCTCGTCGCTGGCACCGCTGACGTCCAGGCCCTGCCGGCCGAGCCGTTCGCGGATCTGCGCCAGTTGCTCCTCCGTGAGGTCCTTCGGGTTGCGACCGTGCGCCCTCGCCGAGTTCAGGGCGATGCTGGTGCCGATGTGGCCGGGCATCACCACCGAGGCCTTCACGTGCGGAGCGTTCAGCCGAAGGTCAGTGATGAGCGCCTCGGTGAACCCCTTCACCGCGAACTTGGCGGCGCTGTAGGCGGTGTGGGAGATGTTCGGGCCGAGCGAGGCGAAGAAGCCGTTGACGCTGGACGTGTTGACGATGTGGCCCTCGTCGCTGGCCACCAGCAGCGGCATGAACGCCCGGGAGTTGTAGTACACGCCTCCCCAGCAGACGTTGAACGTGAGCTCCCACTCCGCCCGGCCGTCGGCCACGAAGCTGCCACCGCCGCCGATTCCGGCGTTGTTGAACAGCAGATTGATGTGCGGCGTGGCCTGCCCGGCGCAGTGCTGGGCGACCACGGCGTCGCGGAAGGCCAACACCTGCGCCTCGTCGCTGACGTCGGCGAGATGGGCGGTGACCCGCGTGCCCGCGGGCGCGCCGGCTAGCGCCATCGCCATGGTCTCGGCCATGTCCTCGGCCGACACGTCGCACATCGCCACGTGGCAGCCTTGCTCGCTGAGTTGGCGCACCAGCTCGCGACCCATGCCGGTGCCGCCCCCGGTGACAACGGCGATCTTCCCCTCGAAGTGTTCCATCCGCTCAGGTTGCCAGACCCTGCGGCACTGCTCGTGATCGGGCAGTTTCACCAGTGCACTAGGCTCCCCGGGCCAACGGGGTGTCCCCATGGTCTGGTACGTGGTTCTCGTCGTCAGCGGGGTCGTCATGTTCGTGGCCGAGGCGGGTGTGCGCCGCCGGCGGCGGATGCCGATCGACCTCCGGGAAGCAGGCCTGTCGGTGCGCGTCGGCGTGCTGGCGTACGCGTCAGCCGGGGTCGGGCAGTGGATGGTGGCCGGCGCCACGTTCTGGGCGGCCGACCAGTTGATTCCGTGGCAGCTACCGATCGGCAACCCGCTCACCTGGGTGGGCTACCTCGTGCTCGACGACTTCATCGGCTACTGGTCGCACCGTGCCAACCACCGCTTCCGCTTCCTGTGGTCCGCCCACCTGGTGCACCATTCGGCGCAGGACATGACGATGGCCAATGCCACCCGCCTGTCCCCCGCCGAGGGCTTCTACCAGCCGATCACCAACGTGTGGGCCCCGCTGCTGGGGTTCCCGGTGGCCATGTACGCACCGCTCACGGTGATGTCGCTGCTGGTGCTGGAGTGCCAGCACACGCGGGTGATCGGGCGCCTTGGGGCGCTGGACCGGGTGTTCAACACACCGTCCAATCACCGCGTCCACCACGGCCGCAACCCGCAGTACCTGGACCGCAACTTCGGCAGTTGGACGATGGTGTGGGACCACCTGTTCGGCACCTACGCGGCGGAGGTGGAAGATCCCGAGTTCGGGGTCACCGACGATCTGGACACCAGCCGCGCGGTCCGCACGGCACTCGGCGGCTACCCGGAACTGCTGGCCGACATCCGCCGCGCCCACAGCCTGCGCCCAGCCGTGGCCCGGCCCGTGTTGCACCTGCGCGGGAGCGGGCGGGCGGCTTAGCCCAGCGGCGAGTTGAGCGCCCGGCGATCTTCGGCCAGTTGCACCCCCATGTGGTCCAGCACGGCGCTGCGCAGGGCTCGCACGGTGCCGGCGTAGGCACGCGCGTCCAGCGCAGCCAACTCGGCGGCGCGGGCGACGGCGGCGGCCAGCACGTCGGCTTCGGGCACCACGGCGTCCAGGTAGCCGGCGTCCACGGCACCCTTGCCGTCGTACACCTGGGCCAGCGGCACGGCCTGCTGCAGGTGCCGGCGGCTGAGGCGCTCCTGGGCGATGGTGATGGCCCAGCCCGGCAGCACCATCCCGATGGCCACCTCGTTGAGGCCGATCTTGCAGTCCATGTCGGCCCCGATGCGCAGGTCGCAACCGAGCAGGAGCAACGCGCCGGCGGCGAGGGCATGACCGGTGCAGGCCGCCACCACGGGCACGCCACAGCCGTAGAGGCGACGCACCAGGTCGCCGCCGTCGCTGACCAGGCCGACGATCGCCGCGGCGTCGCCACTTCGCATCACACCGAGGTCAAAGCCGGCGCAGAACCGGCCCGGGCGACCGTGCAGCACCAGGGCGGCGATCGCCGGGTCTGCCTCCGCCTGGGCCACGGCGGCCTGCACAGCGGCGATGGTGGCGGTGGAGAGGGCGTTGGCCTTGCCGTCGTCGAGGTGGACGACCAGCACGCCGGCGCCGGACTCGGTGGTGATGATCTCCTGGGTGACGCTCATGGGCCGAGCGTAGGCGCGCCCGTCAGGGGGCCAGGTAGTCGCCGAGGCGGTCGCGGGTGCGGTCCTCGCTGATCCGCAGTTGGTTGCGGACCCAGTCGCTGATCGGCGCAGCGGGATCGTCGGCCTCGCTGGTGAAGCGCACCAGGTAGCCCTGGTCGGTGTCGCACCATGTGGGGTACACCACCGGCGTCTCCACCGTGATCACCCCGTTGGCGTCGCGGTCGATGGCAGTTGTGAACACGGCGGCGTCCTGGCTGCTGGCCGGCCACTCGCTGCTGGTGGGGTGGTTGCTGAGGATGTTGCCCATCCCGAAGATCACCCACACCCCGTTCACCTGCTCGATGCGCTGCAGCACGTGGGCATGGTGGCCGACGATCAGGTCCACCTCGCCGGACGCGGTGACCGCCTCGGCCACTTCCCGCTGGAACCCGGTGATCTCGGCCACCTTCTCCTGCCCCCAGTGGAAGCTGACGATCACGGCCTCGGCCCCGCGGGCCCGTTCGGCGCGGGCGTCGTCGATCACCCGCTGCGGGTCGATCAGGTTGGAGCGCCACTCCTCGCCGGTGATCGGCGGCAGGCCGTTGAAGCTGAACGTGTAGCTGAGGTGGGCGATGCGGATGCCGTTGACGGTGATCAGGTCGGGCAGCACGGTGTCGGCGCTGGTGGCCATGCCGGACTGGCCGATGCCCGCTTCGGCGAACGCCGCGACCGTGGCATCCACGCCGGCGGCGCCACGGTCCAGCGAGTGGTTGGAGGCGGTGCTGCAGCGGTCGTACCCGGCGCCGGCGAGAGCAGTGGTGATCTCGGCCGCGATGCTGAGCCGCATGGGCGGGATGATGACGTCCTCGTCCGGCGGCGCCACGGGTTCTTCGAGATGGCAGATGGCCAGGTCGAAGCTGCTGATGAACGGCCGCAGGTGGTCGAACATCTCGTCGTAGCGGTAGGTGCCGTCGGGCTGCTGGGCGTGGTAGTTGACGGCCCGGTGGGCCACCACGTCGCCGGTGAACGCCAACGTCACCCGGCTCTCCAGCGACTCGGTGGTGGGCGCCACAGTGGTGGGCGCCACAGTGGTGGGCGGCACGGTGGTGGCGGCCGCGCTGGTGGAAGGGACCGTGGTGGGTGCCGCAGTGGTGACCGCCGGGGCGGTTGTGGTGCCGCCGCCGGCGGCCTGGGTGGTGACGGCGCAGCCACTGAGGAGGAAGGCAATCGTCCACAGCGCGAACGTCCGCCGGCTCTGCCAGCGGGTGGGGTCCTTCACCCTGGCGTGCAGGCGCTCCATCATCCGCACCAGCCGGGGCACCGGGCCGCCACCGTCGGTCTCGTGGGGGTGGTTGGCGATCGGCGTGCCGTTCAGCCGCCGCTTGAAGCGGGCCACGTGTGGGTTCCCGCCGCGAGGGTCGATGCCGCCGAGATCGAAGGTGCGGGCACCCAACTCGCGGCCGCGGTTGATGCTGTGCCAGGTGAGCAGGTACCCCGCGCGCGCCTTGCGGCCGTGGTCGGGCGTGGCCGAGAAGAGGTAGACCCCCGCGCCGCCGGCGAACCCGTTGACGCAGCCGCCGAGGTCCACCCCGTGGTGGTGGACCAGGACGATCTCCACCTGCAGGTCCGGGCCGGCGAGTTCGAAGAAGAACTCGGGCGGCACGTCGACATCGAAGCCCTTCGTGTTGCGGACCTTCTCGAACAGCGCGAGGAAGCGGGCCTGCAGTTCGGGGGTGTTGCCCACGTCGATCTCGGCGCCGGTCTTGCGCGCATGGCGCAGGTCCGACCGCCACTTGTGGGCCGCCGCGGACAGCAGTTCGGCTTCGTCCTTGGTGAGGTCCATCAGCGCGCTGTGGTAGGCGTGCGCCCGCTCGGTGGTGCGGAAGCCGGCCGCCTCCATCACATGCTCTTCAACGGCGGGGTCCAGTTGCGAGTGGCCCGCCAGGCGCAGGCGCAGCACGTGGCCGCCGTCCACCGCCAGGTGCTGTCGCAGCGCGTCGAGGATGGCCGTCAGCCGGGCGGCATCGGGGCGCGGCTGATCGCGCCGCACCACCAGCGGGCCGGAGGGAATCCAGGCGATACCCCGCCCGAGACCGGGGATGATCTTCACCCGGGCCAGTGCCAGCGCGATGATCTCACCGCCGTCTTCCACGCCGAGGATCTGCAGTGTGGCCCCGATGCGGGCGGCGGCCGGGCGCGTAGGTGACCGACTGCTCGTAGGTCTGGTCGGTGAAGCCCTCGGCGAGTGCGAGGAACTCGTGCTCCGGAAGGATGCGGACGTCAGCCACGGCTCACACCCTCGACCGGATCCAGATGCGCCACAGGGGGCGGGGCCTGCGCCCGGTGACGGCACGGATCTTGGGGATCAGGCGGGAGAAGTAGATGCGGTAGTACCCGAGGTGCAGCAGGTCCGAGGCGGTCAGCAGCAGCCAGGCTCGGGCGGCATGCACGCGGCCCTTGCGCAGCAAAAGCAGGCGGCGGACGTCCACGTACCGGCCGCCGTAGTCGATCTTGTAGGTGTAGTCGCCCCGCCCGGCTTCGATCCTGGTGACGCCCGACTGGATCATGTGCTCGAACATCAGCAGGTAGATCACATTGCCGGCCGCAAGGCGGTCGACCTCCGGATCGAGCATCCGTGCCGGAAGGCGCCAGTGCGCCGTGTCGCCGGCGACCACGGAGAATTGCGACGCCATCTCGCCCGGGGCGCCGTGCAGGCGGTCCAGCCGCAGCACGCCCTCCTCGGCCGTGTGCGCCGCCAACTCGCGGTAGAACTCGGGGGTGCCCGGCCAGTCCACGTAGTGGCCGCCGTAGCCGCGCTCTTGCCAGTGGGCGTTGTGGAACGAGACGAATGCGTCCATCTGCTCGGCGGTGGGCACGATGGAGTCGCTGGTCATGCCGACCTCGGCCACCAGTCGCTTGCGCCGCCGGCGGAACTGGCTGCGCCGGTTGGCGGAGATCCGCTGCAGGTACTCCTCGAAGGTGGGCGGTAGGTCCACCACCACATGGCGCCCGGCGTCGTGGTCGCGCAGGGCGAGGCGAGGGTGGTCGGTGGCGAGGCTGCGCAGCACGGGCGCGTGGTCGGCCTCCTCGGACACCGGGGTGAAGCTGACGGCGAGCACCCCGTGCTGGTGCAGCAGGTGGTCGATGGCCTCGGCGAACAGGGCCGGCAGGCACTCCGGCTCCACCGGCCAGCGCAGGATCATCACATGCGGGTCCACGCATGCCGGCCTGGCCACCGAGAACGGCACCGGGCCGAACCACAGCCGCTCGAGCACGAACGGCATCACGCCCACCAACTGCTGGTCGCGCCGAGCCACGAGGCAGGTGAACCGGCGTCGCGCGCCGTAGTGCCGCCACCAGATCTGCAGCCACGCCGGGCGCAGGAACGGGTCGGTCTTGGTACGTTCGGCGAGGGCCTGCCATTCCGCGGCGATCTCGTCGAGCGCGCTCGGCTCGCGGATCCAGCGGAACTCCAGGTCGGACGCGGGAGTGGGCGGCACGGTCAGAACCGTTCCCTTCGGCCCTTCCTGCACACTGCTGTCGCCGATGGCCCGTACCCCGCTCCCGCCATTCGGCGAGCCTAACAGGGCGGCCTCTGCGACCTCACCCGCGGGCCGGCGGCGTGCTCACGAGTGGCTGCGGTGGTGCAGCCGCAGGTGCACGCTCTCGAGGGTGCGGATCAGCGACGTGGTCGGTCCGCCGGTCTCGGCCTCGTAGACCTGGTTGCCGATCGGGATGCCATGGAGGCGGTGCTTGAAGCGGGCGACCTCCTCGTTGCGCCCGGTGACGTCGATGCCGCCGACATCGAACGTCGTGGCACCCATCTGGCGGCTGCGCAGGATGGTGTGCCAGGTGAGCAGGTAGCCGGCGCGGAAGTGACGGCCGGCCTCGGGCGTGGCCGCGAAGAGGTAGATGCCCGAAGGGCCGGTGAACCCACTGACGCTGCCGGCGATGTCCACGCCGTCCGTGTGCAGCACCAGCAGGTCGAGCGCCAGGTCCGGCCCGGCCAGGCCGAAGTAGAACTCGGGCGGGATGTCCACCTCGTAGCCCTTCAGGTGCTGAGCCTCCGTGTAGAGCCGCTGGAAGCGGGCACGCAGGTCCGGCGTGTCGCCGACGTCCACCGCGATATGGGCCTGCAGCCCGTGGCGCAGGTTGGTGCGCCACTTGTGGTCCAGCGCCGCCATCAGATCGGCGTCGCTCTTGGTCAGGTCCATCAGGGCGCTGTGGTAGGCGTGGTCCCAGTCGCTGGTGTGGAAGCCGGCCCGCACGAAGGCCTCGTGCTCCGCTTCAGGGTCGACCATCGACTGGCCGGCCAGGCGGATGCGCAGGATGTGCCCATCCTCCACCACCAGCCGTTCGCGGAGCGCGGCGAGCACGGCGGCGAGTTGGGCGGCGTCGGGCGGCCCGTGGCGGGCGCGCACGACCATCGGCCCCGAGGGGATCCAGGTGATGCCCCGCCCCAGACCCGGCACCGTCTTGCACCGGGCGACAGCCAGCGCCACCACGGTGCCGTCCGCCTCGACGGCGAGTGGCTGGGCCGAAGCGCCGATGCGAGCCGAGGCGGCCAGTTCATAGGTCAACGACTGCTCGTAGCTCCGGTCCAGGAACCCGCCGGCCAGGGCCAGGAACTCCTGCTCGGACACGGGTCGGGCGTTCGTACCGCTCATCACCTCGACATCCAGCCTGCTTGCACCGTAACAACGAGGACGCCGGCCGGGCCGCGGCCCTTGGTCACTTTTTTCCGACACCGGGCAGTTCGCCGTCACCACCGGCTGGCCATGACACCATTCGAAATCGAACTGAGTTGAACAGCGCATCGGCGCGCCGCAGCCCCTTGGCGGACGCCGAG
>JAWKHX010000007.1:0-343959 GCA_041394605.1 Ilumatobacteraceae bacterium
GGCATGACCGCCATCCGCGCGGCCATCGCCAACGGGGCCAACATCACCTACAAGATCCTGTACAACGGCGCCGTCTCGATGACCGGTGGGCAGGACCCATTCGGCCAGTTGACCGTGCCGGCCCTGTGCCGGGTGCTGCTGGCCGAAGGTGCCCGCCAGATCATCGTCACCACCGACGACCTCTCCCAGTACCGCATGGGCGACCTGCCCGAGGGGGTGCGGGTGTGGGGCCGCAGCCGGCTGGACGAGGCCCAGCGCGTGTTGGCCACGGTGCCCGGCTGCACCGTGCTGATCCACGACCAGCGCTGCGCGGCGGAGAAGCGCCGCGACCGCAAGCGCGGCAAGATCGATGTGCCGCCGTTCAAGGTGGTGATCAACGAGCGCATCTGTGAAGGGTGTGGCGATTGCGGCGACAAGAGCAACTGCCTGTCCGTCCAGCCGGTGGACACGCCGTTCGGTCGCAAGACCCGTATCGATCAGCACTCGTGCAACTTCGACCTCAGTTGCATGGAGGGCGACTGCCCGTCGTTCATGACCGTCACCCCGCGCCCGCGCCGGGCCGCCACCGCGCGCACCCCTCTGCCGGTGCCCGAGGTCCCCGCGCCCGCGGCGGCGCAGCGCGACTGCACCGTGCGACTTGCCGGCATCGGCGGCACCGGCGTCGTCACCGTGTCGCAGGTGCTCGGCACGGCGGCGATGCTGCAGGGCTACCACGTCCGCGGGCTGGACCAGACCGGCCTGTCGCAGAAGGCGGGCCCGGTGATCAGCGACCTGCGGCTGACCGTGGACGAACCGCGCCCCTCCAACAAGGCCACGCGGGGTTCGGTGGATGTGCTGCTGGCCTTCGACCAGCTGGTGGGCGGCGCCGACGGCACCCTTCAGGCCGTGGACCGCGAGCGGACCGCCGTCATCGCCAACACGGCCACCGTGGCCACGGGCAGCATGGTCGTCCACCCCGAACGGGCCTACCCCGTGGGCGAGGTGGGCCAACGGCTCGGTGCCACCACCCGCGGCCGCGTGGACGTGGATGCCCAGCGCCTCACGGTGGCGTTGCTGGGCGACGACACGATGGTCAACGTGTTCATGCTGGGCGTGGCCGTGCAGTCCGGCCAGGTGCCGGTGGAGGCCGGCCTGGTGGCGGAGGCGATCGAGTTGAACGGCGTGGCGGTGGCGAAGAACCTGGCCGCCTTCGCCTGGGGCCGCCAGTGGGCGGCCGACCCCACCATGGTGGAGGATGCCGCCCGCACCGCACTGGGCCGGCCGGCACCCGCCGATGACGACACCCCGTTGCGCGACCGGTTGATCGCCGACCTCACCGACTACCAGAGCCGCCGCTACGCCGAGCGGTTCGCGGCCGTGGTGGACGACGTGGCGACGCTCGGCGATGACGGACTCACCGAGGCCGTCGCCCGCAACCTGCACCGGCTGATGGCCTACAAGGACGAGTACGAGGTGGCCCGCCTGCTGCTGCTGCCGTCCACCCGGGCACAGGCCGAGGAGGTCGGCGGCAAGGGGGCGAAGGTGGTGTGGCATCTGCACCCGCCGGTGCTGCGGTCGCTCGGGATGCGCCACAAGCTGCGCCTTGGCCGCTGGGCGACGCCGGCGATGTGGACCCTGCGGTCCATGCGGCGCCTGCGCGGCACGCCGTTCGACGTGTTCGGCTGGGCGAAGGTCCGCCGGGTGGAGCGGGCGATGGTGGCGGAGTACATCGCCGCCGTCCGCACGATGGTGGCCGGGTACACGCCCGAGGGCCGTGCCGACGCACTGCGCGTCGCCAACCTGCCGGACACGGTCCGCGGTTACGAGGACCTCAAGATGGAACGAGCCGCCGCCTTCCGCGCCGCCCTCTAGTCGGAGCATTTCCTGTCCACCTCCGAGCAGGAAACACTCCGAGGGGGTCAGGCGAGGGCGGCGGCGACGGTGTCGTCCACGGTCACCGAACCGGCTTCCACCGCCCGAATGAGGTCGGCGCGCATGTCCGCTTCCCAGAAGGCGGCCAGATGGGCAGCGGTGGCGGCAACCGCGTCCACGCCCGGGTCGGCGGCCAGCTGCCGGGCGATCTGGTTGGCCATCCGCACCAGCGCGCCGAGGCGGTGCTCCGGATGGTCCACCTCCACCGTTGCGGCCGAATGGCCGGGCATCACCTGCACCGCCGTGACCTTGTACTCCGGGCAGTTGGTGGCCCAGTCGCTGAACTCGGTGGTGACCACGTTGGCCCCGCTGACCGGGTGGTGGAAGGTGGTGTAGACCACGCCCTGGGGCATGCGGTCGCTCACGAAGGCCCGCAGCGTGGTGGTGCCCACCCGGCTGGCCAGCGTGACCTCGGCCCCATCGGCGATGCCCCGCTCCTCGGCGTCGAACGGGTGGAGCTCCAGCACGTCCTCGCCGTGCCACCGCACGTTCTCCGTGCGCCGGGTCTGGGCGCCGACGTTGTACTGGCTGAGGATCCGGCCGGTGGTGAGCAGCAGCGGGAATCGCCGCGACGACCGCTCCTCGGTGGGCACGTAGGGCGTCACCGTGAACTTGCCGAGCCCCCGCACGAACCTGTCGCGGTGCATGATCGGCGTGCCGGTGGGGTTCTGCTCGTTGCACGGCCACTGCACGCTGCCCACGCGGTCCAGCATCTCGAAGCTGACACCGGCGAACGTGGGCGTGAGCGCGGCGATCTCGTCCATGATCTGGGCCGCGCTGTCGTAGTGCATCGGCACGCCCAGCGCGGCGGCGATCTCGCCGACCACCTGCCACTCCTGCTTGCCCACCCGCGACGCCATCACCGGGCGCACACGGTTGATCCGCCGCTCGGCATTGATGAACGTGCCGTCCTTCTCCAGGAAGCTCGTGCCGGGCAGGAACACATGGGCGTAGCGGGCGGTCTCGTTGAGGAAGAGGTCCTGCACCACCACCAACTCCATCGCCTGCAGCGCGGTGACGACGTGCACGGTGTTCGGGTCCGATTGGGCGATGTCCTCGCCCTGGACGAACAGCCCCTTGAACCCGCCGTCGATCGCCGCATCCAGCATGTTGGGGATCCGCAACCCCGGCTGCGGCTGGATGGTGACACCCCACAGCGCCTCGAACGCTGCTCGCGCCCCGTCGTCGCTGACGTGGCGGTAGCCGGCCAGTTCGTGCGGGAAGGACCCCATGTCGCACGAGCCCTGCACATTGTTCTGGCCGCGCATCGGGTTGACACCCACGCCGTCACGCCCGAGGTTGCCGGTGGCCATCGCCAGGTTGGCCATGCCCATGACCATCGTGCTGCCCTGGCTGTGCTCGGTGACTCCGAGGCCGTAGTAGATGGCGCCGTTGCCACCCGTGGCGTACAGGCGGGCGGCAGCGCGCACCTCGGCGGCGGGCACCCCGGTGTGGGCCTCCATCGCCTCCGGGCTGTTCTCCGGCAGCGCGACGAACGCAGCCCACTCGGCGTAGGCCTCCGGCTCGCAACGGGCGCTGACGAACGCGTCGTCCACCAGGCCCTCGGTGACGATGACGTGCGCCATCGCGTTGATGACGGCCACATTGGTGCCCGGCCGCAACTGCAGGAAGTGGTCCGCACGAACGTGGGCGGTGTCCACCAGTTCGATGCGACGGGGATCGACGACGATCAACCGTGCCCCCTCGCGGAGGCGGCGCTTCATCCGCGAGCCGAACACCGGATGGGCGTCGGTGGGGTTGGACCCGATGAGCAGGATGACGTCGGCGTGGTCGACGGAGCGGAAGTCCTGCGTGCCCGCCGACGTGCCGAACGCGGTCTTCAACCCGAACCCCGTGGGCGAGTGGCACACCCGGGCACAGGTGTCCACGTTGTTGTTGCCGAACGCGGCCCGGATCATCTTCTGCACGGCGAAGACCTCTTCGTTGGTGCAGCGCGACGACGTGATGCCACCGATCGAGTTCTGCCCGTGGCGGGCCTGGATGTCCGTCAGCCGTGACGCCGTGAAGGCGATGGCGTCCTCCCACGACACCACCTTCCAGGCGTCGTCGATCGACTCGCGGATCATCGGCTCCAGCACCCGGTCGGCGTGGGTGGCGTACCCCCAGGCGAACCGGCCCTTCACGCAGGAATGCCCCTCGTTGGCGCCGCCGTCCTTCTGCGGGGTCATCCGCACGACCTGGTCGCCCTGCAACTCGGCGACGAACGAGCAGCCGACCCCGCAGTAGGCGCAGGTGGTCTGCACCTTCCGGCGCGGCTGGCCCAACTGGATGACCGTGTTCTCCGTGAGCGTGGCCGTGGGGCACACCTGCACGCAGGCGCCGCAACTGACGCAGGCACTGTCGAAGAAGTTGCCGTTGGCCCCGGCGGCGACACGCGACCCGAAACCGCGACCCTCGATGGTGAGGGCGAACGTGCCCTGGATCTCCTCGCACGCCCGCACGCAGCGCGAGCAGACGATGCACTTCGACGTGTCGAACGTGAAGTACGGGTTGGACGTGTCCTTCGGCAGCCCGAGGTGGTCCGCCCCGTCCGTGCCGTAGCGCACCTCGCGCAGCCCCACCTCGCCGGCCATGTCCTGCAGTTCGCAGTCGCCGTTGGCGGCGCACGTGAGGCAGTCCAGCGGGTGGTCGCTGATGTACAGCTCCATCACGCCGCGGCGCAGCCGTTCCAGGCGCGGCGTCTGGGTGTGCACCACCATGCCCGGGCGGCACGGTGTGGTGCACGACGCGGGCGTGCCCTTCTGCCCGTCGATCTCCACCAGGCACAGGCGGCAGGAGCCGAACGGGTCCAGCCGGTCGGTGGCACACAGCTTGGGCACGGACACGCCGGCAAGGGCTGCAGCACGCATGACCGACGTGCCCTCCGCGACCGCGACGGGCAGGCCGTCGATGGTGAGGTGGACAGTGGCGGGCGCAGGGTTGCGCTCGCGGCGGTCCGGGGCCGGGGTGCCGAGGTCGGGCTGCCCCGTGTTGGTGCGGTCGATGATGGTCACTCGCTGCCTCCTTCCGGCAGGGCGGAGTGGAAGTCCTCGGGGAAGTGCCGCACGGCGCTGCGCACGGGCAGCGGGGTGAGGCCGCCCATCGCACACAGCGAGCCGTCGGCCATCACCTCGCAGAGGTCCTCCAGCAGTTCCAGGTTGGCGGCGACGTCCTGCCCGGCACCGATGCGGTCGATCAGCTCCACCCCGCGGGTGCTGCCGATGCGGCACGGGGTGCACTTGCCGCAGCTCTCGATGGCACAGAACTCCATGGCAAAGCGGGCCTGGGCGGCCATGTCCACCGTGTCGTCGAACACCACCACCCCGCCGTGGCCGAGCATCGCGCCGGCGGCGGCGAACGCCTCGTAGTCCAGCGGCAGGTCGAACTGGTCCGCCGGCACGTACGCGCCGAGCGGACCACCCACCTGCGCCGCGCGAACGGTGCGACCGTTCGCGGTGCCGCCGCCGAAGCCGTGCACCACGTCGTGCAGCGACAGGCCGAACTCGGTCTCCACGATGCCGCCACGGGCGATGTTGCCGGCCAGCTGGACGATCTGGGTGCCGCGGCTGCGCCCCGTGCCCAGGGCGGCGTAGGCGGCAGCGCCTCCGGCCAGCACCGCCGGCACCGTGGCCAGCGTGAGCACATTGTTGATGACGGTCGGCCGCCCCCACAGCCCGGCGATCGCGGGCAGCGGCGGTTTGGCCCGCACCGCCCCGCGCCGTCCTTCCAAGCTCTCCAGCAGCGCGGTCTCCTCACCGCAGATGTACGCCCCGGCGCCGACCCGCAGGTGAACGTCGAACGCGAACCCGCTGCCCAGTACATCGGCGCCCAGCCAGCCGGCCGCCCGGGCCGCACCGAGGGCAGCCTCCATGGCGGCGATCGCGTGCGGGTACTCGCTGCGGATGTAGACGTACCCCTCGGCGGCACCGACCGCCCAGCCGGCGATGGCCATGCCCTCCAGCAGCGAACACGGATCGCCTTCCATCAGCATCCGGTCGGCGAAGGTTCCGCTGTCGCCCTCATCGGCGTTGGCCACGATGTACTTCACGTCGCCAGGGGTGTCCAGCACGGTCTGCCACTTCACGCCGGTGGGGAACGCGGCGCCTCCCCGGCCACGCAAGCCGCTGGCGGTGACCT
Organism: Ilumatobacteraceae bacterium; assembly: GCA_041394605.1. Classification (GTDB taxonomy): domain Bacteria; phylum Actinomycetota; class Acidimicrobiia; order Acidimicrobiales; family Ilumatobacteraceae; genus UBA668. The sequence continues at coordinate 6,049 of JAWKHX010000007.1, forward strand.
CGGCGACCACCTCGGCGGGCGCCATGGACAAGGCCCGACGCAGGCCGTCGAGACCGCCATGGGCCTCGTAGTCAGCGGCATCACGGGGGTCCACCACGCCCACGCGCGCGAACGTCACCCTCTGCTGGCGGCGCAACCAGTCCAGCTCCTCCACCGGGCCGAGGCACAGGGGGTGGTCGGCCCCGTCGAGCATCCCGGCCGCCAGCAGGCGGGGCACGTCGCGGGCGGTGACCGGCCCGTAGGCGACACGCCCGGACGGCGTGGCCACTTCCACCAGCGGCTCCAGCCACAACATCCCGCGCGAACCCGTTCGCACCACGGTGGCCCGGTCGTCGGCCTCGATCACAGTGGCCACGTCGTCCGCTCCGACGGCCAGTGCGGCGGCGTCACGCGGCACGTAGACGACCACCTGGCCGGGCGTGGGCGGGTCTTCGCGCGGCGGCACCACCCGCTGGCGCACGGCGTGCCCGACGATGCCCACCGCGTCGGCGGCATCCACGCCCACGTGCAACCGCCCGTCGACGGCCAGCGTGGGCCCCTGGGCACACAACCCCAGGCAGAACACCTCGCGGACCGACACGTCCTGCCCGTCGGCGGCATCCAGCGCCGCGGCCCACGTGGCCCGCCCGCCACGTGCCTGGCAGGCCTCACCTCGGCACACCTGCACGTCCGGCCCGGCCAGCGGCTCGGTTCGGAAGTCGTGGTAGAAGGTCAACACGCCGTGCACCTCGGCCTCACCGAGGCGGAACGTGCGGGCCAGCTGCGGTATCAGCGAGCGGGGCACGTAGCCCGCAGCGCTCTGCACGGCGTGGAGAGCAGGAAGGAGGCCACCGGGAACGTCGGCAAAGGGCCGGATGACGGCGTCGAGATCGGGCGTGCTGTCACTCAAGGGCTTTCATCGTAGGTCACCGGATCGGGCGGCGCACCTGACTCCCGATCGGCGGGCGACCGGCCTCACCCTGCCCGGCGGGTGCCGGGGCGGCGCGAGGCATCGCCATAGGCCCGGCCGTCCGCGTGCCCCGGCGCAGTGTCCGGCCGGCCGGAGCGGCGGGTCCACCGCCAGGTCAGGGACACACGGGGATTCGGAGTGTCCGCGGCGGGGATGCCGTGCAACCAGTCCGCTTGCGCCCGCCCGCCCATCACCAGCAGGTCGCCCTCCCCCGGCAGCAGCACCACATCGTCCGGCCCGCTGCCGGCCGGCACCTTGTCCGCCTGGGCCGCCGCCCACGGCCCTCTCGGACGGAGCACGAACGGGCGCCGCTGGCCGAGCACGACGATGGCGATCAGCGTGTCGTCCAGCCAGCGCATGGAGCGGTCGCTGTGCAGACCCTGGAAGTCCGTGCCGTCGCGGTACAGCAGGGCGGCGACGCCCTCCATCGGCTGCCGGTAGGTGGCTCGAAGGTGCAGATCGATCTGGCGGGTGAGCACGGTGGCGTCGGCCCGCAGCCCTGCACCCACGCGTTGCTCGGGCACATAGTGGTCGTAGCGCAGCACCTCCTGCTGCGACCATGGCACCTCGGCCGTCAGGCGCGCCAACGCACCCGGGGCGTCGCGCACGAACCCGTCCACCACGTCCACCCACGACGTGGCGTCGAGCGCGATGCGTCGCACCGGGGCACGGCGATCGATCTCCAACTCGGACGGTTCCACTGCGCCAGTATCGCAATCCGTGCCGCGGGCCGCGCACTACCGTGCTGCGCCATGGACGCTCCGGTGGAACGCCCCTGGTGGCCGGTCGGTGACCAGTTTCTCGATGCACTGCGCCACTGGCTGGAGAACAACTTCGCGCCGCACATCACCGTCCGCGAGTGGTGGCGGCGCCTCGCCGACACCGGCCTCACCGCACCCACCTGGCCACGCCAGCATGGCGGCCTGGGCGTCACCACCCGGCTGCAGGAGGTCATCGAACGCGAACTGGCCGCCGCCCGTGCGTTGGCACCGCCAGTGGACAACGACGGCTTCCGGGCCATTGCACCGGCCCTGCGCCAATTCCTGCCCGACGACACCCGCCGCCAGTGGCTGGAGCCGCTGCTGCGCGGTGAGCACACCTGGGACCTGCTGGTGGCCGAGCCCCGCCGCGAGCTCGACGACGTGCGCTGCCGGGCGGACTGGGAGTTCGACACCCTCACGATCACGGGTGCGAAGCTGCGTGGCACGCCCACCACGCACGCTCTGGTGATGACCCGCACGGACCCCGCGTCCACCGGGCGGCTCGGGCTCACCTGCGTCATCGTCGACCTGGCCGAACCGGGTGTCACCCTCGACGGCGATGTGGTCCGCTTCGACCGCCACACCGTCACTCGGCAGCGGCTGGTGGGCCATGATCGCCGCGGATGGGAGGTCGCGTCCGCGGTCATCCCGTACCTGCAACGCAGCCTGGCCGGCCGCATCCGCCGCGGCCTCACCCATGTGCCCGCCGGCGAGTACGCCACCGCACTGGACATGACGGTGGCGGATGCGCTGGCCGCCTACCGGCCGGCACCGCCTCCCGGCGAGGACCGTCGCCGCCGCTGAAGGGTCAGTGGCCGGCGACCGCGGCCGACCGGGCGGACTCCAGGCGCTCGGTGGTGAGCAGGCGGCGACCCACCACGAACAGGCCGACGTGGACGGCGCCGTCCACGAACCACACCGTGCGCAGTGCCATCGTGTGCGACACGCTCTGCTCGGCGATCCAGACGATGGCCCCGCCCAGCGCGGCGCCGATGGGCATCATCCCCCAGGCGAAGAAGCGGTACACGCTGTTGACGCGGCCGAGCAGGTGCGGCGGGATGATCGTCTGGCGGAGGCTCACGGTGATGACGTTCCAGGTGCTGCCGAGCAGGGTGCCGATGGCGAACAGCACACCCACGATGGGCCACCACGACACCAGCCCGACCAGCGTGTTGACCACCGCCGCCGAACCCAGGGTGATGGCCAGGCAGGTGCCGCTGCCCAGCCGCTTCGACAGCCACGGCGCCACGTAGCCACCGACGATCGAGCCGACGGCGAAGCCGAAGCCCATGATCGTGAACGTCACGGGACCGACGTCCAGCACGTCCTGGGCGTAGAGCACGAAGATCGACCCGGTGATCATGCTGGCCATGTTCATCAGGCCGAGGATGATGGCCATCGAGCGCAGCAGCGGGTGGTGCCACAGCCAGCGCACACCCTCCTTCAGTTCGGCTCGCCACGAACCGGCCGTCGCGGTTTCGGGGCGTTCGGCCTTGAACGTGCCGGGGATCAGTGCCACCAGGGCGGCCGCGGCGAAGAACGAGCCGGCATCCACGAAGAACGGGGCGGAGAACGCGATGACCAGCAGCAGCGAGCCGATCGGCGGGCCGATGAACGTGTTGGCCGCGGCCTCGATGCCCCAGATGCGTCCGTTGGCCTTCTCCAGGTGTTCGGGGGCGACGATCGACGGCAGGAACGTCTGATTGGAGTTGTCGCGCAACACTTCCGCGCACCCGAGCAGCAGGGTGGCCAGCAGCAGCACCACATAGAGCCCGGCGCGGGTGCCCACCACCTGGTCCAGTTCCTTCGGGGACGGCAGCGACCCCTGCTCGGCCAGTACGGCCACGGCGACACCCACGGTCAGCAGCCCGCGCAGGGTGTCCATGGTGACCATCGCCCGTTTGCGGTCCACCCGGTCGGTGATGACGCCCGCCGGCAGGGTGAAGAACAACCACGGCAGGCGCTGCACACCGGCCACCAGCGCGATCAGCAGCGGGTTGCGGGTGATCGCCGACGCCAACCACGGGTAGGCGATGGCGGACATGCCGTCGCCGATGTTGGACAGCGCGGTGGCGGTGTAGAGCTTGCGGTAGTTGGCCCCCAGCCGGGCCTTCTGCGGCGGTGCCGGCTGTGGCGCGTCGGGGTCGACGGTGGCGGTGTCGGTCATGGCTCGTCCTTCGGGGCGACGGGGCGGTTGGTGGGGAACAGCGCGAGCAGCACGGCGTACTCACGCCGCCCGCTCCGCGGCTGGCGGCTGAACTCCAGCGCCAGGGCATGCAGGCGGCGGCAGAACTCGTCGGCCCGCTCGTCGGGAATCCGCACGGCGCGCATGGTGAACATCGACGGCGTGGACGCCGGCGCGTCCATGTCGATCAGCCGGCGAGCGTCGGCCACGAACGGCAGGTCACCGTCGTGCACGCTGTCGGGGAACACGATCGTGCGCGCCGTGCGCCCGTAGAAGCGCTCCTCCATGGCCCGGCGGCGGCGGGTGCGGACCACCTGCAGCAGCCCGCTGTCCGCCAAGACGTCCACATGATGGGCGACGGTGCCCTTCGGCCGACTCGTGCGTGCTGCCAGTTCGGTGACGCTCATCGCCCGCTCCAGCACGAGGTCCAGCAGCAGCATCCGGTACGGCTCGGCCAGCGCCTTCAGCCGCGCCGGGGTGTCGGCCGAGATCTCCTCGGCCAACTCGTAGTCGAGTTGGTGGATTCCCCGCTGAACGTCCGACACTTGCCGAACATTAGAAGGATGCCGGACGTCGGTCAATGACGAATTCGCGGTGGGGATCGGCCGCGGTGGCGGCACAGTGGCGGGATGCAGCGCACGAGCACCCGGGGCCTGTTCCCGCCGATGGAACGCAGCGCGTTCCGCGAGGGGGTGCGGGTGATGGCGCCGATGGGCCTGCCGGTCGCCGTCTGGGGTCTGGTCACCGGCGCGGTCATGGTGAACGCCGGCCTCAGCGTGCCGATCGCCCTGCAGATGTCGGTGATGATGTACGCGGGGTCGGCCCAGCTGGCCACCCTGCCCCTGCTGGTCGCCGGAGCCCCGCTGCCGGTGGTGTGGGCCACGTCGCTGGTGGTCAACCTGCGCTTCGTCATCTTCGCGGCGGCGTCCCGCCGGGCCTTCGTCCACCTGCCATGGCAGCAGCGGCTGATCGCCGGCTATCTCAACGGCGACCTCGGCTTCGCCCTCTTCACCCAGAGGTTCCGCAACGCCACCGAGCACGGCAACCCCGAGCAGTGGGGCTACTTCTTCGGCATGAACACCTTCAACTGGGCTGCTTGGCAGGTGTCCTCGATCGTCGGGATCCTGCTCGGCAACATCGTGCCGGAGGAATGGGGGCTGGGGCTGGCGTCCTACCTCGCCCTGCTGGCCGTGCTCATCCCGATGGTGCGCGGCATGCCGGCGGTGGCGGGCACCGTGGTGGCCGCGGTGGTGTCGGTGGCGGCCCACGATCTCCCCCTGCGCTCCGGGCTGCTCGTGGCGGTGGCCGCCGGGGTCACGGTGGCGATGGCCACCGAGAAGTGGCGGCACCGCGTGCAGGCGGTGGCGGCATGAGCCAGTCCTGGCCGTACTACGTCATCGGCATCGTCGGGCTCACGGTCACCGTGTTCGCCACCCGTTCCAGCTTCTTCATGCTGCCGGCCCGGTACCAGCTGCCACCATGGCTGGAGTCGCTCATGCGCTACGCACCGGCGTGCGCGCTCGTCGCCGTCATCGCTCCCGGCATCCTCGTGCCCGGCGGGCATGTGGACGTCGGCTGGGGCAATCATCAGCTCGTCGCCGCCGTGGCCTCCGCCGCCGTGTTCGTCCGTTGGCGCAACATGCTGGCCACCATCACGGTCGGCCTGCTGGTGTTCACCGCACTGCGACTGTGGGCCTGACGGCGGGCTGTCCGGTCGTCGCCGAACGGGGCCCATCGCCACCGGCTCGCCGCGCTCGCCGCAGCGCCCAATGCCGTGCCCACCCCAGCGCAGCGGCGCCGCCCATCGGCCTGGCGAAGTAGTGCCCCTGGCCGGCGTCGCAGCCCAGCCCGCGCAGCAGCGCCAACTGCTCGGGACGCTCGATCCCCTCGGCCACCACGTGCAGATCCAGTGCCCTGCCGAGCGCCACGATCGCCGACGTGAACGCCCGCTGCTGGGGTGACGACTCGAGGTCGTCGACGAACGGCTTGGCGATCTTCACCACGTCCACCGGCAGGGTCTGGAGGTGGCTGAGCGACGAGTAGCCGGTCCCGAAGTCGTCCAACGACAGGCGGATGCCGAGCGCCTTCAGCCGGTGCAGCGTGTCCACCGCCCGGTCGGCCTGCTGCGACAGCACGTTCTCGGTGATCTCCATCCCGAGGCGCCGGGGGTGCAGCCCGTGCGTGGCCAACACCGCCTGCACCGCCGCGACGAAGCGCGGCTCCTGCGCGGTGCGCGGCGACAGGTTGACGTTGACGTAGGGGACCAACCCAGGGTGCTCCTGGTCCACGCTGGCCAGCCAGCGGCAGGCTTCCTCCAGGGTGGCCTGGTCCACCGCGCTGATCAGCCCGGTCTCCTCGGCGAGCGGAAGGAAGCTGTCCGGCGAGAGCAGGCCGAGGCGCGGGTGCCGCCAGCGCACCAGCGCCTCCACACCCAGCAGGTGCTGGTCGTCCAACGCCACGATCGGCTGGTAGTGCACCACCAACTCCCCACGGGCCAGCGCGCGCTGGAGGTCGCTGTGCAGATTGAACCGGTGCAGGCTGGTTTCGTACATCGCCGGCTCGAAACCGACGATGCAGTGCTTGCCTTGCGCCTTCGCCGTGTACATCGCCGTGTCGGCGCTGCGCATCACACTCTCCGGGTCCGCTCCATCGTCGATGCGGGCGATGCCCACGCTGGCGCGGATGACCACGCGCCGGTGCGCCACGAACACCGGCGCGTCCAGGCTGGCCAGCAGGCGCTCCGCCAACCGGGATGCTTCGCCATCGCCCACGCCGTCGAGGTGGATGGCGAACTCGTCGCCGCCGAGCCGGGCAATCGTGTCCTCCGGCCGCACGGAGGCCACCAGCCGACCGGCCACCTCCACCAGCAGGGCATCGCCCACCGCGTGCCCGAAGCTGTCGTTGACGGTCTTGAAGTCGTCGAGGTCCACGAACAGCACGGCACCGGCGGCCGCGCCGCGCTCGGCGATCGCGGCGTCCAGCGTGCTGCGGAACAGGGTGCGGTTGGCCAGCCCGGTCAACGGGTCGTGCAGCGCCTGGAACGTCAGGCGGCTCTCCAGCACCCTCAACTGTTCCAGCGACTGCTCCAGCCGGCCGTTCTCCAGCGCGGTGGCCGTGTGCAACGCCAGCGTCTCTGCCAGGCGGACGTCGGTGTTGTCGAACTCCATCACCTCACTTCGCCGGTCGGCGATCACCATCGCACCGAGCACGCCGTGTTCGCCGGCGAGCGTGGTCACCAGGCCGTCGCGGTAGCCACGCAACGCGAGGTAACTGCCATCGAGCGGGTCGTCCGGATCCAGCAGGCCGGACGGGCGGGTCTGCACCAGCGCCACCAGCACCTCGTCGGCCTGGTCCCGTCCCTGCTCGAAGCGCCGGCCATCGCGACCGACCCGAGCGGACACGGTGTGGTCGCCGGCTGCGCCGAAGTACACGAGCTCGGCGGACTCGGCGTTGAACGTGTCGCAGGCGTGCTCCAGCAGTTGCAGCACCGCCGGCTCCAGGTCCGGCGACCCCTGCAGCAGCTGGGTGGACTGGTACAGGAAGTCGAGTCCCTCGTGACGGCGTCGCTGGGTGGTGTACGCCCAGTTGGCGAGATAGGTGCCCACCACGGGGATGGCCAGCATCCAGGCGACACCGGGCCGCATGTCCACCACGACGACGGCGATGACGGCGAGGCTGGTGGTGAACACCGTGGTGACCCCACCGAACGCCAGGTCGGACCACAGGTCGGCCGGCTTCCAGGCTCCGGTGGACATCGAGATCACCACCCACACCAGGAACACGGACAGGGTGGCCTCGGCCATCAGTGCCCCGGCGAGGGACGTGAGGCTCAGCGAGTCCAGCACACCGAGATTCGGCGACAGGCCACGGAAAACGGCCACCGCTACCACGTTGGTGAGCATGAAGACGGACGAGTTGAACAGCAGCTTCAACAGGCCCTGCTTGCGATGCAGCACCAACGCCAACCCGGCGCCCAGCAGTTGGGCAGCGAGCACGGCGAGCGGCGGGGCGAAGCACAGGCCGAAGGCCAAGGGCAGCTCCACCAGCGAGAACGTGTGCGCGTCGGCGCGGATGCGGAGGTGCACGACGAAGATCTCCGTGGCCGCGAAGGCCGGTGCCAGCACCGCCAGGGCGAACCAGCCGGACCATGCCGTCGGAACCATCCAGCCCTGCGATCGGGCCACGGCGACCGCCAGGACCGCGGCGACCACCCAGATGAGCAGGCTGAGCACCACGATCTGGGCGCGGGTGGCAACTCGGCGCATCGCGGGGGCCGTCTCCTCGGTCGTGAACGTGTCCGTCGGGGCGGCGGTCATCTCAGCCCCACTGCTCCGTACTCCACACCTCGGAGCTCCACGACGAACCGGACCAGCTGGACCCCGACCAGCTGGAGCCCGACCACGACGACCCCGACCAGCTGGAGCCCGACCACGTCGAGCCCGACCACGTCGAGCCCGACCACGTCGAGCCCGACCAGGTGGAGCCCGACCAGGTGGAGCCGGTCCAGGTCACCAGCGACCAGTCCGTCCCCGCCCAGGCATCGCCGGTCCAGATCGACCCGTGCCAGCTGCCACCGACCCACGCACTGCACGCAGAGCCACGCGGGAACGGCATTCCGAAGATGTCCTGCTCACCCGTGAGCGGCACGCCCTGGTTGGTCACATGACTGTCCCCACGGCTGGCCTCCAGGGTGCCGACGCCGCACGACGCATCGGGCCGAGCCGATCGCGCCCGCGGCACGGGCATCTCCAGCATGCGGTCCAGGTCCAACGCACCATTGCCCTGCACGGTCGCAGACGTCCGCCCGAGCGGACGCGCCGCCCGACGCAGCATCGCCGACACCTGGTCGGGGGTCATCTCCGGATGCTGTTGCAGCAGCAGGGCCACCGCGCCCGAGGTGACGGCCGCCGCTTCGGACGTACCCGATCCGCGGAAGTAGCGGTCGCCCAGCCGCCCCTCGGGGAAGTTGAGATCGACGAACGAGTTCGGTACACGCAGGCCCTGGAGCTTGCTGCCGACGGCCACCAGGTCCACCGCCCGGCCACGCCATGCCGCGACGGCCGAGTACGACGGCACCGAGTCATCGCGGGTAGAGGACGTGCCGTTGGTGTCCATCGCCCCCACGGCGAGGATCATCGGGCTGTACGCCGGGCTTGCCAGGCCCCGCGACGATGAGTGGCCGCTGCTGGCCCGGTTGCCGCCCGCCGCGACCACGACGATGCCTGCCGCCCAGGCGCGCTCGGCGGCCTGCGCCAGCGGGTCGATGGCTGCCGGCTGCAGCGAGCTGGTGCCGAAGCTGATGTTCAGAACCCGGATGTTCAGGCCGTTGTCCTGGCGGTGGTCCACCACCCAGTTGATCGCAGCGATCACCTGGGTGACGTCCACGCCGCCGTCGGCCACGCCGACCTTCACACTGACGATGCGCGCGTCGGGGGCCACGCCTCGGTAGGCGGACTCGGGGGCTTCCGAGTACGGCGACGTGAGGGAGGCGTCGTGGCCGGCGATCAGCCCGGCCATGAACGTGCCGTGACCGTTCGTGTCCAAGCGCGCCAGCGCCGGGTTCTGCGACTCGAACGAGAGGTCCGGCCCATGGATCACCTTGCCGGGCGCATCCAAGCCGGCGACCGGGGACACGCCGGTGTCGATGATCGCCACGTCGACGCCGGCGCCGGTGTAGCCGGCGTCCCAGTAGTCGGTGGCACCGAGGATCTCGGTGACGGACTTCATCGACCAGCCGTCGCCGCCGTGCTCCCTGGAGTGTGCCGACGCCGGCGCGACGGTGCCGAGCACGATGGTTGCTGCGGCCGCCAGCACCCCGACCGCAAGTCGCAGCGCAGTGGTGGAGCGCGCCGGGCGGCCGCCCCACGATGCTCCCTTTCTCTGCCTCGCTCGTGCTGCCACGGCCCGTCCTCCCGCCGCACGCCGTTCCCGTCGGCGCGCTCCGAACCGCAATGAAAGGCCGCGCTATCGGCACCTGGCAAGCGATCTGGAACAACCTTGTGCGACCTCTGACGAAGCTGCCCAGGCCTTGCCAGAGCGACCGCGGCGTGTCGCCGGCCACCGCCGCGACCACACTGAGCGTGCACAATCCGATGCTCGCATCGGTTCAGAGGAAACCGTCGACCGCCCTCCGTGAACCACCGTCACGCGAGGCGCGGCAAATCTCACGAACGGCGTCAGGATCTCACCCAGTGTGAATGGGACTCGACGTGCTGCCGAGCTACAGCGGCGGGCCGTGGTGGCGCTTCTCGCCTTCCCAGCCGTCGCGGTGCACGAACCGCTCGACGGGTTGGCGATTGACCGGACCGAAGTCGCGGGCGGGCCACCCCATGGGGATCAGCGCGGCGATCTTGATGTGCTCGGGGATGCCGAGTTCGGCGCGGATGGCGGGTTCCGCGGCGCGGTACAGCGAGGTGAACACGGTGCCGAGGCCCAGTGCCCGAGCCGCAAGAAGGATGTTCTGCGCGGCCGGGTACAGGGCCGACCAGGTGAACTGCTCGCGCGGGGCGTCGTAGGGATAGATGACCGGCCCACACACCAGGATGATCACCGGCGCCGTACCGAGTGTGTCGATCAGGTTCTGGGTGCCCTGCAGCATCAGGCGACTGGTGCGGTCGTGATGCGGCATCTGGGCCACGCGGTCGCCCATGGCGTCGCGCACCGCAGCACCGATGGCTGCCCGCTTGGCCTGGTCCGTGACGACCACGAAATCCCAGCCCTGGCTGTTGCCCGGGCTGGGCGCGCGCGTGGCCGCCCACATGACCTCATCGATCAGCTCGTCCGGCACGGGGTCCGGCTTGAGGTGCCGCATGGCGCGGCAGGTGCCCATGGCCTCGAAGACGTCCACGAGGCGAGGCTAACAACCGCCCTGCGGGCGGCTGTGCTCAGCCGAGTGCCGACTTCTCCAGGATGTGGATGCCGCAGGCCGAGCCCAGGCCGATGACGTGCGCCAGGCCCACCTTGGCGCCCTCGATCTGGCGGTCGCCGGCCTCACCACGCAGGTGATGGCAGACCTCCCAGATGTTGGCGATGCCGGTGGCGGCGATCGGGTGGCCCTTGCTCTCCAGGCCGCCCGACACGTTGACCGGGGTGCGCCCATCGCGCCAGGTGGCGCCGGAGTTGAAGAAGTCCACCGCGCCGCCTTCCTCGCACAGGCCGAGGTTGTCGTAGTGCACCAGTTCGGCGGTGGCGAAGCAGTCGTGCAACTCCACGAGGTCGAGATCGTCCGGGCCGACGCCGGCCTGCTCGTACGCCTGCTTGGCGGCGACCTTGGTGAGCGTGTTCACGTCGGGCAGCACCTGGCAGGCCTCCTGCCACGGGTCGCTGGTGAGCACCGAGGCGCTGACCTTGATGGCCCGGCGCTGCTGCTCCAGCGACATCGTCTTCAGCTTGGAGCCGCTGACCACCACCGCAGCCGCGGCGCCGTCGCAGTTGGCCGAGCACATGGACCGGGTGTTCGGGTAGGCGATCATGACGTCGTTCATGATCTCCTCCAGCGTCATCCGCTTGGTGTAGGCGGCCAGCGGGTTCAGCGTGCTGTGCGCGTGATTCTTCTCGGAGATCTTGGCGAACAGCTCGAACGAGGCGCCGCCGTACTTGTGGCCGTACTCCATGCCCACCTGGGCGAACGTGCCGGGCATCGCATCGGTGCCGATGCGACCGTCGGTGCCGGTGACGGCGCCGTAGCGGCCGCTGGGCGTCCACTCCTTCTTGTCGCTCTTGGCGCGACCACCCGCGCCGAGCAGGCCGGCGCCGGCCAACTTCTCCACGCCGACGGCCAGACCCATGTCGCACTCGCCGGCCTTGATGGCCATGATCGCCGTGCGGAGCGCGGTGGCGCCCGTGGCGCACGCGTTGGACACGTTGAACACCGGGATGCCGGTCTGCCCGATCTGCTTCTGGATCTGCTGGCCGATGCCCCCGCCGCCCATCAGGCAGCCCGCGGCGAGCACGCCCATGTCCTTCATGGTGACGCCGCCGTCGGCGAGTGCGGCCATGGCGGCCTCGGACGCGAGGTCCACGGTGTCCTTGTCCGGGTGCTTGCCGAACTTCGTCATCTTGATGCCGAGGATGTAGATGTCGTCAGCCATCGGGGTGTCTCCTTGTGTGCGATCTGGGTGTGCGGTGGGTGCGGTTCGGGTGGGACGGGTCAGGCGGGCTCGAAGCCGAAGCCGACGGCCTCGACCCCGTTGTCGTCCAGACCGAGGGAGTAGGTGGCCAGGCGGACCTTCATGCCGAGCGACACGTGCTCGGGGTCGGGGTCCACGTTGATGAGATTGCCACGGACACTGGTGCCGTTGCAGTCCACCACTGCGGCCACGAACGGCACCGGCACGCCGGGCGCCGCGAACGTGACGATGGTGAACGCGCGCACCTCGCCCTCGGTGGGCACGTCCACCTTGCGGAACTCGGTGCCGAAGCAGCCGGCGCAGGCGTTGCGGCGGTCGAAGTAGCGTGCCCCGCAGGACGTGCACTCGTTGGCCTGCAGGTGCGGCGCATCGCCGAGCACCAGGTAGTCGACCAAGGGAATCTGGGCTGTCACGGCTCCTCCTCGAGCATGTGCGCGGACGTGAAGATGTGCCTCACGCTACGACGCCCCCGCCCCTCCGCCGAAGTCGGACGGGCCACGCCCCCACCCGAGTGCGGACGCGCACGCCGATGCGGTGGTCGGTCTCGTCCAACGCCATGGGTGCCGATGCAACCCGACGCGCACGACACCTGACAGGGGCGAAGCTCCCGCCTGCTCGGCGGCCTAGATGCCCAGCGACTTGGCGATGATGGTCTTCATCACCTCGGTGGTGCCGCCGTAGATGGTGGTGACCCGGGCGTCCGCGTAGGCCCGCCCGATCGGGTACTCGGTCATGAAGCCGTAGCCGCCGTAGAGCTGCAGGCACTTGTGCACCGCCGACTGCTGCAGTTCGGTGCACCAGTACTTCGCCTGCGCGGCCTCGGCGGCGGACAGGGTGCCCTCGTTCAACCGCACCACGCACTGGTCGACGTACGCCTGGGCCACGTCCACCGCCGTCTTCACCTCGGCGAGCACGAACTTGGTGTTCTGGAACGCCGAGATCGGCTGGCCGAACGCGGTGCGCTCCTTCACATAGTCCACCGTCCAGTCCAGCGCGGCCCGCGCCGCCGCCACGCCCATGACGGCAATGGACAGGCGTTCCTGCGGCAGGTTGGCCGTGAGGTAGGTGAACCCACGGCCTTCCTCGCCCAGCAGGTTGGCCACGGGCACCCGCACGTCGTTGAAGAACAGTTCAGCGGTGTCCTGGCTGTGCAGGCCGATCTTGTCCAGGTTGCGGCCGCGCTCGAAGCCCTCCATCCCCCGCTCCACCACCATCAGCGAGATGCCGGCGTGGCGCTGTGAGGGATCCGTGCGAGCGGCGACGATCACCAGGTCGGCGTTGATGCCGTTCGTGATGAACGTCTTCGACCCGTTCAGCACGTACACATCCCCGTCACGCACCGCCGACGTGGTGATGCCGGCCAGGTCCGAGCCGGTGCCAGGCTCGGTCATCGCGATGGCGGTGATGAGTGTGCCGGCTGCGATGCCGGGCAACCAGCGGGCGGCCTGCTCGTCGTTGCAGTACTCCAGGAAGTACGGGGTGAGGATGTCGTTGTGCAGGGTGATGCCCAAGCCCGCGCCGCCGATGCCCGCTGCGGCCAGCACCTCGGCCATCACCTGGTTGAAGCGGAAGTCCTTCACGCCGCCACCGCCGTGCTGCTCGGGTACGGCCATGCCGGTGAAGCCGTAGGAGCCGGCCTCGGCGAAGATCTCCCGCGGGGCGATGCCCGCGGCCTCCCAGTCCATGTACTGCGGGGTCATCCGGTCGGCGACGAAGGAGGCGAACGAGTCGCGGAACGCCAGGTGTTCGGCCTCGTAGTGGGGACGGTGGACGGCATCGGTCATGGCAGAGACGGTAGTGGGGCGGGGTCACCGCCGGCCAAGGGCCGGGTCGGGCCATCGGACCCTTTCCCCGGCGGTGCGATGCAGGCACGATCGTCGCGTGGGTGTCACGGCTCGCGTCCGCACCATCGTCGGGCTGGAGGTGTTCGAACTGGTCGGTGCGCTGGTGGGAACGGTGGGTCTGCTGCACGACGGCTACGAGTTCATGGGGCGCACGGTCGAGACCAGTGAGTTGCCGTTTCAGAGTTGGGTGGTGGCGGGTCTCAGCCTGCTGGTGGCCAATGGGCTGGTGCCGGCGATCGCCCTCGTGCTGGCCTGGTGCCACCATCACCGAGCCCGCATGGCCCACCTCCTCACCGGCGCGGTGCTGATGGCCTGGATCGTCGGGCAGGTCGCCGTGATCGGGCTGGTGTTCGTGCTGCAGCCGGTGATGTTCGTGGTCGGCGCGGCGATCACCGCCCTCGCCGCATCGCTGCCGGCGCAGGTGCCCGGACGCGACAACGGCCGCCGGGGCACGGACACCCCGACGGCCGTTGGCTCCTGAGGAGGATCAGGCGCCGGCGGCGTCCTTCGGGGCGACACCAAGGTCCTCCAGCACCTGCTGGCCGATCGGCGTCTTGCGCTTGCGGATCTTGATGATCTGGTTGCGGCTGGCCAGCGCCACGGCGGCCAGCAGCGACACACCCTCGAACAGCGGGCGGATCCACTGCTGGGTGGTGTAGATGAGGTTGAGGCCCTTCACACCCCACGCCAGCGCGTAGAGGGCGATCATCGCGCCCCAGACGTTGGGACGCCCCTTCAGCTGCGATGCACCGAAGAACACGGCAGCGACAGCCGGGAACAGGTAGCCAGGGCCGATCGACTGGCCGTACGTGCCGACCTTCCAGGAGTACACGACCCCGGCAAATCCGGCGACGAGCGCCGACGCGATCAGCGATCCCCAGCGAAGCCGGTCGGTGCGGATACCGGTGAGGCGCGCCGCCTCCGGGTTGCCACCCGTGGCGAACATCTGCCGGCCGAGCGGCGTGTGTTCCAGCACGTACCACACGATGATCGCCAGAATCAGCAGGTACCACACGAAGCGCTGCAACCCCAGGAACGGGGCCGCGCCGACGTTCTTGTACGCGTCCGACAGCTCGCCGCTGATGGTCTGCGGCGAGACGAACAGCACGAACGCGGTGAGTATCTGGCTCATGCCGAGTGTGGCGATGAAGCTGTCCACCTTCAGCTTGACCACCACGAAACCGCTGATGGTGCCGGCCACGAGGCAGACCAGCAGACCGAGCAGAAGGCCCACACCTTGCGGCCAGTCCGTGTTCTTGGCGATCCAGTTGATGACCACCAGGCACGCGGACATGTTGAGCCCGATCGACAGGTCGTAGGTGCCGGTGGCCAGCGGGATGAGGAACGCCAGCGCCAGCACACCATTGATGACGTTCTCCTGGGTGACCAGTTTGAACGACGTGGTGGTGAGGAACGTGTCCGGGCGCAAGATGGTGAACAGCACCATGAAGAACGCCCACAAGTACAAGGCGCTGTACTTGTCGAGCCTGAGTCGGTTGATCACGCGCTCCTCCTGGAGGTCTGCAGCTGGGTGTGTTCGATGGTTTCCGCGGTGATGTCGCTACCGCTGATCTCGGCGACGATCTGGCCGTCGACGATCACCAGCACGCGGTGGCACAGCCGGACCAGTTCGTCCGTGTCCGTGCTGGCCACGAAGGTCGCCACCCCTTCCTGGGCGGCCTGGTCGACGAGGGCGTGGATCTGGTCCTTGGCCCCGATGTCGATGCCCTGCGTGGGTTCGGCCAGCAGCAGCACCTTTGGCGTCAGACGCAACGCCTTGCCGAACATCACCTTCTGCTGATTGCCGCCGCTGAGCGCACCGATGGCGGCCTCGGGGCCGGGCGTCTTGATGGACAGCCGGGCGATCCAGGAGTGTGTCTCCTCGCGCTCGCGCCGGTGTCGAAGGCGTCCTGCCACGAAGTGCGGAGTGAGGTCGCTGAGCGTCAGGTTCTCGCGCACCGTCATCGGGCCCACCGTGCCGCGGACCTTGCGGTCGGCGGGCACGAAGGCGATGCCGGCATCGATGGCCGAGCGGGGGTCGAAGTTCTTGATGACCCGACCGTCCACCACCACGTCTCCCTCGTCGCGAGGCAACTGCCCGGCGATCAACTCGAGCACGTGCTCCCTGCCCGAGCCGGTGATGCCCGCCAGGCCGACGATCTCACCCTCGTGCACGTCCAGGTCGATGCCGTGGACATTGCCACCGTGCAGATCGCGAACACGGAGCACCGAACTGGCCTGGCTGCCGAACACGCTGGCCGTCGCCGCTTCGATGCGGTGGCCGACGATCAACTCGACCAGACCGTCGTGGTCCAGCCCCGCCACCGGCACGGTGGCGATCTTGTGGGCATCGCGGAGCACGGTCACACGGTCGGCAAGCTCGAACACCTCGTCGAGGTGGTGCGACACGTACAGGATGGAGACACCGCGCTCCTTCAGCCGGTGGATCACCTCGAACAGTCGCTCCACGTCAGCGCCGGGCAACGTGGCAGTGGGTTCGTCCAGCACCAGGAGATTGGCACCCTCCTCCCAGCCGGAGATCGCGCGGGCGATGGCCACTGCCGTCTTCTGCGACGGCGGCAGGCTGTCCACTGGTTTCTTGACGTCGATACTGCCCAGGCCCAGGGCGTCCATGGCTTCCCGCGCCCGGCGCACTTCCTCGCGCCAGCGGATCTTTCCGCCGAACCCTGTGGTGTAGCCGACCGTGAGTGCGATGTTCTCGACTGTGCTGAGGTTGCCGATCAGCCCGAGGTCTTGGTGGACGAAACGGATGCCCGCAGCGGCCGCGGCATCGCCGTCGCCGAGCGTCAGCGGCTCGCCGTTGGCCCAGGCGCTGGCACCGGGATCAGGCTGGTGATAGCCGGCAAGGACCTTGATCAGCGTGGACTTGCCGGAGCCGTTCTGCCCCACCAGGGCATGCACCTCGCCCGCCGCGACGTCGAGGTCGACATCGACGAGCGCGGACTGGCCAGGGAACGTCTTCGACAGATGTTCGATGCGGAGCGCGTCGGCCACTCCACCTCCCCCCTCGTTCGCGGCGCCCGACTTTTTGGGCTGCCGTTCAACAAAGACTAGCAAACTGGTCGCGGTATCAATAAACTGCCCGACCACGAGACATCACTCCTATCCACTTGTCTCGTTCACGAGGGGGAATCCATGAGAAAGTTCCGTTCCGTTCTCGCCGTCATGGCGGTCGCCGGCATCGTCGTCGGCGCCTGTGGTGACGACGAGAAGTCGACCGACACCACGGCTGGCGGCAGCACCGAGACCACTGCTGGCGGCGGTACCGAGACCACTGCTGCCGGCGGCGAGGACGCCGGCCTGGCTGCAGCCCGCGCCAACGTCGAGGCCCACCTCACGGCCGATGGCGCGATCGGCGTCACCATCCCGCTCACCGCGGTGCCGGAGAAGAAGACGATTGCCTGGATGGAGTGCGACGTGCCCACGTGCGCGGCGTACCTCACCCCTGGCTTCAAGGCTGCCACCGCGGCGCTCGGTTGGGATCTGCAGATCTTCCCGATGACCAGCGCCGACCCCGGCCCCGGCATCCAGGCCGCCATCGACTCGGCGCCGGACTTCATCGCGATGACCGGTGTGGTCGCTGCCCAGTTCCAGCCGCAGGTGGACGCAGCCAAGGCTGCCGGCATCCCGCTGCTGTCCTGCTTCGGCACCGACGACCCCAGCCCCGAGCTCGGCATCTACATGCAGTGCGGTGACGAGAACTTCGTCTCCAAGACCGGCCCGCTGATGGCGGACTGGGCGATCGTGGACTCCGAGGGCGCAGCCAACGTGCTCATCGTCAGCATCCCGGACTTCCCGGTGCTCGTCGTCGAGACCGACGCCTACAAGGCGCAGATGGAGAAGAACTGCTCCAACTGCAAGTACACCGAGTTGAACGTCACGCTCGACGACCTCATCCAGGGCAAGGTCCCGGACCTGGTGGCCTCGGCCCTCCAGGCCGACCCGAGCATCAACTATGTGTTCAACTCGTTCGGCGACCTGCCCGGCGGTGTCACCGCCACGCTCGCTTCGGCCGGCCTCGCCGATCAGGTGACCGTCTACGGCCAGGACTTCAGCACGATCGACCTCGAGGAGATCGTCGCCGGTACGCAGGGCGCCTGGAGCGCCGACCCGAAGGGCTACGCCGCCTGGTTGATGGTGGACGCCGCCGCCCGCCTCAGCCTGGGCATGGAGCTCACCGAGGAGCGCGCCGCCGCCGCCCTGCCGACCATCATCATCGATGAGCCGGCCGAGGCCCAGGCGATCATCGACGTCGGTGGCGACTGGATGCCGCCGGGCGCCGAGGATGCCTTCAAGGCCCTCTGGGGCGTCTGACGAAGGTCAGCCAAGGTGACGGCCAGGCCGCCACCTGAACCAATCAGTGAGTGCCGGCCGGCGCTGGGGAAACCCGGCGCCGGCCGGTGCCGTTTTCGACGGCCTGCCATCCGCTTACTTGAGAACGGTTCCAGCGGCGCCAGATCTTCGTGCCCGCCCCGTGGCCCGATGACCACCTTCGGTCTGCCCGTTCGCGTCCGCCGACATGCTCGTGCTGCTCGGCCACCGCACCGGACTCGGCCCGGTCAACGGCGCCTCGCCTGCCTGACGCGATGCGGTCACCGGCGGTTCGATGACGCGTCGGTGACGCAGGTCCGCTGAGGTCGCGAGAATGGTCGGCGTGACGCGTCCGATGAGGTACACGACGCCGGTGCCCGGCGACCACCTCGTGCTGCGGCCGCGCCTGATCGCCGGCGCCGCGGCACGGTTCGACCACCGTGTCACCATGCTGGTCGCGGCCGCCGGGATGGGCAAGACCACCCTGCTGGCCCAGGCGATCGCGGAGAACGTCTTGGCGCCGCGGGGCACCGACGTCTGGCTGGCGTGCGAACCGGCGGACTCGGACGCTAACCACCTGCTGGGCGGTCTGGCGCACGCGGTGGTACGAGCGGGCCTGGCCGACGCACCGCCTGGGTCGCTGGCCGCGTTGTGCAACTGCCTGGCGGCGCGTACCACAGGGCCGCTGTGCCTCGTGCTGGACGACGCGCACGAGATCGAACCCGGATCCTCCGGCTCGGCACTGCTCCGCGACCTCGTCGCATCGCTGCCGCAGGGTGTGGGTCTCTGGCTGGCCGCTCGGCGCGAGCCGGCCGTTCCACTCACCCGGCTGCGGGCCCAGCGGCAGGCCCACGCCATCGACGCCGCCGATCTGCTGTTCACCGACGCCGAACTGGCGGGCGCGGGCGGCCACCCCGGCACGGGCGGCTGGCCGGCGCTGGTGACCCTCACGGCCACCGACCCCACCGCACGTGCCACCGACCTCGCCCGCCAACTGCTGGCCGAGGAGGTGGTGCCGTCGCTCGACCCTGCGGCCCGTGAGTTGCTCGGCGTGGTCGTGGCCACCGAGGGCGCGGGAGACGACCTGGCGGGCTTGATCCTCGGTCGAGCGGTCCACCTGGCCACCGAGTTGCCACCCATCCCGCTCGTGCACCGCGAGGCCGGCGGTGAATGGGTGCCGCACGCACTCTGGGCCGGCCTGTCCGATCTCGTCATCGATGCCCCGACACGCCGGGCGACGCGGGCCGCCGCGGCCCGCTGGTGGTTGGACCGCGGCGACCTGGCCCGCGCCTTCCCGCTTGCCGACGGCGACGAGACCATGGTGCTGGACATCCTCCGGCGGGTGGCGCTGGCGCCGGTTCCACCGCCAGCGCCGGTGCTGCGGGAGTGGCTGCGCGACCTGCCCGCCCACATCCTCGACCTGCCCGTGGCCGCCCTGGTCGCCGCCCACGCCAGCCGGCTGGAGGGCGCGGCCCCCGCTGTGATGATGCCGCTTCTCCAGCGGGCTGAGGCGGCGGCCCGCTCCACCGGCGACAGCGACCTGGAAGTGGCCGTGCTCGGCCAGCAGGTGTTCGTCGCCAACCTGCAGCGCGACAGCGGCGGCGTGCAGGCGGCCCTGGCCCGCGTGGTGGAACTGTGGGCCGGCGGTTGCGCCGCTGCAGCCGGGCTGGCTCACCTGGCCTCGGCGCTCGTCGCCAATGCCCGAAACGACAGCGCGGCGGTGCTGCGCGAGTTGGAGCAGGTGGCGGTCGGTTCGCTGCCCGCGCCGCTGGCCGCTGCCGCGGCCTTCTTCACCGCCAACGCCCTCCTCGACCTCGGCCGCAGCGAGGCCGTGGCCCCCGCCGCGGAGTGCCTGGCCCACGGCCGCACCATCCCGGGGATGCTGGAGGTCGAGTACCGGGCGCGGTTGCTGACCGGCGATGTCGACGCCGTCCTCCACGCCGACGTGCCGGGCCTCGGCGCCGAGTACGACGAGCGGGATCGGTTGGTGTCGTCCGTGACGGCGGCCTGCGCGGCGGCAGCGTTCGGCCGTGTGGACGAGGCCGAGGCCCATGCCACCCGCGCCCATCGCCTGGCGGCGGGCCAGA
This sequence comes from Ilumatobacteraceae bacterium, assembly GCA_041394605.1. Taxonomy (GTDB): domain Bacteria; phylum Actinomycetota; class Acidimicrobiia; order Acidimicrobiales; family Ilumatobacteraceae; genus UBA668. The sequence continues at coordinate 26,336 of JAWKHX010000007.1, forward strand.
GGGTGGGGCCGACGCTGCACAACCTGGCCGTGGTTGACATCGTCACGGCCTACTGCCGTGGGAGAAGGGCAGAAGCCACGGCACTGGCGACGGACGCGCTCGAGGCCTTCCCCGCCCACGGGGCCGGCGCCGGGCGCTGGCGGCCACTGCTGGTGATGCTGTACCGCATGCTGCCGGAGCAGCGCGACGAGCTCGCCGCCCTGGCCACGGGCCCACTGTGGGAGCGCCAACTGGACATCGCTCGCATCCTGGCCGCCGCCGAGCTCGGCGACTTCGGCCCGGCGAGCGCCCCCGCATGGCCACCCCCTGGCGCCACCGTGCTCGCCGGGCTGGCCGATGCCACCGAGCTCGCCGCCGTCGGCACGGCCGCCGATCGCGCTCCCGCCCGTGGGCTGGCCGCGTGGCTGCTGGACCGCTTCGGCGACCGCTGCCGGGCGCACCTCCGCGCCCTCACCCACGACCCTCGCGACGAGGTGGCCGCCGCGGCCGCCGAACTGCTGGGGACCGTGCCGGTGCCGCCCGTCGAGCCGCGCACCATCCGCCTGCTGGGCGGGCCGGAGCTGGAGATCGGCGGCCGCACGGTGGACACGGCGGACTGGCGACGCGAACGAGTGCGTTCCTTGCTGATGTTCCTCGTGGTGCATCCACGCTCCAGCCGCGAGGCAGCCATTGCGGCCATCTGGCCCGACGCCGACCCGGAGGCCGGGCGGCGAAACCTGCGCAGCACGCTGCACCTCCTCCACCGGGTGCTGGAGCCCGAACGCGACAGCGGCGACGCCCCGTACTTCGTGCGCGCCGGCGGCTCGTCACTGAGGCTGCACCGCGGCGAGCACCTGTGGATCGACCTCGACGAGTTCGACCACCGCCTGAGCAGCGCAGCGGACGCGTTGGATGCCGGCACCCCGTCGCAGGCGATCGGTGAGCTGGGGGCGGCGCTGGACCTCTGGCGGGGCGAGCCGCTGGGCGGCGCCACCGCGCCAGAGTGGGCGGTGCGTCACCAGGACCGCTTGCGCGGCCGCTTCGTGGACGCGTGCATCCGCTGCGCCGAACTGCTGGCGGCGGCCGGCCGCCACAGTGACGCCGTGGCCAGGCTGCACGACGCCATCGCCGCCGACCAGTGGGCCGAGCGGGCGCACATGGCGGCCGTGGAGATCCAGCTGGCAGCGGGCGACCGGGCGGGGGCGGTTGCCGCACTGCGCCGGCTGGACAAGGTCCTCGCCGAACTGGGGGTCGGCCGCGACCCGGTCACCGACGCCCTCGCCCGCCGCCTGGCCGAACCTGCTCAGCCGCCCGCGCAGCCCTGATCCAGCAGCGAGTCGTCGGTCGCCAGCGGGCACAGATAGCTGGGCAGCGGGTCGATCTGGGCCGACGCCCGGAAGCCGGAACCATCGTTGGCGTAGAACGTCACGTACGTGGGGCCGAAGACTCGCAGTAGCCACTCGATCGTCGTCTCCGCGACGGCCTGGCGGGCAGCACCCTCGGGGCCGGCGAAGAACATGTCCGGCGTGGTGCCGTTGATGTTCGGGCCGTAGGGGATGCTCATCGACAGCACGCCCTCGTCCAGCGTCACGTCGATCGGGAATCGGTCGCGGACGGAGTAGTCCGGCCCGAGCAGCTCGCAGCCACCCTTCCCCGGCTCGAAGGTCGACATCTCGGCCACACCGTTCTGGTCGTACGGGGCATAGCAGTTGAAGTACCCACCACCGACCAACGGCGTTTGGAGGCCCACGGTGCCCGCCGTGGCCAAGCCCGTGACATCCGGTCCGAAGCTGAACACCACATTGCCGTCGACGATCTCGAACGTGGAGGTGCCCTCCAGCTTCAGGTCCGCACCCCAGGCGTCGCCCAACGTCACCGGCTGCGACGTCGGCGGCTCGACACAGACGATGCCCACGCTGAACGCCATCGTCCATGTCGGAGCGTCGCTCCCTGCAGCGCGGTACTTGCCGAACTGCCAGACCTGTCCGGATCCAGCAGCCATGCACGTCACGGTCCGCGCCTGGAAGTCGAAGTTGAAGACCGTGTTGTCGCTGATCAACCTCTGCAGCTGGAAGTTGGGGTCGGTGACCAGCGGCAGCGGGGCGGTTTCGCCGACGGCCGCCGTCACCGTGCCCACTTCCTCCCACGAATTCGGTGACACCAGGTCCACGTCTGTCGCGACCTTGAACTCCGAGAAGTGCGGAATCTCGGCCGTCAGCGTGCCGTCGTCGGCAGGGTCCAGCGCCAGTTGCTCCGTGGTGCCTTCAGCGCTCGTCAGGGTGGCGGACCAGGCAACGATCGCACCGAGGTCGAGGCTGGGCGTCGCGTCGAACGTCGCGGTGGCCGGGGTGGCGAACTGCAGGCCATCGGGCTGGAGGTCGTACGTGAAGGTCCCGTCGGGGCCGTCCACCGCGGTGACCGTGATTGCCGTGCCGGCGGGCACCGCGCCGGCGGGCACGTCCAGCGTGAGCAGACCGTCGTCGGATGCGATCGACATGGCCGCCGCGGCGCCACCGGTGGTGTCCGCTCCGCTCGAGCCCGCAGTCGCGGATGCGGTGGAGGCACTGTCGCCGCCTCCCCCACACGCGACGGGCAGCACGGCGGCGGCGAGAACGAGGGCGAGGGCGAGGGGTCGCTGGCGATGGCGCATGCGGCGACGCTGCCGCAGGTGCGTCACCGAAACGTCATCCGCCGGTGCGCGCCTGATGCTGCAGGTAGGAGCCCTGCAGCCGGCCTCGCAGGAACTCGCCGAAGTGCACCGGCTCGAAGCGCGGCCCCTCGCCCGCCGGCACGCACACGGCCAGCGGCGCGATCGTGGTGCTCACGTGCGGGTCGAAGAAGAACGGCACGGAGTACCGGTCACCACCTGAACGGTTGTAGACCCGGTGCGGGGTGGCGCGCAGCACGCCGTTGCTCCAGCGGTGCAGCATCTCGCCCACGTTCATGACGAACGCGCCTGCCATCGGTGGCACTGACGCCCACTGCCCGTCCGGCGTCTGCACCTCCAACCCGCCGGCGCCGTCCTGGGCCAGCAGGGTGAGGAAACCGAAGTCGATGTGCGGCGCAGACCCGTAGAGGTCGTCCGGGGCGCTGGCGGGGCGCGGCGGGTAATGGAGCAGGCGCAGCCAGGTGGTGGGCGGGGCGAAGTGACGCGACAGTTCACCGGGTGCGCAGCCCAGCCCTTCCTCCACCAGCCCGATCAGGCGCATGCCCAGGGCCACCATCGCCCGCTGGTAGGCCTCCAGGGCAGGCCGGAAGCCGGGCAGCCAGAGAGGCCACTGGTTCGGGCCGGCGAGGTAGTGGCCGGCCCGCACCTGTTCACCGCCGGCAGGGTCCTCCCGCAGGGCGATGAACGACTCGCTCTGGTTCGGCTTCGTCACCACCGCCAGCGGGGAATGCCGGGTGGTGGAGGTGTCGATGGCGATGTACCCACGGTGCCGCTCGTCCAGCGCGATCGACGCCTTCTGCTCGGCCGCCGACGCGTGGAATTCGTGCGATGCCCGGAACACGGCCGCCACCAGATCCTCCGGCACCCCGTGCCCCACCAGGTGAGCGAACCCGTAGGTGGCGTAGGCGTCCACCAGGCGGGCGGCCGCGCCGGGCACCGTGGGGTCGATGGTGGGGATGGTGGACACCGCCCGCACGCTACGCCCTCCGACTCGCCCGCCACGGTGCCGGTGGGATAGGTCTCGCGCCATGAGCCAGCGCCTCACCGCCGATTCCCTTCGGGCGGACGTGAGGGCGTGGGTACGTGCCAACTGGGACCCTGCCATGACGCTCGTCCAGTGGCGCACCTCCCTGCTGGACGCCGGGTGGGCGGTGCCGTCCTGGCCGGAGCGCTGGTTCGGCAGGGGCATGCCCGCCTGGGCCGACGACGTGGTCCGCCGCGAGATCGCTGCGTGCGGGGCAGTCTCCTCCGTGCCATCCGGGTTGGCCGGCCCGACGATCCTGGAGCAGGGGCCGGACACCACCCGCGAGCGGTTCCTCCGCCCGCTGCTCACCGGCGAGGAGGTGTGGTGCCAGTTGTTCAGCGAGCCGTCGGCGGGCAGCGACCTGGCCGGCCTCACCACCACTGCGGTGCTGGACGGCGACGAGTGGGTGCTCAACGGGCAGAAGGTGTGGAACACCAGCGCCCACCATGCCGACTTCGGGATGCTGGTGGCCCGCACCAACTGGGACGTGCCCAAGCATCAGGGCATCACCTACTTCGTGCTGCCGATGCACCAGCCGGGGGTCGAGGTCCGCCCGCTCCGGCAGATGAACTTCCACTCGTCGTTCAACGAGGTCTTTCTCGCGGACGCCCGTATCCCGAAGGACTGGGTGGTCGGTGGCGTCAACCAGGGCTGGTCCGCGGCGCTGGCGACGCTGGCGCACGAACGTCGCTTCGGCGTGGCCGTCACGGTGGACCGCCATCCGGTGGACCCCGGCCCGGCGGCCGAGGAAGCGGCGGCGGAGGCGCGGGAGACCCTCAAGGTCTACTCCTGGTACCCGCAGCGGGCGGGCCGGGCGGATTTGGCCGTGCCCCACGCCCGCAGCGCCGGCCTGGCCGGCGACCCCGTCGTCCGCCAGGAGATCGCCCGGCTGCTGACGCTGCAGCGGGTCAGCCAGTGGACCGCCGAGCGGGCCAAGGCCAACCGGGCGCTCGGCCGGCCGCCGGGGCCGGAAGGGTCCATCGGCAAGCTGGCCATCAGCCACGTGGCCCGCCAGGCCGCCAGGGTGCATTCCAGGCTGGGCGGGCCGCACTCGATGCTTGCGGGCACCGACCCGCACGCGCCGCTCGACGGGTTGCTGGCCGAGATCCTCATCTCGGTGCCCGCCCAGTCCATCGCCGGCGGGACCGACGAGATCCAGCGCAACATCCTCGGGGAGAAGGCGCTGGGCCTGCCGAAGGAACCCGACCCCGGCAAGGACCTCCCCTACCGCGAGGCCCGCAACCTCTGAGCCGCCGGTCGATCAGGACGCTGGCGGGTAGAACCTCCGCCGGGCGGCCAGTGAGGCGTACACCAGCGCCACCAGCACGGGGACCTCGATGAGCGGGCCGACCACACCGGCCAGTGCCTGCCCCGACGACACGCCGAACACCCCGATGGCCACCGCGATGGCCAGTTCGAAGTTGTTGCCCGCCGCGGTGAACGCGATCGAGGCGTTGCGGTCGTAGGGCAGGTGCAGGCGCAGACCGATGGCGAAGGTGCCGAACCACATGATCGCGAAGTAGGCCAGCAGCGGCAGGGCGATGCGGGCGACGTCCCACGGCTGGTTGGTGATCTTCTCGCCCTGCAGCGCGAACAGCACGACGATGGTGAACAGCAGGCCGTACAGCGCGACGGGGGCGATGCGCGGGATGAACCGCTGCTCGTACCACTCCGTGCCCTTGGCCCGCTCGCCGAACGTGCGCGTGAGGAACCCGGCCAGCAGGGGGATGCCGAGGAACACGAGCACGCTCTTGGCGATCTCCCAGATGGTGATGTCGATCCCGTCACTGTCCAGCCCAAACCATCCGGGCAGCACGTCCAGGTAGAACCAGCCGAGCAGCGAGAAGGCGAGGATCTGGAACAACGAGTTGAGTGCCACCAGCACCGCCGCCAGTTCCCGGTTCCCGCAGGCCAGGTCGTTCCAGATCAACACCATGGCGATGCACCGGGCCAGACCGACGATGATCAGACCGGTGCGGTACTCCGGCAGATCCGGCAGCATCAGCCAGGCGAGCGAGAACATCACGGCCGGCCCGACGACCCAGTTGAGCACCAGCGAGAGGGCGAGCGCCCGCCGGTCGGCGACGACGTGCCCGATGCGGGTGTACTTCACCTTGGCCAGCACCGGGTACATCATCAGCAGCAGCCCGATCGCGATCGGCAGGCTGACGGTGTCCACCTTCACCTTGTCCAGCGTGTCGTCCAGCCCGGGGAACAGGCGACCGAGGCCAAGACCGAGTGCCATGGCAACGCCGATCCACACCGGCAGCAGCCGGTCCAGCGTGCCGAGGCGACCGGGCCGTTCCGCCTGCGGTTCGGTGATGAGGTCTGGCTGGCTCATGTCGAGGTGTGTGCGGCGACACCACCGCGTAGTCCGGCCTCCAGGCTGGCAAACCGGTGCGCGGCCAGCCACAGCCGGAGGAGATGCCTGCGCCGCGCAGGGTCGGGGTGGTCCTCGTAGGCCTCGCGGGCGTGGAGGATGCGCCCGTTGTTGAGCAACTGCACATCGCCCGGCTGGAAGTCCATCTCCAGATGGAACGTGGGATCGTTGGCGAGATGCTCGAGCAGTTCCATCGCTTCCTCCTGAGCGTTCGTGAGCCGCGGCGCGTCGGCGTGCTGCTGTGAGTCGCGGATGTACCAACCGAGGTAGAACAGCCGGGGCACGCCATCGATGTCCGTGATCGGCGACAAGAGGAACCAGGGTGCCTCGCCGTCCGGGATGTCGCCCTGCCGGTCCCAGCCCACCGGCTCGTAGAGCGCCTCCAGCAGATCCGGCCGTGTCGCCAGCAACTCGTTGTAGAGCGCCCAACTGGAGACGATCCTGCTCTCCCCGCCGCGCTGGGCAGTCTGCAGGCACAGCAGGCCGATGATGTCTGCGCCGTCGGTGTGAAAGTCCTGCCGCTCGCGGGTTCGGTAGAGACGGACCTTCCCGGCGCTCGGTGGAAGGCGTTCGTCGCGGACGTGCGTCAGCAGTTCACCCTGCCGGTTCTGACCGACCGGAGATCCGAGATGGGTACCGAGGCCGAAGTACGCAAGCTCCGCCTCGTGCTCAGTGAGTTGGTCGATCGGGAAGTTGCGCAGGAGGACGAACCCCCTCCCGTGCTCCAGCATGTCGCTCCACGCAGCGATCGCCGTGCCCAGGTCCGGCAGGGCGAATTCCTCGGCCGTGAGGGTCCGGACGGTGTGTCCGCGCGCTGCTGCCCTCCGGGCGGCCTCCACGATCGCTGCACGCTGCCCATCGTCCAGCTCGACGGACCACTGCCGGTCGGCAGCCACGTCGGCCGTGCGCCACACCGCGGCTCCGTGCTGCGGCCGCCGCGCCGGCACCTCTCGACACCTGTCGGTCATGTCAGCAGCAGGTGCTGGCGGGGGCGGTGAGTTCCACGGGGGTGGACGAGCAGCAGGCGCTGGCCTCGGTGGCCACCGGCACGTCGTGCATCACCGGGGCGTCGGCGAGCACGGTGTAGACCTCCCACGGCTCGGCGTCGGGCCCGTGCACCCACACCTTGTCCTGCACGGCGTAGCAGCAGGTGGTGTTCTCCTCCACGTCGGCGAGCAGCCCTTCGGCCCGCAGGCGGTCGGTGGCCGCGGCCACCAGGTCGCTGCTCTCCACCTCCACGCCGAGGTGGTTCAGCGTGCCACCCTGGCCGGGATTCTGGATGAGTACCAGCTTCAGGGGCGGCTCGGCGATGGCGAAGTTGGCGTAGCCGTCGCGCACCTTGGCGGGCCGGCTGCCGAACAGCTTGGAGTAGAACGTGATGGCCGCGTCGAGATCATCGACGTTCAGGGCCAGTTGGACTCGTGACATGGTGTGCTCCTCGATACATTGACGTTTGTCGATGCCGTCATCCTACACATTCATCGATGATTGTCAATGCGTTGTCGGACGCTCCCAGTCGGCCGCCCACACAGCATCTCATTCGCCGGCCTCCACCGTGGCCAACGACACCGTCACATCACTGGGCATCGGCGGCAGCCGCAGCGCCAGCAACCAGGTGACGGCCACGAAGGCGGTGGAGCCCCAGAGCGCCGCCGGCAGGCCGCCCCACAGGTACAGCACACCCGACAGCAGCGTGCCCACCAGCCGCCCGGTGGCATTGGCCGAGTAGTAGAAGCCAACGTCCAGCGCCACCTCGTCGTCGTCGGCGTACACCAGCACGAGGAACGAGTGCAGGGAGGAGTTCATCGCGAACACCACGCCGAAGACCACCAGCCCCACCACGATCGCCACGGTGACGGCGACATCCACGGCCACCAGCACGGCGATCGCCGCGGACACCGCGCCGAGCAGCAGCGCCCACTCCTGCGCCGCCTTCACCTCGTCCACCTCTCGCCCACCGCGGGCCAGCACCCGCGGCGCGACCGACTGCACGACGCCGTAGCCGATGACCCACACCGCCAGGAATCCGCCCACACCCTGCTCCGACCAGCCGAGATGGTCGGCGAGGAACACGGGCAGCGCCACCACGAACCAGATGTCGCGGGAGCCGAACAGGAACAGGCGGGCGGCCGACAAGCGATTGATGGCCATCGACTTGGAGAGCACCGACCGCAGCGGTGGCTTCTTCTTCGAGCGGCCGATGTCCTCGTTCAGGAAGACCAGCAGGCCGACCACCGTGACTGCCAGCGCGGCGGCCATCGCCCACAGCGCCCCGTCGTAGCCGAGCCCGGCCAGGAGGGCGGCACCGACGAAGAAGCCCACACCCTTCAGTGCGTTCTTCGAACCCGTCAGCACGGCGACCAGGCGGAACAGCGAGCCGTCGCCGGCGACCGTCTTCACCGCGCTCTTGGAACTCATCTTCGTGAGATCCTTGGCAATGCCGGACAACGCCTGCATCGCCATCACGAACGTGACCGAGGCCCACCGCTGCCACGACGGCGACTCCAGGGTCAGGGCGATCAGCGCGATCGCCTGCAGCCCCAGCCCGGCGACCAGGGTGCGATTCAGCCCGCGCCGGGCACCCACCCAGCCCCCGAGCAGGTTGGTGACGATGCCCATGAACTCGTAGGCGAGGAAGAGGAAGGCGATGGCCACCGGCGAGTAGCCGAGGCGGTTGAAGTGCAGGAGCACCAACATCCGCAGGGCGCCGTCGGTGACGGTGAACACCCAGTAGCCGGCCGTGACCAGCGCGTAGTTGCGCAGTTTCATGCACCGGCCTCGAGCGTGGCGGCCACCTTTGCGGCCAGTTCGGCCATCCGGTGCACGTACCCGAACTCGTTGTCGTACCAGACCAGCACCTTCGCCATCCGGCCGTCGATGACCATCGTGGAGGGTCCGTCCACGATGCCGGAGCGGGTGTCGTTGGTGTAGTCGGCGGACACGAGCGGCCGGGTCTCGAAGCCGAGGATCCCGCGCAGCTCACCGTCCGCCGCGCCACTCAGCAGGCCGTTGATCTCGTCCACCGTGACATCGCGCTGCATCGTGAACACGCAGTCGGTGAGCGAGGCGTTGAGCAGCGGCACCCGCACGGCGATGCCGTTCAGCTTGCCCTTCAGTTCCGGGTAGATCATCGTGATCGCCGTCGCCGAGCCGGTGGATGTGGGCACCAGCGAGTTCAGCGCCGACCTGGCACGGCGAAGGTCCTTGTGCGGGGCGTCGACGATGACCTGGGTGTTGGTGACGTCGTGGACCGTGGTGATGGCACCGCGCTCGATGCCCACCCGCTCGTGCAGCACCTTCACCACCGGGGCCAGGCAGTTGGTGGTGCACGACGCGGCGGTGACGATGCGGTGCGCTGCCGGGTCGTAGAGGTGGTCATTGCAGCCCATCACCACGTTGAGCACGCCGTCGCTCTTCACCGGGCAGGCCACCACCACGGCCCGGGCGCCGGCGGCGAAGTGAGGTTCGAGATCCGGCGCGGTCTTGAACTTGCCGGTGGCCTCCAGCACCAGATTCACACCGAGGTCGCCCCACGGAATGTCGCCGGGCGACGCGTGCGCCGAGAACGACACCACGTCGCCGTCGATCCGCAGGTCGGCACCGGCGATGGCCACCTCCCCGGGGTAGCGGCCGTGCACCGTGTCGAACTCCAGCAGGTGGGCGGCCGTCTCCATCCCGCCCTTCACCTCGTTGATGTGCACCAACCGCAGGCCGGGGTGCTGCCGCAGGGCTCGCACCACCAGGCGGCCCATCCGCCCGAAGCCGTTGATGCCCACGCACACCGTCATCGCTGCCGATCTTCCCTTCGTGCCGGCTCGCCACCCTGGAGGGTCAGCGAGCCGATCCGTTCGTCCAGTTCCGCCACCACGGCGTCGAACGCCGCGGCATCGCCACGCTCCACCGGATCGGCGATGGACCAGTGCCACCAGCCCGGCGACGGCTCGAGTTCCTCGTGCACCAGGTCGCACACCGAGATGACCTGGGTGCCGGCCGGCACGTCGCCCAGCAGGGCCGGCTGGGCACCTGCCAGCGACAGGCCAGCACGCTTGGCCGCGGCCACGGCGCCCCGGTGCACTCGCGCCGCCGGCCGGGTGCCCGCGGACGAGGCACGGCAACCCGTGCGGGCGCGCCACAGCGCGGCGGCCAATTGCGACCGGGCCGAGTTCTGGCTGCACACGAACAGCACCTCACCCTCCGGCAGCCGGCCGGCGATGCCCAGCCCCGTGAGCGCCGGCCGCACCAGGCGCACGTACTTGCGCCGGCCGTCGCCGGCAGACGCGGACCGGGCCACCAGACCGGCACGCTCCAGCACCTCCAGGTGATGCGCAAGCAGATTCGACGGCAGGGCCAGCCGGGACGCCAGTTCCGTGGGAGAGCGGTCGCTGACGGCCAACTCCTCCACCACCGCCAGCCGAGCCGGCTCACCGAGCGCCGCGTGCAGCGCCGCACGGTGTTGCAGGTGCGCGTCGTGGGACCAGTCGCCAGTCATCGACGGCATGATATCCACTCAACATCGATTGAGTCAATAAGTCCTGATGCACTCTGAGGGACGGCGCACTCGAACCGCTGGCCGCGCGCAGCGTTACCCTTCGGTCATGCCCACCGACGCCACCGTTGCCCAGCAGGCTGCACCGCACTCCACGACGGCGGCATGGCTGGCCATCCCCGCCGTGCTGCATGTGGATCCCTCACCCGACGGGCGGCGCATCGCGGTCACCACCACGCAGATTCCCCTCGGCACGCATGACGAACTGTCCAACATCCAGATCGTCACGGTGGCCAATGGCTCGAGCCACCCGCTCGATGCGGCGTGGCCGGGCGACCACACCGCCACCTGGTCGCCCGACGGAACCCGCCTGGCGTTCGTGACGGCTCGTACCGGCCGCCCCCAACTGGCCGTGTGCGACACCACGTCCTCCGAGCCGATCGCGATCAGCAACCTGCCCGGCGGGGTCACCGGTCCGGCCAGCTGGTCGCCCGATGGAACCACACTGGTCGTCGCTGGGCCGCGGGGACGGCTGGTGGATCGCACCCAGCCGTGGCGAGTGACCCGGCCGGTGCAGTGGGGTGACGGCGTCGGGGCGCTCGACGACCCTCCCCAGCTCTGGGTGTGGGACCCCACGCACGGCACCAGCGAGATGATCACCGACGACGAGTGGCGATGGTCGCTGCCGCGCTGGGCTCCCGACGGTTGCCGGATCGCAGCCCGCGCGTCGTTCGACCCGGACGGCAACCGGCGCGGGCAACACCTCCGCCTCGTCCAGCCGGACGGTGGGTGGGGTGCGCCTGCCGTGCCCGGTGGCTTCGCCGTCGTGCACGCGTGGGCCGCCGACGGCAGCCTGCTCGTGCTGTCCATCCAGCCCGAGGGGTGCCCCGGGGGGTCGGAGGCCCAGTTGCACCTGCTGCGTACGGACGGCACGACCGACCGGCTGGATGGTGACGCGCCGGCGCCCCTCGGCGGCACCGTCTATGGCGACTCCCCCGCCGCAGTGGGCGACATGTTCGAGTTCGCCCTCCTCGTCGCCGGCACTGAGGCGTACGTCCGCACCCAGCGCGGCGGTCGAATGGGGGTGGCCCACTACTCGCTCCCGACGGGCAACTGGCGGGTCGTGGTGGACGGTGACCGCTGTGCCACGCCGCTGGCCGCCGGCGCCGACACCCTGGTGATCGCCGACCAGTGCGCGACGCAGTGGTGCGCGCTGGCGCGGGTCCCGCTCGACGGCGGGGGACGGCCGGCTGCGATTGGGCTTCCCGGGCCACAGGAGCCACCCACGGCCGAGGTGCATCGATTCGCGGTCGCCTCCCCGCACGACGGCGCACCGCTGGACGCCTGGCACCTGCGGCCGGCCGGGGTGGACGGCCCGCTCCCCACCGTGCTGCTCGTCCACGGCGGGCCCAACGCGGCATTTGGCGAGTGTTTCCTGCTCGACGCACAGGCGCTGTGCGCTGCCGGGTTCGGCGTGCTCTACACCAACCCGCACGGCTCCACCGGGTATGGCGACGCGTTCACCCACTCCGCCATCGACCAGTGGGGCGACGTGCCGTCCGCGGACGTGGTGGCGGTGGTGGACGACGCGGTGGCCCGCGGGTGGGCCGACCCGGCCCGGCTGGGTGTCGCCGGCAACTCGTACGGCGGCTACCTCAGCGCCTGGCTGATTACCAGCACCGATCGTTTCGCGGCCGCCGTGATCGAGAATCCCGTCACCGACCTGCTCAGCATGTACGGCACCAGCGACATCGGGGTGACGTTCCTGCCGATGCAGATGGGCGCAAGTCCGCTGGAGAACATCGAGCCGTATCTGCGCTGGTCGCCGCTGCTGCGCGCCGATCGATGCCACACCCCGGTGCTGTTCGTCAGCGGGGCCGACGATCGGCGTTGCCCGCCCTCACAGGCATTCGAGATGCACCGGGTGCTGCGTTCCCTCGGGCGGACCAGCGAGGTGCTGGTCCTGCCGGGCTCGTCGCACGAGGGGACCACCTACGGGCCGCCTGCGGCGCGGCTGGCCCACGACCTCGCCTTGGTCGATTGGATGCACCGGTGGCTGAGGCAGCCCGGCGACGGCTGAACTGCCATGCTGGACCGATGGACCTCCGCGACCTCCGTATCTTCACCGAGCCCCAGCAGGGCGCCAGCTACGGCACACTGCTGGCCGTGGCCCAGCGGGCCGAGGCGCTGGGCTTCGGAGCATTCTTCCGCAGCGACCACTACCTCGTGATGGGCGGCGGCGACGGCCTGCCCGGCCCCACCGATGCGTGGGTGACGCTGGCCGGCCTGGCCCGCGAAACGTCCACCATCCGCCTCGGCACGCTGGTGTCGCCGGTGACGTTCCGCAGCCCGGGGCTGCTTGCCATCTCCGTGGCCCAGGTGGACCAGATGAGCGGTGGCCGGGTGGAACTGGGCCTCGGCGCCGGCTGGTACGAAGCCGAGCACACGGCGTACTCGTTCGACTTCCCGCCGCTCGGCCGGCGCTTCGACATGCTGGAAGACCAGCTGGCGATCATCGACGGCCTGTGGCGCACTCCGGTGGGTGAGACCTTCACCTACGAGGGTTCAGCCCATTCCGTGGCCAACTCGCCCGGGCTGCCCAAGCCGGTGCAGGCGCCTCCGCCGATCGTGATGGGCGGCGGCGGCGCCAAGCGCACGCCGACGTTGGCCGCCCGCTACGCCGCGGAGTTCAACACTCCGTTCGTGCCGCTGGAGCGGTTCACTGTGTTGTGCGACGGGGTGCGGGCCGCCTGCGCGGCGATCGGCCGCGACACGCCGCCGGTGTTCTCCGCGGCATTGGTGGCGTGCGCCGGCGCCGACGAGGCGGAGGTGGAACGGCGCGCAAAGGCCATCGGCCGAGAGCCGGCGGAATTGCGTGCCAATGGGGCCGCCGGCACTGTGACGGAGGTGGCCGGCACCATCCGCCGCTGGCGCGACGCCGGTGCCGAGCGCATCTACCTCCAAGTGCTCGACCCCACCGATCTGGACCATCTGGACCTCATCGCCCGCGAAGTTGCCCCGCGGTGTGAGGACCGACAGGTCAGAGCGGGCGGACGTTCTGAGCTTCATCGCCCTTGCGACCGGGGCCAACGTCGAACTCGACGGCCTGGCCCTCCTGGAGGACGCGGAAGCCCTCGGTCTTGATCTGCGAGTGGTGGACGAACAGGTCGTCGCCACCCTCATCACGGCGAATGAACCCGTAGCCCTTCTCTGCATTGAAGAACTTGACGGTACCGGTTGCCATTCGTGGCCTCATCTTTCAACGGGGCCAATGTTCGTGACCCTGAAGCCCCCACGCTATCTGTGATCGGACCGTGCCGACCACCAACTCGGCCCAACAGTCGTTCCGGGCCATCCCGACCCGACCCCTCACCGCACTCGGGCCTCGGCCCGCGGCGGCGCCCAGAGCGGCACGCGCGTGACCGTCCAGTGCTCGAACGTCGACTGGAAATCTGCCAACGACAGGTCCAGATTCACGATGGACAGATGGGCGTGCCGGCCGAAACCCGGCACCTTCACGCGCGTCATGGCCACGTAGGCCAGACGGCGAGACTCGTGATCACGGTCGATGCCCATCACCAGTGCGGGGGTCTCCCATCCCTTGAAGCTGTGCACGGTGCACCCCTTCACCCCGGGCGCGTCGGGCCAGAAGCGCCGCTTGCGACGCGCCCGGTCACCGGCCCGCGCCGCGAAGATGTGGTGCACGGGGTAGCCGGCGGCCTCGATGACGCGCACGGCGGCCAGACCGTCCTCGTGGTGCTCGCACAGGAACACCACGTCGTTGGGGTTGAGATCCGGGTTGGCCGTCAGCAGGCGCACCACCTCGTGCCCGATCTCCGGGCCGAGCTCCACCCGCGAGCCGACGTTCGTCCACCGCCGGAGGGTGGCCGACGCCAGCCCGGCGATGTCCATGTGATCGGGCGGCACCTCCGCCGCCAGGCGTTGTCCGTCGAGATGCCGGCGAGCGAAGGCGTTCGCCAGCGGGATCAGGTCGGCCGGCATGCGGTAGGAGCCGCGCAGCTCGGTCCACGGCCCCGAGAACCCGGCACCGAGCATGCGGTCCTCGTCGGTCCAGGCCTTCTTGTCGTAGACGTCCTGCGTAGGGTCGGCGACCAGCAGCATCTCACCGTCCGGGTCGACCACATGGGTGCGCAGCAGGTTCCACCACTCCAGCGTGAAGTCCCCCTTCGTCGACCAGCACGGCGTCGAAGCGGCGGCTGAACCCGGCCTCGAAGGCCGCCGCCGCCTGCGCCACCGAGGCGTCCCAACGGTCGACGCCCGCCGGCGGGTCCGTGCGGAAGCCGGTGGTCGCGGCGTCCTCCACGACGCGATTGCAGAACGCGTGGAACGAGGAGCACGTGACCAGCCCGGGGTTGGCCCCGGTCTCGCGGCACCGCGCCACCATCAGCGTCGTCAGGTAGTTGGCCAGGGTGGTGTTGAACGTCAGCACCAGCACCCGCTTGCCCTCCGCCGCCAGGCGGGCGGCACGGGCCGCGAGGCCGAACGACTTGCCGCAGCCGGCCGGCCCGCGGACGCGCCGGCGCCGCGCAGAACTGGGGTTGGTGGCGATGTTGCGGGCACCCTCGCTGAGCCGGATCGGGGACCGCAACTCGCTGACGGCATCGGCCTCGCGAAGGTGGCGGAGCAAGCGGGCGATCGAGGCCGGGTCCGGGCGCGGGCAGCCCGGCTGGACGATGAACTCCGGCGCGCGGTGGAGCGCATCACCCCCGAGCACCCGCACACCCAACTCGTCGGGTGTCACCCGGTGGCGTTCCAGCAGGCGCTCGGCCTGCTCGGTGGAGTGGTTGGGCAGCACCACCACCGCCCGCACCACCTGGGTGGGCCGGTCGGGGTCGTCCGGCCCGGCGAAGTAGTGGTCGAAGATGGTCGAGCGGTAGCGGTAGGCCTGGTAGCGGGGCGCTTCCTTGGTCGGGCGCCAGGCGCCGTCGGTCATCATGTCGATGGAGCCGTCGTCGTTCTGCCGGTACTTCCCGTATCTCCAGTTCTTCACCTCGATCGCGCACACACCGTGCCGCGGGTGGACCGCCACGAAGTCGGGCACGTCGTGCGCCAACCGCGGCTGGACGTACACCGTCCAGTCGTCGCCGAGTTCGGCGAGGCGCATGGCCACCCTCCGCTCCCCGTCGTTGAGCGGCTCCAGCAGCCGGTCGCACTCGTCCAATGTCGGTCGCATGACGGCCACCGTCGTCCACCTCTCCATCACGCCAGCACTGTCACCGCGCATTGGCTCGGGTTTCTCATCGGCGCATTCCCCGCCGACATTGAGCGTCGCGTCAGCGGGACCGTCTCGGACCGGTGACACCGAGGCGGCGAGGTCGGCCGCCCTCGGCATCCGACACTTGGTTGACGTACTTAGCGGATCGGTTATATAACTAACTCGTGAACTTTCTCTCGGACAGCGACCTGCCATGCCGATGACCACCCCCGACCGGTTCGATCAGGTCTTCGCCGCGCTGGCCGACCCCACCCGGCGTTCCATCGTGCGCCGGCTGGCCGACGGCGAAGCGACGGTGCTGGAACTCGCCGAGCCCTTCCCCATCAGCCTTCCTGCCATCTCCCGCCACCTCAAGGTGCTGGAGCAGGCGGGCCTCATCAGCCGCGGGCGCGACGGGCAGACACGGCCGTGCCGGCTACGGCCCGAGCCCCTCCGGGAGATCGCGGCGTGGGCCGAACACACCCAGGCCGCGTGGGAACAACGGCTGGATCGCCTGGAGGCGCACCTGCGGCGCAGCAGCGACCCGGCCGCTGCCGACCAGAACACCGCCCATACCCCGAACACGGAGACGCCATGAACACGACACCCGCCCACCCGACCGCCGCAGCTGCCGACCCGGCCAGCACCTGGAGCCTCGATCGCGAGGTCGTGTTGGTGCGCGTCCTCGACGCTCCGCGGCAGGCAGTGTTCGCCGCCTGGACCGACGCCGACGCGTTCTGCCAGTGGTTCGGCCCCGACGGGTTCACCTGCGTGGTGCACGAGATGGACGTGCGGCCTGGCGGCCGGGCGCGTTTCGACATGACCGCTGCCGACGGCACGCTCTACACCAACCGCTTCGACTACCTGGAGGTCGTGCCCGGCGAGCGGATGGTGATGGACCACGGCTCCGACGTGGACGACGACCCGTCACGCTTCCGGGTGACGCTGACGTTCGACGAGCAGGCCGACGGCAAGACGGTGCTGACGCTGCGGCAGCTGCACCCCAGCGCCGAGCAGCGCGCCGCGGTCATCGGCTTCGGCGCGGTGGAACTGGGCCTGCAGACCATGCAGAAGCTGGCCCGCCACCTCGGCGTCGCCTGACCCCACCGCGGCGAGGCGCCACACACCACTGTCAGATGGCGCGCATGCGGTTGTTGCGCGGGTTGAGCTCTCCAGGGCCGGAGTACCGGTGTACGGCACACGCGGGCCGGGGGGCGGCTTCCAGATGCTGGACACGTTTCAGCAGGCCGTGCCTCCGCTGCCGGCCGGGCTGATCACCACCAACGGCCACCTGCGGCGAGTCAGGGTCCGGATCTCCCCGGCTGCGCTGCAGCGCGCCCAGGTGACCGGCCGGCCGGAAGGCTGGCGACCGCGGCCCGGCGCCCAGCCGGCGCCCGGTCGACCCGACTGGGTGGAAGGGTCGTTCCGCTTCGACTCCTCTGACACTGCGGTTCGCGAACTCGTCGCACTCGCCCTGGATGTGGAGGTGCTGCTGCCCGCCGAGTTGCGAGCGGCGATGGCCACGTTGAGTCGCTCCATCGCCCGCCGTCACTCGTCGTAGGCGTCGAGGTGTTCGGCGTTGGGCGCCATCGCGAGGAGGAAGCCCGGGTCGAACGGGTAGTACTTGGCGCGGGTCGGCCGGTCGCCCGTGAACCCGGCGACCGCCTCCTCGCAGTCCCAGAACGTGAGCACCGTGAACTCAACGATCGAAGAACCCGGCCGGCAGAGCACGTAGGCGCCCAGATTCCCCGGCGTCGACCGGCAGTCGGGTAGTGCCACCGTCCTCATCAACGCCAGGTACTCGTCGGCGTCGCGCGTCTCCACGTGACCGCGCCACACCCTGGCGATCACGACCGCACCAGCGCCGCGGCCGAGCGGGGCTCGGTGTCGGGCTCATCGGCCAACGGAGCATCGTGGCGGTGGAGCACGGCAGTGGCCACGGCACCCGCAGCCATGATCGCTGCAGCGACCCACATCGCCGACTGCAGCCCGTCCACGAACGCGCTGCGGGCGGCGGTCACCAGTTCGCCACCTCGCGGGCCGAGCCGATCGGCGGCGTGGACGACGAAGGCCAGCGACTCGCGAGCACGCTCGGCGACCTCCGGCGGGAGCGCTGCGGCGGCCGGGCGGAGGCCGTCGTGGTACCCGCTGGTCAGGAGGCTGCCCAGCACCGCGATGCCGATGGCCCCGCCGACCTCCCGGGCGGCGTCGTTGACGGCCGAGGCGACCCCCTGCTTGGAGTCCGGCAGCGAGGTCACGATGGCCGACGTCGCCGGCGCGGTGGCCAGCCCCATCCCGGCGCCCAGGGTCAACAGCCCGGCCAGCACGTGCCAGTACGTGCTGGACGCCCCGAGGCCGGCGAGCACGCAGAACCCGGTCGCGGCCAGCGCCAGGCCGGCGGAGTTGACGCGTGCCTCACCCAGCCGTCGCGCCAGGCGCGGCGCGACCTGGCGGGACATGGCACCGATGGTCATGCCCATCGGCACGAACGCCAGCGCTGCCCGCAGCGGCGAGTAGTCGAGCACGAGCTGCAGGTACTGGAGGCCGATGAAGACGAAGCCGAAGAACGCGAGGAACTGCAGGGTGATGGACAGGCTGCCGCTGGCGAAACCGGCCCGGCGGAACAGCCGCGGGTCGAGCAGCGGTTCCTCGCGGGACAGCTCCCACAGCACGAAGCCGACCAGGGCCGCCGCGCCCACGAGGAACCCGCCCACGACAAGGCCGTCGGACCAGCCGCGGTGCGGGCCCTCGATCATCGCGTAGACCGCCGCCGACAGCCCGCCGGCGGAGAGCAACCCGCCCACCGGGTCGACCGCCGGCGCGTGGGCGTCACGCGACTCCGGCGCCCAGCGGGCGGCCATCACCAGTGCGATCGCCGCCCAGATCGCGTTGGCCGCGAAGACCCAGCGCCAGGACGCGAACTCGAGCAGGGTTCCGGACAGCAGCAGGCCGATGACGGCGCCGCCGCCGGCCACGCCGGCCCACGTGCCAACGGCACGCGAACGCTCCTCCGGCGGGAAGGTGGTGGTGATGATGGACAGCGTCGCCGGCATGGTGAGGGCGGCGCCGACGCCGGCGATCGCCCGGCACGCGATCAGCACCCCGGTGTCGGTGGAGAGCGAGGCCAGCCCGTAGGCGAGGCCGAACACGAGCATGCCGAGCATCAGCAGCCGTCGTCGGCCGAAGCGGTCGCCGAGCGCTCCGGCGGGGAGGAGCAGCCCGGCGAACACCACGGCGTAGCCGTCGACCAGCCACTGCTGTTGGGTCTGGTTGGCGCCCGTGGCCCGGGCGATGACCGGGAGGGCGAGGTTGAGCGAGGCGACCGCCGAGACGACCAGCGCCAGGGCGAACACCATCGAGAGCATGACCTTCCTGCGGAGTTGGACCTCCATGGATCTCACCTTTCGTTCGAGGCCCGCGTGCTGCAGGCCCATGTGGTGAGTGAAGGGTGAGCGCTCCCGGTGGCGGATCGCTGTCGATCCGCTGTCGGTGCCCGCTGTCGCCGGACGGCAGTTCACCTCAGCGGGTTGACAGCGGATGTTCAGCGCGGTTGTCGACCCTGGGGACGTCCCCGCAACGGGCGGGGCGATCGGCCCGAGGAGGCAACCATGTCAGCATTCCTGTTCCGGCTCGGACGCCGGTGCGCTCGCCACCCGTGGCGGGTGTTCGGCGTCTGGCTCGCCATCGCCGCCGTGGTGCTCGGCGTCAACGCCCAGCTGGGCGGCACCACCAAGGACAACTTCGCCGTCCCCGGCGTCGAAGCCCAGCGGGCGAACGACCTCCTCGTCGCCAACTTCCCCCAGTTCGCCCGCCTCTCGGGCCAGCTGGTCTTCCACGTGGAGGAGGGCTCGATCACGGACCCGGCCAACGTCGCGGCCATCGAGCGCGCACTGGCGGAGGTTCGCAGTGGCGAGGACGTGACCGCCGCGACCGATCCGTTCGATCCGAACGGCCCGACCGTCAGCGCCGACCGCACCACTGCCTTCTCGACCGTCTACTTCGACCGCGACTCCATCGAGGCACGGCACACCTCGGCGATCGACGATGCGGCCGAGGTGGCTCGCGACGCCGGCGTGCAGACGGAGCTCGGTGGGGGCCTGGTGTCCGCCACCATCGAGGGCAACGAAGGGGTCGGCCTGGCCGTCGCCGTGATCGTGCTGCTCATCGCGTTCGGCTCCCTGATCGCGATGGCCGTGCCGGTGGTGACGGCGCTCATCGGCCTCGCACTCGGCCTCGGCGGGGTGGGCGTGATGGCCTCCTTCGTCGACACGCCCGTCACGTCCACGATGCTCGCCTCGATGATCGGGCTCGGCGTCGGGATCGACTACGCGCTCTTCGTCGTCACCCGGCACCGCCACGAGCTGACCCAGGGTCGCTCGGTGGAGGACGCCGCCGGTGCGGCGAACGCCACGGCCGGGCAGGCGGTGCTGTTCGCCGGCATGACCGTGGTCATCGCGATCACGGGCCTGGTGATGGCCGGCATGCCGGCGATGACGTACATGGGGTTCGCATCGGCGATCGTCGTGCTCTTCGCGATGTTGATCGCCGTGACACTCCTCCCCGCCTGCCTGGGCATCGCCGGCCGGCACATCGACCGCTGGTCGATCCCCCATCGGAAGGACCGTTCCGGCGAGGGCCACCGCACGTTGGCCGGCCGCTGGGCCGACCACGTTGGCCGTCGTCCGTGGCGCTACGCAACGGTCAGCCTGGCCGCCCTGGTGACGATCTCACTGCCGGTGTTGGGCCTCGAGATGGGCTTCGCCGACGACTCCAACACTGCCGCCGACGCCACCCAGCACCTCGCCTACGACCTGCTGGTGGACGGGTTCGGCCCCGGCTTCAACGGCCCCTACGCCGTGGTCGTCGACCTCGGGCCCGCAGCCGACCCGGCGCCGATCGCCGGCCTGACCGCCGCGATCGCCGCCGACCCGGGTGTGGCCGCGGTGCAGCCGCCGCTGCTGAGCGCGGACGGGCGCTACGCCTTCGTGATCGCCCAGCCGACCACCTCGCCGCAGGACCGTGCGACCACGGACACCATGAACAGGCTCCGTGCCGAGGTGATCCCCGGGGTGCTGACCGGAACCGCGGCGGAGGCGCTGGTGGGCGGCCGGACGGCGCTGGGTGGCGACCTCTCCGACCGCATCTCCGACCGGCTGCTGCTGTTCATCGCCGCCGTCGTGGCGCTCTCGTTCGTGCTCCTGATGATGGTGTTCCGGTCGATCATGGTGCCGCTGAAGGCAGCGATCATGAACATGCTCTCGATCGGCGCCGCCTACGGCGTGATCGTCGCCGTCTTCCAGTGGGGCTGGGCCAAGCACCTCATCGGCCTCGACGCCCCGGTGCCGATCAACCCGTTCGTCCCGATGATCATGTTCGCCGTCCTGTTCGGCCTGTCGATGGACTACGAGGTGTTCCTCCTGTCCCGTGTCCGTGAGGAGTACCTGCGGTCCGGCGACAGCCATCGCAGCGTGGTCGACGGGCTGACGGCCACGGCCAGGGTCATCACCTCCGCCGCGCTGATCATGATCTGCGTCTTCCTCGCCTTCGTCGCCACCGACGACGTGAGGGTGAAGATGTTCGGCCTCGGCCTGGCGACCGCGGTGTTCGTCGACGCCACGCTGGTCCGGATGGTGCTGGTCCCGTCGACGATGAGCCTCCTCGGTTCGGCGAACTGGTGGCTGCCCCGCTGGCTCGACCGCATCCTGCCGCACATGGACCTCGAGGGCAGCGACGTCGGAACGCACGTCGCTGACCCCGACGACCAGGCCACCGCCCTTCCCACGTTCACCGACGACCTGGACGAGATGGATCTCGAGCCCGAGCTCGTGTGACCTCGACCGCCCCTCCCCCCGATCCACCCGAGGAGGTCCCCATGTCCGCATTCCTGTCCCAGCTCGCCACGTCCCCGCCGTTCTCCGACCTGTCGGGCCAGTTGGCGGCCGCCGTGGTCATGCTGCTGGTCCTGTTCGACTTCGGGATCCGCACCGATGCGTCGGAGCCTGAGCCCGGTCCCGTCCCTCCCCGGACGGCGCCGCCTCAGGTGCCCGGCGTGCCGGCCAGGGCGGGCAGCCCGGCGAAGGCAGCTGCCTGCCCGATGATCCAGGGGTCGCCGGATCGTTGCGCCGCATCGACGGCAGGCCTGCACGCATCGACGGCGGCGGTGATCTCGCCGTGATCGATCAGCGAGGTTCCAAGGTCGATCCAGCACAGCGCCGCCTGACCGGCGCCCACCCCGCCGGCGCCGTGCTCGAAGGCCACGACCCCGGCGCGCAGCTGATCACGACCCTCGGCCACGTGCCCCAGCGCGACGTTCACCAACCCCGCCGTCCGGTGCACGTAGCCGTCGACGACCGGCATGAAGCCGCTGCCACTGGACGCGAGTGCGGCACGGGCCAGCCGCTCCGCCTCACCCACGTCACCCTCGATCAGGCGGGCGTGCGCGAGGCGGGCGGTGGCACCCGCGGTCACGCCGGAGTTCCGCCCGGCCAGGCCGAGGTCGCGCAGTTGGGTGTGCATCTCGGCGTAGAGGTCGATGTCGTGGAGGCGGTAGGCGAGCTCGCCCAGCCGGCTGACCGCGAGGATCAGACCGAGATGGTCGTGGTGGTGCTGGAAGCCGTCGATCGCAGCGCGCAGGCACGTCGCCGCCCGCTCGGTGTCGCCCACCACCAGCCCTACCGCACCTTCGGCGAAGTCCACGTGAGCGGCCCCGGATCGATCGCCGGCGGCGGTGAAGAAGGCACGTGCCTCGGCGACCCACTGTGGCCACCGGTCGTCGAAGGCGTAGCCCGCCGCCAACGCCAGCATCAGGTTCAGGCGGCCGAGGCGCCGCCGGTCAGCGCCGGCGTGCTCCAGCCGCCGCGCCCCGGCGAACGAGGTCGCGGCCAGCTCGGGGTCCTGCTCCACCGTCGCGAACAGACCCAGCCAGCCGAGGGCGGAGGCGCGCAACTCCTCGCTCGGCTCAACGACGGCGGCCAGCGCACCGGACAGCAGCGCGAAGCCCTCGGACACGCGCATGCTGCCGAACCAGAACGCCGCCATCGAGTCGCAGATGTCGAGCGCCAGTGGTGAGTGGTGGGCCGTGGCCCACTGGACGGCGTCGCGCACCGCCACGTGCTCGTCCTCCACCGCTGCGACGCTGGCGCCGGTGGTGACCGCCCCGAACCTGACGCTCCCGGCCAGGCCGGCCACCCATTCGGCGTGCGCGGCGCGGGCGCCCTGCTCGCCGCCGCCGTCGCGGAGCCGGGTCGCTGCGTAGTCGGCCAGCGTCTGCAGCATGCGGAACCTGGTCTGCGCGCCGGACCGGTCCGCGACGACCAGCGACTTGTCGACGAGGCGGTAGAGGCACGGCTCCACGTCGAGCATCTCCGGCCCGGCGCAGACCGACCGCGCTGCATCGACCGTCGCCCCGTCGGCGAAGACCGACAGGCGCTCGAACACCCGACGCTCCCGTTCGTCCAGCAACTGGTAGCTCCAGTCCGCCACGGCGTGGAGGTCGTGCTGGCGCGACGACTGGCTGCGGCCGGCCGGCAGCCCGTCCTGATCCTCCAGCCGGTGGAGGATCTCGTCGAGCCGCAGATGCCGGGCCCTCGCGGCAGCAAGCTCCAGGGCCAGCGGCAGCCGGTCCAGCCGGGTGCAGATGCGGTCGATGAGGTCGGCGTCGGCCCCCTCGTCGGCCCCCGTGCCGTCCAGGTGCATGGTGAACAGCTCGTGGGCAGCGTCGGTGGACAGCGGCTCGACGTGCACGATGCGCTCGGACAGGATGCCCAACGACTCTCGGCTGGTGGCCAGGACTCGCAGCCCGGCACAGCGCGGCACCAGCTCGCCCACGACCATGGCGACGTCCTCCACGACCTGCTCGCAGTTGTCGAGCACGAGGAGGAGGTCCCGATCCGAGAGGACGGTCGCGACGGCCCGGATCATCTCGTGCACGTCGTTGCCGCGCGGCTCGAGCTGCAGCCCACGCTGGACTGCCGTCATCACCTCCACCGCCGAATGCGCCGAGCGGAGATCCGTCCACCACACCCCGTCTGCCATCCGCCCCTGCGCCCTCGCGCACACCTCCAGCGCGAGGCGCGTCTTGCCGACGCCTCCGGTGCCGGTCAGGGTCACGCACCGGTACTCCTCGAGCTGGTCGACCACCCGGCGGAGCTCCGCGTGGCGCCCCACGCACGGCCCGGTGGCGTGGCGCATGTTGCCAGTGCGGCGGAAGCCCTCGCCGATCGGCTGCCCCGACGTGACCACGGTGCCGATCAACACCTCGTCGTCGTGCGCGAGGACGGCGGCCTCCAGGCGCCGAAGCTCAGGCCCGGGCTCGGCGCCGATCGTGTCCACGAGCACGGCACGGGCACGCTGAAAGGCCCGCATCGCGTCGGCCTGGCGCCCCGCCCCGTACAGCGCTCGCATCAGTTGAGCCCAGCGCCGCTCGCGGAGCGGGTCGTCGACGATCAGCGCCTCCAGATCACCGACCAGGCGGTGGTGCTGCCCCAGCGCCAGCTGCACCTCGGTGAGCTGGTCCCGTGCGCTCTCGCGCATCTCGCTGAGCCGCGCCCGAATGGCGTCGATCATCCCCGTGTCCGGCGCCCCGCCGAGGGGGACGCCGCGCCAGAGTGCCAGTGCCGCGCTCAGCAGGTCGGCGGCCTGCGCCGGCGGCGACGCACTCGCCCGGTCGACGAGCTGCTCGAAGCGGTGGAGGTCGATCTGCTCCCTCGCCACCGCCAGCTCGTATCCGGCCGGGCGCGTGACCACCAGGCTCGACGCATCGGCAGCAGCTGCCTTGCGCAGCTTGCTGACGACCCCCTGCACCACATTCGGTCCGTGCACCTCCTGCTCGCCCCACAGGACGTCGATGAGGCGCTGGGGCGTCACCGTCCGACCGGCCTCGACGGCCAGCACCGCGAGCAGACCGCGCATCTTCGCGCCTGACAGCTCGACCATGCCGCCGGCGTCGTCCACCAGCTCGACCGGCCCGAGCACCCGGACCTCCATCGTGCGAAAACTACTCCGACCCACGAACCCGTCGTTCCAAGAACCTTCAGCGCCGAGCCGGGGCACCGCCCGCGAGGATCCGCCGAGCGGCCTGGTCAGCAGCCTTGGGGCCGGCGAGCTGGCGGAACAGCAGCAGGCCGTCGATCGTGGCGATGGCGGCCGCGGCCTCGTCGCGACGGCGGGCAGGGGTTCCGACGATCAGCCCGGCGGCCCACTCCACCCACGCCGTTACCAGCTGCGGCACGAGCGAGCGGTACGGCTCTCGGCCGGCGGCCGCCAGCCCACCCGCTTCGAAGAACAGGGCGAACACCGGGTCGTGCTCGGAGCGGGCGAGCACCGGCCAGGCGGCGCGCAGCATCTCCACATGGTTCGCCGCCGGTGTGGCGAAGGCGGGCGCGAGCGCGATCTGCAACTGCGTGCCGAGCCCGAGCAACACCTCGCCGATCAGGTCGTCCTTGCTCGGGAAATAGTACACCACGACGCGGTCGCTCACCCCGAGGCGCTTGGCCAACCGCCCGAAGGTGAGCTGGCTCAGCCCCTCGTCGGACGCAGCGGCGAGCGCCCCGGCGAGGATGTCGTCCTTCGTGTGCCGATAACCCATCGGGGGTTGATCGTAGTGATCACTGCGATTATCGTTTCGCAGTGACCACTACAAACCGGGAGCGCACAGGATGAACGACCAGGAGAGCACGCCGAACGGGGTGGTGGAGAGCTTTCTCCACGCCTTCGAGCGCATGGACTTCGATCGCGCTCTTGCGCTTCTCGCGGCCGACGTGGAGTACACGAACGTGCCCATCGGCACGGTCCACGGGCACGAGGGGGTGCGCCAGGTGCTGGAGCCGTTCTTTGCGCCGATCCACGAGAACGAGTTCGTGGTCCTGCGGCGGGCTGCGGCCGGTCCGGTCGTGTTCGCCGAACGGCTGGACCGGCATCGGCTCGACCATGGGTGGCGCGAGCTCCCGGTGAACAGCGTGTTCGAGGTGCACGACGGGCTGATCACCGTGTGGCGCGACTACTTCGATCTGGCCACCGCAGCGAAGATCCACTCGGCGGACGTCCGATGAGCCTCACTGCGGCCGAGGCCGCTGATCTGTTCCGGCAGCCGCCGGCGCGATTCCTCGACGTCGGCTCTGGCGAGGTGGCGTACCGCACGGTCGGCACCGGGCCGGACGTGCTGTTCGTGCATGGCTGGCCCGTCAGCAGCGCGACCTTCCGCTGCCTCCTCCCCCACCTCGCCGACCACGTCACCTGCCACCTCGTCGACCTTCCCGGCGCAGGGAGCAGCCGCTACCCGGCGGGTACGCAACTGACGATCGCCAACCACATCCACAGCGTGCGCCGCGTCATCGACCTGCTCGGCTTCGCGGACGTGGCGGTCGTCGGTCACGACAGCGGCGGCATGATCGCCCGCCACGCAGTGGCCGGCGACGAACGGCTGCGCGCCCTGGCGCTGATCGACACCGAGCAGTCCACCGGCGTGAGTTGGAAGTTCAAGACGTTCCTCGCCGGGCGCAAGGTGCCGGGCTTCGGCGCGTCTCTCGGGTTCCTCGCCGGCAAGCCGCGCCTGCGTCGTAACCGCCTCGTGCTCGGCGATGCGTTCGTCGACCGGTCGCTGCTCGACGGCGAGTTCGACGAGTTCTTCCTGCGGCCGCTGCACAGCTCGAAGGAGCACCGGGCGGCAACGATGCAACTGCTGCGCAGCTTCGACTACCGGTTCGTGCGCGAGCTCGGCGACCTGCACCGAGAGGTCACCGCGCCGGTGTTGCTCGTCTGGGGTGAGCACGACAAGTTCTTCCCCGTGCAGTGGGCGAGGGACATGGTGGCGGACTTCGCCGACGCCCGCCTCGAAGTGATCCCCGGCGCCGGCCTGTTCGCCCATGAAGAGCGCCCTGCCGAGGTGGCCGCGGCGCTGCTGCCGTTCCTCACCACGGGACGGTAGGAGGCGGCGGGGCCGAGCCCACGACTACCGTGGCGCCCACTGCGACGGGGAGGTTCGGCCGATGGCGGGGAAGTTCGAAACGGTCAGCGGGTACTGCTGGCCGCAGTCTGCCGCTGCAGGCGACACGGTTGCCGTGCACCTGTCGTCACCCCGGGGTCTGCCGGTGACCGTGGAGGTGGCCCGCGTGGGCGCCGAACGGACGGTGGTGTTCCACGACGCTGCCGTGCCGGCCGGGTTCCTCGAGGTGCCGCCCGGGGCGGCGGCGAACGGCTGTGACTGGCCGGCAGCACTCACCCTCACCGTGGCCGACGACTGGCGGTCCGGGTACTACGAAGTGGTGCTGGAGGTCGACCTCGACGGTCGCCGCCGCCGGTCGCACGCGTTCTTCGTGGTCCGCCCCGCGCCGACGCACACACCCGGCGACGCGCTGCTCGCGCTCTCGACCAACACCTGGTACGCCTACAACGACTTCGGCGGGCCCAGCCTCTACACGGGCGGCACCCAGTCCGCCCTGCAACGGCCGATGGCACCTGGGTTCCTGTACAAGCCGCCCGGTCACGGCCGCCGAGTCACCACCGTGCACACGCCCGACCCCCAGATGGCGGCGCACGTCGGGTACCTGCAGCTCAACCACCTGTCGGGCTGGGCCGGGTCCGCCGGCTGGCCGGACTGGGAGTTGCCGTTCGTGCAGTGGGCGGAGCGCGAGGGCTACCGCATCGACGTCGTGGCCAACGCCGCCCTCGAGGACCACCCCGACCTGCTGTCGGGTGGGCGGTACCCGCTGTACCTGTCGGTCGGGCACGACGAGTACTGGTCCGCCGGCATGCGCGACACGGTGGAGGCGTTCATCGCCCGCGGCGGCAATGCGGCGTTCCTCTCCGGCAACACCGCGTTCTGGCAGGTGCGGATGGAGGACCGCACGCCGGAGGGGCCGGCCACGACGATGGTCGGGTACAAGGGCCGGTTCAAGCAGGACCCCGTGTTCGGCACGGACCGCCAGCCGGAGCTGACGAGCATCTGGAGCGACCACCTGATCGGCCGCCCGGAGAACCACATGACCGGCGTCAGCTTCACCCGCGGCGGCTACCACCGCATCGGCAAACGGGTCACCCGCGGCGCCGGCGGGTACACCGTGCACCGCGCCGACCACTGGCTGTTCGACGGCACCGGCCTCGGGTACGGCGACGTCCTGGGCGCGGACGCCGTAGTGGTGGGCTACGAGTGCGACGGGTGCGCGTTCACCGTGCGCGACGGCCTCCCCTACCCCACCGGCGACGACGGCACGCCGGCCAACTTCGAGATCCTTGCGACGGCGCCGGCCGCGCACTTCACCCGCACCACCGCGACCCGCCCGCCCGCGCCGAACGAGCCGTCGGAGATCGAGTTCATCGCCTCGCGCGTGTTCGGCAGTCACGAGCCCGAGGACGTCGAGCGCATCGCCCACGGGCACGCCGTGCTCGGCAGCTATGTGTCGCCCGGGGGCGGCACCGTGGTCACCTCCGGCAGCACCGACTGGGCGCACGACCTGGCCGCCCGCGATCCCGACGTCGAGCGCATCACCCACAACCTCCTCCGGCGGCTCGGCAAACGCTGAGCACGGCTGGGGGCAAGCCATCATGATGTCAGCGTTCGTTGACCTCTGAGGAATGTCGTCGATCGTTGACATTAAGCCGATGTCTGCGTACGCTGACATCATGATCGTTCGAACGGCACGGGATCTCGGTGCTTCGGTCCGTGATGCGCGACTTCGGAAGGGCTGGACCCAGGCCGAGCTTGCGGGCCGCATCGATGTGAGTCGGCAGTGGGTCATCTCGTTGGAGCACGGCAAGTCGTCCGCAGAACTCGGCACAGCGCTTCGTGCCCTCGCAGCACTCGGGATGGTTGCCAACCTCGTCGAGGCGCCGACCCGGGACACCGGCATCGACCTCGACCGACTGCTCGGTGACGACTCGTGAAGAACCTGGCCATCCACATGAGTGGACAACTCGTCGGCACGCTGGACGCCGCCGACCGGCGCAGCCTGCGGTTCACCTATGACCCCGAGTACGCCGCTGGTGCGGCCTCCACACCGCTTTCCGTGTCGATGCCGTTGCGCGTCTCGCCCTACCTGCACGCAACCGTCCACCCATACCTCTGGGGCCTGTTGCCCGACAACGACCGTGTACTTGAACGGTGGGCTCGTGAGTTCGGCTGCTCCCCGACCGATGTCGCCGGGCTCCTGCGAGGTGTCGGCAGCGATGTCGCCGGCGCAGCTCAGTACGTCGCACCGGACTCAACGCCGGAGGAGTCACTGGCGGGCAACGTCGAGTGGCTGAGCGACGATGACATCGCTCAGTTCCTTCGCGACCTGCGGCGCGATGCGTCGAGCTGGCGCCCACACCCGGAGGGCAGGTGGAGCCTCGCCGGCGCCCAGGCGAAGATCGCCCTCCTTCACGACCAATCGGCTGACCGATGGGGCATTCCATCTGGGGCGACGCCGACCACTCACATCGTGAAGCCTGCGATCGGCGGGCTCGACGACTTCGACATCAACGAGCATCTCTGCCTCGCCGCCGCTCGACGCGCCGGCCTGATCGCCGCGACGACATCCATCCGTACCTTTGGCGCGGAGCGGGCGCTCGTTGTCGAACGTTATGACCGGATCGTCGACGAATCTGGTGCCGTCGTCCGAGTGCATCAGGAGGATCTCTGCCAGGCGCTCAGCGTCCACCCGGACCGGAAGTACGAAATCGACGGGGGCCTAGGCGCCGAGCAGCTCGGACGGCTCATCCGGGAGGTCGCCGGAGACCGCGATGTTGCACGGTTCTTCGACGCCCTCGTCTTCAACTGGCTCGTGCTGGCCACCGACGGTCACGCCAAGAACTACTCGCTGTTGCTGAGTGGCCATCAGGTGCGCCTCGCCCCGGTCTACGACATCGCGTCCGCGCTCCCCCATCTCGACCACCCCCGCAAGGCACGGATGGCGCAGAAGATCGGCGGCGAGTACCGCCCTGCCTTCATCCAACGCCGGCACTGGGAACGAATGGCCAGATCACTCGGCATCGGATCCGACGAGGCGCACGCACGTATCACGTCCCTCGCCGAGCGCCTCCCCGACGCTCTTGCGGATGCTGTGGGCGGGTCTGGCCTCACTCCCGACGAACAGCGCATCGCCAACACCATCCGCGACCAGATCTCCAGCTGGGCAGGCGGGCGTGCCGACGAGTTCGGGTAGAGCCCCCGTTCGACGTGCCGGCGGCTTGTCGTCGACGCCCGATGCGAGAAGGTCCGCTGGTGCCCGGGGAGGGTCTCGAACCCTCACTCACGTTGCGGTGAAGGGGGGTTTAAGACCGCTCCCGGTCGTGCGGCTGGTGGTCTCCCGTCCGTCTGACTAGCCCTCGTCTGGACCTTCCGTCCGCCCCGTCCGCCCAGTGCGCTCCCGTTATGCGCCGTGTCGTCCAGTTCTGTGCACATCGTGTGTACACGGAGGCTTCATGCTCGGAAGGTGATCCGCTCGCGAAGCCAGGCTGCAAGCCACGTCTCGTCGACCTCTCGAGCTGCGACGGCGAGCATGGCGTCGACGGCGTCATCGGTGTCGGGAGATTCGTCGTTCCATGATCCGTTGTTGAGATCGATGAAGAGCACCAGACATGCCCAGGCGGCGCGCTTGTTGCCGTCGGGCAGCGGGTGATTCCAGGCGATCCGGCAGGCGAGGACCGCTGCTTTGTCGTGGAGGTCGGGGTAGAAGTCGACGTCGCCGAACCCTGCCTGGGGTGCGTGCAATGCGGAGTCGGCGAGATCGACGCGGCTGGCCCTGATGAGGGTTGCCGCGCTGATGCCGGTGACGTGTTCAGCGAGGTACCAGAACTCGGCGAGACTGAGGTACCGAGTCACTTGGCCAGGCGGTCGAGGATCTCGCGGTCGCGTTCGAGCAGCTGCTTGGCACGTGCGGTGAAGTCGTCGTCGGCGCGGACTCGTGCGATCTCGGCGGCGAGCGAGTCGATGATCAGCTGGTTGACGCTGCCGCCGCGGACGCGCGCCACGGCCTCTGCGTCGGCGGCGAGGTCGTCAGGCAGCCGAACCGTTGTCTGCTTCGTCATGACATCATGATATCGCGATACGTCCCAGCCACCGCCGGCACGGACGCAGCCAACCCGATCGATCTCGAGCGGACGATGGTGCTGCGGCTCGAAAGGTCGACCGCTGAGGCAGCACGACGTGGTGTTCACCATCCCCGTTTTCGACGAGGTACTCCCTTGGCCGCTTCGCGGCGCACCGCTCGTAGCTGGACACCGGTCAGGGTTCAATCTGGTCGAGGGCCCGGCGGGCGGCGGCGGCGATCACCTGGATCGAGCGCACCTACCACCGTCGCCGGCGCCAGCGCCGCCTCGGCCGCTTGACCCCCGTCGAGTTCGAGACCATCCTGTCCACCACCGCCAACCTGGCGGCCTAACCGTCAACCCCGACCGTAAACCGAACTCGGGGCAGACCCTTCCTGATAGACCCTCAAGGAGCAGGCGGTCGAGTGCTGTGTTCGAAGGTCGATCTCGGGGGGCAGAAGCGGCCGCACGGAGCTGCCCATGGTCGACGCCGGGTTGCCGAGCGTTGACAGCCTCTGCAAGCCAGAGCAATATGAGCGAAAGGTCAATCAAGAGGAGGTTCTCGATGAGACTGCGCCACCCCGTCGTTGCTGGCTTCCTAGCACTTTCGCTCTCGGCGTCGCTGGGATTAGCGGTTCCTTCTTCCGCCAGCGCATGGGGTTCGAAGGACTTCACTTGCAGCCAGGCGTACGCAAATGGCGAGTCAACTTCCTCTCCGAAGGCGGGGTCAACCTACTCCGCTGCTTGTCCGAGCGTTCGGGTGCGGCAGCGCAATGCGGGGTCGTACGGGTCGTGGTCCTATGTCTCCGCCGGCTTCATCTATGTCTCGTTCACGAGCGCGGCGCTAGGTGGCACGCATCAGGCGTTCAATGACCTAGACCAATGGGTCGGCGTTACCACCTGACGCCACGGAGGTCCCGCTGCATTCCGCACCTGCTGTGGGGCACATGTGCCGTGGCGTGTTTGGCAGTGATGGTCGAAATAGCCGGGTGCTCGTCGTCCTCGAACACGGCATCCGCTACGGCGATCGCGACCTACGAGGGAGGTCGACAGAGTGCCCAGTTGCGCGCTGCATTGGCAGACGGACGGGTGACTTTCGACGAGTATGAGGCAGGCTTTCTCCGCTACAAGGACTGCCTCTCACGTGCCGGATATCCCCTGACGGATGTGCACTTCGATCAGTCGAAACAGCTCTACACTTTCGTCGTGGGCGCGCCTGCAGTGGAGTCTGGCGCCGATGATTCCTGCTATGTCCAGGAGTTCGAACCACTGGACCGCGCCTGGCAGACGGACCTCAGTCGGCCCGGCAACTTCGACGCGACGGTGGTCAGTTGGTATCGCGATTGCCTGAACGAGGCTGGGGTGAGCGTTCCCGCCGGGATGTCCGCACCGGAGTACCTCCAGTTGATGACGGACAACGGACTTGACCCGATGGAATGCATTCGAGCGCACGGAGGAGGGGCCTAGGTGCCACCTACTCAGCGCCCGACCAAAGGCTCTGCGATCAGGCCAGACCGTGGACGACACATTCGGCTCGCCGCAAGGGGGTTTGCGTTCCCCCTGGTCGTCGCACTGACATGGGGCGTCCCAGTAGCCATCGCCCTCTTCGCGCGGCCGGGTGAAACGGAACGGGCAGCACTCTCACCGCCCGACTCCGCAATGACCACGGCGGTAGTCGGTGAACGCTACGACGACGGCGCTCAACCAGCGTCCCTCACCCTGGTGTGGGCACCTGCGGCATCGGCCCGTTGGCCCGTTGGCATCGATGGCGTGATCACCGATGTCTTCTTGCAGCCAGGTGCAGTCGTCGAGGACGGTAGCCCCATCGCGGCAGTTGACGGCATCACACGGATCGCCCAGGTCAGCGGACGTCCTCTCTACCGCGACATCAGAGTCGGCGACATCGGACCCGACGTTCAGTGGTTGGACGGGCTGCTCATCAAGTTCGGTGTGACTTCGGAGCCAACGCTGGACTCGCGCGGCCGCGCGACTTCTGCAACGGCCGCGGGGGTGAGGGACCTGCAGGAACGACTGGGTGCACCACGGGACGGGACGTTCCGCGCGAACTACACAGTGTGGGCGGGCGCAACGACGGTGGGCACTGTGGGTGCGACCGTGGGCGACCGTACGGCGGCAGGTGCCCCGATCTTCGAGGAAGCGCCTCAACTTGCCAGCGCAGCACTGCACCTCAGCGCTCCGCCCTCCCGCCAGTCGATTCTCAACGACGTGCCCGTGGAACTGCTTGCCGGGTCGACCGTGGTCCCACTGAGCGGGCTGTCGCTCGACGCAGACGATCTCCACCGCCTCGCCCGCACCTACACGCCGTTGACGACCCAGGACGACTCTGTATCGATTCGCCGACGGAACGCGTTCCATCCCGGCACCGCGCCGTCGTCCGCCCTGGTACCGCTCTCATCAACCCAGGTCTGCGTGGTCGTCGAGTCGGCGCCGGGCGACTACGAGCCCGTTCGCTTCGAACCTATTCCGATCGACTCCACGGAGCCGGGCGTGTCATATGTGCCGCTCGACCTCGCTGGCTCCGCCGTAGTTACCAACGTGACCCCTTCGATGGCCTCACTGTGCTCATCATCCGGCTGAACGACATCGGGCAACAGTTTGCACAGCGCGAGCTGTTTCGTAGTGTCACCTTCACCGTTCGCAGCGGGGAGATGATGGCGCTAACGGGGCCGTCAGGCAGCGGGAAATCGACACTGCTGATGATCGCCTCCGGACTCGCTCTCCCGACTACCGGGGTGGTGAGGCTCGAGGACACAGTCTCCGGGTCTCGCGAGCAGATGCACCCCTCCGAAGTTGCCTGGGTTCCGCAGGGCAACAACGCCCTTGGCGCCAGGAGCGTGCTCGACAACGCCATGCTCGGAGCACTTGCTCGCGGGGCAAGCCGGCGGGACGCCGCTGAGTTGGCGAAGATCGCGCTCGACCAGATGGATCTCTCCGACCGCTGCACGGAGCCTGCGTGCGTGCTCTCCGGCGGCGAGCTGCAGCGGCTTGCCATTGCCAGGGCCCTTTGCTCGGATCGGCCCTTCCTGTTCGCCGACGAGCCCACGGGCAGCCTTGACCGAGCCAACAGCGATGCGGTCGCCGCCGCGCTCCGACGAGCCGCCGACAGCGGACTCGGCGTGGTGGTCGCTACGCACGATCAGAACGTTGCGGCGGCCTGCGACCGAGTGCTCATCGTCGACACCCAGATCTGCGAGGAGCCATGACCTCGCGGCAATGGCGCCTCACCACGCTGCAAGTGGAGGCGACGCAAAACGTGTTCGGCCGCGGCTCCAGGCAGCGCCTCCTCGTCCTTCTGGCCTCTGCGCTGGGTTCCGGTATGGCGCTTCTGGCGATGTTCAGCTGGCGCCAGTTGCGCGCTGACGTCAACGCCCTTGAGCGTGATGGCTGGACCACCTACATCATCACCGTCGACGGCTCATCGCTGACGTCGTTGTCGCCGCAGTCGTGCTTCGCGCTCACGCAACGTCCGGATGTCGTGTCGGTGTCCGCCATCGGTCTGCGCTCAGACCAGCACTACGTGCAGCTCGGACCTCGTTCGCTCCCGACCGTCGTCACGGGCGTCACGACGTCCGCCATCCCCGCCTCGACACCCACCAACGGCACGCCCATCGCGACGATGGCCAGTCGCGAAACGATGGCCCGCATCGCACCCACACGAACGCTCACCAACACCGACGGAATCACCTACCAGATCACAGCGCTCCTTCCTCCCGACCTGGCCCTCGCCGGCCTTTCTGGAAGCCTTGTAGTTCCGGTTCCGCTGGCGACGATGACCGGCCCAGCGGAAGCCTGCGTCGTCACCGTTGAGCCCACCTCAGCCGACGGCCTCGGCCCAACCCTCGCCGCATCCGTCTCGGCGAACACCTTGCAGGTCGCGAGTCGGCGAGTCCTCGAGACCGCAGGCGTCAACCCCTACACACGCTTTCACCACCGCACCGACACCCTCATCTACCTCGCCTTGGGGGCGATCTTCAGCATCGCTACCGGGGTCACCCTACGATCACGCGCCAGCGAGCTGGGCACCTACCGCCTTGCGGGCACCTCACGCCTCGCGCTGTACACGCTGCTCGGATTCGAGAACCTCCTCCTCCTCGGCGTGTGGGCGGCGTCCGGGTGCCTCGCCTCGATCGTCATCCAATCCTTCGCCAACCTGCCAGTGTCGGCTACGTATCCCAGGCAACTGCTTGGCATCGGCGTCTCAACACTTGCGTCCGCACTCATCGCCGTGATGACCGTACGACGCGACGTCACCTCGATGATCAAGGACCGATAGACAACCCGCCACCGAGCCGGCGACGGCACACAACCGAGAAGCGAGTGACGCGATCGAGGTTGGCGAGGCATGAACAGATGCCCGGGACGCCACCGACGCTCCGGCCACGAAAGAACCTGTGCGCATTTCGTGCACATCGACCTCAGGTCGAGGCCGGCCACCAGCCGGCCGAGATCACATACCACCAGCTCACGATCGGTGCCCGGGACGGGATTCGAACCCGTACATACGTTCGTATAGGGGGGTTTAAGCCCCCCGTGTCTGCCAATTCCACCACCCGGGCGGGGCGGGCCGGGGCCCGCTGATCGCAGGGTCACGCTACTGGTGTACCTTCCCGCCCATGAGCAACGAAGTCATCGACCGCGTCACCCGCCTGGTGCAGGCATTCGACAGCCGCGTGCAGGCCGCGCCCGCGGACGCGTGGGGCAACCAGTCCCCCTGCGACGACTGGAAGGCCCGCGACGTGGTGGTCCACGTGGGCAACAACCTGCAGCGCCTCGGCGCCACCCTCTCCGGCAGCGAGCCCCGCGAGATCGGGGCCGACGAGGACATCGTGGCCGCGTGGAACAACGCCCGGGACACCTTCCTGGGCGCGCTGCCCGGCGCCGACCTCAGCACCACCGTGCCCGGTCCGTTCGGCCCGATGCCGGCGGAGCAGGTGATCGGCCGCCTGGTCAGCACCGACGTGCTGGTCCACACCTGGGACCTCGCCCGCGCCGTGGGCGGCGACGAGTCGCTGGACGAGGAGGCCGTTGCCGGCGCCTACTCCGGCCTCAAGCCGATGGACGCGATGATCCGCCAGCCCGGCGTGTTCGGCGCCAAGGTCGAGGGCGGCGACGGCGACGACCTGCAGACCGAGTTCCTCAAGTTCCTCGGCCGCGCGGTCTGACCCCGCCTACAACTCCCACTCCACCCGGGTGAGCGGGTCCGGTCGGTACGAGCAGTACGTGCCGGTGCGGACGCTCGCCCGGAAGTGGCGCGCCGCAGGCGGATGGCAACGCTCCAGTTCGTCCAACGCGTATCGCAGCATCCGCGCCACTGCGGTGCGGGCGCGCTCCGAGGCACCCCCCTGCACACGGCTGCGCTGCCCGATGCCCACGGCGCGGGTGAGTTCGTTCACCAGATACTGACGGTCGGCCTCGGCGCGGGCCAGCCGGCCGAGATCGTGCAGGCGGGTTGCCTCGTCGATGTCCTCCTCGATGTCCGCCAACCGACGGCGATAGGCGGCCCGCGCGGTCTCGTCGAGGGCCGGGAGGCCGCTGGCCTCGGGCCCGGCCGGGCGCAGCGTGCCCGACTCCATCGCCACCATGTCCAGCACGTGGAACTCCCGACCCGGTGCGGACACCAGGCGGTGCAGATAGCGGAGGCCCTTGAGGTCCTTCACCTGGGCCTCCGCACCACCGAGCGCGACGAACCACAGCGGCCCGCCGCGACGGAACGTGCCGCGATGCGCGGGACCATCCGCCTGCGGCACCACCACCGGTCGCGGTGAGGCGAGGCGGCGGTCGATCGCGATCACGCGGTGCGCTGCGCCGTAGCGCAGGAACTCGGTGCGGGCAGCGAGGAGGGCAGCGCGTGCCGCCGCCTCGTCGTCGAGCCCGAGGCACGCCTCTGCCAGCACCACCCGGGCGGCGCCGGCCTCGTACGGGGCATCCAGTTCGGCCAGCGCGCCGGCTGCGCGGCCTGCGAGCGCAGCCGCGGTGGCGAAGTTCCCGGCCAGGAGCGCCCGCCGCGCATCCGCACGATCGACGACGGCGAGCAGCATCGGGCTGGGAAACCGCTGCGCCGCGTCCGCCAACCCTTCGTGCGCCGCATCGGCCAACGTCACGGCGAGCGTGGGATCCGCCACGGCCATCGCGATCTCCGACTGAGCGTCGAACAGCGGCACCAGGCGCAGCTCACCGAACGGCGGCAGTTCCTTCGACGGCGCGTCCACCGGGTGGGCGATCGCGGCAGCGATCTCCTGCGCGGCCTCGTCCGCCCGGTCCTGCTCCAGCCGTAGCAGGGCCAGGCCCGGGTGGGTGGGCCAGGCGTGCTCGGCAACCGCGGCGAACGCCTCTTCTGCACCGGCCAGGTCACCCCGCCGCAACCGCACCAGACCCAACTCGGCGAGCGGCCACCCGTACTCCCGCCGCATCCACGGACGCAGTTCGTCACACGCCTCCAACGCCGCCCGCTCGGCGGCCTCGGCCGGACCACTCATCCGCAGCAGTTCGGCCTGGTGCACGCGGCAGCGGCCGTGGATCCCGCCCACGGCCCCGGCCACGCCCCAGGTGGCCATCGCATCGGTCCACTCCCGGGCCAGGTCGTGGCGCAACAGGCCCTGGGCGGCACACACCAGCTCGCAGAACATCATCCCCGCCGTCAGGTTGTCCACCTCCCCGGACATCAACACGGCGGCCACCTCCTCCAGTTGAGCGATCCCGCCGTCCACGTCGCCGGAGAGGATGGCGACCCGTCCTGCCGCCGTGCGGCCGATGGTGACGGCAGGCATCACACCCAGTCGCTCGCCGAGCATGATCGCCGTGGCCGCATGCTCCGCTGCTGCGGGGAGGTCGCCGGAGAAGAACCGTTCGTACGCCGTGACGGCAGCGATGAGGGCGCGCACCGGCGAGTCACCGGCGAGGCCACCCTCGCCCAGCAGGCGTTCCCCCCGCCGCGTCCAGCCGCGGACGGTGGAGAGCATGCCGGCATCGATCAGCAGGAACATTGCCGTCATCACCGCCGCGCGGGCCGCCTGCTCGTGCTGCCCAGCAGCGCGGTGGAGGGCGTGCAGCTGCTCCCAGCAGGCCACCGCCCCCTCGTACTCGCCCGCGCCGTAGGCGGCCATCGCCTTCAACTCCAGCCAGGGCGCGGTGCCGTCGCCATCGCCGTCGGCAAGTTCCACCATGGCAGCGGCGAAGTCACCGGCATCCAGCGCGCCGGCGGCGCGGGCAAGTGTCACGTGTCACAGTGTGACACGCAGTGTTCCGCCTTCTCACCGACGGCACGTCGCCGTCCCGACGAAACGGAGCATCCATGCGCATCGACAAGCACGACATTCCCGTGGTGATGGCAGTTCCCGGGGCCACGGCCCGGCAGGTCGCCGCCGGGCCGGAGCTGGCGGCCGAGTACTTCAGCCTGGCCACCGGCACCGACATCGCCCCGCTGCTGCACGGCCTGGACGGCGACGCCTGCCAGGTGCCCCACTGGGGCTACGTGATCAGCGGCACCCTGGTGGTGACGTTCACCGACGGCTACGCGGGCGAGGAGCGGTGCAACGGCGGCGACTGCTTCTACTGGCCGGGCGGGCACAGCGTGCGCGTGGAGGACGACGCCGAGGTCATCCTCTTCAGCCCCCATGTGGCGCACGCCGCCGTGATCGACCACATGAAGGCGGTGCTGCAGACGATGGCCTGACGGGGTCCGGGCCGAAACCGCGCCGCCGTACCACCGGGGTACGGTGGCGCGCATGCGGCGACGGGTGACGGTGATGTGCCTGGCGGCTGCGGCGCTGGCCGTGCCCGCCTGCAGCAACGACAGCGGGGTGCGAGCCACGCAGATGCGGGCGGAGGGTGGCGCCGCAGGGTCCACCACCACCGCGCCGGGCACCACCGGACCGGACACCACCGACACCCCCGACAGCACCAGCACCACCCAGCCGGGCCTGCCCGACCTGGGGCCCATCGACTGGGGCAACTGCACCGACGAGACCACCGAGGGCAACCCGGACCTGGAGTGCGCGACGCTCACCGTGCCGCTGGACTACGGCGCGCCCGACGGCGACACGGTGGACATCGCGCTCGTGCGCCAGCCGGCGCAACGCAGCCGCATCGGTGCCGTGCTGTTCAACCCGGGCGGGCCCGGGGCCTCGGGCTTCGAACCCATCGCCTACAGCGGCGACTACATCCAGAGCGAACTGGGGCTGGAACGCTTCGACATCGTGGGCTTCGACCCGCGCGGCGTGGACCGCAGCGGTGGCCTGCGCTGCCTGGACGACGACTTCCTCGACGAGCACCTCTACCTCGACGACACCCCCGACACGGCCGAGGAGATCCGGCTGCTGGAGGAGAGCGCCACCGGGTTCGCCGACGGCTGCGAGGAACGCTACGGCGACACCCTGCGCTTCTACAGCACGGCCAACACCGCCCGCGACATGGACATGATCCGCGCCGGGCTGGGCGACGACCAGATCAGCTACCTGGGCATCAGCTACGGCACCTACCTCGGGGGCGTCTACGCCACCATGTTCCCGGACCGGGTGCGGGCCATGGTGCTGGACAGCGCGTACGAGCCAAACGGCGACACCGTGGAAGAGCAGTACCTCACCCAACTCGTCGGCTTCGAGGAGGCCTTCGACAACTGGGCCGAGTGGTGCCGCACCACCCCCGCCTGCCCGTTCACCGCCGGCGACGTGGGTGCCCGCTGGGACGCGCTGCGCCTGCAACTGGACGACAATCCGGTGCCCGGCAGCGACGGGCGCCTCGGCAACCAGGCGGTGATGGACACGGCCACCACGGCCGCCCTGTACAGCGAGTCCGAGTGGCCGGTGCTGGCGGACGCGCTGGCCCGCGCCGAAGCCGGCGACAGCGACGCCCTCTTCGCCCTGGCCGACAGCTACGAGGGTCGCAACCCCGACGGCACCTTCAACACCCTGTTCCAGTCGTTCCCCATCATCCAGTGCGCCAGCGGCATCGAGGACCAGCCGATCCCCGACCCCCAAGCGCTGCTGGACCAACTGCACGAGAAGGCGCCCCGGTTCAGCAAGGACATCACCTTGGAGGACTTGCAGTACACCGGCGGGAGCTGCGACGACCTGATGGATGACCAACCCGTGGTGGAACTGAACTACACCGGCACCGCGCCGATCCTGGTGGTGGGCGGCAAGAACGATCCGGCCACCCCGTTCCGCTGGGCGGAGGAAATGGCCGGCGAGCTGGGCCCCACCGCAGTGCTGCTGACCTACACCGGTGAAGGGCACGGCCAACTGCTGGTGAGCACGTGTGTGACGGACGCCGAGGCCGCCACGCTGGCCGACCTGACCCTGCCCGACGCCGGCGCCGTGTGCGACCCCGACCCGGCGGTGGAGCGGCCGGCCTGGTGGGGCGACCTGCCGACGCCGCCTGGGGTGAGCGACCCCGTGAGCCTGCCGGCGCTGATGGCGGCGGTGGGCCTGACGGACACCACTGGCTACGGTGAGATGCGTCTCACGTCGATGAGCCCGCAGGACGCGGTGGATGCCTACATTGCCGCCTTGACCGCGGACGGCTACCGCAGCCTGGGCAGCGAAGACGTGTCGGACCTCGGCGACACGGTGCGCGCCGGCTTCCTGTCGCCGTCCGGCGACTTCGTGCTGGTGTTCGTGATGGGCCCCGAAGCCCTCGCCCTGGACGATCTGGCCAGTGCAGCGACCAGCGTGCCGGATGGCCAGTCCGTGGTACTGGTGGCGTACCTGCCGGAGTGACGGCGCCCTGCGCCGCGCTACGCCACCTTGGCCACCTCACCCTGCACGGCCACACCCAGCGCGGCCCACAACTCGGTGCGCAACCGGTCTGCATGGGGCGGGGCCAGCCGGTTGACCACCACCACGCCTTCGATCATGTCGCCCAGTACGGCCACCCACGGCCGCCCCTTCAACTGCACCGCCACCACCGCACCAGACGGGTAGCGCCGCAACGACCGCTGCACCCCGACCAGGCGCGGCGGGCAGCGGTAGCTGGGGGCCACCAGGCCGCGGCGGCGCGCCTCGCGCCCGAGCAGGCGGGCGGCGTGGGCGAACTCGAGCGCGGTCTGATTGGTGGACATGGCTGCATGGTGCCAGAAGGGTGTCGCAAGGTTTCCGGGGTGCACCGTACGGCGGGTGTGTCACACCCGGTCGGTAATGTCGGCCGGGTGCAGGAACCCACCCCGCCCGTGCTCACCCCGGCCCAGGAACGCACCCTCGCCCTGCTGCGCCGCACCGGCGACCCCGTGGTGATGGACGCCGACCTGGTGGCCCAGCTGCGCGACGAGGCGAACGAGGCGCTGGCCCACTTCACCGACCGCCTCGGCAACGCCACCCTGTTCGTCACCAAGCACACCCTGGCCAGCGTGCACGGCTGCGAGGTGCACTTCCTCGCCCCCGACGACTTCGAGTGGACGCCGGCCCGGGCCCGCGGCCAGGTGGCCCACAAGGCCATTCAATTGCTGGTGAACTGGCGCGGCGAGCCCACGCCGCGCGACCTGGTGGACGATGCGCTCGCCCGCCTTGGCGACGAGGAGCGCGATTTCGGCCGATGGATCGCCGCCCTCTCCCCCGGCGACGAGGCCGACCTGCGCGGCGCTGCGGTGGAGCGCGTCACCAAGTTCATGGAGACCTTCCCGCCGCTGGACCGCCGCTCCAACCCCACCACGGAGGCCGCCGCCCAGTGGCCGCTCGACGCGCCGATCCTGCTGCGCGCCCGGGTGGACCTGGTGATGGGTCGCCCTCAGGGCCGGGAGAGCCGCAAGCTCATCATCGACCTCAAGACCGGCCGGGTGAGCCCCCGCCACCGGGAGGACCTCCGCTTCTACGCGCTGGTCGAGACCTTGGTGCGCGACGTGCCGCCGCGCCTGCTGGCCACGTACTACCTGGACAGCGCCCAGCCGGCGATCGAGCACGTCAACGAGGGGGTGCTGCGGACCGCCTTGCGTCGCACGCTGGACGGCATCAACGCCGT
The DNA here is from genome assembly GCA_041394605.1 of Ilumatobacteraceae bacterium. Taxonomy (GTDB): domain Bacteria; phylum Actinomycetota; class Acidimicrobiia; order Acidimicrobiales; family Ilumatobacteraceae; genus UBA668. Next base: position 68,062 of record JAWKHX010000007.1, read on the forward strand.
CGTCGAACTGCAGGTGGAGGGCAGGACGCCGGTGAAGCGCACCGGGCCCACCTGCCGCTGGTGCCCTCTGGCCGTCGACTGCGCCGAAGGCCAGGCGTACCTGCGCGGCGACGACCCCGAGGAAGAGATCGACGACTGACGCCAGGGCCGCACCCGGCCGCCGCCCACGAAGCCGTCAACTGATGACGTGCACCTCGTCGCCGATGCTCAGCCAGTCCCAGATCCGCACCGCGTCCTCGGGCAGCACCCGGATGCACCCGGATGACTCACCGTGGTAGGCCTCGGTGCCGACGGACTCCAGCGGCTGCACGTACTCCCCGTTGCTGTACTTCGGGATGCTGTGGAAGGCGATGCGGGCGCCCTTGTACTTGCCCCGGGTGAACGCCACGAAATGGGTCATCGTGGAGTACTGGCCGGTGAGGTTGCTGCTGGCGTTGAGGTCCTTCGCGTACACCTCGTAGGTGCCCGGGTCGGGCTGGCTCCACGCCGAGGTCATGGGGAACTCGTGGATGATGTGGCCGTTCTCGCAGAGGGCGGCGCGCTGGTTGGCGCGGTCCACGATGGCCCCGTGCGAGGTGGACGGGCAGTCGGCGTCGGTGGCGGGCAGCGGCCCCAGCGGCCCGGCCCAGATGCCCATCGACTGCGCGGTCTGGCGGCCGACGATGCCGTCCACCTCCAACGCGAACGCCGACTGGTAGGCGCGCACGGCGGTGTCCGTGGTGTCGTCGAAGGTTCCGTCGGCGGCCGCGGTGAGGTACCCGGCGGCGGACAGTTGCTGCTCCAGGCAGGTGACCTCGTCGCCGCTGGACCCCACCTTCAGCACCGTGGTGATGCTGCACGACGCCGTCTGCGGCGGTGCGGTGGTGCTGGTGGTCTGCATGTCGCCGTCGACCTCGTCGGTGACCAGGCCGTTCGCCGTCGCGGCCGTGTCCCCGGTGGCTGCCGCGGTGGTGCCGTCGCCGCCAGGTTCGGTGGCCGACGGCACGCCGGTGACCGACGCATCCGTGGACTCGCCGCCGTCCAGCGCCTTGGCCACGCCGACCAGCACCAACAGTGCGGCCAGCGCGAGCGCGAGGAACCGGTAGGAGCGCGACATCGTCGGCAAGTCTACGGCCGCGCCGCCGCGCGAGCGGGTCAGGTCGCGTCAGCCGGGGTCGGGCCCGGAGACGACCCGCCGACGGACGATGGGCGGCGAGTTCCGTTCCTCCTCGCGCGCCCAGCGGTACCAGATGACGCCGGAGACGATCCAGATCACCGGCATGCCGAAGGCGCTCATCATCGCGCCGGCGATCTGCTGGTCGCTGAGGGCGCTGACGCCCACCCGCGGGGCGATCTCGTAGGTGCGGAAGAGTGGGTAGCGGGCGAACGTGAAGATCCCGCCGGGGATCATCGGGGTGAGGCCGGCGGCACCGAACAGGTACACCAGCCGCAGCGGCACGGAGCGCACCCGGAACTCCTCCATCGGGCTGATCACCGGCAGCCACAGCAGGAACCCGGCCACCAGCCACACGATGTCCAGCAGGAACGAGCCGATCTGGCTGACCCGCACGGTGTCCACGGTCCACGGCATGTGCGTGGAGATCAGGACCCCGTTGGCCAGAAGGACCGCCGGCAGCGGGCGGGTGAGCACCTTGAGCGTGCCGTGCAGGTGGAACCGCTGCACCAGCGCCCGCAGCTTCCACTCCGGCATGGAGAGCAGCAACAACGGCGCAGCAGCGAAGGTGTACAGCAGGTACTGGGCCATGTGCACCATCAGCAGGTAGCCGGCGCCGAGCGCGCCCACCGGCCAGTCGCTGGACAGCCAGAACGCGAGCACACCGAGCCAGAACCACCACCGCTGGCGGGTGGTGACACCAGAGGTGCCGAGGCGCCCCTTCCACCGCCGCAGCGACAGGTGCCGCGACAACCACAGCCCGATCACGATCGTCCACACCCCGAGGTAGGGCCGCGGTGTCCACGTCCACTCCTCGTACAGCTGGGAGCACCACCACCTCATGACTGCACTCCTACCAGCCCGGGCAGGGCTGCTGCCCAGTCCGACTCGCGGACACCGAGCGGGAAGACCTCCCGGCAGATGCCATCGGGCCCGAATGCCAGCACCTGGGTGGCGTGCCCGATGAGGTAGCCCCCGTTCTCGTCCGTCGGTTCGGCCACGGCGACGGGCAGCCCGGCGGCAATCTGCAGATCCTGCAGCTCGGCGTCGGTGCCCGTGAGGCCGATGAAGGTGGCGTCGAACTGGTCGAGGTAGGCGCGCATGACCTCGGGCGTGTCGCGCACAGGGTCGGTGGTGACGAACACGACGTCCAGTTGGTCGCGCACGTCGGGCTGCAGCGTCTTCATCACGTCGGCCAGCACCTTCAGCTGGATCGGGCAGGCGTCGGGGCAGTGGGTGTAGCCGAAGTACAGCAGCGTGGCCCGGCCGGCGGTCTGGGTGCGCAGGTCGTAGGGCGCGCCGTCGGTGTTGGTGAGCACGGCGTCGGGCATGGGCAGTGGCTCGGCGAGGGCCACCGCCGGGCCATCGGTGCCGGCCTCGCTGCCGCTGCGCAGCACGCCCACCGTGATGCCCAGCGCCAGCACCACCACGGCGCAGACGGCCAGGGTGGTGACGGTGCGACGGGTCTGACGGTCCAGGCTCACGACGAGGGTCCCAACTCGCGGAGGTAGGCGATGAGTGCCTGCAGATCGGCCTCGCTGACCTGCCGCTCGCCGAACGCGGGCATGTGCAGCCAGGTGCCCTCGGGACGCTGGGCGTCCGGGTCGCGCACGGCGGTGCGCACGAACTGCTCGTCGAACTCCACCGTGCTGCCGTCGTCCAGCGTCACCTGGGTGCCCCACAGCCCCACCCACGACGGGCCGACCGTGGCACCCCCGTCCGCTCCGCCGTGGCACCCGGCGCACCCGGCGCGGCGGGCGACCGCCTCGCCCTCCTGGGCCTGGGCGCTGAGCGTGCGGGACGAGGAACCATCGGCGCCACAGGCACTGACGGCGCCGGCCAGCAGGGGGGCAGCGAGAGCGACGCGAGCGAACTTCATTCGGGTGCAGGTCGCCGCAGGGCGCTGGGTGGTTCCCGGGTTCATCGCGTGGTCGTCGTGTGGTGGGTGTGGGTCAGGGTGTCATCAGGGCCAGCGGCACACCGAGCCCGAGACCCGCACGCACGGTAGCGATGAACCGACCCGGCTGCACCGCGGCCTTCGGCAGGCCGATGACCTCGGGCCCCAGCCGGACGCACACCTCGTGGAGGTCGCCGACGTTCCAGACGAAGCCCCAGAACGCTGCCGTGGGTGCCGTGACCTGGGGCGACTCGACCACCTCGATGATCAACTCACCCAACCGGTGAAAGCCCTGGCGGATGGCTCCGGCCTCGCGAATTCTTTTCAGCGGTGCAGCGGTTGCGGCCTCGATGGCGGCGCAGGTGCGCTCCAACGACGACGTCATGACCACCAGGTGGTCCCACGAGTGGATGCCCAGGGGTGGTCGGGCACATCGCCTGCGGGCGGTTCGCCGTGCCGGGTGGGCAGGCCGTCGATGTCGGTGGAGGCTGCGGGAGCGTCGGCCAGCGTCCAGCCGGCGACGCCGGGTGTGGGCCCCTCCACGAAGCGGAGCGTGATCCCGCCGATGCGGGCAGCGCCGTCCACGACGTGTAGCCCGAGGTGCTGCCACGGCTCGACCGGCGACACCACCTCCAGTTCGGCGACCGTGGTCATGGGGCCAGCACCTCCTCCAATCCGAGTTGCCAGGTGAAGAACGCCAGCACGTCGGCCCCTTCCGCCACCCGCATGCCCGCCGGCTTGCCGACGCCGTGGCCGGCGCGGCCGTGTTGCAGGAGGAGGATCGGGTGGGCCTCCTGGCCGGCGCCGGCGTGGGTGAGCAGGGCGGCCATCTTGCGGGCGTGGCAAGGGTCCACCCGGGTGTCGCCCTCGGCGGTGGTGAACAGCACGGCCGGGTAGGCGGTGCCCTCCGCCACCCGGTGGTAGGGCGAGTAGGCATGCAGCCAGGCGAACTCCTCGGCCACGTCGGGGTCGCCGTACTCGTCGGTCCACAGCCGGGCGATCAGGAACTGGGGGAAGCGGATCATGTCCAGCAGCGGCACGGCACACCAGACGGCGGGGGCCAGGTCCGGCCGCTGGGTGATGGCCGCGCCCATCAGCAGGCCGCCGTTGGAGCCACCGTGGATGGCCATGCGCTCGCGGGCCGTGTACCCCTCGGCCACCAGCCAGTCGGCGGCCGCGTGGAAGTCGTCGAACACGCGCTGCTTGTTGGCCCGGCGGCCGGCCTGGTGCCACGCCTCGCCGTACTCGTAGCCGCCACGCAGGCCGGCGATGGCGTACACCCCGCCGGCCGCGCACCAGGCGGCCAGGTTGGGCATCCACACCGGGCTCTCGGCGATGGCGAACCCGCCGTAGCCGGTGAGGATCAGCGGCGTCTCGGGCGAGGGGGTGACGTCGGCGCGGTGGGCGACGAACATCGGGATGCGGGTGCCGTCGAGCGACGGGTAGAACACCTGGCTGACGGTGAGTTCCGGCAGGAGGGCGTCGTCCACCGGGTCGCCCCAGGGCTGCAGCGTGCCGTCGGCGGCGACGTGCAGCAGATCCACCGGAGCGCCGAACGTGCCGCGGGCGAGGAAGGCCTGGCCGTCGTCGGCATCGAGGGCCACCACTGCGGCGACGCCCAGGTCGATGGTGGCCGCGAGCGTGCCGCCGGGCGTGTAGCGCTCCAGGTGGTCCACGGCGACGTGGCTGGCGCCGACCAGCAGGTGGTCGCCCTCGAGCGCCAGCGCACCGAGCACGGTGTCGGGCCGCTCGGCGACCACGGTGGTCCACATGGCGGGTTCGGTGAGCGGGGCGCGCACGATGCGGCCGTTGGGGGCGTCGCGGGCGGTGACACCGACCAGGGTGCTGCCGTCGAACTGGAGCGCAGTCTGTGCCTCCACGCCGTCGACGACGGGGGTCCATTCCCCCGACACGGTGTCCAGCAGATGCACGTCCACCTGGCTCCAGCCGACCATGGCGTGCACCAGCACCCAGCGGCCGTCGCGGCTGGCGCTGACGTCGGGCCAGGTCTGCGGCGTGACCAAGCGATCCCACACCACCGGGTCGTCGGCGGAGTCGGTGCCCAGACGGTGGAAGCGAACGTGGCGGTGGTACTCGTCGCCGGCCGGGTAGCGGGTGTACCAGAAGCCGGAGTTGTCGGGCAGCCAGGCGACGCTGGCGGCGCGGGTGTCGGCGATCCGGTCTGCCAGTACCTGGCCGGTGGCCACCCGCATGACGTGGAGGGTGCTGTTCTCCGTGCCGCCCTCGCTGAGCCCGTAGGCCACCAGGCTGCCGTCGCGGCTGGGGTGGTACCAGTCGATGGCCACCGCCGCGTCGGCCGCCATCGACGCCGGGTCCAGCAGGATGCGGGCCCGCACGGTGGGGTCGGTGGCGCTGCGCAGCGCCAGCACGTACTGGTCGGCGTCGGCCGGGCGCTCCAGCGTGAACAGGTGCGGCCCGGCCACCTGCACGGTGAGTACGGTGGGCAGCGCCGTGAGCGCGGAAAGGCGCTCGTGCCACCTGGCCCTCGCGGGCTGGGCATCGAGCGCCTGTCGGGTTCGCTGGTAGTGGGCGGCAACCCACGCCCTGGTCTCGGGCGAGTCGCCGTCCTCCAGCCAGCGGTACGGATCTGGAATGGTGACGCCGTGGTAGACGTCCGCCTCGGCGCCTCGCCGGGTGGCGGGCGCTGGGGCTACGGGTGTGTCAGCCACGCCCCATGTTCGGACGCTTGCCGTGGTTGGCCTTGCTGCGGCGCATCTTCGCCTTGCGCTTCTTGGTCTTCTTCGACATAGGGATCAGATGCTATCGGCGCGCCCCCGCCGGCCCCAACGGGCAAGCGACGGTCACTGTGCGCCGTCGTCCCCGCGGGTCCAGGCCAGGAGGCGGTCGGCGGTGAAGGTGTTGATCACCCGGTCCAGCGGCACACCCACCTCGGCCGCCCGGTTGCAGCCGAGCGGCTGCCATTCCAGCTGGCCGGTGGAGTGGGCGTCGCTGTCGATCGAGAACCAGCAGCCGTAGTCGATGGCCATCTTCAGCAGGTCGCGGGGCGGGTCCAGCCGCTCGGGACGGCAGTTGATCTCCACCGCGGTGTGGAAGTGGGCGCAGGCGGCGAAGACGTAGTCGGGGTCGAAGCTGGACGGGTCGCGCTTGCCGATCATCCGCCCGGTGCAATGGCCGAGCACGTCCACGTGCGGATTGGCGACCGCACGCACCATGCGCTCGGTCATCTCCTTGCCGGCCATGCGCAGCTTGGAGTGGACGCTGGCGATCACCAGGTCCAGCCGGGACAGCATGTCGTCGCCGTGGTCCAGCGTGCCGTCCTCCAGGATGTCCACCTCGATGCCGGTGAGGATGCGGAACGGGGCGAGCTGCTGGTTCAACGTGGCGACGTCGGCCAGTTGCTGCTCCAGCCGCTCGACGCTGAGGCCGTGGGCGACGGTGAGGCGGGGCGAGTGGTCGGTCAGCACCATGTACTCGTGGCCGAGGGCGATCGCCGTGCGGGCCATCGCCTCGATGGTGGCGCCGCCGTCGCTCCAGCGGGAGTGCAGGTGGAGGTCGCCCTTCAGCGCCTGGCGGTAGACGGCGCCGGCGTCGGTGAGGGGGACCTGGGTCTTGCCCTCCAACTCGGTGAGGTAGGCGACGGCGCCGCCGGCCAGCGCCTGCTGGATGACCGTGGCGGAGGAGTCGCCGATGCCCTCCAGGTCGGTGAGGGTGCCGGCGGCGGCCCGCTCGGCCAGCTCGTCGGCGGGTGTGGCCCGGGCGACGTCGAGCGCCCGCACGAAGGCCTTGGTCTTGAAGCCGGACTCGTGGGCGCGGTCGAGGCAGTGGACCACGCGCTCCAGGGCCTCGACCGGTGTCATGCGGGCGAGTGTAGGACGGTCGTGCGGCCGGGGAGGTCCGCCCACCAGTGGTCGTAGCGGCGATAGATCGCGTGCGTGCGGCTGGCGAGGAACTCGCTGAGCGCACGGGCTTCGGCGGCGAGCGCTGCGGTCGCTTCATCGTCGGGTTCCCTGAACAGGCACGCCTCGACCGCGCCGTCGGGGGTGGTGCGCCAGACGCCGACCACCCGGCCGTCCACCAGCACGGTGGGCAGGGTGTCGCCGTTGCGGCGGATCACGAGCGGCCGGACGTCGTCGTCCAGCGTCCTCGTGCGGTCCACGTGGGCGAGGTGCACGTTGTCCCACATGCCGAGCAGGCGGGGCGGGGCGGGCTCGTCGCCGGTCGCGATGGCGCCGTGCGGCACGTCGAGCAGGGGCTCGCCGTTCGGGCCTTCGTGGTGGACCAGGCGGTCGCCCACCTGCTGGAGCGCAGTGTCGACGGACGGCTTCCGTTGCATGGCGAACTGGCCGAAGTCCTTCGCCGTGGCCGGCCCGAACGCTTCCAGGTAGCGCCACAGCAGCCGGCCGAGGGCTTCCTCATGCGCCGGCCGTGGCGGCTCCCCGGGCGCCGTCTGGAAGTTGCGGTCCTTCACGTCGAAGCTCCACGGCGTGCCGACCGGCACGTACCGCAGCGGGGCGAACGTGCGGTACGCCCACCACAGCTTGGCGGCGTCGCGGTCGGGCACGAGCGGCCGCAGCATCGCGATGATCTCGTCGGCCGTGCGGGGCTCGGCGGTGAACTCCAGCAGCGCAGCGAGGTGCTCGTCGGCGTCGGCCTTGGTGAAGCCCGGCCCGGTGAACCGCCGGTCGTTGAGCCGCGAGGCGCGCAGGTTGTTCGACATCGCCGCGTGCATCGTCGTGTACTCGTCGGTGTGGACGATGTGCAGGGCGATGCGGACCAGCGTGGCGCGGACTGCGGTGGCATCGGCCAGCGCGTCGTCGAGGTGTTGTGCCGCAAACCCGTCCAGCCGGTTCCACAGCGCGAGGTAGGGCGAGGGTGGCTCCTGGGCCTGGAGGGCGAGGACGGCCCGCAGCGCGTCCGCGGGCGCGGCGTCCTGGCGGGCGAGCAGCCATTGGCGCTGCAGCAGCGACCGGTTCAACTGGCGGGCGGTGAGGCGCATTGCCCGTGGGACCGTAGCGGTTCACGTGAACCGCCCGCCGCCTCACACCGTTCGCCACGGCACCTTCCCGCCGGCGTGCGGCAATCCCAGAAGTGCTTCGACCTCGGAGGTCTTCTTGCGGCTGCCCAGGCCTAGGGTCACTGCTCGCAGGGTCGGGTGGCTGCGCAGGCAGGCGAAGTGCTCGGGCTGCAGGTGGCCCGCATCGAACACCACGAGCTCCTGCAGGGCCGGAGCGGTCATGAGCGGTTCAAGGCTCGTGAGGCCCTTCATGGTCTGCAGATGCACGCGACGCAGCTCGCGGCAGCCGCTGAGGTCCGGCAACTCCGCGACCTGGCGGAGCGATTCGAGGAACAGGTATCGCAGCGAACGCAGCTGACCAACGGCGGCGATGTCGCAGAGCCCCCTCACCATCCACAGCTCGAGGTACTCCAGCTCACCGATCTGCGGCAGCAGTGAGAGATCGCGAGTACCACCAAGTTTGAGGTCCAGCGCCCGCAGTCGATGCAACGGCAGCAAAGGCGACAGGTCCGGCAACGTGATGGATCGAAGCGTCAGCTCCTCCAGGCATGTGAGCGACGCAAGCGCGTCAATCCCCTTCACGGGGCCCTCGACGAACAGTCTCTTCAGCGCGCTGAACCGCTGCAGGACGCCAAGATCTGCTTTGACCTTCGTGGCGCCGAGGCCAAGTTCTTCCAGGTCCGTCGGCAGGTGACGCACACCTCCGATGGAGGTGAGCGAACCGTAGAGCGCGTCTGCCGAGAACCGTCGCAAGCGCGGGAAGTGGCGGAGGAACTCGAGGTCGGTGATCGAATGGTCGTACGAGCCGTACGCGCGCAACGACACATGCGGCTGCTGAACCAACCACTCAGCCAGCCGAGCGAGGTCCCCGTCGCTGAGCAGCGACGAGAATTGCACGGTTGCTCGGTGTGCCCGGAAGGATCGCAGCATGTCATCGGTCAGCGGCGACGAGACATCCCGAAGCTCGTGCGGCGGAGGCGGATCGCCCTTCACGAAGAGTCGCTCCGCGCGGAGCCTCACGAACGCTATGCCCCAGCCCCCTGACGGTGTCGGGTCCCCGGAACCATCGGGGTCCACATCGCAGTGCCCTGTGACGGCTCCACCCCCTTCCGCGATGGTGGCGACGTGTGCCGTCGCGGCTTCGCGCACCCGGGCTCCTGCGACGGAATTTCCATCGGGGGGAGCGTCGCCGACCCAGTCGAGCAGCCCACCCACGAAGGACACCGACGCTCCTGGCGTTGACGGCTCGAGGTGGCCGAGTACGCGCCCGCATGCGAACCGGCCGTCCGACAGGGGAATCGACCACAGGTCGCCGGGCAACAACTCCTTGCTCCGCTTCGGGACGAACGGGAAGGAACGCTCAGCCATCAGCAACGGAGACTGCCATATTCATCCACCGCGACCGGGCACACGGAGAGCGTGGGCGGTTCACGTGAACCGCCCACTGCGGGGTGTACTCGGATGCCCAGCGACAACGTTGGCTGCAGCAATGTGCAACGAACCTTGTCGCTCGGCGAACGCAAACCTTCACGTGCCGTGCCGGCGACCCGCCGCAGCAGCCGTCCTTGGGCGTGATGATCTGATTGGAGATCATATGATCGCTTTTCGGATCAACCCGGACTACACTGCCGCTGTGGATCTCGGCTCACCTGTCCTCGACGTGGCTCCTTCGGTGCGCGGCGCGCTCCTGCAGGCACTGGCGCGGCTCGAAGCCCCTGTCACCAGGCGGCAGCTGGCGGCCGCGGCCCGAGTCGCCCCCGGCAACGCCAGCGCCGTCATCGAGGATCTGATCCGGAGCGGCCTCGTCACCGAGACCGTCGCGGGTCGGTCGTCGATGGTCGTGCTCAACCGAGGCCACCTAGCCGCCGGTCCGCTGCTCGCCCTCGCTGGCTTGCGCGGCGAGCTGATCCGCCGACTCCGTGAGCGGCTGTCGGCATGGTCCGACGTGCGCGGTGCCTGGCTGTTCGGCTCGGTCGCCCGTGGCGAAGCTCACAAGCAGTCGGACGTCGATCTGCTCATGGTCGCCGACGACCTGGAGCAGCCAGATCTGCACGAGCGGCTGTCGCAGTTGCAGGCCGACGTCCGCGTCTGGACCGGCAACGACCTCCAACTCGTCGAGCACTCGCCGATCTCCTGGCAGAGGCTCGTGCGGTCGAAGAACCCACTCGTGGAGCAGCTCCGCCTCGATGGCATCGCCCTCACTGGCGACACCACCGCCTTGCTGGAGAGGGCGAAGTGAGTCGCTCGAAGGGCTCCCGGAAGCCGTGCGATGCTCAGCAGTCCAGACAGCGGCTGGTCGACGCGCGTCAGTTCCTCGAAGCGGCGAAGCTGCTCGATGCACCGGACGTCGTCGCGACAAATGCGATTCACGCCGCCATCGCCGCCGCCGACGCCATCACGTGTCACGCGCTTGGCGAACGCTCGAACGACGGCAACCATGTCTCGGCCGTCGACCTGCTCCGCAAGGTTGATGCCAGCCTTGCGACGGCGCTGAAGCGCGCCCTCGATCGCAAGACTCAGGCCGGCTACGAGAGCACCGACATTTCCGCCACCGATGCGGCGAGCTGCGTCCGCTGGGCCGAGCAGATCCTCGCGTCCGCGGAGGCTCGGTTCGAGTCTTGACGCGTCGGGGACGGTGGGCTGGACCCGGAGGTCGGCGCGAGCCGCCCCGCCGCGAACCCCGCTACACGTTGAAGCGGAACTCCATGACGTCACCGTCGATGGGGTGGTAGTCCTTGCCCTCGATGCGGATCTTGCCGAGCTCCTTGCCCTTGGTCCAGGAGCCGATCTCCAGCAGTTCGTCCCAGTGGATGACCTCGGCCTTGATGAAGCCGCGCTGGAAGTCGGTGTGGATGCGGCCGGCGCACTCGGGGGCCGACGAGCCGGCGTAGAACGTCCAGGCCCGGCTCTCCTTCTCGCCCGTGGTGAAGAAGGTCCGCAGACCGAGCAGGTGGTAGGCGGAGCGCACCATGCGGAACAGGGCGCCCTCGCCGAGGCCGAAGCCCTCCAGCATCTCGGCACGCTCCGCAGGGTCCTCGATCGACGCCGCCTCGGCCTCCAGCTGCACGCACATGCCGATGACCTCGACGTTGTCGCCGGCGGAGGTGAACTCGGCGCGGACGCGCTCCTCCACCTCGGGAATGCGGTCCAGCTCGTCCTCGCCCACGTTCACCACGGCCAGCACCTGGCGGTTGGTGAGCAGGAAGTAGGGCTTCAACTGCTCCCGCCACTCGGCCTTCAGGCCGGCGCGGTACAGCGGCAGGCCCTGCGACAGGGCGTCGTTGGCAGCCTGCAGCGCATCCAGCTCGGCGGCCGCACCCTTGTCCAGCTTGGACTGGCGGGTCGCCTGGGCGAGGCGCTTCTCCACGGTCTCCAGGTCGGCCAGGGCCAGTTCGATCTCCACCACCCGCAGGTGCTCCAGCGGGTCGTCGGAGCCGGGGACGTCGTCGTCCTTGAACGCCCGCAGCACGAACACGATGGCGTCGACCTCGCGGATGTTGGCGAGGAACTTGTTGCCCAGGCCCTCACCCTTCGAGGCACCCTCCACCAGGCCACCGATGTCCACCACCTGCACCGCGGCGTGGATGGTGTTCTTCGTCTTCGACATGACCGCCAGGCGGTCCAGCCGGTCGTCGGGCACCTTGGCGACGCCGATGTTCGGGTCCTTCGTGGCGAAGGCGTACGGCGCGGCCAGCGCCCCACCACCCGTGAGCGCGTTGTACAGCGAGCTCTTGCCCGCGTTGGGGAGGCCGACCAGACCGAAACGTTCCATAACGAGGGAGGAAGGCTACCGGCGTGCCCGTGCCGGCCGGGTTCCGACGAATTTTGCCGAACCCGCCCCGCTCGATGTGCCCAGTAGGGGCGTGAAGCCTTCTTCGTTCGCACACGCGGTCGTGGCGCTCACCGCGGCAGTGGTCCCCGCGGTGAGCGCCGCTCTTGCTGCCACGGCCGGCGCCGCGCCGCTGGGCCCCACCCTCCCTGCCTGGTGCACCGCACACACCTCCTTCGACGGCAGCCTCGACGTGCCCGACGACTACCGCTGCGCCGGCATGGCCATCGAGTACCACACCGCCGGCGTGGCCTACTCGCCGTTCCCTATCTGGGCCGGGCAGTGGGCGTTCACGGACGCCGCCGGCGACTACCACCTCGGCTACTGCACGATGAACCGGGCCCACCACCCCACCGTGGCGGCCCCGAGCGTGCCCGTCGTCCAGACCCTGCCGAACGACCCCACCGGCGCCAAGGCCGGCTACCTCATGTGGCGCCACGGCGACACCCAGGACCCACTGACCGCCGCCGCGCTGTGGGCCGTGGCCCACTACTACGCCCAGGACGCCGCCGGCACGAACCGCGCCGCCACCGCCACCTACCCACTGGTGCCGCGGCTGGACATGCTGCAGGCAGCGAGCGGACGCGCCGACCTGCAGGAGACCGCCCTCGCCCTGGACGCCGAAGCGCAGGCGATGAGCGGCGAGTGGGCCCTGACCCTCGACCTCGACCTCGATCCCCATCCAGATCTCGATCCCGGCCAGCCCGACCCCGCCCCCGAACCCGGGGCCGGGCTGGCCGTCACCATCACCCTCCTGGCCGGGGCCACCCCCGTACCCGGCCAGGAGGTGCTCGTGCACGTGAGCGGCCGCGACCTGCCACTCGCCGCCACCACGGGCACGGAGGGAACCGCCACGGTGACGGTGGACGGGCCGCTCGCCGGCACCGTCACCGTGGTGGCCACCTCCGACGCACCCGGCCCGCCCGTGGTGTACCGCGGCACGCCCGCGTCACCCGACCCGCACGGCGCCCAGACCCAGCTCACCGCGGGCGCACCGCGCACGTTGCGCGCCGAGGCCACCGCGGACGTGCCCGAGCCGACCACCACCACCACGGAACCCGAGCCGACCACCACCACAACGCCGCCCGAACGCGAGCTCGCCACCACGACGACGACCGAGCCGGCGCCGACCACCACCACGGCTCCGGAACCGACCACCACCACGACGCCGCCCACGGTGACGATCGCGGAGACACCGACCACCACGCCGCCGATCCCCACCACGCCGCTGCCGCGGACGGGCGGTCGCGGCGACGGCTCCATCGGCTACCTGGCCACCGCCTTCCTCGTCGGCGGCATCGGCCTGCTCGGCACCCTCCGGCGCCGGGACCTCAACGCCACCCGACGGGCCTGACGGGCTACACCCTCAGCGACCCTTCCACACCGGGGCGCGCTTCTCGGCGAAGGCCGTCGCGCCCTCGCGGGCGTCCTCGCTCTGGAACACGTGGGCGGTGACCTTGCCGACGTGGGCGGCGTTGTCCTCGCCGATCTCCTCCCACATCAACTGCTTGGTGGCCTGCACCGCGAGCGGGCCGTTGGCCGTGATCGCCGCGGCCAGCTGCATCGCCGTGTCCATCACCTCGGCGGCCGGCACCACCCGGTTCACCAGGCCCAGCTCCAGCGCCCGGGCCGCGGAGATCGGCTCGCCGGTCAGACCCATCTCCAGCGCCACCTGCAGCGGGATGCGCCGCGGCAGGCGGGTGCCGCCCCCGGCGGCGACCAGGCCGCGCTTGGCCTCCGGGATCCCGAAGCGGGCACCGTCGGCCACCACGACGAGGTCGGCCTTCAGCACCAGCTCGAAGCCACCCGCCAGCGCGTGGCCGTTCACCGCCGCGATCAGCGGCTTCGGACACGACGCCAGCTTGGCCAGCGCCTGACCGACGGGGCGGATGTCCTCGCCGGCGGCGAACGCCTTCAGGTCCATGCCGGCGCAGAAGATCTTCTCGCCGGCACCGGTGAGGATGATGCAGCGCACGGCGTCATCGGCCAGCGCAGCGTCGAACGCCTCCACCAGGCCGCGCCCGACATCGCCGTTGAGCGCGTTGCCCGCCTCCGGCCGGTTGATGGTGATCACCATCGTGTTGTCGCGCAGTTCGGTCAGGACGCTCATCGGTTGCTCCTCGGTTGGGTCAGCGGGCTGCGCCGGATTCTGGCACGGGTGGGTGCTCCGCCAACCAGGCGGCGGCCATCCGCTTCGGCGCGCGGGCCAGCCAGGCGTCGGCGATCACCTCGGCCAACTCGTCCCGATCCAGTTCACCCAGCCGGCTGGCGCGCACCAGCACGGCCCGGTACCCGTCGAAGTGCGGTGTGGTGAAGAACGGGTTCGCCGGGTCCTCCACCAACGCCTGCTTGTCCTCCAGCGTCTCGGTCCAGATGCAGATGACGTCGGTGTACCGCTCCCCCGTCTCGGGGTCCACCGCGTCGGGGCGCGGGTTGCGGAAGAACACGAAGCTCTTGCCGCGCACCGAGTAGATCGGGTTGTCCGCCGACCCGTCGTTCAGCTCCGCGCCGGGCATGGCCGCGGCCAACTCGTGCACGTCCGCCACGGTGGAACCACGGCCGCGGGCTGCACGTCGGGGCATGTCGGCAAGGTAGCAGCGCCACCACCCGGCAGGGCCCGGCGCGCACGCACTACCGTGCGCAGCCGTGCCCTACCAGTTCGCCTCCCGCACCGCCGGCCTGCGGTCCAGCGCCATCCGCGACCTGCTGAAGGTGACGGAGATGCCGCACATGCTCTCCCTCGCCGGCGGCCTGCCCACACCGGACAGCTTCCCGCTGCCGGCCCTGCGCCGCGAGGCGGACCGCCTGCTCGGCGAGTACGGCCCGCGGGTGGTGCAGTACAGCGCGACCGACGGGGTGGTGGAACTGCGCGAGTGGATCGCCGCCACCTACGCACCCCAGTTCGGGCGGGCCATTCCGGTGGAGGGCCAGATCGTGGTCACCCACGGTTCGCAGCAGGCGCTGGACCTGCTGGCCAAGGTGCTGATCGACCCGGGCGACGTGGTCGTCAGCGAGAGCCCCGCCTACCTCGGCGCCGTCCAGTCGCTGGAGTTGTTCCAGCCCCGCTTCGAGGTGATCCCAGGCGACGAGCACGGCATGCAGGTGGACATCCTCGCCGAACGCCTGGCCGCCGGCCTACGCCCCAAGCTGATCTACGTGGTGCCCAACTTCCACAACCCGTCCGGCGCCACCATGGCGCTGGAGCGCCGCCGCCACCTGGCCGCGCTGGCCGACCAGTACGAACTGCTGATCGTGGAAGACGACCCCTACGGCTCCATCCGCTTCGCCGGTGAGCCGCTGCCGCCCGTGGCCGCGTTCACCGAGCGGGTGGTGCACCTCAGCACGTTCTCCAAGATCGTCGCCCCCGGCTTCCGCGTGGGCTGGATGATCGGGCCGCCGGAGGTGATGGGCTGGGTCACCCGCGCCAAGCAGGCCGCCGACCTGCACACCTCCACGTTCGCCCAGATCCTGCTGGCCAACGTGATGGCCCAGCCCGGCTGGCTGGACGAGCAGAAGGCCCGCATCGTGCCGATGTACCGCGAGCGCTGCGCGGCCCTGGCCGACGCGCTCGAGGACAGCATGGGCGACCGCATCCGCTTCCACCGGCCCGACGGCGGCATGTTCCTGTGGAGCGAGTTCGCCGGCGTGCCCGACACGAACGAACTGCTCCGCCGCGCCGTGGAGGAAGGCGTGGCGTTCGTGCCCGGCAGCGCGTTCACCATCGACCAGCGGCCCGACAGCAAGGCCCGGTTCTCCTACTCCACGCTCGCCCCCGCGCAACTGGGCGAGGCCGTGGACCGCCTGGCCAGAGCGCTCGACTCGTTGCAATGACCACCACACCCACGTCACCGCGCCGGGCGACGCTGGCCGTGGGTGTGCTCTTCTTCGTCAACGGCGCGACCTTCAGCAACTGGCTGCCGCGCATCCCCGAGATCCGCGACTCGCTCGGCCTGTCCAACGACAGCCTCGGCGTCACCCTGCTCGGTGGCGGGCTGGGCGGGATCGTCGGCTCGCTGATCGTCGGCCGGATCAGCGACCGGCTGGGCAGCCGCCACCTCGTGGTCCTCGCCGCCACGCTGCTGTCCATCGGCATGCCGCTGGTGGCCTTCGTGCCCAACGCCCCGCTACTGCTCGTCGTTCTCTCGGCACTCGGAATCCTCGACGTGCTGAACGACGTGGCGATGAACACCCAAGGTGTGATTGCCCAGGCACGCATGTCCCGCCCGATCATGAACCGCCTCCACGCGGCGTGGAGCCTCGGCTTCACCAGCGGCGCGCTGGTGGGCGCGGCCGCGGCCGCCGCCCGCATCGGCATCCGCTGGCACCTCTGCATCGTCGGCGCGGTGCTGCTGGCGACCGTCCACACCGTGCGCCGGCGGCTGGACCCGGTGGATCCGCCGCCGACACCCCACACCGAGAACGCCGGCACTGCGAAGCGCCGGCGCGTCAGCGGACTCGCCGTGCTGGTGGCCCTTGCCGCCATCGGCGCCATCGGCCTGGAGGTGCTGCCCAACGACTGGGCCGCCGTGCTGATGCGCGACGCGTTCGACGCCGGGCGGTTCGCGGGCCTCGGCACGGTGGCCTGCGCCGGCGCCATGCTGATCGGCCGTCTGGCCGGCGATCACGTGCTCATGCGCGTCGGCGAGCACCGCCTGCTGGTGGGCGCCCAGGTGCTGGTGGGCGCGGGCGCGGCGATCACCGTGGCCACCCCGTTCACCGCCGTGGCCGTCACCGGCCTGGTGGTCTGGGGGTTGGGCCTGTCGGTGTTCTTCCCGTCGCTCTACTCGATGGCCGCCCGCCTGCCCGGCACGTCCGCCGGCGCGGGCCTCGGCTCGATGCTCTTCGGCCAGCGCTCGGGCGCGCTGCTGGTGGCGGTGAGCACCGGCGCCGTCGGCGAGTGGCAGGGCATGCGCGCCGCCTTCGCCGTGGTGGCCGGCGTGTCGTTCGTGCTGCTGGCCGTCGGCATGAACCGGCTGCGCATGGCCGTCGCCACGCCGGCCACGCCGGCCACGCCCGCCGGCGCGTAACGTGGCCGAGTCACCAGAACTCGGCAGGAGGGGCGTCGTGGGCATCGAGGTGGAACGGATCGCCGGAGCGTGCGGTGCGGTGGTGCGCGGGTTCGACCTGCGCGAGCCGCAAGCACCCGAGCAGGCTGAGGCGCTCCGCAAACTGCTGGACGAGCACCTCGTGGTGGCCCTGCCGGAGCAACACCTGGACCTCGACCAGCTCGAGCGGTTCACCGACGAACTCGGTGGCCGCGACATCACCCCGTACGTCACACCGGTGCAGGGCCGTCCCTACGTGATCCGGGTGATCAAGGAACCCACCGACGAGCTGAACTTCGCCAACGCCTGGCACACGGACCTCAGCTACCTGCCGGCACCACCGGCGTACACGGTGCTGCATGCTTGGGACGTGCCGGCGTACGGCGGCGACACGATGTGGGCCAACCAGTACCTCGCGTACGAGACGTTGCCGGCCGAACTGCAGGAACGCCTGCTGCACCTGCGGGCCACCCACTCGGCGGGCATGGCCTACGGCACGGGCGGCTACCTGGAGCAGGTGGCCGGGCGCACCTCGATGCCCATCGAGCCCAGCCCCGAGGCCCACCAGGTGCACAACCATCCCGCCGTCATCCGCCACCCGCGCACGGGGCGGGCGGCGCTGTTCGTGAACCCCGTCTACACCACCGGGTTCGAGGGTCTGCCGGCCGACGAGAGCCGGGCCCTGCTGCACCGCCTGACGCAGCACGCGGTGCACCCCAACCTCACCTGCCGGATCCGCTGGCAGCAGCACCAACTGGTGATCTGGGACAACTTCGCCACCCAGCACTTCGCCATCAACGACTACGCCGGGCAGCGCCGCGAGATGTACCGCACGAGCGTTCGCGGCACGCAGCCGGTGGCGGCCTGACGCCTCAGGCGTCGGCGAGCGCCTGCTTCAGGCTGTCGATGTCCGACGACCCGAACACCACCCGGTTCCCGGTGGCGACGTAGATCGTGTCCACGTTGACGTGCGCTTCGGCGATCTTGCGGGCCAGATCGGCCAGCTCACCGGGCCGGTCGTGCACGTCGACGACGACGACCTCGTGGGCCCGGATGTGGAAGTCCGCGTGGGTGATGGCCAGCGCATGCAACACGGGTTCGGCATGCGGCACCAAGATGTGCAACTCGGCGGTGTCGCCCTTGCCGATGCACGTGGCGGCGGCCAGGTTGACCCCGGCGTCGCTGACGGCAGCAGCAATGGACGCCAGCACGCCTGGCTTGTTGTCCACCTCGATGACGATGTCGACCGACATGTGCTTCCCCTCCAGGAATCGGGCCCCCGGAATGTGGGGGTGAGGGCATTGTGTCACTCCGGGCACGCTGGAAAAAACGGGCAAAGGTCCCGTTCCCGGAGGGAAGCACACGTGGCGGAGGTTCAGCCCTCCACGGCCTCCGCGGCCTCGCTGGAGGCGGCGTCGATGGCCGCCGGCTGCGCCTCGGCCGGGCCGGCAATCATCACCTTGCGCGGCTCGGGCTTGGCTGCCGGGGGAACGGTGACGGTGAGCCGGCCGTCGGCGTACTGGGCGGTGACGGCATCGGCATCCAGCGACCCGCCGAGCTGCATGGTGCGGCTCCAGCGCAGTTCGCCGCGATCGGTGGCATGGTCCACAGCAACGGTGAGACCACGCTCGGCGACCTCGACGGACACGGCCTCCTGCGGGATGCCCGGCAGGTCGACCGTGAGCACCAGGCTGCCGTCGTGCCAGTCGGCGTGAACGTTGGGAGCCGAGGTGCGGGTGCGCGCCGGGGTGGCGAAGAACGACGTGGTGAGCTGGTCGAACATCCGATCCAGCGAGTCCAGGGAGCGGTTGTTGCGAACGATCAGCATGACGCTGTGCCTCCTTGTGAGGAAGTGGGTGATTGCGCGGTTCCGAACGAACCGTGGTGTGATGCCATGATACATAAATCATGAGTCTTGACAACTCATCTTTTCTGCTGGTGTCACTGCCTCCCTGCCCGCGGTCGCGGCTGACCTACGCTGCCGGATATGACACCGATCTTCGCCCTCAGCGACCGAGCCATCACCGAGATGGCGGCCCTCGACCCGCTGCTCGCCACGTTCGGCGGGGTGCCGGGGCACGACGCCGAGATGACCGACCTGTCGCCCGACGGCGAGGAAGCCCGCGCCGCCCAGCAGCGGGCACTGCTGGCCGAGATCCGCGCCCTCGAACCCACCAACGAGGACGACCGCATCGCCAAGGGCTACATCGAGGAGCGCCTGGAGGCCACAGGGATGCGCCACGACCTCGGCGAGTGGATGGTGGGCCTCAACGCCATCGCCGCGCCGGCATGCGACGTGCGGGCCGTGTTCGACCTGATGGACCGCGATGGCGAGCAGGCCTGGGCCAACATCGCCGCCCGCTTGCGCGACCTGCCGGCCACGATGGAGGGCCTGACCCGCACGTACGAACTGGGCCGCAGCCGCGGCATCGTGGCCGCTGCCCGTCAGGTGCACGCCGCCGCCGACCAGGCCGCCACCTGGGCCGGCGACCGCTGGTTCGACAGCCTGGTGGCCGAGGCCGAAGCGGCCGCTCTGCCGGCGGCGCTGGTGGCCGACATCCGCAGCGGCGCCGAGGGGGCCAACACCGCCTTCGACCGCTTCGCCCAGTACCTGCGCGGCACCTACCTGCCCGACGCCACCCCCACCGACGGGTGCGGCCCGGAGCGCTACCGGGTGGCGGTGCGCGAGTTCCTCGGCGCGGACCTCGACCCGCAGGAGATGTACGACTGGGCCTGGGCGGACTTCCACTCCCTCCGCGACGACATCCGCCGCACGTGCGCCGAGATCCTGCCCGGCGCGTCGTTCGCCGAGGTCATCCACCTGCTGGACACGGACCCCGCCCGCGCCGTGCACGGCGTGGACGCCTACCAGGCGTGGCTGCAGGACCTCACCGACGAAGCACTCGCCCGGAGCAAGGCGCACTTCGAGATCCCCCCGCAGATCGACCGCTGCGAGGCCCGCATCCCACCGGAGGGCTCCGGCGCCGCGGCCTACTACACCGGCCCGTCGGAGGACTTCAGCCGGCCCGGCCGCACGTGGTACCCGGCGCTCGGGCGCACGATGTTCCCCAAGTGGGGCGACGTCACCACCTGCTACCACGAGAGCGTGCCTGGCCACCACCTGCAGATCGCCTACGCCAAGCTCCAGGCGGGGTCGCTCAGCCGCATGCAGCGCAACGGGTTCATCAGCGGCCACGGCGAGGGCTGGGCGCTCTACGCCGAGCAGTTGTGCGACGAGTTCGGCTGGTTCCGCAACGCCGACGAGCGACTGGGCTTCCTCGGCGGGCAGATCCTGCGCACCGTGCGGGTGATCATCGACATCGGCATGCACCTCGGCTACCGCATCCCCGAGGGCACCACGCTGAACGATGGCACCCCGTTCCACGGCGGCGAGGTGTGGAACGCCGATCTGGCCTTCGAGTTCGCCGTGAAGGAGACCGGCAACACCGAGGCCTTCATGCGCAGCGAGATCGACCGCTACCTCGGCTGGCCGGGCCAGGCCATCAGCTACAAGATCGGCCAGCGCGAGTGGGTGGCCGCCCGCGCCGAGGCGATGGCCCGCGACGGCGATGCGTTCGACCTGAAGGCGTGGCACACGCGGGCGCTGAAGCTGGGCGCCATCGGCCTCGGCCAATTGCGCGCCGAACTGGCCCGCTGACGGCTCAGCCCGCCAGCGGCGCACCCTCGCCGAAGGCACGGGGCAAGAAGCGCTCGCCCAGCAGGCGGTAGCCCTCGGGCGTGGGGTGCAGGCGGTCGTACAGCAGCGCCTCGTCGTCGGCACCGAACAGGGCCAACCCGTCCAGGTAGTGCAGGTTGCTGTCGCCCGCCTCGCGCCGGGCCATCACCACGAACTCCAGCGCGCCACGGATCCACTCCAGCGTCAGCGGGAACGGCCGCACCGACGGCGCCGCAGCCACCACGTCGAACCCACCCTCCACCGGCACGGTCGGGCCGGGGTGGGCCTCCGCCATGGGGCAGAAGATCGGCGACACCACCAGCACCGGCGTGTTCGGCTGGCGTTCGCGGATGCTGTCCAGCAGGCCGTGGACAGCCGGCGTGAATGTCCGCTGGTTCATCGAGTTGTTGTTCACCAGGTTGATGCCCAGCTTCAGGCTGATGACGTCGGCCGGGTGGTCTCCGATGACCCTGCCCATGAACGGGTCGAGCTGGCACTGCCCGGCCAGGGCGAACGAGGTGAGCTCGACCCCGGCAGCGGCTGCCACCTGGGCGGGCCAGGCGTCGAACGGGCGGTCCACGTCCATGCAGTGGCTGATGCTCGACCCGTAGTGGGTCCAGCGACGGGGCTGCACCGGCGCCGCGCCCACCGTCGCGTCGGCGGCCACCCGTAACGCCTGGATCTCCACCGATGCGTTGGTGGGGAACCAGATCTCCACGGCCTTCTCCCCGGCACCGAGGTCGTCCCAGCGCAGCGTCGCCGGGCCACCGTGCTCGAACGTGACGCCCTCCGGGCCCAACATCCGGTCCACGTGCACGAATGACCCGCCACGGGCCACCACGTCCGCCTGCACCACCCCGTCCACGGTCATCTGGAACACGGGCGGTCGTACCGGGCTGCCGACCGTGTGCATGGTGCGCGGGTGCACGGTGAGTTCCACCACCGGGGAGTCGGTGGTGAACGCCAGGCGAACGCCCGACGGCATGGTGACCATCGTGTTCATGAACACGTCGGGGATCTGCGGCCGGGTCCATGCCGGCAGGCGGCGAGGCAGCAGCCCCATCGGCGTACGATCCAACTCGAACGCGCCACGCACCTCCACGGGCGCGACATCAACCGGAACCTCACGAAGCGACGACATGCGACCGAACGTACTCCTCATCACGCTCGACCAGTTCAGGGGAGACTCCCTGTCGTGCGCCGGCCACCCGGTGGTGCGCACGCCGAACCTGGACGCCCTCGCCGCGGAGGGGGTGCGCTTCGCCCGCCACTACTCGCAGGCCGCCCCGTGCGCGCCGGGCCGGGCGGCGCTGTACACCGGCACCTACCAGATGAACAACCGGGTGGTCGCCAACGGCACCCCGCTGGACCACCGCTTCGACAACGTGGCCAGGGTGGGCATCCGCGCCGGCTACCACCCGGTGATGTTCGGCTACACGGATGTGGGGGCCGACCCCCGCCAGGTCACCGACCCGGACGACTGGCGCCTGTCCACCTACGAGGGCGTGCTGCCCGGGTTCGAGGAGGTGCTGCGCCTGGACGAGCACCACGAGGCCTGGCTGGAGTGGCTGGCCGACCTCGGGTACGACACCAGCCCCGGGCCGGACGTGATGCTGGCCACCGAGCACGAGCGGCCGGCGGCACACAGCGTCACCGCGTTCCTCACCGACCGCTTCTTCGAGTGGCTGGACGGCTGGTCCGCTGCAGAGGGCGACCGGCCATGGTTCGCCCACCTCTCCTACATCCGCCCCCACCCGCCGTACGACGCGGCGGGCGGTTTCGCCACGATGTACGACGACGTGCCCGTGCCTGCGCCGCTGCCGATCCCCGACGAACGCCATCGGGTGCACGAGGTACTGCTCAGCGGCACGGGCGCCACCGGCCCCACCGACCCGGCCGACGTCGCTCACCTACGCCGCCAGTACTGGGGCATGATCACGGAGGTGGACCACCACATGGGTCGCCTGTGGCAGCGCCTGCGTGACCGGGGCGAGTGGCAGGACACGATCGTGGTGGTCACCGCCGACCACGGCGAGCAGTTGTGCGACCAGGGGCTGGTGCAGAAAGCCGGCTTCTTCGAGAGCAGCTACCACATCCTCGGGATCGTCCGCGACCCCCGGTTGCCGGAGGGCCACGGCACCGTCGTCACCGACTTCACGGAGAACGTGGACATCGTGCCCACCGTGGCCGAGGCCATCGGCGAACCGGTGCCGTTGCAGTGCGACGGGTTCCCGCTCACCCCGTTCCTGCGCGGCGAGCGCCCGCGGGGCTGGCGCACCGAGGCCCACTGGGAGTGGGACTGGCGCGATGCCTTCATCCCGCTGGGCGACCACCCGTGGCCGTGGGACCGCCGGCTGGAGCGGATGAACCTGGCCACCCTGCGCACCGACCAGCACGTCTACGTGCAGTTCGGCGACGGCGACTGGCTGTGCTTCGACCTGGCGGCCGACCCCACCTGGAACACCCGGGTCACCGACCCTGCCGTCGTGCTGCCGCTGGCGCAGAAGATGCTGGTCTGGCGCCAGGCCCACCTGGACCGGCAGATGACCGGCATGCTGCTGCGCAACGGCGGCATCGGCCGCCGCCCGGAACTGCTCTGGACATAACCCCCGTCAGCCGACCCTGACGAACCACAGGTCGACCGGTGTGCGGCCGGCGGCCAGCCAGCGCTCTTCGAAGCGGGTCAGCGGACGCCACTCCGGTCGCAGGATGCGGCCACCCTCCAGCCGGCCGTCCGCCGCCAGCACCTGTTCGGCTTCTGCGGCGTACCCAGCGATGTCGGTGGCCACGTGCAGAAAGCCACCCGGCCGCAGGCGGTCCACCAGGCGGGTCACCACGTCGGGCCGTACCAGCCGGCGGTGACGCTGGCGCTGCTTCAACCACGGGTCGGGGAACCAGATCCGCACGCCGGCCAGTGACCCGGCCATGGCCGCGGCAGCAGATCCAGCACGTCGGCCGTGGACACCCGCACGTGCTGCCACCCCTCGGTGACGATGGCGTCCACCACGCGGGCCACTCCGGGGTGTGCACCTCCACCCCGAGAATCCCGACGCCGGGCTCCGCTGCGGCCATGCCGATCAAGCCCTCGCCGCCACCGAACCCGATGTCCAGCACCACCCCGCTGCAGCCGGGGAACAGGGCGGCGAAGTCCAGCGGCGGGCCGCTCTCCTCCACCGTCCATGCCGGGGCGTCACGCTCGAACGCCGCGGCGCGCCGGGGCCATGCCGCGGCGCGGGCGGAAACTGCGGGCGCCGGCGTGGGGTGGCCAGTGCGGCGGCGGGCGGTCCATCCGCACCACTACTACCGCCGGTGGCGTCCACCCGTCGTGGAGCATCAGCGCCTCCCTGTCATCGCTTCCCTGCTGGCCATCGGGTCGGGCGTGGTGTGGAGCATCGGCGCGGTGCTCAGCCGGTCCGCCACCCAGGCGGATGCGTTCCAGTACCCTGCTGTGGCGCTCGGTGGGTGTGGTGGTGGTGATCGAACTTCTGGCCGCCCGCCGCCGCCAGCCGTTCCCCACCTTCCGCTCGTGGACCAGCAGAGGCCGATGATGGTGGCCAACATCGGCCTGTTCCTCGCCTCGCTGTGCTTCGTGTGCGCGGTGAAGACCACGACCGCGGCAAACGCCGCGTTCCTCTCCTCCCTCACGCCGCTGGTGGCCAGCGTGTTCGCCCGGTTCATGGGCGAGCGCCTCAGCCGCTCCACGCTGGTGGCGCTGGCAACAGGGTCGTCGGGCTGACCATCACCGTGTTCGGCGACCTCGAGGCCGGGAACATGGCGGGCAACGCCGCGGCGTTGGCCTCGTCGATCGGGTTCTCCATCTACACCCTGGCGGTGCGCTCCGACCTGGACCGCGACTGGTCGCCGGCGCTCTCCGGCTACGGGCTCCTGATGATCACGGTGTGCGCCGGCATCACCCTGCTGGCCGGCAAGCCGCTGGTGCCCCCGCTCACCGACACCATGTACGCGCTGGTCCACGGCGCGGTCGTCATCGTGGTCGGCACGTTGATGTTCAACGCCGGCTCCCGCCATGTGCCGGCCGTGCCGATGACCGTTTTCGCCCAGACGGAGATGGTGTTCGTGCCCGTCTGGGCGCTGCTCATCCTCCACGAGACACCCAAGGCGTTGACGCTGGTGGGCGGCGCCGTCACGTTCGCCGCCGTGGTGGGCAAGGCCGTCTACGACACCCGCATCGCCGCGCCTCCGCCGGTGCCGGTGCCGGACGTGCCGCTGCTCTAGCCACGTATCCTGACGTCATGTCCACGGACGAGTGCTGGCTGGTCACCGACGGGCACGTGCTGGCCGGCGCCGAGCGTGCCCACGGCCGCCGAGGCCGGGCCAAGGGCCTGCTGGGCCGCGACGGGCTGGAAGGGGCACTGGTCATCGAACCGTGCCGCTGGGTGCACACCTTCGGCATGCGGTTCGCCATCGATGTGGCCTATCTGGACGCCGCCGGCACGGTGTTGAAGACCACCCAGATGCGCCCCCACCGCCTGGGGGCACCGGTGCGTCATGCCCATTCGGTGGTGGAGGCCGAGGCCGGCGCGTTCCACCGCTGGGGGCTGAAGGTGGGCGACGTGGTGGAGCTGCGCGAGTGACCGGTCGGCTGGTGCTGGTGAGCACCCCGATCGGCAACCTCGGCGACCTTCCCCCACGGGCGGTGGAAACCTTGCGCGCCTGCGCTCTCATCTGCTGCGAGGACACACGGCACACCGGCAAGTTGCTGTCCCACGCCGGCGTCGCCGGGGTGCGCCTGGCCGTCGCCAACGAGCACACCGAGGCGGTGCGGACGGAGGACGTGCTCGGCGTCCTGGCGGGCGGACGCGACGTCGCGGTGGTCACCGACGCCGGCACGCCGGGCATCAGCGACCCGGGCGCCCGCCTGGTGCAGGCGGCGATCGCCGCCGGGTACCCGGTGACCGCCGTGCCCGGCCCGGCCGCGCTGGTGATGGCGCTGGTGCTCTCCGGCTTCGACACCACCCGCTTCGTGTTCGAGGGCTTCCTGCCGCGCAGCGGCCGCGACCGTGCGGAGCGACTGGCGGAGGTGGCGGCCGAGCGACGGACCGTCGTGCTCTACGAGGCGCCGCACCGGGTGGCCCGCACCATCACCGACCTCGGCGCGGCCTGCGGTGGCGACCGCCGGGTGGCGATGGCCCGCGAGCTGACCAAGGTGTACGAGGAGGTGTGGCGGGGCACGCTGGGCGCGGCCGCGGTGCACCTCGGCGAGCAGCCGCCCCGCGGCGAGTACGTGCTGGTGCTCGAGGGTGCCCCCGCGGAGGGGCCGGTGGACGACGAGGCCATCCTGGCCGCGTTACGCATGGCACTGGAAGGCGGCGCCGACCGGCGCAGCGCCATCGCTACGGTGATGGCTGCCACCGGCGCGGCGAAGCGGCGGGTCTACGACCTGGCGCTCACCCTCCCCCGCCCCGGCAGCTGAGCCATGGACGAGACCACGACGACTGACACCGCCACCACCGACACCGTCGACACCGGGCAGGACGCGCCCGAGGCGACCGCCGCCGAGGCCGCCGCGCCCGAGGAGCACCGGCCCGTCTACAGCACCGGCCCCAGCGCGGCGTTCTTCGACCTCGACCGCACGCTGATCAGTGGGTCGAGCGCGTTCGTGCTGGGGATCGCCGCGTGGCGGGCGCAACTGGTCACCACGCCACGCATGGCCCGCGACGCCGGCAGCGCCCTGCGCTTCCGCATGTCCGGGGCCAGCGATGCGACGTCGCACGGGGTGCGGGACCGCATCCTCGGCGCCGTCGCCGGGGTGCGGGTGGACGACCTGATCGCCCTGAACGCCGACATCGTGCCCAAGCTGCTGGCCAAGGTGAGGCCGGAGAGCCGCCGCCTGGTGGAGCAGCACCGCCATGCCGGCAGGGCGACGTTCATCATCTCTGCCTCGCCGGTGGAGTTGGTGGAGCCGCTCGCCAAGGCGATGGGCATGACCGGCGGCATCGGCACCCGCAGCAAGATCGTCGACGGCGTGTACACCGGCGAGCTCGACGGCCCGTTCTGCTACGGCCCCGGCAAGGTGGAGGCCATGCAGGAACTGGCCCGCTGGGAGGGGCTGGACCTCGACCAGTGCTGGGCGTACAGCGACTCTGCCAGCGACCTGCCGATGATGGAGGCCGTGGGCCACCCGGTGGCGGTGAACCCGGACCCGAAGCTGGAACGGGTGGCCAACAAGCTCGGCTGGCCGGTGGTGGTCTTCTCCAAGCGCACGAAGGCGGTCATCCACCGCACCACGCAGGCGGTCGGCGCCGCCGGCCTGGCTGCGGGCGGGTTCGCCGGTGGCGTCCGCTGGGCACGCACCGTCGGCCGCCGCCGCTGGCGGTGACGGTCACTCGTCGGGGCAGTCGCCGAGCTCCAGCTCCGCACCGATCTGCCCGCCGGATCGGGGTGCGACGGGGGCTTGCTGCGATAGGTTTCGGTTCATGGAGGAGCGCAAGTTCATCAGCGCAGCGGACATGGACCGCATGACGCCGAACGAGCGCGCCGAGGCAGTGAACGCGTCGATCTGCCGCTCTTGGGACGAAGTCCCCGAACCGTTCCGCTCCAAGGTCCGCGCGCGGGCCGTGGAGCTGGCACAACGGTTCGATCGTGGCGATTGAGCGCCGAGTCCGCTTCACCGAGGAGTTCTTCGATCGGCTCGACGAACTTCTGCCTGAGGAACGCTCGGCCGACGGCACCCCATCGGCGACCGACTTTCTCGTCTTCGAGCTCCCGTCGATCCGTGATCGGCTGGCGGCGGACGCACTTGATGCAACGTTGATGACCGAGCGTTCGTCGGTGCGCATCAGCATCACGTCTGGGGTGCTGGTCGACCGGATCGCGCTGTACATGCTCGTCGGCTCCACAGAGGTCGTCGTCTTCGACCTCGACCTCGACATCGGCTGGAAGTAGCCGTCCCCGGACGGGGGTTCTACGAGGCGAGCGGCGTGAGGCCGAGTTGGCGGGACTGGGCGACGAGGCGGCCGGTGGAGTCCCACACCTCACCGTCCTCGTTGAGGAACCCGCCCTGCACGAACTGGCTGCGGAACACGCACTTCACCGTTGACCGGGCGACGCGATAAGCGTACGATTCATTCATGTTTGCCTCGGATGGTCCAGTTTCCTCCGACTCGCGCTGGCGCAGGTTGGCGGGGGGGTGTGTGTGTGTGTCTGACCTTCGCGGTCGCCGGGTCGTTGCCACCAACGAGCTGGTGGTCGACGCGCATGAACCACAAGGTGTGCTTCATCGGGGCGGTCGCGCTTCTCTCGATACTCGCCGCCTGCGGCTCCACCCAGCATGACGCCGAGCGAGAGGTGACACCTTCAACCAACATCGACCCCGCCGGAGCAACCTTGCTCGTCCTCCCATGGGCACCGGGCCTTGATGCAGCACGCTCGAACAGCCGCGTGACCGTCACGGACACTGGGTGCGTGTATACCCAGGCGCAAGACGGCAGGGCCTTCTTGCTGGCGTTCGATCCGGGCTCTGCACTGGCGAACAACCCGAGACGTGTGATCCTCCCCGACGGCTCCGAAGTGGTTGATGGCGAAACCTACGACTTCGGCGGCGGTGGCATCAACGCCTCAGAACTCGCCCTTCCCGAGATTCGGCCGACATGGGAAGCAGCGCTCGAAGCCTGCCGCCAATCCGGCGTCACCGACATCTGGCCCGCAGCGTTCGCGGTCGCATCGGTTCACGCACCCGGCACCCTGGAGGCTTGATGCGACGCAATGGCGCTCCGCTCGGTGTCGCTACCGCCGGGTGCCGGGATGCGGGTACCACGACATCGATGCACGATCGAGGAGCAGACCTATGAGCCAGTGGGGTCGTGCGATCGGCCGGCTCGCACTTCTCGCCGTCACAGTCGCCTGCGACTCCGGCGACGACGCAACCAAGGATGACCTGTTCGTCCTGCCCTACGAGTCTCATATGGACCGGGCCTTCTCGAACATCGCCGTGACCGTGACGGAGAAGGGTTGTGTGTACACGCCGTCAGGCGACGGCGACGTCATCCTGCTCGCCTTCCAGCCTGGATCGACGCTCGCACACGACCCGACTCGAGTGGTGTTGCCCGACGGCTCCGAGGTGGTCGACGGCGAAACGTACGACTTCGGTGGTGGAGGCGCAGACGAATCCGAACTGGCCTTGCCCCAGGTGCGACCCGTGTACGGGGCAACAGTCGAGGCCTGCCGCCGATCCGGGGTCACCGACTTCGCACCCGGAGCAATCGTGATCGATTCGGTGTATCCCGTCGGCACCCTGGAGGCTTGATGCGACGCAATGGCGCTCCGCTCGGTGTCGCTACTGCCGGGCGTCGGGATGTGGGTACCGCGACGTCGATGCACGATCGAGGAGCAGACGCATGAGCCGGTGGGGTCGCGCGATCGGCGTGCTCGCTCTCGTCGCCGGAGTGGTCGCGTGCGACTCCAGCGACGACGCAACCAAGGACGGCCTGTTCGTTCTGCCGTACGAAGGGGGTCTGGATGCGGCGATCGCAAGCAGGCCCGTGATCGTCACAGAGACAGGGTGTGCGTACACACCGCTCGCCGATGGCGACGCTCTTCTGCTCGCCTTCAGTCGCGGGGCGGAGTTGGCCCGCGACCCCAATCGCGTGGTGCTGCCGGATGGCTCGGAGGTGATCGACGGCGAGACATATGACTTCGGCGGTGGAGGCATGGACCAGGCCGAACTCGAGCTTCCTCAGCTTCAGCCGACCTACGAGGCAACGGTCGAAGCCTGCCGCCGATCCGGGGTAACCGACCTCGCTCCCGGAGCACTGTGGGTCGCATCGGCGCATCCAGTCGGCTGGGCGAGCGCCTGAACCGTCGCTACGACACGAGCGGCGTCAGGCCCAGTTGGCGGGACTGGGCGACGAGGCGGCCGGTGGAGTCCCACACCTCGCCGTCCTCGTTGAGGAAGCCGCCCTGCACGAACTGGCTGCGGAACACGCACTTCACCGGGCCGGGCGCGGGGATGCCGCGGACGTGCACCGTGTACTCCACCGTCGGCACCCAGCCGGGCGGCATGTCCAGGTGGAACACCGCCGGCGGGAACGCGTCGCAGACCATCAGCAGGGCCAGCGTGTCGATCGGACGGCCGTCGCGGAACGCGAACCAGCCGGTCATCTCCGGCACCCCGTTGCGGTCGCCGTGCACCCAGCCGCTGTGGCCGGGGTGGATGCGCACGTCCAGCCGGTCCATCATCGTCACCTCGACGGCGCCCTGGTTGCGGCTGCGCGGCGTGCACTCCTCGAACGGCGGCAGGTCCGGCGGGTCGACGTCGATGTGCTCGTAGGCCGGCGGCACCGCAGCGAGGTCGCCGAACGCGCCGACCAGTTGCAGCACGGGCTTGCCCCCGCTGGTCAACCGCCCGCTGACCGTGGTGAACCGGCGGCCGGCCTTCACCACCTCGGCGTCCACCCGGGCCGGGCCGGGCTTGCCGGGCGAGAGGTAGTGGGCAGTCACCGAGATCGGGTCGGCCCGGCCGGCGACGGCACGCAATCCGCGGGCGGCCAGCGCCATCAGGTAGCCGCCGTTGGCGTTGCCGTTGATGTCCCACCCGTCGTGAATGGCCGTCGACCCGTCGGGGTCCACCTGGGTGGCGTCGTCGAACTCGCTCATCGGCGCCAATACTGCTGGCCGTCGGTGGCCACGGTCCCATCGGCCACGAGGCGGGCGAGATGGCGCTCGATCGAGTGCCGCTCCACCGACTCGCCGAACAGCGGCGGCCGGGTGCCCGCCCGGTAGACGATGCCGGTGGCCAGCAGTTGGTCGAACGTCTGCGGCCCGCCGGCCAGCAGCGCCAGCAGGTCGTCGGTGCGCCGCCGGATCGCGGTGGCGTAGCTGTCCACGGCCGCGGCGAACGCGGCATGCCCCTCGACCACACCCTTGTGGTGGAACGTCACGTAGTGGGCGGCCTCGATCTCCCGCACCTTGGTCAGCGTGGTCTCGAAGTCCTCCAGGCTGCTGGAGGCGTCGCCGTAGTAGGGGCCGAAGCCGGTGAGGTCGATGTCGCCGAGCACGAGCACGCCGTCCGGCTCCACGAGGTAGACGCTGTGGCCGCTGGTGTGCCCCGGCGCGTGGATCAGCCGCACGGTGACGCCACCGAGGTCGATCACGTCGCCGTCCGCCAGCCCCGTGGCCTGCGGCCAGCCCTCGAAGAAGAACCGCTCGCGCAGCATGGCCGACATCTCCGGCCACTGCGCCTCGGGGATCCCGTACAGCAGCATCAGGTCGTCCATCGACCGCAGGGCGGCCAGGTCAGCCCGGTGCACGCTGAGTTCACTCCACTGCACCCCCGACACGCCCGCGGCGTGGTCCTCGTGGGTGTGGGTGAGCACCACCCGGTCCACGTCCAACCCCTCGCTGCGGGCCGACAGGGACGGGTCGACGATCAGCCGCCCGTCGCGGCCCTCCACCAGCACCGTGTTGCCGTCCGGGTACTTGCCGTGCTCGCTGCCGACGAGGACCGTCGTGTGCGGGCCCAGGCGGCGCCGCTCGCTGACCATCGGGGTTGCCATGGCGGCCGACGGTATCGGAATCGCGCTTGCCGGTGGCCAGCCGGGCGGGCGTAGGCTGCCCAGCGTGACGAACCAGGCCCTGCCCTCCGCTGGCACTCGCCGAATGTGCGCCGGCTGCTGACCCAGTCGTTGTCCGCCATTCCCCGAAAGGTCCTGCCATGAGCCGCTGCTACCTCACCACCCCCATCTACTACGTCACGGCCAAACCCCACCTGGGGCACGCCTACACCACGATCATCGGCGACGCCCTCGCCCGCTGGCACCGCCTGCTGGGCGACGACGTCCACTTCCTCACCGGCACCGACGAGCACGGCCAGAAGGTGGCCGACTACGCCGAGGCCGCCGGCAAGAGCCCGCAGGAGTTCGTCGACGAGATCGCCCCGCTCTACGCCCAGGCGTGGCAGCGGCTGGGCATCACCAACGACGACTTCATCCGCACCACGGAGGAGCGTCACAAGATCGGCGTCGCCGACCTGCTGCAGCGCTGCTACGACGCCGGCGACATCGAGCTGGACGTCTACAAGGGCAAGTACTGCGTGGCCTGCGAGGAGTACTACACCGACGACGAGCTGGACCCCGGCGACCTGTGCCGCATCCACAAGCGCCCCGTCGAGTACTACGAGGAGGAGAACTACTTCTTCCGCCTCAGCCGCTTCCAAGACCGGCTCCTGCAGTGGTACGACGCCCACCCCGGCGCCATCAAGCCGGAGTTCCGCGGCAACGAGGCCCTCGGCCTCATCCGCGGGGGCTTGCGCGACTTCAGCGTCAGCCGCACCAGCCTGAAGTGGGGCATCCCCCTGCCGTGGGACCCGAAGCACGTCGCCTACGTGTGGTTCGACGCCCTCTCGAACTACATCACCGCCATCGGCTACGGCAGCGACGAGGAGCGCTTCAACACCTGGTGGCCGGGCACCCACCTGATCGGCAAGGACATCATCCGCCACCACTGCGTCTACTGGCCCGCGATGCTGATGAGCGCCGGGCTGGAGCCCCCCGCCGGCTGGGCGGTCGGCGGCTGGCTGCTGGTCGGTGGCGAGAAGATGAGCAAGACCAGCGGCAACGTGGTGAACCCGCTCGACCTCATCGACGACATCGGCGTGGACGGGTTCCGCTACTACGTGCTGGCAGAGACGCCGTACGGGCAGGACGGCGACTTCACCTACGAGGGCCTGATCGCCCGCTACAACTCGGACCTGGCCAACAACCTCGGCAACCTCGCCGCCCGCGTGGCCACGGTGGTGGGCAAGAAGTGCGGTGGCATCGGCCCGGCGCCACGGGCGGACTCCCCGCTCGCCAGCGCGGCCGCCACCGCCTACGAGGCCACCGCCGCGGCGTGGGCGGAGTTCGCCCCCAACCGCGCGCTCGACGCCACGTGGCAGCTCATCCGCGCCACCAACGCCTACCTGGAGGCCAACGAACCGTGGAAGGCCGAGCCAGGCCCGGCGGTGGACGCCGTGATGGGCGACGCCCTGGAGGCGCTGCGCATCGTGGCCATCCTGGCCTCCCCCGCCGTGCCCGGCTCTGCCCAGGCGGTGTGGCAGCGGATCGGCCTGCCCGGCCAGGTCGCCGACCAGCGCCTGCCCGTGGCTGCGGCCTGGGGCGGCTACCCCGCCGGCCAGCCCGTCACCAAGGGCGACCCCCTCTTCCCCCGGCGCTGATCGGCACCGGCGCGATGGCGGCACAGTTCCAGATCGCCGCCGCAGCGCTGCTGGTTGCAGCCTTCATCGTCACGAACCACTGGCCCCTCCCGCGCTACGTCCTGCCGAGGGTTGCGCTCGAGGTGGCCCTGGTCGCCGCCTGCACGACGATCGCCTTCCTGGTCGACCGCCCGTGGTCGCCTGCGCTGCCGCTGCTGGGCCTTCTCCCCGCTGTCGCCGCTGCCAGGGCGTACGCACGAGCGACCGCACTCGGCGATCGGGGGGACGTCCTCCGACTGATCTCGACGACGCGCCTCGCCGACCGCCTGTCGTGGCCGACCGCGGCCACCGCCGAGTCCGTGATCTGCCATCGACACGCCGTGTACCTCACGGGCGACAACGGCCTCTACAACCGGTGGCTCGTCGATCGCCATGGCCGGCGACGGATCTCGCCCGTCGTGACCATCGAGCACGACACCCGGGCTGGCCGCGTGGACATCGCCCGCCAGATGGCGACGGACCTCCTCCAGGCACGTGCACGGGCTGCGGACAAGGCGGTGGTCGCGGTGCTGCTGTGCCCTCGCCACCTGCCTCTGGTGCTCGACTGGTGGGCGGGTCCGGCATCACGTGGGGTGCGTCGCCGCGCGCCGCACCCCGTGGAGAACAACATCCTGCTGTGGGCGGGACGCCTCGACGAGGTCGAGGCGTTGCTCGAACGGGTTCCCGACACGGATGCCGCGAAGGCGGCGCTGCGCGGGCTGGCCAAGGCAGCGGCCGGGGAAGCGCCCGACACCGCGTTCTCGCCGCTGAGCCAGATGGGTAGGGCGGGCGAGCGCACTGCGAGTGCCTGGAAACCACTGGCCGCAGGGCCGCAAGACCTGACCGCCGAGCAGATCACGACCGTCGACGCCGTGGCCGCTCGAGTGGCTTCTCGCCGCCGCCCGGCAGCGCCCCGCGCCTGACGCCCCGTAGCCTGACAGGCATGCTCGACGGGCTGGTCGACACCCACTGCCACCTCTACGACACCCGCGGCGTGCCCGTCGCGGACGTCATCGCCGCGGCCCGCGCCGCAGGGGTGGGCACGATGGTCAACGTCGGCTGCGACGAGGCCACCACGCGGGCGGCCATCACCATCGCCGAGACCGACGACCGCATCTGGGCCACGGCCGGGCTGCACCCGCACGAAGCGAAGTTCGGGGTGGAGACCATCGTGCCGTTCCTTGAACACCCCAAGGTCATCGCCGTCGGCGAGGCCGGGCTGGACTACTACTACGACCACTCGCCGCGGGACGCCCAGCGGGCAGCCTTCGCCGCCCAGATCCAACTCGCCCACCAGCGGCACCTCCCACTGGTGGTCCACACCCGCGACGCGTGGTCGGACACGTTCGACGTGTTCGCCGCCGAGGGCGTGCCGGAGCACACGATCTTC
This sequence comes from Ilumatobacteraceae bacterium, assembly GCA_041394605.1. Classification (GTDB taxonomy): domain Bacteria; phylum Actinomycetota; class Acidimicrobiia; order Acidimicrobiales; family Ilumatobacteraceae; genus UBA668. Next base: position 102,238 of record JAWKHX010000007.1, read on the forward strand.
CACTGCTTCACCGGCGGGCCGGAGGAGGCACGGCAGTGCCTGGACCTCGGGGCGTTCCTCAGCTTCAGCGGGATCGTCACGTTCAAGACGGCCACGGACAACCAGCAGGCCGCCATCCTGTGCCCGGCCGATCGCATCCTCGCCGAGACCGACAGCCCGTACCTCGCGCCGGTGCCGCACCGTGGCCGCACCAACCAGCCCGCCTTCGTCGCCCACGTCGTGGCCCACCTGGCGGCACTCCGCGGCACGTCGGTGGAGAACATGACACGGGTCACCACGGCGAACGCATGCCTTGCCTTTCCCCTCCTGCATCCGTAGCCTTTTCGTCACGGGCGGTCGGCGGTGGTCGCCGGCGGCCAGCCGAGCCCAAATGATCAACTCCGACCGACGTCGCGTCGCCCTCGCGGCCACCTTCACCCTGGTGGCGCTGCCGGCCCTCTGGGTGCTCAACCGCGACGACCCCTCGCCTGGCACCACGGCCTCGGCAGGCATCCCGTCCCCCGGCAACGGGGCAGACACCGCACCGTCCACCACCGCCTACGAACCCCTGCCGCCCGTGTTCGTCGGCGGCGACGACGAGCCCACCCCGCCCGGTGTCATCGACATCGCCGTGCCGCCCGGCCCCAGCGCCAACGAGATCCAGGCCCGGGCCAGCTTCAGCCACTACTGGTCCGGCGGCCGGCCGTGCACCACGCTGCTGGCGCCCGACGGGGTCACGCTCACCATCGTCAACGTGGACAACGGGCAGACCACCACGTGCACCAACACGCTCGGCAAGGCCGTGCCGGCCGGAGCGGACATCGTGCTGGACACACCGATCTACAACGAGATCGCCAGCCTGGCCGACGCACCGATCCCGGTCCGCATCAGCTGGTAGCCGTGCTCAACCGCGGCGAGATCAACGACCTGCTGGCCTCCCACGGCCTGGCCCCGCGCCGCGACCTCGGGCAGAACTTCGTAGGCGACCCCAACACGGTGCGACGCATCGCCCGCCTGGCGGAGGTAGGCCCCGGCAGCCGGGTGGTGGAGATCGGGCCCGGCCTCGGCTCGCTCACCCTGGCGCTGGCGGAGACCGGCGCCGAGGTGACTGCCGTGGAGGTGGACCACGGCATCGTGCCGGTGCTACGCGAGGTGGTGGCGGAGCATCCCAACGTCACCGTCGTCGAGGGCGACGCGATGGCGATGGACTGGACGGCCCTGCTGGGCGAGCACCGCGACTGGGTGCTGGTGGCCAACCTGCCGTACAACGTGGCCACGCCGCTGGTGTGCGACGTGCTCGACGGCGTGCCCCAGGTGGCCCGCATGTTGGTGATGGTGCAGAAGGAGGTCGCCGAGCGGTTCTGCGCCGCGCCGCGCACTTCGGCGTACGGCGCCGTCACGGTGAAGGTCGCGTACTGGGCCACCGCCCGCATCGGCGGCCATGTGCCGGCCAGCGTGTTCGTGCCCCGACCGAACGTGGAGTCCGCCCTGGCCGACATCCGCCGCCGCCCCGCGCCAGCGGTCGACGTGCCACCGGCGCCGCTGTTCCACCTGGTCCGCACGGCGTTCGGCCAGCGACGCAAGATGCTCCGGCGGTCGCTGAACGGGGTGGTCGCCGCCGAGGTCTTCGCCGACGCGGGCATCGACCCGCAACGCCGGCCGGAGGAGCTCGACGTCCACGAATGGGGGCGGCTGACGGCGGCGTGGCAGGCCGCCGGAGGGCACGAGTGACCAGCCCCGTCACGCTCGCGGCGCCGGCGAAGCTGACGCTGTCGTTGCGGATCACCGGCGTGCGCGACGACGGCTACCACCTCATCGACGCCGAGATGGTCTCGCTGGCGTGGGCCGACACAGTGACGATCACACCCGGCGGCGTCGGGTTGACGGCAGACGGCCCGTTCGCCGCCGGGATGCCGCTGGACGGCACCAACCTGGTCGCCAAGGCCCTGCGCCTGGCCGGCCGTGATGCGGCGGTGCACCTGCACAAGGTCATCCCCCACGGCGGTGGGCTGGGTGGCGGTTCCAGCGACGCGGCCGCCGTGCTGCGCTGGGCCGGGTACACGGACGTCGCCGGCGCAACCCGGCTGGGGGCCGACGTCAGCTTCTGCCTCGTCGGTGGGCGGGCGCGGGTGAGGGGCATCGGCGAGGTGGTGGAGCCGCTGCCGTTCCAGGCGCAGGACATCACGCTGGTCGTCCCCCCGCTGGCGGTCAGCACGCCCGCGGCCTACCGGGCATGGGACGAACTCGGCGGCCCCACTGCGGACGGCCCGAACGATCTGGAGCCGGCGGCGCTGGTCGTGGAGCCGCGCCTGGCCGAATGGCGGGACCGGATCACCGAGGCGGCCGGGCAGCGCCCGGTGCTGGCCGGGTCCGGCGCCACCTGGTTCCTCCCGGGTCATCACGCCATCGCCGACGCGCTGGCGGACGCGATGGTGGTGCTGACGCGCACCGACCGCCCACAGTGAGCCTGCGGACGGTCGGCGACCAGAACCTGGGTTGTGCGCGAAGTGAGTGCTAGCGACGCTGGTGCCGCGTACGGCGGAGCATCTTCTTGTGCTTCTTCTTGCGCATGCGCTTACGGCGCTTCTTGATCAGTGAACCCATAACTCGGGAGACGCTACCGGGTTGCACCCCACTCCCCAAACCCCGCCGTCGCCGAGCTGCCCGGAGATAGCCTCCACAACGTCCGTCCGGGGTCGTTCAATGGCAGGACAGCGGTTTTTGGTGCCGCGTATAGGGGTTCGAGTCCTCTCCCCGGAACGCATGAAGCGCATCGGCCTGCTCGGCGGGATGAGTTGGGAGTCGTCCGTCGAGTACGAGCGGCTGATCAACCAGGAAGTCCGCCGCCGGCTGGGCGGAGTGCACTCGGCCGACCTCGTCATCCGCTCGTTCGACTTCGCCGAGATCGAGGCCCTGCAGGCTGCCGGTGACTGGGACGGCGCCGCCACGCTCCTCGCCGACGCGGCGCGGTCGTTGGTGCAGTGCGGGGCGGCCGCCATCGTGCTGTGCACCAACACGATGCACAAGGTGGCGGGGTCCGTGGCAGAGGCCATCGCACCCGTGCCGCTGCTGCACATCGCCGATGCCACGGGTGCGGCCGTCCGCGCCGCCGGGGTGCGGCGGGTCGGCCTGCTCGGCACCCGGTACACCATGGAGCAGGCGTTCTACCGCGACCACCTGGTCGCCCACCACGGCCTCGACGTGCTGGTGCCCGAGGAGCCGGACCGCACCACCGTGCACGACGTGATCTACGAGGAGTTGGTGCGCGGCGTGGTGACGGCCGAGTCCAAGGCGGCGTACCTCGCGGTGATCGACCGCTTGCTGGCGCGCGGTGCGGAGGGGGTCATCGCCGGCTGCACCGAGATCGAACTGCTCGTCGGACCCGAGGACGTGACGGTCCCCTACTTCCCCACCACCCGCCTCCACGCGCTGGCGGCGGTGGAGTTCACGCTGGGCGGCTGACCCGCAGGCTCAGCGGGCGACCGCGGTGTCCACCCGGCCGTAGGTGGTGGTGCGCTGCTGCAGGCGGCGACCCAGCGGCGCGACCAGCGTGGTGAAGCGTTCCTCCGTCATGCCCTGCCCGTGAGCGGCACCGGCGGCGCGGGAGATGTTCTCGTCCATCAGCGTGCCGCCGAGGTCGTTGCACCCTGCCTGCAGCAGCTGCAACGCGGCGGCCTCGCCGATCTTCACCCAGCTGAGCTGGATGTTGTCGATCAGCCCGCGGTACACGAGCCGGGCGACGGCGTGCATCAGCAGGGTCTCGCGGAACGTGGGGCCGCGGCGCGACGCCTTCTGCAGGTAGATCGGCGACGCCATGTGCACGAACGGCAGGCCGACGAACTCGGTGAACCCGCCGGTGACCTTCTGCAGTTCACGTGTGCGCAGCAGGTGCCGCGCCCAACTCTCCGGGTGCTCGATGGAGCCGAACATGATCGTGACGTTGCTGCGCAGGCCCACGTCGTGCGCGGCCGCGTGGCAGTCCAACCACTCGTCCGTGGTGATCTTGTCCGGGCACAGCACGGCGCGGACCTCGTCGTCGAGGATCTCCGCGGCCGTGCCGGGCAGGCTGGCAAGGCCGGCGTCCTTCAGCCGCCCGAGGTACGTGTGGAGGTCTTCACCGAGGCGACGCGCCCCCTCGGTGATCTCCAGCGCGGTGAAGCCGTGCACGTGCATCTCGGGAACTGCGGCCTTCACGGCGCGAGCCACGTCGATGTAGTAGTCGCCGTCGAAGCTGGGGTGGATGCCACCCTGCAACGTCACCTCGGTCGCGCCGAGGTCCCACGCTTCACGGGCCCGCTGGGCGATGTCGTCCAGCGTCAGCAGGTACGGCGTGCCGCGCAGGTTGAGGCTCAGCGGCCCCTTGGAGAAGCCGCAGAACTTGCACTTGAAGGTGCACACGTTGGTGTAGTTGATGTTGCGGTTGTGCACCCACGTGATGGCGTCGCCCACGGTCTCGCGCCGGAGACGGTCGGCGAGCGCCGCCACGGCCGTGACCTCTGGGCCGCGGGCACGGAACAGCGCGACCACCTGTTCGAAGCCGGGTTCCTGCCCGGCCTCGATGCCGGCCAGCACCTCGGCGACGGCGCCGCGGACGCGCCCGGCGTGGTGGGCGCCCGGCAGCAGTGTGGGGGGCGGGTTGGTGGCACCGCTGTACCACTGGGTGCTGCGATGGCCCACCAGCACCACCTCGGCGCCGTCGTGCACCACGTCGGCCGCGGTGACCTTCTCCGGCCACACTGCGCCGGGGTCGTCGCGGCCCAGGCCCTCGGCGTCGCTGCGGTCCTGCACGGGAAACCGCAGCGCAGGGTGCAACCACTCCAGCGGGCGGCGGACGAACTCCGGGTAGACGGTGAGGCGCGGTGCGAGGCTGTGCCCGCGGGCCTCGGTGACCTCGCGCAGGCGCTCCAGCGCCGGCCACGGGCGCTCCGGGTTGACATGGTCGAGCGTGACGGGCGAGACGCCGCCCCAGTCGTCGATGCCGGCGTCGAGCAGCACCCCGAAGTCGTCGCTGAGGTTCGGCGGGGCCTGCAGGTGGATCTCCGGCGGCAGCACGAGGCGGGCGGCGGCGATCGACCAGAGGAACTCGTCCTGCGGACAGGGGGGCTCGTGCTGCATGCCCGTGCCCGGCTTGGGCAGGAAGTTCTGGACGATCACCTCCTGCACGTGCCCGTGGCGGCGGTGGCTGTCGGCGATGGCGGCCAGCGCGGCCATCCGGTCGGCCCGAGTCTCGCCGATGCCCACGAGGATGCCGGTGGTGAACGGGATGCGCGCCCGGCCGGCGGCCTCCAGCGTGTCCAGCCGGCGCTGCGGGTGCTTGTCCGGCGCGCCGCGGTGGCAGGGCAGGTCGGCGCGCAGCGTCTCGATCATCATCCCCTGGCTGGGGCTGACCTCGGCCAGCAGGCGCAGTTCCGCCTCGGTCAGCGCGCCGGCGTTGGCGTGGGGCAGCAGGCCGGTCTCGGCCAGTACCAGCCCGGCCATGGCGTGCAGGTAGTGGACGGTGGAGTCGTAGCCGTTGGCGCGTAGCCACTCGGCGGCCACGTCGTAGCGTTCCTCCGGTGCCTCGCCGAGCGTGAACAAGGCTTCGTGGCAACCCATCCGGGCGCCGTCGGCGGCGATCCGCAGCACCTGCTCGGGCGTGAGGTACGGCGACTGCAGGCGGGCGGGCGGCTGGGCGAACGTGCAGTAGCCGCAGCGGTCACGGCACAGCATCGTCAGCGGGATGAACACCTTCGGGGAGTACGTCACCCGCGTGCCATGGGCCCGGTCGCGCACGTCGCGGGCCGCGGCCAGCAGTTCGTCGAGCGGCATCCCCAGCAGTTCGTCGATCACGACCGAGCACCCTACCCCAAGTCAGTTCTGTTCCCGAACTCACCAGCCCTCACGTTGTACGTAAACGCTGTCGGCCGTCTACCAGGGACGATGTGTCGCGGTTCTTGACACAAACCGGGACGGTAAGGTCGGGCGGCGATGGGGGACGGGCAGCCGACGACGCTGGAGCGCACGCTCAAGCTGGTGGGCGACCGCTGGAGCATCCTCATCATCCGGGCCGCGCTGCGGGGCGTGCGCCGATTCGACGACTTCATCGACGACCTCGGCATCGCCCGGCCGATCCTCACCAACCGCCTCAAGCGCCTGGTCGACGGCGGGGTGATGACGAAGGACCGCTACCAGGAGCACCCGCCGCGCTACGAGTACCGCCTGACGCCCGCCGGCGTGGCCCTCTCCCCCGCGCTCGTGGCGCTGATCCGCTGGGGCGAGCACCACCTGGCAGGCGGCGACGCGGACATCGTGCTGGTCCACGCCCCGTGCGGCACGGAACTGGAGCAGGGCTTCTGGTGCCGGCGGTGCGCGACCACGTTCGGGCCAGCGGCCATCCGTGCTGCCGCACGCGATAGAACAGACCCATGACCGTCTCCGCCATCGTCCTCGCCGCCGGCGAGGGCTCGCGCATGCGATCCACCCGCCCCAAGCCGCTGCACCTCATCTGCGGCCGGCCGATGGTGATGCACGTCATCCACTCGCTGGAAGGTCTGCATCCGGATCGCACGGTGGTGGTGGTCGGCCACGGCGCAGAGCGGGTCGCCAAGAAGGTGCAGGAGCAATCGCCCGAGTGGGCCCACGTGACGTTCGTCGAGCAACAGGTCCAACGTGGCACCGGCGATGCGGCGATGGTGGGTCTCAGCGCGTTCCCCGGCGACGACCTGGACGACACGTCCACCGTGGTGGTGCTGCCCGGCGACACGCCGCTGCTCAGCCCCGAGACGCTGGAGGCGCTGGTCACCACGCACGTGGCCAACCAGTACGCCGCCACGCTCATCACCAGCGTCCTCGACGACCCCACCGGCTACGGCCGGGTCATCCGCCAGCCGTCGAAGACCGGCGACGGCCGGGTGCTGCGCATCGTGGAGCAGCGCGACGCCGACGAGGAGGAGCGGGCGGTCCGCGAGGTGTGCACCAGCATGTACGCCTTCCGCCGCGACCTGCTGGGGCCGGCGCTGCGCCGCCTCAGCCCCGACAACGCCCAGGGCGAGTACTACCTCACCGACGTCATCGGCTCCCTGGCGGCCATGGGCCACCGCATCGGCTGCGTGCAAGCCCCGATGGCCGAGACCCAGGGCGTGAACGACCGCTGGCAGCTGGCCATGGCCGAGCGCGAGTTCCGCAACCGCACCAACCGCCGCCACCTGCTGAACGGCGTCACGATGCTGGACCCGCGCCAGACGTTCATCGACGTCACGGTGCGGCTGGGCCGCGACGTCACGCTGTACCCGGGCACCATCCTCCAGGGTTCCACGGTGGTTGGCGACGGCTGCGAGATCGGCCCGGACACCCGCCTGGTGGACTGCACGATCGGCGACGGGGCCGTGGTGGAGCACACCACCGGCCGCGACAGCGAGGTCGGCGCCGACGCCCACGTGGGCCCCTACGCCTTCCTGCCACCAGGCAGCAGCGTCGTTTCGGGCGCTGCCACCGGCGCCTTCTACACTGCGCCTGTCGACGGCCAGTAGCGGGGAGCAACGGATGGAGAAGGTCACGACCAAGCGGATGGCGCTCTACTCGGGGCGCACCCATCCGGCATTGGCAGAGGAAGTGGCCGGCCACCTCGGCATCGAGCTCGGCAATCCCAACATCGTGCAGTTCGCCAACGGCGAGGTGCGGGTGCGGTTCGCCGAGAGCATTCGCGGCAACGACGTCTTCATCATGCAGACCCACTGCGGGTTCGGCGGGCGCAGCATCAACGACTCCATCATGGAGCAGCTGATCATGATCGACGCCGCCTACCGGGCCAGCGCCAAGCGGATCACCGCCGTCTGCCCGTTCTACGGCTACGCCCGCCAGGACCGCAAGGCGGAGGGCCGCGAGCCGATCACCGCCCGCATGGTGGCCGACCTGTTCAAGAGCGCCGGGGCGAAGCGGATGATCTCCATCGACCTGCACAGCGGCCAGATCCAGGGCTTCTTCGACGGCCCGGTGGACCACCTCACCGCGATGCCGGTGCTGGAGAACTATGTCCGCGAGCACGCCGTGGAGCCGGTGATCGTCGCCCCCGACGCCGGCCGCATCAAGGTGGCCGAACGGATGGCCCAGCACCTCACGGACAAGGGCAGCGACCTGGCCTTCATCTACAAGCGGCGGCCGAAGGGCACCGCCAACGTCGCCGAGGCCAAGGAGGTCATGGGCGACGTGGACGGCCGCCTGTGCATCCTCACCGACGACATGATCGACTCCGGCGGCACCATCGTGTCGGCCGCCGACGTGCTGATGGCCCGCGGGGCCAAGGAAGTGTGGGCCATGGCCACCCACGCGGTACTCAGCGGCCCGGCCATCGAGCGCCTGGAGAAGTCCGTCATCACCCGGGTGGTGCTCACCAACACCCTGCCGCTGGCGCCCGAGCAGCAGATCGCCAAGATCGAAGTGCTGTCCATCGCCCCGCTGATCGCCGATGCCCTGAACGCCGTGTTCGACGACGCCAGCGTCAGCGAGATCTTCGGCGGCGAGAACCAGGCCTGATACCACCCCCGTCCGATTGTGACGGCCCTGCGGCCCCGGTAGGCTTGCCCGCTGTTCTTTCGGCCGTACTGATCGAGGCTTCCGTCATGTCCACCACCACGCTCGCCGCCACGCCCCGCACCGCTGCAGGCTCCGCCGCCGCTCGTCGCCTGCGGGCCGAGGGCCACATCCCCGGTGTCCTCTACGGCCACGGCATGACGCCGGTCAGCCTCACCGTGGAGCGCCGCGATCTGCGCATCGCCCTCAGCGGTCCGGCCGGGGTCAACACCCTGCTGAACCTGGAGGTCGGGGGCCAGAAGTACCCGGCCGTGGTGAAGGATCTGCAGCGTCACCCGATCAAGCGCACCGTCAGCCACATCGACTTCCTCCAGGTCTCGATGACCGAGGAGATCACCGTCCAGGTGCCGGTGCACCTCGAGGGCGAGGCCAAGGCCGTTGCCAGCGAGGGGATGCTGGTGGACCGTGCGGTGGACACCATCGAAGTCCGCTGCACCCCGGGCAACATGCCCAACGAGATCACCATCGACATCACCGACATGCAGCCCGGCGACGTCATCCGCTTGGCCGACATCACCCTGCCGGCTGGCGTCACCGCCACTGGCGACGAGGAGATGCCGGTGGTCACCACCCTGCACACCGGCGCCGGCGAAGCCGAGGCTGCCGAGGGCGAGGCCGAGGGTGGCGCCGAGGGCGGCGAGGCCGAAGCCGCTGGCGACGACGCCGGCGAGTGACCTGCCGCTGACGGGGGTGCCCCGGTGATCGACTGGTTGATCGTCGGCCTGGGCAACCCCGGCAAGGAGTACGCGCGCACCCGCCACAACATGGGCGAGGAAGTCGTCGCGCTGCTGGCCCAACGCGTGGGCGAAAAGATGAAGGCCGGGCGCGATCGCGCACTGGTAGCCGAGGCACGGATGGACGGCCAGAAGGTGGTGCTGGCGTTCCCCATCACCTACATGAACCTCAGCGGCGAGTCGGTGCGCGCCCTGGTGCGCCGCCACAAGGTGGACGACCCCACCCGCATCATCGTGGTGCACGACGAACTGGACCTGCCGCCCGGCATCGTGCGGGTCAAAGCGGGTGGCGGGCTGGCCGGCAACAACGGGCTACGCAGCATCACCCAGCATCTCCACACGCAGGACTACCTGCGCGTGCGGATCGGCATCGGCAAGCCCCCGTCAAAGGAGCGCGGTGCGGACCATGTGCTGTCGCGGATGAGCATCTCCGAGCGCCATCTGCTGGACGAGTCGATCGTGCGCGCCGCGGACGCCGTGGAGATGATCGTGGCCGAGGGCGTGGACGCAGCGATGCAGCGCTACAACACCAAGGCGTGACAGCTCCGATGTCCTCCCCCGATCCGTCGCTCGCATCGCTCCCCCGCCTGCTGCGCAACGACCCGGCGCTCACCCAGGCTCTGGGTGATCCGAGCGGGTTCGTCGCGGTGCCCGAGGCGGCCCGCGCCGTGGCGGTGGCGGCCCTGGCCCAGTTGGGCGACCGCCGGCCACTGGTGGTGGCGTGCCCCACCGGTAGCGACGCCGGCCAGCTGTACGACGACCTGTGCCAGTACATGCCCGCCGGCGAGGTGGTGCTGGTCCCGGCGTGGGAGACCCTGCCGTTCGAGCGGGTCAGCCCCAGCGTGGAGACCATGGGGCGGCGGCTGGAGGTGCTGTGGCGCCTGCAGGACCCGGGCCGCTGCCCGGCCATCGTGGTGGCCGGCGTGCGGGCCCTGCTGCAGCACCTCGGCCCCGAGGCCGCCGCCGTGCAGCCGGTGCGCGTGCGCAAGGGCGACGTGCTCGACCCCGAGGCGCTCGTGGGCGACCTTGTGCGCGCCGGCTACCGGCGCGAGGAACTGGTGGAGCACCGTGGCGAGATCGCCCGGCGGGGCGCCATCGTGGACATCTTCCCCAGCACCGCCGACGCCCCGATCCGCATCGACCTGTGGGGCGATGAGGTGGACCGTCTCGCCGAGTTCTCCGTCAGCGACCAGCGCAGCGTCCGCGACCTGCCCGAAGCGCTGGTGTTCCCGGCGCGGGAACTGGTGAGCACGGAGGCCGTGCAGGCCAGGGCAGCTGCACTGGTGGCCAGCGAGCCGTGGGGGCGCGAACAGTGGGAGCGCCTGGCCGACGGGGCGCTGTTCGACGGGATGGAGAGCTGGCTGCCGTGGCTGGTGGACGAGCCGCAGTTGCTCACGGACGTGCTGCCGAGCGCGGCCAAGGTGGCGCTGGTGGAGCCCCGGCGGATGCGCGACCGGGCCAACGACCTGCTGGCCGAGGAGGACGACCTGGCGCGAGCCCTGGCCAGCACGTGGCAACGCGACGCCACCACCCCGTTCCCCCGGCTGCACGCCGAGCCGGACCGTCTGCTCGCCGCAGGCCAAGCGACCTGGACGATCTCCAGCACTCCGGAGACCCCGGACTCCCCGATGGTGCAAGCCACGGGGTGGGGGCCCGTGGTGGGTGACGGCGAGGGGCTGACCCGGCGTCTCGGTGATCTGCTGCGGGAGGGCTACCGGGTGATCGTCGCCGCCGACGGCGAGGGTTCCGCCGACCGGATGGCCGCACTGCTGGTGGAACGGGGGCTGGACTTCACGGTCGGCCGCACCGGCGACGCGCTCACCAACCCCGGCGGGCATGTCACCGTCGCGCCGCTGCACCGCGGCTGCACCGTTGCCGCCGCCAAGCTGGCCGTGGTGGCTGAGGCGGACCTCACCGGGCGCCGCCGTGCCCACCGCGCGGCCCGGCCGCGCAAGCGCCAGGGCGCCGGAATGTTCGAGGACCTCAAGCCGGGCAACTACGTCGTCCACTACCAGCACGGGGTGGGCCAGTACCAGGGCATGGTGAAGCGGACGATCGGCGGGGTGGAGCGCGACTACCTGCTGCTGGCCTACAAGGGCGGCGACAAGCTGTACGTGCCCAGCGATCAGATCGACACGCTGCGCCAGTACGTGGGCGGCGAGGCCCCCGTGCTGCACCGCTTGGGCGGGGCGGACTTCGCCAAGGCGAAGAGCCGGGTCCGTAGCGCGGTGCGCGAGATCGCCCAGGAGCTGGTGGTGCTCTACCAGAAGCGGGTCAACGCGCCAGGGCACACGTTCGGGCAGGACACCCCGTGGCAGCACGAGATGGAGCAGGCGTTCCCGTTCGTGGAGACGCCGGACCAGCGGGCGGCCATCGACGACATCAAGGCCGACATGGAGCGCGCCTACCCGATGGACCGCCTGCTGTGCGGCGACGTCGGGTTCGGCAAGACCGAGGTGGCGGTGCGGGCTGCGTTCAAGGCCATCCAGGACGGCAAGCAGGTTGCGGTGCTCGCGCCCACCACGCTGCTGGCCACCCAGCACGGCAACACGTTCGCCGACCGCTTCGCCGGCTACCCGATCCGGGTGGAGACGCTGTCCCGCTTCCTCACTCCGAAGGAGGCCCGTCAGGTGCTGGCCGGGCTGAAGTCCGGCGAGGTGGACTGCGTCATCGGTACCCACCGCCTGCTGCAGGAGGGCGTGGAGTTCAAGGACCTCGGGCTGCTGGTGGTGGACGAGGAGCAACGCTTCGGCGTGCAGGCGAAGGAGGCGATGAAGAAGCTGAAGACGAACGTGGACGTCCTCACGCTGTCGGCCACGCCGATCCCGCGCACGCTGGAGATGAGCCTGGTGGGCATCCGCGACCTGTCGCTGCTGCAGACCCCGCCGGCAGACCGCCAGCCAATCCTCACGTTCGTCGGCGGGTACGACGAGCGGGTGGCGGTGGAGGCCATCCGCCGCGAACTGCTGCGCGAGGGCCAGGTCTTCTGGGTGCACAACCGGGTGCAGACGATCGACATGGCCGCCGCCCGGCTGCGCGAACTGGTGCCGGAGGCGCGCATCGCCATCGCCCACGGGCAGATGGACGAGGGGTCCCTGGAGCAGGTGGTGCTGGACTTCTGGGAGGGCCGCTTCGACGTGCTGGTCTGCACCACCATCATCGAGAGCGGCATCGACATGCCCACGGTGAACACGCTGGTGGTGGAGCGGGCCGACCTGCTGGGCCTCGGCCAGCTGCATCAGCTGCGCGGCCGGGTGGGGCGCAGTGGCTCGCGGGCGTACGCCTACCTGTTCCATCCGCCGGATGCGCGGCTGAGCGAGGAGGCGTACGAACGCCTGCGCACGATCGGCGAGGCCACCGAGCTGGGCAGCGGGTTCAAGATCGCCATGCGCGACCTGGAGATCCGCGGCGCCGGCAATCTGCTGGGCGAGGCGCAGAGCGGGCACATCGCCGCCGTCGGGTACGACCTCTACTGCCAGATGGTCACCGAGGCCGTGGGCGAGATGAAGGGCGAGCCGGTGAAGGAGCCCAGCGAGGTGAAGCTGGACGTGCCCACCGACGCGTACCTGCCGGCCGAGTACGTGCCGAAGGAGGAGCTGCGGCTGGAGGCCTACCGGCGCCTCGCCGCCGTCACCACGCCGGCCGAGGTGGCCGACATCCGCACGGAGTGGGAAGACCGTTACGGCCCGGTGCCGGCACCGGCCGAGGCCCTGCTGGCAGTGGGTCTGCTGCGGGCGGAGTGCCACCGGCTGGGGCTGCGCGACGTGCAGATCACCGGCACGATGGCCCGCCTGGCGCCGTTGGATTTGAAACCAGCGAGGAGTTGCGGTTGCGCCGGTTGAGCCGCGATGCCATCTACAAGGCGGACCAGCAGCAGGTGGTCGTACCGATTCGACGCGGGGTGGACGCGGCCACGTTCCTTGCCGGGTTCCTCGGCGAACTCGTGCCAGCATGACCACATGACCCAGATCAACATCGGGATGTGCTTCGACCGCACGTTCCCGGCGCCCGAGGTGCTGCACTTCGCCCGTCGCCTGGAAGACGGTGGCGTCGACCAGCTGTGGGTGATCGAGGACTGCTTCTTCACCGCGGGCGTGTCGTTGGCGGCGGCCGCCCTGGCGACGACCGAGCGGTTGACGGTTGGTCTGGGGATCCTGCCCGCGGTGGCCCGAAACCCGGCCATCACGGCGATGGAGTTGGCCACGTTGGCGCAGCTGGGCCCGGGCCGGCTGATCGCCGGCATCGGTCATGGCGTGCAGGACTGGATGGGGCAGATCGGTGCGCGTACGGCGAGCCCGCTCACCACGCTGGAGGAAGTGCTGATTGCCGTCCGCCGGCTGCTGCGCGGCGAGGAGGTGACCGTGGAGGGGCGCGAGGTGCGGCTGCGCGGGGTGCAGCTGGAGGCCCCTCCCTCCCAGGTGCCGCCGGTGGTGGCGGGGGTGCGCGGGCCGAAGTCGATGGCCGTGGCCGGGAGGGCGTGTGACGGGGTGATCCTCGTGGAGGGGGCGGGGCCGGCGGCGGCCCGGGCGGCCCGGCGCTTGGCAGGGGACCCCTCGGGATGGCGGGTCAGCACGTTCACGTCGCTGTGCATCGCTCCCACCCGGCGGCAGGCGTACGAGGTGATGGCCCCGCTGGTGGCGGGGTGGGTGGGGTCCGCCAACCCCACGGTCAACGAGCACCCCCACTTCGCGGAGATGCAGGCGCTACTCACCGACGGGGGCGAAGGGGCGCTGGTGGGAATGCCCGCTGACTGGTGGATGGACCTGGCGGCCGTGGGCACGTTCGACGACGCGGTGGAGCACGTGCGCCGCCTTGGCGAGGCCGGCGTGCAGGATGTGGCGATCTTCCCGCCGGAGGAACTGGACATCGCCCATCGCATGATCGAGGACGTGATCGCGATCCGCCGCGCCGTGTGACACCCCTTTGCGACAGTTGGCGGATGAGCACTGTCACCCTCTCCCCGATCGTCGCCGAACTCGAGGCGACCGACATCTCCACCCTGGACGAGCAGGCCGTCCGCGTCGCGATGCAGCATGTTGCCCGGCTGTCGAACTGGATGGCGGCCGTCCGATCCGCCTTGCTGGTGCGGAGGCTGGACGAACTGGCCGAGTTGGCCGGTGGGCTGCCCCTGCCGCCACCTCCGTCCGGCGACGACCCCGCCGACCACCCAGGCGACCACCCCGGCGGCGGGCCAGGCAGCGAGCCCGGTGACGCAGGGGGCACGGGCGGTCCTGCCAGCGGCAACGCTGGGACCGGTGGCCCGGCGCCGAAGCCTGCGGAGCTGGAGCTGGCGGACTCGGCTCGGATCAGCGAGCGAGAGGCCGCCCGCCAGGCCATGCTCGCCCGCCTGCTGGCGCACTTCCCGCTGTTCAGCACGGCGCTGCGGGAGTCCCGGGTGGCCGAGAGCCATGTGCAGGTGCTTGGCCGCTGCTGGCACCAGATGAACCTGGCCGACCGTCAGCGCCTGACGTCATTGGACGCGACGCTGGTTCGGCTGGCCTCGGTCAACGGACCGGAGCGGTTCCGTCGGCTGCTGGTGGCCGAGGTCAACCGACTGCGGTCGGACGACGGGGTCGAGCGGCTGGTGAAGCAGCGCCGGGCGACGGGTCTGACGCACTGGGTGGACGACAGCGGCATGGTCAACCTGCGGGCGATGTACGACCCCGAGCGGGGGCAGCAGCTGCTGGCCAAGCTCCGCAGCGCACGGACGGCGATGGTCGACGCCGGGCGGGAGCCGCCGGATTGCCCGGACGGCGACACGCGGTGGGAGCACCTCCGGTCGCGCTCTACGAACTGGTGTGCGCGGGTGGCGCCATGGCGGATGTGGCCGAGGGCGGGCCGCGCTCGATGTTCACCGTGCCCGATGCAGAGGTGGTCGTTCTGATCGACGAGGCCACACTGCGGTCCGGGGTCCACGCGGCCACGCAGATGGACACGGGCAGCGTCGACCTCCCCGTGGAGACAGTGCGGCAGATGGCGTGCGACGCAGGGATCATCCCGGTGGTGCTGGGCGGGGACGGGCAGGTGCTCGATGTCGGACGCGTTCGACGGCTGGCGACGCATGCGCAGCGGGTGGCACTGAGGGCGATGTACGCCACCTGCGCGGTGCCCGACTGTGATGTGCCGTTCGACCGCTGCCAGCCGCATCATCTTCACGGGTGGGGCGACGGTGGTTCCACGAATCTGGACTCGCTGGCGCCGTTGTGCCGCGCACATCACACCGCAGTGCACACGGGCGGCTGGAGCATCGACGTCGACCCGGTCGACCGGCGCATCACGGTCACCCGGCAGGACGGCACGGTGCTCACCGGGTACCCCGATCGCTGGCGCACCACGGTGGCCCGGTCGAACGCGTTCGACACAGCCTCGCCGGGCTCGGCGCCCACGACGGCCAGAGCAGGAACGGCGGGAACGGGAGAGTCAGCACTGACGGGACCGGCTACTGGGGCAGCAGGGACGGGACCGGCAACCGGGGCAGCAGGTACGGGACCGGCAGCGGGCGCTGCGCATCCGCCGGCGGCTTGATCGTCAGGGCTCCACGAGCCAGGCATAGCCCAGCGGGGGCAGGGTGAGCACGCCGCCCTCCAGGGTGGCATCAGCGCCGCAGCGGTGGACTACGGCGTCGGAGGCGCACCCCAACTCCGCCGTCGCCGCCACCACGGTGAGGTTCCCGAAGTTGGCCACCATGGTGAACCGGCCCCGGTCCGGGTGGTGCCGGGTGAACGCGAACAGGTGGCCGTCAGCCGGCTGCAGCACCTCCAACCGCGCCGCGCCGTGCAGCGCCGGCACGGCGGCGCGGTCAGCGGCCAGCCCCGCCATCATCCCGAACAGCCGCGACTCCAGCGTGCCGGGCTCCAGCCGGCGGGCAGCGGTCGCCCAGTCCATGCGCGGTCGATGCATCCACCGGTTGTCGTCGGCCAGCGCCGGATCCTCGAGGTAGGAGTGGTCGTTCCGCAGGCCCAGCTCGTCACCCATGTAGAGCAGCGGCACCCCTCCGAACGAATAGACCACGGCGTACACCAGTTCCAGCCGCCGGCAGGCAATCTCCAGGTGGGCCGGGTCCTCCGCCGCCAGGGCACGCTCGATGCCGCACAGCGATGCCGCGCTGCCCGAGGTGCGGCCGTCACCCGTCTCGGGATTGAACTGGAACACGTCGCCGCGGGCGAACGACAGGGGGAACTGCCCGCGGTAGAAGTCCACCAGAAAGTCCCGGTGCGCCCGGCCGTCCCAGCCCACGGCTGCTGCGTTCTCGTCGGTGATCGCCCAACCGATGTCGTCGTGGCACCGCACATACGTCACCCACGAGGCGCGGGAGGGGATGCTCGGCAGCCGGCCCAGCGACGTGGTCATCAACTGCGCCTCGCCCGTCGCCAGACTGCTCCACAACAGCACCATCAACTGGTTGTGGTAGGCCAACTCGCACTCGTGGCGCTCCGGCTCGCCTGCCCCCACGTAGGCCGTCAGTTCCTCCGGCGCGACGATGGCCTCCGCCTTGAAGATCGTCGCCGGCGCCGCCACTGCCATCAGCGCCCGCAGCGCGCACAGCAGGGTGTGCACCTCCGGCTGGTTCTGGCTGATGGTGCCCTCGCGCTTCCACATGAACGGGGCCGCGTCCAACCGCAACACGTCGATCCCCTGGTTGGCGAGCTGCAGCATCACCCCGGCCATCGCCACGAACACGTCGGGGTTCGTCCAGTCCAGGTCCCACTGGAACTCGTGGAACGTCGTCCAGACCCACTGCTGGATGTCGTCCAGCCAGGTGAAGTTGCCGGGCGCGAAGGTCGGGAACACCTCCAGCAGCGTCTGCTCGAAGCGGTCCGGCACGGTCCGGTCGGGAAAGAACATGTAGAACCCGCGGTAGGCGGGGTCGCCCGCCCGCGCGGCCACCGCCCACGGGTGTTCGGCCGCCGTGTGGTTGAGCACCAGGTCCACGCACAGGTTCATGCCCCGGTCGTGCAGGTCGTCGGCCAGCGCGGCCAGATCGGCCATGGTGCCCAGCCGGGGATCCACCTCGTCGTAGGCGGCAACGGCGTAGCCGCCGTCGTTCTCCCCCTCCCGAGCCCGCAGCAGGGGCATCAGGTGCAGATAGGTGACGCCCAGTTCGGCCAGGTAGTCCAGATGCCGACCGACGCCTGCCAGCGTGTCGGCGAACCGATCGGCGTACGCCACGTACCCGACGGTGCCCGGCTGCTGGAACCAGTCCGGTTCCGCCTCTCGCTGCAGGTCGCGCTCCATCAGATGCGCGGGCCTGGTCGCGGTGTGTGCCCTGACCAGCGCCATCAACCGCTCGAACGCCGCCTCCGCCTGCGCCGGATACAGCTCGGCCAACCCGTGACGGAGGATGTCGCCGTGGCGCCGCAGCCGAGCCTGGAGCAATGACGCGTGCAACGCGGACGGGAGAGGTTCACCGGCGACCCTGTGCGCAATCACGGGCGCGAGTGTATTCTCCAAGCCGATGCAAGCGCTTACAGAACTCGGGGCCCGAACCGCCCACCTGGCCGGCGACGACTGGTGGCGCGGCGCGGTCGGCTACGAGGTGTACGTGCGCTCGTTCGCCGACGGCAACGGCGACGGCGTGGGCGACCTGCCCGGCATCACCGGCAAGCTGGCCTACCTGGCCGATCTCGGCGTGGACGTGGTCTGGATCACACCATTCTTCCGCAGCCCGGGCAAGGACCACGGCTACGACGTCAGCGACTACTGCGACGTGGACCCCCTGCACGGCACTCTGGCGGACTGGGACGCCCTCGCCGCCGAGGCGCATCGACTGGGCCTGCGGCTGTTCGTGGACATCGTGCCCAATCACTCCTCCAGCGAGCACGCCTGGTTCAAGGCGGCGGTGGCCGACCCCACCGGCCCCTACCGCGACTACTACCTGTGGCGCGACCCCGCACCGGACGGCGGTCCGCCCAACAACTGGGTCAGCCACTTCGGCGGCCCCGCCTGGAGCCTGGACCCCGGCGGCAGCGGCCAGTACTACTGCCACCTGTTCCTGCCTGAGCAGCCCGACCTCAACTGGGCCAACCCGAAGGTGATGGAGGAGTTCGCCGCGATCCTCCACTTCTGGTCCGATCGCGGTGCCGACGGGTTCCGCATCGACGTGGCCCACGGGCTCTGCAAGGACCCCTCCTTCGCCGACAACCCTCAGGTCCGCGACATCCACCCCGGCATGCACCCGATGGACGTGTTCGCCTCCTTCCAGCACATCCACGACCTCCATCGCCACGAAACCGCCGTCCTGTTCCGCCAATGGCGAGACGCCGTTCGCGCCAAGGGGTCCGTGCTGCTCGGCGAGATGGACACCCGCAACGTGGACCGCTTCGCCGAGTTCGTCGCCGACGGCACCGCCCTTCACGCCGGATTCGTGCTGCAGTTGGGGCTGGACACCTGGCACCCGACCCACATCCTGGACACCATGCTGGAGTACCAGGAGAAGGCCCACGGCGGCTGCGCGTGGGAGGTCTCCAACCACGACCAGGCCCGAGCCGTGTCGCGCTTCGGCGGCGGCGCCACCGGCCTGCGCCGCACCACCGCGCTCTCCACGCTGATGCTGGCCTTCGACGGGATGTTCTTCGTCTACCAAGGCGAGGAGTTGGGCCTGCCCGACGCCGAACTGGTGGGCCATGTGGAGGACCCCATGTCGGCCCGCAACGGTGAGGGCATGTGGACCCGCGACGTGGCCCGCGGCCCGATGCCCTGGACCGGGGGACCCCACAACGGCTTCACCACCGCGCCCGAAGCCTGGATCGCCACCGCCCCCCTCCCGCCGTCCCTCACGGTGGAGCAACAACGCGACGACGTCACCAGCACCTGGCACCGCTACCGCCAGATGGTGGGCCTGCGCAAGGCGCACCCGGCCATCTGGGACGCCCCCTTCGAGCTGTTGCGCCGCGATGGCGACCTCCTGGTGATCGCCCGCGGCCCCTACGTGGTGGCCTGCAACCTGGGGGGCTCCCCCGTCGACGTCCCCGAACTGCACGGCACCACGCTCGTGTTCGACTCGGCCACCCCTCCACCCCGCCCCCCGGCACCCCTCCACCCCACCCGCCGGCCCGCCCTCGGGCGCCGCCGCCGCACCCGGCACGCTCGCCGCAGAATGCACGGCGATCGGCCTGCGCAAGTAGGTTCCCGTCGTCATGGCTGAGCAGTACACCAGCGGTGTCGCCCGGGCGACGATCGACGATGTCGCCCGCGTCGCCGGCGTGTCCACCGCCACCGTCAGCCGTGCCCTGCGCAACCATCCGTACGTCGCCGAAGCCACCAAGCAGCGCATCATCCAGGTGGCCGAAGAGCTCCGCTACGTCGCCAACTCCAACGCCTCCCGTCTGGCGTCCGGCCAGAGCCGCACCATCGGCCTGCTCGCCCCACTCCTCACCAGCTGGTACACCAGCGAGGTCGTGGCTGGCGTGGAAGAAGTGCTGGCCCACGCCCGCTACGACCTCCTCATCGGCACCGCGAACCCGCTGGCCCGCGAGCGCATGTTCCGCGGCGACGCCCGCTTCCACCAGCGCATCGACGGCGTCATCCTGGTGGACGTGTTCTGCAGCGAGGAGGGCGCCACCAAGCTGGCCGACCTGGAGACGCCCGTCGTGGTGCTGGGCGAGCAGCTGCGCAGCGTCACGTCGGCGTCGGTGGACAACGTCCGCGGCGCCCGCATCGCCGCCCGTCACCTCATCGAGCTCGGCCATCGCCGCCTCGCCGTGGTGGGTGGGCACGCCCACATGGACGTGGCCCACAACGTCCCCACGGAACGCCTGCACGGCTTCCAGATGGCCATGGAGGCCGCCGGGCTGCGCCTGCCCAAGGAGTACGTGGACGACGGCGACTTCACCATCGAAGGCGGCCGCACCGCGATGCGCCGCTTCCTCTCGCTGCCGAAGCCGCCGACCGGCGTGTTCCTGATGAGCGACGAGATGGCCTACGGCGCGATGTGGGCGCTGCGCGAGGCCGGCTTGGTGCCCGGTCGCGACATCTCCCTGGTGGGCTTCGACGATCACCCGGTGGCCGAGTCCGTCGGCCTCACCACGGTGCGCCAGCCGGTCCGCGAGATCGGCCGCCTCGGCGCCCGCCTGATGCTCGACGGGCTGGAGGGCTTCGGCACCATCGCCCACCACCCGGTGGAGCTGACCCTCGTGGAACGGGCCACATCCGGCCCTCCCTCGACGTCCCGCTGAACCGCACCCGGCGCAGATATTGACGCCCGTCCCTCGACCGGGGTACTCTGCAAGCGCTTACATACAAGTGCGGTGCCTCCGGGCACCCATCCACTCCTGAGGGGGAGAACACCATGGCAACACGCCGACGCCTGGCCTCAGTGGCCGCCGTCCTGAGCGTTGCGCTGCTGGCAGCCGCCTGTGGCGACGACAAGTCGGACAGCACAGCCACGACTGCCGGCGGTGACAAGCCGTACGCAGGGAAGGTCGTCAAGATCTTCAGCTCGATCCGCGACGTCGAGGCCGAGCGCCTCGAGGCCGCATGGGCAGACTTCGAGGCCGAGACCGGCATCGACATCCAGCACGAGGGTTCCGCGACGTTCGAGGACGACCTGAAGCTGCGTGTCGACGGTGGCGACGCCCCGGACCTGGCCTTCATCCCGCAGCCCGGTCTGCTCGCCACGCTGGCGCGTGACGGCAAGGTCGTGCCGCTCAGCAACCTCCAGGCCGACGTCGAGGCCAACGACATCTCCGGCTGGGTCGCACTCGGCTCGGTGGACGGCACGTTCTACGCGCCGCCGTTCGGCACCAACGTGAAGAGCCTGGTGTGGTACAGCCCGCAGGCGTTCGCCGACAAGGGCTACGAGATCCCCACCACCTGGCAGGAGATGGTCGATCTCAGCCAGAAGATCGTCGATGACGGCGGCACCCCGTGGTGCGTCGGCGCCGAGTCCGGTGGCGCCACCGGCTGGGTGCTCACCGACTGGACCGAGGACGTCGTGCTCCGCACCGCTGGTGCCGATGTCTACGACCAGTGGGTCAACCACGAGATCCCGTTCAACGACCCGAAGATCGTCGCCGCTGTGGACACGGTGGGCGAGATCGTGAAGAACGACGACTTCGTCGTGGGCGGCGCGGAGAGCATCCCGAGCACCTCGTTCCAGGAGTCCCCGCTGGGCCTGCTGGACGGCAGCTGCTACATGCACCGCCAGGCCAACTTCATCGGCAACCAGTTCCCCGACGGCACCACCAAGGGCCCCGACGGCCAGGTCAACGCGTTCTACCTCCCGGTCATGAACGCTGGCGACCCGCAGGTCATGCTCGGTGGCGGCGAGGTCATCGCGGCGTTCAATGATCGCCCCGAGGTCGAGCTCGTGGCCAAGTACCTCACCAGCTCGGACTACGCCAACAACCGCCTGAAGGCCGGCAACTGGCTGACCCCGAACAAGAACGCTGACATCTCGCTGATCACCGATCCGCTGGAGCAGCAGTTCGCCCAGATGCTCGTGAGCTCCGACGTGTTCCGCTTCGACGGCTCCGACATGATGCCCGGCCCGGTCGGCGCCGGCAGCTTCTGGAGCGAGATGGTGGAGTGGGTCGTCGGCGCCAAGAGCACCGAAGACACGCTGACGGCCATCGAGGAGAGCTGGCCTTCCTGAGTCCCCCTTGATGGGTTGGGGGTGGGTCAGTTGCTGACCCACCCCCTCCCAGGGTGCTAAAGAAGACATCAGACGTGGTACACACGCCGCTGCCCACCCGGCAGCGGCGTGTGTCGAACTGGGGGGAACATGGGCAACATCCTCAGCTCCCTGGGCACCGTGGCGATCGGCATCGCCGGGTTCCTGGCCATTGTGGGAGCGCTCTACTGGCTGGCCAGTCAGTTGCGAGAGCCGTGGCGCGAGCGTGCACGCATTGCCGTGTTCGTGGGGCCGGCGCTCGTGCTGCTGTTCGGTCTCGTCGTACCGGCGATCATCAACATCAAGGAGTCCTTCTACGACTCCAAGCTGGATGACGCGACCAAGCGCAACAAGACCATCTGGGTCGGGTTCCAGCACTACACGGACATCTTCACCAAGAGCGACAACCTCAAGGTGTTCACCAACACCCTGTGGTGGGGCCTGATCGTCACGGTGGTCAGCACGGTGATGGGCATCGCCATCGCCCGCTTCGCCGACCGCATGCGCGGCGAGTCCATCGCCAAGGCGGCCATCTTCCTGCCCACGGCCATCTCGATGGTCGGCGCCGGCATCATCTGGAACTTCGTGTACTCCCCGAAGGAGTACGGCCTGCTGAACTCGATCCTGCCGGGTAAGCCGGAGTTCTTCCTGCAGGACCGCAAGCTGTTCGGCATCGACAGTCCGTTCGTGCCCGGCCTGAACAGCCTGCTGATCATGGTGGTGGTCATCTGGATCCAGGCCGGGTTCTCCACCGTGGTCATCTCGGCGGCGTTGAAGGGCGTGCCCGACGATCTGGTGGAGGCCGCCAAGATCGACGGCGCCACCGACCGCCAGGCGTTCTACAAGGTGGTGCTGCCGTACATCAAGGGCACCATCATCACGGTGGCCACCACCACGGTGCTCGCCGTGCTGAAGATCTTCGACATCATCCAGACGATGGGCAAGGGTGGCTCGTTCGGCACCAGCACCATCGCCAACGAGATGTACGAGCAGGGCTTCCCGCAGGACACCGAGGGCCTCGGCGCTGCGTGGGCCGTGGTGCTGTTCCTGCTCGTCTCACCGATCGTGTACATCAATGCCCGGAACCAGCGGGCGATGAGGGAGGGGAGCTGACATGACCGCCACCATCTCCGCCGACACCACGCCGGGCACCCAGCCGGCGCCGCCACCGCAGGGCCCGCCACCGAAGGCGCCGAAGCCGCCGATGGGTGCCCGTGCCGCGGCGGCCACCACCGGCCCCATCGGGCGGGCGCTGGTGTGGTTCCTGGCGCTGCTGTGGACCGTGCCCACCGTGGGCCTGTTCATCTCCTCGTTCCGCCCCGAGGCGGACATCAAGACCACCGGCTGGTGGAACTGGTTCACCGACCCCACCAACGTCACGATGCAGAACTACAAGGGCGTCGTCGACCACAAGGTGTTCGGCTTGCCGTTCAGCGAGTTCTTCTGGAACTCGGTGCGCATCGCCATCCCGTCCGCCATCATCCCCATCGTCATCGCCGCGTTCGCCGCCTACGCCCTGTCGTGGATGAAGTTCCCCGGCCGCGACTGGCTGGTGGTGGTGATCGTGGGCCTGATGGTGGTGCCGCTGCAGATGTGCCTCATCCCGTTGCTGCAGTTCTTCGGCAGCGACTGGTTCCCCGACTCCATGCAGGGCGTGGTCACCATCTGGATCGCCCACTCCATCTTCGGCATGCCGCTGGCAATCTTCCTGCTGAAGAACTTCATCGGGTCACTCCCCCGTGAGGTCATCGAGGCCGCCCGCGTGGACGGTGCCACCCATCTCACGATCTTCACCAAGATCGTCATGCCGCTGTCGGTGCCGGCGCTGGCGTCGCTGGGCATCTTCCAGTTCCTGTGGGTGTGGAACGACCTGCTCGTCGCCAAGGTCTTCGGCGGCAGCGCCCGCAACCAGCCGATGACCTACGCCATGGTGGACATGGTGGGCAACCGTGGCAACGAGTGGCAGCTGCTCACCGCCGGTGCGTTCGTGATGATGATCGTACCGCTCATCGTGTTCCTCTCTCTCCAGCGTTATTTCGTCCGCGGCCTCCTGGCCGGAAGCGTCAAGGGGTAATTGATGTCGACCCTCTCCATGCTCAACCTGCAGAAGACCTACCCGAACGGTTTCGAGGCCGTGCCGGGCCTGGACCTGCACATCGACGACGGCGAGTTCCTCGTCCTTGTCGGCCCGTCCGGGTGCGGCAAGAGCACCGTGCTGCGAATGGTGGCCGGCCTGGAGGACATCTCCGGTGGCGACCTGCTGATCGACGAGACCCGTGTGAACGACATGGGCCCGCAGCAGCGCGACATCGCAATGGTGTTCCAGAGCTACGCGCTGTACCCCAACATGACCGTGGCGGAGAACATCGCGTTCGCGATGAAGCTGCGCAAGACGGACAAGGAGACCATCAAGCAGAAGGTCGCCGAAGTGGCCGAACTGCTGGAGCTCACCGCCGTGCTGGACCGCAAGCCCGGCCAGCTGTCGGGCGGCCAGCGCCAGCGCGTGGCCATGGGCCGGGCCATCGTCCGCCAGCCGAAGCTGTTCCTCATGGACGAGCCGCTGTCCAACCTGGACGCCAAGCTGCGCGTCCAGACCCGCGCCGAGATCAGCAAGCTGCAGCGCCGCCTGGGCGTCACCACCATGTACGTCACCCACGACCAGGTGGAAGCGATGACCATGGGCGACCGGGTGGCCGTGCTGCGCCGCGGCAACCTCATGCAGTGCGCCAGCCCCTCGGACCTGTACGAGAACCCGGAGAACCTGTTCGTGGCCCAGTTCATCGGCTCCCCGTCGATGAATGTGGTGAAGGGCAAGGTGGTCTCCGGATCCGCGGAGCGCATCGACATCGACATCGCCGGCCAGCGGATCGTGCTCGACGGTGCCGCCGCCCAGCGGCTGGGCGGCCTGGCCGGTCGCCCCGGCGCAGACATCGCCGTGGGCATCCGGCCCGAAGCGCTCGGCGGCGACGGCGAGCACACCATCGAGGCCACGGTGGACCTCGTGGAGATGCTCGGCTCCGAACTGCTCGTGCACGCCACCGTCCCGGCGCCCGCGGTGCGCAGCACGGACACCGGCGTGGAGATCGACGAGACCCACGAGTCGATGCTGATCGCCTCGCTCGACCCCCGCCGCCGCGTCCACGCCGGCGACCGCCTCAGCCTGAACGTGGACACCCTGCGGCTGCACGCGTTCGACCTGGAGACCGGCGCCGCCATCGGCCGCCAGTAGCAGGCTGCGCTCGTGCGCCTGCAGCTGGCCAAGCCGGCCGACCACACGGCCGTCGTCGGCTGGCCACTCGCGTCACCGCTGCAGGACTGGACCATCGACGGCATGCAGCGGGTGTCCGGCCTGCACCGCCACGTGGTGCGGATGGTCGAGGGGCGGGACACGTCGTACGTCGTCAAGGAACTTCCCGACGACCTCGCCGAACGCGAGTGGCGGCTGCTGCGCGAACTGGCCGATGCAGGTCTGCCCACCGTGGAGGTCGTGGGCGTCGTCACCGGCCGCACGGACAGTTCGGACGGCGGCACGGGCGGGTCCGGCGACGGCCTGCTGATCACCCGCCACCTGGACTACTCGCTGCCGTACCGCGTCCTGCTGTCCGGCCGCGGTCTGAAGATCCCCTACCTCGGCGACCGGATGCTCGACGCGCTCGCCGGCCTGCTGGTGCGCCTGCACCTCGGTGGCTTCTTCTGGGGCGACTGCTCACTCAGCAACACGCTGTTCCGCCGCGACGCCGGCGCCCTGTCCGCCTACATCATCGACGTGGAGACCGGCGAGCAGCACCCCGAGCTCAGCGACGGGCAGCGGGCGCTGGACCTGCAGATCGCCACGGAGAACGTCGCCGGTGGCCTGCTGGACCTGCAGGCCGGTGGGCTGCTGGCCGACGGCATCGACCCGATGGCCACGGCGCTGGCCATCGAGACCACGTACGAGCAGCTGTGGCGGGAGCTCACCGGGGTGGACGAGTTCAATGCCACCGAGACCTACCGGGTGGACCAACGCCTGCGCCGCCTGCACGAACTGGGCTTCGAGGCCACCGAACTGGAGCTGGTGAGCACCGGCGAGGGCGACCGCCTGCGCCTGGTGCCGTGCGTGGTGGAGCACGGCTTCCACGCCCAGCGGCTGAAGGCGCTCACCGGGCTGCACGCCGAGGAGAACCAGGCCCGTCGCCTGCTCAACGACATGAGCCGCTTCGGTGCCGTGCTGGAACAGCGCAGCGGCAAGCGGCTGCCGGAGGCCGTGGTGGCGGCCCGCTGGCTGGGCGAACGCTTCGAAGCGGCCATCGATGCGGTACCGGAGGATCTGGCGGCCAAGCTGGAACCGGCCGAACTGTTCCACCAGATGCTGGAGCACCGCTGGTACCTCAGCGAGCGGGCCGGCCAGGACATCGGCTTCGAGGAGGCCGTCGCCGCCTACGTGCGCGACGTGCTGCCGCTGGCACCGGCCGAGCAGATGGTCCGCGCCGGTGACACCGGGCTGATCCCGATCATCGAATGAGGCGCGACCGCCTGACCCCGCCGTGTGCCAGGCTGGCCCG
Organism: Ilumatobacteraceae bacterium; assembly: GCA_041394605.1. Taxonomy (GTDB): domain Bacteria; phylum Actinomycetota; class Acidimicrobiia; order Acidimicrobiales; family Ilumatobacteraceae; genus UBA668. The sequence continues at coordinate 128,670 of JAWKHX010000007.1, forward strand.
ATGCCGACCTCGCTGACGTTCGCCCAGCACCTCGCCGTCCTGTCCGCCGCCGGCCCGCGCCTGGCCGCACTCGCGGCCGACGCCGGCCCCACCGCCCCCGTGCCCACCTGCCCGGCATGGGACGCCAACGCCCTGCTCGCCCACCAGGCGATGGTGCACCGCTGGGCCACCGCCATCGTCACCGGCACCGACCCCGACGACGTGCCCACCCAGACCGAACTGCGCAGCCATGCCGATCTCGCTGCGTACTACCGGGAGGGCCTGGCCGCGCTCGTGGACGCGCTGTCCACCGCGCCCGAGGACCTCGACGTGATGACGTTCCTGAAGGACCCGCCGGCACCCCGCCATTTCTGGGCCCGGCGCCAGGCGCACGAGACGACCGTGCACGCGCTCGATGCACAGGCTGCCTTACTCGGCAGGGTGCCCACCACGGAGGAGGCAGGGGTCCCCACCGACGTCGCCGCCGACGGGTTGGACGAACTGCTCCGCGGCTTCTACACCCGCGGGAAGTCGAAGCTGTTCGACGGCACCGAGTACACGTTCGTGGTGCAGCCCACGGACCTGGACCGGCGCTGGGTGGTGCGGGTGGCCGAGCGGCTCACCGTGGACGACGGCGATGACGCCCCCGTGCCGGCCGACCCCGGCGCGGTGTTGCGCGGTGCCACCGCGGCGCTGTACCTCGCGCTGTGGAACCGAGGCAGCGACATCCACGTGGAGGGCGACGCCGGTGTCGCCATCGCGTGGCGCGCTCGCCAGAAGGTCACCTGGAGCTGAGTGGCCGCGCCGGGCGGCGTCAGGCGGCGGCCTCGAACTCCGCCCACACGTCGTCCGCGTTCGGCAGTGTCTGCACCCGGCGGTGCAGCAGTTCGCGTTGCTGCTGCGCGGCCAAGGCCGGCTGCTCCACCGTGGCCCAGCGGACCAGTCCGTTCCAGAAGCGGTCGATGAGTTCCTGCCCCGGGACCGTGCCGCCGTCCTCGGTGCGGAACGTCACGGATGCGCACTCCCCCAGGTACAGGCGCAGGGAGCGAACGTGGATGTCCTCGTCGGTCCGGATGCGCTCGATGATCTGCGCGGCTTCCTCCGCCTGCGCCGCACGGTCGGCGAACAGGCCGGGCGTACGCAGGACCGCCTGGCTGGCGCTGAAGCCGATCTCGGCGCGGAACTCGATGATCAGCAGGTTCATCAGCAGCGACAGCAACCCCTCGATCTGCGGCGGCAACTCCGGCATGAAGCGGGTGCCCGCCTCGGGGCGGGCGATGTTCTCCGGCGGGTCCACGTCCGGGTAGGCGCCGGCGCCGAACGCCAGGTCGCGGGCGGCGAACCACATCGCATCGTGTGCACCCACGCCGGGCACACCGCCCTCGTCCCACCCGTGGGCCTTCAGCATCCCCTTGTTGAGGTGGCCGAGCGCCATCTCCTCGATCGGTTCCACGATGTGCGGCGCCAGGTCCGGGAACGGCATGTCGGCCAGCAGGCGGCCCTTCGCCTCGATCTTGCCGATCACCGTGAGCGAGTTCCAGAACGTCTCACCCAGCCCGTGACGCAGCAGCACACGGGACTGCTCCACCGTGGGCAGCCGGGTGCCGCCCAGCAGTGACGGCTCGGCATCCAGCGGGGCGCCACCCCGGGCGCGCAGCGCGGCTTCCCATGCCGCCAGTGCCGCCTCCCGCCCCGGCGCCCGCGGCGGCTGATACGTCCCGTCGGCGCGGAACCCGCCGTGCATCCGCACCCCGTCGATGACCTGCGGCTGCAGCGTGGGGTCCTCGCGGAGCAGCTCTTCCTCGGTGTACACCAACCGGCTCATGGTGCCAGCGTAGGACCGCGGCCGTGTGCCGCCCGGTGCCGGAGGTTCCCTCACCGCGCCGCTCGCCGCCTGCTCGCCGCCGTCCCTCGCTAGCCTGGCTGCCCGATGAGCCAGCTCAAGACCCGCCTCCAGGCCCTGTCGATGCTCGACCGCGCCTTCACGTCCATCTCCGACGACGAGCTGGTGGCCATCGTGGCCTCTCTCCCGGAGGATCACCGCAGCGCGCTGGACCAGCTGTGCGGTGCCGGCGAAGGTGGCTTCGAGGAGGACGCCGCCCGCGTGCTGGCGATGCGCAGCACTGCGGCGCGCGGCCGGATGGACGGTGGGCTGGAGCAGATCTGCACACTGCTCACCGACCCCAGCCTGGCCGCCTGCATCGAGGCGCTCGGCGACCACTCCGACAACCCCACCGAGGCTCAACTGCTGGAGGTCACTCCGGCGCTCATCGAGGCGCACGGCCTGCCCGTGGTGCGCCTGATGCTGGCGGCGTCCGTCGCCGGCGAGGCCGCAGCGTCCGTGATGCTCACCCGCGTGTTGAAGCACGACGAGACGCTCGCCCTGCCGCCCGCCCCGGCCGTGGAGGCCACGCTGCTGCCAGCGGCTCAGGCCGACGACGAGACGAAGGCCCGCCGCAAGGCCGCCAAGGAGCGCAAGCAGGCCGAGGCCCGCGCCCGGCGCGAGCAGCAGCTCAAAGCCCGAGGTCGCTGACCCCGGCTTCGTGCCGCAGCAGCCAGGCCTTCGCCTCCAGCCCGCCGCCGAACCCGGTGAGCGCGCCGCCCGAACCCACCACACGGTGACACGGCACGATGATCCCGATCGGGTTGCGTCCGTTCGCCGCGCCGACCGCCCGCGACTTGCGCACGTCGCCCAACCGCTTGGCCTGCTCGCCGTAGCTGATCGTCTGGCCGTACGGGATGTGGCGCAGTTCCATCCAGGCCTGCTGCTGGAAGTCCGTGCCCACGGGGTCCAGCGGGAGGTCGAACGTGCGGCGCTCCCCGGCGAAGTACTCGCGCAGTTGCTGCACCGCCCGGTCCAGCACCTCGTCGGCGGCGGGGTCGGTGTTGGCGATCGGGCCCACCGTCACGCGGTCCGGCCGCTCGCCCGGGAACAGCACGGCGCGCAACCCGGCGGCACTGGCGACGAGTGTCAACTCTCCCACCGGTGAATCCATCGTGGTGCTGCTGAGCGCAGCCGTGGCCGTGTCGTTGGTCATCGTGTCCATTGTGTCGTCTCCTTACAGGGTTGCCCAGAGGTGGTGCAGTGCGTACGTGCGCCATGGCCTCCACCGGTCGGCGGCCGCGGCCGCAGCGGCGGGGCTGCCGTCGGCGCCGTCCGTCGGCAGGAACACGTCCGGATCGCCGAGCGCCCGCATCGCCACATAGCCCGCCGTCCACGGGCCGATGCCGGGAAGCGCCTGCAACGCGGCGACTGTGGCGTCGCGGTCGCTGCCCATGTCCAGCGTGAGGTCGCCGGCGGCGATGCGCTCGCAGGCATGGATGAGTGCCCGCCCGCGGGCCCGCGGCATGGCGAACTGCTCGGGCGAGAGCCCGGCGATCGTGGCCGCCGACGGAAACAGATGCGTCACCTCGCCCACGGGATGCGCCAGCGGCTCGCCGTGCGCCGCGACGAGGCGGGCCGCCAGTGTGCGCGCCGGCCACGCTGACCTGCTGGCCGAGCACTGCTCGAACCAGCAGTTCGGCGCCGTCCGGGTGCCCGGCGGCGCAGGCCCGGCCGGGCACGCACGAGCGGCGCCAGCTGCGGGTCGGCCGCGAGGTGGTCGTCGATCGCCCGTGGGTCGCTGTCCAGGTCCAGCAGGCGGCGGGCGCGCTGCACGGCAGCCTGCACATCGGCCACGTCGTCCAGGTGCAGCGAGCACGTCACATGACCTGCGGCCGCGGTGAGCGCGACCACGCCATTGCCGCGCGGCAGGCGCAACGCTCGCCGGTACGTGGTGCCGTCCAGGTGTTCCACCCCTGGCACGGCGCGCACGCCGAGGAACTGGAACAGGTGTGCCGCCTCGAACGGTTCACGCGTCGCCAGGCGCACCGTGACCGCGCCGGTTTCGCCGGTGGGGCGACGCGCTTCACGCAGCCGGGACGGCGACGCGGCGAACACGTCGCGGATCGTGTCGTTGAACTGGCGAACGCTCTGGAAGCCGGCGGCGAACGCGATCTCCGTGATCGGCATCGTGGTCGTCTCGATGAGGATGCGGGCGGTCTGGGCGCGCTGGGCGCGAGCGAGCGCCAGCGGGCCGGCACCGAGTTCGGCGGTGAGCAGGCGGTGCACCTGGCGTTCGCTGTAGCCGAGGCGGGTGGCCAGGCCGGGCACGCCGTCGCGGTCCACCAGGCCGTCGGCGATGAGGCGCATGGCCCGGCCCACCACGTCGGCCCGGGTGTTCCACTCCGGTGATCCCGGTGACGCATCGGGGCGGCAGCGCTTGCAGGCCCGGTAGCCGTGTGCCTGGGCCGTGGCGGCGGCGAGGAAGAACTCGACGTTCGCCCGCTTCGGGGTGATGGCCGGGCAGGACGGCCGGCAGTAGATCCCGGTGGTGCGCACGGCTGTGACGAACCACCCGTCGAAGCGGGCGTCGCGGCTCTGGATCGCCCGATAGCAGTGGTCGTGGTCGAGTTGCACTTTCGCGAGTGTGGGGGTTTTCAGCCGCGTCTACTGGCGGTTTTCCGCCATCACGATGGCGGGTCGGGCGACGGTCCGTCGAGGGCGGTGACGTCGACGGCGACAGTGAGGGTCTGGTCGCCGCCGGCGCCGATGACCACCCCGCGCACGGGGGGCACGTCGTGGTAGTCCCTGCCCCACCCGAGTGTCACGTGGCGCAGCGGGGGCATCTGGTCGTTGGTGGGATCGAGGTCGAGCCAGCCGTGCGGCCCGGCCCACACGGCGCACCAGGCGTGCGACGCGTCGACGCCGGTGAGCTTCGGCTGCCCGGGCGGCGGAGCCGTTTCGATGTATCCGGACACGTAGCGGGCGGGCAGCCCGACGGAGCGCAGGGCGGCAACCGTGACGTGCGCGAAGTCCTGGCACACGCCGCGGCGTTCGGCCAGCACGGTGGCGAGCGGCGTGGTGACGTCGGTGAAGCCGGGGTCGAAGCGGAACTCCTGGTGGATCCGGTGGCACAACCCACTCGTCGCATCGGCAACGCCGCGGCCGGGCGTGAACTCCGGGTCGGTGAGCGAGGCCAGGCCGGCGGTGCCGCCCACCAGCGGGGTCTGCTCCGTGTGCGCGAGGTACGGGCCGATCTCCAACGCCACATCGCCCCGCGCCTCGGCGGCGAGCGCGACCACGGCCTCCCACGGCGGGTCGTCCACGACGGGCAGCGGGACGGTCACGTCCACCTCGATCAGGGAGTGCAGCACGAGCGTGGCGTGCGGCGTGTGCACGGCGAACAGCACCACCTCGTTGCCGAACTCGTCGAGCACGCGGTCCAGTTCGTCGGGCTCGGGATCGATCCGCAGTTCGGCAGCGAGCACGGCTTGGTGGGCGGTATCGCGCGGCGTGAGGTGCACCGATGTGAACCCGTCGGCCATCGGCAGGCCGTACGCGTACTCGGTACGGTGGGACACTCGGAACCTGGTCATCGCCGCAACCTCACTGGCCGCGCACGACGGTGGGGTTCACGGGGTCGGCGAACCAGTGCTGCACCACCGCGTCGGCCAGCGCCAGCAGGGGGCCGCGAACTGCGATGACCAACCCGTCGACGGCCACGCGGCGCCCGCCCACCACCGAGTCGCCCACGTGCACGAGCGAGGCGACGGCAGCGTCCTCCACGAGACGCCCACCGCCGGGCCAGCCGAGGCCGAGTACGTGTTCGCGAAGCCGGTCGAGTTGGAACGTCAGGCTGCGCGGGTTCGTGTCGTCGTGCACCAGCAGGTCCAGCACCGCCGCCAGGTCCACATCGCTGCGGTACATGCGGCGGTAGGCGACCAAGCTCTCGTGGGTGCTCAGTGTGGCTTCCGCCAACGGTTGCAGCGCCATCGGCCCGGTGGACGCACCGAGTGCCGCCTCGATGGCGCCGACCACGGCGAGCGACCGCTCCAGACGGCGGCCGAGATCCAGGAACCGCCAGGCGGGCCCACGGACCGTGCTCTCCATCGCCAGCCCGGCGAGCGCGGCCAGGTCGGCGAGCACGGCATCCAGATCGTCCGGCGACGGCGATGTCTCCAGCAATGCTCCGTGGGCGCGGGCGAGCCGGCCGAGCACCCGGCCGGTGGTGGCGCTGAGGTATTCCCGCACGGACGCGGCCTCCTGCACGAGCGCGGCAAGTTGGGCGGCGGCGGCCTGCGCGGCCCCGGCCACCTCCGCCGGAAGCCACTCGCCCACCGGCGTGCCGTCCACCGGGGCAGCTGGGACCGCCTGTGCCGACCGCAGCAGCGCGCGGGCGCCGAGCGCCCATGCCCCATCGTCCACCACCACCAGTGCGGGGTCCTGCTCCAGTTGCTGGGCCACCACCCGCAGCGCCCTCGTGGCCACTTCGGCCCGCTCGGCCGCGCGACCCAGCCAGTACATGGAGTCCGCAACCCGCTTCGGCACCGACGAGCCGAAGTTCACTTGGGGCGGAGCCACCACCCGTACCGGGCGGGCCGCGACCCCGCCCACGACCCACACGTCCTTGGCGATCTGCGCTGTCGGCGCTGCCGGGTGGTCGCCGGGCGCCAGCACACGTCCGGCGCCGCCGGGCATCACACGGTGGTCGTCACCGCGGCGCACCACCTGCAACCGCACCACAACTGGGCGGGCGTGCACGGAGCCGTCGCTGCGATCGAACACGGGCGAGGTGGCAAGCGCCGCGCCGCGGGGCAGGAGTGGCAGCCGCAACGACTCGCCGCACAGCGCCATGGCCGCCTGGTCCAGCACTTCGGTGACCGCGCCGGCCTCGGCGAGCGCCGTGCCGTATGCATTCGCCACCACCACGCCGCCGGAGCGTGCGCCCCACACCAGGCCGGGCACACCCATCCCGCCGCCGACATGGCCAGGCTCCAGCGGGTCCAGGCGGGCGTCGTCCAGGCGGCGGTGGACCACGTCGATCGGCTCCAGGCCGTCGATCGACCGCAGCCACAGGCGGCCCTCGCGCATCACCAGGTCGGCACCTTCCACGAGGTGCACACCCAGCCGGGTGGCCAGGTAGCTGTGCTCCACGTAGGTGTCACCGGCCGGCCCGGGTGACAGCAGCACGGTCCGCGGGCTGCGCCGGTCGCCAGGTGCCATCGCCGCCAGCGCGCGGCGCAGTTCGTCGGCGATGTCGTGGATCGGTGCCGCCCCCGCAGCGCGCATGCCGTCGGGCAGCAGGCGGGTGAGCACGGTGCGGTTGAGCAGGGAGTAGCCGAGCCCGCTGGGCGCGTCCGTGGCATCGGCGACCACATGCCACGCGCCCGACGCATCGCGGGCGACGTCCAGCGCGTACGTGGTGAGCCACTGCCCCACTGCGCCGGGGCCGCCCGCCGCCGGACGGAACGAGGGCAGGCCGTGCAGCACTGCGGCCGGCACCACCCCGGCGGCCACGAGCGTGCGCGGCCCGTAGCAGTCCGCCAGCACGGCCTCCAGCACCCGCATCCGCTGTAACGCCGCGTCCGCGAGCAGGTCGAACTCGGCACGGTCGATCACGTACGGCACGGGGTCCAGCCGCCACGGATGGCTCTGGGAACGCTGGGCCTCGTCGCCGTGGCGGCCGACCGCCAGCGACAGGTCGTGCACGAGGTGTCCGGTGCCTTCCGCATCCAGCAGGCGGTCCGCCTGCCGTTGACGCTCCAGCAGCGTCGCCCGGTCCAGGGCGCCGAGCGCCCGGGCCACACCCTGCCACACCGGGCGCGCCTGGCCGTCGAGGCCGGTGACCTCGTCGAAGTGCCCGGGCGCGGGCGTGTAGCGCAGCGTGTCCAGCGACATCGGCCCTACTCTGCCGCGCCGACGAACGTCGCGTGCACCATTGCGTTCACATGGGCGAGCGCGACCTGCAGGCGGTCCATCGCCGCGTCGAGGGCCGCGCCGTCGTCGGCCGTCACCGGCACGCCCGCCAGCGCGGCATCCAGCTCGTCGGCGGCCGGCATGGTGCGGTCGGCGCGGGGCAGTCGGGCCAGCGCGACCCGGATGCGCGCCAGGCACCCTTTCACCGAGCGGGGGAACTGCTCCTCGAACACCAGGAAGCGCACCACGTCCGCGCCGTGAATCGGGCCACGGGTGGACCGTTGGAACATCTGCAGCCCGGTGACGGAGCGCAGCACGCCCATCCACTGCACGTCGTCGTAGTCCAGATCGCGGTCGGGCGGAGCGTCCAGCAGCGCTGCAGCGCGCACGCCCAGCACCCGCGTGGTCATGTCCGCCCGCTCCAGCGACTGGCCCAGCCGCCAGATCTCGTACGCCTCGTCGCGGAGCATGCTGCCGGAGAGCACGCCGTCGAGTTGCTGGACGTCTTCGGTGACCTGGTTGAGGAAGCGGATGCGTGACCGCCGGTCCACCCCGGCCTCGGGCTCGCGGCCGGTGAACAGGTACAGGTCGTTCACCGTCTGCCATGCCGCGCGGGGCAGCACCTCGCGGGTGGTGCGCAGGTTCTCGCGGGCGTGGGCGACACTGCTGACCACGCTGCCGAGGTTGTCGCGGTCGGCCACCAGGAACCGGATGATGTCGCTCTCCGCAGCGCGCACATGGCTGCGATCGAATTCCTCGCGACTGCCGGCGATCGCCAGCAGCGGTTCCCAACTGGACGCCACGCCGGCGGGCAGATCGAGGATGACCTCCGTGAAGTTGCGCACGATGCGGGCGGTGGCGTCGGCGCGCTCCAGGTACCGGGCGCCCCAGTACAGCTGGTCGGCGACGCGCGAGAGCAGCATCACGAACCCCACGCTTCGTCGACGATCCATGTGTCCTTGCTGCCGCCGCCCTGCGACGAGTTCACCACCAGCGATCCACGACGCAATGCCACACGGGTGAGCCCGCCGGCGGTGACATAGCTGGTGGCGCCGCTGAGGATGAACGGCCGCAAGTCCACATGCCGGGGTTCGAGTTGCCCGTCGCACAGCGTGGGCGCGGTGCTGAGATCGAGGATCGGCTGGGCCACCCAGTTGCGCGGGTCGGCCTCGATGTGGGCGGCGGCCTGGACCAACTCCTCGTCGGTGGCCCGGTTGCCGATGACCAGGCCGTACCCGCCGCTCTCGTTCGCAGGCTTGATGACCAGGTCGCGCAGGTTGTCCAGCACGAATCGCCGCTCGTCGTCGTACAGGCAGCGGTACGTGGGCACGTTGGGCAGCATCGGCTCCTCGCCGAGGTAGTAGCGGATGATGTCGGGCACCCACGCGTACACCACCTTGTCGTCGGCCACGCCGGCACCTGGCGCGTTGGCGATGCCCACGTTGCCGGCCCGCCATGCCCGCAGCAGCCCGGGCACGCCCAGCACGCTCTCCGGGTTGAACGCTTCCGGGTCGAGGAACAGGTCGTCGATACGGCGGTAGATCACGTGCACCCGCTCGCGCCCGTCGATCGTCCGCATGTACACGCAGTCGTCGTCGCCCACCACCAGGTCGGCACCCTCCACCAGCGCTGCACCCATCCGCTGGGCGAGGAAGCTGTGCTCGAAGTAGGCGCTGTTGTAGATGCCGGGCGTGAGCACGGCGAGCGTGGGGTCGCTGACACCCGCCGGTGCCAGCGACGACAGCATGCCCTTCAGTTCGTCGGTGTAGCCGTCCACCGGCAGGATGCTCTGGCGGGCGAACAGGTCGGCGAACGCCCGCTTGCTGATGGCCCGGTTCTCCAGCACATAGCTGACGCCGGACGGCACACGCAGGTTGTCCTCCAGCACGTACATCGTGCCGTCGCCGTCGCGCACCAGGTCGCTGCCGCTGATGTGCGCCCACACCCCGTGCGGCGGCGAGATGCCGATGCACTGCGGCCGGAAGTTCACGGACTGCTCCAGCAGGTCGCCGGGGAACACCCCGTCGGCGACGATCTTCTGGTCGTGGTACAGGTCGTCGATGAAGCGGTTCAACGCCTGCAGCCGCTGCTTCAGGCCGGCCTCGATGCGCCGCCACTCGCCTGCGGCGATCACCCGCGGCACGATGTCGAACGGCCAGGCGCGGTCGATCCCGCGCCCGTCGCTGTACACCGTGAACGTGATGCCCATGCCCAGGATGTCCAGCTCGGCGAGGTCCTGGCGCTGCTGCAGTTCGGCCAATCCGAGCGCCTGCAACTGCTCCACCAGCGCCGCAGCGCCGGGCCGCGGGGCGCCCGATGCGTCGATCAGTTCGTCCCACGAGCCCGTCGCCGTGCGCAGTTCAGCCATCGTCATCCCCCCACGCTGTCAACGGCCGGTTTCACGGACATGCCACCACTGTGACACGTCCGTGAACACGGCTGCTGCGCCCGGTGGGTCAGGTGAGCGGTGCGTACCCGTCGATGACGATGCCGTCGATGTCCACCACGAGGTGCGTGGTGGCCGAGGTGTAGATGCACACCCTGCCGTCCTCGCTCAGTTCGGCCACCACCGCGTTCGCCACCGTGGTGCCGGCAGGGAAGTTGAGGTTGGAGGCCGTGGGCCGGGCGACGTCGCAGGAGTGCACGATCACGTAGCCGCCGGCGGTGGACTGCAGGCTGGTGATGTTCAGCCACACGAACGTGACCCCGTTGTTGCCCGACACGCGAGCGCCCACGTTCAACTCCACGGTCTGCCCGGCGGCGATCTGCCCGCCCCCTTCGAACAGATGGTCGAACGTCGTGAACTGGGCGCCGTTGCGGGTCTCCAGCAGCCGGACCGGCGTGGCGATGTAGGAGTGCGCGGTCGCCTCCAGCACGCCCACGACGTCCACGATCAGGTGGGAGGCCGAGGAGTTGTAGATGCACACCTTCCCGCCCGTGCCCACGCCGACCAGCACCGAGTTGGGCACCGAGCGGCCGGGGATGAAGTTGAGGTTGGAGGCCGTGGGTTGGGGGTCCCCACACGGGAACACCGTGACCCATCCGTTCGCCGGCGGGGTGACGGCCGTGACGTTGAGCACCACCGCGGCTGCGTCGGCGGGCACCTCCGGTGTGCCGCGGCCGGTCACCTGCAGCTGGGTGATCGTGCCACCGGTGAGCTGACCCGCACCCTGGAACTGGCCGTCGATGGTGGTGAACGGCGCTCCCACCCGGGTCTCCATGAAGCGCTGCGGCACCGTCGCCGTGTAGGCAGAGGCGAGCGGTGCCGTGCCGCCCACGTCCACCACCAGGTGCATGGCCACGGACGTGTAGATGCACACCTGCCCGTTCGTGCCCAGCTGGCTGACGACCACGTTGGCCACGTTGACGCTGGCGACCACGTTGAGGTTCGAGGCCGTCGGCTGGGCGGCGCCACAGGGGTACACGGTGACCCAGCCGGTGCCTGCCGGACTCACTGCCGTGACGTTCAGGAGCGCTGCCTGGGCGGTGCCGGCGACGCTGCCACGGCCGGCCACGGTGAGTGCCAGCGTGCTGCCGGCGGTGCGCTGCCCGCCGCCGGCGAACAGGCCGTCGATGGTCTGCTGCCCGGCGCGGGTGTCCAGCAGGCGAGCGGGGGCCAGTGGGCTGAAGTCCGGCACCCAGCTCGGCCGGTAGCGCATGTTCAGCAGCGACGAGGGCTCGTGCACCGCGTCGCCGTCGACCCCGCCGTTGCCGAGCTGGCCGTACTCATCCAGACCCCAGCAGGTGGCGTCGCCGGAGGTGAGGACCGCGCACGTGTGGTTGAAGCCGGCGCTGACGCCGATCGCGGTGCCCACACCCGGCAGCGACACCGGCGTGGCCGGCGGCGCCTGATCGATCCGTGCGCCGGTGCCGAGCGTGCCGTCGAAGCCGCCGCCCCAGCAGGCGACGTGCCAGTTGGTGAGCAGGGCGCACACGTGGCTCTCGCCGACGGAGATTCCCAGCGCCGTGCCCGGCGACGGAAGCTCGACGAGGACAGGCGTCGTCACCGACGAACCGCTGCCGCCGATCTGCTCGGAGGAGCGCCGGCCCCAGCAGGCGACGTGACCGTCGGTGAGGAGCGCGCACGCTGTCTCCCGCCCGGCGTCCACGTCCGTCGCCGTTCCCGGTGAGGGCAGCGTGATCGGGGCCGGCGGCGCGGTCACGTCGGCCGACGGCGAGCCATTGCCCAGCTGCCCCCATCCGTCGTCGCCCCAGCAGGTGACCTTGCCGTCGGTCAGCACGGCACAGGCAAAGGCTCGGCCGGCGGTGATCCTCGACGCCGTGCCGGGCGACGGCAGCGTCACCGGCGACGGCGGCGCATGCACGATCCCCGTCGCTCCGCCGTTGCCGAGTTGGCCGTGGCTGTCGTCACCCCAGCAGGTCACTGCGCCACCCGTCAGCACCGCGCAGGAGAACGCGTAGCCCAGGCCGATGTCGACCGCAGTGCCCGGCGACGGCAGGGCGATCGCCTCCGGGGTGAGCACCGCTGCGCTGGAACCGGCACCGTTGCCCACCTGGCCCATCTGGTCCAGCCCCCAGCACGCCAGCGAACCATCGGTCTGGATGGCGCAGACGTGCTCGTTGCCGGCGTCGATGGACGAGGCGCTGTTCACGCCCGGGAGGGTCACCGCTGTGCCGGATGGCGCATCGTGCGCCTCCGCGTCCGACGTGCCGAGGCCGCGCTGGCCGTCGTCGTCGATGCCCCAGCAGCGGACCTTGCCGCCGGACTGGCGGGAGCACGTGCCCGACGTGAACGCGACGATCTCGGCGCCAGGGTTGACGCCCGGCAGATCGATCGGGTCGGACGGCAGCGTGTTGCCGCCGTTCGCCTCGCCCACGCCGGCCTCGCCGTAGCGGTCGTCACCCCAGCAGGAGATGCCCGCGCCGACAGCGGCGCACACCGAGTGGGAACCGACGGCGACCGCGCTGGCCTCGCGCCCGCCGGGCAGCGTCACGACCGGCGACGGCGTCATGGCATTCACGAGGGACCCGGTGCCCAGCATGTGATGGCCACCGTTGCCCCAGCACGAGATGTCGCCGGCCGCGAGCAGCGCGCACGAGACGAAGTCGCCCGCAGACACGCCGACAGCGGCGGCACCACCGGGCAGGGACACGGGGGCCGGCGGCACATCGACGATCCCCGACGACCCGTTGCCGAGCGCACCGGACAGGCCCGAACCCCAGCACGTCACGTCACCGCCCGCCAGCACCGCGCACGTGTGGAAGTCGCCCGCGCTGATGGCGATCGCGGTGCCGGGCGACGGCAGGGTGATCGGCGACGGTGGCGTGATGACGTCGGCGCTGGCCGCACCATTCCCCAACTGACCATTGCTGTCGGCACCCCAGCAGGTGACCTTGCCGTCCGTCAGAGCGCACGCATGGGAGTAACCGGCGCTGACGGCGACAGCCGTGCCGGGCGACGGCAGGGTGACCGGTGCGGGCGGAGCGACCACGTCGGCCGAGGGTGCGCCGTTGCCGAGCTGGCCGTTCGAGTCGGACCCCCAACATGTCACCTTCCCATCGGTCAGGACGGCGCAGGCGAAGTTGTACCCCACCGAGATCTGCACCGCTTTCCCGGGGCTCGGGAGCGTGATCGGCGCGGACGGCGAGGTGACGATTGCCGATGGTGCGCCGTTGCCCAACTGCCCGTACAGGTCGGAGCCCCAACAGGTCACCGCACCGTCCACCAGCAACGCGCACGTGGAGTCGCCGCCGGCGGCCACCGCCTGAGCCCGGCCGGGCGCGGGCAACGGGTCCGTCCGCTCCGGTGCATCCCAGTCCGTCGTGCTGCCGGTGCCGGTCTGCCCGGACCAGTTGTAGCCCCAACAGAACACCTCGCCGTTGTCGGCGACCGCGCACGCGTGGCTGTCGCCCACGTCGACGCGCGCGGCTCGCTGGGCACCAAGCGTCGTGCCGCCGGCGGCCCCTTCCGCCCCGGCGGTGGTGCCCCACATCGCCGGTACCGCCATCGCCACCGCCAGTGCGGCCAGCGCCCGTTTCCTCAATCCCCCCGTGTTCATCACGTGTGCCCTCCCTCGTGGTCCTGGGAGTATTCGCACAGAGATGCGATGGAAGTGTTAGGACCTTCCGGCCACCGGAACGTCGCGGAACGGCATCTCGCGGTCGACCTCCGGTTCCTTCGCCAGGCCGAGGATGCGCTCGCCGATGATGTTGCGCTGGATCTGGTCGGTGCCGCCGCCGATCGAGAAGAAGTAGGCGTTGAGCTGTGAGTAGTTGGCGTCGCGGGCGGCTGGGTTCTGGTCGCCGTCCAGCGTGCCGTCCATGCCCAGGATGTGGCCGTGCAGCCGGCCCGCGTAGTGGAGGATCTGCGCCATCGCCAGCTTGCCCAGCGACGCCAGCGGCGACGAGCCGCCGGCCTTGGCCACCGCCTTGGCCCGCTCGCCGTTCCAGTCGTTGACCGTGCGCATGCAGTGGAGGCGCATCAGCGCCTGGCGGATGGCCGGGTCGCCGGTCTTCCCCGCGGCCCTCGCGGCCTTCACCAGCGAGATGTCGGCCACGGGGATCTCTCCGTGCGCGGCCGCGGTCGCGCCGCGGACGCCGCCGGACTCGCCGCCGCGACGCGACACGCCCATCGTCGCCCGCTCGTAGGCCAGCGCCGTCTGCAGCACCCACCAGCCCTTGTTCAGCTCGCCGAGGCGCTGGGTGTCGGGCACGCGTGCCTCGGTGATGAAGACCTCGTTGACCCGGGCATCGCCCGTGGCCTGGCGCAGCGGGCGCACCTCCACGCCCGGCTGGCGCATCGGCAGCCAGAAGAACGTGATGCCGCGGTGCTTGGGCTGGTCCCAGTCCGTGCGGGCGATGAGCATGCCGTAGTCGGCGGCGCGGGCGCCCGACGTCCACACCTTCTGGCCGTTGACCACCCACTCCTCACCGTCACGCACCGCCGTGGTGCGGACGGCGGCGAGGTCGCTGCCGGCACCCGGCTCGCTGTAGAGCAGGCACATCGCCACCTGGTCCAGCAGCAGCGGCCGCATGAACTGCGACTTCAGCTCGTCGCTGCCGAACGCCAGCATCGTGCCGGCCCACAGGTTGTAGACGTCCTGCCCCGGCCCCGGCGCGCCCGCGGCCCGGAACACTGCCTCGACCTCCTTGGCCTGGTCGTCGGTGAGGTCGCGCCCGTACCACTGCGACGGCCACCGCAGCGCCGCCCAGCGCTGGTCCACCACGAGTTCCCGCCATGCGTCCGGGTCGGTGCCCTTCCGCCAGTGCTCCGCCAGGAACTGCTCCGCCTCGCGCACGTGCTCGCTCATGCGGCCGAGGTTAGGGAGTCACGCGTCGGTGTCCCTCACCCGGCGGGTTGCCACGCGTCCGCGGGCGCGAGCCCGCTGCCCGAACGGGGATGCAGTGATCGCTGGCGTTCACCCATCCGCCCAGCGGCCCCGTCATCGGGGCAGTTCGACGCTGCGGGCTCCTCGGCTCACTGCGCCGCGCTCGACTCCACACCGGGCCTCATGCCCTGGAGGAAGTGCGCCGCGTCGGCGTAGTGCTCGAACTTCCGTAGGTGGACTCGCTCAAAGCCGCGCCAAGGGCCTCGCTGACGCTCCACGACGGCGATCCACCACGGGTTGTCCGCTTGGTGGGTGATGAGCCCACGCGAGAGAAGGGCCGTGAGCACTGCGGTTGCTGCGAACCGACCCACGTTGTCCAGAGGCTCACCCGGGGGAATGAGCCGAAGCATGTACTTGGTGCCATCCGGCCCGGTCACTGTCGACACCGCTGGGACATGGGGAATCGGCAGTTCCTCGGCCGATGCAGAACGACGAGCGCCGGTAGCAATGCGCTTAGGAGTTCGTCGGTAGATGCCATGCCGGGTTCTTCTCGCCGTGGCATCGCACCTTGTCGATGTCGTTCACGTAGGCGTCGGTGAGTTCCAGTTGACCGGGCCGGGCGTCGAAGCGGTTCCACAGGTAGCTCCCCGACTGCAGGCTCTCGCCGTCCTGGTCCCACGCATTGATCGAGAAGTACTCGTCGAGATCCCACGACGTCAGGTAGCTCTCATCTGAGTTGAACCGATCGAGAGCGACCGGGTCGAGCACTTCGACCGTGGTGCCTGCCGCCGGAACAAAGTCCGGTGACGTGGAGAGCAGCAGCTCCCGCGCCGATGCCGGCGGGTCGAATTGCGCTCGCAGAACTGTGGTGTGCAGCACGGGCTTCAGGTCGACCAAGCCTTGGACGACCAGCTCCAGCCGCGAGACGCGGTCATCGGTGCACGGGTAGATCGCGAACGCGAAGCCGCCGTCGTCGAGGCGAGCAACTCCCCCGACGCCCGACTGGTCGATGGTTGACTCGTCGAAGTCGTAGTGACACGCGGCCAAGTTGAGCACTGCGAGCACCGCCGCAAACCATCCGTGGCCAGCAGCTCGGCGACCGCTCTGCCAATGCCCTCCGCAGCGGTTCCCCATCCGAGCAGAGTGCCCGTCGTAGGCGCTCTTGACAAGTGCTCTTGTCCGATTGGCTGGGTGTGCGCAGGCCGGGCAGCCTCTCCGCCGGAGGATCCGTTGGTGTTCGAAGACTTGGAGGAGTGCTACTTGCCCGACGCGCGCGTGCGGGACAACACGGCCTATCAGAAGCGCCGGTACGCGCCAAACTGCTGGCCGCTGAGGATCAGGCGTCCACGACCTCCAGGCGGACGCGCTTGTTGCCCTTGCCCTTGTTCTCCAGCTTTGTGACATGGATGCGGCCGACCTCGGCCGTGGACCGCACGTGGGGGCCACCACCCGGATCTCGCTGACGGGCTCGGGGATGAGGGACACCCTCGTGCAGCGAGGACCGCACTTCACGAGTCAGAGCGCCATGCATCAGTCACGGACCGAGGGTGGCGGCGGGGATGACGACCACTCCGTCCGGCCGGGTGTAGCCGTAGCCGGTAGCCGTGATGACCGCGAGCGCCGCTGGTTCGCCGACCTTCGTGGTGTCGACCTTCCTGGCGAAGGTGAGCAGGTTGGCCGCAGCCGCGTCGATGTCGTCCTGACCGAGCTTCACCTCGAACGCCGCCCATCGGCCGTCGCCGGCGGTGACGACTGCGTCGATCTCGAGGCCGTCGGAGTCCCGGTAGTGCTGCACCGTGCCGTCGACGATGCTCGCCGTCACCCGCAGGTCCCGGACGACTAGCGCCTCGAACAGATGCCCGAAGTAGTTGAGGTCGGCGAGCAACTGATGCGGTCCCGCACGGAGCGCAGCCACCGCGACCGACGGATCACAGAACTGAACGCGCAGCGATGTGCGAAGCCGCGCTCGTGATCGCAAGTGCGACGACCACGCTTCCAACGGGTCGAGCATCATCAAACGTTCCAACGGGGCCAGGTAGTCATAGACCGTCGATCGAGCGATCTCGGAGTCGTCCGTGCTGGCGTCCTGCGCAACGCGGGTGACGATGTACTCCATTCCGACATTGCGAGCGAGGGACTGCAGGATCCGTAACGCCAGTCTGGGATGGCGCCGTGCCGGATCGAGTGACGGCAGGTCCACCTCCGTGATGGTCTTGACATAGTCGACGTTCGCACGAGCAGCAGCTGCGATCGTTCGAGTCAAGTTGAGCGGCCACCCGCCGCGCACGACCAGCTCGGCGTAACGGGTCACGGTGACGTCGGTGACCGGAGCGGTGGGCCGGTGGCCGTCGAGGAGAAGGGTCAACGACATCGCCCCCGTCGAATCCCCGGACTCGAACAAGCTCATCGGACGCATCGTCAGTCGAGCGAAGCGACCAGCGCCGCTGTGGCGCCGAGCGTCGTCGGGTGGCGTCGCCGAGCCCGTGAGGATGTAGAGCCCGGCTCCCTGCCGGCGATCCACTTCTGCACGGACATGGTTCCAGACTCGGGTGGCGTCGAGTTGCCACTCATCGATCAGCTGCGGAGCGGCACCGGACAGCACGAGCGACGGATCGAGCCCCAGTGCAGTCCGCGCTTGATCGTCGGTATCGAGGTAGACACTGCTCGCCGCCTGCTGCTCTGCAGTGAACGTCTTCCCGCACGCCTTCGGACCCTCGATCAGCACCGCGCCCGAGGAAGCAAGACGATCCGCCAGTAGTGCGTCGACGAGACGAGGGAGATAGTTCGCCATTCGGTAAGGCTACATGTTGCAGCTCCCGCGGGCTACAGATTGAGGACGTTCGCGGCTACAGATTGCGGACCAACGAACGCTGATCAGGCGTCCACGACCTCCAGGCGGACGCGCTTGTTGCCCTTGCCCTTGTTCTCCAGCTTTGTGACACGGATGCGGCCGACCTCGGCGGTGGACCGCACGTGGGTGCCGCCGTCGGCCTGCTTGTCCAGCCCGACGATGTCCACCACCCGGATCTCGGAGACGGACTCGGGGATGAGGGACACCTTGGTACGGATGAGGTCCTCGTCCTGCACCGCCGTGTCGCGGGGCAGGAACTCGACGGCGATCGGCCGGTCGGCGGCGAGTTCGGCGTTCACCAACTCCTCGATGCGGGCGGCGAAGCCCTCCGGCACGGGGTCGAACTCGAAGTCCATCCGAGCCGACAGCGGCTCCATGTTCCCGCCGGTAACGGGCACCCGCCACTCGTTCCAGATCACGCCGCACAGCACGTGCAGCGCGGTGTGCGTGCGCATCAGCCGGTGGCGGCGCTCCCAGTCGACCGTGCCCTCCACCGTGGCGCCCACCGCCGGCAGCGGCCCTCCCTCCACCGTGTGCCACACGTGCTCGGTGCCGTCGTCGTCGCGCTCCTTGCGCACGGCCGTCACCGTCAGCCCGGCCAGCGTGCCGGTGTCGTGCGCCTGACCCCCGCCCGTCGGGTAGAACGCGGTGCGGTCCAGGGCGATCCCGCCGTCGCGGGTGGCCACCACCGTGGCCGTGAAGTCGGTGAGGTAGGCGTCGCGGAGGTAGAGCAGTTCGGTCATCGCCACCCAGTCTGCCCGGCGCGGCCAGCGGCCGGAGGTCCCTACCCGCGGGTCGGCGGGGGCCAGTACCGTGGGGTCGTGAACGACATCGCCCGCCGCGCCATCTCCTGCCTGGATCTCACCGAACTCGGCGACCACGCCACCGACGCCGATGTCGAGGCCCTCTGCGCCAAGGCGGTCACCCCCGCCGGCCCGGTGGCCGCCGTCTGCGTGTGGCCGCGCCATGTCGCGCTGGCCCGCCGCCTGCTGGCCGGCACGCCGGTGCGCATCGCCACGGTGGTGAACTTCCCCGGCGGCGACGAACCCACCCCGCACATCGTGGCCGCGGTGGAGCAGGCCCTGGCCGACGGTGCCGACGAGATCGACCTCGTCCTGCCCTACCACGCCTACCTGCAGGGTGCGATCGAGCACGTCACGATGGTGCTGGAAGCCGTGCGCGGCGCGGTGCCGAAGGACGGGCACCTCCTCAAGGTGATCCTGGAGACCGGCGAGCTCGGCGACCCCCACTTCATCGAGAGCGCGGCCCGCATGGCGGTCGGCCACGGAGCGGACTTCATCAAGACATCCACCGGGAAGTCGCCCGTCAGCGCCACGCTCGACGCCACGGCCATCATGCTCCAGGTCATCCACGAGGCCGCCTGGCCGGTGGGCCTGAAGCCCAGCGGCGGCATCCGCACGCTCGCCGACGCCACCGCCTACATCGAACAGGCCGACGCTGTCATGGGCGCCGGTTGGGTCACCCCCTCCACGTTCCGCTTCGGCGCCAGCGGGCTGCTCACCGCACTCCTCGCTGCGCTGGAGGGCGACACCGGCGTGACCTCCGTGGAGGCCTACTGATGCTCCCCCAGGAGACCGTGCGCGCCAAGCGCGACGGCAAGGAGCTCACGCCGGAGCAGATCGCCGAGTTCGTCGCCGGCCTCACCAGCGGCGCCGTCACCGAAGGCCAGGCCGCGGCGTTCGCCATGGCGACCTACTTCAAGGGCATGTCCCGCACCGAGGCCGTCGCCCTCACGCTGGCGATGCGCGACAGCGGCGCCGTGCTGCGCTGGGATCTTCCTGGGCCGGTGGTGGACAAGCACTCCACCGGTGGAGTCGGCGACACGGTCAGCCTGATGCTCGCCCCGCTCGTGGCCGCGTGCGGCGGGTACGTGCCGATGATCTCGGGCCGCGGCCTCGGCCACACCGGCGGCACCTACGACAAGATGGAGGCCATCCCCGGCTACACCGCCGACCCGCCGATGGTCACGTTCCGCCGGGTGGTCCGCAAGGTCGGCTGCGCCATCATCGGCCAGACCGCCGACCTCGCCCCCGCCGACAAGCGGCTGTACGGGATCCGCGACGTCACGGCCACTGTGGAGAGCATCCCGCTGATCACCGCCTCGATCCTCTCGAAGAAGCTCGCCGCCGGTCTCCAGGGCCTGGTGATGGACGTCAAGACCGGCAACGGCGCATTCATGCCCACCCCGCCAAGTCCGCGCGCTCGCGGGTCCATCGCCTCCGTGGCCACCGGCGCCGGCTTGCCCACCACGGCGCTCGTCACCGACATGGACCGCCCGCTCGCCGACGCCGCCGGCAACGCGCTGGAGGTGGCCTACGCCATCGACTACCTCACCGGTGCCCGCCGCGAACCGCGCATGCACGAGGTGACGATGGCGCTGGCCGCCGAGATGCTGGTCTCCGGCCGCCTTGCTCGCACCACCACCGCCGCCCGCAAGCAGTTGCAGGCCGCGCTGGAGAGCGGCGCCGCGGCAGAGAAGTTCGAGCGCATGGTGGCCGCGCTCGGTGGGCCGAAGAAGCTGCTCAGCAACCCGTGGAAGCATCTCGAGCGGGCGCCGGTCCAGCTGCCCGTGTTCCCCACTCGCACGGGAGTGGCGACGAAGGTGGACACGCGAGCAGTCGGGATGGTGGTGGTCGCGCTTGGCGGTGGCCGCACCCGCCCGCAGGACCCCGTGGACCCTGCGGTCGGCCTGACCGAACTGGTCGGCCCCGGCGACCGGGTCGGCCCCGACCACCCGCTGGGCATTGTCCACGCCCGCACCGACACCCAGGCGGCGGCCGCCGCCGACCTGCTGCGCGCCGCCTACAAGGTGGGCTCGCGCCCACCCCGCGAGGCCAACGCCGTCCACGAGCGCATCACCGCCTGATCCCGGCCGACGCCCTTCGTCCGGTCACCGGTCGACCCGACTCACCGGCTTTGTGTCAAGACTCCCGACGCGTCGCCCCTGGCAGACGGCCGACAGCGTTTACGTAAAGCCGAAGTCGCCGGCCGGCCCTACTGGGCGGGCTGGGGCTCCTTGGGGAGGCCGAGGACTCGCTCGCCGACGATGTTGCGCTGGATCTGGCTGGTGCCACCCCAGATGGTCTCGCTGCGGCTGAAGAAGAACGCGCTCATCATCGGGCTGACGGGGTAGCCCTCGCGGCGCTTCTCCCGCGCCGTGCCGGGCCACGAGCCACCCTCGGTACCGGTGTCCACCAGCATCGACGCGGCGCCGTGGATGTCCAGCGCCAACTCCATCGCCGCCTTGTGCATCTCGCTCCAGAACATCTTGTTCGTTGCGCCGAGCGCCATCACGCCGAGGTCCTTCGTGCCGGCCAACGTGGACGACAGCGACCGCAGACCGTTGATCCGCAGGATCTGGATCTTCGTGTAGTACTCCATCAGCCGCTGGCGGATGCCCTGGTCCTCGACGGCGCCGTTCTCCGTGGCCGCGGCCACCATCAGGCGGTACTCCTCCTCGAAGCGGCGGTAGCCGGTGGTGGCGCTCATGCCCCGCTCGAACGCCAGCGTGGAGTTGGCCACCTTCCACCCGTTGTTGACGCCGCCGACCACGTTGTCCTTCGGGCAGCGGGCATCGGTGAAGAACACCTCGGTGAACTCGGCGGTGCCGTCGGGCTGGGTGATGCCGCGCACCTCGACACCGGGCTGGTGCATCGGGACCAGCAGGTAGCTGATGCCCTTGTGCTTCGGGGCCTCGGGGTCGGTGCGGGTGAGCAGGAAGCAGTAGTCGGCGTGGTGGCCGCCGGTGGTCCACACCTTCTGGCCGTTGATGACCCACTCGTCGCCGTCCAGCACGGCCGACGTCTTCAGCGAGGCCAGGTCGGAGCCGCTGTTCGGCTCGCTGAAGCCCTGGCACCAGCGCATCGTGCCGTTGAGGATCTGCGGCAGGAACTCCTTCTTCTGCTCCTCCGTGCCCCACTGCAGGATGGTCGGCCCGACCAGCGTGTCGCCGAAGAAGTCGGCCCGCATCGGCGCCTTGGCCCGGGCGAACTCCTCCGACAGCACCACGCCCTGCATGGTGGTGAGCCCCTTGCCGCCGTACTCCGTGGGCCAGGTGGCGCAGATCCAGCCGCCCTCGAACAGCTTGGCGGGCCAGCCGGCGTTGAACGCCTTGCGGTCCTCCGGGCTCATCTCGAACCCCTCGTCGAACCAGCCGTCGGGCAGGTTGGCTTCCAGCCAGGCGCGGATCTCGAGGCGGAAGGCCTCGTCCTCTGGGGCGTACTTCAGTTCCATGGGGCAAGTCTTGACCCGCGGGTCAAGTCCAGTCAAGCCCGGCGGCGCCCGAGCACCGCAGCCGGTTCACAAGCCGTTCACACAGCGCCAACAACCGCGCAACACCAGGGGCCTACGGTGCCGCTCATGGCCAGCTCCGCTCCTGCTCCGAGCCGTGATGACTACCCCCTCATTCATCAGGGCCGGCAGGAGCGAGCTGTGCTGGCCGTCCTCGTGGAGCACCACCGCCGCGTGATCGGCCGGCGTGAACTGGCCCGCCTGGCGGGCATGGCCGACCTCAACGACCGCCGCTGCGACAGCGTCCTCGTCAACATCCGTCGCGCCCTCGGCGCGGACTCGATCATCACCGTGCGCAGCCGGGGCTGGATGCTGGCCCCCGGCGCCGTGGAACCCGCCCGGGCGCTGCTGGACGCCGACCCGGACGCGGCGTGATCGCCTCCTCGGCGGAGGGGGGCATCGATCTCGCCCGCCTCCTGCTGGATCTGCTGATCATCATCGGGGCGGCGAAGATCTTCGCTGAGATCGCCGAGCGGCTGAAGGTGCCGGCCGTGCTCGGCGAGATCCTCGCCGGCGTGGTGATCGGTCCGTCGGCACTGGGCTTGATCCACCTCGACGAGGCCCGCGGGGTGTCCATCGCCGTGGTGGCGGAGATCGGCGTCCTCCTGCTCCTGCTGCAGGTCGGCATGGAGATGGACCTGGCCGAGCTGGGCAAGGTCGGCAAGGCATCGCTGCTGGTCGCGTTCATCGGCGTGGCCGCGCCGTTCGCCGGCGGCACCGCGGTCGGGCTGGCATTCGGGCAGGACACGAACACGGCGATCTTCGTCGGTGCGGCACTCACCGCCACCAGCGTCGGCATCACCGCCCGTGTGTTCGGCGACCTCCGCGCCCTCGCCACCACCGAGGCCCGTGTGGTGCTCGGCGCCGCGGTGGCCGACGACGTGCTCGGTCTGGTGATCCTCACCGTCGTCGTCAAGATCGTCACCGGGGGATCCGTCAGCGTCGGCATGGTCGCCGGCACGCTCGGCCTGGCGCTGGTGTTCCTGCTGGCCACCGGGTTCGTGGGCCTGCTCGGGGTGCCCCGCCTGCTGGACATCGTGCACCGCAAGGCCAGCTCCCCCGCCACCGTCACCGTGGTCGCGCTGGTGCTCATGCTCGGCTTCGCCGAACTGGCCGACGCCGCCAAGCTTGCGTTCATCATCGGCGCCTTCATGGCCGGCATCGCCATCGGAGCCAGCCACCACCACGAGCGGGTGGCCCGCGACCTGGGCGCCGCCGGCAACATCTTCATCCCCGTCTTCTTCGCCCAGATCGGCATCAACGCCGACCTCGACGCGATGCTCAAGCCGAGCGTCCTCGGCGTTGCCGCCGTGCTGTCCGTGGTGGCGATCCTCGGCAAGCTGGCGTCCGCACTTGGCACCGCCGGCACACGGGTCGACCGGCTGCTGGTCGGCCTCGGCATGGTGCCCCGCGGCGAGGTGGGCCTGATCTTCGCCTCCATCGGCCTGACGAACGGCGTGCTGGACAACGACCAGTACGGCGCCCTGCTCATCGTGGTGCTCCTCACCACGGTGATGACCCCGCCGCTGCTGCGCTGGCGGCTGGGCAAGGGGCCGGCCGACGCCACCGCCCAGCCCGACGTGACCGCCGAACCCGAGCAGGGCTGGCTGACGGTGGAGAAAGGGGAGATCCGCCTGCACGGCACCCCGCCCGTCAGCCTCACCCTGCCGCTCGCCCTGCGCCCCGCGGTACTCACGAAGAACGCCCGGCCGGCCAACACCCTGCTCGACTGGTTCGGCGCCCACCGCGACGCGCCCGTGGAGTGGGACCCGGACTGCACCCCGCTGCTGGTGAAGGTGCTGCGCGACGACAACGCCCGAGCATGGCGCTTCCTCGACGTGTCCGGCGTGCTGGAGCGGGCGCTGCCCGAGGTGGCCGAAGTGATGGACCGCCGACGCGCCGACCTCGGCGACCTGGACCCGTTGGGCGCACTGCGCTTCCCCGTGGTCGACCGGCTGGACGACCTGGCCCACGAGCTGGGCCTGCCGTCCGACGACCTGCTGCTGGCCGCGCTGGCCGCGGACGTGTGCGCCGACTCGGTGACCGGTTCCCAGGACGCAGGCGGGTGTGCCCTGGGTCTGACCGCCCGATTGGTGCCCGAGGCCGAGGCGGAGAGGATCGCCGCGATCGTGGCGGACGCCCACCTGCTGAGGGCCGGCGTGTACGAGCCGGACTCGTTCGACGAACGCGAGATCCTGCAGTTGGCCACCCACCTGGCCAGCAGCGCCCACGCCCGCGACGCGTTCGAGTTGGCGCTGGCGATGGGCGCCATGCAGCGGTGGCAGCGCGAGGCGCTGGACCAGCGGCTGGCACTGGTGGTGGAGGCGCTGGACCATCCGGAACTGACCGGCAGCGAAGCGAACAACCTGGCCGCCGCCCGCCGCCTGGCCGCCGAGCGGCTGGTGGACGAGCCGGCAGCAGTAGAACGCCTGCGCCACGCATCCAACGCCTACCTGCTCAGCCATGTGCCCGAGGAACTGGCCCGCCAGGTGCACCTGCTGGAACCGTTGCCGCGCAAGGACGCGGTGCGTGTGGCGGTGACGCCGGAGCCGAAGCCCGACCACTGGAAGGTGGACGTCGCCTGCCGCGACACCACCGCCCTTCTCGGCCGCCTCGCCGCCGTGCTGCGCGAGCACGGGTTGCACATCACCGCCGCCACCATCGCCACCTGGCCCGACGGCGCGGTGCTGGACAGCTTCGTGGTGGTGGCCGCAGAACGGCCATCCGCACGCGAACTTGCCGTCGCGCTCGAGCGCCACCTCCACGGGCCGCTGCCGGTGGGGGCGATGCCCGACCTCGAGGTCACCCATGACAACGACACGCTGCCGTGGCACACGGCGGTCACCGTGACTGGCCCCGACCGCCCGGCGTGCTGGCGGCGATCGCCGCCGCCTTCGCGGCCGCCGACGTGGTGGTGCACACGGCGCGATCTCCACCGCGCACGGCAGCATCGCCGACCGCTTCGCCGTCAGCGACCGTGTCGGCCGCAAGCTCGACGAGGCGACCGTGGCCGTCATCCGAGCCGTGCTGGCCAGGGAGCGCCCGGCGCGACGCCGTCGGCGCCTGCTGACGACGCGCTGAACGCGACCGCCACAGACACGAAACATTGCGGCCCCCACCGGGAAACCTGCGATCTCTAGCGTGCCCGCAACTCCCCCAACGGCGTGGCGAGTCCCCTACCCCGTCTCTCGTTCCTGGAGGAAACGTGCGAACGAAATCTCTGCTCACACGCGCATTGCCCGCAACGGTCGGTGCCACCGCAGTCGGTCTGGCCCTTGCGGGCACCGCATTTGCCGATGACGCCACCGACGCTGCAGCCGATGTGCATGCGGTGCTCGACAACATCTGGGTGCTGGTGGCAGCAGTCCTGGTGATCTTCATGCAGGCCGGCTTCGCGCTCGTCGAGGCCGGCCTCACCCGTGCCAAGAACGTCGCCAACATCTTCATGAAGAACCTGATGGACTTCTGCGTCGGCGCCCTGCTGTTCTTCGCCGTCGGCTACGCCATCGCCTTCGGTGGCAGCATGACCGGCGCCGGCAAGTTCATCGGCGGCGACGGCTGGTTCCTCGCCGGAGACGGCATCTTCACCTACGGCACGCTCGACAAGTTCGTGTTCTTCACGTTCCAGGTGGCGTTCGCCGCCACGGCGGCCACCATCGTGTCCGGCGCCATGGCGGAGCGCACCCAGTTCCGCTCGTACGTCCTCTACAGCGCCGTGATCTCGGGCATCATCTACCCGATCGTGGTGCGCTGGCAGTGGGGCGGCGGCTGGCTGTACCAGCTGAAGACCCCGTTCCACGACTTCGCCGGCAGCTCGATCGTGCACATGACCGGTGGCTGCGCCGCTGTGATGGGCGCCTACTTCCTCGGGCCCCGCAAGGGCAAGTACTCGGCTGACGGCAAGCCGCAGACCATCCCCGGCCACAGCATCCCGTTCGCCATCCTCGGCTGCTTCATCCTGCTCGTCGGCTGGTACGGCTTCAACCCCGGCTCGCAGCTCGGCGCCGACCCCGTGGTCGGCCTGATCGCCGTCAACACCACGATCGCCGGCGCTGCCGGTGCCGTGGTGGCGATGTTCACCACCTGGATCAAGTCGGGCAAGCCCGACGTGTCCATGACCGGCAACGGGCTGCTCGCCGGCCTCGTCGCCGTGACGGCCGGCTGCTACGCGGTCAACCCGCTGGGCGCCTTCATCATCGGCTCGGTGGCCGGTTTCATCGTCGTCTTCGCCGTGCTGTTCTTCGACCGCATCCGCCTCGACGACCCGGTGGGCGCCATCAGCGTCCACGGTGTCTGCGGTGCGTTCGGCACCATCGCCGTCGGCCTGTTCTCGGCCACCGAGTCCGAGGGCTTCGTCGCCAAGGGCCTGTTCTACGGGGGCGGCGCCGACCAGCTGGTCTCCCAGATCATCGGTGTGGTGGCCATCGCCGCCTTCGTCCTGGTCACCTCGGGCATCCTCTTCTTCGTGCTGAAGTCGACGATCGGCCTGCGGGTGAGCGAGGAAGAAGAAGTCGACGGCCTCGACGTCCACGAGCACGGTGCCCCCGGGTACAGCGCTGCTGTCTGACCATTCACGCCGGCCACGGCCGGCCAAGAGCTGAACGGGTCCGCCCGTTCTGCGCACGGGGGACGAGCAATCGGCTCCCGGTAGGGGCAGTCCCCGGGTCACCCCCGGTGGCCCGGGGACACTACCCAGCGCACGCATGACGCACACTTCTCATCGGAGGACAACCACTCACATGAAACTCATCACAGCGATCATCAAGCCCTTCAAACTCGACGAGGTGAAGGACGCCCTGAAGGCCGCCGGAGTCGTCGGCATGACCGTCACCGAGGTCAAGGGATTCGGCCGCCAGGGCGGCCACACCGAGACCTACCGCGGCGCCGAATACACCGTCGACTTCATCCCCAAGATCAAGCTCGAGCTCGTCGTCGACGACGGCGTCGTCGACTCGGTGGTCGACACCATCACCGGCTCCGCCAGCAGCGGCAAGATCGGCGACGGCAAGATCTGGGTCAGCAGCATCGACCGCCTCGTGCGCATCCGCACCGGCGAGGAAGGCGCCGACGCCATCTAGGCACCCACCCACGGCAACACGGCGCCCGGTCGGCTTCGGTCGACCGGGCGCCGTGCGCGTCTCGAGCGAGGACAGTGTCACAGCCGTGTACACAAACGCGACACGATCGACACATTCCGGCCCTCACCGGGAAACAGCGGCTTCCTACCGTGCGCTCCTGTCCGGGCCCAGCGCCGTGCCCGGACGGCCCCACGCTCCTACCAACGGGAGGAATCCCAATGAGAACTCGATCCCTGTTCAAGTACGCGCTCGGCGGGCTCGCCGGCGCGTCCGTACCCGCACTCATCATCACCGGCACGGCGTTCGCCGACGACACCGACCCCGTCGTGGAACTCGGCCACCAGACGAACCTGCTGTGGGTCGTCATCGGCGCCGTGCTGGTGATCTTCATGCAGGCCGGCTTCGCCATGGTGGAAACCGGCTTCACCCAGAAGAAGAACGCCGCTCACGTGATGAGCACCAACTTCGCCATCTTCGGCCTCGGCTTCGTCGGCTTCCTGTTCGTCGGCTTCCCGCTGGCGTTCGCCGCGTTCGACGGCTCCGCCTACTTCGGCGCCGGTGGCGCACCGATGAACAGCGAACCGCTCATCGGCTCCGGCAACTGGGGCTTCCTGTACTGGGGCTACGACCACCTCGGCAGCGCGGCGACGCCTGCCCTGCTGGCGTTCTTCCTGTACATGGTGGCCTTCATGGACACCACGGCGACCATCCCCACCGGGTCGATGGCCGAGCGGTGGAAGTGGAAGAGCTTCGTGATCTGGGGCCTGTTCTGCGGCGCCATCTACTACCCGCTGTTCGCTGCCTGGACCTGGGGCGGCGGCTGGCTGGGCAAGACCTGGGACACGATGAGCCTGGGCGCCGGCTACGTGGACTTCGCCGGCTCCGGCGTGGTGCACGCCACGGGCGGCGTCGCGGCACTCGCCGGGGCACTCGTGCTCGGGCCCCGCAAGGGCAAGTACGGGGCGGATGGCAAGCCGCGGGCGATCCCCGGCCACAACATCCCGATGGCCATCGCCGGCTGCTTCATCCTGCTGTTCGGCTGGTTCGGCTTCAACGCCGCCTCCACGTTCGCCGCCACCGACATCCAGTTCGCGACGGTGGCCGCCAACACGGCGATCGCCGCTGCAGTGGGCGCCACGGCGGCCATCTTCTGGGTGACGTGGCGGACCGGCAAGCCGGACCCCGGCATGATGGTCAACGGCATGCTCGCCGGCCTGGTCGGCATCACCGCCCCCTGCGCGTTCGTCGACCCGTGGGCGGCGGCCGTGATCGGCCTGCTGGCCGCGATCATCGTCATCGAGTTCGCCTGGTGGCTGGACCGCCGCGGCGTGGACGACCCGGTGGGCGCCGTCGCCGTGCACGGCATCGGCGGCACGTTCGGCGTCATCGCACTCGGCCTGTTCGCCAACGGCCGCTACGGCGGCGGCTGGAACGGCTCCAGCGTCGAGGGCGTGAAGGGCCTGTTCTACGGCAGCGGCGGCGCCGGCCAGCTGGGTGCCCAGCTCGTCGGCGTGGCCGTGCTGTGGACCGTGATCCTGGGTGTGGCGTTCGCCTTCTTCAAGATCCAGGACAAGCTGACCAAGGGCGGCATCCGCCTCCCCGAGGACATCGAAGTCGAAGGTGCCGACCTTCCCGAGATGGGCGTCCTCGCCTACACCGACTGAGAGGCCTCACCATGAAACTCATCACCGCGATCATCAAGCCCTTCAAACTCGACGAGGTGAAGGACGCCCTGAAGGCCGCCGGAGTCGTCGGCATGACCGTCACCGAGGTCAAGGGATTCGGCCGCCAGGGCGGCCACACCGAGACCTACCGCGGCGCCGAATACACCGTGGACTTCATCCCCAAGATCAAGCTCGAGCTGGTCGTCGACGACGGCGTCGTCGACTCGGTGGTGGACACCATCACCGGCTCCGCCAGCAGCGGCAAGATCGGCGACGGCAAGATCTGGGTCAGCAGCATCGACCGCCTCGTGCGCATCCGCACCGGCGAAGAAGGCGCCGACGCCATCTAGGCCGGGCGGCGCGGACTACGAGAGGGCGGCGCGCAGTTCCGTCTTGAGCGGGTCGAACCGCTCGGGCGAGAGCTGCCCGCCGTCCTCCGGGTCCAGCACGTAGAACACGTCCACCACTTCATGGCCCAGCGTGGCCACCACCGCCGAGCGGACGTCCAGCCCGGCGGACGTGAGTGCGTGCGACAGGCGGTAGAGCACCGCCGGGGCGTCGGGGGCCCGCACCTCCACCACCGTGGTGGAGTCCGACGCCTCGTTGCTGATCAGCACCTCCAGCCGGGCCGGGGCGGCGGCGATGGCCCGGCGGCGCCGGTTCTGGCTGCGCAACCGCTGCTCCAGCCGGGCTTCGATGTCCACCTCACCGGCGAGCGCGCCACGCAGGTCGTGCTCCACCTTCACCCAGTTCGGCTGCACGCCAGGCGTGCGGGCGATGCGGAACTCGTCCACGGCGATGCCGTCCGCCGCGGTAGTGGCCGCGGCGCCGATGACGTCCAGCCCGTGGAGGGCAAGGGCACCGGTGATCAGGGAGAACAGGCCGGCGCGGTCGCGGCTGGCGATGCGCAGCAGATCCACGTCCGTCTGGGGTACGACCTCGATGTGCACGTCACCGTTCGTCACCTGGCCGGCCAGGCGGTCCAGGTCCGGCGAGCGGGTGGTGGCCGAGGCCGGCACCGCCGCACCGCGCAGCACGGCGTCGGTGAGGTCGACCAGTTCGGACAGCAGCGCCTTCTTCCAGTCGCTCCAGGCGCCCGGGCCGGTGGCCCGGCTGTCCGCCTCGGTGAGCGCGGCCAGCAGGTGCAGGGTCTCGCGGTCTCCGACGGCGGCCGCCACGTTGGCAGCGGTACGCGGGTCGGACAGGTCGCGCCGGGTGGCGGTCTCGGGCAGCAGCAGGTGGTGCTCCACCATCGCCGTGATCACCCGGCGATCGTCGGGGCCGAAGCCCATGCGGCCGACCACGTCGTCCACCAGCGCCACACCTGCATCGGTGTGATCGCCGGGGTAGCCCTTGCCGAGGTCGTGCATCAGCGCGCCCACCAGCAGCAGGTCGGGGCGGGCCACGTCGCGCAGGAACTCGTTGGCGTTGGCGATGGTGGCCAGCAGGTGGTGGTCCACCGTGTAGGTGTGGAACGCGTTGCGCTGCGGCAGGCTGCGCACCGCCCGCCACTCCGGTACGAAGCGGCTGAACAGGCCGTAGCGCTCCAGTGCCTCGATGGTGGGGGCCAGCGAGGCACCCGAACCCAGGAGGCTGACGAAGGCCCGCCGGGTGGTCTCCGTCCACTCCTCGCCGGGGGGCGTGCCGCGGCTGGCCAGCATGCGCAGGGAGCGGCCGCTCATCGGACGGCCGGCGTGTGCGGCGGCGGCGGCGAAGCGGAACACGTAGGCCTGCTCGTCGACGTCGGCGTCGGGGGCGATGTGCGCCTCCTCGTTCAGCAGCACCACACCCGGCGCCAGGGGGACGGGCGTGGCCGCACGGGTCCGGCCGCCGGAGCGGACGAGGCGCTCCACGCGGTCCCAGAACCGTTCCGTGGCCCACTCGATGGCGTGAGCTGCACCGGACAGGTTGAGCATCAGGGCGTCGGCGTCGGCGTAGCCCATCGCCTCGGCCACACGGTCCTGGTCCTGCAGGAGGAGGACGTTGACGGCCCTGCCCGTGGCCCGGTGCAGCTCGCATCGCACCGCCAACAGCGTCTCCGCCGGGGCGGCGAGGTCCTCGATCGGGCTCTCCATCGCCGCGGTCACCTCCGGGCGGTCCACCCTCAAGGCCCAGCGGAGCATGTCGTGGTCGCGCAGGCCGCCGCGGCCGTCCTTCAGGTCCGGCTCCAGCAGCGAGGCCACCGCGCCGAGGCGCGCCCACCGCTGCTGCCCGGAGTCCAGCAGGCGCTGCAGCCACACATAGGGCCGTTTGCGCCACTGCTCCAACGCTGCCGCGTTGATGGACGCGGCGAAGGACGCGTCGCCGGCCAGCGTGCGCAGCAGCAGGATCGACGTGGCGGTGTCCAGGTCGTCCGACGCCAGTTGCTGGAGGGATTTCGGCGAGTGGACGGCCGGGCTGAGCTTGAGGCCGGCGTCCCACATCGGGTACCAAAGGCCCTCCGCCACCTCGCGCACTTGAGCGTCGGACACCTTCGGCGGGTGCAGCAGCATCACGTCGATGTCGCTGCCCGGGGCCAGCACGCCGCGGGCGTATCCGCCGGTGGCCACCAGCGCCCACCCGGCGGGCAGGTCGGCGGCCAGGCTCTCGAACCAGGAGTCCGCCTGCTGCGACAGGCGCCGTGCCAGGCTGCGGCCGGCGAGGTCCGGGTCCGCCACCAGTTGGGCGCGGACCCGGCGGATGGTGGCGGCGTCGACCGGCTTCATCCCGCCACCCGCCGGTCAGATGGCGTCGGCGCCGGACTCGCCGGTACGGATGCGCACGACGCTCTCCACCGCCG
The DNA here is from genome assembly GCA_041394605.1 of Ilumatobacteraceae bacterium. GTDB lineage: Bacteria > Actinomycetota > Acidimicrobiia > Acidimicrobiales > Ilumatobacteraceae > UBA668. The sequence goes on from JAWKHX010000007.1 coordinate 160,359, forward strand.
TGACCCAGATCTTGCCGTCACCGATCTTGCCGGTGCCGGCCGCCGACAGGAACAGGTCGACGATCTGGTCCACGGTGTCCTCGCCAGTGACGATCTCCACCTTCACCTTGGGCACGAAGTCGATCTGGTACTCCGTGCCGCGGTACGTCTCGGTGTGACCGCCCTGGCGGCCGAAGCCGCGCACCTCGCTGACGGTCATGCCCTCCACCCCGGCCTCGCGGAGTGCGGACTTCACCTCGTCCAGCTTGAAGGGCTTGATGATCGCAGTGATCAGTTTCATCTCGGTCTCCTCACTCGGTGCTCTGGCTCAGTGCAGCCCGCCGCCGTGGTAGGCGGTCTCGCTGTGGAGGGCCAGGTCCAGGCCCGTGTACTCGGTCTCGGCGTCCACGCGGACACCGATGGTCGTCTTCAGCACGATCATGATGCCGAACGTGAGCGCGAACGACCAGACGATGGCCGAGCCGTTGGCCAGCGCCTGCTCCGCCAGCAGGCGGGGGCTGCCGCCGTAGAGGATGCCCTTCATGAACTCGGCGTCGAAGAACGCAGGGTTGGCGAAGAACCCGATCAACAGGGAGCCGACCAGGCCGCCCACGAAGTGGACACCCACGACATCGAGGGCATCGTCGAAGCCGAACCTGGTCTTCAACTTCACGGCGTAGCAGCAGACGACGCCGGCGATCAGGCCGATCCAGATGGGGGCCGCGCCGGACACGTAGCCGGCCGCGGGGGTGATGGCCACCAGGCCGGCGACGATGCCGGAGGCCGCGCCGAGGTTGGTGGGGTGGCCGTCGCGCTTCCATTCCACGAACACCCAGGCGGCGCCCGCCGCCGCCGCGGCGAGGAACGTGTTCATGAACGCCTGCGCTGCCTGACCGTTGGCGCCCAGCGCCGAGCCGGCGTTGAAGCCGAACCAGCCGAACCAGAGGATGCCGGTGCCGATCATCACCAGCGGCATGCTGTGCGGCGGGTGGCCTTCCTGCGGCCATCCCTTGCGCTTGCCCAGCACCAGCACGGCGGCGAGCGCAGCGATGCCGGCGTTCACATGGATGGCGGTGCCACCGGCGAAGTCCAGTGAGCCGCGCTGGCCCAGCCATCCACCGAAGACCCACTTGAACACCGGCACGTAGACGATGAGGCTCCAGACCGGCACGAAGATGGCCCACGCCTTGAAGCTCATACGATCCGCCACGGCGCCGGAGATGAGGGCCGGGGTGATGGCGGCGAACATGCCGAGGTAGGCGATGGTGGCCAGTTGCGAGCCGTCACCGGGCCCGATGCCCTTCAGCATCAGCGCATCGAGGTTGCCCAGCCAGTCGTTGCTGCCAGCCGACAGCGTGTAGCCGACCAACACCCACAGCACTGGGATGACCAGCACGCAGTAGAAGTTCATCATCAGCATGTTGAGCACATTGCGAGTGCGGTCCATACCGCCATAGAAAAAGGCAAGCCCAGGCGTCATGAACAGCACGAGGGCTGCCGACACCAGGACCCACGCGACGCTGCCGCTGTCCATCGGGTCTCCTGCACGGGGTGAGTTGTAGGGGCGGGGGCAGGTTCCCGGAACGATGTTTCCGCAGTGTTTCCTCGCTGGTTCGGGTGGATGAACAAACGGCGTGAGCAATCGCCCCGAGAGCACCCGCCAGAAATGAGTAACGGTTGCTCAGTCGGCGGAGTCGGCAGTCGTTGCACCATCGTCACCATGCGAACGACACTCCCGAACCTCATCCGCGGGGCCATCGTGGCCCTCACTGCGGCGGCTGCCTGTCTGGCCGCCCCCTCCACCACCGCCCAGGCGAGTACGGCCGATCTCGGCTACTCGCTGGATGCGCTCTGCCCCACCATGCAGTTGCGGGTCACGGTCTGGAACAACACCCCCAACGACGAGCAGCTCAGCATCGTGCTGTGGACCAGCCTGTACACCTGGACCACCTCGGAAATCACGGCGAAGGCCAACCAGCCGAACTATGTGTACTTCGACGTGGTCGCCGGTGAGCGCATCGACAAGATCCAGTACCGCGACCCCCAGTTGAACGTGGTCTTCAACACCTTCCCGGGTTGGGTGATCGACCCGAACGCGCCCTACTGCGAGCGCAAGGCCGTGGATCACATCACGGTCGACAACTACCAGCTCAGCTGTGTGAACGGTGTGCTCCACGCCACCATGGACGTGATCAACGACGGTGACTACGACCATGACATGCAGGCACTGCTGGCGCCCCAGTTCGACACCCAGGAGCAGAAGGACCTGGCCGAGCAGCACGGCTTCGGCGCCGCGGTGGACAACTTCTGGCTGGCCGCCGGCGACAGCCACCCCGTGTCGCTGTCGCATCTGGTGGTGGAGCAGTTCGTGGTCAAGGTCACCACGTTCACCGGCCCGACGCACTTCGCCGACGGCCCGCGGGCGCTGCAGGGAGACGAGTTGGCCTGCCAGCACGACATGTCCGTGGTGACCGGCGAGCAGTCGCCGGCCGACACCACCCCCGACACGACCCCGGACACGACCCCGGACACGACCCCGGACACGACCCCCGACACCACCCAGGACACCACCCCCGACACGAGCGTGCCGGTGTCGGAGGAGTCGGCGGGCAGCCCGACGGCCCCCACGGACGCACCGACCACCTCCATCTCCCGCAACCTGCCGAGCACCGGCCAGGGCTCTGGTGCGGTGATCATGTTCGCCGCCGTCATGGCCGCCCTCGGCTGGCTGCTGGTGCGCACCGCCCGTCGCCGCCCGGCCTGACCCGCCCGATCACTGCGTCCGCCGGCCTGGGTGGCACCCAGGCCGGCGGTGGCGCGTAAAGTCCCCCACATGACCGCTGACACCGCTGGCACCCTGGAGACACCCGCGCAGGCCGGCCGGTGGACGGCCCAGTGGAAGGAGCTCTACGCAGAGGTCATCACCACCGGGTTGTGCACGGGGTGCGCCGGCTGTGTGGTCACCTGCCCGCACGACGTCATCGGCTACGAGCACGTCGAGGGCAAGTACAAGCCGTTCCACCTGGAGGACGAGCTGGGGCCGGCCAACTGCGTCCACGGCTTCGGTGAGGGCGGCGGGTGCACCACCTGCACCCGCGCCTGCCCCCGCTTCCGGGCGTGGGAGCCGAACGCGGACATGCACCTGTTCGGTCGGGTCCGCGAGCCGGAGGAGATGAGCGGCATCTGGCGCCAGCTGCTGCTGACCCGGGCCAGCGACAAGGTGCAGCACGAGAAGGGCCAGGACGGCGGGTTCGTGACGGCGATGCTGACCTGGTTGATGGACAACGACTACATCGACGCCGCGCTGGTCAGCGGGGTGGAGCCCGACGACGTGTGGAAGGCCAAGCCGGTGCTGGCCCGCACGAAGGAGGACGTGCTGGCCACCGCCGGCAGCCGGTACACCTACTGCGCCAACCCGTTGGCGCTGCGCGAGGCCCAGGAGGCCGGGCTGAACCGGCTGGCGCTGGTGGGCATGGGCTGCCAGACGTCGTCGCCGCCGACCATGTGGGACCGCAAGGCCGGCAAGGTCAGCAAGCCGTTCCTGTTCAACATCGGGCTCCTGTGCTCCAAGACGTTCGACGACGCCATCTTCCCCGAGCTGTTCGAGGCCAGGTACGGCCTGAAGAAGCAGGACATGGTGAAGATGAACATCAAGGGCGTCTTCCAGATCTGGATGAAGGACGGCTCGTACCACGAGATCGACCTGAAGGAGTGCCACCAGTGGACCCGCGAGGGCTGCAAGCACTGCCCGGACTTCTCCGCCGAGCACGCCGACATCTCCACCGGCGGAATCGGCAAGGACAACGACTGGACGCTCACGATCGTCCGCACCGAGCTGGGTGAGGAAGTCATCAACCGGATGATCAAGGCCGGCGTCATCGAGAGCCGGCCGGCGCAGGAGGACGAGGTGGCGATGAAGCTGCTGCGGACCCTGTCGATCGTCAGCCGCCGCCGCTGGCCGGAGTGGGCCGACAAGGCGCCGACGGTGGGTGTCCCGCCGCCGAAGAAGAAGGCCGACGGCAGCGCCCCCGCCGCCCACTGAGCTCGTGGCGACGGCCTAACCGTTGTCGCCCAGCCGCGCCTCCAACTCGGCCACGCGGGCTCGCAACGCGGCGGCTTCGTCGCGTGCGGCGGCGGCCTCGTCGCGTGCGGCGGCGGCCTCGTCGCGTGCGGCGGCGGCCTCGTTGCGTGCGGCGGCGGCCTCGTCCGCCGCGGAGAGCGAACGCAGCTCGGCCTGGTCGGCGCGCCGTTGCTCCTCGAGCAGCCAGCCGAACGGATCGTCGCCCGGCCGCACGGCCCGGCCACCCGGGCAGCACAGCACCAGATGGCCGTCGACGTGGGCGAACGTGATGCCCAGGGCGCTGCTGTGCAGGCCATTGGCATCGCGGAACTCCACCCCGGCGTCGCCGAAGAGGGCCCGGTACACCACCTCGCGCTGCGGGTCGATGAGGTACACCTCGCCGACTCCGGCCCGCAGCCACCGACCAAGGCGCCGCTCGATCGCCGCATCCGAGTTGGACGGCGACCTCACCTCGACGCAGGCAACCGGAGGCGAGCCGTCACGACCGACCTCGTAGCGCCCCACGTTGGTGCCGGCCAAGCCCTCCAGCACCATCAGGTCCGGCGCCGTGTGCGGGCCACCGTCGGCGGGCAGGAACGGAGTGTTGCCGGTGACGAGGCAACCGGAGCCGGCGAGCGCGTGATGCACCGACTGCACCAGCATGGTGACCCACTGGGCGTGCAGCGACGACTCCATCAGTGGGTTCTGTTCCTGGCCGGGGAGGTGTGGGTAGTCCACCTCCGGAACATCCGTGTCCATGCGCACAAGGTACTTCCCTTCGTTCGGGCCCGACATACGGCGGGGCCATCTGCTCGGGGAAGCGACGCCGACCATATCGGCCTGATGGGCCGGGCGGCACCTCACGTTGTCACTGACGCGGTGCACTCCTTGGTGAGGGCGGCGAACTCGGAGCGTTCGTCGTTGGTCAGCTCGACCCGCTGGAAGAAGTCGTTGAGCTCGTCGTTGGTCCGGCCGTCGAAGAACTTCTCCACCACGCACTCCGCGACAGTGGGGTCCAGCCCTCCATCGACCAGCTGCTGGGTGAACTCCGCCTCCGCCTTGGCCCGGCCCCCGTCCCCACGGCTGCACGCGACGGGCACGACCAGCAGAAGGAGCAGCGCGGCCGGCGCGCTACGACGCGTCACCCCGCTCGGCTTCCAGCTCGGCGACCCGGGCACGTAGCAGCTCCAGTTCCTCCTCGTACGCAGCGAGGGCCAGTTCGGCGCGGTCGGCGCGGTGGCGTTCTTCCACCAACCAGCCGAACGGGTCGTCGCCCGGCCGCACGGCGCGGCCACCCGGGCAGCACCGTGCGAGGCGGCCGTCGACCTGCCCGAACGTCAGGTTCAGTGCCTCGCTGCGGGCGCCGAGCGCATCGGAGAAGTCCACGCCGTCGGCAGTCCGGTGACATGCCCATACGGAGTCGTCGGCCGGGTCGATGAGGTACACCTCCTCGACACCGGCATCGAGCCAACGGCCGAGGCGGCGCTCGATGACGGACTGGCGGTTGGACGGCGAGCGGACCTCGACGCACACACTCGGAGCCGGACCGTCCACGCCCACCCGGTAACGGCCAACCTGTTGCCCGGCCATGCCCGGCAGCACCATGAGGTCGGGGGCGGTGTGCGGGCCGCCGTCTGAGGGCACGAACGGCGTGTTGCCGGTGACGAGATGGCCGCTGCCGGCGAGCGTGTGGTGGACGGACTGCACGAGCATCGTCACCCACTGGGCGTGGAGCGACGATTCCATCAGCGGGTTGTGCTCCTCACCGGGCAGGTGGGGATAGTCCACCTCGGGGAGATCGGTGTCCATGGGCACAAGGTACTTCTCTATGGGAAGATCACGGCCATGGATGGCGAGGACGTGGTTCGCAGCGAGGGGGCACAGCTCGACTTCTCCCGGGACATGAGCTACGGCGACTATCTGGCGCTGGACCAGGTGCTCGGCGCACAGCACCCGCTGTCGCCGGCGCACGACGAGCTGCTGTTCATCGTCCAGCACCAGACCAGCGAGCTGTGGATGAAGCTGATGCTGCACGAGCTGCGCGGCGCCATCGGCCGGGTCGCCGCCGACGAGCTGCAGCCGGCGTTCAAGATGCTCAGCCGGGTCAGCCGGATCATGGAGCAGCTGGTCCACGCCTGGGACGTGCTGGCCACGATGACCCCTCCGGAGTACACCGAGATCCGCCCGTACCTCGGGCACAGCAGCGGGTTCCAGAGCTACCAGTACCGCTGCATCGAGTTCGCCTGCGGCAACAAGAACGCGGCGATGATCGAGCCCCACCGCCACCACCCCGACCGCCTGGCCGAGGTGCAGGCCGCCTACGACGCCCCGTCGCTCTACGACGAAGCACTGCGCCTGCTGGCCCGCCGCGGCATCCCCGTGCCGGACGACGTGCTGACGCGCGACGTGCGCGACCCGTGGATCCCCCACCCCGGCGTGGAGGTGGCGTGGCTCACCGTCTACCGCGACCCCGAGGCCCACTGGGAGCTGTACCAGCTGGGTGAGGAACTGGTGGACCTGGAGGACGCGTTCCGGCTGTGGCGCTTCCGCCACCTCACCACCGTGCAGCGGGTGATCGGCGTGAAGCGCGGCACCGGCGGCACCAGCGGCGTGGACTACCTGCGCACGATGCTCAACATCGTGCTGTTCCCCGAGCTGTGGTCGATGCGGACGGTGCTGTAGCCGAGCGTGCTGCGGTTGCTCAGCCGGTGCGCACGGGCAGGCCGTCGCACCACCCGTTGGCGATCTCCACCGCGGTCTGGATGTCCGCCGGCAGCGCCAGGTCGTACTGATCCGGCACGCTCCACGGCGGCGCCGAGCAGCGGCCGCACGGTCACGTGCATGACGGTCGCGGTGTCCGGCGTGGTGCCGCCCTCGTAGGTGTACGTGTAGCGGAGCGGACGCGCTCACTGCCACCCCACGCTCCGCAGCCGACCGACGCGCCGGACCCGGTGGCGAACGAGTCGACGAACGATGCGTCGACGCCCTGGTCCACCAGTGCGGTCCCGTCGAACGCGTACGCCCGACCGTCGATCAGGAGCACGTCGAACCCGTCGCGGACCACGGCGATCCAGACCTGCGGCTCGGCCGGCACATCCATCAGCGCCACCTCGAGGTCGGTGCCGCACACCATGATCGTGGAGCCGATGTGAGTGGGGATGTCGACCACCACGATCTGCTCCGACCAGCCATCACCGTCCAGGTCGGCGGACAACGCCCGCAGCGGACTCCCGGCGGACGCGCAATCGACGATCGTGGCCGGGTCCACTCCGGCGGGCACGCGCAGCGGCAGCCCGTTGACGAGTGGTTGGCCCTCGAACGTGCCGGCCGTGAACACGGCGGAGCGCTGCGGCACGCCGAAGTCGAACGTGACCACGACCACGCCCTCGCGGGGCTCGCTGAGCCCGGCCACGAGCGTGCCGCAGCCATCGGCACACCAGCGCTGGAGCGCCGCCGCGAGTGCCTCGTGGGTCACCTCGCCGGGGCGCAGGCCGTACTCCGGGGCGAACAGGGGGCGCAGGTCGGCACGGGCCTCGGGCTCCAGGCCGCCTTCCCACAGTGGGAGGGCGGCGTCGGCCCAGCGCCCCTCGGCAAGTGCCCTGAGGTAATCGAGAACCGTCTGCTGCGCGTCCGACGTGGCGATGACGGACGTCGGGGGCTGCGCCGCGGTGGTGACGGTCTCGGCCACGGTCGTCGCTGGCGAGGTGACGGGCGAGGTGTCGACGGTGACCGTCTTCGGGCCGTCGCGGCCGGTCAGCACCACCACCAGCGCGGTTGCCGTGGCGACCGCGGCGACGGCCATCCCCACCTGCAGCCAACGGCGCCGCGGGCGCTCGGCACGGTGCCAGCCGCGGTGCAGGCGGGCGGCCAGCTCGTCCTCGAAGCCGGGGCGGGGCGACGCCTCCGGCCCCAGCAGTTCGTCCATGCGGATCTCAGGCATCGCGGGCCTCCTGTCGGCGTACTCGGCGGACGGCGCGGGCCGCCAGCGATTCGGCGGCGGCGTGGCTGATGCCCAGCTCGTCGGCCGCCTGGGCGATGGTCAGGTCGTCGACGTAGCGCAGCACCAGGATCGCCCGCTCCCGCTCGGGCAGGTCGGCCAGGCGGCCGGGCACGGCGAGCGCGCCGCCCTCCTGCTCGGGCCGGCTGCTCACCAGCCGCAGCCGGCGCTCCTCACGGTGCGACGAGCGCACCCGGTCGAGGAAGCGGTGCCGGGCCGCCACGGTGAGGTAGCCGGTGGACAGTTCGTGCACGGCGCCACGGCGGGCCTTGGTCAGCGCCGCGAGGTAGACGTCCTGCACCAGGTCCTCGGCGGTCGCACGGTCGCCCCCGCACAGCATCGCCGCGTAGCGGTACACGTCGGCGAACGTCGCGCGGTAGCAGGCCATGAACCCCGCCTCGGTGGTCACGTCCCACGCAGTCATCACCCCTCCAACGGCGCCGGCACGGGAAAACCCGTCGCGGTTGCTACACCATCCAGGCGCTGCGGTCGATGGGTGCGTGCAGGCCGGGGCGGCCGAACGCGAACGGGGCCAGGTCGGTGGAGGGTTCGCCCGCCGGGTCGCCGTCGCCGAGCACCATCCCGGCCAGCTGCTCGCCGAACCACGAGGCGAACTTGAACCCGTGGGCCGCACCCAGGGCCACCGCCACCTGCGGGTGCCCGGGCAGGCGGTCGAGCAGGAAGTCGCGGTCCGACGTGAGCGTGTAGAGGCAGGTGGTGGTGGTCGGTGTGCCGAAGCCCGGCCCGAGCAGGCCTTCCATGAACGCGGCCAGCCGGCCCTCCATCCCCTCGTCGGGGTCGAACGTGCGGGTGTCGGGGTCCACCAGCGGTCCGCCACAGTCCTCCGAGCCCTTCACCCCGGCGACCGGGCCGAACACGGGGAAGCCGTAGTAGCTGGGGTCGTCCATCCAGATCCACACGGGCAGCCGGCCGACACCGAAGCGCTCCAGGTCGGCATGGGGGTAGTAGCTCACCTGCTCCCTGGTGACGGCCAGCGGCACGGCCAGGCCCAGCGGCTCCAGCAGGTGGTTGGCCCACGCGTCCACGGTGACGACGGCGGCGTCGAACCGCTCCGCGCCCGTATCGGTGACGATGTCCACCTCCCCGCCCACCGGGCGGACGGCCCTCACCGGCGTGCGGTCGCGCAGGACGGCGCCGCGCTCGCCGGCCAGCCGCTGCAGGAGCGCGGTGCTGCGGGCGGGCGGCACGATGCCGGTCTCGGCCGACCAGATGGCCATCACGTCGGGCGTCACGGTGGTGCCGCCGGCGAACACCGGCCAGCGGCGGCGCACCTCGCCCCCGTCGATCCACTCGAACGGCACGCCCTCGGCGGTGAGGCTGTCGCGGTAGGACTGGGCGTCGATGGCCGCGCCGGGTGGGAACAGGTCCAGCCCGCCGGTGGTGGTGATGATGGTCTCGCCGCTGTCCTCCTCCACCGCCCGCCACGCCCGGTAGGCGCCGGCGGTCAGCCGCACGTAGTGAGGCGTGTGGTACGAGCGGCGGATGATCCGCGAGTGGTCGTGCGAGGCGCCGCGCACGTGCCCCAGCTCGAACTGCTCGAAGCCGACGACCTCGGCACCCCGGCGGGTCAGCCAGTAGGCCGCCGCCGAGCCAAGTCCGCCGAACCCCACCACCGCCACACGGGTCATGGGCCAACGCTACTGTGACCGTTCGTGCAGGAGCGTCAGGTGGTTCGTGTCGAGGCCGCCGACGGGACACCGCTGGCCGTCACCCTCTACCTGCCCGACGGCGGCGGACCGTTCGCCACGCTGGTGGAGGCCCTGCCCTACCGGATGCACGACGTCACCGCCTCCTACGCGGACTCGTACGTGCGCTTCGCCGACGAGGGCGGGTTCGCCGTGGTGCGGGTGGACCTGCGCGGCACGGGGTCGTCCGGCGGCGACGCCACCGACGAGTACCCGGACGTGGAGCGCAGCGACCTCCGCACCGTCATCCAGTGGATCGCCACCCAGCCGTGGAGCACCGGCCGGGTGGGCATGTTCGGCACCAGCTACAGCGGCTTCAACTCGCTGCACATGGCGATGGAGGGCGTGCCCGAACTGGGCGCCGTGGCCGCGATGTACGCCACCGACGACCGCTACAGCGACGACGTGCACTACATGGGCGGGGTGCTGCGGGCGCTGGACCTGATCGACTACCCGCTCTACATGGTGGCGATGAACGCCCTGCCGCCGGTGCCCGCGGTGTGGGCGCAGATGAGCGACACCGGCTGGCGGGAGGAATGGCAGCGGCGGCTGGAGACGTTCGAGCCGTGGCTGCTGGAGTGGCTGGCCCACCCCGCCGACGACCCGGTGTGGCGCCGTGGCTCCGTGCGCACGGCGCAGGGCGAGGGCTACGACCGCTACACCTGCCCGGTGCTGCTGATCGCCGGCTGGGCCGACGGCTACCGCAACAACACGTTCCGGGCCATCGAGCACATGGAGGACTGGTACCTGCTGGCCGGCCCGTGGAGCCACAAGGACCCGTCCACCGCCCGGCCGGGCCCGCACATCGACTGCGACCACGAACTGATCCGCTTCTTCGACCAGCACCTGCGCGGCGGCCCGCCGTGCGCACCCGCCCGCGGGCGCGTGTTCGTTCGCCGCCCCACCCCGCCGGCACCGGACCTGGCGATGCACGACGGCCGCTGGGTGGACATCGACGAGTGGCCGCTGCCGGGCGCGACGGTGCGGGTGCTGGCGTTCGGGCCCGGGCAGGTGGCGGCGCACGGCGACGTGGGGATCATGGCGTGGAACTCCTGCGCCGGCGGCCTGCCCTGGGGCCAGCCGCTGGACCAGCGCCGCGACAACGCCCACAGCCTGTGCCACGACACCGAGATCGAGGAGTGGGGCGAGGTGGCCGGCAACCCGATCGCCCGCCTGCGCCTGCGGTCGTCGGCGCCCCACGGTCAGGTGTCGGTGAAGCTGTGCGACGTGGCCGACGACGGCACCAGCACGCTGATCACCAGGGGCATGCTGGACCTCGGCCACCCCGAGCCCGGCGAGTGGTTCGACGTGGAGGTGGAACTGGAGGCCACCACCTGGACGCTCGAGCCCGGCCGCACCCTGCGGGTGGCGATCGCCGGCACGGACTGGCCGAACTGCTGGCCGTCCGCGGGCGCGTTCACGCTGGAGATCGCCTCCGTGGAGGTGGCGCTGCCGGTGCTGCCCGACCTGCCCCACAGCCGCCATCGGTTCCTGCCCGGCAGCGGCCCGCACGAGGACGACGCCGAGGGTGTGGAGTGGCGCTACGAGCAGGACGTGCTGCGCCGGGAGACCTGGGTGCACAGCCGCTACGGCGGCCCGTACGACGGTGCCGACGGCCTGCACGTGACCGACGTGTACGACGGGCACGTGGGCATCAGCACCGCCGACCCCGCGGAGGGCTGGGCGCGCGGCACCGCCCGCTACGACCTCGACCTGCCGGGCGAGGGCCGGGCCTCCACCGAAGCGAGGCTGGACGTGCGCAGCGACGCCGCCGGGTTCACCGTGCGGATCGAACTGGATGCCTGGCACGACGGCCGCGTGATCGCCCGCCGCGAGTGGCGCCGGGTGTTCCCCGGCGCTGAGGGGGGCGAGGGGCGGTTGGCTGAACCGCCTCACGCAGCGTCACAGATCCTCACGTTTTCACGTCGTTCCGATTTCGACTCTCTATGTCGTCCACGTCCACCGAAGCCGCCGGCGGGGCGCGGTCTCCGCCCGCCAGGCCCCGTAGCCACCCGTCCCCACGGCGCGGTCGCTCCTGACCCGACGAGGAGCCCACTCCGGCGCGTACAGCACGACCTTCGTCGCCGCGGGCGCCGACACCGTGATCGTGCACGGAGCGAAGCAGTGGTGCTCCGCCACCGTGAACAGGTGGTGGGTGCGTGCCCCGCCGATGGTGGTCGTGGTCGCCTTCGGGCTGGTCACCGGCGGAACCGTCGCAGGCGGCGGCAGCGTGACCGTGCTGTCGCGACTGGGGTGGTCGGCGTGGCGGCCGCCGCGGTGGTCGTGACGGCAATGGTGGACGGCGGCACGGTCGAGGTGGGCGACACCACCGTGGTGGACGGTGCGGGCGCCACCGTGACGGTGGTTGCCGGGTCCGAGCCGACCGTGTCGTGGACCGTCGGCGGACGGCACCGACGTGGGCGGCACTGACCGGCGGCGCGGCCGGTGGCGCGGCCAATTGGCCCTCGACGGTCGGCGGGCCGCCCCCGCCAGGGTGAGCACCAGCACGGCCGCCGCCACCGCAACCGGCCACCAGAGCCGCGGCCATGCGACGTCGGCGAGCGGAGCACGAACGGCGCGGCCACCAGCACGGCACTGCGACCACCCAGCCGGCGATCATCAGCGGCAGGCGCACGTTGCCGCCGGACTCGGGGAGGTGGTCACCGCCGCCACCGCCCCGCCGCATCTCGAACGACTCGGCGGCATCCCTCAGCGGTCGCGCAGTCGCGGGCAGACCGCCGGCCGTCGGGCGTGGAGGCGGTCTCCACCACTCCCGGTCGGGCCGATCGGCACGTCGACCATCGAGGTCTCCACCTCGGCCGTCCCGTCGGCACCCACCGTCACCGACCAGGCCACCGCCGCGCCGGGCGTTGCACTGGCGTACGCCGGCCACCCACGGGTAGGCGGTCGACGTGCCGGACACGACGTCGCCGGGGTCGGCCACCACGCTGATGCGGTCACACGTCGCACCCCGCAGGCGCCGTCAGGGGGCCACGACCGCGGCCGCGCGGTGCGCCACGTCGTCACGGTGAGGTCGCTGCGTTGGGTGAACGTCTGCTGGACGGCCGTAGGGTCCTCGTGCACGGCGACGACGACGCCGCCGACTACCAGCAACCGACGACGTACCGCACACCGCCCGATGCAGGGACGTCGAACGTCACGTTAAACGCATCCGGCCGGCGCCACCGGGGCGATGGCCGTGGAATCGGCGGTGATGCCGGAGGTGAGACCGAGCCGTCGCCGGCAACGACCTGCAACTCGCCGCGGGCGTCGCGCCGAGCGTAGAGGTCCGAGTAGCAGACGGTGTCGATCATCGCACCGCCCTCCGGCGGCAGCGCCTGGGAGCCGTCGACCGGGTTGGCGATCGCCGTCGTCAGGGACGGCGTGACCACTTCCACGGTCTGCGCGGCATCGTCAGGGTCGGCGTGCGGCACGACGGGAATGCCGTCCACGGACAGCACCTCAAAGACGACGTACTCCCCAGCGGGCGATTCGGCCGGCACGTCGAACGTCACGGTCACGGTGCCGTCCGCGGCGGCCGGCGAACGTCGTAGCGCCGATGATGCCGGTCAGCGTGGCCGCGCCGCCGCCCTGGCGTGCAGTTCGCCGTTGACGGTCACCATCGCCTGGCCACGAGGTTCGTGTGCGCGACGGTGTCGACGACCGTCCCGCCGCCGGGCTGAGACGGTTGCCCCCGTCGGCGCGGCGGCGCTGGTGGCCAGCGCCGGCACGTCATAACCGGCCGGATCCTGCCGCGGCGTGGTCATTGCGCTTCCACCGGGCCGGCCAGGTTGGACGGGCGATGGACATCACCGGCCGGGACCGACGCCAAGTTGCGGTACGACTCGCCCGCCGCGGCCACCCGCTGCGCCGGCGCCTCGCGTGGCGCCAGATCTCGCCAGGCTCGAGCAAGCCGTCGCCGTCGTCACCGTCGAGGTGCGCAGGGCCGAAGTCGTCCGCCGGCTCGGCCGTGGTGCCACTGTCGTCGCGCACGACGGCGGCGGAAGCGCGCCGGGCCAGGTGACGACCCGGTCGATGCCCCGTCCAGCCACAGCTCGTAGCGGAACCCGACATCGGCGCCGGCGGGGCAGACGGGGATGCCGTCGCCCGGATCAGGCGCGGTCGTCGAACGAGCCGGCGAGCGGGTCGGCGGACTCTGCGGCCGGCCCGTACGAGGGACGCTGCCGGTCGAGCAGTGATCGTCACCCCGTCGGCGCTGACCGACTTGCGCAGGTGCACTTCTGCCGTCACGAGGTCGAGGACGGTGCCGGTCTCCGACGGGATGCCCAGCACCGACCACTCGGTGGGCGTGAGCAGCGACCCGTCGGACAGGGCCACGAAGCGCGGTGGCGGTAGCCCAGCGTGTGGCCGCCTGCTGTTTCGAGGTGTCATGCGCGGCCAGGCCGGGAGTGGTGCCGTTGCCCAACCCGGCGACCTAGCGTGCAGCAGCGGCGCACCCGAGCCGGCCGGGTCGAGCGTCAGGTCGAACAGCTCGATCTCCACCGTCGCGGTCACGCCGTTGATGAGACCAACCACGATGACCGCATCGGAGAGCCTCTCGCCTGGCGCAGGGTGGAGGGTTGAGATCTGCGACCCGAGAGGACAGGTCGAGGCGGAAGGTCTCGGCCGAGTGTGGCCGAATCTCACCGGCGATCCAGGTCAGGTTGGCCTGCGAGCCAGACCGTCGCCGTACTGGTGGACGCCGGCCGGCGGCTCCTCGGTGTTGAACTCCCACCCCGGCGGCCAGCGCAGCCCCGGTGGCGCTGGACGTCACCTGGCCGTCGGCATCCGTCACGGCGGCGCCGGGCCAGGTGGTGCTGTAGTCCAGCGACGGCCAGCCCAGCAGCTTGGGCGTTGAGCTCCGCCTGAGAGCCCGTGCTGCCGAGGGCGGCCACTCCCACCGTGCTGGTCGGCCAGATCGGGTTTCGTCGGGCACCGGGCAGCCCGTCCTTCGTCGCCGTGACGGTGACCACCCCCGGCGTGGTCTCCATCCGCCGTCAGCACGATCGCCGAGCCGGCCGCGTGGTGGGCGTTGCGGCCGCCACCATCTGGGCCACCAGCGGCACCACCACCTGCTGGGCCGACGGGGGTGGTGCCGGCGACATCGACGAACAGCTGCAGCGTCGCGGGGTCGAGGAGGAGGGTAGCTGCCGTTGGCGTTGTGGTTGGGCAGCACGCTGAGCAGGGCGAGGTGGACGGCGAGACTGCGCGCTGGCGGACGGTGTAGCCGACGATGTCGCCGTTCGCGTCGACGGCAATCGGCTGGTACGGCGACACCGTCGCCCGCATACACGGTGAGGATCCACGCCGCCTCCGCCATCGCCCCCGCGGTCCAGCCGGGCGGCAAGGGCAGTTCGTGCACCGCGCCCGCCGGCACCCGCCGAACTGGTCGTCCAGGCAGAAGCCGAGGGCGGTGCTGTTGTTCGGGCCGGTCGCCATCTGCCAACCGACGCCCATGTGCGCCCCGAAGAAGCTCTTGCTGGGCAGCACGCTGGTCGTGCCGTTCGCCCTGGCGTGCAGCGTGTACCCGCAGAAGCTCCGGGTTGGCGTTGCACAGCGCCGCAGTCGGCGCCGTCGCCGCTGCCTGCCCGCGCCGCCTCGACGGAGAGGCCGCCGAACGCCGCGCACAGCAGGGCGGCAGCGTGCAGCCATCACCGGCGAGCACGCTGGTCCGCCAGTTCATGCCCCACCCCGACGGTGGAGCCGCACAGAGCGACAGGCCGCTGGTAGCTGGCGACGGCCGCCCATCCGCCGGCACGGCGGACACAGTCGCCAGGCGCAGCCTTCCAGTTCCGCCTGCGCCATCAGGGCCGACGGATTGCCGTGGCCGCAGCGTCCTGATGGTCGGGCGACACGCAGGCGTCGACGGCGGGGAACACCGAGTGCGCCGTGTCGTCCGGCCGCAGGCCGGCAGGCAGGCCGACCAGCCTGGTCAGGTCCTGCCTCCGCGGCCAGGCAGTCCGCCTCGCCCACATCGAGGTCGACGGAGAAGTTCTCGGCGAAGCTCTCCTTCCACACCCGGCCCTCCGCCGTGGGCTCCGCCGGCTGCGGCCGTGCACACCCGCAGCGCACAACGCTGCTGCGGTGGCCACCGCCACCCGGGCGGCGACGGGCGCCGGCCCGCACACCTAGACTTCGACATGCTGCTGGTCCTTTCCCTCCTCGGAATCGATCAGGAGAGGCGGTGGTGGAGGGCCAGGGCTCCAATCCGGATCCCTCCACCGCCGCGATACGGCCGCCATCGTCGGCGGCGCGATCTGTGCCCGGCGCTCACAGCGCCATCCGTCCCACGGCCCAGCACCGGCCGTTGCTGTCCGTCACCGTCACGAACGCACCGGTGGTCAGCGGTTCACCCGTGATCGCGTTGTAGTGACCTGAACTGTTGCGCCACGAGTTCCACATCCCGCCACAGCCCGTCGACCAGTAGATCACTTCGGCGTACGGCCCGGCCTGGTGCGAGCCGGTGCCGCCGAGTTCGGCCAGGTGGGTCGCCCACGCACACGCTCCGCTGTACAGCGAGTTCGACCAGGCCAGCGGATCGCGCCCCAGTTCCGCCCGCCAGCCATTCGCCACATCCAGCCCCACGGCCTGGCAGGCCCCGATCGTCCGCGGCGGCGACGTGCTGGGCGAGGTCGCTGGCACGGTCGCCGCCGTGCTGGGTGGGACGGTGACCGCGGTGGTGGCCGGGTGAGTGGCCGGCGTGGTCGGTGGCCGCGGCACGGTCGTGGGGCCGGTGGACGCGGGCACCGTGGTCGACCCGGCCCCAGCCGCTGTCGACCCGCTCGTCGAGGGTGCGCTCGACATGGCGGTGGTCGTGCCGACATCGGTACCGGCCGCGGCGGTCGACACAGGGGCAGTGGTCGATGTGGCCGCCGACGACGTGTCCGCTGCTACTGCCTCCGTCTCGAGCACCTCGGCGGTGACGGCGACCAGCGAGTCGGTCGGACCTGGCCGACCACTGGTCGACGCCTCCCCGCAGGCACACACCAACCCCAGCCAGCACACGCCGACCGCAGCCCACCGACCACTCCACGTGAGAACCACCACGTCAGAAAGACTACGAACTGCTCCGGCAATGACGAGAATTCGATCAAAAGTTGCGGCGGCGGTTCAGCTGAACCGCACGGCCACCGCGTGGCAGGCCACCTCGTGGTCGTCGGCCACGGGTTCCAACTCCAGGTCCACACCACGGCAGCGGTCCTCGATGCCCAGCCGGGCGGCCTCGCCGCTGGCCACCACGGGGCAGCGGGGGTGGAAGCGGCATCCGCTCGGCACCTTCGACGGGTCGGGGGTCTCGCCGGTGAGGATCTGCTGCTCCAGGTGTTGCGTCTCGGGCACCACGCTCAGCAGGGCCCGCGTGTACGGGTGTTGCGGCGAGCCCAGCACGGCCTCCGCCGGGCCGACCTCGACGATCCGCCCGAGGTACATCACGGCCACCCGGTCGGCGATGTTCCAGGCCAGGCCGAGGTCGTGGGTGACGGCCACGATCGACACGCCGTCACGCTCCACGTAGGAGCGCATGAGGGCCAGGATCTCGCCGCGGATGGACGCGTCCAGGCTGGCCACCGGCTCGTCGGCCAGCAGCAGGGCCGGCTGCAGCGCCATGGCCGCGGCGATCAGCACCCGCTGCTTCTGCCCGCCGGACAGCTCGTGGGGGAAGCGGCGCAGGTAGCGCTCCGGCGGGCGCAGGCCCGCGGCCGCCAGCGCATCGGACACCAGCGCGGCCTCGTCGCCCTTCACCTTGTGGATCCGCAGGCCCTCGGCCACGGCCTCGTAGATGGAATGCCGCGGGTTCAGCGCACCCGTCGGGTCCTGGAAAATCATCTGCACCCGGCGGCGGACGGCCCGCAGCGCCCGCCCCTTGCCACTGCTGCCGATCGGCCGGCCCTCCACCTCGATCGACCCGGCTGCCAGCGGCTCCAGCCCGACCACGGAGCGGATCAGCGTGGTCTTGCCGCAGCCGGACTCGCCGACCAGCGCAACCACCTCGCCGCGGCCGACCTCCAGCGAGACCGTGTCCACCGCCCGCACCCGGCCGGCGTCGAAGCGCACCTGCACGTGCTGGGCGCGCAGCACCGGGTCAGCCATGGTCCACCCCCACGTGCACGCACGCCGCCCGCCACCCGGCGGCCGCACCGTGCGCGACCGGCCGCAGCATCACATCTGTCGTCGCGCACTCCTCCACCGCCCGGTCGCAGCGCGGGTGGAACGGGCAGCCGGTCGGCAGGGCGGAAGGGTCCGGCGGGTCGCCGGGCAGTCCCTGCGGGTTCATCCGCGATGCGGTGTCGCCGATGGTCGGGAACGCCGCCGCGAGCGCCCGCGTGTACGGGTGCTCCGGCTGGGCGAACACTTCGGCGCTCAGCCCCTCCTCGACGATCCGCCCGGCGTACATCACGGCCAGGCGTTGGCACGTGGAGGTGAGCACCGACAGGTCGTGGGTGATGAACAGCAGCGACAGCCCCCGCTCGCGCTGCAACTCGGCCAGCAGCGCCAGCACCTGGGCCTGCACCATCACGTCCAGCGCGGTGGTGGGCTCGTCGGCGATCAACAGTTGCGGGTCGCACGCCAGCGCAAGCGCGATCAGCACCCGCTGGCGCTGCCCACCGGACATCTGGTGCGGGTAGCGGGCGGCATGCGCGGCCGGCAGGCCCACCCGCTCCAGCAGGTCGCCCACCCGCGCCGCCATCTTCGACGCCGGCACGGTCTGGTGCAGGCGCAGGGCCTCCTCGATCTGCAGGCCCACCCGGCGCACCGGGTTCAGCGAATGCAACGCGCCCTGGAACACGATGGCCGCACCCGTCCACCGCACCGCCCGCAGACGTCCGGGCTTCATCGAGTACACGTCCTCGCCGTTCAGCAGCACCTTGCCGGTGACCCACGTGCCCTTCGGCAGCAGGCGCAGGACGGCAGCGGCGATCGTGCTCTTCCCGCACCCGCTCTCGCCTGCCAGGCCGACGGTGTCGCCCTCGTCGATGGTCAGGTTCACGCCACGAACGGCCGGCACCTTGCCGCCCTCGGTGCGATAGGTGACGCACAGGTCATGCAGTTCCAGCACACTCATCGGGCACGCAACCTCGGGTCCAGCACTTCCTCCACCGCCCGGCCGATGATGGTGAACGCCAGCACCACCAGCACGATCCCCACGCCCGGCGGCAGGTACTCCCACCAGTAGCCGGCCTTCACCGCGGTGGTGCCGGCGCGTTCCAGCAGGCCGCCCCACGACACCTGGGTGGGGTCGCCGAGGCCGAGGAACGAGAGCGTGGTCTCGGTGAGGATGGCGATCGGCACGGCCAGCGTGGTGTTGGCCAGGATCAGCGGGGTGACGTTGGGCAGGATGTGCCGCCCGATGATGTGCGCCCGCCCGGCGCCCAGTGCCCGCGCCCGGTCCACGTACAGCCGCTCGCGGATGGACAGCACCTGCGAGCGGATCAGCCGGGCCGTGCTGGGCCACGAGGTGATCCCGATGACCACCACGATGGTGCCCACCCCGCGCTCCAGCACGGACGCCAGCACGATGGCCAGCGGCAGGAACGGGATGACCATGAACCAGTCGGTGATCCGCATCAGCACGGCATCCACCCACCCGCCGAAGAACCCGGCGGCCAGACCCACCACCACGCCCAGCACGATCATCAGCACGGTGGCCGAGAAGCCGACCAGCAGGCTGATGCGGGCGCCCCACATCACCTGCAGCGCCACGCTGCGACCCAGCCCGTCGGTGCCGAGGACGAACTGCCCGGTGGGCGACGAGTTGGTGGGGTTGCCGCCGGTGTTGATGGCGTCGAAGTCCGCCCGGTCGGACACCAGCGGAGCGATCAGCGCCATGATCACGAACGCGGCCAGCACGATCAATGCCGCCATGGCCAGCCGGTCCTTGCGCAGCCGTCGCCACGCGTCGCCGGCCGATGCCCGCCGCCGGGCCCAGGCGATGGACGCGCTCACCGGCCCACCACCCGCGGGTCCAGCCGCCCGTACAGCAGGTCGGCCACCAGGTTGGCCACGATCACGGCCGCGCTGATCAACAGGAACAGGCCCTGCAGCACCGGCAAGTCGGGGCCACGGATGGCCAGGTAGGTGGCCTGCCCGATGCCCGGCCAGGAGAAGATGGACTCCACCGCGATGGCACCGCTGACCACGAACCCGAAGTTGATGGCGGAGAGGCTGACCACCGGAAGGCGGGCGTTGGGCACGGCGTGCTTGCGGCGCACGTCGTCGTCGCGCATGCCCTTGGCCCTAGCCAACTGCAGGTAGTCCTCCCGCAACGTCTCGATCATCGCCGAGCGTGCGACGATCATGTATTCGCCGATGTAGGCGATGGCCAGCACGATCGCCGGCAGCAACATGTGGTGGAACTGGTCGATCAGCTTGCTGATCCCCGTGGCGGTGCTGCCGGGGTCCTCCAGACCGCCCACCGGGAACCAGCCCAGCTTGGCGGCGAAGATGCCCAGCAGCACCATGCCGATCCAGAACTCGGGCATGGAGTAGGTCAGCATGGACAACGAGGTGGCCGTGGTGTCGAACCGGCTGCCCCGCCGCCACCCGGCGCGGTAGCCGAGGGTGATGCCCAGCATGGCCAGCAGGGTGGAGAACCCGACCAGCAGGATCGTGGGCCACAGCGCCTCGCCGATGACGTCCACCACCGGCCGGTTGCCCTTGAACGACAGGCCCAGGTCGCCACGGAACAACTGACGCACGTAGCCCACGAACTGCTCCCACTTCGAACCGTCGAGGTGGAACTTGCGGGTGAGTTCAGCCTTCTGCGAGTCCGTCAGGTTGCGCCCACGGAACATCGACTCCACCGGGTTCTTGTTGACCACCCGGAAGAGAAAGAAGTTGAACACCACCACGAACGCCAGTGTGCTGACGGCACCCGCCAGCTTCCTGAGGATGAACGTGGCGCGCACGGTGTTCGCTTACTCGCGGTCCTCACGGGTCGAGCGGCCACGCATGACCAGCGCCACGATGAGGCCGGCCACCACCAGACCGCCCACGATGATGGCGATCAGGGCACCCGTGCCCAGCCCGCCGTCGTCGCCACCGGACGACTCGATCGGCGTGAGGTTGAAGTAGCTCGGCGACGAGTTGCTGAAGATCACCGGGCCGGTACCGGCCGGCTGCTGCAGCCACCCCTCGAAGCGATCCGTGCGGTACGCCTGCGTGTCCGCATCGTGGTACAGCACCACGTACGTGGCCTCGGTGTTGAACATCCGGATCATCTCGTGGACGATCTCCACCCGCTTGGCGTGATCCAGCTCCTGGTTCTGCTGCTGGTACAGCGCGTCGTACTCGGGGCTGCACCAGTTGGCGTCGTTGTACCCGGGCTCGTCCACGCTGTAGGTCACCTGGGCACAGGTGAAGTAGCTCAGCATCGGGTCGGGGTCCACGAACGGCGTCCAGCCCCACACGAACAGGTCGTAGGTGCCGGCGTAGACGATGTCGCCCAGCTGGGTGTCGTCGTACACTGACACCTGCGTGCCGATGCCCACTGCCTTCAGCCAGCCGGTGATCAGCTCGCGAATGGCCGCGCCCTGGGTGCCCTCGGAACGCTCCGCGTAGCGGAACACCAGGGGCTCACCGCCGCCCGGCATCTCGCGGATGCCGTCGCCGTCGGTGTCCACATAGCCGCCGGCGTCCAGCAGGGCCTTGGCGGCATCGGGGTCGTAGCCCAGCTTCTCGGCATCGGGCAGGTCGGGCAGCCATTCCTGGTCGGGCGACACGCCCAGCACGGTGAGGGCAGGCCGATGCCCAGCGCCACCCGGTCGAACAGCTGCTGGCGGTCGATGGACATGGCGATGGCATGGCGCACGTTGAGGTCCTGCAACGCCGGGTGCCCGTCGCCGATCCCGCCGGCCATACCGTTCATGGCCAGTTCGGTGAAGCCACCCTGGGCACCGGCGACGGTGACGATGTTCGGCTGCTTGCCGAGGTCACCGAACAGTTCGGCGGGGATGTCGTTGGCGGCGTCCAGCTCACCCTTCTCCAGGGCGGTGACCATGGCGCCACCCTCGGTGTAGACCCGGAACACCACCTGGTCGATCTTCGGTCGGCCCTGCCAGTAGTTCGGGTTGGCCACCATGGTCCACTCCTGGCCGGGCTTCCACTCCTTCAGGGTGAACGGGCCGGAACCCACGCCGTCCAGCGCGTCGAGCGCGTACACGTCGTCGTTGGCCGGGCCTTCCCAGATGTGCTTGGGCAGGATGTAGACGTCCATCGTCGGCAGCTTGGGGTCGGGCACCGACGACGTGATCTGCACGGTCACGTCGTCCAGCGCGACGGCGTCCAGGTTGGCGGTGACCGACGAGTGGTTGTACCACTCCTGGTCGCGGGAGGTGTTGACCGTCCAGGCCACGTCCTCCGCCGTCAACGGCTGCCCGTCGCTCCACTTCAGGCCCTCACGCAGGTGGTACGTGTAGGTCAGGCCGTCGTTGCTCTTATCCCACGTGGAGGCGAGGCCGGGGATGGTGGCGAAGTCGTCCGCGGCCTTGTCCGTGAGGGTGGCGTACTGCAGGTTCCACAGTTCGTAGGCGGCGACGGTGTAGCCGACCGTGACGTTGGGCGAGTCCACGTCCTGGGTGACACCCACCGTGAGGGTGACGGTGTCCGACCCCGACGAGCCCGACACCGGTGCGGCCCACACCACTGCGCTGCCTGCTGCGGCCAGGGTGACCGCCGCACCCCACCAGAGCCTCCGACTTGCTGTCCTGTTCACGTAGGACCCCCAACGCATTCCGGCACCCTTGGTGCCACCGTTCCACGATCTTGACACACTGGTGCGGCTGCTCCGTTCACGGAAGCAGGTACCAGTCCAGGAACCGCTCCAGCCGCTGGTGGAAGTGCACGAAGGGCTCGGTGCGCAGCAGGCCGTGACCCTCCGTGGGGTAGGTGACGTACTCGTACTGCTTGCCCAGCCGCTGCAGTTCGGCCACCAGCTCCTTCGACTGGGCGGGGCTGACCCGCTCGTCGCGCTCGCCGTGGGCCACGAGGAGTGGCGCGGCCAGGTGCTCCAGCCGGTGCACGGGCGACCCGGCGCGGTAGGCACCGCGGGCGTCGCGAGGGTGGCCCATCATCCGCTCCAGGTCCAGCCGGCCGACCAGGTCGCCCTGCGCCCAGGAGGTGAGGATGTCGCAGTCGCCGTACTTCGCCACGGCGCAGGCGTAGCGGTGCTCGGGGTCGTCCACCACCGACAGCAGCGCCATGTAGCTGCCGTAGCTGGCGCCGAAGATGGCCACCCGGGTGGGGTCCACCCAGTCCAGCCCGGCGAGGAAGGTGTGGGCGGCCAGGCAGTCGGCCGTGTCCGCCACGCCCCACACGCCGTGGTTGGCCCGCTCGAAGTCCCGTCCGTAGCTGGTGCTGCCGCGGAAGTTCACGGCGAACCAGCCGTAGCCCTTGTCCACGAAGTACTGGGCCACCCCGTCCCACTCGTCGCCGGTGACGGACGTCGGCCCGCCGTGCGGGTAGACCACCACCGGGCAGGGCCGGCCGTCGGTGGCACCCGGCGCCGGGCGGTACAGCCAGCCGTGCACCTCCAACCCGTCGGACGACCGGTAGGACACGTGCGCGGGCACCGCATGCGGTGCCACCGTGACGGCCGCGGGCGTCGGGGCGTGCAGCACCCGGACGGCGCCGTCGGCCGCCACCACGCACAGTCGCGGCGGAGTGGCGAAGGCTTCGTGGACGGCGACCACGCCGCCACCGGGCAGGCGGCGCGGCGAGGACCACGTGCCGCCCTCGGCCAGCACGGTGACCGCGCCGGTGGCGACATCGACGGACACCAGGTCGGTGACGCCGCGGCGGGAACGGGTGGCCAGCAGGGACGCGCCGTTGGGCGACCAGGACAGGTCGGCGAAGTCGGCCCCGTCGTGGGTCACCTGACGTGCCTCGCCCCCTTCTCCCTCACCCGCGGGCACGATGAACACCTCGTACCAGCCGGGCTCCTCGCAGGCGAACGCCAGCATCGCCCCGTCGGGCGACCAGGCCGGGCTGCGGTCCTGCATGCCCTCCTCGTGGTGGGCCGTCCACGACCGGCCGGTGTCCAGCGACACGACGTGCAGCGACGTGCAGTTCAGGTCGTCGTGGTGGAACACGGTGTAGGCGACCCGGGTCCGGTCCGGCGACACGACGGCCGTCACGTAGTCGGCGCCGGCGTGGGCGATGGGGCGCGGCCAGGCGTCGTCCACATCCACCACGGCGAGGACGGTGCGTTCCTCGCGGTCCACCCCCACCACCATGCGGCGGTCGTCCACCCACACCGGGCTGCCGCCCTCGACCACCTTCACGGGCACGCCACCTTTTTCAGACACCACCCACACTGCGCCGTCGTGCGGGTACGCCAGGCGGGTGCCATCCGGCGACCAGACCGCGTTGCCGTCCTCCCAGAACGGGGCCGGCGGGCGGTGGGTGGTCAGCCGGGTGGGCACGCCACCGGCCACCGGCACGGTCCACACGTCGCTGCTGCCACGGTCCAGCATGTAGGCGACGGTGGTGCCGTCGGGCGAGACCTCGCACTGCCTGGGCCGCTCGGTCGCGGCGACCGCGTCGAGCCGCCAGTGCGCCGGCGGCTTCACGTCCGGCCGCCCCGGGTTGGGGATGCCGCCGCTCTCGTCGGTCCCCACCCACCACTGCTGCCCGGCCCGGTCGCTCATCCCGCCAGCCTCGCGTACTCCTCCAGGCGGCCGGAGCGCGGCCCACTTCGGACCCCCGACCTTCCTGCCACCCGTCAGCGTCAGGAGGAAGTCCGAGCCTGAGACGAGGCGGCGATCTTGATCCCGATGAACGATGTGAGCCCAGCAGTGCCACCGACGATGTCCTTGCCCAGCGAGGACTCGACGGCGAATGCCGACCACCAGAAGACGAAGAACCCGCCCAGCAGCAGCGCGATCCCGAGCGTCTGCTTCACCACACGCCCCCACACACGTTCACCCGACTCGTGGTTCACAACGCGAACGTACACCGAGGAATTCCTTCTCCTCAGTTGCGGCGTCCGTCGTGCAGTGCCACGAGGACAGTGTCGCGATCGACATGGCCACAGACCCTGGCCTGCGTCTCTCTGATCACCGCAGCGTTGGCCTGGACCACCTGGGCGCGACGGGCCAGGGGCTCGAGTTCGTGCGGCCTGACGTGGGACCAGTCGCTCATCTTGCCAGTCTCGCGTAGACGTCCGGGGCGTGCGTCACGAATGCCTCCAGCGGCGTCGCCCGCGGACGTGTCGATCGGTTGCAGCCACTCGGCCAGGATCTACACCACCTCGGCATCGGCGATCAGCTTCTCAGCGAAGCGTCGACGAGCAGGCGATCCACGAACTCGGCTTGTGAGAGCGAAGTCGACGTGCCGGCCGTGGCGGCGGTCGGGCCGCCGGCGCTGGCGCTACCCTGCCCGACGTGGCGACCATCACGTGGGATCAGGTTCGGGCGCCGGCAGCGTGAGGTGTTGTCGCGCCCGGGCATCCTCGCCGATGTGGCGAGCGAGTACCCGGAGACGGCTCCCCGTCGATCGGACGACCGGGGTGTGCATGACCGGGCGTGGGAACCGTTGACGCGCGCCGAGCACCTTGCTCAGGTGGCAGCCAACCAAGATCGCCGCGGCGCCTGATCTCTATCGCTCTCCTCGACGCCCCGCCCGCCACGGGGTCGACTACGTCCTCATCGGGGGTATGACCGCCCGGGTGTTCGGGGCGTCGCGCCAGACCGCAGACCTGGACATCCTCGCTCGTGACATTGACGACAACATCGATCGCCCCGCCGCTACAAGCCAGGCGTCGCCTGGCACCTCATCACCAGATGGCGACGGTGACACCGCCCTCGGCGGTGCAGCGGTCCACTGCTGCGAGGCCCTCGTCGTCGAGCAAGCGATCAAGCTGCTCCCGTGGCGGATCGAATGAGGAGCCAGCCTTCAGGAAGGAGTCGCCGACGTGTCCGAAGGTTCCAATGGCCTGTGCTGCGGGGTCCCAGGTGGTGCCGTAGAGGAAGATGAGCAGCACGGTCGAGTGGTGCTCGACGTCCTCGATGTAGATGCAGTCGTTGCGGAGCACGAACGTGCCGGCAAGCTCTGAGAGCAAGGTGTCGTAGTTGCCGTCAGGGCGCGGGTGGGACTCGCGGATGAGTGGTCCTTCGACGCTGGGGAGCACGGGCTCGACGTCGGTGATCGGGACGGTCACCTCGGCGGTGCTCGCGGCCTGGGTTCCCGAGGTGCCGCTGTCGTCGCATCCGGCCGCCGTAAGCAGTAGGACGCCCGTCACGGTGAAACAGGCGGTTCGCTTCACCCCGCCAGCTTCGCGTACTCCTCCAGGCGGTGGGCCACGAATGCCTCCAGCGCTTCGTCGATCGCGGGGTCCAGCGGGGGCTGTTCGTAGCGCTCGAGCAGCGCGGCGGCGACACCGGCGGCGCGCTCGGCGGCCTCGGGGCGGCCGTCCTCCACCCAGCGTTCGAAGTTGCGGCGGTCGCTGAGCAGGGGTTGGTAGAAGGCGTGCTCGTAGCGCTCCAGCGTGTGCGCGGCGCCGAAGAAGTGGCCGCCGTGGCCGACGCCGGCGATGGCGTCCAGGCCCAGCGCGTCCGCGGACGTGTCGATCGGTTGCAGCCACTCGGCCAGGATCTGCAGCACCTCGGCGTCGGCGATCAGCTTCTCCACGCTGGCCGTCAGCCCGCCCTCCAGCCAGCCGGCGGCGTGGTACACGAGGTTGGCCCCGCCCATCACCGCACCCCACAGCGACAGCACGCTCTCGTACCCGGCCTGGGCGTCCACCGAGTTGGCGGACGTGGTGCTGGAGGACCGGAACGGCATGGCGTAGCGCCGGGCCAGCTGGCCGCCCGCCTGCGCGGCCTTCATGTACTCCGGCGTGCCGAACGCCGGGGCACCGGACCGCAGGTCCACGTTGGACGTGAACGAGCCGTACATCACCGGGGCGCCGGGCCGCACCAGCTGCGCCAGGCAGGTGCCGGCCAGCACCTCCGCGTTCTGCAGCGCCAGCGCGCCCGCCAGTGTCGCGGGCGCCATCGCCCCGGCCAACGTGAACGGGGTGACACACACCGCCTGGCCGGCGCCGGCCAGCTCCATCAGGCCCTCGGCCATCGGCACGTCCAGTGTCATCGGGCTGTTCGTGTTGATGATCGCCATCAGCGCCGGCTCGGCGGCCAGGCCGTCGCGGTCGGTCCCCAGCGCGATGGCCGCCATGTCGATGCAGTCGGCGGTGCGGTCGCGGCCCAGCGGGTAGGCCTGCCAGTTGCGGTCGGTGTGGCGGATGAGGTCCAGGCACAACTGGAGGTGGCGGGTCAGCGGCGGCAGGTCCAGCGCCTCGAACGCACCACCACCCTCCTGGTGGATCACCGGCAGCATGTGGATGAGGCGCACATAGTCCTGCAGGTCGGCGCGGGTGCCGCTGCGCCGGCCGCGGCCGAGGTCCGACGTGAAGGCCGGGCCGCCGACCGCGCTGAAGACCACGTGGCGGCCGCCGAACGTCAGCGAGCGCTCCGGGTTGCGGGCCCGCAGCGTGAACTCCGCCG
This sequence comes from Ilumatobacteraceae bacterium, assembly GCA_041394605.1. Taxonomy (GTDB): domain Bacteria; phylum Actinomycetota; class Acidimicrobiia; order Acidimicrobiales; family Ilumatobacteraceae; genus UBA668. The sequence continues at coordinate 187,596 of JAWKHX010000007.1, forward strand.
GCACGGTGGCCAGGCAGTGAGCCACCAGGTCGCCGTCGAGACGCACGATCTCGCCGTCCACCGCGCAGCCGGCGGCGGCGAACAGGGCACGGGCCGGGGCGGACAGCACCCGCACCCCCATGTCGGCCAGCAGGCGCAGCGAAGCGTCGTGCACGTCGTCCACCTGCTCCGGCCGCAAGGGCTCGGCGAACGGGAACGGGTTCGTCAGTTGACGGAACGGGGCGGGGTGCGGCCCCTGCCGCCGGGCTCGTTGCCGTTCACGCACCGGGGCAACCTAACATCGGCGCGAACCGGCCAAGGGAGGCCCCCGATGGTGTACACGCCCACCCGCGGCGACCTGCCACCCCGCCTCGGCCCCGAGGTGCAGCAGGTGCCCGACTACGGCCCGCGCGTCATGCCGCGGGACGGCTACACGGATCCGATGCAGTTCGAGTTGGAGCGCCACAAGGTGCTGCGCACCCACTGGTTGATCGCCTGCCGCAGCAGCGACATCGCCAACCCGGGCGACTGGACCAGCTACGAGGGCCACGGCGAGACCGCCGTGATCGTCCGCCAGGCCGACGGCAGCGTGAAGGGCTTCCACAACGTGTGCCGCCACCGCGGCCCAGCCATCGTCACCGAGTGGAGCGGGTGCGGTTCCCGCCGGTTCACCTGCCCGTACCACGGGTGGGTGTACGACACCACCGGCAAGCTGGTCGGTGTGCCGGAGCGGGAGGACTTCGACCCCGTCCACCTCGCCGGCGTGCGCTCCCCCGAGGTGGCCGCGGAGGAGTGGGGCGGCTGGGTGTGGATCAACCTCAGCGGGCCGGACGCGCCCACCACGCTGGCGGAGGCGCTGGGGGCGGAGATCATGGCCGACCTCGGCGCCTTCCGCATGGAGGACATGGTGGTCCACGCCGTGGCCACGTGGGACGTGCCGGTCAGCTACAAGGCCGTCGTCGACGGCTTCAACGAGGTGTACCACACCACCGAACTGCACCGGGTTCCGCCCGAGTTCACCAAGGCCGCCCGCGGCACCAGCTTCCACTTCAGCGGCGACAACTACATGCAGTTCGTCCCCCGCTACCAGCACCTCGACGAGTTGCACGAGACCTGGGACCACCACCGCTACGCCATCTGCCACTACGTGGCCTTCCCGAACACGGTGTTCAACTGCAACCCGCGCCATGTGCAGCTGTTCCGGCCGATCCCGATCACGGTGGACAGCACCCGCTTCGAGTGCTGGGAGCTGATCTACCCGGGCGACCCGGCGGACCCCGAGTACGCCCAGTACCTCGCGGCCACGATGGAGCACTGGGAGGAACTGCAGCGGGTCGTCGGCGAGGACATCGGGATCTACCAGCAGCTCGAACGGACCAAGCGGTCACCCGCGTACGTGGAGCACATCCTCTCCGAGCGGGAGTGCAAGATCGCCCGCTACCACGAGACGATGGCCCGCAAGATCAGCGAGTAGCCGGCCCGGCCGACCCCGTCAGCCCGGCCAGCTCCACGGCGCGGGCGAACACCGCATCGAGCATCGGCTCGGTCAGGCGGCCAGTGAACGTGTTCTGCTGGCTGGGGTGGTAGCTGCACAGCAGGGTCCAGCCGTTCGGCGCGGCGACCTCCACGGCGTGGCCGAACTTCGGGCGCGGGCGTACGCCCAGTTCGCTGCACGCCGCCTCGTAGGCGAACCCGCCCAGGCAGACCACCACCTTCACCCCCTTCAGCAACGTCAGCTCGCGCTGCAGGAACGGGCGGCACTCGTCGCGCTCAGCCGGCAGCGGCTTGTTGTCCGGCGGTGCGCACTTCACCGCCGCGGTCACCCAGGCGCCAGTCAGCACCAGCCCGTCGTCGGCGCTCACCGAGGTCGGCTGGTTGGCCAGGCCGGCGCGGTGCATCGCCCGGTACAGCCAGTCGCCGCTGCGGTCGCCGGTGAACACCCGCCCGGTTCGGTTGGCGCCGTGCGCCGCCGGGGCCAGCCCGAGGACCAGCACGCCGGCCTTCGGGTCGCCGAAGCCGGGCACGCCGCGCCCCCAGTAGGTGTCGGCCCGGTACGCCGCCCGCTTCTCCACCGCCACCTGCTCCCGCCACGCCACCAGGCGCGGGCAGGCACGGCACGCGCACACCTCCTTGCGCAGCCGGACGAGCGAATCCACGCCCAGCACAGTAGGTTCGGGGCTGCGATGGCGCGAACGAAACCCACCCAACCGCCGCCCACCCTGGTCCTGCTGGTCCGCCACGGGCAGACCCCCACCACGGGCAAGGTGCTGCCCGGCCGGGCACCCGGCCTGCACCTGGCCGACGCCGGCCTGCAACAGGCCGAGCGGGCGGCCGCCCGGATCGCCGAGCTCTCCAAGGTGGACGCCATCTACGCGTCGCCGCTGGAGCGGGCGCGGGAAACCGCCGCACCCATCGCCGCCGCCCGCGGCATGAAGGTGAAGGTGGACAAGGGGCTGCTGGAGTGCGACTTCGGCGAGTGGACCGGGGCGGAGCTGAAGAAGCTGATGAAGCTGCCCGAGTGGGGCACCGTGCAGCGGGCGCCGAGCACGTTCACGTTCCCCGGCGGCGAGAGCTTCACGGCCATGCAGACACGCATCGTCAGCGCGGTGGACCGGCTGCGCGCCGCCCACCCCGGTGGCGTCGTCGTGTGCGTGTCCCACGCCGACCCGATCAAGGCGCTCGTCGCCCACGCCATGGGCACCCACATCGACCTGTTCCAGCGCATCGTCATCAGCACGTGCAGCGTCACCGCCATCGCCTACGGCATGGGGGCGCCCGTCGTGCTCACCGTCAACTCCACGGGCGGCTCGCTGGCCGAGCTGCGCCCGTCCTGAGGCCCGGTCGGGATGAGCGTGTACTACGACTTCGACGAGGTGGATGCCTTCACCGTCGGCGCGGTCGGGGAACCGGGGTCGCGGGTGTTCTACCTGCAGGCACGTCGCGGCGGCACGAGGGTCACGGTGAAGTGCGAGAAGCAGCAGGCCTCGGCGATCGCCGACTACCTGCGGCGGGTGCTCAACGACCTGCCGGCGCCGTCCTCCAAGCCGGTGCCGGCAGCGATGGAACTGGCCACACCGGTGGACGCGGCGTTCATCCTCGGCCCCGTCGGCCTCGGTTACGACCGCTCCAACGACATGGTGCTCCTCCAGTTGGAAGAGGTCGTGGACGTGAACGAGGAGGGCGAGCCGCTGGACCCGGACGCCGAGCGCGGCCACGTCCGCGTGTTCCTCACCCGCAGCCAGGCGGCGGCGTTCTGCGAGCACACCGAGGAAGTGGTGGCGGCGGGGCGGCCGGCCTGCCGCTGGTGCACACGCCCGATGGACCCGGCCGGCCACATATGCCCACGGATGAACTGAGCCGGCTGGCACTCCTGCAGTGCGCCGACCTCGAGATCGAGGGGCGCATGCCGTGGAGCAGCAACGCCACGTACCTCGTGAACCTCGTGGCCGACGGCGAGCACGTGGGCCAGGCGATCTACAAGCCGCTACGCGGCGAGCGCCCCCTGTGGGACTTCGAGCCCGGCCTGCACCGCCGCGAGGTGGCCGCCTACGAGCTGAGCCGGGCGATGGGCTTCGACCTCGTGCCGCCGACGATCCTGCGCGACGGCCCGGTGGGCGAGGGCAGCCTGCAGTGGTTCATCGACGCGGACCACCAGCAGCACTACTTCACGCTGTACGAGACCCGGCCGGACCTGCACCACGCGCTGTCCCGCATCGCCGTGTTCGACGTGGTGGCCAACAACACGGACCGCAAGAGCGGGCACGTGCTGTTGGATGCCGACGACCACACCTGGGGCATCGACCACGGCCTGTGCTTCGCCGCCGACTTCAAGCTGCGCACCGTGGTGTGGGAGTTCGGTGGCGAGGAGATCCCCGCCGAGTACCTGGCGGCGGTGGAGGACGTGGCGGAGACCGTGCCGCTGGCCGTCACCACCCTGCTCACGGACGAGGAAGTGGACGCGATGCTGGGGCGGGCCCAGTGGCTGCTGCAGCACCGCACGTTCCCGGTGGACTCCAGCGGGCGGCGTTACCCCTGGCCGCTCGTCTGAGCCGCGCCGGCGTGGGGCCCGCCACGGGCTGCGTCACACACTCGTCATAAAGTTGAGTGGTAGCGGTTCAGGTTTCCTGCCCGTACCCTTCGGCACATGGCCGACCCGATCACCCGCCACCGTCTCCCGCTCATCACCCTCCCCCACGTGGTCCTTCCCGGGGCCACCGTCACCCTCCACCTCGCCGACCCCGCCGTGCGCGCCGCGGTGGACGCCGCCCGTGCCGACACCGACGGCCGCCTCGCCATCCTCTCGGAGGGCGCGGGCGGTGGCATCGGGGTCGTCGCCGCCGTGCCGGACGTGGGCAACCTGCCCGACGGCCAGCCGGCCGCCATCCTGCAGATCCTCAGCCGGGCCCGTGTGGGTGCGGCGGAGGTGGCCGACGGCGATGCGGTCACCCTTGCCGAGGTCGAGGTGGTCACCGACCCTGCCCCGCCCTCCCGTGTGGACGCCGCCGCCCGCGAGCTGCGCGCCACGCTGGAGCTGATCGGCCCGCTGCGCCGGTCCCGCCGCCTGCCCGAGATCCTGGCCACCGTGCGCCATCCGGGCGCGCTGGCCGACGCCGTGGCCAACTGGGCCGACTTCACCGACGACGACCGCGGCCGCGTGCTGGCGGCCGTCGACCTGGCCGACCGGGTGGACGCCATCCACTCCTGGGCCCGCGCCCACCTCGCCGAACTGCAGGTGGCGGAGTCCATCCGCAACGACGTCAACGAGGGGATGAGCAAGCAGCAGCGCGAGTTCGTGCTGCGCCAGCAGCTGGCCGCCATCCGCAAGGAGCTCGGCGAGGGCGACGACGACGTGGCCGGCGAGTTCCGCACCCGCCTCGACGAGCTGGATGCCGCCGACGCGGTGAAGCTGGCGATCGCCAAGGAGATCGACCGCTTCGAGCGGATGAGCGCCCAGTCGCCGGAGCACAGCTGGGTGCGCACCTGGCTGGACCGTGTGTTCGAGCTGCCGTGGGGGAAGCGCTCCGACGACGTGCTGGACCTGGACGCCGCTCGGGCGACGCTGGACGCCGACCACTACGGCCTCGACGACGTGAAGCAGCGGATCGTCGAGTTCCTGGCCACCCGCAAGCTGCGCCGCGAGCGCGGGCTGGTGGAGCGCAGCGGTCGCGGCACCGGCGCGATCATCACGCTCGTCGGGCCGCCCGGCGTCGGCAAGACCAGCCTCGGCGAGTCCGTCGCCAGGGCGATGGGCCGCCAGTTCGTGCGGGTCGCGCTGGGCGGCGTGCGCGACGAGGCCGAGATCCGCGGCCACCGGCGCACCTACGTCGGCTCGCAGCCGGGCCGCATCGTGCGCGCTCTGCAGGAGGCCGGCACGATGAACCCGGTCATCCTGCTGGACGAGGTGGACAAGCTGTCCGCCGGCGGGTGGAGCGGCGACCCCACGGCGGCGCTGCTGGAGGTGCTGGACCCCGCACAGAACCACACGTTCCGCGACCACTACCTGGAGGTCGACCTCGACCTGTCGGAGGTCGTGTTCATCGCCACCGCCAACGTGGCCGATACCATCCCGGCGCCGCTGCTGGACCGGATGGACCTCGTGCGGCTGGACGGCTACACGGAGGACGAGAAGGTCTTCATCGCCCGCCGCTACCTGCTGCCACGCCAGCTGGAGCAGGCCGGGTTGCAGCCCGAGGAGCTGGAGGTCGGCGACGACGTCATCGCCGCCGTCATCCACGGCTACACGCGGGAGGCCGGCGTGCGGTCGCTGGAGCGCCAGCTCGGGCGGCTGGTGCGCACGGCGACGGCGAAGGTGGCCACGGGCGCGGCCACGCCGCTGGTGATCGCGGCCGACGAACTCGCCACGTGGATCGGCCGGCCGAAGGTCACCGACGAGGTGCCGGAGCGCACCAACACGCCCGGCGTCGCCACCGGGTTGGCGGTCACCGGTGCGGGCGGCGACGTGCTGTTCATCGAGACCACCGCCTTCCCCACCGGGCCGGATGCGGAGCCCGGGCTGACGCTCACCGGCCAGCTCGGCGACGTGATGAAGGAGTCCGCCCAGATCGCGCTCAATTTCGTCCGCTCCCACGCCACGGATCTCGGGCTGGAAGACACCGCGCTGCGCCGCCGGTTCCACGTGCACGTGCCCGCTGGCGCGGTGCCCAAGGACGGGCCGTCGGCGGGCATCACCATGGCCACCGCGCTCGTCTCGCTGCTGCGCGACCAGCCGGTGAAACCCACCGTGGGCATGACCGGGGAGATCACGCTGCAGGGTCAGGTGCTGCCGATCGGCGGGGTGAAGCAGAAGGTGCTGGCCGCCCACCGCATGGGCCTGACCGAGGTGGTGCTGCCGGCCCGCAACGCCGCCGACCTGGAGGACGTGCCGGAGAAGGTGCGGGAGCAGATGACGTTTCACCTCGCCGCCACCTACGACGACGTGGCGAAGGTGGCGTTCGCCTGACAGGCTGAGGCGGTGAGCCCTGCTACTTCGCTGGACGAGTTGATCCACCGCGCCGACCTCGACGGGCTGGTGCGGTGGATCGACTCGCTCACCAGCGCGCAGGACTGGGAGGGGCTGCTGCAGGCGCGGGACCGCGCCCGCCACGCCGTGCACACCGGCCGGCAGCTGTGGCCGGCGGCGACGCTGGCCGAGTACCGGCTGGCGCTCTGGGCACCGGCCGAGTGGGCGGCGAAGGTGCTCGACGAGGAGAGTGGCCGGTTCTCCATCGGCCCGCTCACCGAGGTGGCCGCGCAGCACCACACCTATGCCGATCTGGCTGCGGTGGTGCCGCCGGGGCCGAAGCTCGGGTTCGTGGCGCATGAGCGGGCGCTGCGCGGCGAGGCAATTCCCGCGGACGCGCCGAACCCACTGGAGATCCCGTTCGAGGTGCAGCCGTGGGAGCCGTCGTACGCCCTGGCTACGTACTCCGACGAGGGCCTCGACGCCCCTGCCCCACCCCTGCCTCCGGCATCGTCATTCCGTCACGTGGAGATCCACCGACGGGCGGCGACGGTGGACGACACCTCGGTGACGCTGGCCGTGCGGCAGCTGTTCGACACGTGGACCGCGGCCTCCAACGGCCGTGTGGATGTGGTGTGCGTGGAGGGCTCGGCGGAGATGGCCGTGCGGGCGCTGGGCGTCCGCCACCCTGGCCTGGCGGAGCTGCCCGCCGCGGACGCGTTGGCCTGGCTGGCCTGGGCTGGCGCCAGTGGTGGCGCCCGTGGCCGCCGCCGTGGTGCCAGCACCGGCCGGTTCGCGACCTGGTGGCTGTTGGCGGCACTCGGCGATGTGCTGGACGAATGGCCGGTCCAGCCCGGCGAGCTGCACGCCCTGGCGGACGACCTGCGCTGGTACTGGTGGGACAGTGGCGAGCCCGCGCTCGGCTGGGCCGTCCAGCTGGCCGTCGAGGACCCGGGCGAGGGCTACGCCTGGGCCATCAGCGCCCACGACGCCGCCTAGGTCCGGCGGCGTTCCGGCCTGGGCGGGCCGGGGTGTCCGGTGTGCGTCCGTTCAACTCAGTTCGATTTCGATTGGCGCCGTGGCGCCAATTTCGAGGTTCGCGCCACGCAGCGACGGGCGTACCATTCGCCGATGGGGCTCGATGCAGACCTCACTGCGTATTACGACGCAGAGGCCCTGGCGGGTGTTCGCGGCACGGTCGACGCCATGCGACTCGGCATTCGGACTCGCTTCGCGGACCTCCTTCGCCGGGAAGGCAGACACCGCCTGGTCGACATCGGCGCAGGACCTGGGACCGACACGGTGGCCTTCCACCACGACGGCGTCGACGCCGTTGGTGTCGACCTGTCACCGGCCAATGTGGTCACGATGTGTGGGCGCGGCGCGATGGGGGCTGCAGGCTCGCTCTACGCACTGCCGTTTCCAGACGCCGTGTTCGATGCGCTCTGGACGATGAGCACCTTCGTCCACGTACCGCACGACCGCTTCGACGAGGCGATGGGTGAGCTCGTCCGGGTCGTGGCACCCGGCGCTCCGCTCGCCATCGGCACCTGGGGCGGGCACGACTTCGAAGGCGTGCCGGAGTTCGGTGACCTCCGCCCGTACCGGTTCTTCTCGCTCGCCACCCACGCCCGCTGGCGCACCATGCTCGAGCGCAACGGAACGCTCGAGCACTTCGAGACCTTCCCGCCATCCCAGCCTGGCGGCTGGGAGTACCAGTACGCCGTGCTTCGCGCCGACCACCGGGGGACCAAGGACACGCCGGACTTCGATCAGCGGGAACTCAGACCCGGGAGACGTTGACCGCACTGGGGTGGCCCTCGAGCAGCGCGGCCAGGTCGTCGGGGTCGCTGGTGAGGACCACCGCGGTTCGGAAGGCTGCGGCGAACGCGGCGACAACTGCATCGGTGGCGCTGATCGTCGCCGCCCGACCGGTCGAGGTGCGCAGGTGGGCCGCCGCCCGAGCGTGAGCTTCCGTCACCGGCCGAACCTGGCACAGGCTGATCAGCTTGTTCTCAGCGTGGTCACGGCGATGATCACCCGTGAGCGCCTCCGCCAGCACCACGGAGGGGATCTGGGGCGGCCACTCCCCACGGCGCCGCAGCTCGGCCAGCCGGGCTCGCTGGCCGGCCAGGGCGGTCACTCCCCCGCTGTCGAGCACGAGGGTCATGCGCTGCGCCGCCGACGCTTCGAGGTTGGCCGAGGCGCCGGGGCAAGCACCTGGTCGGCCCACTCGGCAGCTGCGGCCGCCTCGTCGTCTGGAATCGGGCCGAGGTCGGCCTCCAACTGCGCGAGGTAGGCGTCGAGCGCCTCGATCTTGGCGCGGCGGTCCAGCTCCTCCAGCAGGGCGGCCGTCGCCACTCGCGACACGTTCAACCCGGCTGCCCGGGCGCCCGCCACCACGTCGTCCGGAACCGTGATGTTCACCCTCGCCATGCGCATACCATACACATCGATCCGCCGCATGCCCCGTTCTGCCTGTGGCAGAAGCGGGTGCGCATCCGTGCGCAGCAGGCCAGAGTGCGAGGCCATGACCGCCGCCACGCTCTCGCCCACACTGACCGATCGGCTGATGGACCAGCGGATCCTGTTCCTCGGAGAGGAGGTCAACGAGGACAGCGCCAACCGCCTCGTCGCCCAACTCCTGCTGCTCTCCGCCGCCGACCCGCTGAGCGACATCACGCTCTACATCAACTCGCCGGGTGGCAGCGTCATGGCCGGCCTCGGCGTCTACGACACCATGCAACTGATCCCCAACGACGTCGCCACGGTGGCCGTCGGGTTCGCCGCCAGCATGGGCCAGATCCTGCTGTGCGGCGGGGCGGCCGGCAAGCGGTTCGCCCTCCCCAACGCGCAGGTGCTCATGCACGAAGGGTCGGCGGGCATCGGCGGGTGGGCGGCGGACGTGGAGATCCAGGCCGCGAACCTGGTGCGCACGCTGGACCGGCTGCGGCGGATCATCGCCCGCCACACCGGACGACCACTCGACGAGGTGGAGCGCGACGTGGGGAGGGACCGCTGGTTCGACGCCGAGGAAGCCCGGGACTACGGGTTCGTCGACCATGTGGTCGGCTCGCTGGACGACGTGCGGCCGATGATCGCCGCCCGGCGGATCGGGCTGCGGCCATGAGCGGGTACACCATCCCCTACGTCGTGGAGACGACGCCCCGCGGCGAGCGCGTCGCCGACGTCTACAGCCGCCTGCTCGGCGACCGCATCGTGTTCATCGGCACGCCGATCGACGACGGCGTCGCCAACGTCACCATCGCCCAACTCCTCCACCTCGCCGCCGCCGCGCCGGAGCACGACATCTCGCTGTACCTCAACTCGCCCGGCGGTTCGTTCACCGCGGCGATGGCGATCTACGACACGATGCAGTTCGTCGCCCCCGACGTGGCCACGATCTGCGTCGGGCAGGTGGCATCGAACGCGGCGATCCTGCTGGCCGCCGGTGCGCCCGGCAAGCGGGCGATGCTGCCCCACTCCCGGGTGCTGCTGCACCAGCCGCACACCCGCGGCACCCAGGGCTCGCTGAGCGACCTGGCGCTGGAGGCCGCCGAGCTGGGGCGGGTGCGGGAGGAGGCCGACGAGGTGCTGGCCCGCCACACCGGCCGCACGCCCGCGGAGGTGCGGGCCAACACGGACCACGCGCTGGCCCTGCGCGCCGACGCGGCCGTGGCCTACGGCCTGGCCGATGCGGTGCTCAGCGGGTCAGGCCGCCAGCAGCTGCATGCGGACGCCGCGCTGCACCCCGGCGCTGGTGCGTAGCCGCCGGGCGGTGCGCTCCAGCACAGTCGGCACGTCCAGCTCCAACGCCGCGGCGATGGCGCCCAGCAGGTCGGCCGACACGTCCTTGCGGCCACGCTCCACCTCGGAGAGGTAGGGCAGCGAGACGGCCGCCGACTCGGCGACGTCGGCCAGCGTGCGCTCCTGCTCCCGGCGCTCCTCGCGCAGCACCTCGCCCAGCGCGGTGCGCAGGTCGGGCTGCGGGGTCTCGGGTGTCTGCGGGAACGGGATCACCTCGGCACTCATGCCGCCGAACCCTATCCCGCCATCGCCTTCAGGTCGGTCAGCAATGTGGTGAGGTCGACGATGGTGGCCTGCAGCGCAGGCAGGTCGGCGAGGGCCACGACCCGCTCGATCATCGGCGCGGTGCGGCGCACCAGCAGGCGGGTGGCCGCCTGCTCCGCGCTGCGGTCGTGCACCCAGAACAGCACCACGCCCATGTGGTACAGCCACAGCACCTCCGGCAGCTGGGCCCGCACCGTCGCCGGCACTGCAGGCACTACGCCCTCCACCACCAGCTCCATCAGCGCAATCGCCGCCATCCGGGCCGGCGCGCTGGCCGCGCTGAACGGGCTGAGCGGGCTGGCCGGATCTGCCGCGTTGCGGAAGAAGCCGACGGCGAACGGATGCTGCGGCGCCATCAGCTCGAACCACAGGTCGAGGTGGGCGGTCAACCGGTCGGCCAGCCCGTCCACCCCGTCCAGCACCGCCGGCAGCCGCTCCCCGTGCTCCACCGCGGTGCGGTCGTAGAAGCCCTGCACCAGCTCGTCCTTGGAGCGGAAGTAGTAGTAGGCGTTGCCGAGCGACACTCCCGCCGACTCGGCAATGGCCCGCATGGTGGTGGCGTCGAACCCCCGCTCGGTGAACAGGGCCAGCGCGGCGTCGATGATCGCCGCCTTCGTCTGCTCGCCTCGGGTGCGTCCGGTCACGAGTAGCGAGTCTGGCACGCGTCGTCGCATCCCGTCCGGAGGGACAGCTCTCGGAACCATGCCGTCGCACCGGTCAGAGTTGCCAGCAGGTACGCCCTGCGCCCGCGGGCCATCTCGATCGCCAGGACCCGGGTGGAGCGCAGCGCCCACAGGCAGAGGATGAACGCCGCCCGGCCGCGGTACACGTAGCCCTGGTCGGTGACCACCGTGATCTCGCGGCGGCACTCGTCCATGTCCAGTGCGGGGAACCGGCGCCGCGCCTCCTCGCTGCCGACGGGCACGAACTGCACCCTCACCAACGGCCGGCGCAACTGCATCCACGACCTGGACGCCCGGCACACCGGGCAGTCCGGGTCGAACAGCACCGTGATGCCGCGAACCTCCGGCCGAACGCCCGTCTCAGGCGAAGCGGACATCGCCGTCCACCGCCTCGATGTACCAGTCCATCAGCCGCTGACCCAGCCACCATCCGACGATCGGCGGCAGGAACAGCCAGAGCGAGACCAGCGATCGGAAGTCCAGGCTGCCCGATGCCGCCAGGAAGGCGACGGGGATGGCGTCCACGGCCAGCCCGGCGAGGATGCCGGTCGTTCTGCCGAACGCCATCACGGTCCAGCGGCCGGGATATGGGTACACGGAAAGCGCCCCAACGGTGGCCGCCACAAGGCCGAACACGACACCAAAGACCGTGCCGACGACGCACGCCACAGGAATGGCGATCACTGCCACCACGACGCTCGCGAAGCTGAAGAAGGTCCCGATCACACATCCGATCGCGACGACCGCACCCCCACCGACGCAACTCCACACGATGACGTGACCCCACAGCCGCAGGAAGAACTGGCTACGACTCATCGGGGCGCCGCCAACTGGCCGGTCTCGGTGCGCTCGTGGGACGGCAGCGGAGCCGTGTGACTGCGACCGTCGACGGCGCGGCGCCGCAGGGCGTTGAACACCCACACGTTGGCCAGATGCACGCCACCGAGGACCAGGGCGACGATGCCGACGCGGTTGCTCAGCACCTCCAGCACGTCCTCACCCGTGGTGACGGAGCGATCGGTGGCGAGGAAGAGCGACACGTAGCCGAGGTTGAGCAGGTAGAAGCCGACCACCAGGAGGTGGTTGACGGTGTCGGCCAGCGGCTCGTTGCCGGCGAACACGTCGCGCAGGAAGAGCTTGCCGTTGCGGTGCAACGTGCGGGCCACGAAAACCGTGAGCGGCACCGTGATGGCGAGGTAGAGCAGATAGGCGAGGGCCTTGGCGGTCATGACAGTTCTCCTTTGTTGAACGTGTTCAAGTTGAACACGTTCAAGTCGGGAAGTCAACCCCTTGCCCGTCCCGAACTGTGGTCCGAAATCGCGCAGAAGCCGCAACGATCCAGCCCCAGTTCGGAGAATGGCGAGCATCAGCCCCAGAAGCCCACCGGCAACGGGCGGGACTCGATGCAGGCAGTCGGAAAAAGGTGAAACGGGCCGGGGCGCCCCGTGGGGAGCGCCGCCGGCCCGTTTCGTCGGACGGCTGAACTGGAGCGTCAGCGGGCCTGGAGGGCCTCGATCAGCTTCGGCAGGACCTTCATCGCGTCGCCCACGATGCCGAGGTCGGCGATGCCGAAGATCGGGGCTTCCTTGTCCTTGTTGATCGCGATGATGTTCTTCGAGCCCTTCATGCCCACCATGTGCTGGGTGGCGCCGGAGATGCCGACGGCGATGTACACGCCCGGCTTCACGACCTTGCCGGTCTGGCCGACCTGGTAGCTGTAGGGCACCCAGCCGGCGTCGACGATGGCACGGGACGCACCCGGCGCACCCTTCAGCAGCTTGGCCAGGCTCTCCACCATGGCGTAGTTGCCGGCCTCGCCGAGGCCACGGCCACCCGACACCACGATCTCGGCTTCGTCCAGCTTCGGACCGCTGGTCTCCTCCACGTGCACGGCCACGACGCGGGCGGCACCCGTGGCGCCGACCTCCGGCACCGGGGCAGCGACCACCTCGGCCGCCCCGCCACCGGCGGGCTCGGCGGCGAAGCTCTTCGGGCGGAACGCCGCGAGGTACGGCGCCGCGCCGGAGAACTGGGTGGTGACCAGCGTGTTGCCACCGAAGATCGGCGTGGTGACGGACACCGACCCGCCATCGGCGGCGACGTCCACATTGTTGGTGAGGACGGTGCGATCCAGCTTCACCGACAGGCGGCTCATGACGTCGCGGCCCTCGTAGTTCTGCGGGAACATGATGAGGTCGGGCGAATCGCCGCCGTCGATGACGGCCTTCATCGCCGCCGAGACGGCCGGGCCGGGCAGTGCCCCGCCCAGGTCGCCAGTGGCGTACACCTTGGCGGCGCCGTACTCACCCAGCGCGCCGGCGATGGCCGACGCGTCGCCGCCCACGAAGGCGGTGACGGTGCCCAGGGTGCGGGCCTTGGCCACCAGCTCGAGCGTGGCCGAGGTGGGGGCGCCGTTGGACTCTTGTGCGAAAACCCAGATGTTCATTGGTGTGCCCTTCCTCAGATGACCTTCAGGTTCTCGAGGTACGCCACGATCTTGGCGAACCCTTCACCGTCGTCCTCGATGATCTCGCCGGCGGCGCGGGCCTCGGCCTGCGCGACGTTGACGATGCTCTGCCCGGCGCCGGCCCAGCCGACCGGGGTGACGCCCAGGTCGCCGGCCGTGACCGTGTCCACCGGCTTCGACTTGGCGGCCATGATGCCTTTGAAGCTGGGGTAGCGGGGCTCCACCACGCCGGCCGTCACGCTGATGACGGCGGGCAGCGGGCAGGTGACCTCGTCGTACCCGGCCTCGGTCTGGCGGTCCACCTTCAGGGTGCCGCCGTCGACCACGACCTTCTTGGCGAACGTCACCGACGGCAGGCCCAGCACTTCGGCCAGCTGCTCGGGGACGGTGCCCGTGTAGCCGTCGCTGGACTCGGTGGCGGCGATGACCAGGTCGGCCCCGCCCATCCGCTGGATGGCTGCGCCGAGCACCTTGGCGGTGGTCAGCGCGTCGCTGCCCTGCAGGGCCGGGTCGCTGACGAGGGTGCCCTTGGCGGCGCCCATGGCCAGCGCGGTGCGCATGCCGGAGACCTCGCCGTTGGGTGCCATCGAGACCAGGCTGACCTCGCCGCCACCCGCCGCGTCCACCAACTGCAGCGCCATCTCGACGCCATAGCTGTCCGACTCGTCGAGGATGAGCTTGCCGTCCCGCTTGAGGGTGTTGTCCGCCCCCAACTCCCCGGGCAGTGCCGGGTCGGGGATCTGCTTCACGCACACGATCACGTTCATAGGTCCACATTGTTACCGCCCGGTACCGCTGCCACCTAACCGGCGCTACCGTCACGGCGTGCGCATCCTGCTGGTGGTCAACGCCTTCGCCTCCTCGGTGACGGCGCGCAACACGGTGGTGGTGCATCGGGCCCTCAGCCGGGTGGGTGATGTGGAGGTGGTGGAGACCAACCGCCGCGGCCACGCCACCCGCTTCGCCCAGGACGCCGCCCGCCGAGGGGTGGACGTGGTCATCGGCTACGGCGGCGACGGCACGCTCAACGAGGTGGCCACCGGCGTGGCCGGCACGGACACCGCGCTCGGGGTGCTGCCCGGCGGCAGCACCAACGTCTTCGCCCGCACGCTGGGCATGCCCAACGACCCGGTGGCGGCGGTCGCCCTGCTGGCGGCGGGCATCGGCGAGCGCACGATCGAGCCCATCGGCCTCGGCAAGGTCAACGGCCGCTACTTCTGCTTCCACACCGGCGTCGGCTACGACGCCGCCGTGGTGCAGGAGGTGGAGCGGCGGGCCTCACTGAAGCGCTGGCTGGGCCATCCCCTCTTCATCTACGCCTCCCTGCGGACCTGGGTGTCCGGCTACGACCGCCACCAGCCGCACTTCACGCTGGAGGCCCCGGGCGCAGCACCGGTGGACGGGTTCTTCACGATCGTCCTCAACACCAACCCGTACACCTACCTCGGCAACCGCCCGCTGGACCTCTGCCCGGCCGCGACGCTGGACCGCGGCCTGGTCACGGTGACGTTCCGCAGCCTGAAGGTCGGCGCCCTGCTCGGCGGGCTGGGTGGCGCGCTGAAGGGCGGCGGGGTGAAGCCCAGCGACACGCTGGACCTGCGCACCGACCTGGCGGAGGTGGAGATCGTGACCCCCGCCGGCGCGGGCGTGCCCTATCAGGTGGACGGCGACTACCTCGGCGAGACGGAACGGCTGACGTTCCAGCACGTGCCGCAGGCGGTCAGGCTGGTCCGCCCGATGCTGCCGCCCGCACCCTGAGCGCCACGTCGGGCACGTTGGTGCAGATCCCGTCGATGCCCCACTCGATCAACTGCTCCATCCGCTCCGGGTCGTCGCACGTCCAGGTGTTCACCTGGATGCCCGCGGCGTGACAGGCTCCGACGATCTCCTCGGTGAGCATCGCCACCCACGGGTGCAGCGCCACATGCCCGCGGGAGCGCAGCAGGTCGACCGCTCCGTCGGGGACCACACTGCACAGCCAGGCGGTGCGGATCTGCGGGGCCAGTGCACGGCAGCGGTCCACGGTCTCGATCCGGAAGCAACTGATCAGCCAGCGATCGTCCTCGCCGCGGGCCACGAGGTGCGCCACCGTCTCGTCGGCGATCGACTCGGTGGGGTCGAAGTCCGCCTCCTCCGGGTCGTTCTTGATCTCCACGTTCACCCACATGCCCTCGCACGCGTCGAGCGCTTCGCCCAGCGTGGGCACGGTGGGCGGCAGGTCGCGGTTGGCCGTGGTGGCGATCAGGCGGCCGTCGGCCAGGTGCGGATTGTGGTGCACCACCAGCACCCCGTCCGCCGTGCGGCGCACATCCAGTTCCACGGCATCGGCGCCCATCTCGCCGGCCCGACGGAACGCCGCGACCGTGTTCTCGGCCTCCGCCCGGCTGGCCCCGCGATGTGCCATTACTGCTGTCACAGATACCCCCTATCGCAATGAACTATGCCCAAGGACTTTCGACCCCTTGTGTCGCACACGATTGTTACTTACCGTTTGCCTGCGCGTGAACGGACGGCCGACAGGGTCGTTCGCCCAAGCGCATGGATCGGTCCTCAGAACCCCTACGGAGAGTGCATCGTGTCGATTCCGGCTTCGAGTCTCACGCTGGCCAACGCCGACTACAGCTGGCGCAAGTCCGCCATCTGCCGGGACACGGATCCGGATCTGTTCTTCCCCGTGGGCACCACGGGGTACGCACTGGTGCAGATCGACAAGGCCAAGCAGGTCTGTGGCGACTGCCCCGTGTCGCCGGACTGCCTCCAGTACGCCCTCGAGACCAACCAGGACTCGGGCATCTGGGGCGGCACCAGCGAGGAGGAGCGCCGCCAGATCCGTCGCCGCGCTGCCGCTCGCCACGCCGCCGCCGTCTGAACCCGAACCGACCGAACCGTCAGGCGCCGGCGGTCAGACCGGCACCGTCAGATCGATCACCGTTCCCGTGCCCCGCGGGTGGTCACCCAGCCCCACGGCCGTGAAGTCCTCCGGCTCGCCGGCACGCATGGTGATGGTGCCGTCCAGTTCGGTGGTCACCAGCGTGCGCACGATGCTGAGGCCGAGGCCAGTGGCCCGGTTGAGCTCGAAGTCCGGGTCCAGGCTGCGCCCGTCGTTGACGACGCGGATGTGCATCTGGCCGTCCTGGTGTTCCAGCACCACCACCACGTCGCCGCCGCCGCTGCCCTCCGGGAACCCATGATCCACCGCGTTCTGCAGCAGTTCGGTGAGCACCACGCTGATCGGGGTGGCGATCGTGCTGGGCAGGCGCCCGCCGTCGCCCTGCACGGTGAAGCGCACCGGCCGGTCCACCGACTGCAGGCCTTCCTCCGCCAGGCGCAGCAGGGGCCGCACGATCTCCAGGAACGCGACATCGTCGCCCGGCTCGCGCGACAGGGTCTCGTGCACCAGCGCGATGGTGCGGATGCGGCGCACGCTCTCCGCCACCGCAGCCTTGGCCTCCGGTGAGGTGAGGCGGCGGCCCTGCAGCCGCAACAACGACGAGATGGTCTGCAGGTTGTTCTTCACCCGGTGGTGGATCTCGCGGATGGTGGCGTCCTTGGACAGCAGCAGGCGGTCGCGCTTGCGGACCTCGGTGACGTCGCGCAGCAGCAACAGGCCGCCGGTGACCACGGGGCCGGAACCGAGGCGCCCAGCACCGGGATGCAGCGGGCGAGGAACGTGGTGTCCTCCGTCTGCTCGAACTCCTCGATGACCGGCGACAGGGTCTCGAAGGCATGGCGCACCGGGCTGTCGTTGAACCCCAGTTCGGCCAGGCGCATGCCACGGCGTTGGCGCCGATGCCCACCCGATGCAGGGCCGATACGGCGTTGGGCGACCCGAACAGCACGCGGGCGTCGGCGTCCAGCACGAGTGCGCCGTCGCCCACCCGCGGCGCCGCGGAGGAATCCGCCACCGAACCGCTGAACGGGAACAGACCCTGGGCGATCATCGCCGCGAACCGGCCGAACAGGCCGATGTACGTGCGTTCCAGTTCGCCGGGCTGGCGGCCCCCACGGCTGCCCCATTCCCGGGTGAGCACGGCGATGACGTCGTCGCCGCGGCGCACCGGGATGGCCATCATGTGGACGGGCTCAGGCACGGCGTCCATCGGGATCTCGCCCTCGCAGATCTCGCCGGTGGTCACCGCCCGGTCCAGCAGCGGCCGCTCGGTGTCCGCCTCTGCGCCCACATAGTCCACCGGGTAGATGGTGGGGCCCGTGGCCGGCCGCACCTGCGCCAACGTCAGCCAGCCGCCCTCGCGGGTGGGCACGTAGAGCAACAGGTCGGCGAAGGACAGGTCGGCGAGCATGCCCCACTCGCCGATGAGCCGCTGGAGGTGATCGACCTCCTCGCGAGCGAGGGACGTGTGCTGCCGAGCAAGTTCGCCGAGGGTGGCCATACCCCCACGAGTGTGCCACGCGGGAACGCGCCTACCGCGATCCTCCCTGCACTCGGCCACCGGTGAGGCGCCGGCCGAGTGTGCGCAGGCCGTCCAGATCGTGCACGTCGCCGGGCAGCAGCGGGGCCTCGGCCACCAGCGGGGCCAACGCCTCCAGTTCGCGTCGCCGCTCCGCCTCGCGTGTGGCCGCCGACTGCACCTCGGCGAAACGGCGGCCGACGTCGTCGATCACGTGGGCCGCGGCCGACGCCGGAACACCCGCCGCAGCCGCCACCTCGGCCACCGTCGCCGGGGCCAACGCCCGCAGGGCCAGCGCTGCCCGCGCGGCTACCGGCCGGCGCACCTCCGCCGGCAGGGTGCGGTTCAGAACCACCGCCCCGAGCGGCATGGCACGGCGGCGCAACTCCTCCGCCAGGAAGCGGGCCTCGCGGGCCGGCGCGGGATCCAGCGTGCTGACCACCACGAACGAGGTGCGGTCGTCCGCCAGCAGACGCTCCACCTCGGTGGCCCGCTGCACGAAGCCGGCCTCCATCGTGCGGAACAGCACGAAGAACTCGGCGATGTCCTGCAGGAAGCGCGACCCAAGGATGCGGTCGGCGATCTGGTTGAACGGCTTGGTGGCCACGTTGAACAACCGCGACCGGTAGGGGACGGTGAGCCACTTCAGCAGCGCGCTGCCGAAGAACTCGCGCATCCGCCCCGGCGCGTCCAGCAGGTCCAGCGCGTTGCGCGACGGCGGCGTGTCGATGATGACCAGGTCGTACTGGCCGCTGGCGTGCAGTTCGTGCAGTTGCTCCATCGCGATGTAGTCGTGGCTGTTCACGAACCGTCCGGTGATGTTGCGGTACAGCGGGTTGGCCAGCACCCGATCGCGCAGCGCCGGGTCGGGCGCGTGGCGGCGGATCAGCTCGTCCCACCCGGCCTTGGTGTCCAGCATCGCCATCCACAGTTCGGCGCCGGGCACGTCCACCCGCACCGGCGTGTTGCCCAGCGCCCCGGCCAGCCCCAGCGCATCGGCCAGCCGGCGGGCAGGGTCCACCGTGAGCACCAGCACCCGGCCGCCCAGGCGTGTGGCGGCCTGCACCCCAACGCGGCGGCGACGGTGGTCTTGCCGGTGCCGCCGCTGCCGCACACCACCACCATCTCCTTGGTGTCCAGCAGGTCGAGGAGGCGCTGCGTCATGACGGGTCCTCGCCGACCCATTCGTCGCGCAGCACATCGGCCACCAGCGACACCACGCGCCGGCCACCGGCCCGGGCCTGCACCTCGGGCACCACGGTGAGCGGCACGGGAGGGGTGAGGCCGGCGGTGAGGCGGGCGAGGTGGCCCTCGGCCATCTGCCGGCGGGTGCGGGCCATGTGCGCAGCGCGGAACACGCTGACCACGCCGCCGGCCGCCTTCACGCCCACGGCGTCCGCCAGGCGTTCCTGCACCGGGTCGGCCATCAGCGCGTCGAGCACGGCGTCGTCGGCCTCGCCGAACCATCGCGTCGGCACCCGGTTGGCCACCAGCGCGGCCACGTCCACGTCCGTGCCCGACCGCACCTTGCCCACCAGTTCCAGCGTCTCCACCACCGGCATCTCCTCCGCGGTGGTGACGGCCACCAACCCGGTGACGGCAGGGTCACCGAGGATGGCCAGCATCCAGTCCGTCTGGTCGCGCACCATGCCCACCTGCACCAGCTCGCGGATGGCGCGCGGCGCGTCGATCTGGGCGACGATGTGGCCACTGGCCTCGGCGTCCACCACCACCAGGTCGTAGTGGTGCTCGCGGACCTCGTAGCAGACCTTGCCGATGGCCAGGATCTCCTTCACGCCGGGGGCGGCGTCGGCGACGAAGTCGAACGTGCGGGCCAGCGGGCCGATGCGCCCCACGAGCGGAATGCGGGCCACCACCTTCAGGTACTCGCGCAGGCTGTCCTCGGTGTTCATCGCCATGGCGAACAGGTTCGGCTGCACCTCCACCGGCGTGAAGCCCAGCGGCGGGGCGTCGAACGCGGCGGCCACCGCGCCCTTGGCATCCATCTCCACCAGCAGGGTGCGGCGCCCGGAGGCGGCGGCCAGGTCGGCGATGGCCGCCGCGACGGTGGTCTTGCCGACCCCGCCCTTGCCGGTGACGAACAGCAGCCGGCGCTGGAGGATCACCCCTCGGCCGCCAGCCGCAACAGGTACTGCCCGTAGGGGTTCTTGGCCATCGGCTCGGCGTTGGCCACCAGCTGCGCCGTGCCGATCCAGCCGGCGGCATAGGCGATCTCGTCGGGCGACGCCACCTGCAGGCCCTGGCGCTGCTGCAGCGTGTGCACGAACGCGCCGGCGTCCAGCAGCGAGTCGTACGTGCCGGTGTCCAGCCAGGCGTAGCCGCGGCCCAGCAGTTCCATGTGCAACTGGCCGCGGCGGAGGTACTCGGCGTTGACGTCGGTGATCTCGTACTCGCCACGGGCGCTGGGCTGCAGATTGGCAGCGATTTCGGCCACCTGCTGGTCGTAGAAGTACAACCCGGTGACGGCGTAGTTGCTGCGTGGCTGGGCGGGCTTCTCCTCGATGCTGAGCACCGTGCCGTCGGCGGCCACCTCGGCCACGCCGTAGCGCTCGGGGTCGCTGACCCGGTAGCCGAACACCGTGGCACCGCCACCGGCGGCGGCGCGGCCCGCGGCCCGCTGCAACTGGTCCACCAGGCCGTGCCCGAAGAAGATGTTGTCGCCGAGCACCAGCGCACTGGGCCCGCCGCGCACGAAGTCCGCCCCGATGACGAAGGCCTGGGCCAGCCCGTTGGGCACCTCCTGCACGGCGTACTCCAGGTGCACGCCCCACTGGCTGCCATCGCCGAGCAGTGCCCGGAAGCCGGCCTGCTCGTGTGGGGTGGTGATGACCATCACCTCGCGGATGCCGGCCAGCATGAGCGTGGTGAGCGGGTAGTAGATCATCGGTTTGTCGTACACCGGCAGGAGCTGCTTGCTGACCCGCGGGTGATGGGCCACAAGCCGGCTGCCGGTGCCACCGGCGAGGATGATCCCCTTCACGGGTGTGCCTCAGCCACCGAAGCCGATGCGCCGCTCGCCCTCGGGGCTGCCGAGTTCCACGAAGGCGATCTTGGCGGCGGCGACGGCGGTGTCGCGACCCTTGCGGTCGGTGAGCCACAGGACGTCGAGCGCGCCGGTGAGCGCAGCGTCGATCTGCGCCTTGAGCGCCGCCCGGTCGAGGTCGTCGGGCAGTTCCAGGCTGATCTCGCGAGGGCTCTGGGTGACACCGATACGTACGTCCACGGGGGTCCTTTCCGAACGGAGGTTGCCCAAGCGTACCGGCCAGGCCCGGTTCGCCGCAGGCTCGGTGAGGGTCTGGTCTAGGGTCGAGCGGATGACCGCAGCGCAGACTTCGGCGGACCGCGCCCCGGCCGAACCATCCCGCTCCTGTTCACTGCCTATGCACTCGGCTGCGCCGCGCTCGGCGTGGCCGGCGTGGTCGCAGCCGTGGCCCTGTTCGAGCGCGGCGGCACCACCGGGTGGGCCACGGTGGGGGCGATCATCCGCGTCGCCCCGTTCGTGCTGCTGTCTGCGCTGGCCGGTGCGCTGGCCGACCGGTCGTCCCCCTCGCGGGCGCTCGGCGCCGCACTCGCCGGTCAAGTGGTCGGTGGCGTCACCCTGCTCGCCGTGGCGCCCGGCGCCCCGCTGGTGGCCGTGGCGGTGGTGGGCTTCCTCGCCCATGCGGTCTGGGCGCCGGCCTACCCGGCCATCTCGCCCTGGTGCCGCGATTGGTGGCCCCGGGCCGTCTGCTGCACGTGAACGGCACGCTCTCCACCATCGAGACCATCGCCTGGGTCGCCGGCCCCGGCATCGGCGGCGCCGGCGGTGGCCGCCGTCGGTGTCCGCTCGGCCGCCGGGCTGGGGGCGATCGCCGGCGGCCTGGGGCTGGTGGCGTTCCTGCTCTCGGACGTGCACGCCCGTGCCGCCCACACCGGCGCGGGGTCCGGCCGGCCCGGGTTGCTGGCATCGGTGCGCGACGGTGCGGCCGCGCTGGTGCGCACGAAAGCCGTCCTGCTGGCGGTGGCACTGCATCTGGTGACGAACTTCGTGGGCGGGGCCGTGTCCGTGCTGCTGCTGGTGGCCGCGTCCACCCGGTTCGGGATGGAGGGCGGCGGCTACGGCATCCTCACCGGCGCGCTCGCCGCCGGTTCGTTCCTCGCGGTGCTGGCCCTGCGGCGGGTCACCGGCGCCGGCCGCCCGCTCAGCCTGCTGGCCGTCGCCGTGCTGCTGAGCGGGCGCGCCCATCGCCTTCCTGGCCGTGGTGGACGCCCCTGCCCCGGCCGTGGCGCTGGTGCGGTGAGTGGCGTGGGCGCCGTGATGTCGAGGTGCTCGCCCTCACCATGGTGCAGCGCACCGTGCCGGCCCACATGGTGGCGCGGGTGTTCGGCGTGCTCGACGCCGTCACGGTCGGCACCATCCTGCTCGGGTCGGCGGTCACCGGCCCGCTGGTGGCCTGGCTGGGCGTGCCGCACACGATGGTGGTCATCGGCACGCTCATCCCGCGGCCCTGGTGCTGGTCCTGCCGCTGCTCACCCGCGCCGGGCAGCGACCGTCCGTGTTGCTCCCCGCCGCCGACCTGCTGGCCGCGCTGCCACTGCTGTACCTGGCCAGGCCGTCCACGTCCGCGGCAGTCGCGGACGCCGGCCTGGGCACACCTCCCGGTTCCGCCGACGCACCCGAGGACACTCCGGTGGACGACCTGCTCGACACCGGCGCGCTCGACGGCGCGCACGACCCCGATGCGGCAGCGCCAGGCCCGGTGCTGCACGACGCTGTGCTGCCAGAGCCCGATCTGCCGGAACCCGCACTGCCAGACCCGGCCGTACCGGACACCACCATGGACCTCGATCTGGACTCCGATCTGGATCTGGATCTGGATCTGGACATCGACATCGAGATCGAGATGGACCTGGACCTCGGCCTGGACGACCTCGGCGACGTCAGTGCGGGGTTCGGCACGGGCGTGCACGACCCGCTCGACGACCCCTTCGACGACTCCTTCGACGACCCATTCGACGACCCCTTCGACGACCCGCTGGACGATCTGCTCGACTGACCGCTTGGCCGAAATCGTGGGAACCGTGGCATTGACGCCACGGCGCCGCGCCGTCAGGCTGGCGGCATGCCCACCCGCCAGGTGCTGATCGTCACCTACCCCGGCATCCAGTCGCTCGATGTCGTCGGCCCCTACGAGGTCTTCGCCTCCGTGGCGGCCGGCACGGCACGCCAGGGCGGCCCGCCGGCCTACCGCCTCCGCCTGGTGTCGCCCGGTGGCCGGCCGGTCACGGCGGAGAGTGGCATCACCATCGACACCGAACCCTGCCGTCGCCCGCCACGCTCGACGACGACCCGATCGACACGCTGGTGCTGCCGGGTGGCAACGGGGTGCACCAGGCCCGCACCGGCGCGGCGTTGATGACCTGGATCCGCGCCGTCGCGCCAGGTTGCCGCCGGGTGGCCACCGTGTGCACGGGCACCTTCCTGGCCGCCGAGGCCGGTCTGCTGGACGGCCGCACCGTCACCACCCACTGGGCCCGGGCGGCCCGCCTGGCCCGCGAGTTCCCCGACGTGCACGTGGACCCCGACCCCATCTACCTGCACGACGGCCAGGTGTGGACCAGCGCCGGCGTCACCGCCGGGATCGACCTCGCCCTGGCGATGGTGGAGGAGGACCACGGCACCACGGTGGCCCAGACCGTGGCCCGCTGGCTGGTGATGTTCCTCCACCGGCCTGGCGGGCAGACCCAGTTCGCCGCCCCGGTGTGGATGCCGCGGGCCGAGCGTTCCACGGTGCGCGCCGTCCAGTCGCTCGTGGACGCCGCGCCTGCGGGCGACCACACCGTGGCCCGCCTGGCCGCGTCGGCGGCGATGAGCGTGCGCCACTTCTCCAGGGTGTTCACCGCCGAGGTGGGTGAGCCGCCGGCCCGGTACGTGGAGCGCGTGCGGGTGGAGGCCGCCCGCCGCGAACTGGAGACCACGGCGGACACGTTGGACGTGATCGCCATCCGCTGCGGCTTCGGCACGGCCGAGACCCTCCGCCGCAGCTTCCACCGGCGCCTCGGCGTCGCCCCCGATGCCTACCGGCGGCGCTTCCGCGTCGCCTGACACCCGAAAGGAACCCCCATGTCCATCCAGGTCGCCATCGCCCTGTTCCCCCGCTTCACCGCGCTCGACGGCATCGGCCCGTACGAGGTGCTGCAACGCATCCCCGAGGTGGATGTCACGTTCGTCGGCCATCACCGCGGCGAGGTGCGCAGCGAGAACGGGTTCCTCGGCATCACCGCCGACGCCGAGTTCGAGGAACTCGCTCACCCCGACGTGCTGATCTTCCCCGGCGGCGTGGGCACACGGCCGCTGGTGCACGACGAGCGCGTGCTGCAGTGGGTGCGCACCGCCCACGCCACCACCCGGTTCACCACGTCGGTGTGCACGGGGTCGCTGGTGCTCGGCGCCGCCGGGCTGCTGCACGGCCTGACCGCCACCACCCACTGGTCGACCTACCCGGAGTTGGAGGCCCAGGGCGCCACACCCACCGCCGTCCGTGTAGTGGAGCATCTGGACCAGCGGATCATCACCGCCGCCGGCGTGTCCAGCGGCATCGACATGGCGCTGCGTCTGGTGGAGTTGCTGTTCGACGACGTGGCCGCCCGCGCCTGCCAGTTGATGATCGAGTACGACCCGCAACCGCCGTTCGACAGCGGCAGCGTCGCCAAGGCCCAGGCGGCCGCGGACGGCGATGCGGTGCTGCAGCGGGTGATGGCCTTCGCTGCCCACCGGCAGTGAGCCGGCCGGGCGTCAGCGGCGGCGGGCCAGTACCCGGCGGGTGGTGACCACCGGATGGCGCACCAGCCGGCCGAGGCGCCGCAGGGGGCGGCCGACGGCGGCGATCTGGCGGCGGTGGTGCTCGTCGAGCATCTCGTCGTGCGACCGGCCGTACACATCGTCGAACACGGGGAAGCCGGTCTTGCGGTGCTCCGGCCGCGGGCGCGGGGCGCACTTGTCCAGCACGGCGACGCTGTCGTAGAGGTGGATGCCGGCGATCGTGCTGGTCCAGTCGTTGGGCTGGAAGTCGTCCTCCCGCGAGTGGAAGGCGTGCAGGTCGTCCAGGCGAGCACCCAGCCAGGCGATGAACGTGTCCGGTGCACCCCGGCGCCCACCCATCTCCGGCCAGTAGTTCGAGTGGAGGTCCTCCACCAGGTAGATGCCGCCCGGCCGCACGTGGGGCCACAGCGCTTCGATGCTGGCGATCTGGTGAGCGGGGATGTGGCCGCCGTCGTCGATCACCACGTCGAACGGGCCGTGGCGGTGGGCCAGTTCTGCCAGGAACGCGGCGTCCGACTGGTCGCCCACCATGATGTCGATGCCCGGCTCGGCCAGACCGGCCACCCGGGGCTCGATGTCGATGCCCACCACATGCGCCTTGCGGCCCAGCCAGTAGCGCCACATCTTCAACGACCCGCCGTGCGACACACCGATCTCCAGCACGGTCACCCGCCGCCCGCGGAATGGCCGCAGGTGCTGCTGGTAGATCGGGAAGTAGTGCAGCCACTTGTGCATCAAGGGGCCGTCGTTGTGATCGAAATAGCCCCGCAAACTGCGAGTGGGCATCCAGCGCATGGGTCCTCTAGACGGCCGTGGCACAGAAGGTGTCGCCTTGGGGCAGCGACTGCAGGGTGCTGACGTCGGCGTCACCGTACAGCGCACCCAGCATGCCCTTCACCATCCCGCGGTCCACCGCGCAGATCACCGGATGCTCGATGGCGACATCGCCGAACGGGCAGTGCTGGTTGATGATCCGCAACTGGTTGTTGCGCTGGTCGGCATGGGCGGCGAAGCCGTGGGCGGTGAGCGCATCGGCCACGGCCTGCATGGCCGAGCGCAGGCTGCGCTGGCCGGCGGCCAGGTCCGCGCCGGTCAGGCCCTGGGCCATCGCCCGGCCGTACTCCTGCCCCACTTCCTCGGCCATCGCCTCGGCCTGCTCGCGCGGCAGCAGGGCCAGCGCCTTGCCCAGGAGGGACAGCACCAGGTCGTCGCTGCGCACCTGCACGTGCCCGTCGAGGTCCACCCGTGCGCCCGCTGCTGCCCGGTAGCGCTTGCTCGGCCGGCCGGCGCCGGCCCCCTCCGGCCGGTCCACGGCGACCTCCAGGTAGCCGCCGGCGGCCAGCTTGTCCAGGTGGTGGCGGGCGACGTTGGGATGCACCCCGAACTGCTCGGCCACCTGCGCGGCGGTGACCCCGCCGTCCGCGTCGCGGGCGAACAGGTAGATGCCCCGGCGCGTCGGATCGCCGAAGGCTTGCGTGATGGCCGAGACCGTGGACGTGAACGAAGGCGAGTTCGCGGTCACGCAGGTATTCTACCTATCCAGATAGTGGTAATTCGCCTCACGCCACAGGCCCACCTCCCGGGAGTTCCGCATGCCGACCATCGAGCAGATCACCGACGCCCTCCGCCCGGTGGAGGACCCCGAGTTGCATCGCAGCATCGTCGACCTCGGGATGGTCAAGGACATCGCCATCGGGCCCGATGGCCAGGTGGGCGTGCGCATCGCCCTCACCGTGGCGGGGTGCCCGCTGCGCAACGAGATCCAGAACCGGGTCACCGGGGCCGTCGCCGCCCTCGCCGACGTGCGCAGCGTGGAACTGGACTTCACGGTGATGACCGACCAGGAGCGTGAGGCACTGCGCGAGCGCCTCCACGGCAGCGGCCACTCGCACGCCCCCAGCGGTGGGCACGGCCACGCCGAGGGCCGCCCCGTGCCGTTCAACCAGCCGGGCTCGAAGACCCGCCCGCTGCTGATCTCCTCCGGCAAGGGTGGCGTGGGCAAGAGCAGCGTCACCGTCAACCTGGCCGTGGCGCTGGCCGGCCAGGGCTACAAGGTCGGCGTGGTGGACGCGGACATCTACGGCTACTCCGTCCCCCGCATGCTCGGCGCCGACCGCGACCCGGTGGTGATCGACCAGATGCTGGTGCCGCCGTCCAACCACGGGGTCACGTGCATCTCCATCGGCTACTTCGTACCGGAGGGCCAGGCCATCATCTGGCGGGGACCGATGCTGCACAAGGCGCTGGAGCAGTTCCTCGCCGACGTGTTCTGGGACGACCCGGACTTCCTGCTGATCGACATGCCGCCCGGCACCGGCGACATCGCGCTGAGCCTCAGCCAGTACCTGCCGCGTGGCGAGGTGTACGTGGTCACCACACCGCAGCCCGCGGCCCAGAAGGTCGCGGCCCTGTCGGCGGCGATGGCGGAGAAGGTGCACCTGCCGGTGAAGGGCGTCATCGAGAACATGAGCTGGTTCACCGGCGACGACGGCAAGCGCTACGAGATCTTCGGCAGCGGCGGCGGGCAGGAGCTGGCCGACGAGTTGGAGGTCCCGCTCCTGGGCCAGCTCCCGCTGGTGCCCGAGCTGCGCGAGGGCGGCGACACGGGCACGCCGATCGTGCTGTCCGCGCCGGACAGCGAGGCCGCGCAGGCGTTCCAGACGATCGCCCGGCGGATTGCCACCGAGCTGAAGCCCAAGAAGGTCTTCAGCGCGGCGCTGAAGGTCAACTGACGCGGCGCCGGGCCGCGGCCACCACCAGCAGCACACCAGCCACCAGCACGGCGGCGGCCGGCCAGATCACCGGGTTGGCACCCGTGGCCGGCACGGTGCCCTGGGTGACGGTGAACGCCCGCTGGAACGGCCCGGTGAGCGCGCTGCCACCCTCGCTGACGCACCAGGCGACCACGAGGTACTCACCTGGCGAGACCACGCTCGACACCGCCATCGGGACGGCGAAGGTCCCGTCCTCGCTGGGGGTCGCAGTGAAGGCGGCGCGCAGCGGATCCCACACCGGGACGTCGTCGCCCGCGCCCTGGAACCAGACGGCCACGAACTCCGTGCGGCCGACCGGGCAGCCGGCGCCGGACGCAGTGAAGTGCGTGCCGGCGGGCCCGCTGGACGGCGACAGCGTGAGGCCCAGCGCGGCCACGGTGAACGTCAGCTCACCCGTGTCGATGGTGGTCGCGTCGGTGTCCTTGCAGAAGATCCGCACCGTGTAGCCACCGGCGGCGGTGTCGGTGGGGAGCAGCTCGGTGAACGTCGCCCCACCGTCCACGGCCGCGGCGCTGTCGTCGAGGAAGCCCACCCCACCGTCGGGCAGGATCTCGATGGTGATGGTCGTGGTGGCCGGCGACGGGCAGTTGAAGATGTCGATGGCGATCGTGGCCCCTGGGGGCACCACCTCCGGCAACACCTGACCCGTGGCAGAGCCAACGGCGGAGACGGTGGCGGGCGTCGTGAACACGGCGGCCGCCAGGAACGCGCAGGATGCAATGGCGGTACGCATGATGTTCTCATCGCGCCGAGCCGGGTCCCGACGCAAGAGCCGAACGTCAGTCGCCGAGCGCTCGCTTGAAGGCGTCGCCTTCCTCCCGCTTGCGGACCTCTCGGCGGGCCTTCAGGTTGATGCGCGGATCGTCGGCGTCGAAGCGGACCTTCCCCGACTTGGGGTCCACGAGGAGCGGCGCGGTGGCGCCTTCGGCCAACTGGGTCATCACGCGGTTGCCGAACTTCTCCTCGTCCTTCAGTTCCACGCGTACCGGGTCGCCACCAGGAAGCCGGTACTCGACGACGTACTTCATCCGGGTGTATCGCACACCCTCGGACGTCTGCCGATCGGCGTGCAGCGCCGCGGCGACGACGGTGCCGTCGAGTCGTTCCCAGGTCCGTCCGAACATGGCGCGACGGTACCCCGGCGGCGGATGTGCTCAGGACGGGGCGGTGCCCACCAGCACGGCGAACCCGCGCCAGCGCCAGTTGCAGTCGACGTGCTCCAGACCGGCGTCGCGCATCCATGCCAGCTGCTCCTCGACGCCGGCCAGGATGTCCTCCGGGTCGCCGCCCGGTCGGCCGATGAGCCGGTTGAACTCCTCGTGGAGCTCCGGCGTGGCGCAGGCCACGACCTCCAGGTTGGCGAACACGCCACCGGGGCGCAGCAGCGACCGGATCTCGGCGAAGCGCCCGCGGGCGTGTTCCAGCATTGGTGCGGAGCGGTCCAGGCCGACAGCCGCCGTCACGGCGGGCCGGGCGTCCAGCACGAGGCCCAGCAGGCGACCGTCCCCGCAGCCCAGGTCCAGCGCCCGCGTCACGCCATCGGGCAGCGCCTCTGCCAGTTCGACCTCGCCGGCTCGCCGAGCGGCCAGCCGGTCGACGCGCCCCAGGTACTCGGTGACCTTCTCCTCGTCGCCCCACGTGCTCACGCGGCCGAGGTTACGTGGCGTCGGTCGTCGGCCCGGACGGCATTCCGGCCTCGTCCACACCGGCGAGCGTGGCGTCGGCGAGGGGGCGGCTTGCATCGGCACCGCCGCGGGGGCAGTGTGCACGTCGACAGCGAGGGGGACGCGCCGTGCCGACCGCCGATGAGATCCGTGACGCCCAACGGAAGACCTGGGCCGGCCTGTCCGCCGGCTGGGAGAAGTGGGACGCCGTCATCATGGACCAGTTGGGTCCGGTGAGCACGGCGATGATCGAGCAGCTGGACCTGGCCGGCGACCAGCACCACCTGGACATCGCCGCCGGCACCGGCGAGCCGGGCCTGACGATCGCCCGCCTCGCCCCGCACGGCAGGGTGGTGCTGGCCGACCTGGTGGCCGAGATGCTGGACGTGGCCGCGCGGCGCGCTGCAGCGCAGGGCATCGCCAACATCGAGACCAGCGTGTGCAGCGCCGAGCGGCTTCCCTTCGCGCCCAGCACGTTCCACAGCGTCTCGGTGCGCTTCGGCTACATGTTCTTCCCCGACATGGCCGCCGCGACGGAGGAGTTCGCCCGGGTGCTGCGGCCCGGCGGGAAGCTGTGCTCCGCCGTGTGGATCCGGCCGGAGGACAACCCGTGGACGTCGATCGTCATGGAGGCCATCACCGCCGAAGTACCGATGGCGCCTCCCGCGCCGGACGCCCCTGGCATGTACCGCTGCGCGACGCCGGGGCACATGGCCGGCCTGTACCGCGCTGCCGGCCTGAGCGACATCCGCGAGTGGGACGTCGCGGTGGACCTGGTGACCGAGTCGCCGGAGGAGTTCTGGCAGATGATGAGCGAGCACGTCTCGCTGGCCGTCGCCGCCCTGCAGCGGGTGGACGAGGCGGGCAGGGCGCGGATCCGCGATCGGGTGGTGCAGGCCGCCGCCGCTCACGAGCGCGACGGCCAGGTGCACGTGCCCGGCCTGGCCCGCTGCATCGTGGGGGTGAAGTAGGGAGGTCGACCCGGGCACCGGAGCCATCACGGGTTGCAGACATCAGGTGCTCCGGCGCCGTCGGTGACGATGCGCCGCTCGATCGGCGACCCGCCAGTTGACGACCAACGCCTCGTCGTCAGCAACGGCTCGCCAACGCAGCAGCATCGAATCGAGTTCGCTGTCCAGCGGAGTTGGCCGGCCGGCTCGCCAGTCGAAGTAGACCTCGTTGACGCGCGCCTCAGCTGCGTCGAGGTCGTCGAGGTGGCTGGTGATCACTGCCTTGCCCTGCGGCGTGCGCTTGCGGCCCAGGGATGCAAAGGTGGCTCCAGCGGCCACGCAGCCCCAGAAGCCGTACTCGATGCCCAACGCGTCCTCGATGACGAAGGTGTACAGGTCGTGTGGCAGGTCTCCACCCGCCGCCATGGTCGGGCCCGGGACGATCGTTCGGGGCGGTCTCAGCGCGCTCCACGAGCAACCTCTGCCGCGGCGGATGAACGTGACCACCATGAGTCGCTCGGGCACGCATCAACAGTACGAAGCTCGAGTCGCGCGACCACAGCCAGTTGTTGTGCCTTCGGAATGCGCCAGCTTCCCCGCGTCGTGCAGGATGCACGCCACCCCCTCGATCTGGAGGCCGTTTCGATGCGGAAGCCGCAACGATCCAGCCCCGGAAGCGCCGATGGAGTGATCCAGCCCCAGAACGTCAGTCGCCCCAGTGGCGTTGTTCGCGGAAGGGGTCGCCGTACATGTGGTAGCCGTTGCGTTCCCAGAAGCCGGCGTGGTCGCCATCGCGCACCTCCAGGGCGCGGAGCCACTTGGCGCTCTTCCAGAAGTACAGGTGGGGCACCACCACCCTCACGGGGCCGCCGTGGATGGGCTCGATCTCCTCACCCTCGTAGGCGTAGGCGACGATGGCCTCGTCGGTGGTGATGTCGGCCAGCGGCAGGTTGGTGGTGTACCCGAACTCGGCGTGCTCCAGCACATGCGTGCCGGCCGATTGCAGACCAGCGCGGGCCAGCAGGTCGCGCACCCGCACGCCCGTCCACGTGGTGTCGAACTTGCTCCACTTGGTGACGCAGTGGATGTCGAACGTGAGCATCACCGACGGCATCGCCTTCAGCTCGTCCAGCCCGATCGTGAACGGGTGATCCACCAGGCCGGTGACCGTGAGGTCCCACTGCCCCGGCCCGTACTCGGGCACGTCACCCACGTGCAGCACGGGAAAGCGGTCCGTCAGGTACTGGCCGGGCGGCAGGCGCGCCGGGTCGTAGCCCTTGGCGATCAGCTCCTGGCGGTTGCGGTCGAAGAACCCCATCCGCACAGTCTGCACGCCGAACCGGTGTGTGGCCACGCGTACAGTGGGAGCATGTCCGACGACTCGCACCTCCCGCCGCCCCCCGGCCCCGGCCAGCCGCCGCCCCCTCCCCCGATGGTCCCGCCCGGCTACGTGGCCTACGGCTCGGCCGGCGTCATGTCCCGCCAGGCATCACGGATCGGCGGCCTCACGAAGTGGATGGTCGGCCTGTTGATCGCCCAGCTCGTGGCCGCCATCGCACTAGTGGCGGTGCAACTCGGCGTGGTGGGCAGCGCCAAGGACTACGTCGACGGCATCATCTCGCAGAGCGCGTTCGAGGACAAGCTGGTGCCCTACCTGCTCACTGCCCTGCTCGCCATGCGGCGTAGCGCCTGGCGGCCAGCATCCTCACGATCGTGTGGACGTTCCGCATCTCCCCGCAACCTGGCCCTCGGCCACCCGGAGCGCAAGTTCACACCCGGTGCCACCGTCGCCGTCAACCTGCTCGGCGGCTGCACGCTCGGGATCATCAACTTCTTCATGTGGCGTGAGCTGTGGAAGGGCAGCGACCCGGCCGCGGTGAACAACCAGAACTGGAAGCAGGGCCAGGCATCGCCCCTGCCCGCAGTCCAGCTGGGCCTCACCATCGGCGGCGCGGTGCTGTCCGGCATCGCCGGCGCAATCAACGGCGTCACCATGTTCCGCGTGGGTGGGAAGACGTCCGACATCGGCGAGCAACTGGCCGACCACATCGGGCTCATCGTCATCAGCAGCCTGCTGTCGCTGGCCGCCTCGGCCGTGTTCATCGTGTTCGCCCGGCAGCTCGCCGCTCGGCACATGCAGGCCACCAGCGAGGGGTGAGTGCAGCCTGACCTGCTCTACGTCGTCCGGCACGCCAAGGCGGGTGACCGCAGCGCGTGGGTGGGTGACGACCGCGACCGCCCGCTGAGCGGAAAGGGCCACGCCCAGGCCGACGCGCTGGCGGAACGTCTGGCCACGCTGGCCTGCGGCACCGTGGTGGCCAGCCCGTACCTGCGCTGCGTGCAGACGGTGGCCCCGCTGGCCGAACGGCTCGGCACCGCCGTCACCACCGACGAGCGGCTGGCCGAGGGCCGCGGCTTCGACGGGACGCTGGAACTGCTGGCCACGCTGCCCGCCGGCGCGGTGCTGTGCAGCCACGGCGACGTCATCCCCGACACGATGGCGGCGCTGCAGCGGCGCGGCTGCCGGTTCGTGGGCGCGCCCGACTGGCGCAAGGGCAGCGTGTGGGTGTTGACCCGGGTGGACGGGGTGGTGGTGGAAGCGACGGCCTGGCCCCCACCCTGATCGGCAACCTGGCGGGTAAGCCGTCAGGCGTTGCAGCACCACCTGCCGCCATCGCGGTGGCGGTGCCGTTGGAGAGCATAGATCCAGAAGGCCACACCGCGGTCAGCAGGATGGTGACGACGACCCCGGCGATGGCCATGCCGCGACCGCGCTGAGCGCCGTTGCCGGTCTGCTTCATGCCTGACGAACGAAGATCGTGCCCAGCAGACCGGGCACCTGGAAGAACCAGAAGCAAGGGATCAGGCCGACCAGGCTGAGCACCAGCGAGGCGACCGCCATACCGGAATTGGCCTGTGGCAGCCGGCTGCATCCGTACGGCTGGTACCCCGGAGGCCAGCCAGCCGGGTGGCTGGTACGGGAGGCTGGTAGCCCTGCGGACCCTGTGGGTTGGGCGAGGCCGGGCGGAGGCGGCGGCATGCTCATGCCCGCGGACCCTACCTCACAGCGAATCCAGCATCCCCTGGATCATCGGCACCATGTCAGCCGGCGGGTCGGCGGCTAGGCACCGCTCGCCCGCTTCCTTCGCCCCGTCGGCGTCGGCGAGGCTGAGGAACCGGCCACGGGCGACGGCCAGCGGGCACACCGGTCGGCGTACGTGGGGTCGGCCGCCGCCGCCTCCTCCAACCCGGCGACGCCGGTGGCCATCCAGCTCGGCGTCGCTGCCCTGGCTGCCCACCAGCACCTGCAGCCAGGAGCCGTAGGTCACCAGGCCTCCAGGTTGCTGGGAACCAGCTCCAGCACGTGCTTGAACTTCTCCGCGGCACTCATCAGGTCGCCGGTCTGCCCAGTGCCTGGCGGGCCTCGCTGGGCGCAGCGGACACGGCGTCGGGGTCTGCCCTGGTGAGGCTCTGCCCGGGCAGGCGCTGCCCAACGTACTGGGCCACGGCGGCCCCAACAGCACGCCGACGGCCAGCACACCCACGAGGCAACACCAGGCGCCGCCACCACGGGCAGGCAAGCCGCTCGGAGGAAGGTGACGCTTGCCGTCCTCGATCTCCCGCAGCGCACCGCGGCGGCAGGCCACATAGCCGTCGCGCAGGGTCGTGTAGTCGGCGTCGTCGACATCGTCGGCCTCGTGCTCGCGGTCGAGGTGCGCGGATGCTGGCCAGCGGGAACCGCGCTCTTCCTCCAGCTCCGCCAGCTCGTCAGGGTTCACGGATCCCCACCCTCCTGCAACGCCGCATCCACCAGAGGCCGGTCGTCGTCGTCGGGCACCGTGTCGATGTTGCGTTTCCACCGCCGGAAGGCCACGGCGGGTGCAGCGTCCTTTCCACCACCAGCGCGGCGAGCGGCAGCACCCACACCAGCGCCTCCCGGAAGCCGAGGTCTTCGGCACCAGCTGGGTCTTCGCCGAGAAGTTGGCGACGATGTACGACACGATCTGGTCGTCGCTGGCCGTGCCGTCTTCACCTGGGTGCGGATCTCCGCCCGGATGGCGGCGGAGGCCAGGTTCTGCGACTCGTACACGGACTCGCCGTTGCACACCGGAGCAGGCCAGCCGCTTGGAGATCTCCTCGATCCGTTCCTCGGGCGTGCGGGCAGCCGGCGTCCTTCGTGGACCCGTAGGTCATCAGGCCGACGACAACGCGAAGAACAGCACCACCCGCGGGCCAGCGCTTCAGCTGCTTCATGCGCCGAACGCCTGGCGGAACTGCTGCCAACCTGGGCCGGCATGCCGCGATCGATGCTGCCGGCCCAGCGCAGGCGCACCACACCGTCGGGGTCGATGATGAACGTCTCCGGCACCTGGGCGACGCCGAACGCCACGTTGATGGAACCGTCGTCGTCGGTGAGCACCGGCCACGATGCCACCGCGGGCGTCGAAAGAAGGCGCACGTCGGTGACGTCGTCGTTGTACTGCAGCACGGTGTACAGCTCGGCGGCCGGCGACCCCCAGCAGGTCCTGCTGCTCGGCGAACGTCACCAGTTCCGGGTGCTCCGCCCGGCACGGGACACACGTGGGTGAAGAAGTTGAGCACCACCCAGTTGCCCTTGCGGCGGGCCAGGTCCACAGGCGAAAGGACTGGCCGTCCAGCGTGGTGCGCACCGCGAATGTGGCTTGTCCAGCGGGTTGCTGTCCACGATGCCGAGCTTGTCGTCGCTGCCGCCACCTCCGGCGAGCCAGCACCCAAAGACCAGCCCGGCCAGGACCGCCGCCACCACGAGCGCCACGATCGGCGCCACCCGCGTGCGCTTCATCGCAAGCACCTCGTCGGCGTGCTCCAGCGCCTCGGTACGGCTCTTCCTCCAGCGCTTCAGCCGGACAGGTCGATCGGGGCGGACACGGTCCGTCGGTAAGCGGTCGGCGGCCGAGAACAACGCCAGCAGGGTGCCCAGCCCACACAGCGGGCCGCTGCCCGACCCACAACCACACGATCATCGGCTTGATGAAGATCTTCACCTTGGCCACAGCCGACCGCGACGGCTTCGACCCGTTCTCGATGACGAGGTAGATGTCCCTTGTCCAGCCCCGTTCTCACGCTCGGCGTGGCCGCGTCCATCCCGAACGCCGTGAACTTGGTGATCATGCAGCGTACGCCTGGCCGCCGTCGATGGCGATCTCGGCGCGGATGCCCACCGACCTGTCGGTCTGGAAGTCCTCCAGGGTCTGCAGGGTGAACGAGTGCCCGGCGAACTCCACCGTGTCGCAAACGTTCATCGTGAACTCACCGGCGCAGGTGTAGCTGTTCAACGGCCAGGCCCACAGCCACCAGGATGACACCGAGGTGCACGATCATCCCGCCGTTGGTGCGGCCCAGCAGGTGCGGTAGCCCTGGCGGCAGGTGGCCAGGTACAACTGACGCACCGCAGCACCTCCGGCAGGCCGGCCGGTGAACGCCAGCAGCGGCGCGAAACCTGTGGCACCCACCAGCACGGCAAACGCCAAGGCGCCCACGCCGCACCACATAAGCCAGAACAGCCGCTCGCGCAGCCGCTCAGTGCCGGCCTTGCGCCACGGCAGCACAGGCGCGATGGCCATCAGGAACAGCAGCACCAGCCCGATGGGCGTACCCATCGTGTCGAAGAACGGGGTGCCGACAGCGATCTTTGCGGTCGTCCTTGGCTTCGACGATCAGTGGGAACACCGTGCCCAGCAGGATGACGAGCACGAACAGCGAAGACACCACGTTGTTGGCCAGGAACGCACCCTCCCGCGAGACCGGCGAGTCGATGGCCCCCGGCGAACGCAACCGGTCGCCGCGCCAGGCGATCAGGCCCAGCGACACCGCGACGATCACCACGAAGGCCCCCAGCAGGTACGGCCCCACCGAGCCGTCGGCGAGCGCGTGCACGCTGTTGATGACGCCACTTCGGGTGAACGTGCCCAGGATCGTGACGAGAACGTGGCCACCAGCAGGCTGAGGTTCCACACCCGCAACATGCCGCGGCGCTCCTGCGCACCGAGTGGATGTACCCGGTGCCGGTGAGCCATGGCAGGAAGCTGGCGTTCTCCACGGGGTCCCACGCCCACACACCACCCCAGCCGAGGACCTCGTAGCTCCACCACGACCCGAGCACGATGCCCAGCGTGAGGAACCCCCAGGCCACCAGCGCCCAGCGGCGGGTCTCCACCAGCCAGCCCTCGCCCACCCGGCCGGTGGCCAGCGCGCCGATGGCGAACGCGAACGGCACCGTGAACCCGACGTACCCGAGGTACAGGATCGGCGGATGGAACAGCACCAGCACATGGTTCTGCAGCAGCGGGTTGGGGCCGGCGCAGCACTTCTCCAGGTTCACCGGCGTGACGCCCTGGGCGAACGCGTCGGTGGGCCCCAGCGCGAGGAAGAAGAAGAACGCGGTGACGGCCAGCATCGTGACCATCGCCCACGCCACGAGCGGGTCGCTCAGCCGCGCCCGGTAGCGGCGCATGACGATGGACGTGTACACCGCCAGCAGCAGCAGCCACAGCAGGATGCTGCCCTCCAGCGCGCTCCACAGCGCGGTGAAGTTGAACAGTGCCGGCGTGTTGGGCGAGCCGACCTTCTGCACGTAGGCGACGGACCAGTCGCGGGTGATGAGCGCCCGCTCCATCACCACCACCGCGGCGACCGCGGCGACCAGCGACGTCCAGCCGTACGCCTGCACCAGCCGGCGCAGGTTGGGGTTGCGGGTGACGATGGACATGGCCAGCGCCAGCGCGCCGAAGACCGTGGCCGCCAGACCCACCATCAGGGCCGAGTGGCCGAGCAGCCCGTTCAGTCCTTCTGCGAGCATGCTGCCGCCTCTTGGTTGGCCTGGTCCACCCGGTCGGCGTTCTCCGCGTCGTAGTTGTTGTCGTGCTTGACGATGACCTCGGTGCCCTCGAACACCCGCGTGCCGCCGTCCTCCACCACCTTGCCGGCGACCACCACCGGGATGCACTCCTGAAACAGGCCCGTGGGCTGGCTGCCCACCACCACCGGCATGGTGGCGCCGTGGTAGCCGATGACGAACTCGGTGCGACCGCTGCCGGCCTCACTGACCGACCCCTTCTCGACCACACCCTGGATGCGGATGGTGCGGCCGACGTCGCAGCCGTCCTTCACCCCGATCTCGTCGACGTTGCAGTAGTAGTCGATGGCGTTGGTGAGGAACTGGAACACCAGCACCCCGCCACCGATCAGCACGGCGGCGAGCACGCCCATCGCCAGCCACGGGCGCTTGCGCTTGCGGCCGGGCGCGGTGGGCACGACCTCGCGGGGGCTCAGGTCCACGGGCGGTCCTCCCGCGGCACCTGGCGGGCGGCGCGGCGCGCACGGGCCAGCACCACCCACGCGTAGGCGGCAATCCCGCCGAGCGTGACGACATAGCTGCCGACCACGTAGGCGGCGTTCTCCATGGCAATCATCGCACCGCCTCCTCGCGGCGCTCGGCCAGCGCCGCGTCCAGCCCCTGGTCGGCCACCATGTCGTCCATCGCCATCGCCCGCTGGCGGTGCAGCACCAGCCACACGTACAGCAGGGTGAACGCCACCAGGCCGACGAACAGGGTGAACATCATCAGCCCGTTCAACTTGCCCTCGGCCACGCTCTCCTGCTGGTGCAGCGGCCGCCACCACTTCACGCTGAAGTGCACCAGCGGCACCTCCAGCACGGCCAGCAGGGCCAGCACGGCGGAGCGGCGGGCCCGCTGGTGGTGGGTGCCACCGAGGTCGCGCACCGCCAGGTAGCCGATGTAGGTGACGAACAGGAACGCCGTGGTGGTGAGGCGGGAATCCCACGTCCAGTAGGTGCCCCAGGAGATCTTGCCCCACAGCATCCCCGTGACCAGCGTGATGCCCATGAACACCACGCCGACCTCGGCGCTGGCGCCGGCCACACGGTCCCACTGCAGGTTGCGGCTGCGCTTCCACAGGTACCCGACGCTGCACACACCGGTGACGATGAACGCCAGGTAGGCCAGCCAGGCGGTGGGCACATGGATGTAGAGGATCCGCACCCCGGTCTTCTGCACCCGGTCGTTCGGCGACAGGACCAGGCCGAACAGCGCCAGCCAGGCCAGGCCGGCCAGCACGGCGGCGCCGAGCCAGCGGGTGAACGTGGTGCTGGTGGGGCGACGTTCGCTTCGGGTGTCCGTGGTCATGTGGCTCGTTCCGTGGGGTCGATCGTCAGTCGTCGATGAGGGAGCCGAACGCCAGCGCACCCCCGGCACCGAAGACCGCGGCGAACAGGGCGAGCAGGCCGAACCAGGGCCAGCCCTCACTGGGCATCGCGTCGTTGGTGCCGAGCGCCGCTTCGGTCGCCCGGGTTGCACCGATCAGGACGGGTGCCACCACCGGGAGCAGGAGGAGCGGGAGCAAGGTCTCCCTCCCTCTGGCCCCGGCAGCGAGACCGCCGTAGAGCGTACCGACGAAGGCCAGCCCGGCGGTCGCGGCCACGTAGGTGGCAAGCAGCACACCCACCCCGCCGGCCGGCACCTCGGTGCGGTACAGGAGGATGGCAGCCACCAGCAGCACGGCCTCGAGCACGGCCAACTGGGCGGCCAGCGCCAGCGCCTTGCCGAGAAAGATGCCGCTGGAGCGCACGCCCGCCACCTTCAGCGCGTCCAGCGCACCGTCGGCGGTCTCCACCGCGAACGCCCGCTGCACCAGCACCAAGAGGGAGAACATGGCCGCCAGCCACACCAGGCCGGGCGCGACACGGGTGAGCGCCTGGTCGTTGTCCAGGGCGAACGCGAACATCACCATCACCAGGGCAGCGAACGGCAGCACCTGGTTGGTGACCACACGGCTGCGCCACTCCACCCGCAGGTCCTTGGCCGCCACCAGGCGGGCGATCTGCCAGGTGCTCACCGGACCTGCCCCCCGGCCACCTCGACCGTCCGCGTGGCCAGCGACCCGGCGCGCTCCAGTTCATGGCTGGCCACCAGCACGGTGGCGCCGGATGCCGCAGCCTCACGCAGGGTGGCGTCCAACTCGTCGCGGCCGGTGGCGTCCAGCCCGGCGTGCGGCTCGTCCAGCAGCCACAGGCCGGCGCGCCGGGCCACCAGGCAGGCCAGCGCGGTGCGCCGCCGCTGCCCGGCCGACAGCCGGGCCACCCGGACGTGCGCCAGGCGGGCAGCCAGGCCCATCCGTTCCATCGCGGCGCTCACCTCGTCCTGGCTGGCCCCGACGGTGGCACCCCAGAAGCGCACATTGTCCGCCACCGTCAGGTCCGCGTACAGCCCGTTGGAGTGGCCGAGCAGGCCGACATGGCGGCGCACGGACGTGCGATCCACCGACAGATCGTGGCCGAGTACCTCGGCCGTGCCCCGCTCCACGGCCAGCAGACCGGCGCACAGCCGTAGCAGTGACGTCTTGCCCGCTCCGTTCGGCCCCTGGAGCAGGACGATCTCCCCGCGCTCCACCGTCAGCGTGGCCCCGGCCAGCACCAGGAACCCGCCGACCACGGCCACCACGTCGGTGAGGCGCACGACCGGTTCCACGAGGCACAGACGCTAACCGCCGGGCGGCAGGTCGCGACAGCCCGCGCCCACGCCCGGCCGGTAGCGTCAACGCCCGTGAAGTTCCGCGGGCGGGAGCGCATCCCCTACTTCGACCGCCCCCAGCAGCCCCGCGACTGGCGTTTCTGGGTGGGCGGCCTGGGAAAGGTGCTCATCGCGCTCGGCCTGCTGATGTTCGGGTTCGTCGCCTACCAGCTGTGGGGCACCGGCCTGCAGACCGCCCAGGCGCAAAACCGGCTGGACGACGACTGGGCCGCCCAGCTGGCCAGCACGACGACCACCATCGAGGTCACCACCACCAGCACGCCGGACACCACCCTGCCTGGCGACACCACCACCAGTTCGTCCAGCACGGTGCCGGTGGCCCCCACGTCGCCTCCGGTGGAGAGCGGCACCGCGATCGCCCGCCTGAAGATCCCGGCCATCGATCTGGACTGGATAGTCGTGGAGGGGGTCACCCCCAACGACCTGAAGGACGGCCCCGGCCACTTCCGCGAGACCGTCATGCCTGGCCAGCTGGGCAACTCCGTGCTCGCCGGCCACCGCACCACCTACGGCGCCCCGTTCTTCGACCTGGACAAGCTGCAACCCGGCGACCTGATCACCGTGGAAACCCGGGTGGGCACCTACGTCTACGAGGTCACCGGTTCCGAGGTGGTGGGTCCCAACGACTACGCGCTGGTCGTGCCGACCAAGGACCCCACGGTGGCGACGCTGACCCTGTCCACCTGCCATCCGGCGTACACGGCGAAGGACCGCCTGATCATCCGCGCCACCCTGGTGGCCGAGCAGAGCTCGCAGGTGTACGCCCCACCCTCGGCCACCGTGCCGGACAACGGCCCGGACACCGTGCCGCCGACGCTGCCGGGCGACACCCTCCCTGGCGAGGACGGCACCCTGCCCGGCGACAGCGACACCACCGCCGTCACCGCCGACTCCACCACCGACACGGTGCCGGCCCCCACCGCAGCCCCGATCGACGAGTCGTACGAGGACGCCTTCACCCAGGGCTGGTTCGACGATTCTGCCGCCTGGCCGCACGTGCTCGGCTGGCTGGCGTTGCTGACGGCCATCTGCGTGGGCGCCTACTACGCCGGCAAGGCCGCCCGGCGGCTGTGGGTCAGCTTCCTCGTCGCGATCATCCCGTTCGTGATCGGGCTCTACTTCTTCTACGAGAACGTCAACCGTCTCCTGCCTCCCGGATTGTGACCGTGCCGACTTCCCCACAGCCCACCCCCACCGACCCCGTCCGCGCCCGCCGCCAGCAGGTGGCCCGCTGGACACTCCTCGCCAACCGGGTCGGGTACCTCTTCGTCGCGCTCGCCGTCGCCACCTTCATCATCGGGTTCGCGATCAGCTTCAACGGTGCCGTCGCCACGATCGTCATCGTGTCGCTGGTCATCGGCTGCCTCCTGCTGGCCCCCTCGATCGTGCTCGGTTACGCGGTGAAGGCGGCCGAGCGGGAGGATCGGGAGCGCGGACTCTGACGTTCCTTTGTTACCCTGTGGTAACCGTATGAGTGTCCGCCTCCCCGCCTCCGCTCGCCGCGAGCAGATCCTCGACGTCGCCGTCGAGGTGTTCGCCCACAACGGCTTCCACTCGACCTCGATGAACGATGTCGCGGAGGCCGCCGGCGTCACGAAGCCCGTGCTGTACCAGCACTTCGATTCCAAGCGGGAGCTGTACCTGGCACTGCTGGACGAAGCGGGCAACCGCCTGCGGGCCGCCGTGGCGAAGGCCGTGGCCGGCGCCACCACCGGCAAGGAGCAGACCGAGCTCGGCTTCAAGGCCTACTTCCGCTGGGTGGCGGAGGACCACGACGCCTTCCTGCTGCTGTTCGGGTCCCGCGCCAACCGCGACGAAGAGTCCACCGCCACCATCCGGCGGATCACCGCGGCCACTGCGGCCGCGATCGCCCCGCTGATCGCGGCCGACATCGACCCGCAACACCAGTCGGTGCTGGCCCACGGCCTGGTCGGCCTGGCCGAGGGCGTCAGCCGCCACCTGGTGGAGATGGGCGAGACGTTCGACCCCGAGGTGCTCGGCCAGCAGATCGCCGACCTCGCCTGGGCCGGGCTGCGCGCCGTCCACCGCGCCTGACGGTCTCACCCTCGGGCGACGAACCCCTTGTAGCCCTCCACGAACCCTGCGCCGCGCAGCGCGTCGGCCCACGGGCCGTTGGGCGACACCGCCTCGCCGTCCACCTTGCGGACCTCGATGCTGCGCGCCCGCCCGTCCGCCACCAGCCCCGCCAGGGCAGTGGCCCAACCCGGGTCGGCCGGCGCCGCCTCGAACGCAACGACATGATGGGAACGCCGGTCGAACCACACCAGCGGCACCCCGCCGCGCAGCACCACCACGGCGCCGGCGCTCCGGGCCGGGCGGCCGGCGGTGGCCGGCCAGTCCACCGCGGCGCCGTACGGCTGGGCCGGGTCGGTGGCGGCAAGGACCACCGGGGGCGGCACGTCCTCGGGGTGGAGCTCGGCGTCGGGCACGGTGCGGGCCGAGCGCAGCCGGTCCACCGCGCCGGGCAGGCCGAACTGGGCGGCCCCCAACCCGCTGACGAAGTAGCCGCGGCGGGCCTGGCCCCGTTCCTCCAGCACCTTCAGGACGCCGTACACGCTGGCGTACCCGCCGCGCACCCCCTCGGCCAGCACGGCCTCCCGCGCCACGACGCCGTAGCGCTCCAGCAGCTGCAGGGCCAGCGTGTGCGCGGCCAGCGTGCTGGGCGGCGCCGGCCCCAGCAGCGGTGCCACGAGACTCCAGCGGCCGGCGCCGAGCGGCGGGCCGATGCGGTTCAGCCGCCCCGGCCGGGGCCGCTGGCGGGGCGCGGACTTGGGTGTCGGCCCCACGCCACGTGCGCCGAGGTAGGCGCGCAGTGGGGCCAGCGAGTCGTTGGTGACCTCACCCGCCCACACGAGGTCCCACAGGGCGTGGAGGATCTCGGCATCCGTGGCCTCCGGCG
The DNA here is from genome assembly GCA_041394605.1 of Ilumatobacteraceae bacterium. Classification (GTDB taxonomy): domain Bacteria; phylum Actinomycetota; class Acidimicrobiia; order Acidimicrobiales; family Ilumatobacteraceae; genus UBA668. The sequence goes on from JAWKHX010000007.1 coordinate 230,385, forward strand.
CCGCCGCCCGCAACCCGCCCCAGAAGCTGGCCCCGCGCTGGGCGAGGTGGGCACGCAGGGCGTCGTGCAGCGGCCCGTCGGGGGCCTCCTGCTGGTCCCATGCCTGGGCCAGGAACGGCAGCTGGTCGGCGAAGCACAGGCGGATGCGGCCGTCGCCCGAGCCAATGGCGCCCGCACCCACCCAGACCAGCTCGCCGGACGTGCACAGCTCGTCGAGCTGCGACGGCTGGTACTGGCGCAGGCGGGCCGGCAGCACCTCGCGCTCCAGCGTGCTGGCCGGGATGGCGGCACCCTGCAACTGGCCGACGGACTCCACCAGCGCGTCGAGGCCGCGGCGGTCGGCCCCGACCCCGTGCCAGGCGACCAGGAAGCGGGCGAACGCGTCCTGCTCCACGGGCTCCACCTCGCGGCGCAAGGTGGCCAGCGAGCGGCGCCGCAGCTGGCGCAGGACGTCGCCGTCGCACCACTCCGAGCCGGACCCGTTGGGACGGAACTCGCCGCGCACCACCTGCTCGCCCAGCGCGGCCAGCGCGCCGGCGGCGCGCTCGACGGAGATGCCGAAGCGGTGGGCCACGTCGTCCGTGACGAACGGCCCGTGGGTGCGGGCGTAGCGGCCGACCAGGGTCTCCAGGGGCAGGGGCACCGCCTCGGTGAACTCGCGGGGCAGGCCGAGCGGGACGTTGCAGCCCAACGCGTCGCGGTAGCGGGCGGCGTCCTCCGCGGCGATCCACCGTTCCTCCCCCGCGACCGCCACCGTGATGGCCCGGCGTTGATGCTGCAGGTCGGCCAGCCAGGTCGCGGCGGACCCACTGCCCTCGCAACGCAGGTCGGCCTCGGCGACCGTGAGGTCGCCCACCCGGCGCAGCACGTCGTGCAGCTCGTCGGCGCTGCGGGCGCGGCGGCCGTCGGCCAGCAGTTGCAGCTCCAGCTCCAGGTCGGCGAGGGCGCCGGGGTCCAGCAGCTCGCGCAGCTCCTCCGCGCCGAGCAGGTCGCGCAGGAGGTCCTTGTCCAGCGCCAGCGCGGCGGCACGGCGCTCCGCCAGGGGTGCGTCGCCCTCGTACATGTAGGCGGCGATCCAGTTGAACAGCAGGCTCTGGGCGAACGGGGACGCCTTCGCGGTGTCCACCTGCACCACCCGCACCTGGCGGTTGCGCAGCTGGGTGAGCACCTCGCGCAGGGCCGGCAGGTCGAACACGTCCTGCAGGCATTCCCGGCTGGTCTCCAGCAGCACCGGGAAGGTGGGGTACTTGCTGGCCACGGCGAGCAGGTCGTGGGCCCGCTGGCGCTGCTGCCACAGCGGGGTGCGCTGGTCCGGCCGGCGGCGGGGCAGCAGCAGGCTGCGTGCCGCGCACTCGCGGAACCGGGCGGAGAACAGCGATGTCTGCGGCAGGGCCTCCATCACCAGGTCGTCGATCTCGTCGGGGTCGATGACGAGGTCCTCCAACGGCAGGTCGTCGGCGGCCTCGGGCAGACGCAGGACGATGCCGTCGTCGGTCCACATCACCTCCACCGGCATGTCGAACCGGTCGCCCAGACGGCGCTGGATGGCCATCGCCCACGGGGCGTGCACCGGCGTGCCGAACGGGCTCAGCATGCAGACCCGCCAGTCGCCGATCTCGTCGCGGAAGCGTTCCACCACGACGGTGCGGTCGTCGGGCACCACGCCCGTGGCGTCCGCCTGCTCCCCGAGGTACAGCAGCACGTTGGTGGCTGCGAAGGCGTCCAGCCCGTAGTCGTTGATCAGGCCGCCCAACGACTGCTCCGCCGACATGGCGCGCATCTCCCGCTGGAACGCGCCGAGTGCCCGGCCGAGCTCCAGCGGGCGGCCGGGCCGGTCGCCGTGCCAGAACGGCATCTTCCCCGGCTCGCCGGGGGCAGGCGACACCACCACCCGCTCGAACGTGATGTCCTCGATCCGCCAGGTGCTGGCGCCGAGCAGGAACGTCTCGCCCGGGCGGCTCTCGTACACCATCTCCTCGTCCAGCTCGCCGACACGCGTGCCGTCCGGCAGGAACACGCCGAACAGGCCCCGGTCCGGGATGGTGCCGCCGCTGGTGATGGCCAGCCGCTTGGCGCCGTCGCGGGCGCGCAGGGTGCCGTTGACGCGGTCCCACACCAGGCGGGGGCGCAGCTCGTTGAACTCGTCGCTCGGGTAGCGGCCGGCCAACAGGTCGAGCACGTTGCGGAGCAGTTCGTCGCTGAGCTCGGCGAAGCAGGCGGCGCCCCGCACGGTGCGCCCGACCTCCTCCACCGTGCAGTCGGGGTGCATGCTGACGTGGGCCACGATCTGCTGGGCCAGCACGTCCAGCGGGTTGCGCAGGAAGCGGCTGGTCTCGATCAGCCCCTCCTTCATCCGCCGGGTGACCACGGCGGCCTCCAGCAGGTCCCCCCGGTGCTTGGGGTAGACCGTGCCCTTGCTGGGCTCGCCCACGCTGTGCCCGGCGCGGCCGATGCGCTGCAGGCCCCGGCTGACCGCGCCGGGGGACTCCACCTGGATGACGAGGTCCACCGCCCCCATGTCGATGCCGAGCTCCAGGCTGCTGGTGGCGACGATGGCCCTCAGCTCGCCGCGCTTCAACTGGTCCTCGATGACCACCCGCTGGTCCCGCGCCAGGCTGCCGTGGTGGGCCTTCACCAGTTCGCCGTTCGGGCTGTTGGTGGCGACCCCCTCCTGCTCGGCGGCTTCGTTGAGCCGGGCGGCCAGGCGCTCCGTCAGGCGGCGGCCGTTGCAGAAGATGATGGTGCTGCGGTGGGCCAGCACCTGCTGGAGGATGCGCGGGTAGATGCTCGGCCAGATGCTGGTTCGCTGGGGGTTCAGCGCCATGTGGGCCGGGCCGCTCTGCAAGGACTCCGGGATGACCTGGCCGATGGCACCCATGTCCTCCACCGGGACCACGACGTCCACCTCCAGCGGCTTGCGCACCCCCGCGTCGACGATGGTGACCGGGCGACGGCCGCCGTCGGCGGCATGGCCGCCGAGGAAGTGGGCGATCTCCTCCAGCGGCCGCTGGGTGGCGCTGAGGCCGATCCGTTGGGGGCTCTGGCGTGTGATCTGCTCCAGCCGCTCCAGGCTGAGCATCAGATGGGCGCCGCGCTTGGTGGTGGCCATGGCGTGGATCTCGTCGATGATCACGGTGTCCACATTGACCAGCGTGTTGCGGATCTCGCTGGTGAGCATGAGGTAGAGGCTCTCCGGCGTGGTGATCAGCAGGTCCGGCGGGCGGCGACCGAGTTGCTGACGCTCCCGGCTGGTGGTGTCGCCGGTGCGCATCGCCACGGTGGGCTCGACGAACGGAACCTCCAGCCGCTCCGCCGCCAGGCGGATGCCCATCAGCGGCGAGCGCAGGTTCTTCTCCACGTCGAACGCCAGCGCCCGCAGCGGGCTGATGTAGAGCACCCGGGTACGGGCCTTCGGCTCGGGCGGTTCGCTGGTGACCAGCCGGTCGATGCTGCTGAGGAACGCCGTGAGCGTCTTGCCGCTGCCGGTGGGCGCGCAGACCAGCGTGTGCTGCCCGGACTGGATGGCAGGCCAGCCTTGCACCTGCGGCGGCGTGGGCTCCGGGAACGAGGCCGCGAACCACTCCCGCACCGCCGGGGAGAACCCCTCGAGCACCGGGTGGTCGGCCATCGCCGTGCAGGCTACGCCGGGGGTGCGCGGGAGTTTCCGTGCGACGCCGCACCAACCCGTCGGAGGCCCCGCCCAACAACACCTCCAGCGGCCGTCGAACTCGGCGCGGCGGCGCAAGTCGGCGCTCGACTCGTTGATCCGGATGACGTGCGATGCGGCCCCAGTCGAACCCGTCCTGGCGGGCCAGGCGCACGGCCCTCACGAGCAGCCACTCCACCTCCTCCTGCAGCGCGCGGGTCGAGGCGAGGGCGAGGCGGGGGTCGGAACCGCCCGCATCGCGGATGAGGGTTCGAAGATCGTGCATGGGACTTCCTCCGGCGAACGTGCTGACAGGGTCGGGGGAAGCCGTGCCGAAGGACCCTACCGGCGCGGCTGTGACCCCCGGCACGCTGGACGGATGGAGATGCAGGAACTCGTCGAGCGGGCCCGCACCGTGGTGCAGGACGGTGCCCTCGGGTACGACCAGAAGGTGCGCCGCCTCGCTGCACTCGCCACCGAGGCCATCCCCTACCCCACGCTCAGCGAGGACTGCCGCCAGGCACTCGACGCCCGCGTGATCTGCGACCTGTACGAGGGCCACGCCCCGTACACCGCGCGGTACATCCTCCCCGACTACGACCTCGCCCTCCGCCAGGGCCTGCGCTTCCTCGAGCTGGACCCGCCGCAGGACCTCGACGACGCCCTCGCCTTCCTGCAGATCATGTACGCCCACGTCCCGAGCGTCACCACCTACCCCGTGTACCTCGGCGACCTGGACAAGCTGCTGGAACGCTTCGTGCCGGCCGACATGACCGACGAGCAACTGGACCGCACACTGCGCCGCTTCTGGATCGGCATCGACCGCATGGTCCCCGACGCGTTCGCCCATCTGGACGTCGGCCCCCACGACGGCCGGGTGGTCCGCAGCATCTTCCGGGTGGAGCGCAGCCTGCGCCAGGCCGTCCCCAACATCACGCTGAAGGTCGACCCGGCGGTGACCCCCGACGACCTCATCGAGGACGGCGTGCGCACCGTGTTCGAGACCGGCAAGCCGCACTTCGTCAACCACCCGATGATGGTCGCGGACCACGGCGAGCGGTACGCCGCCGTCAGCTGCTACAACTCGCTGAAGATCGGCGGCGGCGCCCACACGCTGGTCCGCCTGAACCTCAAGGAAGCTGCGCTGCGCCACCACGGCACCAGCGAGGAGTTCATGGCTGCTGCGCTGCCCCACTGGGTGGAGCTCACCGCCGAGCTGACCGAGGCCCGCATCCGCAGCCTGGTGGAGGAGCAACGGTTCTTCGAGACCCACTGGCTGGCGAACGAAGGGCTCATCGACCTGCACCGCTTCTCGGCGATGTTCGGCATCTTCGGCCTCGCCGAGTGCGTCAACCGCCTGATGGCGCTGGACGGCAAGGACCACGGCGGCGCCGGCCGCTACGGCCACGACCTCGACGCCGACGTCCTGGCCATGCGGGTCGTGGAGCGGGTCGCGGAGTTGGTGGCGGCCCGCCCGATGCCCTACTGCGAGGGCGGCCAGGGCCGCTGCTACCTGCACAGCCAGGGCGGCATCGACCTCGACGACCATGTCACCGCGGGCACGCGCATCCCGGTGGGCGACGAGCCGGACCTGCTCCAGCACATCACCACCTGTGCCCCGCACCACGAGCACTTCGCCGCCGGGATCAGCGACATCTTCCACGTCGACGAGACGGCCGTCCGCAACCCCGGCGCGATGGTGGACATCATCAAGGGCGCCCTCGACCAGGGGATGCGCGACTTCACCTTCAACCTGGCGGACAACGAGTTCGTGCGCATCACCGGGTATCTCGTCCGCAAGCGCGACCTGGCCCAGATCGCCGGCCAGCACGCCGTCCGCCACACCAGCGACCAGCTCGCCGCCGGCAGCGAGAACGCGTACCACCTCACCGAGCGGACGGTGCAACGGGTCGGGTGCCATGAGCGCACCCCTCGCTGAGCGCCGCACCCCCAGCGGCCTCGTCGCCGGCACCATCGCGTTCAGCAGCGTGGACGGCCCGGGCAACCGCTTCGTGGTTTTCCTGCAAGGCTGCAACTTCGACTGCGTCGCCTGCCACAACCCTCACACCATCCCCGGCCGCGCCGCCATCGACGGCGACCACCAGGGCCCGCAGCGGCTTCGGGTTCCCGACCTGTTGCACCAGATCGGCCGGGCGGCCCCGTTCATCCGCGGCATCACGGTCTCGGGCGGCGAGGCCACACTGCAGGCCGGCTTCGTGGAGGCCCTCTTCCGTGCGGTGAAGGAGGACCCAGCGCTCGCCGCGCTGACCTGCTTCATCGACTCCAACGGTGCCGCCGATCCGATGACGTGGGATCGCCTGGCGCCCCTGACGGACGGCGTGATGGTGGACCTGAAGAGCTTCGATCCGGAGATCCACCATCGCCTCACCGGCCAGGGGAACGCCGACGTGCTCGCCAGCATCCGCCACCTCCACCACCTGCGCCGGCTGCACGAGGTGCGGCTGCTGCTGCTGGCCGGGTGGAACGACGACCCCGCGCTGATCCGCCGCACGGGCGAGTGGTTGGCCACGGTGGACCCGACGATGCGGGTGAAGGTCATCGGCTTCCGCCTCCATGGTGCCCGCCCGCACGACCCGCCCCTCGTCGAGCCGACTGCCGGACGCCTTCAGGAGGCCGCCGCCATCCTTCGGGCCACCGCCCCCTTCGACATCGCCGTCATCTGAGCAGTCCGGGGAGCTCCTCGCGGCGGGCCAACGGTGTTGCCGCCCCCCGAAGGCAGGCGCCGAGATCTGACCACTAGCCTTTGCCCATGGGCGAGGGCGCGCGCCGGGTCGCAGCCGGCTGGTGGGTGCGCATCGGCGCGGTGGCGTCGGCCGCGGTGCTGGTCGTCGCCTCCGCCGGGCCGAGCCAGGACGACGCCGCGCTCGCCCCGGCCACCAGCCTGCCGCCGCCCACCACCCCGTCGCCGACGGCGCCGCCCACCACCCGCACCACCGTGCTCGCCGGCACCACGTCCACCTCCTCGAGCACGCTGCCGGCCAGCACGTCCACCAGCACCACGGAGCCGCCGCCGCAACCGGTGGAGGTCACCCGCGAGATCCCCACCGCCGAGCCCGAGACGCCACCACCGGCCGCCCCGCCCCCGCCATGGGCGTCGTCCGTCACCACCACCAGCGGCGGGTACGTCGGCACCTCACTGGGCTGCGCGTCGGGGACCGGCCCGTCCTCGCTGGACGCGTTCTTCGCCGTCCGCGCCGGCCCGCTGCTCGGCGCGGACTACCAGCACGTCGTCGCGCTCGGCAACGGCAAGTACGTCTGGTTCTTCCAGGACGCCTTCATCGACCCCGGCGGCAGCGCCACCCGGCTGGACCAGGCCCACTTCGCCCACAACGTCGCCCTCCTCCAGGACGGCGCCTGCTTCACCCTGCTGCACCGCGGCACCGCCGCCTCCCCGAAGTCCTTCGAGTCGGGCAACGGCGAGCAGACCCTGAAGAAGTGGTTCTGGCCGATGGGCGGCGAGACGTTCAACGGGGTGGTCTCCATGTTCTGGGTGGAGATGGTGAAGGACCCCTACAACCCCACCGCCCCCGATGGCCTGGGCTGGCACCCGGCACGCACCTGGCTGGCCACCTACAAGGCCAGCAACCTGCAGCGGCTGAGCTTCGGGCTGGCGCCGAACTCCAGCGCCCGCCCGGTGTACGGCTACGCCGTGGCCAGCGACGCGTCGTACACGTACCTGTTCGGCAACACGTTCGAGCAGAACCTGGTGCGCGAGGGCGGGTACTGGAACGGGCCGCACTCGGCCACGGCGATGTACCTCGCCCGCGTGCCGCTGGGGCAGCTGGGCCGTGCGCCCGAGTACCGAACGGCGGACGGCTGGTCGCCCGACCCGGCGGCCGCCGTCCCCTTCACCCAGCGGTTCTTCGTGGAGTACCCGATGCAGCCCCGCTTCCTCGGCGGGCAATGGGTGTCCGTCGCCAAGGTCGACGGCTACTGGGGCAGCAACCTGATCGTCGAAGTGGCCAACCAGCCATGGGGGCCGTGGACCACCACCGAGTTGCGCGGCATCGCGCCGAGGGGCGGCGACCCGAAGATGAACACCTACCACGCACACCTGATGCCGTGGCGCACCGGCAACGGGTCGCTGGTGGTGACGATCTCGCAGAACGCCCGCCAGATGGTGCGCGATGCGTACCCCCACCCGGAGCGCTACCGGATCGCCGCCTTCTCCTCCGGCTGGGTGGCCGCGCCGCCGGACCCTGTGCCGACCACCACGACCACCAGCACCACGTCCACCACCTCCACCACGATCGACGAGTCCAGTACGACGTCCAGTTCGGAGCCGACGACGTCCTCGTCGGAACCGGGCACCACGTCGACGTCGACCTCGTCGACGACCACCTCCTCCACCTCCAGCACGTCCTCGACGACGAGCACGACCACCAGCAGCACGCCGAGCACTCCGCCTCCGTGACACATGGCGGATCCGCGCTCGTTCGCTTGTGCCCCGCCAGACTCAAGGGTTCCCATGAGCGACCGAGTGCAACTCCGGCCGTGGCAGCGCCAGGCGTTCGACAAGTTCGTCGCCAGCGAGCAGCCCGACTTCCTCACCGTGGCCACACCCGGCGCGGGGAAGACGACGTTCGCCCTCACGTGCGCCCGCTGGGCCCTAGCGGAGGAGCGCCGCCGCCTGGTGATCGTCGCCCCCACCACCCACCTGAAGACCCAGTGGACCCAGGCCGCCCACCAGATGGGCCTGGAGGTGGACCCCAACTGGTCGCCGGCCGACGGGGTGGCGCCGGACGTGCACGGCATCGTCACCACCTACCAGCAGGTCAGCACGGCGGAGACCGCCAAGATCCTGCGCGGCGTGGCCGCCGACGCGTTCGTGATCCTCGACGAGGTGCACCATGCCGGTGACGAGCGAGCCTGGGGCGACGGGGTGCGCACCGCCTTCGAGCGGGCCCATCGCCGGCTGTGCCTCAGCGGCACCCCGTTCCGCAGCGACACCGCCAGCATCCCGTTCGTCCGCTACGAGGAGACTGGCGGCGGCGGCGAGGCCCAGGCCGACTACACCTACGGCTACGCCGACGCGCTGCGCGACGGCGGCGTCGTCCGGCCCGTCTACTTCCCCCGCTTCGACGGGCTGATGGAGTGGAGCGCGCCGGACGGCACGGTCCTGACGGCCAACTTCCACGACGAGCTGGACCGCACCGGCGCGTCCCACCGGCTGCGGGCCGCGCTGAGCCTGCAGGGCGACTGGCTGAGCGCCGTCATCGGCCAGGCCCACGAGCGCCTGCAAAAGATCCGCGAGACCCACCCGGACGCCGGCGGCCTGGCGATCTGCATGGACCAGGAGCACGCCCGCGACATCGCCCGGCTGATCCGCCACCGCTTCCACGTGGAGGCCGAGGTGGTGGTCAGCGACGACCCCGATGCCAGCGCCAAGATCGCCCACTTCGCGGCGAGCGACCGCCACTGGCTGGTGGCGGTGCGGATGGTCAGCGAGGGGGTGGACATCCCCCGCCTGCGGGTCGGCGTGTACGCCAGCACCGTGGTCACGGAGCTGTTCTTCCGCCAGGCGGTCGGCCGGTTCGTGCGGTGGACCAGCGGGCTGGCCGGCCAGAAGGCGTACGTGTACCTGCCCGACGACCCGCGCCTGCGCACCCACGCGTTCCAGATCGCCGAGGCCCGCCGCCACGTGCTGCGCCCGCCCGCCGAGCGCGACGACGAGTTCAGCCCGGAGGACCTGGAGCGCGAGGCGATGCGCGAGCTGGACCTGATGCCGGAGCAGCTCTCGCTGTTCAGCGTGCTCTCCAGCTACGCCACGGCGATGAGCGTGCACGCGTTCACCGAGGACGGGCTGACCCTGTTCGACGACGAGCCGGACATCCCCGAGCCGGTTCCCGAGCCGGGCGACGACGGGCTGGCCGTCGACCTGCCCGAGATCCCCACGGACACCGGGTTGGTGCTGTGGAGCAACCGCAGCGTGGGCGAACGCAAGGAAGAGCTTCGCCAGAAGAACATGGACGTCGCCAAGCGCCTGGTGGATCTCACCGGCTTCTCCCACGGTCGGGTGCAGTCCGAGCTCAACCGGCTGGCCGGCATCCGCTCGGTCGGCAACGCCACCAACAGCGAACTCGAGCGTCGCCTCCGCCGCGCCGAGGAGTGGCTGCGCCGCCGGTAGCCTTGGCCCATGGCTGTACCTGGAGAACGTCACCCCGCGTTCGAGGAGTACTGCGAGTGCATCTTCGAGCTCGCCGAGGACGACGTGGCCGTCATCCAGGCCCGGATCGCCGAACGCCTCAACGTCAGCCGCCCCGCCGTCAGCGAGATGATCCGCCGGCTGGAGGCCGAAGGGCTGGTGGACACCGACGGGTCGATCCGCCTCACCGCGGCCGGTGAGGCCCTCGCTCAACGCACCGTGCGCCGCCACCGCCTTGCGGAGCGCTTCCTCACCGACATGCTCGGCCTGTCGTGGGCGGAGGCCCACCATGAGGCCGGCAAATGGGAGCACGTGATGAGCGAGGCCGTGGAAGACGCGATGGACCGGGTCCTCGGCAACCCCACCACCTGCCCGCACGGCAACCCGATCCCCGGCGCCGACTACACCGCGCCGGCCCAGGTGCCGCTGGCGGAGCTGCCCGTGGGGCAGGCCTTCACCGTGTCGCGCATCCCCGAGGAGCTGGAGTTCACCCCCGGCCTGCTGGACTTCCTGGAGGACGCCCACATCCTGCCGGGGCTCAGCGGCGTGCTCACCGCCGCGTCGCCGGACGGCACGGTCACCATCGAGATCGGCGGCCACGCCGTCGGCGTTGGTGCGTTCGCCAGCAACCGCATCCTGGTGGTCGTGTGACCCGAGCGTCCCGGGCGGCCGCACTGGTCGCCATCACGGTGGCGACGGCCGCCTGCGCCCCCACCACCTACGACTCGTCGGTGGCCACCACCGATGCGCCGGCCACCAGCACCACCCTGCCCGCCGGCACCGCCGCCGACCTGCTGCCGCTGATGCTGGCCGAGGTGCAGGGCATGTCCGCGAAGGTGATGGCCGGCTCCGGCGACGGGGAGGCCGCCTCGCGCATCGAGCAGTACTGGGCGGCCATCCAGGCCGAAGTGCGGGCCGACCACCCCGAGATGGTGGAGGACTTCGAGTTCGTGGTCAGCCGCTGCCGCCTGGCGGCGGATCGCAACCGCCCGGCCGACGCCGACCGCGCCGCTCAGTACATGACGGCGTTGGTGACGGCCTACCTGGGCTGAGCAGCCGCGCTCAGGCCATGGCCGCGGGCAGCGGCTCGCTGTGCACGATGGTGAGGCGCTTGGTGCTGCGGGTGAGCGCCACGTAGAGCGCCCGCAGGCCCTGCTGCTCCGCCCGCACGATGGCGGACGGTTCCACCACGATGACGCCGTCCAGCTCCAGGCCCTTCACCACGCTGACGGGGACGACGGTGATGCCCATCTCCAGCCCGCTGCGGGTGGCCGTGCCGTGCTCGATCCCGGCGGCCGCGAGCGCGTCGCACACATCGCCGAACACCGCGTCGGGCACCACCACGGCCACGTTGCCGTCGTGCAGGTCGGCGTCCATGTCCTTCGTCGCCACCACGACGGCGTCCAGCAGTTGGCCGGCCGGGACCTGCACGAACTCGGGGTGCTCGTCGCCGGTACGCACGCTGGTGGGCGCCCGCAGCGACGGGGTGGCCGCCATCATCACCTTGTTGGCCAGCTCCATGATCCGGCCGGGGATGCGGTAGCCGACGCTGAGGCCGATGACCCGCGACTGCTTCTGGGTGGGCAGGTGGGCGAGGACGTCCTCCCACGTGTTCGGCGCCAGCGCACCGGTGGCCTGGGCGATGTCGCCGACCACGGTGAGGCTGCCGTTCAACGAGCGGCGGCTGACCATCGCCAGCTGCATGGGGGTGAGGTCCTGCACCTCGTCCACCACGATGTGGCCGTAGGTGCGGATCTCCTCGGCGTCGTCGGTCTTGCCGTTCCTCCCGGGCTTCGGGCCGAGGTAGGAGCGGGCCTCGTCCAGCAGGGCGACGTCGTGCTCGGTCCAGCGGACGTCGTCCACGTCGGCCTGGCGGGGCCGGTACAGGCTGAGGTACTCGGCATCGCTGAGGTGCTTGGCGGCAGCCAGCTTGAGCAGCGCCTTGCTGCCGAACAGGTCGTGCAGCAACTGGGCGGGCGTGAGGATCGGCCACATCCGCTCCAGCGCGGCGCGCATGTCCGGCAGGTGGCGCACGGCGTCCTTGATCTCCGTCGGGCCGGCGTTGCCCTCCCGCCAGTTGTGGGCCAGCGCCGCCCAGATCTCGCTCTCCACCCACTTGCGGGCCGCGTTGTGGCGGCGGAAGCGGCGCTGCGCGGCCCGCACGATCCGCTGGCTGTCGTGGGCGGTGAGGCGCACGAAGCCGGTGCGGAACGGGAGGACGAGGTCCTCCTTCAGGGGGCGCTCGCGGTCGGTGACGGCCTTGTCGACGACCAGGCTCATCCGCAGGTCGCCCTTCACCCGAGCCGCCAGCGGGGAATCCGCCGGGTCCACGCCGTAGCGCGCCCAGTGCACGTCGGGCACCAGATCGGCCAGGACCACCTGCTCCACGCCGGCCTCGCCGAGGGACGGCAGCACGCGCTCGATGTAGCGGAGGAAGACCCGGTTGGGGCCGATGACCAGCACACCCTGGTCCTCCAGCGGAAACCGGTACGTGTAGAGCAGGTAGGCGGCACGGTGAAGGGCGACGACGGTCTTGCCGGTGCCGGGGCCACCCTGCACCACCAGGACACCCTGCTGTGGCGAGCGGATGATCTCGTCCTGCTCGCCCTGGATGGTGGCGACGATGTCGCCGAGCTGGCCGGTGCGGCCACGCTCGATGGCGGCCAGCAGGGTGCTGTAGCCCCGTAGACCGGCGGGGGTCTGGGCGGGGCGGCCGAGGGCGTCGGTGCCGTCGTCTTCCGCACCCATGCCGAGGTGGCCCTCGCCGAACAGCTCGTCCTCCAGGCCCAGCAGCTCGCGGCCCTGCACGTGGAAGTGGCGGCGTCGGGCCAGGCCCAGCGGCTCGCGCCCCGTGGCGCGGTAGAACGGCTCGGCCACGGGGGCCCGCCAGTCCACCACCACAGGGTCGCTGTGCTCGTCGGCCACGGCGAGGCGGCCGATGTGGAACGACTCGGTGGTGCCGTCCGGCCCCTCGACGAGGCGGTCGATGCGGCCGAACACGAGCGCGGCATCGCCGAGGTCCAGCTGGGTGAGGCGGTTGAACACGGCCTCGTCGAACACATCCCGCTCGTAGCGGGCCTGGAACGTGCCCCCGAGGGTGCCCTCGTGCAGCCCACGCATCTTCCATGCGTCGGCCTTGCTCTGCTCGAGGCAGTAGTAGGCGTGATCGATGAACGCCTGCTCGGAGGGGAGGTCAGGGTGATGCTGCGACATCGTGAGGTTCCGCCCGGGCCTTCAGGAGTGTCCCGAAAACACGGGTCTGAAAACTCTATCGGCAGACTCCCCACCCCCCCACACGCCCCCGCTCCACCCCCTCCTCCCCCGGGCGGCCCACCCCCGAAGTGACGTGATATATCACGTCACTTCCCTGGTGGGGGCGGGTCTCACCGCGTCACTTCGGGGCTGAGCGGATCCGCTAAGCTGCAAGCGTGATCTCCGGGTCGACGCTCCGCCGGCTCCGGCTGAGGGCCGGTCTCCGCCAGCAGGACGTCGCCGCGGCCGTGGGCATCCCGGCCACCGTCCTCAGCGCCTACGAACGGGGGCGCCGCCAACCCGGGTTGGAGGTCGCAGGTCGGATCATCGAGGCGCTCGGCTTCCGGGTGCGCTTCGAGCCGCTGCTGGACCCCGCGGCCCAGGGCAGCAAGTTGGAGGACGTGCTGGCCCTCGCCGAGGCACTCCCCTTCCGGCCACGGCCGATGCCGGTGGCCCGCCGGTGAGCACGCCCTCGCTCGTCGAGCGCGTGGTCGCGGTGTGCGACCACCTCGACGCCGCCGGCCTGCCGTGGGCGCTCGGTGGTGCACTGGCGCTCGCCTACGCCACGGAGGAACCACGGGGGACGCGCGACATCGACGTCAACGTGTTCGTGCCGGCGGACCAGGCCGCGAGGGTGTTCGCCGCCCTTCCCGAAGGCGTGCGTCACTCGGCAGCCGACGTCGCCGAGGCACGGCGCGCCGACCAGGTGCGCCTGTGGTGGGGCGACACCCCGGTCGACCTGTTCTTCGCCGCCGACGACTTCCACCAGCAGGCCGGCCGGCGCGCCAGAAGAGTGCCGTTCGCCGGCCGCACCATCCGGGTGCTTGCTGCCGAGGACCTTGCCGTCTTCAAGGCGTTGTTCGACCGCCCGAAGGACTGGGTCGACATCGCCACAATGGCCGAGTCCAACGCCATCGACCTCGACGAAGCCGCGGACCGGCTGGCGACGCTCCTGCCCGGCGACGACCGCGTCGACCGCCTCCGCCGCGGCGGTGTGTGACTACGCCGTCCGCGGGTCGAACAGGTTGACGTACTGGTCGTCCACGGCGATGTCGGCGATGCACACCCTCCCCATTGTCAGCGGGTCCCGCAACGTCAGCGTGACCGACACGATCTGACCGTCGACGGTGCCCTTGAAGCTCGGGTGCTCGAGGTCGTCCTGAGCAACCACGTGGAAGTCGGTGGGGAGGTGCTCCGACGCAGTTCCTGCCAGCCGGTCCTCGAAGCGGGCGAGCTGGGCGTCATTCACGAACCCGTCGCAGAACGAACCGTGCAAGAAGCCTGGCGCCTGGGCAAGTGCGAGGAAGTAGACCGTGACCAGACCATCCCAGGCGGCCACGTCGGCATCGACGGAAAGGATCGGCACAACATCCGATGGCGTCGTGGCCGGCCGGGTGTCACCTCCGCAGGAGGCCACCAACCCCACACCGGCGACGGCGGCGAGCAGCCGAGACGTCGCGCAGCGGTTCACGAGGTGGTGGCGATGCCGCCGTCGACGGGGATGACCGCGCCGGTGAGGTAGGAGCCGGCGCGGCTGGCGAGGAAGACGGTGACACCGGCCATGTCGTCCGGGCGGCCGATGCGGCCCAGCGGGGAGGACTTGGCGATGCTGTCGCCGAACGCCTGCAGCGTGGCGGCCATCATCTTCGACTCGAACGGGCCGGGCGCCACGGCGTTGACGGTGATGTGCTCCGGGCCCAGCTTGCGGGCCATCGTGCGGGTGAGGTGGTGCACGCCGGCCTTGCTGGCCGCGTAGCTGTAGGTGTCCATCGGGTTGACGTGCAGGCCGTCGATGGAGCCGATGTTGATCACCCGGGCCGGGTCGTCGGCCGTGCCAGCGGCGCGCAGTTGGGGCAGCAGCTGCTGGGTGAGGAAGAACAGCCCCTTCACGTTGGTGTCCATCACCTTGTCCCAGGCGTGCTCGTCGAACTCGTCCAGCGGCATCCCCCAGGTGGCGCCGGCATTGTTGACCAGGATGTTCAGCGTCGGGAAGTGGGCGGCCGCAGCGGCAGCCAACGCGGCAACGCCCTCCATCGTTGACAGGTCGGCCCGCACCGTGTCGATCTCGCCGAACTGCGACAGCTCCTCCTTCGCCGCCGCCAACTCGTGCTCCTTGCGGGCCGAGATGAGGACGGACGCCCCGGCGTCCAGCAGGCCGCGGGCGATCATCGCGCCGATGCCGCGGCTGCCGCCGGTGACGACGGCGGTCTTGCCGGACAGGGAGAACAGTTCGGTGAGGCTCATCCCGCCATCCTGCCCCACCACCCTTCCCAAGTTGGCGTTCAGTGGCGGTAGGACCGCACATCACCGCCAACTTGGAAGAGGGGTCCGGCAAGTTGGCGTTCAGTGGCGGTCCTACCGCACATCACCGCCAACTTGGAGGGAGGAGGTGGGCCGGTAGCGTGGCGCCGATGAGCGCGCCCTTCCTCGACGCCGCCAACAGCCGCCCCGCCAGCCACACCCCGGTGTGGTTCATGCGCCAGGCCGGCCGCAGCCTCCCCGAATACCGGGCCGTGCGTGGCGAGGGCAGCATCCTCGACGCCATCAAGCAGCCCGACCTGGCCGCCGAGCTGACGCTCCAACCGGTGCGCCGCTACGGGGTGGACGCCGCCGTCCTGTACAGCGACATCGTGGTGCCCGCCCATGCCGTCGGCTTCGGGATCGACGTCTCCCCCGGCACCGGCCCGGTCTGCACCGAGCCGTTCCGCAGCGCCGCCGACCTCGCCCGCCTGCGCAAGTTCGAGCCGGAGGCCGACACGCCGTACGTGCTCGAGACCGTGCGCAACCTGGTGGCCGAGCTGCCGGTGCAAGTGCCCGTGCTCGCCTTCGCCGGTGCACCATTCACCGTGGCCAGCTACCTGGTGGAGGGCCGCCCGAGCCGCACCTACGAGCACACCAAGCGGCTCATCCACACCGACCCGACGCTGTGGCACAGCCTCATGGAGCGCCTCGCGGACTACTCCGTGGCGTCCATCGCCAGCCAGCTGGCCAGCGGCGCACGCGCCTTCCAGCTGTTCGACTCGTGGGCCGGCACGCTCAGCCGCGCCGACTACGACCGCTACGTGTTCCCGCACTCCGCCGCCGTCTTCACCCGCCTGCGCGAGCAGTTCCCCGACGCGCCCGGCATCCACTTCGGCATCGGGTGCGACCACCTGCTGGAGCGCATGCAGGCAGCCGGCCCGACCGTGCTCGGCCTGGACTGGCGCACCCCGATCCGCGAGGCCCGGCCCGCATGGGCGCCGACCTTGTGGTGCAGGGCAACCTCGACCCGGCGCTGGTGCTCGCCGGGGTGGACGTGGCGCTCGCCGGCACTGACGCGGTCCTCGCCGACAACGGCAACCACCCGGGCCACATCTTCAACCTCGGCCACGGCGTGAACCCGGACACCGACCCGGACGTGCTGCAGGCCGTGGTCGACCGCGTCCACGGGGCGACGCGCCGATGACGACTGCCGACGCGCCGACGAGGACTGCCGTCCTGCTGATGGCGTACGGCACGCCGCGCACCCGCGAGGAGATCGAGCCGTACTACACCGACATCCGCCGCGGCCGCCCGCCGACGCCGGAACTGCTCGCCGAGCTGACCGCCCGCTACGACGCCCTCGGCGGCACGTCGCCACTCGCCGCCCGCACCGAGGCCCAGCGCGTGGCCCTGCAGGCCGCGCTGGACGCCGCCGCCCCCGGCCGGTACGAGGTGGTGCTCGGCCTGAAGCACGCCGACCCGAAGATCGAAGCCGCGGTCGACGCCCTGGCCGCGAGCGGCACTCGCCGCATCGTCGGCCTGGTGCTCGCCCCGCACTACAGCGCCTACTCCGTGGGCCAGTACCTCGACCGTGCCCGCGCCGCTGCCGAACCCCACGGCATCACCGTGACCGGCGTGAAGAGTTGGGCCACCGAGCCCGCCTTCGTCGAGTTCGTCGCCGCCGACCTGAAGGCCCGCCTCGCCGGCATGCCCGACGACACCAAGGTCGTGTTCACCGCCCACTCGCTGCCCCAGCGGATCGTCGCCACCGGCGACCCGTACCCCGACCAACTGCGCGCCACGGCCGAGGCCGTCGCCGCCGCGGCCGGGCTGGTGAACTGGACCCGCTGGGCCATCGCCTGGCAGAGCGCCGGCCGCACGCCGGAGCCCTGGCTCGGGCCCGACATCCTCCAGGTCATCGACGACCTCGCGGCCAGCGAGAACCACGCCGGCCACCCCCGCGGCCTGCTGGTCAGCGCGGTCGGCTTCGTCTCCGACCACCTCGAGGTGCTGTACGACCTGGACATCGAGGCCGCGGCCCGGGCGCAGGCGCACGGCATCGCGTTCGCCCGCACCGCCTGCGTGAACGACGACCCCACCGTGATGGCCGCGCTCGCCCAGCGGGTGATCGAGGCGGACCAGGCGTGAGCCGCGTCGCCGTCGTCGGAGGTGGCATCGCCGGCCTGGCCGCCGCCCACGCGCTCGCCACCGGCGAGCCGGACGCCGAGGTGGTCCTCTTCGAACGCGACGACCGGCTGGGCGGCAAGCTGCTGACCACCGGGTTCGCCGGCCATCACGCGATCGACGAGGGGCCCGACGCGTTCCTCGCCCGCCTGCCATGGGGCACCGGCCTGGCCCGCAAGGTCGGCCTCGGCGGCCACCTCGTGTCCCCGCAATCCGGCAAGGCGGCGGTGTGGTGGGAGCACCTGCACGGCATCCCGGAAGGCCTCCTCCTCGGCATGCCCACGGACGTGCTGGCGCTGGCCAGGTCTCGCCTGCTCACCTGGCCGGGCAAGCTCCGCGCCGCCACCGAACCGTTCCGCCGCCGCACCTCCACCGAGCCGGATTCGCTGGGCCAGTACGTGCGGGCCCGCTTCGGCGACGAGGTGCACCTCCGCCTGGTGGACCCGCTGGTCGGCAGCATCTACGCCGCCGACACCGACCACTTCAGCCTCGCCGCGGTCCCCCAGATCGCCGACCTGGCGAAGAAGGAACGCAGCATCCTGATCGCCGGCCGCAAGATGCCCAAGCCGGCCACCGGCACGGGCGCGGCGGCCGCCGCCGGCCCCGCCTTCTACGCCCCGCAGGACGGGATGGGCGCGCTCGCCACCGCCACCGCCACCGCCGCCCGGGCCGCCGGGGCCACCCTGCGCACCGGCGTCGCCGTCAGCGAGCTGGCCAGGGACGGCCACGGCTGGCGGGTGGACGGCGAGCACTTCGACGCCGTCGTGCTGGCCTGCCCGGCCCCGGCCGCGGCCGCCCTCCTCGCCCCGCTGGACTGCCTGCCCGTGGGTGTGGCCGACACGCTGGCCGCTGTGCCCGCCGCCGACGTGGCGATGGTGACGCTGGCGGTGGACGTGGCCGACTGGCCCGAGCACCTCCTGCCCTACAGCGGCTACCTGGTGCCCAAGCCGCAGCAGCGCCGGGTGACCGCGGCGTCGTTCGGCTCGCAGAAGTGGGCCCACTGGGCGGACGGGCGGCAGGTGATCCTGCGGGTCTCGCTGGGCCGCGACGGCCTGCCCGTGCTGCACCTCTCCGACGAGCAGTTGCTGGCCGCCGCGGTGGAGGAGACCGGTCACCACCTGGGCCTGGACCTCCAGCCCCGCCACGCCCGCGTCAGCCGCTGGGCCGGCGCCTTCCCGCAGTACCGGCCGCACCACGCCACCCGCATCGAGGCAGCCATGGCGGCGTTGCCACGGGGCCTTGCCCTGGCCGGCGCGGGCTACCTCGGCATCGGGGTGCCGGCGTGCATCCGCTCGGCCGAGAACGCCGCCGGGGCGGTGTCCGCGGCGCTGCGTGCCGTGCCAGAATGACCCGTCGATGGGACGGTTGATGGGACTCCGGAAGCCTGCCGCGCTCGCACTGGTGTTCACCCTGCTGGCCGCGTGCAGCAGCGGCGAGGAGACCGCGGCCACCGAGGCCACCACGACCACGGTTGCGGCCACCACCACGTCGCGGGCCACCACCACAACCTCGTCCACCCTGCCGCCCACCACCTCCACCAGCACCACCACGACGCTGGCGGCCACGACCACGTCGGAGACCCTGCCGACGCCGCAGGCCCCACCGGAGCCCCGCGCCGCCGAACCGCGCATCGAGCTCGGCACGATCTCCATCCCCCGGCTGGACATCAGCAAGTCGATGTTCGAGGGCGTGTCGCTGACGGTGCTGGACCAGGGGCCGGGGCATTGGCCCGGCACGGCGATGCCCGGCCACGTCGGCAATGTGGTCGTCGGCGGGCACCGCACCAGCCACGACCGGCCGTTCCGCTACCTCGACCAACTGCAGCCGGGCGACGAGATCATCTTCGACACGCCGGAGGGCCACTTCGTCTACAAGGTCACCCGAACGGAAATCGTCTACCCCGATGCGATGTGGATCATCGACCAGACGAGCGCGTTCACCGCCACCCTGTTCGCCTGCCATCCGGTCGGGTCGACGAAGCAGCGGATCATCGTCTTCGCCGAGCTGGCCTCCTCCTGACCACCGCCGGGCGGTAGCGTCCCGCCCCGATGCCCGTGCCCCGTCTTCGCCGCCCGTCCCGCGCCACCGTGCAGGCGTTCGGCGGCGGCCTGCTGGTGGCGCTGGCCCTTCCCCCGTGGGGCTGGTGGCCGCTGGCGTTCGTGGGCATCGCCATGTTCGAAGTCTCGCTGGGCGCCGACCCGACGCCGCGCCAGCGGTTGTGGCGCGGCTGGTTGTTCGCCGCCGCCTGGATGTACGTGGGGATGTGCTGGATGTGGTTCCTCACCATCCCCGGGTACCTCGTGGCGTCGGCCCTGTTCGCAGGGTTCCACGCCGTGGCGGCCTGGGCCGCGCCCAGGGGCCGTTGGCGGGTGATCGGCCGGCCGGCCGCGCACACGCTGGCGGAGGCGCTGCGGTTCTGCTTCCCGTTCGGTGGCGTCCCGCTGGCCAGCCTGCCGATCGGCCAGGCGGCCGGCCCGTTCGCAGGTGTGGTTCGCATCGGTGGTGTGCTGCTGCTCACCTGGTTCGTCTTCCAGGTCGGCTTCGCCCTCGCCGGCCCGTCACCGTTCGTCCCGGCGCTGGCCCGCAAGCGGGGCGTGTCGGCCAGCGCCGACTGGATCGGCGCGATCGGCCTCGGCGCGGCCCTGGTGATCTGGCTGGCCTCACCGCTGGGCGCGCTGTCCACGGACCCCACCGGCCAGACACTGCGGATCGCCGCCGTGCAGGGCGGTGGACCACAGGGCACCCACGCCATCGACACGCCGGCCAGCCTGGTGTTCCAGCGCCACCTGGAGGCGACGGCCACGATCGAACCGGGCACGGTGGACATGGTGCTCTGGCCGGAGAACGTGATCGACGTCAACTACGAGCCGTTCGAAGGCAGCGCCGCCCACGCCCAGATCGCCGCCGAGGCCGCCCGGCTGGGTGTGCCGTTCGTGGTCGGCATCACCGAGGACACCCCGGACGGCAACAGCTTCTACAACGCCCAGGTGGTGGTGGCGCCCGATGGCACCATCGTCAGCCGCTACGACAAGGTGCGCCGGGTGCCGTTCGGCGAGTACATGCCGATGCGCGACCTGCTCCACGCGCTCGGCGCGCCGACGGACCTTGTGCCCCGCGACGCCACCCCCGGCACCACCCCGGCCGTGCTGGAACTGCCCGACGGCACCCGCTTCGCCTGCGTGATCTCGTGGGAGGTGTTCTTCGGCGGCCGGGCCAACGAGGGCGTCGAGCGCGGCGGCGAGTTCATCGTCAACCCGACCAACGGCAGCAGCTACACGTGGACGGTGCTGCAAAGCCAGCAGGTGGCCTCATCCCGGCTGCGGGCGATCGAACAGCAGCGTTGGGTCGTCCAGGCATCACCCACCGGGTTCAGCGGGTTCATCTCCCCCGACGGCGACGTGTACGAGCGCACCAGCGTCAGCGAGCAGAAGGTGGTCATCCGCGAGATCCCGATGATCAGCGGGCGCACGTGGTACTCGCGGATCGGCAACATCCCGTGGGTGGTCCTCGCGGCCCTGTTGCTGGCGTTCACCCTGTGGAGGGCGGGAACGTTGGCCGGGCTCAGACCTCGATCATCACCGTGACCGGGCCGTCGTTGCGGATGTCCACCACCATCTCCGTGCGGAACCGGCCGGTGGCCACCGTGGCGCCCAGCGAGCGCAGGTGCGCCACCACCGCGTCCACCAACGGCTCGGCGTGCTCCGGCCGGGCGGCGGCGATCCAACTCGGCCGGCGGCCGGCGGTCGTGTCGCCGTAGAGGGTGAACTGGCTGACCACCAGCACCTCTCGGGTGGTGTCGGCCACGCTGCGGTTCATCACGCCGGCCTCGTCGTCCATCACCCGCAGGTGCCACACCTTCTCCGCCAGCTTCCGGGCCTCGGTGACGGTGTCCGTGTGGGTCACGCCGACCAGCACGCACAGGCCCGGCCCGATGGCGCCGACCACCTCCCCGGCCACCTCCCCGGCGACCGTGACGCTCGCCCCCTGCACCCGCTGCACCAGACCACGCATGCGCCAGATGCTAAGAGAGACCGGCATGGGAAGGACGGCCGCGATCGAACTGGAAGCCGGGCACGGCCGTGACGAGGTTCGGATGGCCGTGCACCCGGACGCCGGCGGCCGGGTGGGGTCGCTGGAGATCGGCGCCACCCGGGTGCTGCGCGACGACCCGTCCGTCGGTGCGCTGATGTGGGGGATCTACCCGATGGTGCCGTGGGCCGGGCGGGTGCGGCACGGCGAGTTCATGTTCGACGGCATCGCCCGCCAACTCCCCGTGAACCTGCCGCCGCATGCCATCCACGGCACGGTCTTCGAGGCGGAGTGGGAGGTCGTGGACGCCGGGAGCGACTACTGCGAGCTGCGCTGCCCGTTGGAGTGGGAGTTCGGCGGCGTCGCCCACCAGCACGTCCACCTGCACCCCGACGGCGCCACCCTCGTGCTCACCGCCGCCGCCACCGGCGAGGCGATGCCGGCCGTCGTCGGGTGGCACCCGTGCTTCGTGAAGCCCCTTGCTGCCGACCTGCGGTTCGCCCGGATGCACGTCCGCGACCAGGACGGGGTGGCGCTCGCCGACCTGGTGCCCCCGGCCGAGCACCCGTGGGACGACTGCTTCGTGGAACCGCTGGCCCCGCTGCGCCTGCACTACGACGCCCTGGCGCTGACCATCGGCAGCGACTGCGCGAACTGGGTGGTCTACGACGAGCCCGCGGACACCACCTGCGTGGAGCCGCAGAGCGGCCCGCCCGACGCATTCAACATCGGCGGGGCGACCCGCCTGGAGCCTGGCGCGATCCTCCAGCGGACGATGACGCTGACCTGGGCGCGCCCGACGAAATAACGTCACG
This sequence comes from Ilumatobacteraceae bacterium, assembly GCA_041394605.1. GTDB lineage: Bacteria > Actinomycetota > Acidimicrobiia > Acidimicrobiales > Ilumatobacteraceae > UBA668. The sequence goes on from JAWKHX010000007.1 coordinate 252,718, forward strand.
AAAAGCGAAAGGACGGTCCTGGTTCCCGCTCTGGACGGGTGAGGAGAAGGACCATGCACCATGCCGGAACTGCGAACGGATGCCCAGCTCGTCGCCGCCTATCTGGGCGGCGACCGTGGCGCGCTTGCGGGAATGTACGACCGGTTCGGGGCCGGGTTGTACGACACGGCGGCGGCAATGCTGCGCGACCGGCACGAGGCGGCCGATGCCACGCAGGACGTCTTCCTCATCGCGGCCCAGCGCCTGCAGCAGTTGCGCGACCCGGAACGGCTGAAGCCGTGGCTGTTCGCCATCCTGCGCAACGAGGTGTTCAAGCGTTCGAAGCGCCGCGGGCGCACCCTGCCCACCGACTTCTCCGCCATGGGGGCGCCTGAGATGGCCGCCCCCACCGCACCCGACGCCGAGGGCGAGATGGTCGCCGCCGGCGAGATGGCCGACCTGGTCCGCAGTGCCGCCTGTGGCCTGGACGAGCGTGACCAGCTGGTGCTGGAGCTCAGCGTGCGCCAGGGCCTGCAGGGCGCCGAACTGGCGGCCGCGCTGGGCGTGACGCCGGAGCAGAGCTACACGCTGGTGCACCGCATGCGCGAGCGGGTGGAGCGCAGCCTGGGCGCCGTGGTGGTGGCCCGCGCCGGCCGCAAGGACTGCCCGGCTCTGGCGGACATCCTGCGCGGCTGGGACGGCGAGTTCACCGTCCTCATCCGCAAGCGGGTGGCCCGCCACATCGAGCAGTGCGAGACGTGCGAGCACACCCGCCGCAAGGCCGCCCCGCTGGCGCTGTTCGGCGCCGCACCGGCCTTCGCCGCCCCGCCGTTCCTGCGCGACCGGATCATGGGCTCGCTGGGCAGCGGCCCCACCCCCACTTACCGGTTCGACGGCGACGGCGGCTTCCCCCGCGTGCTGCGCCGGTTCCGCTACCCGGCCATCCTGACCGTCATCGTCGCCGCCCTCGTCATCGGTGTCGGCACCGGCGCGATCCTCGCCTCCACGTTGGACGAGGGCCCGGTCGACCCCGCCGACGAGACGGTCGTCGTCACCGAGCCGCCCGAGACCGTCGTGATCACGCTCGACCCGACCACCAGCACCACGGCGCAGCCGACCACCACGGCACCCGAGACCACCCCGCCGAGCACCACGGCGCCCGCGGCACCGGGCCTGATGGTCGTCACCACGGGTCTGGTGGACCTCGGGGCGAACACCACCTCGGCCCCCGTCAGCATCCGCAACGACGGCGGCTTGCCGTTCACCTGGCAGGCCACCGGGTCGGCCACACCATTCGCACTCGTCGGCAACGGCGGCACCGTCCAGCCGGGCGAGACGCAGGTGCTGACGGTCTCCCTCAACCGTGCCAACCTCGCCGAGGGCAACTACGAGCGGGTCATCACCATCGACGACGGCGCCGGCCACACGACCGACGTCACCCTGCGGGCCCGCGTCGAGCGTCCACCGGTGCTGGACGTGGACGGCCCCACCGGCGTGTACTACGCCTGCCAGTGGAGCCCGAACCCGAAGGTCTACGTGCTGTTCACCGACGAGACCGGGGTCAGTGCCCCGCTGACCCTGCAGTGGACGGGCCAGCAGAGCGGCCAGGTCACGCTGCTCACCAGCCAGCCTGGCGTGGCCGACGGGCCGCTGGCCGTTCGCCGGCCGGATGTGGGCGACTACGAGTACACGATCACCGCCGTCGACGTGCGGGGCAACACGGCCACCGTCACCCTGACGTTCCGCATCGACCCCTGCCCGGGCTGAGCGACACGCCTTCTGTCACACCATATGACAAGCGCGTGACACACTTACCGGCCGGTAACCCCCCGGCGGTAGCCTCGATGCCCATGTCCGCTGACGCTGCGGTGGCCCGGGTGCTGGACCCCGATTCGCCGCTGAAGATCGCCTACCTCACCTACCGGGGCAAGCCCCACGTCGGCGGGCAGGGCGTGTACACCCGCCACCTCACCAAGGCCCTGGTGGACCTCGGGCACACGGTGGAGGTGTACGGCGGCCAGCCGTACCCGGTGCTCGACGAGCGCATCGAACTGCACCAGCTGCCCAGCCTGGACCTGTGGAACGAGCACTACCCCGGCCGCCTGCCCGCCTACTGGGAGGTCAAGACCAAGGGCGACCTGCTGGAGACCCTGTCGCACCTGAAGGGCACGTTCGGCGAGCCGCTGGCGTTCTCCTCCCGGGTGCACACCGCGCTCAAGGCCCGCCAGCGCGACTTCGACCTCGTCCACGACAACCAGTGCCTCGGCTACGGGATCCTCGGCATCGAGAAGATGATCCCGACGATCGTCACCCTTCACCACCCGATCACGCGCGACCGCGCGCTGGAGATCGCCCACCAGAAGACGTGGTGGAAGAAGCAGAGCATCGCCCGCTGGTACGCCTTCGTGAAGATGCAGGGCCGGGTGGCCAGCCGCATGCCGCGCATCGTGGTGGTCAGCGAGAACAGCATCAAGGACATCCACGACGACATGGGCGTGTCCTACGACCGCATGCGCCTGGTGCCCGTGGGCGTGGACCCGCAGCTGTTCCAACCGATGCCGCACGTGGTGCGTCAGCCCGGCCGGCTGATCACCACCGCATCGGCGGACGTGGCGCTGAAGGGTTTGGCCTACCTGCTGGAGGCCATGGCCAAGCTGCGCACCGAGCGCGACGACATCCGCCTCACCATCATCGGCAAGCCGCGGGCCGGCGCCAGCGCTGACCTCATCGACAAGCTCGGCCTGCGCCCGTACATCGACTTCGTGTCCGGTGTTCCCGACGAGCGCATCGTGGAGCTGTACGCCGAGGCCGAACTGGCCGTGGTTCCCAGCCTGTACGAGGGGTTCAGCCTGCCCGCCATCGAGGCGATGAGCACCGGCATCTGCCTCGTCGCCACCGACGGCGGCGCGCTGCCCGAGGTCACCGGCAAGGACGGGGAGACCGTGCTGCAGTGCACGGCCGGCGACGCCGAGGCGCTCGCCGCCACCATCCGCCGTGGCCTGGAGGACCGCACCCTGCGGGCCAAGGTCGGTGCCGCCGGCCGCCAGCGGGTCGTGGAGCGCTGGAGCTGGCAGCATTGCGCCCAGCTCACGGTGGACCAGTACCGCGAGGTGCTGGCCATGCCCCACAACGTCGAGAAGCTGCGCCGCAACGGCCGGCTTTGAGGGCACCGCACCACCATGCTGACCATCCGCTTCGACCGTCTCGGCGTGCAGCCGGGCGATCTCGTCCTCGACGCCGGCGCCGGCTTCGGCCGCCACGCGTTCGAACTGGCCCGCCTGGGCGCCAACGTCGTCGCGCTGGACTACGCCGCCGACGAGGTGGTCACCACCCGAGGCACGTTCGGGGCGATGGTGGAGGCCGGGGAGATCGCCGAGGCCCGCTACGTGGGCGTGCTGCAGGGCGACGCCACCCGCCTGCCCTTCGCCGACGCCACGTTCGACCGCGTCATCACCAGCGAGGTGCTGGAGCACATCCAGGACGACGTGGCCGCCATCGCCGAGCTGGTGCGGGTGCTGAAGCCGGGCGGCACGTTCGCCTGCACCGTGCCCACCTGGTTCCCGGAGAAGGTCAACTGGCTGCTCAGCGACGAGTACCACGCGCCGAAGAGCGTCGGCGGGCACGTGCGGATCTACAGCACCACCGAGCTGAAGGCCAAGTTGCGCACCGCCGGCCTGGAGGTCTACGGCAACCATCGCGCCCACGGCCTGCACTCCCCCTACTGGTGGCTGAAGTGCGCCGTCGGGCCGCGCCGCGACGACCACCCATTGGTGGCGAAGTACCGCCGCCTGCTGGAGTGGGAGATCGTGGAGCAGCCGGGCTCGATGAAGGTCGCCGAGAAGGTGCTGGCCCCGGTGATGGGCAAGAGCACCATCCTCTACGGCCGCAAGGGCGCGCCCGCATGAGCCGGGTGCCGGACCTGCCGGGCGTGCTGTCCGCCGACGAGGTGGTGCAGACCGCCGAGCGGATCGTCGCCCTGCAGCAGGACACGGGGATGATCCCGTGGTTCCCCGGCGGCCACTGCGACCCGTGGAACCATGTGGAGACGGCCATGGCGCTGGACGTCGCCGGCTACCACACGGCCGCCGAGCGGGCCTACGAGTGGCTGGTGGACATCCAGCTCCCCGACGGCAGCTGGTGGAACTACTACCTGCCCGATGGCTCGGTGGAGGAAGCCAAGCTGGACACCAACGTGTGCGCCTACATCGCCACCGGCGTGTGGCACCACTGGCTGTGCACGTGGGACCGTGGCTTCGTCGACCACCTGTGGCCCACCGTGCGCCGCTCGCTGGACTGGGTGCTGTCCATGCGACGCGCCGACGGCACCATCCTGTGGGCCCGCACCGAGGACGCCACCCCGTGGGACTACGCCCTCCTCACCGGGTCGTCCTCCATCGCCCACGCCCTGCGCTGCGGCGCCCGCCTCGGCGAGTTGTGTCACGAGCCCCGGCCGGACTGGGCCGAGGCCGCCGACGTGCTGACCCACATGGTCACCACCCGGCCCGACGTGTTCGAGCCGAAGGAGCGGTGGGCGATGGACTGGTACTACCCCGTCCTCACCGGCTGCCTGGTGGGCGACGCGGCGCAGGCCCGCCTCACCGACGGCTGGCCGGTGTTCGCCATGGAGGGCAAGGGCATCCGCTGCGTCAGCGACGAGCCCTGGGTCACCGCCAGCGAGACGGCGGAAGCGTCGATCGCGCACGCCGTGGCCGGCGACATGGCCCGCGCCACCGACCTGCTGGCCTGGACCCGCCCCCACCGTTGCGACGACGGCAGCTACCTCACGGGCATCGTCTACCCCAGCCTGGAGACGTTCCCGCCCCACGAGACCAGCGCCTACACCGACGCCGCGGTCATCCTGGCCGCCGATGCCATCACCGGCGCCAGCGCCGCCAGCAGCATCTTCGTCCCCCGCTGCAACGACTGACGGCCATCCGTTCTGGGGCTGGATCGTGCCATTCCCTCAAGTTGGCGGTGAGATGCGGTAGGACCGCCACTGAACGCCAACTTGAGGAGGGAGAGGGGGCGGCGCTACAGCGTGGCGACGAGGTCGGCGACCCAGCGGTGGAGGTTCTGGTTGCCCATCTCGTTGCGGCCGAAGCGCATCACGTCGTCGGTGGCGGCGAGGGCGGGCATCCGCCCGCCGATGGCCATCACCGTCACGAAGTCCTCCTCGTAGGTGACGTCGGCGTAGGTCTGGCGCTTGGCCTCGGCCTCGGCGAGGGCATCGTCGGTCTCCAACGGCTCGCGGAAGTACTGGTACTGGATGACCGTGCACTCACCGACGTTCGGGCCGGGGAACATCCGACTGAGCATCAGGCTGCGGTCCGGGTGGCCGGAGATCGAGATGTTGGGGAAGATGAAGTGCACCAGGCTGAACGCTGAGTACTTGTCCCACTCCTCCACGGGCGTGTCGCGCAACTGGAGGATCGGCTTGTTGGCGAACCCGATGCGCACGTGCGGGCCGAACAGGTCGTAGGTGTTGCGATTGGTGATGCTCTTGCCGCCGATCGTGTTCCGGTGCAGGTAGCCGAGGTGATAGCCGTCCAGGTAGCCGTCGGCGGTGGCCTTCCAGTTACCGCTGGGCAGCTTCGTCTCCACGTCGTACCGGTGCAGATTGTGCAACTGCAACATCTCCAGCGCGGACGCCATGTCGCCCAACCACTCGTCGATGTCCATTTCGGCGCCGACGGTGAGCGTCGCGAAGATGGCGCCGTGGCGCTCGGCGGTGGGGAACTCGATCAGGCCCTCGACGTCGAGGCCCTCGAAGCCTTCCTTCCCCGGCAGGCCGACCAGCTTGCCCTGCGCGTCGTACACCCAGAAGTGGTAGGGGCAGGTCATCCGCCGGCCATGGCCGAAGCACTCACTGGCCACCGGGGCACCGCGGTGGCGGCAGGCGTTGAGGAACGTGCGGGCCACACCGTCGTCGCCGCGGACCACCACGATCGGACGGTCGGCGATGTCCAACGTGGTGAAGTCGCCGGTGTTGGGGATGTCCACCGCCAGGGCGACGAGGATCGGGTTGCGGCGATAGCAGGCTTCGACCTCACGCTCGAACAGTTCCGGGTCGCGGTAGTCCGCAGCCGGCACCTTCAGCAGGTCGTCGGCGTAGTCGCCCCGGTCGCGGTCCACGTTGGCCAGCACTCGCAGGCCGAGTTCGTTCAATGACATCGCACCCATGCCCGTCACTGTAGTCGCTCTCAAGTAACCATGTTCGGGCCGGGCCGGCTGGAACATCTGTTCCAGGGCCGGTGGCCCGCGGGCGTAGCATGGCCACGTGAGCTTCCCCACCACTCCCGAACTCGTCGCCCTCGCCGAAGGCGCCCTCGCGGCCTGCGGTGCCGCGCCGCTGGCCGGCGGCAACCACCCCACCCGCACCCCGATCACCGGCGCCCAGCTGGGCGGCGTGGCGGACACCGTGAGCCCCGACGAAGCCGCCGACCGGGCCGCCGCCGCGTTCCTGCAGTGGCGCACCGTGCCCGCACCGGTGCGCGGCGAACTGGTGCGCCGCCTCGGCGAGCAGCTGCGCCTGCACAAGGCCGACCTCGCCCGCCTCGTGACGCTGGAGGCCGGCAAGATCGAGAGCGAGGCGCTGGGTGAGGTGCAGGAGATGATCGACATCTGCGACTTCGCCGTCGGCCTTTCCCGCCAGCTGCACGGCCTCACCATCGCCAGCGAGCGCCCCGGCCACCGGCTGATGGAGCAGTGGTTGCCGCTCGGGCCCACGCTGGTAATCACGTCCTTCAACTTCCCGGTGGCGGTGTGGAGCTGGAACGCCGCCCTCGCGCTGGTGTGCGGCAACCCGGTGATCTGGAAGCCCAGCGAGGCCACCCCGCTCACCGCCCTCGCCACCCACGGCCTGCTGGAGAAGGCGATGGCGGGGATGGACGTGCCGGCCAATCTCAACCAGGTGGTGCTGGGCGACGGTTCCGTGGGCGCCGCGCTGGTGGCCCACGAGGGCATCCCGCTGGTGAGCGCCACCGGCTCCACGGCGATGGGCCGCAAGGTCGGGCCGGTGGTGGCCGGCCGCTTCGGCCGGGCGATCCTGGAGCTCGGCGGCAACAACGCCGCCATCGTGGCCCCCAGCGCGGACATCGAACTGGTCGTGCGCGGCGCCACGTTCGCCGCGGCGGGCACCGCCGGACAGCGCTGCACCAGCCTGCGCCGCCTCATCGTCCACCGCTCGCGGATGGATGAGGTGACCGCCCGCCTCTCCGCTGCCTACGCCAGCCTGCCGGTGGGCAGCCCGCTGGCGAAGGGCACGCTGGTGGGTCCGCTGATCTCGATGGCCTCGCACGACCGGATGATGGCCGCGCTCGCCGCCGCGCAGGCCGACGGTGGCACCGTGCTGGTGGGCGGCAGCCGCGAGTTGGCCGACCAGGCCCCCGATGCCGCGTACGTGCGCCCCGCCATCGTCGCCATGCCCGGCCAGACCGAGATCGTGCGCGAGGAGACGTTCGCTCCGATCCTCTACGTGCTGGGTTACGACGACTTCGAGGAGGCCGTCGCCCTGCAGAACGGCGTGCCCCAGGGCCTGGCCAGCAGCATCTTCACCACCGATGTCCGCGAGGCGGAGCGCTTCTGCGGCCCGGCCGGCAGCGACTGCGGCATCGCCAACGTCAACATCGGCCCGAGCGGCGCCGAGATCGGCGGGGCGTTCGGTGGCGAGAAGTCCACCGGTGGCGGGCGCGAGAGCGGCAGCGATGCCTGGAAGGGCTACATGCGCCGGGCCACCAACACGGTGAACTACTCCAACGACCTGCCGCTTGCTCAGGGCGTGGAGTTCGGCTGAGGAACGAAGCCGGACGGAACGCCCCACTCAACTCGGCGTGGAGTTCGGCTGAGTCAGCGCGTCGGCCAGGCGGTTCACCATCTTGTGGACAGCCTCGCCGATGCCGTCGTCGCCGTGGAGTGACGCGTCCGTCTGCACCACCACGGTCATGCCGGCGGCCATGTCGTGCAGCACCAGGGTGTTGGCGCCGTGGTGGCCGACCCAGCGGACCACCCGTTGCCCATCGGTGACGGCACACGGGCACCAGGCCATCACCCCCTCGCCGAGGCCGTCGTCACCGATGCTGGCGAGGATCTCGGCGAAACGCTCCGGGTGCTGCTGCGGCGCGTCGCCCAACCATGCGTCCGCGAACGTGGCCAGATCAGTCGCCGTCGTCACCAGCCCACCGGCCGCGGCACCCGGGCTGCCCCACCTGCTGCGCCATACGAACGAGCCGTCCATGCCCAACGGACGGAGCACGTACTGGTCGGCGAGTGCCTCGAAGCTCAGCCCGTAGCGGGCCTCCAGGACCATGCCGACCAGCAACGTGTTGCTGGACGAGTACTCCACCTGTGTGCCGGGGGCGAAGCGGGGCGGCAGCGCTAGCACGGCCTCCAGCGCGTCCATCGGCTCGGCCTGACCGTCGTCGCCGAGCCAGCCGGCCACGTCCTTGTAGTCGGCCAGGCCGCCCTGGTGGGCCAGCAGCTGGCGGGTGGTCACCGCGGCGTACGCCCCGAGGTCGAACGCCACGTACGACTGCACCGGCCGGTCGAGGTCCAGCCGCCCCTCGAGCGCCGCCGTCTCCGCCAGCGATGCGGTGAGCAGCTTGGTGACCGACCAGGCGAGGAACTGGGCGTCAGGGTCGCCGTAGCGGCCGCTGCCCGCGGCGCCCACCCACTGGTCGCCGCCGATCGACACGGCCACCGTCACCCCGTCGGTGGCCGTGGTGGCCACCAACTCCTCCATCAGCGCCAGTGCCACGGCACCGACCTCCGCCTCGTCCAGGCGCCCGGGTTGGCGGAGCAGCACGAACCCCTCCGGCCCCCAAGACGCCAAGGCCCCTGCGGCAGACGGCGCGGCCGCAGCGGGCACCGTGCCCTCGCCAGTGGTGGCCGGCGTGTCGTCGAACACCAGGGCCTCCGGCGCACGCGACGGGGCCTTCGGCAGCGCGACGTCCAGCGACGTGCCGGTGGCAGCGGACGCTGCGGGCGTGGCCACCACGGCCGCGGCTGCGACGGCCATCGCCCCGGCGACGGCTACCAGGCGTGGCCCCCGTTCGGGCGACCGGCGGGCGGCGAGGTCCTCCACCCAGCCAACCGCTGCGACGGCGACGAGCGTGCCCGCCACCACCAGCACCAGCAGCACCACCGACCCCACCGGCCCGGTGGCATCGCGGCCCACCTGCTCCAGCACCCAATAGCCGAGCACGATGGCCAGCGGGTGCCACAGGTAGATCGTCAGGCTGCGGCGGCTCACCAAGGCCAGCACGGCTGCCACCCTCGGGCGCGTGCACCACGCGGTGAACGGCCGCTCGACCGCGCCGATCACGGCCAGCCAACCGGCCCCCATCAGCAGGTGCAGCAGATGGTCGTCGTTGACGACCCCGCTCGAGGGCATGCCGCCTGCCAGGATCACCGCGCCGGCACCCGAGAACGCCACCAGCCCCGCAGCCAGCCGCCGCGCCGGCCGCACACGGCGGAACGCGCCCGCACGATGCCAGAACCCGCCGATCGTGAACAGCCCGTACAGCAGCAGGTCGCCGACCCGCCAGGCAGGCGTGCCCGACCAGGGTGCCACCTCCACGGCGGCGAACACCACCACGGCACCCGCCGTCACCAGCCCCGGTCGCCGGCGCCAGGCCCACCACACGAACGGCACGGCCAGCAGCACCCACAGGTAGGCCCGCAGGTACCAGAGGTGCGAGCTGCCCCAGCCGTCCGCCCAGCCCGGGCCGGTGGGGTCCCACAGCGGCACCATCCAGCGCCACCACCCGCCGGCCGCCGGCCCGCCGCGGCCGTCCGCCAGCACCAGCATGCCGACCAGCACGGCAGCGCTGTACACCGCCAGCGGCACCAGAAGGCGACGGGCGCGGGCGTGCACCACCGCCCACGACGGTCGGCGCTGCAGCGACGCCGCCAGCAGCGATCCGGTGACGAAGAACATGGCCGGCACAGCCGACACGATCCACGTGATCCACGCGGCGGCGAGGGTGTGCCAGAGCACCACCCGCGCCAACGCGATGGCGCGCAGCCCGTCGAGTTCGGCCTCTCTCACGACCGGTCGAACAGGCTCCCGGTGGCCGTGGCGAGGAATGCCCCGAGCGGGATGTCCTCCTGCTTCAGGAAGCCCTTCGCCGGCAGGGTGCCGTTGCGCACCAACTCGATGACGGCCGTCACTGAACCGGCCGTGGTCCACGCGATGGCGGTGGCCCGCCGGCCGGCCACGTCGATCGGGTGGAACGCCCGCACGTACTCGTGGCGGCGCAACTGGCCGTGCACCTCACCCTCGGCGGCCACGTGCACGTACACCACATCCGCGTCCACGGGCGGCTTGGCCCGGGTGAGGATCTCCCCGGCCACGTCGCGGCGGTCGCGCATCAGCAGTTCGTGGAAGAAGAAGTTCATCAGGTCCATGTGACCGGGGTAGCGGATGGTCTTGTAGTCCAGATTGTCCACCACGCCGTGGAACGTCTCGCACATGGTGCCCAGCCCGCCGGACGTGGTGAATGCCTCCAGCTGGCGGCCCTCCACGTAGAGGGTCTCCTTCCACTCCATCGACGACACCGTCTTGCGCTGGCCCTCCTCGATGACCTCGGCGTCGTTCAGGTACTCGTTGACCACGCCTTCCGGCGACCAGTTGAAGGCGTACCCGAGCAGGCCGGTGGGGTTCTGCGGCAGTGCGCCCACCCGCAGGCGCAGCGAGCGGCAGTGGTCGAACCCGGCCACCAGCGACGAGCCGACGATGCCGACGAAGCCGGGTGCCAGCCCGCACTGCGGTGCCATGAGGCCCTGCGAGGTGGCGCTCATCTCGATGATCGCCTTCGTGGTGGGCACGTCCTCGGTGAGGTCGAAGTAGTGGATGCCCAGCTCGTGTGCGGTGGCCGCCACCTGGCGGTTCAGCCGGTAGGGCAGGCACGACAACACGGCGTCCACCGAGCCGAGTACGTCGGCCACGGCGGTGGCGGAGGTGACATCGGCGTGGCGGAACCCGAACGGCACCGGCTGGTGCGGTGCGCGCACGTCCACACCCGTGACCTGGAAGTCCGCCTCGTGCAACAGGGTGGCCGCCAGCAGCCCGACCTTGCCGAGCCCCAACACCGCAACGCGTTCGAACGACATGTGCACAGTCTGGCATGCCCGCACCGTGTTCAGCGCGGGCGCCGGAACAGACGTTCCAGCGACCCTCGAGGCGCTAGTCCACCCGCTGCAGGACCCGTAGGGAACCGGTGGAGCTGACCAGCCGGAACCGGCCGCTCTCCAGCGCCGGCACGAAGATCTGCTCGTACGGCGGGCGGCCTCCGTCGGCCGGGTCGGGGAACACGTCGTGGATGGCCAGCGTGCCGCCGACGGCGACGTGCGGCGTCCACCCTTCGTAGTCCTTGCGGGCCGGTTCCTCGCCGTGGCCACCGTCGATGAACAGGAACGCCAGCGGGGTGCGCCACGCCCGGGCGACGGCCGGCGACTGCCCGACCACGGCGAACACCACGTCCTCCAGGCCGGCATCGTGGATGGTTGCCCGGAAGAACGGCAGGGTGTCCATCTTGCCGATGCGAAGGTCCACCACCGTGGGGTCGTGGTGCTCCCACCCGGCCTGGTTCTCCTCGCTGCCCCGGTGGTGGTCCACCGCGTAGACCACGGTCGCGCAGGCGCGGGCGGCGCCGCCCAGCCACACGGTGGAACGCCCGCAGTACGAGCCGACCTCCAGGAACGGCAACCCCGGCAGGGCCGCACCCGCGGCGATGGCGGCGTCGAAGAGCGCGTCGCCCTCGTCGGCCGGCATGAACCCCTTCGCCGCGAGCGCATGCGCCCGCAGATCCGCGGCCAGGCTCACCAGCGGTCCCAGTGGATGATGGAGTCCGCCGGCGGGCGGGTGGCCGGCTTGAAGTCGGTCCCCACCGTGTAGGCCACCGGCGACAGGCACACCTGCTGCACGCTCTCGAATGGGATGCCGAGTATCTCCGCCACCTGCTGCTCCATGAACAGGTGCACGGTGGTCCAGCAGGTGCCCAGGCCGCGGGCGCGCGCTGCCAGCATGAAGCTCCACATCGCCGGCATCACGTTGCCGAGCAGCGAGGTGGCGATCATCGCCGGCGTGTTGTCCACCCGGCCGGCGGCGGTGCAGGCAATGACCAACGCCGGCGCCTCACCCATGTGCTCGCCCAGGTAGTCGGCGGAATCCGCGCTGCGAGCCTGCTGGGCGTTCTCCGCCTCGCCACCCTTGTCGATGGAGCGGATGTACACCCCGTCCAGCTGGGTGTAGATGGCGTAGCACTGGCGGTACACGTCGCCGATGGCCCGTCGGGTGGCTTCGTCGCGCACCACCACGAACTGCATGGTCATGTTGTTGCTGCCGCTGGGCGACTGCATGGCCAGGTCCACGCACTCGCGGATCAGTTCGTCGGGCACCGGCCGGGTGAAGTCCAGCCGCTTGCGAACCGCACGGGTGGTGGACAGCAGGGCGTCGGGATCGAGCGGGAGCAGCGCCATGGCGGCACCCTAACCGGATGGCGCGTGGTGTACCGAGGCCGGTCCACCTGCGAGAATGACCGGACCATGAGCGCCCTCGACGACCTCATCACCCTGCTCGACCTCGAAGCGATCGAGGTCAACATCTTCCGCGGCGTCTCGCCCGACGAGAACCGCCAGCGGGTCTTCGGCGGGCAGGTGGCCGGCCAGGCGCTGGTGGCGGCCACCCGCACGGTGGAGTCCGGCCGGCTGGTCCACTCCCTCCACGCCTACTTCCTGCGGCCAGGCGACCCCACCGTGCCGATCCTCTACGAGGTGGACCGCATCCGCGACGGCAAGAGCTTCTCCACCCGCCGCGTCGTCGCCATCCAGCACGGCCGGGCCATCTTCAACCTGCAGGCCAGCTTCCACGTGCACGAGCCAGGGCAGGACCACCAGACGCCGATGCCCGGTGGCGTGCCGGAACCCGAATCGCTGCCGGACTTCAAGACCCGCATGGCCCCGTACAAGGAACGCATGGGCGAGTGGTACGACCGCCCCCGCCCGATCGACCTGCGCCATGTGGACGGCGATCCGATGAGCCGCCAGGGCAACCCGGCGCTCGGCCAGCAGGTGTGGATGCGGGCCGACGGCACCCTGCCCGACGACCCCACCCTGCACGCCTGCATCGTCACCTACGCCAGCGACATGACGCTGCTGGACACCACGGTGCTGCCGTTCGGCATGTCGTGGGAGACACCTGGCATGCAGATGGCCAGCCTGGACCACGCGATGTGGTTCCACCGGCCGTTCCGGGCCGACGACTGGCTGCTCTACGACCAGCACTCCATCTCCACCGGCGGCAGCCGCGGCCTGGCCGGCGGAGCCATCTACACCCGTGACGGCCACCTCGCCGTCAGCGTGGTGCAGGAAGGCCTGGTCCGCCTCGGCAAGGGGTCGTGAGGGTCCGCCGGGGCCGCGGCGCGATGACGCTGGCGGCAGCACTGCTGCTGACGGCCTGCGCGCCCGACCACTCGGACAGCCTGGCCGACGGCCTCACCGAGTACCGCGTACGGCTGGACGTCGTGGCCAGCGGCATCGAACAGCCCACCGATCTCGCCTGGCGCACCGGCGACCCCCGCCTGTACGTCGCCTCCAAGACCGGCGTCGTGGTTCCGGTGACGGACGGCGAGGTCGGCACCCCCGTGCTGGACCTCACGGCAGCGGTCAGCAGCGGCAACGAGCAGGGCCTGCTGGGCCTGGCCTTCCATCCCTCGCAGCCGTACGCCTACGTGGACTACACCGCCGGATGGCACGACCATCCTGGCCGAGTACCCCGTGGGCGACGACGGGTGTTCGAGACGGCCGGCGTGCGGACCGTCCTCACCGTGCCCCAGCCGTACGAGTGGCACAACGCCGGTGACCTGGCGTTCGGGCCGGACGGCGCTGCTGTACGTCTCGCTCGGCGACGGCGGGGCGGCGAACGACCCGAACCGCCGGGCGCTGGACACCGGCGACCTGCTCGGCAAGATCCTGCGCATCGACCCTCGCCCGGCGAGCGACGGCGGCTCGTACGCCATCCCCGACGACAATCCCTTCGTCGGGGTGGAAGGCGCCCGCGGCGAGATCTGGGCGTACGGCCTGCGTAACCCGTGGCGGTTCAACTTCGACCCTGCCAACGGCGACCTGTGGATCGGCGACGTGGGGCAGGACGTGTGGGAGGAAGTGGACGTGGCTCGTGCCGCCGACGGAGGCGGGCGGGGCGTGAACTTCGGATGGAGCGCCTTCGAGGGCACCCACCGCTTTCATGACGACCAACCCGCCGACGGCGTCACGATGCCCGTCTACGAGTACGAGCACGGCGATGTCGGGTGCTCTGTGGCGGGCGGCACCGTATACCGCGGCGATGCCGTGCCACTGATGGCCGGGTGGTACGTGTTCGGTGACTGGTGCGCCGGCCGGGTGTACGCCCTGCCCGCCACCCAGCCAGGGGATGTCATTCCCGCCGGTGGGGTGGTGACGCTGGCCCGGCCAGGCCCGGTGAGCGCGGTGGTTGCCGGCCCAGACGGCGAGTTGCTGGTGCTCGGCTTTGCCGACGGCACCGTGATGCGCATCGTGCCGGCCTGAGCGTTGCGGCGGTCAGGCCACCCGCTCGAAGCGCACCAGCCGCTTGGCCGGGTCCGCCTCCACCAGCTTCACTCGCACGTCGTCGCCCGGCTGCACACCGCGCGCCTTCACCCGGGCCACCACCGCCACGTCGCACAACTGGATGCGAGACACGTCGTCGTCATCGTCCACCACCACGGCCATGAACGTGCTGCCCTCGCGGCCTTCCAGCATCACGGCCTCGGCGAGGTCCACCACGGCGCGCTCGATGCGACCGGCCCGAGCATCCGCGTCGTCCATCACCTCGGGCAGCCGTTCGGTGGCCGCGGCCACCTGGTCCGGTACGGGGTTGCCGTTCGCCACCGCCAGCGCCGTCATCACCGTGTAGCGGTCGGCCAGCCGGCGCAGGGGCGCGGTGGCGTGCGCGTACGTGGCGGCCATGGCCGCATGCCACGGCCGCTCGCCCTTCCGGTACGGGGTGTAGAAGGCGCCGCCACCGGCCCGGTGCACAGCCATGAGGAACGCCTCCGCCGCCGGGTCGGTGCCGTCGAGGTGGCGGGAGAACTGGTCCAGCGGCACGTCCGCCGGCCACGTGAGGCCCAGGGCACGAGCCTGGTGGCGAAGTCGCTTCTGGGCCCGCTCGTCCGGCCCGTTCATCACCCGGAACAGGCCGACGCCGGCCGCATACATCGCGTCGGCCACCGCCAGGTTGCAGGCCAGCGAGAGCGCAGCATTGGCGTCCTCGCTGGCCAGGCGAGGCCGGAAGGTCAGCCGGTAGTGGCCGTCGTCGCGCTCCACCTGCTGTTCGGGCGGCTCGATCTTCGGGGCGCCGCGGGCGTCCTCGTTGGCCACCACGCGACGGGCGAACTCGTCGAACCCGTCCGGCAGGTCGGCCGCGGTGACGGTGTCGTAGGCCAGCTTGGCCCGGCTGCGGATGACCGCCCGGGTGGCGCCGTCCAGGCGGGCCGCGCCGGCACCGTCCAGCCGCACGTGGAACACCACCGCCGGGCGGGGGCCGTCGGGCAGCAGGCTGGCCGCGCCCTCGGCGAGCACCGGCGGGTACACCCCCGCCTTGCCGTCGGGCAGGTAGATGGTGGTGCCCCGCCGCCAGGCCTCGGCGTCCAGCGGGCTGTCACCGTCCACGAACCAGGCGACGTCGGCGATGGCGTAGTGCAGCAGCAGGTCGCTGCCGGCGGGTTCGATCCAGAAGGCCTGGTCCAGATCGGTGCTGGTGGCCGGGTCGAGCGTGACGAAGGGGATGGAGGTGAGGTCGGCGTGGGCCGTCGGCTCACGGTGCGCCGCGGCGGCCGCGGCCGCCATCACCTCCGGCGGGAAGTGCTCCGGCACGTCGAACTGGGTGCGGATCTCGGCCAGGCCGAGGTCCAGGGCGTGGGTGGTGTCGCGCAGCGACCTCATCCGCCGAACTGTACGGGGATGCTGCGCGGGCCGCGCACCTGCCCGCCGGCCCAGGTGACCAGTGCCGGGTCGGTGACCTCGAACTCGGGGATGCGCTCCAGCCACATCTGCAGCGACACCCGCAGTTCCATGCGCGCCAGGTTGCTGCCGGCGCAGCGGTGGATGCCGGCGCCGAACGCCACGTGGCGGTTGTGCTCGCGGTCGAGGATGACCTTGTCCGCGTCGGGGAAGGCGTCGGGGTCGCGGTTGGCGCCGGGGAAGTTCATGAGGATGCGGTCGCCGGCCTTCATCGGGCAGCCCTTGAAGTTGACGTCCTCGCCCAGGCGGCGGGCCATGGTGACCGGGCTGTACGCCCGCAGCAGTTCCTCGATCGCCGTCGGCCACAGTTCGGGCTCGGCGGTGAGGCGGCGGCGGTCCTCCGGGTGGGTGGCCAGGTGCCACAGCGACGAGCCGATCGACGACCACGTCGTGTCGATGCCGGCCACCAGCAGCAGCGCGCACATGCCCATCACCACGGCGCGGTCGATGCGCTCGCCGTCGTTCTCGGCGAACAGCAACTCGCTGATGAAGTCGTGGGTGGGGTTGGCCTCGCGCTCGTCCAGCGCACCCTCCAGGTAGTGGAGGATGCCGGTGATCCCGCGCAGCCGGCGCTCGCCGTCGTTGGCGAACTCCAGCACGTCGCGCACCCACTCCACGAACGTGTCCGACATGTCCTCCGGCACGCCGAGGATGTGGCCGATGACCCGCACGGGGATCTGCTGGGCGTACTCGGCCGCTGCGTCGGCCTCGCCGCGGGGCACGATCTCGTCGAGCAGGCGGGTGCACAGGGCCCGGGTGTAGACCTCGTACTCGGCCACGCGGGCGGGGCTCATCGTCGGCAGCACCAGGCGGCGGGTCCAGGTGTGCAGGGGCGGGTCGGCGCTGATCGGCGGCAGGCCGTAGGCGAGCAAGCCGGGCCCGCCACCTGTGGTGCCCTGCGGCGGCGGCACCACGGAGATGCCGTTGCCCGACGGGAAGTGCTCGATGTCGCGGGCCATCTCGGTGACGTCCTCGTAGCGGGTCGGCAGCCACGACCCGCCCCACCGTTCGGTGTGGGCGATCGGGCAGCGTTCGCGCAGGTCGTCCCACACCCCGAACGGGTCGGCGATGTACGCCGGATCGAAGATGTCGTAGTCCGTCGCCCAGTCGCGGACGGGTGCCGCTGCCTCGCTGTCACTCATGTCGCACAGCCTGCCAGAACTCCGGCCGTTCCGTAAGGTCGGATGCCTCGTTCCCCACCGGTCGCCGCGCTGCCACCCGTCGCCGCGCTGCCACCGGTCGCCCCGGTGCCACCCGTCGCCGCCGGTCTGTTCGTCCCGCCCCGCTCGCCCCCGCCCCGTTCGCCTCCTCCCCGTTCGCCCCCTGCCACCCGTCGCCCCCCCCCTCGCCCGTCGCCCCCGGCGCTGACCTGATACCGCCCCCACGGGCGCGCTTCCACGTCACGCACGACCTGGAATCACCCCCATGGGCGCGGATTCACGTCAAGGCGATGGCGGGTGCCGAGCCCGGTTCGTCCGCTGTCAGAGGCGGCCGGCGGCTCTCGCGGCTTCTTCGGCGGCGGTGAGCTGGCCTTCGATGATGGCCAGGCCGTCCTCCCAGAAGGCGGGGTCGGTGAGGTCGCAGCCGACGATCCGGCCCAGCTCCTCCGGCGACCGCGAGCCGCCGGCGCGCAGCAGGTCCAGGTAGGCGGGCACGAACGCGTCGCCCTCGGCCTCGTAGCGGGCGTACACCGCGAGGGCCAGGAGCTGCCCGTAGGCGTATGCGTACACGTAGCCGGGCGTGTGGATGAAGTGGGGGATGTAGCTCCACCAGCTGCGGTAGCCCTCGGTGATCTCCACCGCGTCGCCCAGCATGGCCGTCTGGGTCTCGGCCCACAGGTCGCCGAAGCGCTCGACCGACAGCTCCCCCACCTCCCGGCGGTGGGTGTGGACGGCGTGCTCGAAGCGGTTCATCGCCACCTGGCGGAACACGGTGGCGATCGAGTCCTCCAGCAGGGCGGCGAGGAAGGAGAACCGCTCGTTGGGGTCGTCCAGCTCGGCCAGCAGGCGGGCGCTGGTGACCGTCTCGCCGAACACCGACGCCGTCTCAGCCACTGTGAGCGGGGTGGTCATGTGGAAGATGCTCTGCTCCTTGGCGAGCAGGAAGTGCAGGCCGTGGCCCAGCTCGTGGGCGAGGGTGGCCACGTCGCGGGCCTTCGACGTCCAGTTGAGGAACACGTACGGATGGTGGGTCGGCGTGACCGGCGCGGCGAACGCCCCTCCCCGCTTGCCCTGCCGCAGCGGCGCGTCGATCCAGCCCTCGGTGAGGAAGCGGTCCACGCCCGCAGCCAGCTCCGGCGAGAACGACTCGTAGGCGTCGCGCACGACGCGGGTGGCCTCCGACCAGCCGTACGGGCGCTCGTCGCCGGCCACCGACGCCATCCGGTCGAAGTCGGCGATCTGCTCCACGCCGAGCACGCCGGCCTTCAACCGGTACCAGCGCTGCGGGATGTCGTAGCGGCCGACCACTGCGTCCACCAGCGCCTGCACCGACTGGTCGGACGCCTCGTTGGCCAGGTTGCGCGACGAGATCCAGCTCGGGAACTTGCGCCGCCGGTCGCTCAGCGACTTGTCCTGCAGCAGGGTGTTGAACACGAACGCCCGCGTCCGCAGGCCCGGCTGCAGCGCGGCCGTCACGGCGTCGGCAGCCGCCCGACGAGCCTCGCGGTTGCCCTGGGTCAGGTGGGACAGCGCGAGCATCAGCGGCACCTTCCCGCCCATCTCCTCCGGCAGGTCCGGCTCGATCGCCGACGACAGCTCATCGAACAGGCGGGCCCACGCGCCGGAACCGGTCTGCTGCTGCTCGGCCAGCACGGTCTCCTCCGGCTCGCTGAGGAGGTGCTGGCGCATCAGCCGCTGGGCGGCCAGGTAGTGGTCGCAGAACGACAGTCGCGGGTCGGCCAACACGGCCTCCACGTGGGCGTCGTCCGCCGCCGCCCACTCCAGCTCGAAGAAGATCAGCTTGGTGCGGATCTCGGTCGACCGCTGCTGGTCCCGCGCCACCGCGGCGCCGCGAGCCGGGTCCGAGGTGTCCGTGCTGAACGCCAGCAGCGAATGGTTGGACGCCCGGGCGAGGAGGTCTTCGATCTGCCCGAAGGTGGTCATGGCCTCGGCCAGCGCCCCGGCGTCGAGCGAGCCGACCGTGCCGCGCAGGGCTTCCAGCCCGGATGCCAGCCGGTCCGCCTCGGCGTAGAGGTCGTCGACTGAGCTGCCCGCGGGGATGATGGAGTCGATGTCCCAGGCGACATCGGCGGCGGTGAGGTCGGTCGAGCTGGCGTCGTCCAGTGCGGTCATCCCATCAGTCTGGCCCACCGGCCCAACTTCTGTGTCACGGCACAGGCATCACTGTCACGACACAGAAGTACGTCCGTATGTGCCGTGGCGGTGATCGCTGTGCCGTGACACAGACGTCACCGGCGGATCGACAGGGGGCGGCCACGCCGGTGGATTCGGCCAGCTACGGCGCAACCCTCACAAGGCAACGAGCGCCTGCAAGGCATCCTCTAACTCTGCCTGCACCTCCGACCAGGTCCCAGAAGCCTCGACAAGGAAGGCGGCAAAGCGCGTCTGCTCCCAGCTGGACTGGGTCATCGTCAACCCAACGAGTCGGTCACAATCAAGATCGGCGTGGCGCGCCTGGAGTTCCTCGCCCGAAATGTCGGGCGCAACTGCGAACTCCAGTGACAATTCACTACGAGTCGCCACTGGGTAGCCCCGGGAACGCATGCACTCGGCCCACGCGTCCCACGCGGCTCGCCCTTCTCCCGAGGCGTCAAATCCGGAGGTCGTCTCGGAGAGCCTGCGAAGAACAGCTGCAGCGTCGTCCGTTGCCGCCTGCGACAGGGCATTTACTGTCACATACGCGCTCTGAGCGCACCCCGACTCCTGCGAGGACTCACTGCCATCCAACGCGACGAGGAAGCCAGGCTGCGAGTAGTCATTCGCATCCATAGCTCCCGGAATTGGAGGTGGATGATAACCATATTTGAGAGCAATGTCGTCGTTCAGGGGGTTCAACGCGCGATAGAGGAGGTCGGTATTATACACGAATTCAACTGGCTCGTAGCTGAATCCCTTCGACGCCATGCACTGCTGTATCAGTGCCTGCGTCTGCCGATAGGAGAGAGACCAGACCTGCTTCAAGAGCGTCAGATCGAGCCGTTCACGCCACTCATTGCCGATCGGGAACTGGGATGCATTCGCAAGGGCAGACTGCGGCAGCGAGTCCACAGCGGACACCATCGACGAAGGTGATGAATAGTCGGTCCTCACGCCCTGCGAGTTGTCACCGCTCTGGCATGCTGAAATGAGGCCGAGTGCGGCACAACCCGCAACTGCTGTCAGGCGCCGAAACCACGTCAACCCGCTTGCGTGTCCACAGCAGATCTCGCCTTCATGAACGCGTAAGCGACTGTTGCCAAGGAGAGTCACGCGACCTAGCAGTCGTTCACTTGATGGAGGTAGTGCGACGAGATGTTCTGACTATACGCCAAGACCCAAGAAGCGCCATAGTACGGAGCGACGCCGCCGACTCCACCCGTCCACCCTTGAGCTAGATAGAAGCATGCGTAGGGGTATGTCGAGTTTCGATTCCTGACATAGCCTACCTGATCGTTGATCATTCCTGCAGAAGAGGGGCTCCAGTAGATGCCCCAGTAGGTGTACGTATTCTGACCTGTGGGGAAGCCATGCGTTATGGAACCATTGCCCACGTAGGACACACAGACATTGCCTGTCGTGCAGGAGTTCGAACCGGTGGCACCGGCTTCATCGCCGACAACGATGACCAACGTCACCGCTATCAAGAGGGCAGACAGAGTACGGGTTCGCATGGCATTCGTCCCTTTATCGACTTCGATAAGCATCCCCCCCCCGGTCGCGATTTGTCAAGTGGTCTCTCGGGTTTCAACGTCCGTTGACGTTACATCGCAATAGGGGGCGGGTAGTGTCGCCTCTATGTCTCGTCCGCGTGTGTCGTGGTGGTGGGTGACGGGGTGTGTGTTGGTGGTGTCGTCTGGGGTGTCGTGGTGGTTGGGCTCGCGGTCGGTTTCTCCGGATGAGGCGGCGGCTCGGGCGCAGGCTCCGGTGGCGTCGTGGATCACGTCGCCGGTGGAGTTTCGGGTGTTGTCGTCGACGGTGGTGGTGCGTGGTGATGTGGAGCCGGAGGTGTTGGCGTCGGTGGGGGTGCCGGTGTCGGTGGAGGGTGTTGGGGTGGTGACGCGGGTGCCGCCGAGTGTGGGGAGTGAGGTGGCCGAGGGTGATGTGGTGGTGGAGGTGTCGGGGCGTCCGGTGTTCGTGTTGCAGGGTGAGGTGCCGGTGTACCGGTCGTTGAAGCCGGGTATGGAGGGCGCGGATGTTGCCCAGTTGCAGGCGGCGTTGACCCGTCTGGGGTTCGCTCCGGAGACCGACGGAGTGTACGGCACGGCGACGAAGGCGGCGGTGACCGAGCTGTACGAGCAGGCGGGCTTCGAACCGGTCGCCTCGACGGTGACGGCTGCGGAGGTGGCCGCCGGTTTGCGGGCGTTGCAAGACGCCGAGGCGGCGGTCGACGCGGCGGAGGCTGCGCTGGCGAGGGCACAGTCAGGGTCATCGAGTTCGTCGGTGGTGGCTGCTCAGGCCGGTGTGGACGCTGCGGCCCGGGCGTTGAGCGACGCCCAGGCCGCCAAGGTGGAAGCCGTTGCCAACGCGCAGGCGGCGTTGACGGCGGCGCAGAACGCGTACAACGCGACCATGGCCGACCCGAACGCTTCGCAGGCCGACAAGGACGCCGCCAACGCCGCCCTCGTGCAAGCCAACAGCGCCTACACGGCGGCGGTCCGCGATAGCGACACGGCGATCGCCAACGCCAAGGGCCAGTTGCGTGTCGCCGAGGCGACCCTGCGCGAGGCGAAGGCCGACAACGACGTCGCGGCAGCGACGCAGGCCCGCGACAATGCCGTGCTCACCCGAGACTCGGCAGCCGAGGCGTACCTGGCGTTGCAGGTGGCGACCGGGGCGACCGTCGCCCAGGGCGAAGTGGTGTTCGTCCCGACGATGCCGGCCAGGGTCCAGGCCGCCGTCGCGGCGCTCGGCCCGATCGGCGCCACCGACCCATTCGGCGGCGATACGGGCACCGGCGACCTGGTGACCCTGGCTGCCGGCCGGTTGCTGGTCACCACCGGCATCCGTTCCCCCGACCAACCACTGATCCGTGTCGGCATGGAGGTCGCCCTGCTGGACGAGATCACTAACACCACCTATCCGGCGACGGTGACCTCGATCGCCACCGCCTCGGTGATCGACCCGTCCGGGCAGACGACCTACCCGGCGGTGATCACCCCGGACGACCCGCTCCCCGACAACCTCACCGGAGCGAACCTGCGGGTCACGATCACGTCCGCCGCATCCGACGGAGCGGCACTGGTGGTGCCGCTGGCGGCAGTGTCGTCGGACGCATCCGGCGGTCAGCGGGTCTCGGTCCTCCCCGACGGGACTGACGACCCAGTCGACGTGGCGGTCACGGTCGGGATCTCCGCCGACGGGTTCATCGCCGTCGAACCCGTCGAGCCGGGTGCACTCGGGGAAGGCGACAAGGTGGTGGTCGGCCGGTGACCACCACCGAACCCGCCGACGAACCCGCCGATACTGAGCCGGGCGACACGCCCCCCGCCGTGGCGGTCGACGGGCTGACCAAGACCTTCACGGGTCCGCCGCAGTTGACCGCGCTGCATCCGTGCACGTTCACCATCGGCGCCGGGGAGTTCGTCGCGGTCACCGGCCCGTCCGGCTCGGGAAAGACCACCCTGCTGTCACTGCTCGGCCTGCTCGACGTCCCCACCGCCGGCTCCTACCTCCTCGCCGGCGACGACGTCGCCAACCTGTCCGACAACGAGCGCGCCGCCGTGCGCGCCCACCACATCGGGTTCGTGTTCCAGGCCTTCCACCTCATCGGCCACCGCAGCGTGACCGACAACGTCGAACTCGGCCTCCTCTACCAAGGCACGTCCCGCGCCGAACGCCTGGAACTCGCCCACCAGGCCATCGACCACGTCGGGCTCACCAGCCGAGCCGACGCCCGATGCTCACAACTCTCCGGCGGCGAGAAGCAACGCGTCGCCATCGCCCGCACCCTCGTGCGCCGCCCCACTCTCGTGCTCTGCGACGAACCCACCGGCAACCTCGACTCGGCCACCGCCGACACCGTCCTCGACCAACTCCACCAACTCCACCACGCCGGCCTGACCATCATGGTCATCACCCACGACCCCGGCGTCGCCGCCCAGGCCGGCCGCAACCTGACCATCCACGACGGCCACCTCACCGAAGGCCCAGCCAGATGACCCGCCAACCCGCCGTCCTGCACTGGCGCGACACCTTCCGCGAAGCCGCCGCCACCATCACCCAACGACCCCTGCGCACCCTGCTCACCGCGCTCGGCACCATCCTCGGCGTCGGCGCATTCGTCGCCACCAACATCCTCGCCGACACCGCCAACGCCCAGGTCAGCTCCCGATTCGACGCCCTCAAAGCCACCGAAGTCCGCATCCAGGACGCCAACCCCGACGGCACCAACCCCTTCCCCACCGACACCAGCGCCCGCCTCGAAACCCTCAACGGCATCGAACACGCCGGCCTCTACTACACCATCCCCGACAACGGCAACCTCCAACCACGCACCACCCCCACCCACCCCACCAACCTCGCCGCCAACATCCCCGTCATCGCCGCCGACCCCGGCGCCGTCCAAGCCGCCATCCCCACCCTCACCACCGGCCGCCTCTACGACACCTTCCACAATGACCGCGCCGAACGCGTCGCCATCATCGGCCGCGCCGCCGCCACCCAACTCGGCATCACCCGCGTCGACAACCAACCCGCCATCTTCATCGGCGACACCGCCTACACCCTCGTCGGCATCCTCGACGACGTCAAACGCAACCCCGACCTCCTCCTCGCCGTCACCATCCCAACCACCGCCGCCGTCCGCGACTTCCCCGTCGCCGGCGCCAACTACCAAGTCCTCATCGCCACCACCGCCGGCGCCGCCCAACTCGCCGGCCACCAAGCACCCATCGCCCTCCGCCCCGACCAACCCCAACGACTCCAGGCCCTCGTCCCACCTGATCCCACCACCCTGCGCAACCAGATCTCCAGCGACATCACCAGCCTCTTCCTCGCCCTCTCCACCCTCGCCCTGCTCATCGGCACCATCGCCATCGCCAACGCCACCCTCCTCAACATCATCGAACGCCGCAGCGAGATCGGCCTCCGCCGCGCCCTCGGCGCCCGCCGCGCCCACATCCGCCGGCAGATCACCACCGAAACCGCACTCACCGGCACCACCGCCGCACTCCTCGGCACCAGCCTCGCCATCACCACCTGCGCCATCTACACCCACACCCGCGGCTGGACCCTCACCATCAACCCCACCACCCTCATCATCGCCCCCATCATCGGCCTCACCACCGGCACCATCGCCGGCCTCCTCCCCGCCATCCGCGCCGCCCGCACCCCACCCGCCGACACCCTCCGCACGTGATCGACGGGCAACTGCCTTCGTCGCAGTACCGTCAAGCCACTTGGCCGGTCGTGGTTGCCTTGATCAGGGCAAGAAGATCTGCGACCTGCTCGCGATGGTGGTCGATGAAGTCGGCCTCCAGACCCGCCAGCGCATCCCGCTCGTCATGACGACGAGCCTCGTTGCAGGCGACCGCGCGGGACGCAAGATCGGTCTCGAACCGTAGAGCATCCGATGGATCAAGCGCAGCACTGTCGAGGTAGCCACGCGTCGCGGCAACCAGACCCGACATGTCACTCACACCCTTCGCCAGGTCGGACTGCAAGCAGGCTCGCCACGCAGTGAGCGCCGACTGCCCCGCATCAGACGCGAGCAACGGCGTCAGGACCTCCTCGATGTAGCTGCTCGCGGTGGCCGCGACTGCTGCCGCAACAGGGTCCACTTCGCCTGCCGCACCCTTCCCGCAGGACTCCAGGGCGTCGGCGTAGCGGAACCGGGCAGCGTCATCGAGTTCCTGTGCATAGGCATAGTTGCTCTTCGACGCCTCGGTCGGGCCGATCTCGGGCGGCCGGGTCAGCGCGAAGCCATACTCACGAGCGAACTCGGCCTCGGACAGCCCGAGGCGAAGATACGCGGCCACCTGCGTCCCAGTCTCCGGAACATAGACCCATCCCATGGCGCTCATGCACTGGGCCGTTCTCAACTCGAGCAGATCACTCACGGCCTGATCCCCGGCCGGACCGAAGACAACGTCAAACAGGGTGCCGTCCAACTGGATCTCCGACGTGTCCTTCGCCGACGGAGTGCAAGCCACTGCCGCTGCGGCGATCAGCGCACCGACGATCGCGTCTATCCACCGTCTCACATATCACAGCTAACCACGGCCGACCGTCGTGCGCTCCACGACACGGTGTTGCTGCCATCCGTATAGAAGGACTGGACTCTGGTGGTTCCAGCACCCGATTGATTCACAGCCCGGCGATCGTTTCCTCCAACTGCTCCGCAATCCCATCGATGAAGCCGGGATGGTCATTCAGATAGCGTAGCTGACCCTCAAAGTACAGCGCACGTTCCACTGCCAGGAAGCTGCCCTCACACCGCAACGCTTGCTGCAACAGTGGTGCGTCCAGGGCCCGCCGTCCTGCGATTTCCTCAAGCGCCGCAAGCGTCGACTGCTCATCGACCTCCCCTCGCACGAAGGAATAGAGCGCATCAAGCGCACGCGAGTCATCACCTCGCGCTTCATCCACGACGGTCAGATCAACCAAACCAATCGAGGCGATACACATCCGCAATTGCTCCTTCGCCTCGGCGTAGTCAGAGCTCGAAGCCACGAAGCCACCGGCAGAAGTCGTGGCCCCCGACATGAGGTCATCGGTCAGTGCCAGTAGATCCAGTGCAGGAGTTGAACTCTCGACTTCCTGGCGGCACGCCGCCAGTTGCTGGGCCTCGACATCGCTTGGCGTCCGACTCACCGACGGACCCACCTGATTCTGGTCGATCAACTCCAGGGCTCGGCGCGCCACATCACCGACGTTGGTGCCAGCAAGCTTCGACTCGATCGGAGACTCCGCGGCGATCGATGTTGTGAACCCACGCTGGGCCATGCATTCCACGACGGCCTGGTTCACCGATTGATCGCGCAGCAGTGTGAGGTCATAGGGGCTATAGCCGGTCGCTGCCTGGAGGGCCTGATACAGCGGCTCGTCACCAAGCTCGGCGCGCCACGGAAGACTGACGCTCGCAGGTTGACTGGAGGCGGTCGGTTCGTCGTGACGACAACCCACCAGTCCGGCGGATACCGCGGCTCCTGCGGCGAGCGACACAACTGCCAGCCGCTTGGACACCCGCATCAGTACCCGCTGTTGTACTTCGTCGCTGTGCAGATCATCGGACTAGAGAGCCGGCAGAGCTTCAAGGTCGAGTTGGAATTGTCGTCGTAGACCCCATAGTTCACGGCGCTTGCGACGGACGACGTCTGCGCGATCGTCGTGTACGAGGTGTAATGGTATCGATCCTGGTTGATGTACTGAGCGGACACGGGGTACCCATCGGTCAACGTGTCGGTGAGCTTCCCCGAGTATTGAAAGTCGCTGTTGCAGGTTGGGCTGTAGCCGACCGACTCCTTTGCCCACGCAACAACGTAGTAAGTCCCCTCAGAGCTACCGAAGCAGTATGCATCAGCGTGTGAACTGGGGAGGACTCCAACGAAAGCTGCGAGCGCCAACAACGCTGACACAAAGATGTATCTCACAACGAAACGTCCCTTCGGGAAGTAGGGCTTGTAGCACGCCATCATCCCCCCCTCCAGTCGCAAATCGTCAAGTAGCTCATCAGGGTTCCACCCGCGACCTCCAACCGTCAGCATCACGGGTGTCTTTTCGCGCCACACATGGAGGGCACAGCCGGCGCTCCACCCCGCCAGTCTTACCGGCGGGCGCCCATGAACATGTTCTTCAGGGCGTCGTAGTGCTCGATGCAGTGGCCGGCGCCGAGCACGACGGCCTCCAGCGGCATGTTGCTCATCTTCACGGGCACCTGGGTCTCGCGCTCGATGCGCTGGGCCAGCCCGCGGAGCAGGCCGCCGCCGCCGACGAGGTACATGCCGCGGACGAGGAAGTCCTGCGCCAGCTCCGGCGGGGCCTTCGCCAGGCAGCGGACAACGGAGGCGATGATCGACGACACGACGTCCTCGATCGCGAAGCGGATCTCCTCCGGGGTGAGGATGACCGTCTTCGGCAGGCCGGTCATCAGGTCGCGACCGCGGACCTCGGCCTGGCTCTCGTCCTCCGTGGGGGCGGCGGAACCGATGGCCATCTTCACTTCCTCGGCCGTGCGCTCGCCGATGGCGATGCCGTGCTCGCGGCGCACGTAGGCCTGGATGGCGGCGTCGATGTCGAACGACCCGACGCGCACGGCCTCCAGCGCCACGATGCCACCGAGGCTGATGACCGCCGTCTCGCTGGTGCCACCGCCGATGTCGATGACCATGTTGCCGACCGGCTCGTCGATCGGCAGGTCGGCCCCGATGGCCGCGGCCATCGGCTGCTCGATGAGCTGGGCGTCGGCGGCGCCGGCCCGGCGGGCGGCGTCGGTGACGGCGCGTCGCTCCACCTCGGTGATGGCCGACGGCACGCAGATGACCACCTTCGGGCGGGTGAAGCGGGACACGCCGACCCGCTGCAGCAGCAGGCGGATCATCCGCTCCGTGATCTCGAAGTCCGTGATCGCGCCGCCGCGCAACGGGCGCACGGCCACGATGTAGCCCGGCGTGCGGCCGATCATCTGCCAGGCCTCGCGGCCGGTGGCCAGCACCTCGCCGGTCTGCCGGTTGAGGGCGATGACGGAGGGCTCGTTGAGCACGATGCCCTTGCCCTTCATGTACACCAGCGTGTTGGCGGTGCCGAGGTCGATCGCGAGGTCGCGGGCCATGCCCTACCGGCCTTCCTTCTTGTCACGCTGGGCACGAACGCGGTCGTGCACTTCACGCCGGGCTTCCGGCGACAGTGCGTCGATGTGCCGGCGGAAGCTGCGCACGCCGGACTCGTTGATCCGCCGGTTGCCGATCATCATCACCACGCCGAGCGCCAGGATCAGCACGCCCATCACGATGAACAGGACGGTCAGCACGCGCCGCCGCCGATCCGGGCGCTGGGCACCGCCGCAGGGTCCACGGCCTCGTGCGCGCCGGTGCCCCAGCCCTCGCCGCCCTCCCAGACCTCGTGCTTCCAGATGGGGGCGGACGCCTTGAGCGCGTCGATGGCGTAGCGGGCGGCCTCGAACGCCTCCGGCCGGTGGGCCGACGAGACGACCACGACGACGGAGCTCTCGCCCACGCCCATCCGCCCCAGACGGTGGAGGATGGCCACCCGCCCGGTGGCCGGCCAGCGACGGCGAACCTCGGCCTCGATGGCCGCGAACCGCGGCACCACCTGCTCCTCGTAGGCCTCGTAGGTGAGGTGCTGGACGCCGGTGCGCACGACACCACCATCGTCCACCGCGTGGTCGCGCACGGTGCCGCTGAACAAGACCACCGCACCACAGTGCGGCTGCACGCACCAGTCGTAGGCCTCGGCCACCGGCAACGCGAGCGCGCCGACGCCGAGCCAGGAGTGACCGGCGACGGGAGGCTGCACAACCGGGCATGGTAGCCGTCGCGGCAGGTGGTCCCACCGGCTCACGGGCCGCGATGCCACAAGGCGTCGGGGGGTTACTAACCTGACCCCTTCGTGGACCGGAGTGAGTGGGACGACGAGGACGGCGCGGCCTACCCTCCTGCACCCCTTCCCGCCCATGAACGCGAGTGGCGCCACCCCAGCGAGGTCGCCAGCGAAACCTGGGCCCGCACCGAACCGCCGCTGGTCATCGGCCGCGGTCTCACGGTCGCCACCGGGGTCCTCGGGCTGGTCCTCACCGTCGCCTTGGTGTGGACGCTGGTGCCCACGGACGCGGGCACGGCCTCCGTGGTCAGCGTCCGCAGCACGCTCGACGGGTCCAGCTTCTCGCTCAGCCCCACCGTGGACGCCACGGCTCCCACCCAGGACAACCTGGCCCCGCCCGCCACCGACGCTCCGGACTCCACCGCCGCCGACACCGCGGCCACGGCCTCCAGCACCACCCACCCGATGCCCACGTACCAGGTCACCTACGAGACCAACACCCGCCCGGGTGCCGTCGCCGTGGCCCTGCACGGCGGCCGGCTGGTGGTCACCACCGCCACCGCCGTCGGGGCGGACTCCGTGGAGCTGCTGACACCCGACGGAGGCACCAACCGCGCCCAGGTGCTGTTCGTCGACGCCCGCAGCGGTCTGGCCGTGCTGGCGCCCACCGCCCGCACGGCCGCCGAGGCGTTCGAGGTGGCGGCCGCCGTGGCCGATGGCGACACACTCACCGTGATGGCCGACCCTGCGGTGGAGGTCATCGTGGGCGCCGACGGCGTGGCAGGCCTGCCCTGCGGCGACAACCCCGAGCTGCCGGAAGGTACGCCAGTGGTGGATGCCCACGGCGCACTGGTGGCACTGTGCACGATCACCGAGGCCGGGGCCAGCGTGATGATCCCCGTGGCCGACCTGGACGCCCTGCGCCGGGCCATGGGCAGCGCAGTCGCCCCCACCGTGTGGCTGGGCGTGGTGGTCAACGACAACCCGGCGGGCACGCTGACGGTGGGCGCCGTGGACCCGGACGGTCCGGCCGCTGCCGCCGGCTTCGACGTGGGTGACACCATCGTGTCGGTGGACGGCGAGCCCGTGGCCGACGTCGCCGAACTGGCCGGCCTGCTGGCGCTGCACCAGCCGGGAGACGTGGTGGTGATCGTGGTCACCTGCCCGGATGGCACGCAGATCGAGGTGGACGTGCACCTCGCCCCGCCGAAGCCGTCCCTGTAGCTACCCCTGCGGCAGCACCTCGAACCCCACCACCGTCAACCCGTTCGGGTCGCGCAGCATCGTCATCAGGTGCCCCCACGGGGTGGTGGTGGGCGGCCGCTGCACCGTGGCACCTGCGGCCACCGCCCGGCGATGGAGGTCCGCCACGTCGGGCACCTCCACCACGAACGTCGTGCCGTCCAGTGATGGCTGCGGCGGGAAGTCCGCACTGTTCTCCAGGATCTCCAGCCGGGTGTGGTCGTCCACCGCCAGCAGCGTGCCGCCCGGCCAGTCGCGCACGACCTCCCAGCCGAACAGGCCGCGGTGCCATGCGACCGTGGCGTCGTGGTCCGCGGTGGGGATCAGCACCCGCCGCTCGGCACCGATCACGTGGTGCTCCGCCGTCAGCGTGGCCGGCGAGTGCGGCAGGTCGATGAAGTTGCGCTCGTCGGCCAGCAGTTCGGCGGCGGCCGTGGCCGCGTCGTCGGCGGACCCCACGCGCCGGTCCTCGAACCACAGTTCGGCGAACCCGTCGAACGGCTCGGGCGAACCCCCGTTGCGCAGCCGGAAGCCCTCATGGGCGTCGTCCACGTCCAGCAGGGTGTGGCACTGCACATAGCGGACGATGCCCAGCACGGCAGCGCGCTCGGCCACCAGGGGGGCGTGAACCTCCCGCCAGTAGCGCTGGAACTCCTCGCGACTCAGGTCGGGCAGGCGGCGGAGGGCGTAGACGAGTTTGCGCACCCGGCCAGCTTCGCGCGACCGGCGGGCCCGGCTCAGCGACGGCGCATGCGCACCCGGTGCACGGCGCGGGCGATCACCACGGACACCCACAGCAGCACGGCCACCATGCCGCCCAGCGCCAGTTCCTGACGGCGTTTCGGCGACACCATCGTCCACCACTTCGCCTCGGTGCCCTCCACGTACGCCTGCTCGTTGGTGACGGTGGGGCGCCAGCCGGCGGCCTTCAGCTTGTCGTTCGCCACCAGCCACGGCCAGCGGGTGTAGCCGCGCAGACCCGGCGGGATGGGGCCGCGCTGGAACCGCCAGCGCAGGTTGGTGACCACCTCGCTGACCCGGTCGGGCAGCTTCAGGCGGGGCACCGCACCGGCGAGGGCACGCACCCGCTCGCCCGCCACCCAGCCGTCCGGCGCGACGTTGTACACCCCGTCCAGCCGGTCCCGCACGGCCAGCACGACGGCGCCGGCCAGGTCGTCGAGGTGGAGGAACTGGGCCGGGGAGTCCTCCGCGCCCATCCGCTGGCCCATGCCGGCAGCGAGGGCCGCGGCCAACCGGCTGGACCCGTCGGCGGCCATGGCCACGGCCGGGCGCAGCACGGTGGCGGTGCGCCCCTGGCCTGCCAGGCGCCATTCGTCCACCACCTGCTCCACCGCCCCCAACTGGCGGGCGTAGGCGAACTCCACGTCCGGGCGCAGCGCGGCGGTCTCCGTGAGCGGGACGGGGTTGTTGGCCCAGGCCCCGTACACCATGGCCGACGTCACCAGCACCACGTGCGCGGCCTGGGTGGCGGCCAACGCCTCTGGCAGGCCGGTGAGGGCGCTCTGGCCGCGGGCGGCGCGGGCGTCGGCGTCGTGGGCGGCCAGCCACACCAGCACTTCCACGTCGCCGCTGCGGGCGTCGCCGCTGTCCACCACGTGCACTGCCGCATCGGCCGCCAGCAGGCGCACCACGCGGGCACCGAGGCCGCTGCGCCCGTCTTCCACGCGTACCCGCTGCACCGCGACGGTGGTGGCCGGTTCCATACGGCACGACGCTACCGGCTCGGCCCGGCTGCGAAGGCCGTAGGCTGCCCTGCATGGCAGACGGCACGGGTGGCGACACCCCCGACCAGCCGGACTTCGGCGACAACCCGTTCGCGAACCTCCCGATGTTCGCGGAGATGGCCAAGGCGCTCTCCGGGCAGGGCCCGCTGAACTGGGACGCCGCCCGCCAGTTCGCCACGATGGCGGCCGGCGGCTCACCCTTCGGCAGCAGCGAACCGAACATCGACCCGGCCGTGCGCATCGCCATGGCCGACCTGGCCCGCATCCTCGAACTGCACGTACGCGATCTCACCGGAGCCGACGTCACGTTCCCGGAGATCACCCCCGTCACGCGCACCGCGTGGGCCCAGCGCACGCTGGATGCCTACCGCCCCCTGTTCACCGAACTGGCCACCTCGCTCGGCCGCCCGCCGGCGGCCGCCCCCGAGGAGGACGCCGGCGACCCGATGATGGCGATGATGGCGGGCCTCAGCAAGATGATGGCGCCGGCGATGATGGGCATGGCCGTGGGCTCCATGGTCGGGCGGATGGCCCAGCGCACGTTCGGCCAGTACGACCTGCCGATCCCCCGCAGCGACGCCAGCCTGCTGGTGGTGCCCGCCAACATCGACGGCTTCGCCACGGAGTGGAGCCTGCCGGTGGACGAGATGCGGCTGTGGGTGCTGGCCCAGGAGATGATCGGGCACACCCTGTTCACCATCGCCCCGCTGCGCGACCAGCTGACCGAGCTGGTCCGCCGCCATGTGGGCGGCTTCTCGCCCGACCCGTCCGCCGTGGCCGAACAGCTCAGCGCGCTGGAGGGCGACGCCGCCGGCGACCCCATGCAGGCCATCCAGCAGTTGCTCGGCGATCCGGCGCTGCTGCTCGGCGCCGTGCAGTCGCCCGAGCAGCAGGCGCTGGCCCCGCGGCTGGACGCTGCGGTGGCCGCGGTCGTCGGAGCGGTCGACTATCTGGTCGATGCCGTGGCGGTGCGGGTCATCGGCGGCGACGCGCTGCGCATCGCCGAGGCCGTGCGCCGCCGGCGGGTGGAGACCAGCCCCGACGACCTGTTCGTGCAGCGGCTGCTCGGCCTGCAGGTCACCCAGGGCCAGGTGCAGCGCGGCAAGACGTTCGTGGGTGGCGTGGTGGACCGGGTGGAGGGCGCCCAGCCCGAGGCCCGCCTGGTGGAGCTGCTGGGCCACTCCGAACCGCTGCCCACACCCGCGGAGATCGACGCCCCGGGCCTGTGGCTGGCCCGGCTGGAGCTCTAGCCGCACCTATCCCTTCGGCCGCTTGCCGGCCTTCCCCGGCTTGCCGGGCGGGCCCGGGTACAACGGCTTGTCGTCCGCCGCCTTGCGCCGTTCCCGCGGATCAGGAGTGATGGTGCGCGGCGCCGGCCGCCGTTGCCCGGCGGGCGGTGTGTTGCCGCGGCGGCGGCTGATCTCCCGCTTGGCCCGCTGGGTGAGCGACATCGGCAGCGGCTTGCCGGCCTTCATCGCCCGCCAGCCCAGCAGGTAGGTGGCGCTGGCGGTGGCGCCGATCAGACCCACCACGAGGAACCCGAGTTGCCCCGGCAGGGTGAAGGCCACGGGCACCAGCGCGGCGATCACCCAGCCGAGCTGGAAGCGGGTCTCGAACTGGGCGAAGGCGCGCCCCTGGTTGGCGTCGGGGGCGTCGCGCTGGACGATCGAGTCGAACGCCATCCGCCCGATCGACGACGAGAAGTTGCACACCAGCGCGAGGAAGACGGCGGTGAACAGACCACCAGTGACCGCCGCACCCACTCCGGCCACCGCAATGACGCCGAGCGCGATGATCTGCATGGTCTCCTCGCGGGCGGCTCGGCGCAGGTGGGGCGCCGCCACGTTGCCGGCCATCGAACCGATCGTGCTGGCGGCAGCCGCCAGGCCGAACTGGGCCAGGCCGTAGTCCTCCTTCAGCCAGAACAGGAGGTGGAAGAAGAGGAAGCCGATGGACGCGCGGATCAGCACCATCGCACCGGCGGCGAGCACGATCCGGTCCGACCTCAGCTCCACCCGCTCGGCGTCGGCCACGGGCGAGGTGGCCACAGCTTCGCGAGGCAGCTTGCCGCCGGCCAGCGCGGCGAACACGAAGATCAGCGCGCCGAGCACCAGCCCGGCCGCCGCGCTGAGGTGCCCGATGCCGGCCAGCGGGGCGAAGGCCACCGCGCCGGCGAGTGCGCTGATCAGCCCCAGCTTGGAGTTGGCCTCCACCAACTCCTCGGCGTTGCGCACCACCAGCGGCACCACGGCGATCTTCGACACGGCGTAGGTCTTCTGCATCACCAACGCGATGAACAGCAGCGGGTACAACACCACGTCGTCGGTGTGGAACGCCATCATCACGTACAGCGCGGCGCGCACGACAGCCGTGCCCTGGATGACCACCCGGCGGCCACCGGGGATGCGGTCGATGGTGGGGCCGATCAACGGGGCCAGCACCACGAACGGGGCGAAGCTGACCAGCAGGAACTGGAGCACGGCGGTGCGCTGACCGTCGGGGTCCAGCCCGAGCACGGAACCGGCCAGCGAGGCGAACATGGCCACGTCACCGATGGACATCAACGCATGGGTGCGGGCCAGGCGGCGGAACGGGGTCTGGGCATTGACCGGGCGCCGCCGGGCGGTCGACGACGGTGGGCGCTGCCGGGACGAGGTGGCCGGCCGGGCCGAGCGTGTGGAGCGAGTGGAGCGGGAGGGGCGGGTGCCACGCGGGTACACCGCATCCGCACGCACTCGCTCCTCACTCACGTAGGCATCGTAGGTGGACGCACTCGCGGCGCGCTGCCCACTCAGGCCTTCGGGCGCTCGAACTTGTAGCCCAGGCCGCGGATGGTGGTGATCCGGGTCGGGGTGGCCGGATCTGCCTCCACCTTGGCCCGCAGCCGCTTCACGTGCACGTCCAGTGTCTTGGTGTCGCCGACGTAGTCGCTGCCCCACACCCGGTCGATCAGCACCTCGCGGGTCAGCACGCGGCCGGCATTGGCCATCAGCAGATGGAGCAGCTCGAACTCCTTCAGCGGCATGGCCAGCTCGTCGCCGGCCAGCACCACGCGGTGCTCCTCGGGGTCGATCATCAGGTCGCCGACCACGACGGCGCTGCCGCCGAGCTCGCCCCCGGCGGAGGGTTCGGGCACACCACGCCGGCGCAGCACGGCGCGCATCCGGGCCACCAGCTCGCGCATGCGGTACGGCTTGGTGACATAGTCGTCGGCGCCGACCTCCAGGCCCACCACGGTGTCGATCTCCGACCCCTTGGCGGTGACCATGATGATCGGCACCTGGCTGCGCTTGCGCAGCTGGCGGCACACGTCGATGCCGCTCATCCGCGGCAGCATCACGTCGAGCAGCACGATGTCCGGCGCCACGGCATCGAACATGTCCAGCGCCTGCGGGCCGTCGGATGCCACTTCCACGCGGAAGCCTTCGCGCGCCAAGCCGATGCGCAAGGCCTCCACGAAGCTGATCTCGTCTTCCACGACGAGCACGGTGTGATCGGTGTTGTCCATATGGGGGGTTCAGTCCTCGCTCGCTGGAATCCTCAGGGTGAACACAGAGCCCTCCCCCTCGCGGCTCTGCACACGCACGACGCCGCCGTGGTTGTTGGCGACATGGCGGACGATGGCCAGGCCCAGCCCGGTGCCGCCAGTCTCCCGGCTGCGGGCCCGGTCCACCCGGTAGAACCGCTCGAAGATGCGGTCCAGGTCGCGGGTGGGAATGCCGATGCCGCGGTCCGCCACGGTGATGTCCACCCAGCCGTCCGTACCGACGACCGACACGGTGACCTCGCTGCCGGTGTCGCTGTACTTCACGGCGTTGTCCAGCAGGTTGGCGACGGCGGACACCAGCTGGCGGGAGTCGCCCATCGCCTTCGGGGGGTGCGGGTCGGCGACGGTGATGTGGATGTCCTGACGCTCGGCGGCGAGCGCGGTGCGATGGATGGCCTCACTGATGACCATGCCGACGTCCACCACCTCACGCACGGCGCGCCCGCCCAGTTCGATGCGCGACAGCTCGAGCAGGTCGTCGATGGTGGAGGAGGCGCGGTGGGCTTCCTCCACCATCCGCTCGGCCAGGCCGCGCATGACATCGACGTCGTCGTGGTCCGCCACCGTCTCGGCCAGCACCGCGAGCGCGCCGATGGGCGTCTTCAGTTCGTGGCTGATGTTGGCGACGAAGTCGGTGCGCACCGCGTCCAGCCGGGCGCGTTCACTGAGATCCTCGATCACGGCCAGCGCGCCACCGTCGGCCAGCGGGATGCCCTTCAGCAGCAGCACCCGGGCGGGCGGGCCCACCAGGTCCAGCCGGCGCTCGCCCCGCGTGCCGGCCGCGGCCGCCACCAGCAACTGCTCCACTGCGTCCTCCACTAGGTGGTCCACATGGCCGCCCTGGCGAGCCGGTGGCGTGCGCAGCACGGGCTTGCCGTCCAGGTCCGAGAGCACGAGGCCCACGGGAACGGCATCCAGCACGGCGCGCAGCCGGCGGGCGTCCTGTTCGCACACCCTGAGTTGGGCCCGGCTGATGGCCAGTTCACTGCGCAGGTCGTCGCGCTCCCGGCGACCGAACAGGCTCATCCCTGCCTCAGCTGCCCTCAACGGGTTCGATGACGGCCGCGGGGTCCACCGTCGGGCGGTCGCTCGGGCGGTGGTCCGGCAGCCAGCCGGTGACGAAGAAGCGCACCCGCTCGGCGATGTGCACGGCGTGGTCGCCGATCCGCTCGAAGAAGCGGGCGGCCATGGCCAGTTCGATGGCAGTGGGCAGCTCCAGCCGCCCGGCGTTGTGGGCCTCGAACATGGACTGGATGAACTGCTTCTGCAGCGCGTCGAGGTAGGCGTCCATGTCGTCCACGGCGGCGGCCTTGGCGGCGTCGCTGTCCACGAACGCGTCGATGGCGGCCCGGTACAGCGCCTGGGCCTGCTCGCCCATCCGCTCGATCAGGCCGCGCATCTTCGGGTCCAGCGTGTGGTGGCCGTAGATCCGCCGGGCGATCTTGCACAGGTTGGCGGCCAGGTCGCCGCTGCGCTCGATGTCCGACACCATCTTGAGGATGGCCAACACCTGGCGCAGTTCGCCCGCCACCGGGGCCTGCAGGGCGAGGATCTGGATGCAGTGCTCCTCGGTCTCCACGGCGCGGGCGTCCAGTTCGGCGTCGCCCTTGATGATGTACTCGGCGCCCTCGAGGTCGCCGTCGAGCAGCACGGAGGTGGCGCGGGCCACCTTCTCCACCACCATCGCCGCCATCCGCACCACCTGGTTGCGGGCGGTCTCCAGGTCCTCGTGGTAGGCCTTGCGCAACTCGTTCATCAGCCGAACCGTCCCGTGACATAAGCCTCCGTACGCTCGTCGGAGGGGTTGGAGAAGATCTTCTTCGTGTCGTCGTACTCCACCATCACACCGGTGCGGCGGTCGCTCTCCGGGTTGATCTCCGTGGTGAAGAAGGCGACACGATCACTGACGCGTGCGGCCTGCTGCATGTTGTGGGTGACGATGACGATCGTGTACTCGCTCTTGATCTCCTGCATGAGGTCCTCGATGCGGGCGGTGGCGATGGGGTCCAGCGCGGAGCACGGCTCGTCCATCAGGATCACGTCGGGCTTCACCGCAATCGCCCGGGCGATGCACAGGCGCTGCTGCTGACCGCCGGACATGCCGAGCGCGGAGGACTTCAGCCGGTCCTTCACCTCGTCCCAGAGGGCCGCACCCTTCAGCGACTCCTCGACGATGCCGTCCAGCTCGCTGCGCGACTTGATGCCGTTGACCCGCGGCCCGAACGCGACATTGTCGTAGATGGACTTGGGGAACGGGTTCGGCCGCTGGAACACCATGCCGATGCGCCGGCGGACTTCGGTGACCGACACACCCGGCGCGTACAGGTCGGCGCCGTGGTACAGCACCAGACCGCCCACCTTCGCGCTGGGCACCTCGTCGTTCATCCGGTTCAAGGAGCGCAGCACGGTGGTCTTTCCGCACCCGGACGGGCCGATGAACGCGGTGATCTCCTGGCGGTTGATCTCCATCGACACGTCGCGCACGGCGCGGAACTGGCCGTAGTACACCTCCAGCGAGCGCAGGTCGAACACGGCCGGTGCAGCGGGGGCGGCGCCACCCGCGGCGGGTGCGTCGTCCATGGTCATGGTGACCTCCTGGTCGGGAAGGTGGGTGTCCGAGGTCATCTCGCCTGCCGCCGTTGGTAGAGGCTGGTCGCCAGACGGGCGAGGACCGTGAAAAGGAAGGCGATGGCCACGAGGGTCAGGGCGGCGCCCCAGCCACGCTCCTGCGGGCCGGCCTGCACGGCCGAGGCGTTGCGGAAGATCTGGGCGCTCAACGCGGTGTTGGGCCCGCTGAAGACGTCCCAGTTGCCCTTGGTGACGATGCCGATCGTGAACAGCAGCGGTGCGGTCTCGCCAGCGGCGCGGGCGACGGCCAGCAGCGAGCCGGAGACGATGCCGGGCAAGGCGCTCGGCAGCACCACGGACAAGATCGTGCGGCTCTTGCGGGTGCCCAACGCGAAGCTGGCCTCGCGCAGGTGGTTGGGCACCAGCCGAAGCATCTCCTCCGAGCTGCGGATGACGACCGGCAGCATCAGGCAGGCCAGCGCGATGGACCCGGCGAAACCGGACAGGCCGAATCGCAGGGTGTACACGACGTAGATGAACAGGCCCATCACGATCGAGGGCACACCGCTCATCACGTTGGACAGGAAGCGCACCGTGCGGGCGGTGCGCGAGTTGCGGCCGTACTCGTTGAGGTAGACGGCGGCGAGGATGCCGATGGGGATGGCCAGTGCCGACGCCGCGGCGGTGATGACGATCGTGCCGATGATCGCCGGCCCCATGCCCGGACCCTCCGCCCGCGTGCGGACGGGGATGTCGGTGGTGAACCAGGCGGGGAAGTCGCGGAACACGATGCCGGCGCCCTTGGCGATGACGGTGCCGATCACAGTGACCAGCGGAATGAGCACCACGATGAACGACAGCAACGTCAGCCCGATCATGAGCTTGCTCTTGATGACCCGCCACGTCCGGCGGCTGCCGCGCAGGTCGGCTGCGGTGAGGACCGTGCTCATCGCACACCCATTCGCTTCTGCGAGCGGTTGACGACGGCCGTGGCCGTCATGTTGACCACGATGGTCATCACGAACAGGGTCATCGCCATGGCGATGAGGGCCGACTTCTTCAGGGTGTCCGCCTCACCCCACTCCGCCGTGATGACGGCCGGCATCGAGTTGCCGGACGTCAGCGCGTTGAGCGTGATCTGCCCGGTGGCGCTGCCGATGACCAGCGCGACGGCGATGGTCTCGCCCATGGCCCGGCCGAGGCCGAGCATCACAGCACCCACCAGGCCGCCACGGCTGTGGGGCAACACGGCGCCGGTGATCATCTCCCACTTCGTCGCGCCCAGGCCGAGCGCCGCTTCCTTCTCCGTCTGCGGGGTGGTCTCCATGACCTCGCGGGAGATGCTGACGATGATGGGGATGATCATGATCGCCAGGATGATCCCGGCCGTGAAGAACGTGCGGCCCTGCGGGTTGGGCCCGAAGATGTTGCCGAGCACCGGCCAGCCGTCGAACGTGCGGGACAGCCACTTGTAGAAGCCCAGCACGTGCGGGGCGAACACGAGGATGCCCCACAGGCCGAAGACCACCGACGGCACGACGGCGAGAAGATCGATGACGTAGGTCATCACCTTGCGCAGCCAGTTGGGCGCGACCTGGGTGATGTAGATGGCGATGCCGAGGCTCACCGGCACGGCCAGCACCAGGGCGATGACCGAGGTGTAGACGGTGCCCCAGATGTACGACAGCACGCCGTACTGCTCGCCGGGCGGGTTCCACCGCTTGGAGGTGAAGAAGTCCAGCCCCATGTGCGACAGCGCCGCCCGGCTCTTGTCGAACATCGTCAGTGCGATGAGGGCCAGGACGGCCAGCACGACGAAGCCGGACACGTAGACGACGCCCCGGAACGACCGGTCGGCGTGGCCGCCCTTGCCGCGCAGGCGCTCATGCAGGGTCGGCGTGTGCGAAGTGGTGGTCACAGACATGGGACTTCCCGGACACAGTACAGGGTGGGTGGGGACCCTCCGAAGAGCGTCCCACCCACCCTGTTCAGTGCGTGATTCAGCCGATCTCGAGCTGGTCGAGCTGGTCGATGGCCATCTGCTGCAGCTCAGCAGGCAGCGGTGCGAAGCTCACCGAGCCGGCCAGGTCCTGGCCGTCGGTCAGCACGTACTCGAGGAACGCCTTGATCAGCATGCCCTTCTCCGCGTCGGGCTGCACCTTGTAGACGATGATCCAGGTCTGGGCGGTGATCGGGTAGGCATCCGCACCGTCGGCCCAGATGGCGCTGTAGGTGAGGTTGTCGTTGATCTCCGCGCCACCGGCGGCGGCCGAGGCGCCTTCCACCGTCGGCCCGACATAGTTGCCGGAGCTGTTCTGCACCAGGGCCATGTTCAGGCCCGCGTCGGTCGCGTCGGACAAGTCCACGTAGCCGATCGCGCCAACCGTGCTGGTGATGATCTGGGCGACGCCGCCGTTGCCCTCACCGGCCTGGGTGTCGGCCGGCCACTCCACGGTGTCGCCGGCGCCCAGCGTCCAGATGCCACTGGCGTCGGGGCCGGCGGCACGGTCGAGGAACGTGGTGAAGTTCTTGGTGGTGCCGCTGCCATCGCTGCGGTGGGCCACGACGATGGCCTGGTCGGGCAGGGTCACGTCGGGGTTCTCGGCGGCGATCTCCGGATCGTTCCAGTTGGTGATCTGCCGCAGGAAGATCTTGGCGATGGTGTCCGGGGTCAGCTGCAGGCCCTCGATGTCCAGGTTGTAGGACACGGTGATCGGGGCCACGACGGTCGGGAAGTAGAGCACGTCGCCACCCTTGAAGCCGGGCAGGTCCTCGTCCTTGATCGTGCTGTCGGTGCCGGCCCAGTCGACCACCTGGTCGGCCAGGTCCTGCTTGCCCTTGCCGGAGCCACCGCCGGCGTAGTTGATGGTCACGTCGGGGTAGATCGACATGAACTCGGCCATGGCCTCTTCGTAGAACGTCTTGGGGAAGGTCGCGCCGCTGGCGTTCAGCTCGCCGGCGAGGTCCATCGGCATCGCGGTGGTCTCGCTGCCGGCGCTGCTCGTCGGGGCGTCGGAGGAGTCCGAACCGGCGGTGGTCGGCGCCTGGGTGGTGTCGCTGCTCGACTCGTCGTCACCGCACGCGGTGGCGAGGAGGGCAAGCGAGGCAATTCCGGCGAGGAAGGCCCGCCGCTTCACGTTGTTCACGCTGTGTCTCCTGTGTGTTGGGGGTTCAACGCAGGTGACGGTACGGAACCAAGGTGTCGCCACACCCCGCACTCGGTGAACGAACGGTGAACGGTCTCCCAACCAGGGGAGAAGCGCGCTCGGTCAGGCCTTCTGGCGGTCCACGACCCAGCGGTAGAAGCGCTCCTGGGCATCACCGTGGGAGAAGTCGGCGGGGCCGTGACGGTGCCACACGCCCTCGCTGTCCAGCTCGTGG
Source organism: Ilumatobacteraceae bacterium (assembly GCA_041394605.1). Lineage (GTDB taxonomy): Bacteria > Actinomycetota > Acidimicrobiia > Acidimicrobiales > Ilumatobacteraceae > UBA668. Next base: position 293,871 of record JAWKHX010000007.1, read on the forward strand.
CGGACGATGTCGTCCGCCAGGTCGAACGCCAGCACCTGGTCCAGCCAATCGCGGTGCTTCGGGTGCACCACCGGCACCATCACCTCGACCCGGCGGTCCAGGTTGCGGCCCATCCAGTCCGCGCTGCCGATGACGAACAGGGGTTGATCCTCGTCGCCGTGCTCGAAACGGATGATCCGTGAATGCTCCAGGTAGCGGCCGAGGATGCTGCGCACCCGCACCGTCTCGCTGAGGCCGGGCACTCCGGGCAGCAGGCAGCAGATGCCCCTGGTGATCAGCTGGATCTGCACGCCGGCCTGGCTGGCCCGGTACAGCACCTCGATCATCTCCGGGTCCGTCAACGAGTTGAGCTTGGCGGTGATCCTGCCCTCCGGGCCGAACGACATCTCGTGCTCGATCAGGTCCACCAGCTGGGTGCGCAGGTCGCGCGGCGCCACCAGCAGTGACTGGAATTCGACCGCCCGGCTGTAGCCGGTGAGGTGGTTGAACAGCTGGGTGACGTCCGAGCCGACCTTGGGATCGCAGGTGAGGAAGCCGACGTCTTCGTAGGTGCGCGCCGTCTTCGAGTTGTAGTTGCCGGTGGCGATGTGGCAGTAGCGGCGCAGGCCGTCGTCGTCCTCGCGCACCACCAGCGTGCACTTGGCGTGGGTCTTCAGGCCCACCAGGCCATACACCACGTGCACGCCGGAGCGTTCCAGCGCCTTGGCCCAGCCCACGTTGGTGGCCTCGTCGAACCGGGCCTTCAGCTCCACCAGCACCGCCACCTGCACACCGCGCTCGGCGGCGCGCATGAGGCTGCGGATGATCGGGCTGTCGCCGCCAGCGCGGTAGAGCGTCATCTTGATGCTCTTCACCTGCGGGTCGTCCGCCGCCTGGGCGAGGAAGTTCTCCACGCTGCCGGCGAAGCTCTCGTACGGGTGGTGGACCATCAGCGCCCGCTCGCGGATGACGGAGAAGATGCTGCGGTCCTGGCTCTCGGCGCGCATGATCCGGCCGGCGGTCACCGGGGTCCAGGGCGGGTCCTTCAGGTCCGGCCGGTCCAGCGCGTGGAGTTGGAAGCAGCAGGTGATGTCCAGCGGGCCGCGGTGCAGGGTGACATCGTCGGCCTCCAGGTCCAGCTCGCGCACCAGCAGCTCCAGCATCTCCATGCTGATGCCCTGCTGGGCCTCCAGCCGCACCGCCCGGCCGAAGCGCCGCCGGCGCAACTCCATCTCGACCGCGGCCAGCAGGTCGTCGGCCTCCTCCTCCTCCAGCGTGAGGTCGGCGTTACGGGTGACCCGGAAGAAGGCGTGTTCCTCCACCACCATGCCCACGAAGAGCTGATGGAGTTGGGCGGCGATGATCTCCTCCACCGGCACGAAACGCTGGCCGTCCGCCAGCACCACCAGGCGCGGGAAGACGTTGGGGATCTTCACCCGGGCGAAGCGACGCTCGCCGACGTCGGGGTCGGTGACCATCGCCGCCAGGTTGAGCGACAGGTTGGAGATGTAAGGGAACGGGTGGGCGGGATCCACCGCCAGTGGGGTGAGCACAGGGAAGACCCGGCTCTCGAAGAACTCCACCAGGTGGGCGCGGTCCACTTCTTCGAGCTCGGCCCAGTGGACGATGCGGATGCCCGCCTCGGCCAGGGACGGCAGCAGGTCGTCGAGGACGATGCGCTCCTGATCGGCCACGAAGCGGTCGGCGGCGCGGCCGATGGCCGTGAGCTGCGCCTGCGCGGTCATGCCATCGGGCGAGAGCCGGCCGACGCCGGCGGCCACCTGGTCCTTCAGGGCGGCGACCCGCACCTGGAAGAACTCGTCGAGGTTGCTGGAACAGATGGCGGCGAACTTCAGCCGCTCCAGCAGCGGGATGCCGGGCTCGGCCGCCAGCGACAGGACGCGCCGGTTGAACGCCAGCCAGCTCAGCTCACGGTTGAGCAGGCGCTGGGTCATGTGCGGGTGCCGTCTGCGCCGACGCTCAGCCTTCGGCCTCGGGCAGGCCGAGGTCCCACTCGATGCCGATGTTCTCGCGCTCCGCGTCGCGCATGATGCGCTCCCGGTTGCGGCGGAACTGCGGATCGTCGCGGGGCAGCAGCACCAGGCGGGCGAGTGCCCGGGCGCGGAATTCCTCCAGCAGGGTGCGGTCGCCGTAGTCGCCGTAGACCTCCCAGTGCGGCGACACGGGGCCGAGGTAGACGATGCGGGCGTGCGCCCGCGGCGGCTCGGTGGCGATGTCGGTCATGCTGGTGTCTCCTGCCGGACGGTGCACCGAGAAGGTGCGACGGCGCGTCAAGTCTAGCGGCGCGCCCACGTGACGGCATGACGTGCGCTCCGGCGGCAGGTGTGCAAGAATTCCGCAAGGTTTTCGGGAACCGAACCGCAGTTGCCGACGTCTATACCGGCAACGGTGGTGCGGCCACCGGCAACCTACGGGCTTCGTGCGGGCGCACCAACGAGCTGTGAGACCCCCCTCACAGCGTGAAGGAGACACGCGCATGCACTCGAACATCCCGGTCACCCCCGTCACCGACACTGATTCGGCGACCGCCTGGATGAGCCTCGGCAACTGCCGGAACTATCCGCCGGCGACGTTCTTCCCCAGCGACGGCGTGGGTGTGGACCGCGCTCGCAAGATCTGCAACAACGGCTGCCCCGTGAAGGACCAGTGCCTGGAGTACGCGCTCGCCGAACGCATCGAGCACGGTGTGTGGGGTGGCGCCAGCGAGCGCGAACGGCGCCGCATCCTCAAGCGGCGCAAGCTCGCCGTCTGACGCTCGGACGCGCAACGACGCCGGCGACCTGCGGGTCGGCCGGCGTCGTGGTGTTTCCGGGCTGCCGTCGGCAGCGCCGCCGGTCAGTCGTCGGACTCGGAACCCTTGGAGGCTTCCTTCTGGCCCTCGGCCAGGCCCTCCTTGAACTCCTTCTGGGCCTTGCCCAGGTTCTTCGCCAGCTTGGGCAGCTGCGAACCACCGAACAGGACCAGCACGAGCACGAGCAGGATGATCATCTCCGGCCCGCCGAGATCGAACGCAATCATGGGCGCAACCCTACCAGTGCGTGTGGAGAAGGGGACGTCGGCTCAGGCGCTGGTGCGCCGGGTGGCCTGGGCCCGCTGGCGGCGCAAGCGACGACGCTCGCGCTCGGACAGCCCACCCCAGATGCCGAACTTCTCGCCGTTGACGAGGGCGTACTCCAGGCAGTCCATCCGCACCACGCAGCCGCGGCAGACTTCCTTGGCTTCGCGCGTGGACGCGCCACGCTCGGGGAAGAACAGGTCGGGGTCCACACCGAGACAGTTGGCCTGGTCCTGCCAGTTGGCCCGTGAATCCGTGGTCTCTTCGATCTGCATTCGGCTGCCTCTCCCCGTGTGCGTGTGCTGCAAGGGTGCCACCGTGTGGACGGATCGACACCCCTGTAATTACACGGGTGTCATTGTCCCCTATCACACTCCCTTCGCGCAAGAGGGGATTTCGCGAACGTCCTGAGCAGCCCGTTCGCGCGGGCTGAGATCAGCCGGCGCGACGGCCTCGGCCGCGCGCCTGCTGGCGCTTGTGCTCGATGAAATCGACCAGCACATAGTCGCCCAGCGACTGGTTGTCGGTGAAGAACGCACGGCCCCGGTTGATCGAGGTGAGCTGCTCCACGAAGGCCTTCAGCCCGTAGTTGGCGTCCAGCATGAACGTGTTGATCCGGATCCCCTCGCGGGTGCACCGGACCACTTCGCGCAGGGTGGCCTCGATGGTCTCCTGCACGGGCGGGTAGTTGAAGAACACGTCGCCGCGGGGCGTGATGTGGGCGGTGGGCTCGCCGTCGGTGATCATGATGATCTGCTTGGTGCCGCTCTGGCGGGCCAGCATCTGGCGGGCCAGCGTGAAGCCGTGATGCATGTTGGTGCCGTAGGCGAAGTCCCAGCTGACCTCGGGCAACTGGGCCGGCGTGAGCACGTAGGCGGTCTCGCTGAAGCCCACCAGCCCCATGTAGTCGCGTGGGAACTGCGACGTGATCAGCGAATGGAGGGCCATCGCGACCTTCTTCGCCGGCAGGAAGTTGTCCCTCATCGGCATGCTCATCGACAGGTCGAGCATCAGCACCGTGGAGGACCGGGTGAGGTGCTCGGTCCGTTCGATCTCGAAGTCGTCGGGCGACAGGCGCACCGGGGTGCCAGGGCCCTGGCGGCGGATGGCGTTGCGGACGGTGCGGTGGAGGTCCAGCTGGAACGGGTCGCCGAACTCGTACTGCTTGGTCTCGTAGGTGCGCTCGTGGCCGTAGCCCAACCGATGGGTCTGGTGCTGGCCGGCCTTGTCCTTGGCGAGCTTGGCGTAGAGATCCCGGAGGGCGTTGTTGCCGATCTTGCGCAGACCCTTCGGGGTCAGCTCCAGGCGGCCATCCTTCTGATGGATCAGCCCCTGCTCCTCCAGCATCTTGGTGAGCTGGGCCAACTGCTCCAGTGAGTTCGCGGCGTCGTCGCCCATCAGCTCGCGCACACGGTCCATGTCCGCTTCGGCGAGCTGGCCGGGGTTGCTGGCGTTGCGCAGCAGGTTCTCCAGCTGGTCGAGGTCGCCCAGATCCTGCATGGTCTGCATCGCCTGGGCCATGCCCATCTGCTCGTCGCCACTGAACTCGTAGCCCTGCTGCCAGCCCATCTGCGGGAACATCGACTGCAGGTTGCGGCCCAGCTGGTCCATCTGCCAGCGGAGGTCCATGTCCTCCAGCAACTGGTCGCTGAGCTGCTGCAGCTGGGCACGCTGCTCGGGCGTCATCGAGTTGAGCATCGCCTGCATCGCGGCCATCCGCTTGGCCATCTGCTCCAACAGCTCGTCGAGCGTCTGCGGGTTCTCCGGGAAGAAGTCGCCGTACTGCTCCATGAACTGCTCGAAGCGGGGGTCCTCGCCCCGCTCGCGACGCTCGATCATCTCGTTGAGCGCGGCCATCATGTCCTTCATCCGCGCCATGTCCTCAGGGGTCATGTTCTGCATGGACGAGGACATCTGGTCCACCATCTGCTGCATGAGCTGCTGGCGCAGCTTCTCCATCAGCTGCTCGAAGCGCTGCTGCGCCTCGCGGCTCTCGAAGTCGTACGCGCTGAGCTCGCGCACCTTGCCGGCCAGGTCGTCGGGCAGCATGTCCAGGCGGAAGTTGCGGTCCATGGCGGCATCACGGGCGGCCTGGGCCCGGCGATCATCGCCGCTGCGCTCCGCGTCGCGGGTGGCGTTCTCGATGGCGTGGCGCTCCTCGTCGACGATGTCGTTCAACTCGTCGGCGATCTCGCCGTACACGCCGCCGAGGTCGAAGCGGTCCAGCCGCTGCTCGCGTTCCTCGCGCAGCTTCTGCAGCAGCTCGCGAAGGCCCTGCATCTGGTTGCCGTTGCGGTCGCGCATGCCCTGCTGCATGAGGCGACGGAGGGCGGCGTTGACGTCGCCGTGGTACAGGAGGTCGTCGGTGAGGTCGTCGAACAGGGCGTCGGCATCGAGATCGAACCCTTTCTGGGTGCCGTCCCAGCGCGAGTAGGAGAACCGACCGGTCATGGGCGGACCCTATCCCCTCCCGGGACGGATGTCGCCACGGTGAACGCCTTGTGAAAGTGATCACGACCGGCGAGTTGCTGCCGATACAGTGAGTGAGATGCGTGTTCCTCGGACGTTCGCGTTCGTGGACCTCAGCGGGTTCACGAACTACACGGCCGCCTTCGGCGATGACGCCGCCGGGCGGATCCTCGGCGCGTTCCGCAGCCTCACCCGCGAGATCGCCAGCGAGCGCGGTGTCCGCATCGCCAAGTGGCTGGGCGACGGCTGCATGATCGTGTCGGTGGACCAGGAGGCCTGCATCGCCTTCGCGTTGGAGCTGGAGCACCGGGCCGCCGAGGTGTGCGCCCCGCTCACCCTCCGCATCGGCATGGCCACGGGTCATGCATTGCTGTTCGACGGCGACGATTACATCGGATCCGCCGTCAACATGGCCTCTCGCCTGTGCGACGCCGCCGGCGACTTCCAGGTGCTGCTGCCGGCCATGCAGCTCGAGCGCCTGCCGGAGGGCGTCATCGCCAGCCCGCACGGCGAGGTGGAGCTGCGCGGCTTCCCCGGCGAGGTCAGCGTGCTGGAGCTCAGTGGCCGCCCGGTGCTGCAGGCCGCCAACGACACGGGCGAGCTCTGGACCCGCACCCCGTTCAACCTCTGACCGAGGCACCTCGTTGACCACCACAGTGTCACGCGGCGCCGTCGTGCCGGCACATGACCCCGAGCGCCTGGTCGACGACCTGGCCTTCGCCGCCGAGATCGGCCTCACCCATGTGCGGTTCGACGTGGTCTGGGCGGCCGGTGCGCCGAAGGCCGGCGCCATCCACGAGGGCGTGTTCGAAGCGCTCCGCGGCGCGGCCCAGCAGGCCCGGTCGTTGGGGCTGGCGCCGTGGTTCCGCCTGCTGCAGACCGACCTGCCCCACTGGTTCGAGGACGATGGCGGGTTCACCGACGCCGCCACGGCCGGCCGCTGGTGGCCGCGCTGGGTAGAGGCCGTCGCCGCCCGACTGGGCGACGTGGCCGCCGGGTGGGTGCCGTTCGAAGCCCCGTTCGCCATGGCCCGGCGGATGGTGCCCGACGATCCCCGGAAGCACGGCGAACTGGTCGACACCCTGGTGGTCGCCTGGCGCGACGCCTGGCGAGTGCTGGGTGGCGGCGGGCCGCTGGTGGCGACGTCGCTGGACGTCGCCCGCGAGGCACCGGCCGACGACTCCGAACCTGCGCTGCAGGCTGCCCGGCGGCGCGACCACCTGCGCTGGACCACCTGGCTCGGCGGCCTGTACGACGGCGTGATCCGCATCCCCGGCCGGGCCGACCGGCCACTGGCGGACCTGGCAGGCGCGTGCGACGTGGTCGGCCTGGCACTGCGCGGCGACGTGGAGACCGCGCTGTACCGCGCTGCGGAGATGGCGCCGCCGCGCCCGCTGGCGGTGACGTTCCGCCCCGCAGGTCGCACGGACGGCGAGCAGGCCGAGAGCGTGACGGCGATGTGGCGGGACGTGCGCCGCGCCGCCGGCGACCTGAACGTGGCTGCGGTGACCGCGGCTACCCTGTGCGACCGCCCGCCCTACGACGGGCTGGCCACCGCCGACCGCCGCCTCAAGGACAGCGGCGAAGCGTTCCTGGCCGGCTGACGGCCGTCAGCCGCGGCCGCGGTAGGTGGCGGCAGCGCCGCCCGAGAGCGCGTCCTTGTTGAGGCGCTTGGAGAGATGCAGGCCCTCCAGCACGAACTCGATCGCCGCAGCCACCGCAGCAGGCGACTCGTCGCCACCGGTGAGGCGGGCCACCGGGGCTCGCAGGGCCGGCACGGACTCCAGCAGCGCGGCCAGATCGGCGGACGGCACGTCCTCGCCGGTGTGGGCGATGGTGCCCTCCTCGAAGGAGTTCACCACCTCGCGGACCTGGTCGAACGGCAGGACCTCCTTGAACACGGTGAGCACTGCGGCCTTCACCAGGTTCTCCAGGATGACCCCGTCGCGCCCTTCCTCCAGCGACTCGATCTCGATCTTGCCGCTGGTGCTGGCCGCCAGTGAGCCGAGATCGCTGACCCGCGGCACCACGGTGGTCTCGCCGGCCCGCAGCCCTCGGCGCAGGGCGTTGGCGCCCAGCACCTCCAGGTTGCTGACCGACAGACGCACCGACACGCCGCTGCGCTGGTTGACCTGGTTGCTGGCCCGGGCCAGTTGGCTGAACGTGGCGACCACCTGCTCCATGTAGTGGGGCATGCGCACGGCGATGTCGCCCACCGACGGCGGCCGGGCCTCTTGGCGCATGATGTGCACCTCGGTCTCCGTGTCCAGTGGGTAGTGGGTGCGAATCTGGCTGCCGAAGCGGTCCTTCAGCGGGGTGATGATCCGGCCGCGGTTGGTGTAGTCCTCCGGGTTGGCGCTGGCCACCAGCAGCACGTCCAGCGGCAGGCGCACGGTGTAGCCGCGGATCTGCACGTCGCGCTCTTCCAGCACGTTGAGCAGACCCACCTGGATGCGCTCGCTGAGGTCGGGGATCTCGTTGATGGCGAAGATGCCGCGGTTGGTGCGCGGCACCAGGCCGTAGTGCAGGGTCAGTTCGTCGCTGAGGTACCTGCCCTCGGCGACCTTGATCGGGTCCACCTCGCCGATGAGGTCGGCGATCGAGGTGTCCGGGGTGGCCAGCTTCTCGCCGTAGCGGTGGTCTCGGTGGATCCACTCGATCGGCGTGGCGTCGCCGTGCTCGGCCACCAGGTCGCGGGCGTGGCGGCTGACCGGATGGTACGGGTCGTCGTGGATCTCGCTGCCGGCGATCATCGGCATCCACTCGTCGAGCAGGCCGGTGAGGCTGCGGATCATCCGCGTCTTCGCCTGGCCGCGCTCGCCGAGGAAGATGACGTCGTGCCCGGCCAGCAGGGCGTTCTCCAGCTGGGGCATCACCGTCTGCTCGTAGCCGATGACCCCGGCGAAGAGAGGTTCACCGGCGGAGATCTTCGCCACCGCGTTGCGGCGGATCTCTTCCTTCACCGGGACCGACTGCCAGCCGGAGGCCTTGAGTGCGCCGAGCGTGGAGGGGAGGTTGGCCATGCGGCCGACCCTACCGCGACGATTGGCGCCATGTGACAGCGTGCCGAGTGCAGCCCGACGACCTACGCTCCAACCCCGTGGAACTGTCCGGTGGCTGGGTGGCGAGGGTCGCCGACGACGACGTGCGGCGCGACGGCGTGGGCCTGGACCACGACGACGCCGGCTGGCCCGAGGTGCAGGTACCGGGCCACTGGCGCAGCACGCCCGAGTTCGCCGAGACGGACGGCCCACTGCTCTACCGCCACCGCTTCCACCTGAGCCCGCCCGCCGACGGCGAGCGTTGCTTCGTGACGCTCGACGGGGTGATGTACCAGGCCGACGTGTGGCTGGACGGCGCCTACCTGGGCGACCCCGAGGGCTACTTCTTCCCGCACAGCTTCGACATCACCGGCCTGGCGAGGCTGAGCGACGAGCACGTGCTGGCGGTGGAGGTGGCCTGCCCGCCGCAACGCCAGCCGAACGCCAAGCGCACCATCACCGGCGTGCTGCAGCACTCCGACATGATCGACCCGGCCTGGAACCCGGGCGGCCTGTGGCGTCCCGTGCGGGTGGAGCGCACCGGCCCGGCGCGTATCGACCGCCTCCGTGTGCTGTGCCGCGACGCCAACGACGCCCGTGCCCACCTGCGCCTGCATGCCCGGCTGGACTCCGACGTGGCGCGCACGGTGCTGATCCGCACCTCGGTGGACGGGGCGACGCTGGCCGAGCAGTCCACCACCCTCGCTGCCGGGCTGAACGAGGTGGACTGGGACGTCGACATCAACGACCCCCGCCTGTGGTGGCCCTGGAGTCTCGGCCCCCAGCATCTCACCGAAGTGCAGGTGGAGGTGCTGGTGGACGGCGCCGCCAGCCATGCCCGCACCGTTCGCACCGGGATGCGCGAGGTTGGGGTGGAGAACTGGGTGTTCTCGGTGAACGGCGAGCGGCTGTTCGTGAAGGGCGCCAACCTCGCGCCCACCCGACGCGCCCTGGCCGACGCCACACCCGAACAGGTGCACCGCGACGTGGCCTTGGCCCGCGAGGCAGGGCTGGACCTCCTGCGCGTCCGCGGGCACGTCGGGCGCGACGAGTTGTACGACGCCGCCGACGAACTGGGCGTGCTGCTCTGGCAGGACTTCCCGCTGCAGTGGGGATACGCCCGGTCGATCCGCAAGCAAGCCGTGCGCCAGGCCCGCGAGGCCGTGGACCATCTGGGCCACCACCCGTCGATCGCGCTGTGGTGCGCTCACAGCGACCCTGCGCCCGGCGCAGAGCGCCGCGCCGAGACCGGCCGCTCGTTCGGCCGCACGCTGCTGGCCCAGCAACGGCCGACCTGGAACACGGCGGTGCTCGACGGGTGGGTGAAGCGGGCCTTCGAGTCCGCCGATGAAAGCCGGCCCACCGTGGCCCACAGCGGCGTCGCCCCCCACCTGCCCCAACTGTCCGGTACGGACAGCCACCTGTTCTTCGGCTGGTTCCACGGCGAGGCTGCGGACCTGGCCGGCTTCGCCGCCACCGTGCCGCGCATGGTCCGCTTCGTCGGCGAGTTCGGCGCCCAGGCCGTGCCGGACTCCGCCGGCTTCATGGAACCGCACCGCTGGCCGGAACTCGCCTGGGAGGCGTTGGTGGACCACCACGGCCTGCAACTGGAGCAGATGGAGGCCCACACCCCGCGGGCCGAGCACTTCTCGTTCGACTCCTGGCGCGACGCCACCCAGCATTACCAGGCCGACGTGCTGCGGCGGCAGATCGAGACCCTGCGGCGGCTGAAGTATCGGCCCACTGGTGGCTTCTGCTTCCTCGCCTGGAACGACGCCCAGCCGTCGGTGTCGTGGAGCGTGCTGGACCACGAGCGGCACCCGAAACTGGCGTACCACGCGGTGGCCGACGCCTGCCGCCCGGTGATCGTGGTCGCCGACCCGCTGCCTGCCGAGGTGGCCGCAGGCGACGCACTGGCGCTGGACGTGCACGTGGTCAACGACCTGCACCACCCGCTGGACGACATCCGCTGCACCGCCGCGCTGCGCTGGCCCGGTGGCGGGCACCAGTGGGCATGGACGGGCAGCGTGCCCCCGACGACTGCGTGCGGGTGGGGATGGTGCGCTTCGTGGTGCCCGACACTGCCGGCGAACTGTGGCTGGACCTGACGTTGGAGCACGCCGAGACCACGGCCACCAACCGCTACACCAGCCGGCTGGCCAGCAGGGTGGGCGACTGAGCCGGGTCAGCGGGCCAGCAAGGCGTCGACGGCCTTCTCCGCCGACGTGACGCCCGGGACGTCCACCCCTTCCAGACGGCTGAGGTAGGTGATCGACACCTCGCCGGCCTCTACGGCGCCACCGTCGGTCTCCACCGGCAGTTCCACGGGCTCGCCGTACGACATCCGCACGTAGTAGGCGCCTTCGTGGCCCTCCTTCGGCTCCATCGACGCCGAGGCCATGGAACGCGGGATGCCCCGGCCCACCGAGGTGCGCCGCCAGCCCTTGATCTCCGCCAGCGGCAGATTGGGCACGTTGACGTTGAGGGCAACCGGGTCGGCCGGCGGGTCGGCGATGAGGCCGCCGACCACGCTGGAGGCCACGTCGGCGGCGGTGTCCCAGATCTGCCCCTTGACCATTTCGTCCCAGCCCTGGCCCTCCACGCCGAACCCGGCCACGGCCTGGCTGACGGCCACGCCGCTGATGCCGCCGAGGCGACCGGTGAGCACGGCACCGATGGTGCCCGAGTGGTAGACGGAGCGGCCGACGTTGGCGCCCGGGTTGATGCCCGACACCACGAGATCGAACGGTGCCCCGAACAGACCGAGCCGGGCGAACAGCACGCACAGCGCGGGCGGCCCGTTGAGCGTCCACGCCTCGGCCACCCCGTCCACCTGCACCCGGCGCACTTCCGGCTGCAACAGGTGCAGCGCGCCCACGGCCGCGCCGGCGCCGGAGAACTCGCGGTCCGGCGCCACCAGCACCACGTCGCCGTGCACCGCCATGGCCCGGGCCAGCACGTGCAGGCCCACGGAGTCGATGCCGTCGTCGTTGGTGACCAGGATTCGCATGCCCACCGTTCTACCCCGAACGGGTGAACGGGAGGTGACCGGAGTGTGGCACCCCTGTCAGATCTGGCTGATCAGCTTGCGGTTCTTGAACTTGGCCTTGCGGTAGTCGCGGTGCATCAGGGCGATGACGTCGATGCTGATGCTCTTCGGGCAGGCCGCCTCGCACTCGCCGTGGTTGGTGCACGAACCGAAGTACTCGTCCATTGTTTCGACCATGGCTTCCACCCGGCTCCAGCGCTCCGGCTGGCCCTGCGGCAGCAGGTTGAGGTGGCTCACCTTGGCGGCGGTGAACAGGTTCGCCGCACCGTTGGGGCAGGCCGCCACACAGGCGCCGCAACCGATGCACTCGGCGGCGTCCATCGCCGCGTCGGCCACCGGCTTGGGCACCGGGATGATGTTGGCGTCCGGCGCACCTCCGGTGGGAGCGGTGATGAAGCCGCCGGCCTCCACGATGCGATCCAGCGGCGAGCGGTCGACCATCAGGTCCTTGATGATCGGGAAGGCGGTGGCCCGCCACGGCTCCACGATGATCTCGTCGCCGCTCTTGAACTTGCGCATGTGCAACTGGCAGGTGGCGGTACCGCGCTGCGGGCCATGGGCCTGGCCGTCGATCATCAGCGAGCACGTGCCGCAGATGCCTTCGCGGCAGTCGTGGTCGAAGACGATGGCTTCCTTGCCTTCGTCGATCAGGCGCTCGTTGAGCACGTCGAGCATCTCCAGGAAGGAGGCCTCGTCGCTGATCGACTCGATGCGGTAACGCTCGAAGTGGCCCGCGTCGTCCGGGCCGCTCTGCCGCCAGATCGTGAGGGTGAGGTTCTCGAGATGGCTCACTTGTAGCTCCGCTTCGCGAGGTGGATGACTTCGTACTGCAGCTCTTCCTGGTGGCGGACGGCGTTCATCGGATCGCCGGTCCATTCCCAGGCCGCGACATGGGCGAAGTTGTCGTCGTCGCGCTGGGCCTCGCCCTCTTCGTCCTGGTACTCGGCCCGGAAGTGGCCGCCGCAACTCTCGTTGCGTTCCAGTGCGTCGCGGCACATCAGCATCCCGAGCTGGAAGAAGTCGTCCACGCGGCCGGCCTTCTCCAGCGTCTGGTTGATGCTCTGCCCATCGCCGGTGACCTTGAGGTCCGACTGGAACTCCTCGTACAGGGCGGGCAGCTCGGACAGCGCCGTCTGCAGGCCCTCGGCCGTGCGCTCCATGCCGCAGTGGGTCCAGATGATCTTGCCCAGCTCACGGTGGAACCAGTCCGGCGAGCGGCTGCCCTTGTTGTCCAGGTAGCGGCTGAAGCGGGCACCGGCCTCTTCCTCCGCCGCCTTGAACGCCGGGTGGTCGGTGCCGGGGATCGGCTGGTTGAGCATCGGGGCCAGGTAGTTGCCGATGGTGTACGGCAGCACGAAATAGCCATCGGCCAGGCCCTGCATGAGCGCAGAGGCGCCCAGGCGGTTGGCGCCGTGGTCGCTGAAGTTGGCCTCGCCGGCGGAGTACAGGCCGGGCACGGTGGTCATCAGCTCGTAGTCCACCCACAGGCCACCCATCGTGTAGTGGCTGGCCGGGTAGATGCGCATCGGCACGTCGTACGGGTTCTCGCCGGTGATCCGCTCGTACATGTCGAACAGGTTCCCGTAGCGCTCCTTCACCACCTCCTTGCCGAGGCGGTTGATCGCATCGGAGAAGTCCAGGTAGACGCCGTTCTTGAGGGGGCCGACGCCGCGGCCGCTGTCCACCGCCCGCTTGGCGGCGCGCGAGGAGATGTCGCGGGGCGCCAGGTTGCCGAAGCTGGGGTACAGGCGCTCCAGGTAGTAGTCGCGCTCGCCCTCCGGGATCTGGGCCGCCGCCCGCTCGTCGCCCACGGCGCTGGGCACCCACACCCGGCCGTCGTTGCGCAGGCTCTCGCTCATCAGCGTGAGCTTCGACTGGGTGTCGTCGGCCTGCGGGATGCAGGTGGGGTGGATCTGGGTGTAGCACGGGTTGGCGAACGCCGCACCCTTCCGGTGCGCCCGCCACGCTGCGGTGACGTTGCAGGCCATCGCGTTGGTGGACAGGAAGAACACGTTGCCGTAGCCGCCGGTGGCCAGCACCACGGCGTGGCCGGCGTGGCTGCGGATCTCGCCGGTGACGAGGTCGCGGGTGACGATGCCGGCCGCCCGGCCGTCCACCGTGACGACATCCAGCATCTCCACCCGGTTCCACAGCTTCACGCCGCCCAGGCCGATCTGCCGGGCGAGCTGCTGGTAGGCGCCGAGGAGGAGCTGCTGGCCTGTCTGGCCACGGGCGTAGAACGTGCGCTGCAGCTGGGCGCCGCCGAAGCTGCGGGTGTCCAGCAGGCCACCGTATTCGCGGGCGAACGGCACGCCCTGGGCCACCATCTGGTCGATGATGTTCACGCTCACCTGGGCCAGGCGGTACACGTTGGCCTCGCGGGAGCGGAAGTCGCCGCCCTTGATGGTGTCGTAGAACAGGCGGTAGATGCTGTCGCCGTCGCCGCGGTAGTTCTTCGCCGCGTTGATGCCGCCCTGGGCGGCGATGGAGTGGGCACGCCGCGGCGAGTCGTGGAAGGTGAAGACCTCCACGTCGTAGCCGAGTTCGGCCATGGTGGCCGCGGCCGAGGCGCCGGCCAGGCCGGACCCGACGATCAGCACCTTGAACTTGCGCTTGTTGTTGGGGTTGACCAGCTTGAGGTTGGCCTTGTAGTTGTCCCACTTGTCGGCGATGGGGCCGGCGGGGCTCTTGCTCTCCAGGTTGACGGTCATCTCAGGTCACTCCCCCACGATCCCGGCGAGCACGGCGATCGGGAAACTCACGTTGGCCACCACGATGAGGGTGGCGATCCCCACGGCGATGTGGCGGCGCCACTGCTTGAACTTCGGGTTGTTCCAGCCCATGGACTGGAACAGGCTCCAGATGCCGTGGAACAGGTGGGTACCCAGCGCGATGTTGGCGATGATGTACAGCACCGACACCGGCACGCGGTTGAAACTGCGCACCACGTTGGCGTAGGCCTGGCCGCGCACGAACTCGCCGTCGGCGGCCGCCGCACCCCAGTTGTTGGCGAAGCCCCACGTGAGGTCGGCCAGATGCCAGAGCACGAAGAGGAACACGATGACGCCCGTCCAGCGCATGGTGCGGCTGGCGAAGTTGGCGATCTGGTAGTCGCGCGGCCCCTGGTACTTCACCGAGCGGGCCTTGCGGTTCAGCGCCGTGAGGCTGGCGGCGGCGTGGATGTGCAGCACCACGGCGCCGAGCAGGCCGAGGCGCAGCAGCCACAGCACGACGGTCCGCGGCAGGATCGGCACCAGCAACTCGCGCAGGAACTCGGCGTAGTGGTCGAAGTCCTCCTGGCCGAGGTACATCTTGAGGTTGCCGATCATGTGGACGAACACGAAGCCCACGAGCATGAGACCGGTGACGGCCATGACGTACTTCTTCCCCACCGCGGTGCGGTAGAGATCGAGGACGAAGAGCTTCGGACGCTTCTTCGGTGTGACGGCGGTGCCCGAGACGGGCCCGCGCGTCTGGATTGCCTGTGCCATCGGCGACGGCCTTTCCTGTACGGGGACGGTGTACCGCCTGGGAACCGTAGCCCTCTGCGGCGCGGCACGGAAAGTTCGTCGGCTGCACCGAAACTCAATACACTCTCCACGTTTGCCCAAACCCGCGTGGCAATGAGGCCGCGCCCGAGATCCGGGGAGATCACCGGTGCCAGCATTGTTCGCCGCCGAAGGCGGCTATCAGGTCTTCGAGCTCAAGGGAGGTGAGTGGGCGGTCCTGCTGCTGTCGGCAGCCGCCGCGCTGCTTGCCATCGCCGTCGGGTTCTTCCTCGTGAAGAGCGTCATGGCCGCCGACGAGGGCTCCCCGAAGATGAAGGAGATCGCCAAGGCCATCCAGGTCGGTGCGCTCGCCTACCTGAAGCGCCAGTTCAAGACCATCGGTGTCATCCTCGTCCCGCTGGCGGTCATCGTGTTCCTCACGAGCACGGCCATCCAGAAGCCGGCCGATGCCAACGGGGTCTCCGAGACGGCACTGTCGTTCGCCCAGTCCGGCCTGTTCCGCACCATCGCCTTCGTGCTCGGCTGCGTCGCCTCCGGCCTCACCGGCTACATCGGCATGACGCTCGCCACCCGGGGCAACGTCCGCACCGCCGCTGCGGCGCTCACCAACAGCATGCCCAAGGCGCTGACGGTGGCGTTCCGCACCGGTGGCGTGGCCGGCATGTTCACGGTGGGCCTCGGCCTGCTGGGTGCCACGGCGATCATCATGATCTTCCAGAACACCAGCTCCGTCATCCTCGTCGGCTTCGGCTTCGGCGGCTCGCTGCTGGCCCTGTTCCTCCGTGTCGGCGGCGGCATCTTCACCAAGGCGGCCGACGTCGGCGCCGACCTCGTGGGCAAGGTGGAAGCCGGGATTCCCGAGGACGACCCGCGCAACCCGGCCACCATCGCCGACAACGTGGGCGACAACGTGGGCGACTGCGCCGGCATGGCGGCCGACCTGTTCGAGAGCTACGAGGTCACGCTGGTCGCCTCGATCATCCTCGGCGTCGCCGCCTTCAACTCGATCGGCGCCAACCCGGCGCTGGGCCTGGTGTTCCCGCTGGCCGCCCGCGCCATCGGCGTGGTGGCCTCCATCTTCGGTGTGTTCGCCGTGAAGGCCAAGGAGGGCGAGACCAACGCCCTGCGCCCGATCAACAAGGGCTTCATCGTCGCCGGCAGCCTCACGCTCATCGGCACCCTGATCGTGTCGCTCGTGTACGTCGGCAACGACAACAACGACAACGCCGGCTGGAAGTGCTTCGCCGCGGTGGGCGTCGGCCTGGTGCTGGCCCAGCTGGTGAGCCGCCTCACCGAGTACTACACGGGCACCCACTTCAGCCCGGTGCAGGAGATCGCCGAGTCCGCCGAGACCGGCCCCGCCACCGTGGTGCTCAGCGGCACCTCGGCCGGCCTGGAAAGCTCCGTGTACGCCGTGGTGGCCATCGCCGTGGCGCTCGGTGTGTCGCTGGCCCTCGGCAACGGCAACATCCAGTTCAGCCTCTACCTCGTCGCACTCGCCGGCATGGGCATGCTCGCCACCACCGGCGTCATCGTGTCGGAGGACACCTTCGGCCCGGTCAGCGACAACGCCGCCGGCATCGCCGAGATGAGCGGCGAGTTCCACGGTGAGCCCGAGCGCATCATGGTCAGCCTGGACGCGGTGGGCAACACCACCAAGGCCGTCACCAAGGGCTTCGCCATCGGTTCGGCCGTCATCGCCGCCGTGGCCCTCTTCGCCAGCTTCGTGGAGACGGTCGGCGCCGAGGACGACGGTCTGGCCACGCTCATCGAGCAGGGCAAGGAAGCCGGCAAGACGGTGTTCGACTTCGTCAAGATCAACGTCGCCGACCCGAAGGTCTTCATCGGCCTGCTCATCGGCGGCGCCGTGCCGTTCCTGTTCTCGGCCCTCGCCATCCGCGCCGTCGGCCGCACGGCCGGCGTGGTGGTGCAGGAGGTCCGCAGCCAGTTCGCCGACGGCAAGATCATGAAGGGCGAGAAGGAGCCGGACTACGGCCCGGTCATCGACATCTGCACCGCCGCATCGCTGCGCGAGCTGGCCACCCCGGCCCTGCTGGCCGTGCTCACCCCCGTGGTGCTCGGCTTCGGCATCGGCTGGGAGGCACTGGGTGCCTTCCTGGCGGCGGTCATCGTCGTCGGCCAGCTGATGGCCAACTACCTCAGCAACGCCGGCGGCGCCTGGGACAACGCCAAGAAGTACATCGAGGACGGCAAGCACGGCGGCAAGGGCAGCGAAGCCCACAAGGCGGCCGTCATCGGCGACACCGTCGGCGACCCGTTCAAGGACACCGCTGGTCCGGCCCTCAACCCGCTCATCAAGGTGATGAACCTGGTGTCGCTGTTGGTGCTGCCGGCCATCATCAACCTGCAGGACAACGACGGCGCCCGCCTCAGCGTCGCCATCGCTGCCCTGGTGGTGCTGGTGGGTGCCATCGTGTTCAGCAGCCGCAAGAGCGGCGGGATCACGGCCGGCGCCACGGCCTGACCTCTCACCTGATTCCTACCGGAGCCCGGGCCTGGTGCCCGGGCTCCGGCCGTTTTCACGGGTAGCGTGCTGCCCCGTGCTGGCGCTGCTGGATTTCGCGAACGAATGGGTGAAGAAGGGCGGGCTGATCGTCCTCGGGCTGATCGTGTTCGCCGAGTCCGGCCTGCTGGTCGGCTTCTTCCTGCCCGGCGACTCGCTGCTGTTCTTCGCCGGGTTCCTCTCCAGCGAGGCCGGCGGCAACACCCTGCCGGCCCTGCCGTGGGTGGCGCTCACCTGTGCGGGCGCCGCCATCCTCGGCGACCAGGTGGGCTACATGATCGGCGCCAAGTTCGGACCCACCCTGTTCGATCGCCCGCAGAGCCGGTTCTTCCACCCCGATCATGTGCGCAAGGCCGAGGCGTTCTTCGCCAAGCACGGCTCGAAGACCATCGTGCTCGCCCGCTTCGTGCCGATCGTGCGTACGTTCGTACCCACGGTGGCCGGCGTGTCCAACATGCACTACCGCACCTTCGTGACGTTCAACGTCATCGGCGGCGTCCTGTGGGGTGCGGGTGTCACCACGCTCGGCTACTTCCTCGGCGAGATCGAGGTGGTCAAGAACAACATCGAGATCGCGGCCATCGTCATCGTCGCCGTCTCGGTGCTGCCCATCGCCATCGAACTGTGGCGCCACCGCCGTGCCACCAACGGCGCCGCAGCCGCCGACGCCGTCACGGCACCGACACCGGACTGACACGCACCTGCGGGAACCGTGCCCGCCGTCACACCGTCGCATGTGCATGGCACGCGTGAACAACGTCCAACGAGGGTCTGCTGCCGCCCTCACCCTGATCCTCGTCCTCGCCGCATGCGGCAACGACGAGAGCAAGAGCAGCCAAACCACCGCGCCGAGCCAGGTCGTCACCGACCAGCCCGCCGCCGAGACCAGCCCCGTGGGAGGGGATCGTTCGCTCAGCGGTGGCGGGGAGGCCACCTCCGAGCCCGACCAGGTGGGGGTGCCGGGGGTGGTGCCACCCGGCGTGGGCGCCCCGGCCGACGGCCGCCTCTTGGTCATCACCATGGACGTCGGGCTCGAGGTGGCCGATGTGGCCGCCGCGGTCGACCCCGTGGTGGCCCTGGCCCAGCGCCACGGCGGGCAGCTCTACAACAGCGACCTGCGCCTCGCCGACCCGGCACGAGCCGGCGGCACGCTGGTGTTCAAGCTGCCCCCGGAGGAGGCCACGCCGTTCATCACCGCGCTCGGAGAGGGCATCGGCCGGCGGGTCAGCCTGACCGGCAGCACCGACGACGTCACGTCGCAGCTCACCGACCTGGCCGCCCGGATCACCACGGCGCGAGCGAGCGTGGAGTCCGTGCAGGCCCTGCTGGCCAAGGCCGAGGACCTCACCGACGTCATCCAGCTGGAGGGTGAGCTGACCAACCGGCAGACCGTGCTGGAACAGCTGCTGGCCCAGCAGCGCAACCTGCAGTCGCTGGTGGCACTGGCCACCGTGACGGTCACGCTGTCGGCCGAGCCGGTGGAGGAGCCGGCGCCGAAGGCCGAACCGGCCCACGAGGACGGCATCGGCGACGCGTTCGCCAAGGGCTGGCGAGCGTTCCTGACGGCGCTCACCGCCGTGGTGCTGTTCCTCGGCTACACCGGGCCGTTCCTGGTGCTGCTGGGTGTGGCGCTGTGGGTGACGCTGCGGGTCAATCGCCGCCTGGCGAGTCGGCCACGAAGTCGATCAGTTGCTCCACCGCCCCCACCAGCTCCGGCCGCAGGTCCGCGAACGAGCGGACCTGATTTCGAAGACGCGGCCAGTAGCCGTTGATGTCGGTGCCCAGTGCCGCGCACATGCCCTCCTTCCAGGGCATGCTGCGCGGCACGTCGGGCCATTCCGTCAGCCCCATCACCCGCGGCCACACCGCCGCCCACACGTCGACGAACGGGTGCCCGGTGACCAGCACGTGCGGGCCGCTCACCGCCGCCGCCAACCGGGACTCCTTGCTGCCCGGCACCAGATGGTCCAGCAGCACGCCCAGGCGACGATGCGGCCCGGGGGCGAACTCGCGCACTGCGGAAACCAGGTCGTCGGCGCCGTGCAGGGGCTCCACCACGATGCCCATTTCCCGCAGGTCGTCGCCCCACACGTGCTCCAGCAGTTCGGCGTCGTGACGGCCCTCCACCCAGATCCGGCTGGCCGCAGCGACCCGAGCGACAGCGGGCCCGGAGGCGGCGACCGACCCACTGGCGGTGACCCGCGGCCGCGCGGCCGCGGTGGGCGCCGGCCGCACCAGCGTGACCGGCTTGCCCTCCAGGAGGAAGCCGCCCGGCTTCAGCAGGAACTGGCGATCCCGGCCGTGACGGTCGCGCAGCGTCACCGCCCTCGCGTCGACCTTCACCACGTCGCCGCAGAAGCCGCTGGCGCGATCCTCCACCACCAACCCGGTACTGGCCGGCACGGACGGGTAGGCCGGGGCTCGGCGCTGCTGTTCGAACTCGTCGAGGATGTCGCGGGTCATCGGGTGTCCACGGTACGCGCCACCCACCCCTGGGCGGTGAGCACCTGCTCCACCCCGCTGCCGTCGTTGCGCCGGTAGGGGCCGGCCAGCACATCCGGGCCGAGCGGCATCGCCAGCGCCCGCGGCACGTACGGCACGCCCCACACGTGCACCCGGTGGGCCGGCCCCTCCAGCGCCAGCACCCCCTCGGTGAGCTCGACGCGGGCGTCCACCTCCCCCGCCTGCTCGTAGCCGTGCGGGATCTCCGCCGGATCGCCCGTGGCGTACCACTCCACGTCGAAGGTCACCGGCGCGAGGTCGCCGAACGGGCGGGTCAGCGCCGCCTGCGGCGGGTCCAGCAGCACGCCGTGGGCCTCGTTGCCCAGGCTCCACTGGCGGAACGGCACGTCACAGGTGTGGCCCGCCCACATCTCCGGCGGCTTGATCTCCAGCCCGCCGCGCCGCCCCGTGCCGTCCAGTTCCTCGACATAGAGGTACGGCATGCCGGCGCGCACCAGTCCCGCCCAGTAGTCGAACCGGCGGCCACGCACCTCCAGGCCAACGAACAGCCCGGCGGAGGCGTCGGCGGTCCGGCCCCACCACCACCACGCTTCGACGGCGACATCGTCGTGCGCCTGTTCGTCGGCATCGGTCCACACGCGGGCCAGACTAGAAGGGTGATCCGCTATCTCAGCCTCGAATGGCTCGACGCACTCAGCGCCGAGGTGGCCGCCGACGCCGCTCTGCAGGAGCTGGCCGGCCGCCACACCATCGGCGTCACCCAGGTCGTCACTGCCGGTCCGGAGGGCGACGTCACCTATCACCTGCAGGTGGGTGACGGTGCAGCCACGTTCGGCCCCGGTGCCGCCTACCCGGAGGACGTGAAGATGGAGCAGACCTGGGAGACCGCGGTCGGCGTGGCCACCGGCACCCTCAACGCCCAGGAGGCGTTCATCAAGGGGCGCATCCTGCTGACCGGCAACCAGCAGAAGCTGCTGGAGGCCCAGCCCGTGTTCGGCGCGCTGGACGCCGTGTTCGCCACCGTCCGCGACCGCACCGAGTACGCCTGAGGCAGCCGCATGCCCGAACTGCCCGAGGTCCAGGCCCACGCCGAGCGGCTGACGGAGCAGTTCCGCGGTGCCGTGCTCACCCGATTCCAGCCGTTCAACTTCACCGCGCTGAAGACCGCCCTGCCCGCGCCGCAGGACGCCTACGGGCGGGCGCTGGACGAGGTCGGCCGGCGGGGCAAGTACCTGCTGCTGCGCTTCGGCGACCTCACGTTCGCGGTGCACCTGATGCAGGGTGGTCGCCTGCTGGTGGACGCCAAGCAGTCCGCCAAGCCGCGCAACGGCCAGGCCCGCTTCGTGTTCGCCGACGGGGGCGCGCTGCTGCTGACGGAGGCGGGGACGGAGCGCAAGGCCGGCGTGTGGTGCATGCGCACGGAGGACGTCGCCGCGGGCGGGCCGCCCCTGGACCGGATGGGCCCGGAGGCCCTGTCGTTCACGGCGGACTCCCTGGCCGAGGCCTTCGCCGCCGGCAACATGCGCCTCCACGGGTTCCTGCGCGACCAGCACCACATCGCCGGCCTCGGGCGGATGCTGGCCAACGAGATCTGCCACCGGGCCAAGCTGTCGCCGTTCGCGATGACCGGCAAGCTGGGCCACGACGGGGCGGCGAAGGTGGTGGCCGCGATCCACGAGGCGGTGGAGGACGGGCTGGCGTACGAGCGCACCCGCACGGACATGAGCTCGTCGGCCGACCGCCCGGGCAGGGTGCACGGCCGGGTGGGGCAACCCTGCCCCGAGTGCGGCGACACCATCCGCTCCGTGACGTACACCGGCTACACCGTCGCCTACTGCCCCGCATGCCAGACCGGCGGCAAGCCCCTGGCCGACAACACCACCTCGAAATTCCTCAAGTAGCGGGCCTCCGGCGCAGGACCACCCGGCATCCCCCCTGGTGTGGGTCGGCCACCTCCAGCCGTTCCACGTCCACGCCGCCGACGACCCCGGCAACACCTTCGGCGAGCCCACGATGGAGCGCACAGATCGTGGCGGGGTCGCTGGCAGCGATGTCGGCGAAGGGGCACCCTCCGAGGACCAGCACGGCCCGATGGGCGTCGGCAGTCTCCACCGACGGCTTGAAACCCAGCCGCTCGGCTTCCGCCCGGAGCGTCTCCACGGCGTCGCCGGTGGGCACCACCATCGCACCGTGCCTCCGCCCGGCTTCGAGCGCGGTGCAGCCGTCACGCACGGCCGAGGCCAGCATCAGCGACAGCCGGCGGTACGGGTCCGGTTCGTCCACCAGGCGGTAGCCGGTTCGCGGCCGGCCGCGGCCGGAAGGAGGCAGCGAGCCGGCCATCACCATGCCGGCGTCGATCAAGACCTGGGCATGCTGGCGGACGGCCGTGTGGTGGACGCCGAGCCGGGCCGCCATGTCCTGGGCGGTCAGCGGCGTGGTCGCCTGGTGGAGGATCGCCACCATCGCCGCCCGGGTCGGGACGGCCATCGCCTTCGCGCGCCGGAGCGCACCGTCATCGCGGTCCCGGCCGTCCACCGGAGGTCGTGCCATGACGGTGCACTCTTGCACGGCGGGCCGGTCAGTGCCCGGTCAGGGCCGACGTGTCCACGTCGCCCACGGCGAAGAACCCCAGCGCACCCTTGCCGACGTTGGCGAACTTGTGCGTCACGAAGGGGTACAGCCCGTCCTCGGCGAAGGTGAACTCGACGAAGCCTCCCTGTGCCGGCTGCAGATCGAGCACCTGCGACCCGCCGTGAGTGTCGTCGGGGGTCAACAGATACGCGCCCTCCTTGAACACGGTGTCGAAGATGGTGCCCACGATGTGGAAGGCGGAGTTCTCGCTCGGACCGTCGTCCACCACCCACACCCGGTACCGGCGACCCGCTTCGACGTGGATCGGTGCGAACTTGTACTGGTTCACGTAGCCGTTGAACATCAGGGCGTCCCAGTCCTCGTTCATCATCTTGGTGAGGTCGCCGACCCCGCCTTCCGGCCCGAGGTACAACTCACTCTGGATGATGATGAACTCCTCGTCGACGGGTGCCAGGTTCGGCGGATCGATGATGATCGCCCCGTACATGCCGTTGCCGATGTGGTGCAGCGCGGGCGCGGTGCCGCAGTGGTACATGAACGCGCCGGCGAAGTCGGCGGTGAACTCGTAGACCAGCGACTCGCCTGGCTGGATGGTGCGCATCTCGTCGCTCCAGGCGACCCTGCTGGCGTGGAAGTCGATCGAGTGCCCCATCGAGCCCTTGTTGGTGAGCGTGATGCGGAACGTGTCGCCGATCTTGCCGCGCAGCACCGGTCCGGGCACCGTGCCGTTGAACGTCCACATCATCTGAGTCACACCGGGCGCGACCTCGATGAGCTCTTCGGTGGCATCGAACGCGACCTCATGGACCGTGCCGCTCGCGGCGTCGGGCAGCAGCGGGTCGCGGGCCTGCCAGTCGTCTGCCGGCATCGCGGCCGGGTCGATCGTGGCTGCGGTGTCCGCGGCCTCCTCGGTGCTGCTGCCACCGCTGGACGGCTGTGACATGCCACCGACCACATGGATCGCCATCGACATGCCGGCCTCCTTGTGGCCCGGCACGGTGCAGTTGGCGACCGTGTCGGACGTGAACGGGCCGATCACGAGATCCTCTGCTTCGCCCTTCTTCAACATCTTGGTGCCGTGCCCGCCCACCGTGAGATCGTGCGAGAGGGTGCCGGTGTTGCTGACATGCAGAGTGATCGTGGCCCCGGCGGGCACGTCGATGGCCGACGGGCTGACCGAGATGTCTGCCAGCGTCACGTCGAACTCGGTCGCGCCGGCTGCGGCGGTCTGGCCGGCGGCCGCGCTGTGACCGGGGCTCTTGCCAGCCGCCACCGAGACGCCGACAATGCCAACGATCAACGCCATCAGGGCGATCATGAAGGTGGTGATGATCCACCCCTCGCCCCGCTCACGACCGTCCATGATGTCCTCCTATTAGAGAGTTGTTACTCTCTATATTCGGCGGGGCGGCAGATGTCCGTCAGGGGCCAAGGTCCTCAAGAGCACGACGGCCATCGGCGTCTAACCTGACCCCATGCCGATCCACATCCGTGCCGAACAGGGCGACTACGCCCCCGCCGTGCTGGTGCCGGGCGACCCGCGCCGGGCCCGCTACATCGCCGAGACCTTCTTCGACCCCGGCGCCCGCCTGGTGAACGAGGAGCGCGGCGCGCTGGGCTTCACGGGTACGTTCCGCGGGCGGCCGATCAGCGTGCAGGCGGCGGGCATGGGCTGCGCCAGCGCGGCCATCTACTACAGCGAGTTGATCCAGCTGGGGGCGAAGCGGCTGATCCGCGTGGGCACCGCCGGCGGGTTGGCCGACGGCCTGCGCATGGCCGACACCGTGGTGGCCGTGAGCGCCACGGCCGACGACCAGATCGTCCGCCAGTTGCTGGGCGGCGAGGAGCACGCCCCCACAGCGACATACGCGCTGGTGGAGAAGGCCGTCGCCGCGGCACGGGCGAAGGGGGCCACCGTGCACGTCGGCCCGATCGTGTCGTCGGCCATCTTCTACGACCCCCGCGAGGGGATCATGAAGCGGTGGAAGGACCGCGGCCACCTCGCCGTGGAGATGGAGGCCGCCGTGCTCTACACGCTCGGCGCGATCCACAAGATCGAGACGCTCACGATCGCCACCATCTCCGACCTGATCGCCAGCGAGACGGACACCGAGCGGATCAGCGACGAGGAGCTCAAGCTCGGCGTGGACCGGATGATGGAAGTGGCCTGCGAGATCGCCGTCAGCGACTCGTGACGCACCAGCACGCACCCGGGTCGGTCCGGGAGGAGCGCCAGCCGCCGAGAGAAGGGGTGGAGGAGGTCGCGCCGGGCATCATGCGCGTCCAGCTGCCGATCTCGCTGCCCGGCCTCGGGCACGTCAACTGCTACGCGATGGAGGACGGGCGGGGCATCACCCTGGTCGACCCCGGCCTGCCCGGCCCCACCACGTGGAAGGCGCTGCAGCGGACCATGGCGTCCGCAGGCCTGCCGATCGAGCGGGTCCACTCCGTCGTCGTCACCCACTCCCACCCCGACCACTTCGGCCAGGCCGGACGGTTCCGCCGCAAGTACGGGGCGGACATCATCACCCACCGCACCTTCCGCACCTTCCTCGACCCCGAGGCGGAGGACCAGGAAGCCGCGGACGACATGGAGATCGCCGACCGCCCGGCCAAGGCGCTGGTGGAGTCCGCCCGCGGGCAGGACCTCAGCCCCGGCCCGATGGGCAAGGTCACGCCGTGGGGCGGCGAGCGCCACTCCATGCCGCGCAGCAGGCGCCTGCGGTACTGGGCCATGCGCAAGGCGGCCGGCAAGTTCCTCCCCACACCCACCCCGACCACCCGGGTGGAGGACGCCCAGGTGCTGTCGCTCGGCGGGCGGGAGTGGGTGGCGGTGCACACGCCCGGCCACACCATCGACCACCTGTGCCTGTTCGACCCGGCTGCCGGGGTGATGATCAGCGGCGACCATGTGCTGCCCACGATCACCCCGCACATCTCGGGCCTCGGCACCACGGTGGACCCGTTGAAGGACTTCTTCGACAGCCTCGACCGGATGACCACGTTCAGCGACGTGCGCACCGTGCTGCCGGCGCACGGTCTGGCGTTCACCGACCTCGCCACCCGGGCCGAGGACATCAAGCGCCACCACCACGAGCGCCTGGAGAAGCTGCGCGCCGCCTCCGGCGAGCTGGGCCGGGGCACGGTGCACGAGTACATGCAGGTGCTGTTCGCCGAACGCTCCTGGGGCCCGATGGCCGAGAGCGAGACCTACGCCCACCTCGAGCACCTGCGCCTGCTCGGCGAAGCCGACGTGGACGACTCCGGCGCACAGCTCCGCTACAGCTTCGACTGACCCGAAAAACGCAAGTTGGCGGTGGGATGCGGTCCTACCGCACCTCACCGCCAACTTGGAACGACGGGGTCAGATCAGGCCGAGGTCCTTCACGGCGTCGCGCTCTTCGGCCAGCTCGGCGGCCGAGGCGTCGATCTTGCCGCGGCTGAACTCGTTGATGTCCAGACCCTGGACGATCGAGTACTGCCCGTCCTTGCACACGCAGGGGAACGAGGAGATCAGCCCTTCGGGCACGCCGTAGCTGCCGTCCGACGGCACGGCCATCGACACCCAGTCGCCCTCAGCGGTGCCGAGCGACCAGGAGCGGATGTGGTCCACCGCGGCGTTGGCCGCGCTGGCGGCCGACGACGCACCGCGCGCCTCGATGATGGCGGCGCCGCGCTTGGCGACCGTGGGGATGTACGTGTCCGCGTACCAGGCGTGGTCGTTCACCATGTCGTAGGCGTTCTGCCCGTTGACCTTGGCGTGGTACAGGTCGGGGAACTGGGTGACCGAGTGGTTGCCCCAGATGGTCATGTTGGTGACGTCGTTCACCGTGGTGCCGGTGCGCTGGGCCAGCTGGGTCATGGCCCGGTTGTGGTCCAGGCGGGTCATCGCGGTGAAGCGGCCGGGGGCCAGGTCCTTGGCGTTCTGCTGGGCGATCAAGGCGTTGGTGTTGGCCGGGTTGCCGACAACCAGCACCTTCACGTCGCGCTTGGCGCTGCGCGACAGGGCCTCGCCCTGCGGCTTGAAGATGCCGCCGTTGGCGCTCAGCAGGTCGCTGCGCTCCATGCCCGCCTTGCGCGGCATGGCGCCCACCAGCAGGGCCACGTCGGCGTCGCCGAACGCCTCGTCGGCGTTGTCGGTGCCCACCACGCCGGCCAGCAGCGGGAACGCGCAGTCGTCCAGTTCCATGCGCACACCCTCCAGCGCCTTCAGCGCAGGGGTGATCTCCAGCATCTGGAGGATGACGGGAGTGTCGGGGCCGAGCATGGAACCCGAGGCGATACGGAAGAGCAGGCTGTAGCCGATCTGGCCGGCTGCACCGGTGACGGCGACACGAACAGGAGTGGTCATGGCCACGAGCGTACGCCGCGACATGGCCGCCGCGAAAAGCCGTCAGCTCACGAGGGGCAGGCCGACCGCGCCGAGGATGAGGTTGGTGTAGAAGAGGGCCGGGCCGCTGCCACCACAGGTGATGTGGATGCCGTCGCTGCACAACTGCACCTCGCCGGCGCGGGCGTCCCAGTCGATCACCTGCACGCCGGGGTACGTGGTGGGCAGCGAGCGGATCAGTTCGTTGTTGCCAGGGATCCAATCCACGCCGGCGTGCAGCGTCATGAAGTAGACCCCGATGACCCCGGCGGGTATCTCGGCCATGATCGCTGCCACCTCGGCGTCGCCCATCGGCGCGTTGGTGCCCACCTGGATGACCAGAGTGGACCCATCGCCGAGCACGCCGGCGTCGCGCAACTTGATGACGGCGTTCTTCACGCCCTCCGGCCCGCGGTTCTCCTTGGCGTCCACGTAGAAGCCGCCGGTCTGCAACTGGTTCACGGCACCGACCATGACGGACTCGCCGATGGCGACGTACTGCTGGGCGGCCGCCGTGGTGGTGGGCGCCTCGGTGGAGGCCGTGGAGTCGCCGGGCACGCTGGACCCGGACGGTGAGGTGACCGGTGTGGTGTCGGGGGTGGTGTCCTGCGGCACGGTGTTCTGGGTCTGGGCGCAGTCCTGGTCGCCCACACAGTGCGGGTCGGCCACGATCATCGAGCACCCCGCCAGGGCCACCACGGCCACCACAGTGCCCACCGCCACCATCTGCTTCGCGTCGCGCCGCACCCCGGCCAGCATCTCCGTGAAGTGGCCAGTGCGGATGGGCGTCTCGATGTACCGGTAGCTGGCCTCGGTGACCGCCGCCGTGAGCAGCATGGCCACCACGAACTCCACCGGCGAGAGGAGGACCTGGGCCTCCTTGCGGATGAACTGGATGATCGGCCAGTGGAACAGGTACAGCCCGTAGCTGCGGGTGCCGATCCACAGCAGCACCTTGTTGCCCAGCAGGCTGCCGGCCGCCGCGCCCTGGTGGGTGACGGCGGCGATCAGCACCAGCGTCAGCAGCCCGGTGAGCAGGAACCCGCCGCGGAACAGCCACGGGTCGTACACCAGGCTGTCCTGCAGGTAGATCACGAACATCAGCGCCACCAGCAGCACCAGCGCGCCGGCCGCCATCAGGTCCAGCCGCGGCCCCCTGTCGCGCAGCGGGCCACGCATGATGGCCACTGGCCGCCACAGCATGGCCATGCCGGCACCGAGGAACAGCCCGCCGGCGCGGGTGATGGTGCCGAGGTAGAGGAACTCGTTGGTGTTGATCCACCGGCCACCGACCTGCCAGTAGCCGGTGTACACCTGGTCCACACTGCTGACCAGGCCGCCGTGGTACAGCAGCGCGGTGAGCCCGGTGATCACCAGGGCGACGCCAAAGAAGCGCATGCCCACCGCTGGCAACTTGCGCCGCGCGGTGCGCAGCACGGCCACCATCAGCAGCGGCCAGAGGATGTAGAACTGCTCCTCCACCGCCAGGCTCCACAGGAGGCGCAGCGGCACGAACGCCTCGCCCGCGGTGTACCCCTGGCCGACCCACAACTGGTACCAGTTGCTGACGTAGAAGATGCCGCCGAGGAAGTCGCCGCGGGTGCGTTCCCGGGCAATCGGGTAGAACGCGGTCATGTAGACGGCGACCATCGCCATCATCACGAACAGGGCCGGCAACAGGCGCCGGGCACGGCGCAACCAGAACTGGCCGAGGTTGACCCGGCCGTTCTTCTCGTGCTCGGCCAGCAGCAGGAGGGTGATGAGGTAGCCGGAGATGACGAAGAACACCTCGACGCCGAGGAACCCGCCGGAGATCCAGTCGTGGTTGGCGTGGTACAGCATGACGGCCACCACGGCGATGCCGCGCAGGCCGTCCAGCCCCGGCAGGTACGGCACGCGGCTCAACCCGCCGGCAGGAGGTGTGGTGAGCCGCGCCGACATCGGGTCAACAGTATCGGTGAGCAGCGACTACTTCATCAGATCGGGCCG
Organism: Ilumatobacteraceae bacterium; assembly: GCA_041394605.1. GTDB lineage: Bacteria > Actinomycetota > Acidimicrobiia > Acidimicrobiales > Ilumatobacteraceae > UBA668. The sequence continues at coordinate 322,931 of JAWKHX010000007.1, forward strand.
GCCGATCGCCGCGAAGATGAGGTTGGCGTAGAACTGCTTGGCGGCCGACGTGGCCAGGTGGATGCCGCCGTCACTGGACGACAGGCCGTCCGCCACCTTCACCGCCTCGGCCTCCCAGTCCACCACCAGCACGTTGGGGTAGACGTTGGGCAGGTTGCGGATGCGGGTGTTGTTGTCGGCGATCCAGCCGCGGGGCGCCTTCACCGTGAGGAACACCACCAGCGGGGTCTGGTCGGGCGGCAGTTGGGCCATGATGCGGGCGAACGTCTCGTCGCTGACCGAGCCGTTGGTGCCCGTCTGGATCACGATCGTGCGGCCGATCAGCCCGGCGGCACGAAGACGCTCCACGACCTCGGCCACGCCCTTGCCCTGGCGGCTGACCGCCGCGTCCACCTGCATGCCACCGGCGATCAACTGCGGTGCGGCGCCGAGCATGACGGACTCGCCGATGGCATACACCGGCAACCCGGCGAGCGGATCGACGGTGGTGGTGGTCTCCTCGCGCACCGCCGTGTCGTCCGGGCTGACGTTGGCGTCCACCGTGCTCGGCACCGTGGTGGCCGGCAGCGTGGTGGGCGGCAGGGTGCTGGTGGCAGCGGCCGCCTCGGCCGCCGCCGCCGCTTCGGCATCACACTCGATCTGGGTGACGCACAGCACCTGGGCCGTCGCCACGCTGACCGCGGCGAACCCGGAGATCACCGCGATCGTGCCGCCGATCATGATGTTGCGCCGACGGCGGGCGCGGGCCTTCTCGGTGCGCGCCGGCCGCTGCCCCTTCAGCCACTCGCCCAACCTGCCCTGGCGCACCGGCAACTCCACCAGCCGGTAGCTCAACTCGGTGACGGGCACCGTGATCAGCATCGCCAACGCGAAGAGGGTGCCGTCGAGGTGCAGGCGCTCACCGCGCAACACCTCGTAGACCGGCCAGTGGAACAGGTACAGGCCGTAGCTGCGCGTGCCGATCCAGCGCAGGGGGCGCATGCCCAGCAGGCGACCCATCCACGAGCGGCGGTGGGTGGCGGCGGCGATCAGCAGCACCGAGCACACGCCGACGAGCAGGAAGCCGCCACGGAACAGCCACGGGTCGTACACGCTGGCGAACGCGGTGTCGGGCGAGTCGTGGGTGAGCCACAGTCCGCGGGCCAGCAGCACCAGGCCGGCCAGACCGGCGAGGGCCATCAGGTCCACCCGCCGGCCGCGGCGGCGCATGGGGCCGCGCATCACGGCGATCGGCCGCCACACCATCGCGAAGGCGGCCCCCAACATCAGCCCGCCGGCCCGGGTGAAGGTGGACAGGTACAGCGTCTCGTTGACGTTGATGCACCGCCCGCCGATCGACCAGTAGCCGTGCATCGAGGCGGAGCATTCGGAGTTCACCGTCCCGCCGGCGAACAGCACGGCCGACACCAGCGCGATGAACACGGCGATCCCCGCCAGCCACAGGCCCACGCGGGGCAGGCGGTCCGCCTTGCGGCGCAGGACGACCACCATCACCAGTGGCCACAGCAGGTAGAACTGCTCCTCCACCGCCAGACTCCAGAGGTGACGCAGCGGGGCGAACACGCCCTGCGCCCCGTACCCCTGACCCACCACGATCTGGTACCAGTTGCTGCCGTAGAAGATGCCGCCGAGGAAGTCGCCACGCAGCGACCCCATCGGCCGCTGGCGGAAGAAGGCCAGATAGATGGCCAGGCCAGCGAGCATCACGAACAGCGCGGGCAGCAGGCGGCGGGCACGCCGCAGCCAGAAGTGGCGCAGGCTCACCCTGCCGTCGCGCTCCTTCTCGCTGAGCAGCAGCAGGGTGATGAGGTAACCGGAGATGACGAAGAACACCTCCACACCGATGAACCCGCCACCGAGCCAGGCGTGGTTGGCGTGATACACCATGACGGCCACCACGGCGAGCGCGCGCATACCGTCCAGCCCCGGCAGGTACGGCACGCGGTTGACGCGGTCGCGCAGGGTCGGATGAACGATGGGCTCAGCGATGGATGCGGTCGGCGCGGCCATGCGGTCCACCAGTCTGCCGTGCCGGTCACCGCGCGTGGCGGCACCAGCGCGGATCAGCCGGGCTGCAGCCAGGCGGTGAGTGCCGCGGCGGTGCGCTCCAGGTCCGCGATCGTGACGTGCTCGGTGGGCTTGTGGGCGTCCTCGATGCGACCGGGGCCGAACACCACCTTCTCGCGGGCGAAGCCGTCGTAGCGCAGCGCGTTGGTGCCGAACGGTGCCGTCGTCGGCGTGGTGCCAGCGGCCGCGGCCAGCGCGCCGGCCAGATCGGCGGGCTCGGCGTAGAAGGCGGGCATGCCGGTCTCGCCCGCCACCTGGTGCTCCACCGTGACCGGCAGCGGCGAGGCCGCGCGGGCGATCGCCGCGATGCGCTCGAACTCCACCGCGGGGTCCTCGCCGGGGCCAGGCGGCGCCCCAGCGAGACCGTGCACAGCTCCGGCACGATGTTGGACGCGACACCACCGTGGATGATCGAGACGGTGAGCGTGCCCGTACCCACCGGCGTGGCCGGCGGCACGGCCGTGAGGTCGTGGTGGTGCGCCTCCAGCGCGCTGACGACGCGGGCCGCGGCGTAGATGGCGTTGGCCCCTTCGTCGGGTGTGGCGCTGTGCGCCGACTGGCCCTGCACGGTGATCCTCACCGCCAGCCCGCCCTTGTGGCCGACCACCGGCCGCAGCTCCGTGGGCTCGGCGATGACCAGCTGGTCGATCTCCATCCCCTGCCGCTCCGCCCAGGCGCGAAAGCCGATGGCGCCGGGCATGCCACCGGCCTCCTCGCCGATCGAGCCGACCACCACCAGTGTGGGGTCGGGGCGCAGCCCGGTGCGCTGCCAGTCCTCCAGCAGCGCAGATGACGCCCAGCGACGCCTTCGTGTCCAGCGCCCTGCGGCCCCACACCGCACCGTGCTCGACCCGGCCGTCGAAGGGAGGGTCGGTCATGTTCTCCACTGTCACCGTGTCCGTGTGCACGTCCAGCGCGACCACGCGATCCGTGCGGCCGCGCACCACCGCGTACACGTTCGGGCGACCATCCACCAGCGGCTCCAGCTCCACCCGGTCCGCCGAGTGAGCGGAAGCAGGCCGCCAACTCGGTGGCGAGCGCGGCCTCACCGGGCACGCCGCTGGTGGGCTCCGCCTGCAGCGGGTTGACACTGGGGATCCGCACCAGGCGGCTGAGCCAGGTGGCGAAGTCGGTCACAGCTGGAGCGACTTCACCTCGAGGAACTCCTCGAGCCCGAACTGGCCGGCCTCGCGGCCGAGGCCGCTCTGCTTGTAGCCACCGAACGGCGCCATCACGTTGAAGGCCCCACCGTTGACCTCCACCTGGCCGGCGCGGATCTTGCGCGCCACCGCCTTGGCGTGCTCGGGGTCGCCACTCCACACACCGCCGGCAAGGCCGTAGATCGTGTCGTTGGCGATCTCCACGGCTTCCTCTTCGGTGTCGTAGGGGATGATCGACAGCACCGGCCCGAAGATCTCCTCCTGGGCGATCGTCATGTCCGGGGTGACGTTGCTGAACACGGTGGGCGCCACGAAGTAGCCCTTGTCCAGACCCTCGGGTGTGTCGGTGCCGCCGCAGACCAGCGTGGCGCCCTCGTCGATGCCCTTCTGGATGAAGCCACGCACCCGCTCGCGCTGGGCGGCCGAGACGAGCGGCCCGAGGCGGCTGGTCTTCTCGAACGGGTTGCCCGGTGTGAACGCGGCGGCCGTGGCGGCGGCGATCTGCTCCACCTCGGCCAGCTTGTCGCGCGGCACCAGCATGCGGGTGAGCGCCGTGCAGGTCTGGCCGGAGTTGAGGAAGCACTTGCCCACACCGTCGGCCACGGCCTTGGCCAGGTCGGCGTCGGGGAGGATGACGTTGGCGCTCTTGCCGCCGAGCTCCAGCGCGACCTTCTTCACCGTCTGGCTGGCGACCTCGGCCACCCGCTTGCCGGCGCGGGTGCTGCCGGTGAAGCTGACCATGTCCACGTCCTTGTGGGCGCTGATGGCCTCGCCCACCACCGGGCCGACGCCGGTGACGAGGTTGAACACGCCGGCGGGCAGGCCGGCCTCGTGGATGACCTCGGCGAGGATGAACGCGTTGATCGGGGCCACCTCGCTGGGCTTCAGCACCACGGTGTTGCCGGCGGCGAGCGCCGGAGCGACCTTCAGCGCGATCTGGTGCAGCGGGTAGTTCCACGGGGTGATGCAACCGACCACGCCGATCGGCTCGCGCACCACCAGGCTGTTGCCCACCTGGGTCTCGAACTCGTAGGAGCCGAGCAGCTGGGCGGCGACGGCGAAGTTGGCCTTCGGCAGGCCGGCCTGGATGATGTTGCTGAGCATCAGCGGCATCCCGACTTCCTTGGCGATCGTCTGGGCGATGTCGTCCGTGCGGGCGTCCAGCCCGGCGTGGATCTTCATCAGGTAGGCGGCCCGGTCCTCCTTGGACAGGGCGCTCCAGGCGGGGAAGGCGGCCTTGGCCGCGGCCACGGCGGCGTCCACGTCCGCGGCGGTGCCGTCGGGGATGGTGGCGATGACCTCCTCCGTGGCGGAATCGGTGACGCTGAGGGTGCCGGTGCCGCTGGAGGCAACCCACTGGCCGTTGATGTAGAGCTGTTCGTACGCACGCATGAGCGCGACCCTACGCCCGCTCAGGCCGGGGTGCGTAAGCCGAGGTTCCGGAGGATCTCCCGCGCCGCCCAGCTGCGGTTCAGCACGTACAGGTGCAGGCCCGGCGCCCCGCGCTCCAGCAGGCGGGCCGAGAGCTCGGTGGCGATGTCCACACCGATGCGCTCCGCCTCGTCGAGGTCGTCGCCGGCCTTCTCCATCCGCTCCACCACCCAGGAAGGCACCTCGGCGCCGCTCATGTGCGCCATCCGGGCGACCTGCCCGAGATTGGAGATCGGCATGATGCCGGGCAGCACGGGCTTGGTGACGCCCAGGGCGGCCAGGTCGTCGATCATGCCGAGGTAGTGGTCGATGTCGAAGAAGAACTGGGTGATGGCGAAGTCCGCCACGCGCAGCTTGTCCGCCAGGTGGCGGCGGTCGGTGGCCCGGTCGGTGGACCGGGGGTGCAGTTCGGGGTGGGCGGCGACGCCCACGCAGAAGCCGCCGAACGCCTGCACGTCCTCCACCAACTCGAGCGAGTAGCGGTAGTCGCTGGGGACGTCGCCCTCCTTCGGCGGGTCGCCGCCGAGGGCGAGGATGTTCTCCACGTTCTCCGCCCGGTAGTCGGTGAGGATGCTGCGGATGTCCGCCTTGGTGTGCCCCTGGCAGGTGAGGTGGGCCATCGGTGGGATCACGGTCTGGCGGCGCACCCAGCTCACCAGGTCGGCGGTCTTGGTGCGGGTGCTGCCGCCGGCGCCGTAGGTGACGCTGACGAAGCTGGGCTGCAACGGCTCCAGTTCGGCGATGGTGCGCCCGAGGCTGAGCCACCCGGCCTCGTGCTTGGGCGGGAAGAACTCGAAGGAGATGGTGCGCCCGGCGGCGAGGAGGTCGGAGATGCGAGCCACTGCCCGACAGTCTCGCCGGGGAACGCCCCACATGCACGGCACTTCGCGAACCGACGGCGGACTCGGCACTGCTACGGTCCGCGGGCATGACGCAGGTGGCACCCGGATGGCACCCCGATCCGCTGCGCCGCCACCCCCTCCGGTACTGGGACGGCGACGCCTGGACGGCGTACGTGTCCGCCGGCGGGAGCCCGTTCCGCGACCCGCTGGGCATGGAGGCGCCGCCGCCCGGGCAGGCCGCCACAGAGGCCGGGCCGGTGCCGCCCGCGTACGTCGCCTACGCCGCGGTCAGCACACCCGTGCCACCCGCCGGCGGCCTGCTGCTGGCGGCCGGAGTGATCGCGCTGGTGGAGGGAGCCTTCACTGCGCTCAGCGTGCTGGCCGTCGCCGCGGTCACCAGCGGCAGCAACAACGGAGCCCTCGGGTTCGCCGGTGGCGCGCTGGCGATCGTCGCCGTCATCCTGGTGGCACTCACCGCGCTGGTCATCACCGCCGGCGTGGGTGGCGTGCGACGCACCGCCTCGGGGCGCACCCTGCTGATCGTCAGCAACTCGCTGCTGCTGTTGCTGGCGGTGCTGGCCACGGCGCGGTCACGCGAGTTCGCCGGCGTGCTGTTCTGGCTGGCCGTCGGCGGCACCGGCCTGTGCCTGGCGTTGGCCGGCAAGCCCAGGGAGGCCATGTCGGCCACGGACGCTGTGCCCGCTGCACTCGTGCCCCCCACGGTGCAGGTGCTGCCCCCCGGCGAACTGGCGCCCCCGCCCGAACCGGCTGTCGAGCCGCCGCCCAGCGCCACCGGCTTCAGCGCGATCGAGTGACGGCGCCGTCCGTGACCCAGCGGGCGGCCGGCGCGTCTCAGTGACGGAAGTGGCGCTCGCCGGTGAAGACCATGGCGATGCCGTGCTCGTTGGCCGCAGCGATGGACTCCTCGTCGCGCACGCTGCCACCGGGCTGGATGATGGCCCGGATGCCCGCCGCTGCCGCCACGTCCAACGTGTCGCGGAACGGGAAGAATGCATCGCTGGCACACACCCCGCCGTCGGCCCGCCCGGCCGCGCGGGTGGCCGCGATGCGAGCGGAGTCCACCCGGTTCTGCTGGCCCGCACCAACGCCGAACGCCTGCCCGTCCTTGGCGAACACGATGGCGTTGGAGCTGACCACGGCGCACACGTGCCAGGCGAACTCCAGGTCGGCCCACTGCTCGGGCGTGGGCTGGGCCTCGGTGACCACCTGCCATCCGGAGCGGTCCGGCGACACGGTGTCCACCTGCTGCACCAGCAGGCCGCCGTCGATGCTGCGCATGTCGAACGGTGAGCCGAACGGCTGGCGGGCGGTGAGCACCCGCAGGTTGCCCTTGCGGGCGAACACGTCCAGCGCGCCCTCCTCGTAGCCGGGGGCCACGACCACCTCGGTGAACACCGGCGCCAGGGCCTCGGCCATCGCCACGGTGACCGGCCGGTTGACGGCGACGATCCCGCCGAACGCGCTGACCGGGTCGCACGCATTGGCCCGTACGTAGGCCGCGGTGACGTCGTCGGCCACGGCGACGCCGCACGGGTTGGCGTGCTTCACCACCACGCACGCCGGCCCGCCGAAGCGGTGCACCAGCTTCCAGGCGGCTTCCGTGTCGTACAGGTTGAGGTAGCTGAGCTCCTTGCCCTGGTGCTGCACGGCGGTGTCCCACCAGCTCTCGTGGCCCACCACGCGGTAGCGGGCACCCTGCTGGTGCGGGTTCTCGCCGTAGCGCAGGCTCTGGGCCTTCTCCAGCGACAGGTGCAACCCCTGCGGCAGCACCTCGGTGGTGTCCGTCGCCGGGTCGTCGAACCAGTTGGCGATGGCGTTGTCGTACGCAGCGATCGTGGCGAACGCATCGCGCGCGAGACGACGGCGCGTACCCGCGCTGAGCGCGCCATGGGCCCGCACCTCCTCCAGCACCACCGCGTAGTCGGCCGGGTTCACCACCACGCCGACATGAAGGTGGTTCTTCGCCGCGGCGCGCACCATGGCCGGGCCGCCGATGTCGATCAGCTCGATGCTCGGGTTGGACGTGAACGGGTACAGGTTGACCACCACGAGGTCGATCGGCTCGATGCCGTGCTCGGCCATGTCGGCCTGGTGCGTGGGGTTGGTGGGGTCGGCCAGCAGGCCGCCGTGCACCTTCGGGTGCAGGGTGACCACGCGGTGGTCGAGGATGGCCGGCAGCCCGGTGAGTTCGGCGAGATCCGTGACGGGTACGCCGGCATCGCCCACGGCCTTCGCAGTGCCACCACTGCTGACGATCCGCCACCCGGCCGCATGCAACCCGGCAGCCAACTCCACGATGCCGGTCTTGTCGTACACGGAGAGCAGCGCAGTGGGCATACGGCCAATGTACGCGGGGTCCGATGGTGCGCGGGCGAGCGCTTTACAAGGTGTACGGTTCGCGTCGAGCTGAGAGTTCAAACCGACCCAACTCACCTGGAGGCATCCGTGGATTTCAGCAAGTTCAAGACATCCGATTGGCTCATGATCGGAGGTGGCGCCGTCATGTTGATCTGCGGGCTGTTCCTCGACTGGGCCAGCGTTGGCGGCGTGTCCGGGAACAACGCATTCGACTACTTCTTCACGGGCGGCATCGCCTGGATCCTCGTGGTCGCCGTCGGCGTCATCGCCTTCCTCCTCGGCGGCGGCATGATGAAGCGTGATGGCCTGCCCTGGCCGCTGATCCTCCTGGCGGCGGCCGGCCTCGGCGCCCTGCTGATGTTGCTGCGCCTCATCCTCGGCGGCGGCTCGGAGAGCGCCTACGGCTTCTCCATCGATCTCGACCGGGCCATCGGCATGTACCTGTCGTTCATCGGCGCTGCGGCCGCTGCTGCTGGCGCCTTCATGAACTTCACGGCGTCGGGTGGCTCCATGAGCGACCTCACCGACATGAACAAGATCAAGGGCCAGTTCGGTGGCAACGGTGGCGGCTCCACCCCGCCGCCCCCGCCGCCGCCCCCGGGCATGACCCCGCCCCCGCCGCCCCCGCCGCCCGCCGGCTGAGCGTCGGAACTTCCAACTCCGCAGGTGCCCCGCCCTCGGGCGGGGCACCGTCGCGTCCGGGTACAGTCGACCGGGCATGTCCGAGGCACTGATCACCGCCCGCAACCTGGTCAAGAAGTTCGGTGAGTTCACCGCCGTCGCGGGAATCGATGTGGAGGTTCGCCGTGGCGAGGCCTTCGGGTTCCTCGGGCCCAACGGCGCCGGCAAGAGCAGCACCATGCGGATGATCGGCTGTGTCTCGCCGGTCACCTCCGGCGAGTTGCGCCTGTTCGGGATGGACCCTGCCACCGACGGGCCACGCATCCGCGGCCGCATCGGCGTGGTCCCTCAGATGGACACGTTGGACACCGAACTCACGGTGGAGGAGAACCTGCACATCTACGGCCGGTTCTTCGACATCCCGCGGGCCGAGTGCCGGCGACGCACGAAGGAACTGCTGGCGTTCGCCCAACTCAGCGAGCGGGCCACCAGCGTGGTGGACAACCTCAGCGGGGGCATGAAGCGGCGCCTGTCCATCGCCCGCTCGTTGATCAACAACCCCGAACTGCTGCTGCTCGACGAGCCCACCACGGGGCTGGACCCTCAGGCCCGCCATGTGCTGTGGGACCGCCTGTACCGGCTGAAGCAGGACGGCGTGACCCTCGTGCTCACCACCCACTACATGGACGAGGCCGAGCAGTTGTGCGACCGGCTGGTGGTGATGGACCAGGGACGCATCGTGGCCGAGGGGTCACCGCGTTCGCTGATCGAGCAGCACTCCACCCGCGAGGTGCTGGAACTGCGCTTCCCCGCCGGCCGCAACGAGGAGCACGGCCCGCAGGTGGAAGGGCTGGGCGAACGCCACGAGGTGCTGCCCGACCGCATCCTCGTCTACGCCCACGACGGCGAGGAAGCGCTGGCTGCCGCGCACGCCCGCGGCCTGCAGCCGGAGAGCGCCCTGGTGCGCCGCTCCAGCCTGGAGGACGTGTTCCTCCACCTCACCGGACGGACGCTGGTGGACTGATGAGCAGCCATCGCATCGCCACGCCCGGCCCGCTCCGCGTCCTCACCTGGCACCTCGTCGCGTACAAGCGGTTCTGGAAGGCCAACGTGCTCAGCGGCCTGGTGCAGCCGATGCTCTACATGCTCGGGCTGGGCGTGGGCGTCGGCGCCCTGGTGGACCGCAACACCGGCTCGTCGCAGGTGCTCGGTGGTGCCAGCTACGTGGCGTTCGTGGCGCCCGGCCTGCTGGTCACCACCGCGATGGCGCTCGGCGCGGGCGAGAGCATGTGGCCGGTGATGGGCGGCCTGAAGTGGAGCCGCGGGTATCACGCGATCGCTGCGACCGCGCTCACCCCGCGCGACATCGTGCTGGGGCACGGGGTGTGGATGGCGGTGCGCACCGGGCTGGCGTCGGCGTCCGTCGCCGCCGCGCTGGCGCTGTTCCCCGATACCCGTTCGTGGGGGCTCATCCCCTCCGTGCTGATCGCGGTGCTGGTGGGCCTGGCGTTCGCCATGCCGATCATGGCGTTCTCCATCAACGCCGAGATGGACGGGGCATTCGCCGCCATCCAGCGCTTCGTGGTGATCCCCCTGTTCCTCTTCGGCGGCGCGTTCTACCCGCTGTCGCAACTGCCGGCGGCAGTCGCCTGGGTGGCCCGGGCGGCGCCCCTGTGGCACGGCGTGATCGTCGCCCGGCAGTGCACCACCGGCACGGTGCAGTGGGGCGAGTCCGCGCTGCACCTCGGGTACGTGGCGTTGTGGATCGCCGGCGGCACCGCGGTGGCCGCCGTCCGGATGCGGAAGCGGTTGTCCACGTGAGCAGCAACGGCCTGCTGCTGCGGATCATGCCGCCGGTGTTCGCCGTGCGCCGCCCGCAGCGGATGATCGAGCGCCACGTGGTGGCCTACCGCCGCCAGTGGCTGATCATCGTCAGCGGGTTCTTCGAGCCGCTCTTCTACCTGTTGTCCATGCGCGCCGGCCTGGGCGACCTGGTGGGCAAGGTGTCCGTCGGCGGGGTGCAGGTGCCGTACGACCGCTTCGTGGCGCCGGCGCTGATGGCGTCGTCGGCCATGAATGGCGCCATCTACGACAGCACCGGCAACGTGCTCGGCCGGCTGAAGTACTTCCGCCTGTACGACGCCGCACTGGCGACGCCGATGGGGCCTGCCGACGTGGCGATGGGCGAGATCGGCTGGGCCCTGCTGCGCGGCCAGTTGTACGCACTCAGCTTCCTGGCAGTCATGTGGGCGATGGGCCTGGTCGGCTCGCCGTGGGTGCTGCTGGCGCTGCCCGCCTGCGCGCTGATCGGCCTGACGTTCGCCGCCATCGGCTTCGCCGGCACGACGTTCATGCGTGGCTGGCAGGACATGGACATCGTCAACACGGCCACCATGCCGCTGTTCCTGTTCTCCGCCACGTTCTTCCCCGCGTCCAGCTACGGCAGCTGGGCGTGGGTTGTGCAGCTCTCACCGCTGTACCACGGCGTCGCGCTGGTTCGCGCCGCCAACAGCGGGGTGTGGACCGCCGGCGTCATCGGTCATGTGGCAGTGCTCGCCGGCCTGTCGGTGGCTGCGCTGGCACTGGCCGCCCGCCGCCTGGACGTCCTGCTGAGGAAGTGATGCACGAGTACCGGTTCACCGCGCCGCTGTGGCGGTGGAAGCCCAATGCCGCCTGGCACTTCGTCACCGTGCCCTTCGACATCGCCGACGAGATCGAGGAGATCATGCACGGCCGCACCGGCGGCTTCGGGTCGGTGAAGGTCACCGTCACCATCGGCACGTCGGCATGGAGCACGTCGTTGTTCCCCGACAAAGTCCTCGGAGAGCTATGTGCTGCCGCTGAAGGCCGAGGTCCGCAAGCGGGAGGGCCTGGAGGAAGGCTCCGTCGCCGAGGTGGCCATCCGCCTGGCGGTCTGACCGCCGACGCTTCGGCGGCGCGAAGAATCTGGCCAACTTTCTGCGAGGAGTGCGCGGCACGCGGCTCTCGTCGGGCACACCGCCGGCGCCGCCGGCACGACCCGAAGGAAGTACCTCCGATGAACCGCAACACCCGCACCACCCGCACCGCCCGCACCGCCGCCCGCTTCGCCGCCGGCATCGGCCTGAGCCTCGCCGCGCTGGCCAGCGCCTCGCCGGCATTCGCCGAGACACCGCCGGCCCCCGGCCCCGGTGTGGAGATCAGCGACGCGCCTGAGTGCACGCCGTGGAACCCGGACATCCTCGACTACCAGACCGTGGTGGACGGCACCATGGTGCACGCCAAGATCGCCTACGTCGACATGGTGAACACCTGCGACATCGAGATCGACCTGCACCTGTATCGCCTGCCCACCTCCACCGCAGCCTTCGACGATCCCGGCAGTGTGTTGGAGTTCAGCGGCGGCTACGACATCAAGGTGATCGAGGACGAGACCGAGATCAACGGGCTGCACGACTGGATCCTCTTCCCGGCAGACGAGTGCTACGAAGTACACCTGCTCGCCGGTGGCCAGCTGCTGGACGCCAGCCGCTTCACCACCCCCGGCTGCGGCGAGCTGCCCCTTGCCGACAACGGTGGGCAACGTCCGGACGACGACCCCGGCCAGCCGGGCGACGGCGCCGGCGAAGGCGAAGGCGAACTGCCGCACACCGGCAGCACCTCTGGCGCACTGGTGGTGCTGGCCGGTGCGCTGACGGCGCTGGGCGGCGCGGCCCTCACCGCCAGCCGTCGCCGGGCGGTGTTGTGACCTGATCTCAGTCGCCGAACCCGGCGTCCGTCCACCAGCGGGTGACCCACCCGTCCGGTGGGCGGGCCGGGTTGCGCGTGGGCTTGGCCATCGCCGGGTCGTACTCCACCCCGCGCAGCGAGGCCTCCAGGCGGTTGCCGTCGTAGGTGATCCAGCTCACGGGGTTCAGCTCGATGACCACCCGGCCAGGCGTGTCGATGCGCCGCAGGAACTCGGCGATCTCGGCGTCGCCCTGCCGCTGGCGCTCGGCGAGGCGGGGGTAGAACCAGTCCTTCGTCTCCCGGTCGTCATGGATGGTGGCCAGTGTCTTGGCAGTGGTGGTGACGTCGCCGCCCAGCCAGGTGCCCTCGCTGGACACCACCACGCTGCTCTGTGGCCGGGCGCGAAGTGCTGCCACCCGCTTGCGTTCCACGGCGCAGGTGATCCAGAAACGCTCGTCGTGCCAGACGAAGCGGTGCATCACGCCGACGGGCCAGCCGTCGCGGGTGGTCCAGTTGACCACGCACTCCGTCTGGGCGGCGTAGAGCAGGTCGCGCTTGGCGGGGTCCACCCCCAGCCCTCGCACGTTGCGATAGTTCTCCCGCCGCTCGGTCATGACGGGCATGGTAGGGCGGAGCGGCCGGCCAGGACATCCCCGGCCGGCCGTCCCTTCATCAGGCTGCGGCTCGAGCCGCGGCCAGCCAGCCGTCCACCAGATCACGGTTGTCCGCGATCCACTGGGCGGCCAGTTCGGCCGGATCGGCGCCGTTGTCCATCTCCACGTTCATCAGGGAGACGTCCAGCACGGACATGGCGAACTGCTCCAGCAGTGCCTTGGCGGCGGGGTTGGCGTTCAGCCACTCGGTGTTCGCGGTCACCTGGATGTCGGCGGCGACCCACCCGAGCTGGCAGACACCGTCCACCGAGCCGGGGCACTGGTCGGAGCCGATGGTGGCCGTGCCGGGCCGCTGATCGTGCTCCTCGCCACCCTCGACACCGAGGGGGTTGGAGTCGTCGATCACGTCGTCCACCGTGAGCCAGACGACGTTGTCGCCGGGGCGCAGCTTGGTGATGTAGGCGCTGGGCGTCCACGTGTAGATCACCATCGGCTCACCAGCGTTGGCCCTGGCCTCGGCCTCGGCGAACATCGCGTCGTAGCCGGCGATGACCTGCTGAATGTTGTCCCAGCCGGAGAACGCGATCTGCGACTGGATGATGTCGTCGCAGGTGTAGCTCTCCTGGCAGCCGTAGATGTCGGCCTTGCCATTCCCCGGCTCCGGGTCGGCGGCGTCGAACGCGGCGAGGGCGTCCGGGTTGTCGTTCAGGTCGTCGAGCGAGGTGATCCCGTACTCGTCGGCGAACGACTTGGTCATCAGGTAGCCCTGCAGGCCGCCGGCCATCATCATCTCGCCCACCACGCTGAGGTGGTCGCCCACCTTGGAGCCGTCGGGCAGGCCGTTCTCCAGCCAGCTGCGGTGGCCGGGGTACCAGCTGTTGACCCAGAAGTCGCCGTCACCCTGGGCCATGGCGATGTAGGCGTTGCTCGGCCCGAGCTCCAGTTCCTTCGGGTCCGTGACGGTGTAGCCGAGTTCCTCGAGGAGGGCCTTGGCGACATAGGCGTTGGGATCTTCGGTGGTCCAGTCGGCCTTCATCTCGGTGATGGTGACGCCGGCGCCGGGCATGTCGTTGCCGCCGGAGGCAGCGGTGCTCTCCGCAGCGGGCGGTGCCGTGGTGGCGGACGAACTGTCGTCGTCACCGCATGCGGTCACGAGCAGCCCGACGGCCAGCAGCGACGCGGTGATCGCGGTGCGTGATCTGGTCATGGGGTTGTTTCCTTCCTGTCGGTGGCATGCACCTGAGCGGAACCTGCGTAGACCAGGGTCCGCTCGAACCCAGCGACGACGAGCCGTCCGGCGAACACGGCCGACAAACCGGCCAGTCCGGCGAACAACACCCCGACGCCACTGGAGAACTTGAAATCGGTGGCCCGCGCCAGCGAGCCGGCCCAGCCGATGGCCAGGCCGATGGCGCCGAGCCCGGCGCCCATGGCGACCACACCGCCCACCCAGCGGCGGCGGTCGCCGAAGCCGAAGATGCCCGACGTGGTCGCAGCGCCTGCGGCCGCCACCACGCTGACGGCCAGCGTCACCAGCCCGAGGCCGGCGCCGCGCGACGACGCCCCATCGATGAGGTCGGCCGAGTTTGCCTTGGCGCTGGCCCGGATGACTGCCACCTGGGTGGCGGCGACCGCAGGTTCGATCTCGCCGGCCGCGGCCTGTTCCATCACCTCGTCGATCTGGGCCTGCAGCTCGGGCGTGATGACGGCATCCTGTCGCTGGTCGATGGACCAGGTGGAGAACACCGACGCCACGGCCAGCACCACCGCCAGCGCCCCGAGCACCAGCGAGCCCCCACCGACCCGGCGGCGCAGGGGCCGGCGAGGCGCGGCGGGCGCAACCCGCAGCCAGAGCACACCGCCCGCCAGCGCCACCAGGCCGCCGGTGAGTGCCACCCATGGGCCGGCGCCGCGTTCGAAGCCGGCGGCCGCATCGGTGGGCTGCAGCAGCACGGCGGCGAGCGCGACCACCAGGCCGGCCATGGCCAGCAGGACTGCGCCATCGGGGGCCAGCCAGCGAGGAGCGCGCCCCGGGCGGGCCAGCACGGCGGCACAGCCCACCATCGCAGCGATTGCCAGCGCCAGCAGCACGATGCCGAACCACGACCCGCCCTGCGCGGCCAGGCCGTTGAACGTCTGCCCGGGCAGCGACTCGTCGGCGCGGCGCGAGTAGCTGGTGACCAGCGCCGCGCCGGACGCCCAGGGCAGGACCACCGCGACGGCCATCACCGCCGCCCCCACGGCAGTGATGGCGATCGCGACGCGCTCGCGAGGGTGGACGCCGTGCGCCACGCCCTGCGCCGCGTTGCCCTCGGCGGCGGTGAGACCCGGATTGAAGTCGGGGTGCTCCAGCAGCAGTTCCGGCACCTTGCGCGCCCGCCAGGCAGCCAGCGTGCGGGAGAACAGGCCGGTGGAGGCACCGGTGGCCGGCTGGGCGATGCGGTCCAGCACGACCGCCAGAATGAAGAACGCCAGACCGCTGGATGCGGCCAACGACACGTCCTGCTGGCCGAGCGCCCGGAACAGCAACTGGCCCAGGCCGCCGGCGCCCATGATGGCGGCGACGCCCAGCATGGAGAACGCCAGCAGCAGGGTCTGGTTGATACCGGTCATGATCGCCGGGCGGGCCAGCGGCAACTGCACGTCCAGCAGCACCCGGCCTTCGGGCGCGCCGTAGGCGCGCGCCGCCTCCACCACGTCCTCGGGCACCTGGCGGATGCCGAGGTTGGTGAGCCGGATCAATGGTGGCAGGGCGAACACCATCGTGGCCATGGTGGCCCCGATGCGGCCGACGCCCCAGAAGTAGATGAATGGCAGCAGGTAGACGAACGCGTGGATGACCTGCATCGCGTCGAGGGTTGGGCGCACCACGGACCACACCGAGTCGAACCGGCCGGACAGGATGCCCACCGGGATGCCGATGATCACGCACACGGCGACGGCCACCAGGATGAACCCGATGGTCTTGGCGGTCTGCGTCCAGTACTCCGGCCCGAGCAGGCCGCACACGACGAGGCCGGCCGCAGTGCCCACGGCCACCGTGAGGTTGCGCACGCCCCAGGCGACGGCGAAGAGGATGAGCACCAGCACCCACCACGGCAGTTGCACGAGGAAGTCGTCGACGATGTGGCGCAGCAGGAAGTCGAACGGCCACTTGATGCCGTCCAGCAGCCAGCCGAGGCGCAGCGTCACCCAGTTGACGATCTGTTCGATCCAGGTGCCGAACGGGATGGTGAAGCGGTCGAGCACACCATTGTCGGCGCCGATCAATGCGCCGGTCATGACGCCACCTCCGGCCGCTCGAACGCGTCGATCAGGGTTTCCACCCTGCCGAGTTCGGCCATGATCTCCCGCGGATCGAGGTTGCCCACCAGGCGGCCGGCGGCGTCCACCACGGCGATCGGCAGGCCCCGGCCGGCGGCGGCGTAGACCTCGTTCAGCGTCTGGTTCGGGCCGCAGCGGTCGAAGTCCGAGCGCAGGGCGGCCGCCAGATCGTCGCCGCCGAGGCCGGCGACGCGGATGCCGTCGGCGGCGGTGAGCACCGCGGTGGGCACACCGTCGCCGTCCAGCACGAAGGCACCGGCCCGCTCGCCGAGCGCCCGCATGGCCTGACCCAACGTGGCACCCGGCGTGACCGGGCGGGGTTCGGTCATCACGTCGGCGACGGTGATGACCCGGCCCTGGTCCACGTCCTGCACGAACTCGGCGACGTAGGCGTCGCCCGGCTGGGTGAGGATCTGCTGCGGGGTGCCGATCTGCACGACGGCGCCGTCCTTCATGATGCACACCCGGTCGCCGATCCGCAGCGCCTCGTTGAGGTCGTGGGTGATGAACAGGATCGTCTTGTGCAGCCGGGCCTGGATGGCGAGCATCTCGTCCTGCATCTGCCGGCGGATCAGCGGGTCCAGCGCGCTGAACGCTTCGTCCATCAGCAGGATGTCGGGGTCGCTGGCCAGCGCCCGGGCCAGGCCGACGCGTTGCTGCATGCCGCCGGAGAGTTGGGCGGGCATGCTGCCCGCATAGCGGTCCAGCCCCACCAGCGACAGCGCCGACAGGGCCGCCTGCTCGCGTTCCCAGCGGCCCACACCCTGCACCTTCAGCCCGTAGCCCACATTGGCGATGACGTTGCGGTGGGGGAAGAGGGCGAAATGCTGGAAGACCATGCCCATCTTCTGGCGACGGAACGCCTGCAATGCCCGGCCGCGAAGTGACTGAACGTCGGTGCCATCCACCAGAACCTCACCGTCCGTGACGGAATGCAGCCGGTTCACGGTGCGGATGGCGGTGGACTTGCCCGAACCAGACAATCCCATGACGACGAAGATCTCGCCGTCCTCGACCCCGAAGGTCACGTCGCTGAGCCCCACCACATGCTGGGTGAGGGCCTGCACTTCGTCCTTCGGCACCCCGGCCTTGGCCAGTTGGAGGGCTCGGCCGCGGGGTTGGTCGCCGAAGATCTTGTAGACGTGTCGGAGTTCGATCTTGGGGGTCAACGGTCGATTGCTTCTCTGCTTTCCCACCACGCCCGGGTCGGCGCAGCAGCGGCCTTCGACCCTAGCCAGGGGTGGCGGAGGGCCGTCCGTATCGACACCTGCCCGCGACGTTCGACACGCGATCGAGACACAGCGTCAAGGAACCCTCAAGAACCGGGTGGTCGGCTCAACGAGCGTGGGGGCATGACGATGCCAAAAGTGCGCCGGTGAACGCAGGCGTTGACCAGCCACCGTTCACGAAAGGGGCGAGCCATGGATCTCGCTTCTCAGAGGAAGGACCGCGGGTTCACGCTCGTGGAACTCCTCGTCGTCATCGTGGTGCTCGGGGTCTTGGCGACCATCACCGTGTTCGCCGTCCGGGGCATCAGCGACCGAGGTCAGCAGTCCGCCTGCGCCTCGGAATGGAACACCGTGCAACGCGCCGAAGAAGCCCACATGGCCCAGTTCGGCGCGTACGCGGACGAGGCCGGCCTGGTGTCGGCCGGTCTGCTGCGCGGCCAGTCGGAGATGGTCGACATCACCCTGGCCAGCGACGACTACTCGCTCGCCTACACCACGCCGAAGTGCGAGAGCGGCACCGCGATCACGGCACCGGCGTCCAGCAGCCCCGTCACGTCCGCACCCGACACCACGGCCGCACCGCCGACCACCGCGCCGCCGGCGCCGTCGGTGACGTTCGGGACGTTCGGTGGCTTCGACGCCGCCTTCTACGGCTCGGGCTCCACCACGATCCTGTTGGTCGGATACGGCACCGGCCTCACCGAAGCCGCCAGCCAGTGGACGAACTTCGTCGCCACCTTCGAGCCGATCGACGGCGTGCGGATGGTGATCGTCGACACCTCACCGGCCGCGCAGACCACGACGACGGACATCAACGCGCTCGTTGCCGTCGGCAGCGACCAGGTGATCTGGATGAACGTGGGCAACCACCACACCTCGGACACTGGCCAGCACGCGCTCGACCTGTTCACCGCCCAGGTGGGTTCCGGCAACGCCGTCTACGCCAACGCCTCGTCTGCGCTCATCACCACCGTGTTGACGAGCGCCTTCGGGTACACCCTCACGCCGCTGCCCTGAGGCAGCCGAACAGATCGCGGCCGGGGCGCCCTGCGGGGGGTGCCCCGGCCGTGCCGCGTCCTGAAGGCGGTGTGGAACCGCAAGAACCTCTCAAGATCGGAGCGCCGCACTCGGGGTGGCGCAGGTCACGCCGATCTTCGCCCTGCGCTCCGTGCACGCGGGCGTTGTCCTTCGACCCACACCAACCCCGAAAGGCGGGTCACCCAATGCATGCACATCCCAACCGGCGGGACGACCGTGGCTTCACCCTGGTGGAACTGCTGATCGTCATCGTCATCCTCGGCATCCTCGCCACCATCACCGTGTTCGCCGTCCGCGGCATCACCAACAAGGGCCAGGAATCCGCCTGCGCCGCCGAGCAGAAGACCCTCGAAACCGCCGAAGAGGCCAACATGGCCCAGTTCGGCGAGTACACCGACGAGGCCACGCTGGTGGCCAACGGCCTGATGGCCCACGAGTCGACCCTGATGGACATCAGCGTCGTCCCCGACAGCTACTCGATCACGGCCGTCGACCCGGCATGCAGCGGCACCTCGTCCGGCGGCACCAGCACCTACGCCGGGTTCAATGTGACGACGTTCGGCACCGGCTCCACCGTCATCGTGGTCGTCGGCTCTGCCGGCGAGGGCCCCTCGGTGATCTCGGCCTTGACGGCTGGCTATGTGCCGCCGCTGAACTACACGTTCATCGGTCTGAGCTTCCCCGGCGGTGCACCCACCACCGCCGACGTCGAGGCCCTGGCCGCGGCGAACCCGGACTGGGTGTTCGACGTCGGCATGGTGACCGTCTCCGGCGGTGCGTACGACGGTGAACTTCTCACGGACGCTTGGTTCCTGGCCGGTGGAGGCTCGTCCACGAACCCCTACGCGTCGGTCAACGCGACCGTGACGGACATCGTCAACGGTGTCCCGCTCGTCGCGATTCCCTGATCCCACTGCGATCGCGGCCGGGGTGCCCTGCGGGGGCACCCCGGCCGTGCCGCGTCACGGCCGCCACTTGGTGCCGGGCAGGTAGTAGCGGCGGGCCCAGATGCCACGAGGGTCCTCACCCTGCACCGGCATCCGCCAGGTGGAGATGCGGGTGGTCGGCGCGTCCAGTCGCACCGCGCACAGGGCCCGCGGCTGGTCGTCCGTGCCGTCCACGTACGCGTCCGCCGACGCGTCGGCCACGTAGCGCTTGGCGATGCGGCGGTACACATCGCGCCAGGCGTCGTCGTCACCCGGCTGGTGGCGCACCTCCACGACACCTTGCACCGTCACCTTGCGCCACGGCGCCGCCTCCTCGTCGATCGAGATCCCGACCTTCGGGTCGCGGACCAGGTTGTGCCAGATGGTCGCCGGCGAGCGCGGCGTGAAGAGCAGCGCCCCGTCCTCCACCACGAACCACAACGGCAGCACGCGCGGGAACCCGTCCGCATCCACCGTGCCGATCCGGGCCAGGTGCCCCCGCTCGTCGAGGAAGTCCTGCAGTTCGTCGTCGGTCAGCTTCGGCATGGGCGGATCGTAGGCCAGTGGCCAACGTACGCTCCGGGGGTGGACCAGCCGGCCGATCGCACAGCGCCCCCGTGGCTCCGCGCCGGCGCAATGCATCGGCTGCCGTCGGGCCGATCGGTGACGATCGGGTTCGACGACGACGAGGAGAAGTACGTCGTCGCGCTCAACCCGAGGTTGGTGGCGCTGGTCGAGCCCGACCCCGAGCTCGGCGTGGTCGGCATGGAGCTTCGGCTCACGGCGTCGCCGGCGGCGCCGGACGTGGACACTGCGATGGCCCTCCCCGAGGCCGATCTGATGGTGAGGCTGCGCTACCTGAAGGACGACGGCTTCGAGACCGCGCTCGTCGCCACCGTACGGTGGGAGCCCGGCACGCTGGTCGTCACCGCGATCCCGTTGGAGGCCCAGTGGTGGACCGACCCCTATTGGCAAGCCGACCGCAGCAACGCCTTCGGCGTGTGGCTCGAACCGGCGAACCTGGAGTGGTACTGCGACGCCATCGCCGCGCTGCCCGTCGAGCGCCCCGACGTGCCCCGCCGCCGAGCCGACGACGACGAGGGTTCCTGCACGATCTGGCGCGGGTTCATCGACGCGGCCGGCCGGGCGCTCGTCGAACGCCTGCCTGCCGACCTCCGCACCTGGCGACAACGAGGCTCCGACGTGACCGCCACGTTGGACCTCGGCCTGCCCGGCACCATGCTGACCCTGCGCCAGCAGAGCACCTGCGACGTGCCGCCGCCGACCCCTCCCGGGTGACGACTACGCGCGTGGTTCGGGCATCGGGCAGACAACGAAGTCGCCACCGTCTCCGCGCCGGAAGGCTACGGGGGCGAGGACACTGAGAAGCTTCTCGATGTCCGGTGCGCTGGCGATCACATCGCGAAGGGGCATCAACACGACATTCTGAGCATCGTCGAGGTACTCGTCCGTCTCGTTCCCAGCGAGCAAACACCATCCACTGTGGTTCTCGCGGTCGGTCGGCTCGCGGTACATGTAGCCGATCGGCAGGCCGTCGCGGGCGACACGTGCGCTGACGAAGGCGAGGTGCGACAGCTCGCCGAACCACAACAGTTCGAAGCGGCGCGTCCGAGTGACGATCGCATCGCAGCCCAGTTCGACCCGCACCCGCACCAGCGAACCGGCGTCG
>JAWKHX010000008.1:0-232406 GCA_041394605.1 Ilumatobacteraceae bacterium
CTCGTCCTGCAACCGCTGCGGGTCCTCCACCGCGCAGGCGGGGGCGGGGAGCGCTCGACTGGCGATCGACGCCCTCGCGTCAGCGTCGAGGTCGGCCACCTCGCGGTCGTCGAACGCGTCCAGGCCGGGGAACGGGACCGCCCCGTCGACGACCGGGAGGCCCTCGACCAGGGGCTCGCCATCGGGTGTCGGGAAGCCACCGATGAGGATGAGGCGTGCAACCCAGTCCGGGCGGGCGTCGGCGGCGGCCCAGGCGACGCCGGCGCCGGCGGAATGGCCGACCAGCAGCACGGGGTCGGCGCACCAGTCGATGGCGGTGGTGACCGCGTCCACGTGGTCGGCCAGGCGGACGGCGCCGAGCGGGGCGGTGCCGTCCATCCCGGGGAGCGTGATGGAACGGACGCGGTGCCCCTCGGCCTCCAACCGGGGCGTCACGGCGTCCCAGCTCGTCCCGTCGAGCCACAGTCCCGGTACGAGCACGATGTCCATCTTGCGTCCTCCTGCAGTCGGTGGCGGAGCCCGTCGTGCGGTACGCTCCGTGCGATCGGATCACCATAGCCGATCAATCCATCGAACTGGATCATTGCTCGTGGACGAACCCCAGGACACTCCCGACTACCAACTGGCCGACCTCCAGGTCATCACCACGACCGAGGAGATTCGCGCCGGCTTCCACCCGTTGCGCAGCACGGTCCTCGACCTGCTGATGGAGCGGGCGGCCACCGTGGCGGAACTGGCGGCTGCCGTGAAGCGCCCGAAGAGCACGGTGGCCCACCACGTGAAGGTCCTGCTGCAGGCCGGCCTGCTGCAGGTGGTGCGAACCCGCAAGGTGCGGGCCATCGACGAGCGTTGGTACGGCCGCACGGCGCGGACCTACCAGGTGGGTCGGATCAGCGCAGAGCAACTGACGTTGATCGGCAACTACCTCGCGGATGCCGCCGCGGAGTCTGCACCCGCCCACGCGGCTGACGACCTGAGGGCGGTCCACCGGCACGCTCGGGTCCCGCGCGAGCACGCCGAGGCGTTCTGGGAGCGCGTGCTCGAGGTGGCCGCAGAGTTCTCCCGCATCCCCGCGAGGGCGAGGAGACCTGGGCGTTCGTGGCCGGCCTGTACCCGCGGAGCACCCCGTCCTTCCACCACCGGTCTGACACCGGCGCGCCGGACGGCGGTGCCGCTCAGCGGTCGAAGCGGCGGAGCACCTTGGTCAGCGCCTTCACCCCGACCAGCGCACCCTGACGGGCGGTGGAGCGGTGATGGCTGCGGTCGGTGCCGTCGGCTGCGGCCGACGCTGCCGCCCGGTTGGCCAGGAACCACTCGTAGCTGTCCACCATCATCTCGGCGTTGGAGCGGGTGGCCTGCCAGCCGAGCGCGTCTTCCACGTGGTGGGTGTCGAACCACAGCGACTTGGAGTACATCAGCCAGTGGTACGGGGCGAACGGGGCCAGGTGCAGGCCGGCGGCGGCCTTCATCGCCCACGCGGCGGGCGTGGCCGGCAGCGAGCGCACCCACGAGCCAGTGCCGGCGTGCTCGCACAGTGCCGTCAGCGTCTCGCGCATGGTGCCGAAGCGGTTGGTGCCCACGTTGAACACGGCGGGGCCGTCCACGCCACCGGCGAGGATGCACGCGCGGGCCAGGTCGTCGGCGTGGACGAACTGGTAGCGGTTGTCGCCGCTGCCGAGCACGAAGACGTCGGCCCCGTCGGCCACCCACTCGAACAGGATGCCGAAGATGCCCAGGCGGCCGTGGCCGAGGATGGTGCGCGGGCGCACGATGGTGACGTCCAGCCCGTTGCGTACGGCGTCCAGGCAGGCCCATTCGGCGGCCAACTTGGCGTGGCCGTAGGCCTCGGCAGGTGAGGGGACGGTGGTGGGCAGCACCGGGTTGGCGGCCGGCACGCCGAACACGGCGGACGACGACGTGTGCACCACCTTGCCCACAGCGGCCCGGCGGCAGGCCTCGAGCAGCACCACCGTGCCGTCCACGTTGACGGTGCGCAGCAGGTGGAGGTCCTTGGCTAGGGGCACCTGGGCGACGTTGTGGTACACGACGTCCACCCCGTCCACCGCCGCGGCGACCGTGCCGGGTTCGCGGATGTCGCCCTGCACGAAGTCCACGCCGGCCGGCCGATCGTCGGCGTCCAGCAGGTCGAGCACGCGAACCTGAGCGCCGGCGTCCACGAGGTGGCGGACCAGCAGCGAGCCGAAGTAGCCACTGCCGCCGGTGACCAGCGCGGTGGTCACAGCTCCAGGCCCTGCGCCAGGCACCAGCGGATGCTGGCGCGCATGCCGTCGTACAGCGCGACCTTCGGCTGGTAGCCGAGTTCCGCCCGGGCGACGGAGATGTCGCAGGCGATGGTGTGGCCCATCTCGCCGAGCACGTGCAACTGCTGCTGGTACAGGCCCACACCCTGCAGCAGGCGGTCGGCGGTCTCGGCCACCCGGGCCGCCAGCGTGGGCAGGGTGGTGCTGGGCGGTTTCACATCCAGCCCTTCGTCGCGCAGCGCGGCGCCCACGGTCTGGACGATGTCGGTGACGGTGTAGGGCTCGGCGTCGGCGATCCAGTACCCCTTGCCGCGGGCTCCGTCCACCAGTTCGGCGGCGAGGATGCCATCCACCAGGTTCTCCACGAACACCATCGAGCGGCGCTGGTCGCCCTTGCCGATCACCGGGAACTTGCCCTTGCGGACCATCGTGAAGAACGTCGTCTGCCGAGGGGGCTGGTTGGGTCCGTAGAACCACGGCGGGCGGACGATCACGGTGTCCAGGCCCTTGCGGGCGGCCTCCTGCACGGCCAGCTCGGCCTCCATCTTGGAGCGCCCGTAGCCGAGGTACGGGTGGTACGGCTCGTCGTTGCGGAACGTGTCCGCCCGGTCGGGGTTGGTGCCGAACGGGCTGTTGGAACTGACGTGCACCATCCGCCGGACGCCGCGGTCGGTGGCGGTGGTGGCCAGATGGCGGGTGCCGGCCGTGTTGATCTCGAAGAACTGGCGGACGCGCCGCGGGTGGATGACACCGGCGGTGTGGATGACGTCGGTGTCCGGGCCGGCGCCGTCCAGCAGGCGCAGTGCGGTGTCGGCACGGGCGATGTCGCCCACCAGTACCTCGACGCCGCCGCGCCCGGCATACTCGGCCTCCACGGCGCGGGCCTCCGCGGTTGTGTGCACCAGCAGGCGCAGGTGGGTGCGCGCCGGGTCGGCGGCGAGGCGGGCGACGAGCGACCGACCCAGCCAGCCGGCGGCGCCGGTGACGACGGTGGTGGTGGGCAGCGAGCGGTGGGCCGGTTCAGCCATGGGATTCTCCTGCGGCGAAGCGCCGGGCGTTGCGGATGGCGAACGCCATCACCGTGGCCTGCGGGTTGACCCCCGGGGCCGTGGGCAGCAGCGACGCGTCGTTGACGTGGATGTTGGCGGTGCCGTGCACCCGGCCGAACGAGTCCGCCCCGCAGCGGGTGGCGTCCTCGCCGGTGGGCACCGTGCTGCACAGGTGGACGGTCATCACCGAGGCCCGGTTGGCGGAGAACAGGTGCTCCATGGTGGCGACGTCCTTGCGCCGGCGCACGGCGGGCGCGCCGCGGAACGAGGGGAACACGGTGTCCGCCCCGGCTTCCAGCATCAGCAACGCCAGGCGGCCGAGGCCGCTGCGCAGCAGGGCGCGGTCGCGGGCGGTGAGCCGGTAGGTGACGATCGGGTCGCGCAGCCGAGGCAACGAGAACACCCGGCCACGGCCCTCGCTGGTGATGGCGGCGTAGTAGACGCTGATGCACGGCCAGTCCACCACGGCGTCGCGGAACCCGGCCCATTCGTCCAGCAGGCTGAGCGCCACCAGGCCCGGGTTGCTGGCCGACCCGCCGAACGACAGGTGGGGGGCGAACTCCTTCACCTGGTGGACGGGCACGTCGTCGGGGATGTTGAGTGGGTCGGAGAAGCGGGCAGCCAGCTTCACCGTGGGGTGCACGGCCAGGCTGCGACCGATGTTGCCGCGCACGCCGCTGCGCTGCAGGAGGGCGGGGGACTGGATGGCGCCGCCGCACACGAAGACGTCGCGGAACGTGATCCGCCCGGGCCGCCCGTCGGCCAGCGTGGTGTGGGCGGCGACGGCCCGGTCGCCGTGGAACTCCAGGCGGTCCACGCGGCAGCCGGTGACGATTCGTGCACCGTGCTCGGCAGCCTGCGGCAGGTAGGTGCGGGTCATCGACTGGCGCTGCCCGGGGCCGCTGCTGTCGTGGCGCATCCAGCGGGGGATCTCGCCGTTGCGCCAGCCCAGCGCGTCGGCGCCGCGGCGCATCGCCTCACTGGGTGCGGTGGGGCCGGCCGGGTCGGTGCCCACGTGCAGCACGCGTTCCACCTCGTCGGCGATGCCGAGCAGTTCGGCAGGATCGAAGTCGGCGATGCGGAAGTCCTCCCGCCAGCGGGCCAGCAGTTCGCCCGGGGGGCGCCAGTACAGGCCGCTGTTGACCTCCGTGCCACCGCCGGCGCAGCGGCCTTCGGTGTAGGCCACCGAGGGGAGGCCGAGGGCCACGGTGACGCCGCCGGCGCGGTACTGGCGGTCCATCTGGTCCAGCGAGAAGGGTACGGTCTCGCCCTGCTCCACCCAGTCGCCTTCCTCGGCCACCAGCACGTCGCGGCCGGCCTCGGCCAGCACGGCGGCGGTGGTGGCGCCACCCGCGCCGGAGCCGATGACCAGCACCTCGGCGTCCATCGCCGCGTCGGCAGGGCGGGCGATCACGCGGCACCACCGGTGGGTGTGGTGGCCGGCCACGTCTCCCACACGTAGGCGTAGGCGAGGGAACGGACCAGGCGGGGGTACTCGGCCACCAGCGGCAGCGGCAGCTTCAGGACGGCCCGGCCGGCAGGCCACCCGCCCGGCAGCGCCAGCAGCCCGCGGAACACGATGCCGATGAGCAGCACCCCGAAGCGGGTGAAGCTGGGCAGGCCGTCCACCCGGCGGGCGACGAACCCGACCACCTCGGTGCGCCGTTCGGTGGGAAGGTCGGGAAGGTCTTCGGCCAGCAGGCGGTGGGCGAAGCCACCGACGATGGGAAGGGCGCGAACCTGCTGCATGGCCATGGGCATCGTAGCGGTGCGCGGCCGCGGACGAGGGCTAGCATCGGGCGTCGTGCGCAGCGTCGTGGTGCTCCCCACCTACAACGAGCGGGAGAACATCGGCGCCATGCTGAGGGCGCTGCGGTCCGCCGTCCCTGCCACCGACGTCATCGTGGTCGACGATCTCAGCCCGGACGGCACCGGCGAGATCGCCGAAGCGGTGGGGGCCGAGGTCGGCGGCGTGCGGGTGGTCCACCGGCAGGGCAAGCCGGGTCTCGGGGCTGCCTACCGCCATGGGTTCGGGCTGGCTTTCCACGACGGCTACGACGTCATCGTGTCGATGGACTGCGACTTCTCCCACGATCCGGCGGTCATCCCGCGGATGCTGGAACTGGTGACGGAGGGCGCCGACGCGGTGATCGGCAGCCGCTACGTGCCCGGCGGGGGAACGCTGGACTGGCCGCTGCGCCGCCGCCTGCTGTCCAAGTGGGGCAACCGCTACACGGGGTTCCTGCTCGGCACCGGAGTGCGCGACTGCACCTCGGGCTTCCGGGCGTACCGGGCGTCGCAGTTGGCGGCGGTGGACCCGGGCAGCACTGCCGCCGAGGGCTACGCCTTCCTCACCGAGTTGGCTCGCCGCCTGGCCCGCGCCGGCGCCACCATCGTGGAGACGCCGATCATGTTCCGCGACCGGGAGAAGGGCACCAGCAAGATGTCCGGGCGGATCATCGTCGAGTCGATGCTGCTGGTCACCAGGTGGGGTCTGGCGGATCGTTGGCAGTCGCTGCGGGGCCGGCGCTCGTCGTGAGCGACCGCACGCTGCGCTGGGTGCTGCGTGCGACGCTGGCCGCGCCCTTCCTGGTGGCGCTGATCGTGCTGGCCGGGCATCACTGGTCGCCGGTGCTGGACCTGGCCATGACCGAGTTCCGCGTCCGTGACGTCGGTGGTGCCCACACCCCGCTGATCGGGCTGCCCGGCCGCATCGGCCACTTCCCGGACCAGGGCAGCCACCCCGGTCCGCTGAGCTTCTACCTGCTCACGCCCACCTACCGGTTGCTCGGGTCCACCGCCTACGGCCTGCTGGCCGGCACGGCTGTCGTCAACGTCGCCGCCACCTGGACGGCGTTGTGGGCCGCGGCCCGCCAGGGCGGCCGGCGCCTGGCGGTGGGCGTTGCGGCGATGCTGGCGGTGGCACTGGCCTGGTTCGGCGCCAGCATCCTCACCCAGCCGTGGAACCCGTACCTGCCGCTGGCCTCGTTCGCCGTGGTCCTGCTGGCGGGTTGGGCGGTGCTCGACGGCGACCACCGGATGCTCGTCGCCCAGGTAGCGGCGGGCACGCTCTGCGCCCAGACTCATGTGCCCTACCTGTCGCTGGCGGTGGCGCTGATCGCGCTGTCGTTCGGGGTGATCGGCTGGCGCTGGTGGCGGGGGAGGGCCGTGCCGCTGGCGCGACGAGCGCGCTGGTCGCTGTGGGTGTCGGAGCGCTCCTGTGGCTGCCTGTGTTCGTGGACCAGTGGCGCCACGACCCGGGCAACATCACCATGCTGCGGCGCCACTTCCTCGACCCGCCGGAGGCGCGCAGGAGCCTGGCCGTCGGGGTGGAGACCGTGTTGCGCCATTTCGACGTGGTCCACCTCGCCACGGCCATGATCGGCAAGCCGTCGTACGTGCTGGATGCGCTGGGCGACCTTGAAGGCGGCTCGTGGGCGGTGGGCCTGGTGGTCGTGCTGGGGTGGCTGGCGGCGGTGGCGCTGTCGTGGCGGCTGGCCGACCGCCGGCCGTTCCGCCTCGACCTGGTTGCCGGTGTGGCCACAGGCGTTGCCGTGCTGTCGACCGCCCGGATCTTCGGCAAGGTCTGTTGCACTACCTCACCCCGATCGTGGATGATCGCCCTCGTTGCGGTGGCAGCCACGCTGTGGACCGTCATCCTGGTGGAACAGCGGTGGCGGCGATGCCGATGACGGCGGTTGCGGGCGCTGTGCTGGCAGGCATCGCTGGTGTTCGTGGTGGATGCTGCCCGTGTGGACCCACCGGAGGACCATCTGGCTCGGTGCTCACCGACCTGGTGGGCCCCACTGCAGACACTGCGGGCGGGAAAGCGCCGCCACCAGGGTGGACGGCGGGTACGTGGTGCGCTGGGCCGACGCCTACCGGGTCGGGGCTACGGCCTGATCAGCGAACTGGAGCGGCGCGGTTCGACGCCCGGGCCACGCCCACCTTCCGGGTGCCGGTGACCCCACAGCGCACCATCGACCCTCGCGGCTGCCACCGCCGAGGTCGTGCTGGCCACCGGCGTGAACGTGCGGCTGGCGCCAGGTGGAGGGCGCCGTGGAGGTGGCCTTCGTGGGCCACGCTCGCCGGAGGGTGGACGAGTTCCGGCGGCTCCGCAGCGAGGTCCTCGAGCGCCTGCGCGACGCCGGCCTGGATGACCTGGTGGACCTGGTGGACACCAACCTTTTTCGGCCTGTCGATCGACCCTGCGCTGCCCGCCGACGTGGAGCCGAAGGTGGCCTGCATGCTGATCCTGGGCGAGGAGAGCGCCGTGTTCATCGCCCCACACCAGGGAGCTTCGATGCCGCCGGGTGACCGGTGGTGGGGCCGCGCCTCGGCGGCGACAGGGCGGCGCGTCCGGCTGGCAACTCGATCCGTGGGTGACGGCAGCGTGGGTAGCGGGTCATCCCCATCGCCGTCGCTGCGGTGCGGGCGGTCGCCCACCACTGGCTGCCGATCGGCGACAACGCTCTTCCAGATCCGCGCCCACGACGTGGGCACATCCCACCATCCCTGGCTGGGCACGTGGAGCTCCGCCAGCGTGGACGCCGGCCGGGATCTCAACCACCCCGGGCCGATCCTGTTCGACCTGCTGGCCATCCCGGTGCGGGTGTTCGGCGGCCGGGCAGGTGTCGCGCTGGGCACCGCCGCGGTCAATGTCGTCGCCGTGACGCTGGTGGCGGTGATGGCCCGCCGCGCCGGCGGCCGCGGTGGAGCGCTGGCCGCCCTGGCCGCCACCGCCTGGATGGCCTACACGATGGGCAGCGAGTTGCTGTTCGACCCGTGGAACCCGCACGTCCTGATCCTCCCGTGCTGCGCCATGCTGGTGGCGGCCTGGGCCACCGCCGTGGGTGCCCGCGGTGGCCTGCCGGTGCTGCTTGGTGTGGCGTCGTTCTGCCTGCAGGTGCATCTGAGCTACGCCACGCTGGTCGTCGGGCTGCCCCTCGTGGCGCTCGGCGTGCGGCTGGCGCTGGGGCGCCGCGATGGCCACGGTGGTGCCACGACGTTGCGGCGCACCGTGCGGCCGGCGTCGTGGATCGTGCTCGCCGTGCTCTGGGCGCAGCCGCTGTGGGACCAGTTCTTCGGCGACGGCAACCTGCTCGCGCTGGCTTCCGCCGGGGGCGGCGACGGGCAGCGCGTCGGTGGCTCGCTCGGCCTGCGGATCGCCGGTGCGGTGTGGTGGCAGCCACCATGGTCGGCCCGCCGCCGGTTCATCGACGCCATCCCGATCACGTTCTACGGGCCGGACGGCACGCTCTCGTCGGTGCCCGTCACCCGCGTGGTGCCGGCGCTCGGGCTGCTCGGGCTGGTGGCCGTGGCGGTGGGGCTGTGCATCCGCCTGGCATGGCGGCGTGGCGACCGGCCGGCGGTCACCCTGTTGGCCGTGCTGGTGGGGGCGGAGCTGATCGGCATCGCCACCGTTGTGATCATGCCGCTCGGTGCGTTGGGCCTCAGCCCGCACCAGATGCGCTGGCTGTGGCCGATCTCGGCGTTCACCGTGGCAGCGTGCGCGTTCACCGTCTGGCGGGCGATTCCGCATCACCGATCTCCGTTGGCCACCCGCAGCGCCGTCGCGCTGGCCGTGGCGCTCGGCCTGCTGACCCTGCCCACCTACTCCCAGCCCGCCGGGCCGAACACCCGGGCCGACCTGATGCCGGCGTTGCGCGACCTCACGGCGCAGCTGGACGAGGTGGACGGCCTGGGTCTGGTGTGGTTCGACTCCTCGACGGTGCCGCTGCTGGACAACGCCGCGGCCACGGTGCTGGCCGCGCTGCGCGAGCGGGGAGTGGAGTTCGTGGTGGACGAACCGGGTCTGGTGCGCCAGTTCGGCAACGCCCGCCGCCTGGACGGTCACGCCGACACCTGGATGCAGATGGCCTACGGCGATGACGTCGCCGACCCGCCGGAGGGGTTCAGGGTCGTTGCCGTCGCTGGGGGGATCGCCGTGCTGGTGCGCCCGTTCAGCGACCGCACGGCACCCTGACCTTCAGCGGCGGGCGGCGATGGCGTCGCAGATCGGCGTGCCGCGATCGGTCGGCGTGCGGTCCTCGATCCCCTCGCCGAGGGTGGCGGTGGACAGGTCGGGCGACGCCAGCAGGAACATGACCTCCGTGCCGTCCGCCACGACGTGCATCCCGCCGGCCACCGGGTCGGCAACGACCTCGACGAGGGCACCCGCAGGCACGAGCGCTGCACTGGACTCGCCGTCCGTGGGGTCCCAGGTGAGCCCGGTCGAGTCGGCCCGGATCGCGGTCAGCACGCCGTCTCCGGTGGTGATCAGCGTCTGCTCCCAGTGATCGGCGGTCAACGCCGGCATCACGAAGGCGATGCGGCGGGCGCCCCAGGCCAACTCCAGCGGCACCCAGTGGTCGTCTTCGACGATGTACAGGCCGTCGCAGGCACCATCGATCCCGACGGTGCCGGGGGACGGCACCGGCCCGCCCGGCACCACGTCCACCACGTTGGGCGGGGCACCGCCGAACACGGCGTCGTCGATCTGGTAGCGCCAGGAGGTGAACCCCGGGTTCTTCAGCTCGGACGTCCACACGGCGAACGCCACGTTGGCCCACGCGCCCCACACCAGGCTGGCGAGCGCCAGCCCCTTCCACAGCCGTGCCCTGGCGGGGCGCCAGGCGACAGCCGCCACCGCCGCCGGCAGGACCAGCACCGGGAGCAGATCGACGAGGTAGCGGTTGGCGATGAACCCGATCATCAGCGTGGGCGCGGCAGCCACCACGGCCCCAGCCCAGGGCCACGCCAGCCACCACGCTCGTCGCCGCACCACCATCACGGCGCCGATGACTGCCAGGAGGCAGAGGGCTGTTGCCGCGACCGTCAGCGACGACGAGGCGGTGTTGCCCTCCAGCGGGTAGCTCCCCAGGTCGCTGGCGTTGGGCCCGAACTTCACGAACGGCACCAGGCGCTCGAAGTGCACCGCGTCGGGTCGCAGGTACTGCACCACGGTGGTGGGCAGGAACCGCGGGCTGAAGAAGCTGCCGCCGTTGCCGGCGAACCAGGCGGCGCGGGCGGGGGACTGCAGCGTCAGCACCTGGCGGTCGGCCGGCAGGTCCAGCCAGGTGCCGACCTTGGCGTAGTTGACCAGGGAGTTGGCCAGTAGCCCGGCCACCGCCCAGCTGAGGCCGCGCCTGGCGTCTGGCCGGTGATCGCGTCGCCACAGCACCACTGCCACCAGGCCCACGGCCACCAACGCGCCGATGCCCACCGAGGCCCTGGTGAGCACAGTGGCGACGGCCAGCAGCCCGGCAGCGCGGACGTGGCGCGGCGAGGGAGCGTGCAGCAGGTCGAGCAGGCGTACGGCGGTCCACAGGAACAGGGCGAAGGCCCACAGTTCGGTCTCGTGGTAGACGCTCACCCAGCCGGCCAACGCCAGCACCGGCGAGGCGGCGACGGCACCGACGAACACTGCGGCCCGCCATGGTGTGACCGCCGCCGCGTCACCCCACGCCCGCTGCACCCGCCGGAGAAGGTGGAACGCCGCGGTGCACGCGAGCACCAGCGCGGCCAGCATGGACACCCGGGCCAGCCGGCCGTAGAACCAGGTTCCGGTGAGCACCAGCGGCATCCGCACCAACGCCAGGAACGGCCCGTAGTACAGGTAGGTCTTGCCGCCGATGAGGAAGCCTTCGATCCCGGCCACCGACGCCGGCACGTCGAAGTGCAGCGACCAGAACGAGCGGGCCTGGTGGTCGTAGAAGTCGGCGCTGAACCCGCCCACGTCGAACAGGGTCCACGGCCGCCAGCGGCAGACCACCAGCCAGAAGAGTGCCGTCGCGGCGAGCGTCACCCATCGGGCGGCCCGCGCCGCGCGGTCGGCCGCGGCCGGTCCGCGCCACATCAGCCGGGGGCGTCGGCCCGCAGGGCGCCGCCACGCCAGGGGCTGAACTCGACGACGAACTGGTAGGCGAACAGGGTGGGCCAGACCTTCACGAGCGCACGGTCCAGCCGGCCGACCGTGCCGGCGACGGCGGGCTTGTCGGCCAGGTGGAGGGCATCCAGCGGCAGGCCGGTGTGGGCCTTGGCGATGGGCTCGAGCCCGGCCGCTGCGGCCATCCGCAGGAACGACCGGCGGGTGAAGAAGCGCAGGTGGGTGCGGTCGAGGATGCCGCGCTGGTCGTAGTCGAACCGGCCGGCGAGCACCCTGGTGCGGGGGTACCAGTGGCCGATGTTCGGCACGCTGGCGATCACGGAGCCGCCCGGGGCGACGTGGGCGGAGAGCGAGGCCAGCAGCGCCTGCGGATCGGGGAGGTGCTCCACCACGTCGGCGGCCAGCACCACGTCGTACTGATCCTCCACGTCGGGCAGGCCGCGGGACAGGTCGGCGCGGACGAAGCGGTGCATCCGCGACGCCACGCCATCGGCTTCCTCCACGTCGATGCCGGTGACGGTGTGACCGGCGCGGGTGAGCGCCTGGGCCAGCCAGCCCGGCCCGCAGCCGACATCGAGGATCCGCTGCGGCGGGCGCCCCTCCATCATCTGGAGGATGCGGCCGTGCGAACTGTAGGGCGACGGCTTGAACGCGTACGGGGCGTCCACGTGGCCCAGCGTGCCGGCGCCGAACCCGGAGCGGCCGAGGCGGTAGCGGATGGTGTCTGCCACGACGTCCTTGGCGTACTTCATGCCGTCCACGTAGCAGATCTCGTCGCCGTAGTAGGTGGGGATCGGCACCTCGACGATCTGCTTCTTGGCGGCGGCGAGTTGGAGGATGATCTCCGTGTCGAAGTCGAACCCGTCGGAGTTGGCGACGAACGGCAGGTCGGCCAGGGCGGACACCCGGTAGGCCCGGTAGCCGCTGTGCCATTCGCTGAGCCGCAGCCCGGTGAGTGTGTTCTGGAAGGTGGTGAGGATGCGGTTGCCGACGTACTTGTACAGCGGCATGCCACCCTTGCGGGCCTCCCCGCGCACCATCATGCGCGAGCCGAACACGGCGTCGGCGCCGCCCTCCACGATGGGGGCGATGATGTCGCCGATGATCTCCGGCGCGTACTGGCCGTCGCCGTGCAGCAGCACCACGACGTCCCAGCCGTGGTTGATGGCGTACGTGTAGCCGGCCTTCTGGTTGCCGCCGTAGCCGAGGTTCTCCGGGTGGCGCACCACGGTGAGGTTGAGGTGGCTCTGCTGGGCCAGGTACTCCAGGGCCACCGAGTGGGTGTCGTCCTGGGAGTGGTCGTCCTGCACCAGCACCTCGGCCAGCTGCAGCTTGGTGGCCGGCGGAATGCGGTCCAGCACGCGGGCGAGCGTGGTCTCGGCGTTGTATGCGACGACCAGAACTCCGACCTTCACCGGCCCTCCCTCGGCCCGCCAGGCTACCCCGGCTACTGTCGGCGGACGATGACGCCGCACCACGATCTGCCGGTGGCCCGTTCGAAGAACGTCAGCTACCTCCCGGGCGTCGATCACCTCCGCGGGTTCGCCGCGTTCTACATCGTCGCCTACCACGGGGTGCAGCGCCTGCGGGGCGTGGATGCCAACCCGTTCCCCACGGCCTCGCACCCGCTATCGGCGGCGTTCATCGAGGGGCACACCGCCGTGGCCCTGTTCATGGCGCTCAGCGGGTTCATCCTCACGTACGGTGCGGACCGCCGCCCGCTCCAGTACGGCGGGTTCATGAAGAACCGGGTGCTGCGCGTGGTGCCGATGTACGTGGTGGTGATGGCCGTCGCCGCGTTCACCCACCCCGACGGGCTCACGCTGGCGGGCTTCCTGCCGTACTTCACCCTGCTGGCCACCCCACCCTTCCCGTTCGCCGACCTCGGCGTGTGGTCGGCGGTGCTGTGGAGCGTCAGCGTGGAGCTCGCGTTCTACCTGATCTTCCCGTTCCTGCTGCGCTTCCTGCAGCGTTACGGCGCCCGCTACCTGGTAGGGCTGCTGGTGCTGCTGAACGCCCTTCGCCTGCTGGTCGCCGCCACGGACCCCGGCAGGGTGCGCGACCTGTCGTACTGGACGATCGTCGGCCGGCTGGACCAGTTCGTGCTCGGCATGCTGGCGGCCTGGTGCCTGCGGCGGGGGTGGCTGCAACTGCGCCGGCGCTGGTGGGCGCTGGGCACGGTCGCTGCCCTGGCGGCGTTGGCGCTGGCGCTGTGGTGGTTCAACCGCCACGGCAGCTTCTACTCGGTCGGCCGTTGGCGGGCGGTGTGGCCCCTGGTGGAGGGCACGCTGTGGGCTGCGGTCGTGCTCGGGTGGGTGGCGGCCACCCAGGGGCTCGGGCACCGCGTCGCCCGCTGGCTGACGTTCCCCGGCCTCATCAGCTACTCGGTGTACCTGCTGCACTATCCAGTGGTGGCTGCCGTGCGGGCCCGGGGCTGGACGCTGGTGGACTCCGCCGTGCCCAACGCACTGCTGCTGACCGTGCTGGTGGTGGTGCCGGTGGTGGCAGCCCTGGCGACGCTGTCCTATCTGGTGGTGGAGCGGCCGTTCATGGAGTTGAGGGTGCGCTACCTCGGCGACGCCCCCGCAGCAGCGGCGAGTACTTGACGATGCAGACGACGGCGCGCACGCCGTCGCGCCAGCCGATCTTCTTGCCCTCGTCGTAGGTGCGCCCCGCGTACGAGATGCCCACCTCGTAGATCCTCACGCCGAGTGCGGCGACCTTGGCGGTGACCTCGGGCTCGAACCCGAAGCGGTCCTCCTCGATCGTGATGCCCTGGATGACCTCCCGGCGGAAGGCCTTGTAGCAGGTCTCCATGTCCGTCAGGTTGAGGTTGGTCATCATGTTCGACAGCAGGGTGAGGAACCGGTTGCCCACGGTGTGCCAGAAGTACAGCACCCGGTGCGGGGCGCCGCTCTGGAAGCGTGAGCCGTACACCACGTCCGCGAGGTCGGCCTCCAGGGGGGCCAGCAGCAGCGGGTAGTCGTCGGGGGTGTACTCCAGATCGGCGTCCTGCACCACGGCATAGTCGCCGGTGACCAGACCGAAGCCGCTGCGCAGCGCGGCGCCCTTGCCCATGTTGCGCGGCTGCAGGTGCACCCGCACCAGCGGGTGAGCGTAGGCGGCCAGCAGGTCGCGGCTGGCGTCGGTGCTGCCGTCGTCCACCACGACCACTTCGTGCACCCACGGGCTGGCGACCACACGGTCCAGCAGGGCGACGATCGTGGCCTGCTCGTTGTAGCAGGGAACCACCACCGACAGGCAGCGGCGGGGGGAGTCGCTCACGGGCGGCGAGCCTACCCTCCGGCCGTGCACCCCGGGCGCTACGGTGGCACGCCGATGGGCGAGGACGACAACACCGGTCGCCGCCACCTCGGCCTGCCCGCCGTGGTGGCTCTGGCCGCTGCCGTGCGCCTCGTGTACGTGGCCACCAAGTGGCACGACCCGCTCCTGCTGAACGACTCCATCTACTACAGCGGGCAGGCCCGCCAGTTGGCCCATGGCACGTGGTTCCGGGAACTGTTCGTCGACCGCCCCGGCGCCGAGCACGGGCCGCTCACGTCGCTGCTGATGGCCCCGGTGAGCTGGATGGACGACCCCGTGCCGTGGCAGCGGCTGGTCACGGTGGCCGCGGGGATCACGCTGGTGTGGGTGATCGGCCGGCTCGCCGATGAGGTCGCCGGCCGCCGGGTGGGGCTGGTGGCGGCGGTGATCGCCGCGCTGTACCCGAACCTGTGGATGAACGACGGCCTGGTGATGTCGGAGAGCATCAGCATGCTGCTGGTGGCGCTGTCGCTGTGGGCCGCCTGGCGACTGGCGACGTCGCCGGGCGACGCGCTGCCGGTACGTGCCGCGGCATGGCTGGGCGTGGCCACCGGACTGGGGATGCTGGCGCGGAGCGAACTGGTGCTGCTGGCACCGCTGCTGGCGGGGTGGGTGGCGGTGGCGCGTCGTCGCGAGGGGTCCACCGGCCGGGGCCGGATCACCGGGTCGGACTGGCGGAGTGCGGCGGTGGCACTGGCGGTGGCCTGTGCCGTGGTGGCCCCGTGGGTGGTGTTCATCCTGGCCCGATTCGAGCGGCCGGTGTTCCTCACCACCAACGACGGCACCACCCTGCTCGGGGCCAACTGCGACGACGCCTACCAGGGGCCGGGGGTCGGCGGCTGGTCGCTGATCTGTGTGGCATCCGACCCGGACTACGCGATGGACGAGGAGCCGAGCGTCCGGTCGGCGCGCCAGCGGAACCTGGCCGTCCAGTACGTGCGCGCCCACCTGGCCGACGTGCCGAAGGTGGTGGCCGCCCGCCTGGCCCGCACGCTGGACCTTTATGGGTGGTCCGACCTGGTGTTCCAGGACGTGGGGGAGGAGCGCCCCCGCTGGGCGGCGTGGGCGGGGATCGGCGCATTCTGGTTGCTGGCCGTCGCCGCCGCGCTGGGTTCCCGCCGGGTGGCCCGCCGCCTGCGCTGGTTGCTGGCCGCCCCGGTGGTGGTGGCGCTGGCCACCACGGTGCTGTTCTACGGCGGGCACCGCATCCGGTCCAGCGCCGAGCCCGTGGTGGTGATCCTGGCGGCGGTCAGCCTGGTGGCGGTGGCGGATCGGTGGCGGGCGGCGCGTCCTCCAGCCGTTCCACCAGTGCCGACGCCGCGATGAGCACCACCACCAGCAGGCCGGCACGGTGCAGGTGCTCCCACTCCAGCGGCCACCCGGCGTTGGCGGCGTAGCGGTGGCGGATCTGCGACAGCACGATCAGTGCGGCGATCAGCGCCATGCCCAGCGTGCCGATGACCGCGGCCAGGCGGGGCCGCCGGGTGAGCACCACCGCCGCACCGACTGCCGCCGCGGGCACTGCGGTGAGCGGTGAGGCAACCAGCGCAGCGAGCACCACGGCGGCGACGGCCACGGTGACGGCCTGCCGGCGAGTGGTCCGCTCCGTGGCGAAGCGAGGGAAGGCCGGCGGCCCGAAGGGGGCCGGTGCCGCGGCCGTCCTGCGTCCCCGCAGGGCGAGGACCAGGCAGCCCACGGCGGCGAGCTCGCTGAGCACCACGGCCAGCGAGACCGGGGTCTGGGCGCCCCACTCCATCGTCACGACACGCGTTGTGTCGGACGGTGGCAGCCACCAGCCGTTCATGCCGCCAGAGATCTGCACCGGTGCACCCAACGATTGCCCGTCCACGGTGGCATCCCATTCGGCGTTGTACCCCTCGCCGAGGATCAGCCAGCAGCCGTGCGGGCAG
This sequence comes from Ilumatobacteraceae bacterium, assembly GCA_041394605.1. Classification (GTDB taxonomy): domain Bacteria; phylum Actinomycetota; class Acidimicrobiia; order Acidimicrobiales; family Ilumatobacteraceae; genus UBA668. The sequence goes on from JAWKHX010000008.1 coordinate 16,433, forward strand.
GGAGCGACAGTGGCCGTGCGGCTGGTGCGGTCGCGCCGGACGGTGACGGCCGGGGCGGCCGCGGCGGCAGGCAGCGAGCCGTCGTGCAGCACCACCCGGTCCACCTGCAGCCCCGTGACCCCTGTGGCGGCGGTGGTGACCCGATGCGTGCCGGCGGCCAGCGCCAGCGTCTCGCGCTCGCCGGCGCACGGGGTGACGTCCACTGCCTGGCCGGCAGCGAGCGCAGCAGCCTGCTGGTCGGTGATCGCCAGCGCCACCGGGGTGCCGTCCACCGCCAGCAGGTCGTCGCGGCACCCACTGGTGGGCGTGCCGGTCTCGCTGCGGGCCAGCCCGTCGGCTCGCAGGTCGTCGATGGCCACGGGCAGCACCGTCGGCTCACCGAAGCGGCGATCGATGGTGGTGCGCGCGCTGACCCCGGTGACCGTCACGGTCCATTCCGGCCCGGCGAGCGGTTGCGCGAGGCGGATCGTGCTGACCCCGTCGCCGTCGGGTTCCGGCACCGTGACGTCCTGTGACATCCCCCCTGCGGTCAGCCGCAAGCCGGTGATGGTGGAGTGCACCTCGTCGGTGGGCTGGGTGATGGTGAGCGTGTCGATCGGGCGTCCATCGCTGGCAATCGTGAGCGTGGCGCCCTCCTGCGGCCCGAACGGGGCTGTCCACGCGGTGTCCCGCGACTCGTCCGTGGCGAACACGCCGCGGGAACCTGGGTCGCCGGTGAGCCGCCGATCGGCGATGGCGCCGGTGGTGGCCGTGAGTGCGTCGAGTGTGGCGTCGTCGGCGCGGGCGTCCAGCCGCAGCGTCACGGTGACGGCGACGTCGGCGTCGCTGGGCAGCGACACGTCGCGAACGATGGCCGTCTCGGGGTCGTTGCGCCAGCGATCCAGCGGGTCCACCCGGTCGCGGGTCAGCACCACCGCCAACGGTGTGCCGGCGGGCAGGTCGCCGCCCGGATACGCGGGCAGCGTCACCACCTCCTGATGCGCGCCGACGCCGAGCTCGGCGAAGCCCACCGCCGACGGTCCGCTGTCGGTGCCGCCCTCACGTGTGCCGACGGCGGCGATCTCGATGGTCACCTCGCCCTGCCCCGGCAGCTCGATCTGCTGGCCGGGTGCCACCAGCGACGCAGGCCCGAGGGGCACGTCGACGGGTGCCGCACCAGCCGGATGGATGGTGACTGCGGTGATCATCCGGTTGGCCACCCCGTCCTGGGGTTGCAGCAGGGTGAGGGTGCCACCGGTGGCCGACACGCTGATCGTCTGCCCCACCGGGTCGGCGTGGTCGGCCACCACCCAGGCGGTGGTGGGGTCGCCGTCCACGGCCATCGCCGGGCGGTCCTCCGGCCGGTAGGCGAAGGGTTCGCCGTAGCCGGATGCGCGCACGACCAGGCCGCCGTCGAGGTGTGCGGTGGTCTGATCGGCCGGGTCCGCGACCGGTCCGAACACCGGCAGGCGCTGGTCGCCCTCGTCCACGGCCAGCGCGTCGGGGTCGGGGCCGCCGGTCTCGGTGTAGCCGGTGACGTCCTGCGAACTGCGCCAGTGGTGGGCGCGGTCGCGGTTGGTGTCGGTGAGGATCACCAGCGAGGGTGTACCAAGCGCCTCGGCGGTGCCGCCGGCCGCCGGCAGGTCGGCGGCGTAGAGGATCGCCTCGGTGCCGTCCAGCAGGCCGGCCGCGGCAGCGTCGATGATGCCGTCGCCGCTGCCCACCAGCACCACGGTGACGGTGGAGGCCCGGACCATCTGCTGTGGATCGTCCACCGGGTAGAGCATCACCGGTGGCAGCGCGGCAGGCTCGCCGGTGGCCAGCGCCTGCTCGTCCACCATCGGGATGTCGGGCACGTTGACCGTGGGGGTGCCGTAGCTGGTGGGGGCACCCAGGCCGGGCACCTGCTGGAACCACTCGGCGAGCGCCGTCGGCAGGGGAGTGCGGAAGCGGTCGTAGGCCTGGTCATTGGTCAGCCAGATCGTGTCCACGCCCAGCGCGCGAGCCACGGGCGCCAGCGCGGCGGGGTCGAGCGTGCCCTGCTGGATGCGGTCGTCCAGGGCGTAGAGCAGGTCCATCAGGCCGGGCGAGCCGAGCGGCAGCAGGTCGCGGGTGACCAGCGGCCTGGTGGTCATGCCCGGCAGCGGCGGATCGACGGTGTACCCCCAGCGGAACGCCCCGAACTCGGCGCCCGGCAACTGCAGCACCCGCGCCTCGTTGTCGCCGGCGGACAGGGCATCGGCAGCCTGCTGCCACGCGGCAGGCGGGTCCTGGTCGCGGGTGAGCGCAGGGTCGACCAGGCCGCCGTCGAACAGGGCGGGGAGGTTGAGCACGGCCAGCACCACCACCAGCCCGGGCGCCAGGGCGCGCCAGCGGACGCGGGTGCGCGCCATCGCAGCGACCAGCGCGCCGGCGCCCAGCGCCAGCCCCAGCACCACCATCGGTACCGCGCGTGTGCTGCTGCGGATGGCCAGGGCGAGCCCGCTGCGCGAGTGCTCCGCCAGCGGCGACATCAGCGGCGACGCGTCGGCGATGGGGTGCACGCCCACGGCCAGCACCACGCCGGCGAGGACGAGCAACGCGGCGAAGCGCCGCTGGCCCCAGCGGGTGAGCGTGAGGCCGGCCATGCAGACGAGCACCACTGCGTAGCTGACGGCGATGGCCACGCCGCTCTCCATGGTCTGCGACGCGGTGGTGGTGAACGCGATGGGTCGCGCACGTAGAACAGCCAGTACCCGGTGCCGCGGACGACCTCTGTGGACACGCTGGTGAGCGACGTGGCCTGCAGGCTCTCGCTGTACGACAGCACGTCGGCGCCGTACTGGCCCTGGGTGCGCAGCATCATGATCCACCACAGCGACACCCCCGTGGCGAGCACGCCGATGCGCGCCGCGGTGTCCACCGCCCGGCGCCAGGAGATGGTTCGGTCGGCGATGGCGTGCAGCAGCCACAGCACCGGGGCCGGGGCCACCATCAGCACGGCGGTGGCGTTGACCGCGCTGCACGACATCAGGACCAGCGCCAGCAGCGCCGGGGCCCGCCAGCGGTGCGTCTCCGCCCTCGCGGCCTTCACCGTCAGCCCGACGATCCAGCCGAGCGCCGCCCAGGGCAGCAGCATTGCCGAGGTGCGCGAGACGTACGGCAGCAGGTACGGCGAGCACTGGTAGACGGCGGCCGCGGCGACCGCTGCACCGCGGCTGAGCCCGAGCATGCGGCCCACCCACAGCACGCCCCAACCGGCCAGGAACAGCAGGGTGCCGATCCACAGCCGGTGGGCCACCCAGTCGGGCAGGCCCAGATGGTCGGCAGCCCAGTACCACGGCCCCTGCGGCCACAGGTAGGCGATGGTCTGGTGCGGCACCCAACCACCGAACTGGCGGTTGTCCCAGGTGAAGGGCGCGTCGGCGACGAGGCGACCGGGGTCCAGATACAGGAAGAGCTTCGTGTCCGCCGGCATCCGCCCCGGCCGGGCCAGCAGCGACGGCAGGTAGGCGAGTGCCGCGAGGACGGCCAGACCGGCGCGCGGCACCTGCGCCGAGCGCCGCCCGAGGGTCACGGAATGGCCCCGAGGCCGCCGTACAACGCGGTGAGCGCCACCAGGCCGACGGCGCACGAGCTGACCACGTACGGCCACCACGACGGTTTGCGGCGCTCGAACCATACGGCTGCGGGGATGAACAGCGGGAACGCCGTGTAGACGAAGCGGGGCCTGGCCGTGACGGTCTCGGGCAGCAGCATCAGGGCGACGATGACGGCGGAGTAGGCGACGAACAGCGCCGGCAGGCCGTGCTTGCGCAGGAACCACCACAGCAGCAGGAGGGTGGCCACGGAGACGGCTGTGATGGTGTTGGTGGGCGAGGTGAGTGGCTTCACCACGGCCAGGAAGGTGCGGCGGATGGCAGTGAAGCCGAAGCTGGTGCCCTCGCCCCACGCCTCGGTCTGCACGCGGAACCACACACCGGTCTCACCCGTGTGCCAGCCCAACCACAGTTGGAAGCCGATGAAGCCCACCGGTGCCAGCAGCGGGGCCACGAGCGACCTCCACTCGCGCCGCTCGCGGATGGCGAGGAACGAGGCCACGGCGCACGCGGCGATGAGGGCCACGCCGTTCGGTCTGGTGGCGGTGCCCAGCGCGGCGAAGATGCCGGCCCACCACCATTGCCGCCGCAGCAGGAACAGCATCGAGGCTGCAGCGAACGTGATCAGCAAGGCCTCGGTGTAGGCGAAGGACAGCACGAAGCTGCCGGGGAACAGCGCCAGCAGCAGCATCGTGCGCTCCGCCACCGCCGGGCCGTACAACTCGCGGGCGATCAGCCCCACCAGCCAAATGGCGAGGGCGCCGAGCACGAAGTTCACCAGGAGGGCAGCGAGCGTGTCGCCCCGGGCAGCACCCAGTCCACCGCCTTGACCAGCGACGGGTAGGTGGGGAAGAACGCGGCGCGGGCGTCGGCCATGTCGTAGGTGACGTTGGGACGGACGAAGCTGGGGTACCCCTTGCGGACGATGCGGAGGTACCAGATGCCGTCCCATGAAGTGAACACGTCGAGCATCGGCGACACCGCGTTCTTGGGGATCGCCTTGTTCCAGTAGTGCGGGTCGGCCCAGTGGGCCAGTGGGAAGTCGGCCAGGCGCTTGTTCTCGTCGGCGCGCAGTTCGGCGGCGATGATCGCCGCCCCCACCACCACGCACAGGCGGGAGAACAGGTAGATCAGCCCGGTGCGCCGCAGGATCCGTGCCCAGGTGCGTTCGATCGGCGGCTGCTGCGGCGAGTCGGGGGCGTCGTGGGTGGAATCGGTGAGAGCTTCGGTCATCGCAGTCCGTCCCGGCGCAGGCGCTGGCGGGGGCCTGGCGAGGCTAACACCGGGTACCCGTCACCACCCGCTCATGGGCAGCACCCGTTGGCGGGGGCCGAACTTCGGCGGGCGATGCCCATCGGCCTGCAGCAGGCGCACGACCCGGCCCCGCTGGCCGGCATACGGGTCCAGGAGCGCCAGCATCTCCTCGTCGGTGCCGCGGGGCCGCCCGGTGAGGGCGTACACCACCTGGTGCTTGAGATGGAAGTCGCCCAGAGCGAAGGCGTCCGGGTCGCCGAGTGCCACGGACAGCACCGAGCCGACCGTCCACACCCCGATGCCGGGAACCAGCCGCAGGAGCGCGCCGGCAGCGGCGAGATCGGGATGGTCGAGGGCGATCAGGCGAGCCCCGTGGCGGCCGACCGTACGCAGCGCTTCCGCCCGCTTGGCCTCGATACCGAGGGGGTGGAGCCACCACGCGGGTATCTCGGCCAGGCGCTCAGGTGCGGGCGGCAGCCGCAGGTTGGGCACCGGGCCAGGTGCCGGTTCGCCGAGCCGCCAGACCAGGCGGTGCCACTGCCGTACCGCCTCGCCGGCGGTGATCCGTTGCCCCAGGATCGTGGGCAGGAGTTCGTGGTAGAGGCTGCCGCTGGCCCCCAAGCGGAGGTCCGGGTGGTTGCGCTGGGCTGCCATCACGACCGGGTGGGCGTTCACGAACTCGTGACCCGGGTCGTGCGCACCGCACATGGCGGGCACCTGGGCGGCCAACCACTCGCCGCCGGGCCCGTACGCGGCCACCTGCAGCGCGCCGGACGTCCAGTCGGCCACCACGGTGCCGGGGCCCTGTGGCGTGAGTGTCGCCCGGGCGAACCACCCGGGTCGCAGGCGCGTGGTGGGGTCGCCGGCGCCGTAGCGCATGCCCGACAGCATCGAGCCCAGCCGCCCGGCGGCCGTGGTGGGGGCGAGCGCACGGGCCATTGCGGCGAGCGTAACTCGTTGCCGCCGACCCCCGTGGGACAGCATGGGGTATGGCCGTTGTCGAACGCTCCCAGCCCGTCCCCGGTGTCGTTCAGCTCACCCTGAACCGCCCCGACAAGCTCAATGCGATGACCGCCGAACTGGTGCAGTCGTTGCACGACCACCTCGACGCGATCGCGGTGGACCCGGAGGCTCGGGTGGTCATCCTCACCGGGTCCGGGCGGGGCTTCTGTGCCGGGCTGGACCTCGGCGGCTACGGCACGGCGCCGCACACCGAGCATCTCGGCCGCACCCAGGCGGGCTTCGCCGTCCAGAAGCACATCGCCTCACTGATGCCCAAGCTGCGGTCCATCCCCCAGCCGGTCATCGCTGCGGTCAACGGGCCTGCGGCAGGTGGAGGGTTCGCGCTGGTGCTCGGCTCGGACGTGCGCCTGGCTGCCCGCTCGGCGAAGTTCAACGCTGCGTTCATCCGCATCGGCCTGTCTGCCTGCGACATCGGCACCAGCTGGGTGCTGCCCCGCCTGGTGGGCGCCGCCCGGGCCCAGGAGTTGATGCTCACGGGCAGGGTGTTCGATGCCGAGGAGGCCTACCGCATCGGCCTGGTGGTGGATCTGGTGGACGACCATGCGCTGCTGGACTGCGCGCTCACGAAGGCGCACGAGATCATGCGCAACGCACCCTTCGGTGTCGCCCTGACGAAGGAGGGCATGTGGAGCGCGCTGGAGATCCCGGCCATGCAGAACGCCATCGACCTGGAGAACCGCCAGCAGATCATGGCCAGCGCCACGGCCGACCACCGCGAAGCGATGGCCGCCTTCCTGGAGCGCCGGGCGCCCGACTACAACAACGCCTGATCGGGCTCGGTCACGCGTCGGTGGCGCTGCGCACCGTGACCGGCGCCTCGCCGCCGACCAGCGGGTGGTGGCAGGCCACGAAGTGACCATCGCCGATCTCCCGCAGTTGTGGTTCCTCGCTGGAGCAGCGCTCGTCTGCGGCAGGGCAGCGGGGGTGGAACCGGCAACCGGCGGGCGGCAGCACCGGAGAGGGCGGCTCGCCTTCGATGGCCACCTTGCTGACGGCGATCTCCGGGTCCGGGACCGGGATGGAGTCCTTCAGCACCGCGGTGTAGTGGTGGGCCGGCGCTTGGAACAGCACGTCGCTGGGTGCCACTTCGCACATCTTGCCGAGGTACATCACGGCCACACGGTCGGAGATGTTCTTCACCACGGCCAGGTCGTGGGCCACGAAGATCAGGGTCAGGCCGTGCTTGGCCTTCAGATCCTCCAGCAGGTTGAGCACCTGGGCCTGGACGCTGACGTCCAGGGCGCTGACCGGCTCGTCGCAGATGATCAGCGACGGGTCGAGCACCAGCGAACGGGCGATGGAGATGCGTTGGCACTGGCCGCCGGAGAACTGGTGTGGCTGGCTTTCGGCGGCGCGGGCGGGGTCGATGCCCACTTCCTCGAGCAGGGCGTCCACCTTGCCCAGTTGTTCGGTGGCCGAGCCGCGCTTCCAGATGACCAGCGGCTCGCGCACGATGTCGCGGACCTTGCGGCGAGGGTTGAGCGACGAGATCGGGTCCTGGAAGATCATCTGCATGCGCGTGCGTGCCTCGCGCATGTCCTGACCCTGCAAGGTGGTGAGCTCGATGCCTTCGAACATCACCGACCCGCGGGTGGGGCGGGGGAGCTGCATGATGGCCTTGCCCGTGGTGCTCTTGCCGCACCCGCTCTCACCCACCAGGCCGAGGGTCTCGCCGCGGCGCACGTCGAAGCTGATGCCGCTGACGGCGTTGACCTTCAACCCGGTGCGGCCCACCGGGAACTCCATCACCAGGTCCTCGACCCGCAGGATGATGTCGTCCGTGTCGCGCAGGTGCGCCTTGCCGGTGCCCGCCATCAGGCAGCCCTCACTTTCTCGGCGTCGATCTCGGCTCGCTTGTCCAGGTACTCGGGCGAGCCCACGGGGTACCAGCAGGCGAAGCTGTGGCTGGGGTCGTCGGGTGTCGGCACCAGCGGCGGTTCCTCGTTGAGGCACTTCTCGCGGGCATACGGGCAGCGCGGCGCGAACCGGCACCCGGCGGGCGGGTTCACCAGGTCCGGCGGCCGGCCCGGAATGGTGGCCAGCCGCGTGTGGCTGGCCTCGTCGAGCTTGGGGATGCTCTGCAGCAGCGCCTCGGTGTAGGGCATCTTCATCGCCGCGAACAGGCGGCGGGTAGGGGCCTTCTCCACCAGCTTGCCGCCGTACATCACGGCGATCTCGTCGGTGTGGCCGGCCACCACACCCAGGTCGTGGGTGACGAGGATCACCGACATGTTGCGGTCGCGTCGCTGCTCGTTGATGAGGTCCAGGATCTGGGCCTGCACCGTGACGTCGAGGGCCGTGGTGGGCTCGTCGGCGAACAGCATGGTGGGGCCGCAGGCCATGGCGATGGCGATCATCACGCGCTGGCGCATGCCACCCGACAGTTCGTGCGGGTATTGGTCCAGTCGGCGCTCGGCCTCGGGGATGCGCACGTCGGTGAGGAGGCGCTTGGCGGTGGCCCGGGCGTCCTCCTTGGTCATGCCGAGGTGGTTGCGCAGGGGCTCTTCGATCTGCCGGCCGATCTTCATCAGCGGGTTCAGCGATGTCATCGGGTCCTGGAAGATCATCGCCATCTCTTTGCCCCACACGCCGCGCATCTCCTTCGGTGTGCGGCCGAGGATCTCCTGACCCTCGAAGCGGACGGAGCCGCCGAGATGGGTACCGCGGCGAGGCACCAGACCCATGATGGTGCGGGACAGCACCGTCTTGCCGGAGCCGGACTCGCCCACCACACCCAGCGCCTTGCCGCGCTCGAGCGTGAAGGACACGCCGTCCACGGCCCTCACCACACCTCGCGGGGTCGTGAAGTGGGTCTGCAGGTTCTCGATCTCGATCAGGGTGCCGGCTTCGCGGCGGCCGGCGGTCTGCAGTTGGGCGCTCACAGCGCGGCCTCCCGAATGTCGAAGCGACGGGCGAATCGATCACCGATCACGTTGAACGCGAACACGGTGAAGAACAGCATCAGTGCGGGGAACGTGGTGCCCCACCAGGCGCCGTCATTGAACTTCTCACGGTTCTCGGCGATGAGCTTGCCCCACGACGACGTGGGCGACTTCACCGAGTAGCCGAGGAAGGCGAGCCCGCCCTCGGCCACCATCAGCACGGCGACACCCGTGAAGGCCACGGACACCATCGCCGGCACCAGGTTGGGGAGGATCTCCTTGCCCACGATCCGCCACTTGGACGCTCCGAGGCTGCGGGCGGCGAGTACGAATTCTCGTTCGCTGAGGCTCAGTGTCTGGGCGCGCACGATGCGGGCGATCGGCGCGATCGACAGCAGCGAGAGCACGATCGTGACCGACCATGTTCGGGTGAGCCAGGTCCAGTTCTCGGCCAGCACGTCCAGTCGGCCCACCACGAGGATGGCGAGGATCAGCGCGGGGAACGACAGCAGCACGTCGAGCAGGACGTTGATCGCGCTGTCCACCTTGCCACGCAGGTAGCCGGCCAGGAGGCCGAGGAAACCGCCCACGAGCAGGCCCACGATGATGCTGCCCAGCGCGACCCGCAGGGAGATCTGGGCACCGTAGATGCAGCGGGAGAACACGTCTCGACCGAGTTTGTCGCTGCCGAACCAGAAGTCCCAGCCGGGGCCGACCTTGTAGTTCTTGGAGTAGCTCGGGCCGAGCTTGTTGGGGTCGCGCACATTGCTCAGCACCGGCGCGAGGACGCTGAGGATGCCGACGCCGCCCAGCCAGATGAGGGCCAGGATGCTGCCGAAGGTGAGGAAGCGGTTGGGTCGTTTGGGTGAACGTGCCATCTCGATCAGCCCATCGCCCGCATCTGCCGGATACGTGGATCAATCACCGAGTACAAGAGGTCCACCCCCACATTGACGACCACGACAACTGCGACGATGACGGCCGTGATGGCCTGGATCGCCAGGATGTCGTTGGTCTGCACCGCCTCCACGAGCCGGAAACCGAGGCCGGGGACGCCGAAGAACTGCTCGGCCACCACCGCACCGCTGACAAGGCCCGACATCTGCAGCGCCACGCTGGTGATCAGCGACAACACGCTGGAACGCAGGGCGTGGACCCACAGCACGCGGGCCGGTTTGACGCCCTTGGCGCGGGCGAGATTGATGAAGTCACTCTGCAGGGTGAGGATCATGTCGGCACGCAGCAGACGACTCCACACCGCCCCGAGGCCGAGGCCGAGGGTGAGCGAGGGAAGGAAGAAGTTCTTGAAGTGCTCCACGGGGTTCTCCCACGGGGCGACGTAGTTCGTTCGGTTCGGGAAGAACTCGAACCGGCTGGCTACGCCGTAGAGCAGCAGCACGGCCAACACCAGTTGGGGCATGCTGATCGAGACGTAGGAGCCGAGGGAGAGAATCCGGTCCAGCCAGCCGTCCCGCTTGTAGGCGGAGTACACGCCGATCGGCACGGCGATGACGAGGCCGATGATGATGGCCCAGAAGCCGAGGAAGAAGGTCGACGGTGCCCGTTCCTGGAACATCTCGACGACGGTCTGGCTCTTGAGGTACGAGACGCCCATGTTGCCGGTGACCATGTCCTTGGCCCAGTACACGTACTGCTTGGCCACGCACGGGATGTACTCGAAGGTGCCCGAGCACGCCTTCACGTAGGGGAAGTCGTCTCGCACCTTCTGCATCTGCGCGTCGCCCACCGTGCCGCCGGCGAGGTCGCGGATCGGGTCCTTGCTGCCGATGCGGGTGACCAGCATGACGAGGAAGGTGACGATGACGAAGACGAGAACGAAGCGGGCGATGCGGGTCAGCGCGTAGCGCAACCTGCCTCCTTTGGTGGATTCGAATGAGGACGAGGCGGGGTGGCAAGGGCCAGCGGCCCTCGCCACCCCGCAGCGGGTTCGTCGGTGTGACTACTCGGACAGGAACGCCGAGGTCAGCCAGACCTGGCCGGAGAAGCCGGCGCCGTCACGCACGTAGCCGCCCTCCCCGTCGGGCTGGATGAGGGTGCCGATGCCCTGGATGGCGGGCTGGTTGATGACTGCCCACGTGGTCCACGACGTCGGGATGATCCAGCACTCCTTGGCGAACTGGCGGTTGATGTCCTCGGCATAGCCGCGGCGCACATCCGGGTCGGTCTCGGTCCGGCTCTTCTCGAGCAGGTCGTTGATGACCGGGTCGTTCAGACGGCCGAAGTTGAGAGCCAGCTGGCCGTCGGGCAGGGCCGCCGAGCCGTGCCACCAGAAGTACTGGGAGTCGACGAACAGACCGGCGTGGTTCCGCCAGCCGAAGGCGTCGAACGCAGGATCACCGAAGAGGGCGTTGTTGATCAGCTTGGACTGCTCGATCTGGGTGATGGTGACATCCACCCCGACCTCACCCCACACGGCCTGCAGGTACTCGGCCGTGGCCAGGCTGACGGCAGCCGTCGTGGTGGAGTAGTTGATGGTGATCGGGCCGTTCGCCGCCTCGTAGGCAGCGATCGCATCGGCAGCAGCCTGCGGGTCGTACGGCAGCGAACCGTTGTCGTCCAGGTAGCCCTCCTGGCCGGGCGAGAACGGGCCGTTGGCGACCCGCGGGTAGCCGGCGGAGATCGTGTCGATCAGGTCCTGCTTGTCGATGGCCTGGGCAAGTGCGCAGCGGACGCTCTGATCCTGGAGCGGGCCCTCCTTCGAGAGGTGCATCAGGATGTAGTTGGTCTCGCTGTACTCCGCCTGGAGGTGCAGCTGCATCGGGCCGTCGTAGCCGCTGAACGAGCTGTCGTAGTCGGCAACGGTGGCGGAGTTCGACGTGGCGATGAGGTCGACGTCGCCGGCCTCGAGCGCCTCGGCGCGGACGTCACCGTCGGAGATGACCCGGAACTCGATCTCGTCCAGGTACGGGTACGCGTTGCCGTTGGCGTCCTTGTGCCAGTACGAGTCGTTGCGCTTGACGACGAGCTTGCCGCCCTCGCCGGGGACGTACTCGCTGAACACGAAGGGACCGGAACCGACCGGCTCGTCGGCCTTGGCGGAACCCGCTGCGACGGCTTCCAGCCACTGCTGGCTGGCGATGAGGCCGAACTGGCCGCCGAGGTAGTACGGGAACAGCGGCCACGGCAGCGGCTGGGAAGCGTCGCCGTTGAAACCGGTGGCCATGGTGAAGGTGTAGTCGTCGATCTTCTCCATGACCAGACCGCAGGCCAGGTTGGCGAGGCCACCGTCTGCGGTCCAGCAGGCTGGGTCGCGGGCGAGGTCCTTCACCGCGGCGCCGACGAGCAGGCCACTGCCGTTGGCGTTGAGGTTGAACATCACGGCGTCGGCGTTCACGTCGGAGCCGTCGTGGAACTTGATGCCCTCGCGGACCTTGATGGTGAAGACCGTGTTGTCGTCGTTCGGCGTGATGCTCTCGGCCAGGTACGGCCGCCAGTTGAGGTCGTTGTCGACCGTGATCAGCGGGTCGAAGAACGTGCGGGCGCGCATCTGGCAGAACGAGTCGCACTGCATCGCGGCGGGCGTCCACGGGTTGGAGACTTCAGCCTCGCCGGCGACGACGATCTTGCCGCCGTAGGTGGCCTCCACCGGAGGATCGGTGATTGGGGCATTGGTGATCGGCGGGCCGGCGTCCGTGGTGGGCGCCGTGGAGTCACCCGACGCCGCAGTGGTGTCGGAGCCGCCACCGGACGAATCGTCCTTCTTGTCGGAGCATGCGGCGGCGATCAGCCCGAGGCTGACCAGCGCTGCTGCAACGATCCGGCCACCGCGGCGACCGGCTGAGCGAGTGGATCGCACGTGTTTCCCCCTTGTGTTACGTGAACGTGTCGTGCACCGGGCTGCAGCGGTGGATGTGACCCCCATCACACTCCGGTAGGCGAACACTAGCCACAACCAACCTCCAGAAAGCAACACGGAGGTACCGTCGATGCCGATGAGCTCGCTGCGCCCGGATCATCTCACCGAACCGCTGCGTTCGCGCTACTCGCCCAGGGTCCGCGGGTACCAGGAAGGCATGGCCCGCCACGCCGCGGCCGTGAACGCCAACCTCCCGGGGTACCGCGATCCGGCCACCGGCCTGGTGGTGTTCACCGCCCGCTTCCTTGCCGAGCGCGGGTACTGCTGCAGCAGCGGCTGCCGTCACTGCCCCTACGTGCAGGAAGGGCGTGAGTAACCTCCGCGCATGGCCAAGCACCCTCTCGCTCACCTGCTCGTCGAACCGGACGCCGACCCCCGTCTCGCCGATCGCGACACCGGCGAGACCTTCGGGTGGGAGAAGGAATGGGCCCTCGAGGAACTGGAGCGGGTGAAGGAGCGGCTGGACCTGCTGCAGGCCCGCCTCTATGCGGAAGAGCGGCGCAGCGTGCTGCTGGTGCTGCAGGCCATGGACGCCGCCGGCAAGGACGGCACCATCCGTTCCATCCTGTCGGGGCTGAACCCCGCGGGCGTGCACGTGGCCAGCTTCAAGGTGCCCGGCGGCAGGGAGGTGCAGCACGACTACCTGTGGCGGGTGCACGAGCAGGCGCCGGCGAAGGGCCACATCGGCGTGTTCAATCGCAGCCACTACGAGGACGTGCTGGTGGTGCGGGTGAAGGGCTTCGCACCCAAGGAGGTGTGGTCGAAGCGGTACGAGCACATCCGCGAGTTCGAGCAACTGCTGGCGGATGAGGGCACCCGCATCGTGAAGTGCTTCCTGCACGTCGGCCGTGACGAGCAACGAGAGCGGCTGCAGGAGCGCGTGGACGACCCGGAGAAGCGCTGGAAGTTCCGCAAGGGCGACCTGGAGGACCGGGCGCTCTGGAAGGACTTCATGGAGGCCTACGAGGACGCCATCCGCAAGACCTCCACCAAGTACGCACCGTGGTACGTCGTGCCCGCCGACCACAACTGGTCGCGGAACCTGGCGGTGGCGAAGATCCTGCTGGACGTGTTGGAGGACATGGACCCCCAACTGCCGCCGCCGGAGGACGGCATCGAGGGGCTCGTGGTGGAGTGACGTCGACCGGAGAGCCTGCCGCGAGTCCTTTACGAAATGTACAGTTCTGAGCGCATGAGCGTCCTCGTCCCCACCTCCCTCGACGCCGCACTCGAGGCCCTCGCGGCCAACCCCGCAGCCACCGTGCTGGCCGGGGGAACGGACCTGATGGTCGAGGTCAACGAACGGCGCCGCGAGGTCGCCGACGTCATCGCCGTCAACCGGGTTGCCGAGTTGCGCGCCTGGTCGCACGACCCTGCCTCGGCCACCCTGCGGATCGGCGCCGCGGTCACCTGGAGCGAGCTGGAGGCCTCCCCATTCCTGGAGTGGGTGCCGTCGCTGGCGCAGGCCGCTCGTACGGTCGGGTCGCCGCAGATCCGCCACGCCGGCACGGTGGGCGGCAACCTCGGCACGTGCTCGCCGGCGGGTGACGGCTTGCCGCCGCTCGCGGCGCTCGAGGCGGTGGTGCACCTCGCCGGGCCGGCGGGGGAGCGCTCGCTCCCATTCGGCGAGTTCATGACCGGGCCGAAGCGCAACGCCCTCGCGGCGGGCGAACTGGTCACCGCCGTCACCGTGCCCGTGCTGCGTGGTCCGCAGGGGTACGCCAAGGTCGGGGTGCGCAACGCCATGGTCATCGCCACGGCCGGCGTCGCGCTCGTCTGCGACGCCGACGCCGGTGCAGTGCGGCTGGCGCTCGGGTCGGTCGGTCCGGTGATCCTGCGGTGCCCCGAGGCCGAGGCCATCGTGGCCGCCGAGGCGGACTTCACCGGCGGGCACCTGGCCGAACCGGCCCTGCGCGCCGCGGCAGATGCCGCCCGCGCCGCGGCCCGCCCGATCGACGACCACCGCTCCACCGCCGCCTACCGCCGCCACGCCGTGGGCGTGCTGGCGGGGCGCCTGCTGCGGAGGGCCTTCCCCCATGAGTGAGCCGATGAACCAGATCTATGTCCTTCACGTGAATGGCGAGCAACGTGAGGTCCGCGACGCGGCACCGGGCGAGAGCCTGCTGTTCGTGTTGCGCGAGCGGCTCGGGCTGATGGGCTCCAAGGGTGCGTGCGAGCAGGGCGAGTGCGGCTCGTGCAGCGTGATGGTGGACGACGCGCTCGTCTGCGGATGCCTGGTGCTCGCCGCCAGCGCCGTGGGCCAGCGGATCGTCACCATCGAGGGCATCGCACCCCCGGGCGCACCCACCGATGTGCAGCAGGCGTTCGTGGACGCCGGCGCCGTGCAGTGCGGGTTCTGCACACCGGGCCTCATCATGGCGGCGCACGCACTGCTGGACCGGGTACCGAGCCCGTCGGAGCTGGAGATCCGCGAGGAGTTGTCCGGCAACATCTGCCGGTGCACCGGGTACGGCCGCATCATCGAGGCCGTGCAGCGGGTTGCCGTCACTCGCCAGGGGGCGCCGTCATGACCGCCACGGCCACCACCGCCACCGAGGTTCGCGGCGGCCTGGGCCAGTCGGTCGTCCGACCCGACGGCCTTCCGAAGGTGCAGGGCTCGTTCCAGTTCTCCGGCGACTACTCGGCCGATGATGCACTGTGGGGCGCCACCCTGCGCTCGCCGCACCCGCACGCCCGCATCGTGCGGCTGGACGTGTCGGCCGCCCTGGCGGTGCCCGGCGTCGTCGCGGTCATCACGGCGGATGACGTGCCGGGGGTGCCCACCTACGGCCTCATCAGCCACGACCAGCCGGTGTTCGCAGCCGAGGTCGTGCGCTACGTCGGCGAACCGATCGCGGCGGTTGCCGCCGACCATCCGGCCACCTGCCGCCGGGCGCTGCAGGCCATCGTGGTCGAGTACGAGGTGCTCGAACCCCTCGTGGATCCCGAGCAGGCGGTGGACGGCTCCTTCCCCCGATCCACCCGGACGGCAACGTCATCCGGCACCAGCGCATCGTGCGCGGCGATCAGACCATCGACGGCCCGATCACCGTGGAGGGCACCTACGAGATCGGCCGGCAGGACCAGGCGTTCCTCGGGTTGGAGGCGGCCATGGCCGTGCCCGACCACGACGGTGGTGGCGTGGAGTTGGTGGTGGCCACCCAGTGGCTGCACGAGGACCGCAAGCAGATCGCCGCCTGCCTGGCGCTGCCGGAGGACCGCGTGCGCCTGGTGCTCGGCGGGGTGGGCGGTGCGTTCGGCGCCCGGGAGGACATCAGCCTGCAGGTGCACACCTGCCTGCTGGCCCTGCGCACCGGGCGGCCCGTGCGGATCGCCTACGACCGCCACGAGAGCTTCCTCGGCCATGTGCACCGCCACCCGTGCACGGTCTGGATGCGCCACCACGCCGACCACGACGGCCGCATCCGGCGGATCGAAGCCCGCTTCGTGTTCGACGGCGGGGCGTACGCCAGCACCTCCTCGGCGGTGCTGATCAACGGCATCACCCACACCCAGGGCCCGTACGCATGCGAGAACGCCACGGTGGACGGCTGGGCGGTGCGCACCAACAACCTGCCCAGCGGTGCCATGCGCGGCTTCGGCGTGGTGCAGGCGTGCTTCGCCCACGAGAGCCAGATGGACAAGCTGGCGGCGGCCTGCGGGCTGGAGCCGTTGGAGGTCCGCCTGCGCAATGCCATGCACACGGGCGACCGGCTGATCACCGGCCAGGTGGTGGAGAACGTCGCGCCGGTCGAGCGGATCATCCGCGAGGTGGCGGCGCTTCCGCTGCCCGACGAGCCGGTGGGGGGCCACGACGGCGACATCCTCCGGCTGCCGGGTGGCGTCGGTCGCACCACCGACGCCGGCCATGTGCGCCGTGGCATCGGCTACGCCGTCAGCATCAAGAACCTGATGTACAGCGAGGGTTTCGACGACTTCTCCACGGCGCGGGTCCGCCTGGTGGACGGCGTGGTGCACGTGAAGTTCGCCACGGTGGAGGTGGGGCAGGGTTTCGTGACGCTCGCCCAGCAGATCGCCCGCACCGAGCTCGGCATCGAGGACGTCGTCCTGGATCGCATCGACACGGGCGTGGGGTCGGCCGGCTCAACCTCCGCCTCCCGGCAGACCTGGATGAGCGGCGGCGCGGTGCTGGGCGCCTGCCGCCTGGTGCGCGATCGGCTGCTGGCGATGGTGGCGCAACGCGAGGGCGCCGACGCGACGACGCTGTCGATCGATGGCACGGACATCGTGGACGGGGCAGGTGTGCTGCGCATCCCGGTGGCCGTTGCGGCGGCCGGCGTGGAGATCGACGAGACGTTCGAGCACCACCACCCGCCCACGGAGGACCTCGACGAGCTCGGTCAGGGCAACTGTCACACCGCGTTCGCGTTCTGCGCCCACCGTGCGGTGGTGGACGTGGACACCGAACTCGGGTTGGTGAAAGTGGTGCAGATCGCCACGTCGCAGGACGTCGGGCGGGTGCTCAACCCGATCAGCGTGCTCGGCCAGGTGGAGGGCGGCATCGCTCAGGGTCTGGGCCTGGCGGTGATGGAGGAACTGCTGCAGGACGGCGGGATCGTGAAGAACCCGACGTTCACCGACTACCTGTTGCCCACGTTCCTGGACATGCCGCCGGTGGTGGTGTCGCTGGTGGAAGAGCCCGAGCCCCACTCGCCGCTGGGCGCCAAGGGCGTGGGCGAGCCGCCCACCATCTCCAGCACGCCGGCGGTGGTGGCCGCCATCCGCGACGCCGTCGGCCGCGAGCTGCCCCGCGTCCCGGTCCGCCCCGCCGACATCTGCCTCTGAGCGGCGATCGACGTTCGCGGCTGCGGCGGTCTTTGGGTTAGGTTGCTGCCGATGTCTGACGAGCGCGAAATCCTCACCTGGGAGCTGTTCGGAAACGCCAGCCGCGAGCTGGCCCAACTGGTGGCCGACGACTACGAGCCGGACATGATCTTGTCCATCGCTCGTGGCGGTCTGCTGATCGGCGGGGCCCTCGGCTACGCCCTCAGCGTGAAGAACGTCTACACGATGAACGTCGAGTTCTACACCGGTGTGGACGAGCGCCTGGAGGTGCCCCGCATCCTTCCCCCGGCGCCCGACTTCGTGGACGCCAGCCACTTCAAGATCCTCATCGCCGACGACGTGGCCGACACCGGCCACACCCTCCGCAGCGTGCTCGACTTCTGCGAGGGCAAGGTGGCCGAGACCCGCACCGCGTGCCTCTACGAGAAGAGCCACTCGGTGGTGAAGTGCGACTACGTGTGGAAGAAGACCGACCTGTGGATCAACTTCCCCTGGAGCGACAAGGACCCCGTGGCCAAGCGCGACTGGAGCGTCAAGGACGCCTGAGTACCACGGTGGCGGCGTTGCGGCCGCTGGCACCCCAGACGCCGGCCCCCGGGAACGTGGCCGCCCCCGTGAGGTAGAGGCCCTTCACCGCTGTCTCGTACCGCGTCAGCTCCGGGTTCTTGTTGCGGAAGGCGGCCAGTGGGCCGCCGGCGAAGCTCGTGGCGTGGCCGTGGGGCAGGTGGAACTCGCGCTCGTAGCGATCGGGCGTCATCGCCCGCCAGTCCACCACCGTGCCGGCGAAGCCGGCTTCGGCCAGTGAACCGAACAGGTCCAGCCAGCGGGCAGGCTCGGGTGACGACGCCCAGCCACCCGGGTGGGCATACGGGGTGAACAGGGTCTCCAGGCTCAGCACGTGGCGACCGGGTTCGGCGAGTGAGGGGTCCACCACGGATGGCACGTTGGCCAGCAGGCCCGGCCGCTCCAGCACCTCGCCGCTGGGAATCATCCGGCTGCCGCGGTCCATGTCGGCCAACGTGGGCGCGATGGCGTATGTGGCGCCCAGGTCGCCCTCGTAGCCGGCCTCGACGACCGGCTGCAGGTGCGGGACGGCGGTGAGGATGGCGTCGATCTTCGACTCGTACCCGTCGTCGTGGGGGATCGCCTGCCACCGGCGCACAAGGTCCTTCGCCTGCGCGGGCGGAGCCTTCAGCCAGTGGAGGAACGTGTCGTGCGGGTTGCAGGCGCTGACCACCACGCCGGCGGTGATCTCGGTGCCGTCGTCCAGCGCCACCCCACGCACCGCTGGCCCCTCGCAGTGGATGGCGGCCACCTTTGCGGCGGTACGCAGCATGCCCCCGGCTGCCTGGAAGGCAGCCAGCAACGTGCGCGGCACCTCGCCGCTGCCGCCGACCGGGCGGCCGACCGTGCCCACATGGCGCATCGCGTAGGTGAGCGCGCCGAGGCCGCTTCCGGGGGTCTCGGGCGAGATGCCCCACACCATCGGGCCCACGAGCAGGCCCGGCCCGAGCAGGGCTTCGTCGGTGAAGTAGGACCGCATCACATCCGCGGCGCTGCGCCGGCTCCAGCGCAGCAGGGTGGTGACCCCGCGACCGCGCTTGGCCAGCACCTTGCGGGTGAGCCCGGTGAGGCTCGGCGGGTCGATGGCCGCCGCCATGACCAGCCGCACCGCCGGCATGGCGGCCTTCGCGTAGCGACGGTAGGCATCCACCTGTGTCGGGTAGTTGCGGCCGATGGAGTCCAGCGTGGCCTCCAGCGAGTGGTAGCTGGCCCACGCCGGGCCGCCGACCCAACTCATGTTCAGCTGCGAGGGTTCGAGGTCCAGGTAGCGCAGGCCGTGGTCGGCCAGGCGCAGCTCCTCGGCGATCGGCGTGGTGCGGAACGTGATGTGGTCGCAGTTGCAGATGTTGACCGAGGCGCCCCCGAACGGCTCGCTCGCGGCGGTGCCGCCGACCGACGCTCTGGCCTCCAGCAGCAGTGTCCGCAGGCCACCGCGGGCGAGGTAGGCGGCACACACCAGGCCGTTGTGGCCGGCACCGATGACGATGGCGTCGTAGTCGCGAGCGGGGGAACTCATCCCGTCCATTCTGCCGGGCCGCCGCGGGTGTCACCGATAACGTGCACACGTGACTCGCGTTCGTTACCTTCCGGACCTCAGCGCACCCGAGCTGGCCGCTCGGCTCACCGAGCGCAGCATCATCGTGCAGCCCCTCGGGGCCATCGAGCAGCACGGCCCGCACCTGCCACTCAGCACCGACAGCGTGGTCGCCACGGCCGTGGCGGAGGCCGCGGTGGCGCGGGTGGGGGAGGAGCTGGACGTCTGGCTGCTGCCCACGCTGGAATACACGAAGAGCAACGAGCATGCCTGGAGCCCGGGCACGGTGTGGCTCAGCGCGCCGACACTGCTGGCCGTGCTGGACGACCTGGGCCGGTGCATCGCCACCACGCCCGCGAAGCGGCTGGTGTTCCTCAATGGCCACGGGGGCAACAGCGCGCTCCTCAACGTGGCCAACCGTGAACTGCGCCTGCACCACGGGCTGATGACGTTCCTCACCCACCCGGGGGTGCCGGCCGACCAGGGCGGCACGTCGCCGGCGGGGGAACTGGGCATGGGCGTGCACGGCGGCACCGACGAGACCTCGATGATGCTCCACCTCGCACCCCACCTGGTGGACATGAGCAAGGCCGAGCGCCGGGTCCCCGAGGCAATGGCGGAAAACCGCTACGTCCGGTTCGGCGGGCGGGTCAGCTTCGGGTGGATGAGCAACGACTTCTTCCCCGACGGGTACATCGGGGATCCCACGCCGGCCACCGCGGAGCTCGGCCGCACCCTGTTCGACGGCTCGGTGCAGGCGTTCTGCGAGGCGCTGGCGGAGATCGCCACGTTCAACTACGGGCGCTCGGCGTGAACCCCGCGGACCTGCGGGTGGACGGTGCGCGTCTGTGGCGCCGGCTGGAGGCGCTGGGCGAGGTCGGTGCCGTGCACGGCCCCAACGGCGAGCGGGGCAACGCCCGCCTGGCGCTGACCGACGAGGACCGCCAGGGCCGGGACCTGGTCGTCGGCTGGATGCGCGACCTCGGCCTGGCGGTGTCGGTGGACGCCGTCGGCAACGTCGTCGCAGTGCTGCCCGGCGCGGACCCGGAGGCGGCGCCGGTGATGATGGGCAGCCACATCGACACCGTCCGTACCGGCGGCTGGTTCGACGGCAACCTCGGCGTGCTCGGTGGACTGGAGGTGATCGAGACGGTGGTGCAGGCCGGCCTGCGCACCCGCCACCCGCTGGCCGTCGCCTTCTTCACCGACGAGGAAGGTGCCCGCTTCGCGCCGGACATGCTCGGCAGCCTGGTCTATGTGGGCGGGCTGGCCGTGGAGGACGCCCTGGACATCCGGGCCGCCGACGACGGCGCCCGCCTGGGTGACGAACTGGCCCGCATCGGCTACGCCGGCAGCACGCCCTGCCCGGCGGCCTCGGCGCCGCACTGCTACTTCGAACTGCACATCGAGCAGGGGCCGGTGCTGGAGGACGAGGGCATCACCATCGGGGCGGTCACGGGCGTGCAGGGCATCTCCTGGACGGAGTACACGTTCACCGGCCAGTCGGCCCATGCCGGCACCACCCCGATGCGCCTCCGCAGGGACCCGGGCGTGGTCGCCGCGCAGGTCATCGCCGGTGTGCGGGCACTGGCGGAGGAGTTCGCCGGCGCACAGGTGGCCACGGTCGGCCGCTGCGAGTTCACACCGAACCTGGTCAACGTGGTGCCGTCGCAGGCCACGCTGACGGTCGACGTGCGCAACACCGACGAGGCCATCCTCCGGCAGGTGGAGCAGCGGGTGACCGATCTGGTCGACGCGGCTGCGGCTGCGGAAGGTGTCACCGTGGAACGGCGCACCCTTGCCCGCTTCGAGCCCGTCGAGTTCGATCCCCTGAGCGTCGATCTGGTGGAGACCACGGCTCAGCGACTCGGGCTGTCCACCCGGCGGATGCCCAGCGGTGCCGGCCACGACGCCCAGATGCTGGCCCGCATCTGCCCCACGGCGATGGTCTTCGTGCCCAGTGTGAACGGGCTGTCGCACAACATCGCCGAGTACACCCACCCGGCCGACATCACGGCCGGTGCCGACGTGCTGCTGCAGGTCGTGCTGGCCCGCGCCGGCGTGGCCTGAGGGCTGCGATGCCCACTTCGTTCGATCTCGTCACCCTGAACTCGCCCACGCCGGATGCCGCCGCCGCGTTCTGGTGTGCAGCGCTGCGCCTGCAGGAAACCGAGCGCGAGGACGGCGACCGATGGATCGTCCTCAGCGACCATGCCGGGGTTCGCCGGATCGGTGTCCAGCGTGGCGCCGTGCGGCCCGGCACGGTGCACCTCGATCTCGCCTGCCGACCCGACGAGTTCGGCAGCGAAGTGGCCCGCCTGGGGGCACTCGGTGCGTATCTGCTGGCGCCGGCCCGTCACGAGCCGTACGGCTCCATCGCCAACCTGGCCGACCCCGACGGCAACCCCTTCGACCTCTGCGCCTACGGCTGAATCGAAAACGGCGAAGGGCGCCGGCCGCAGCCGGCGCCCTTCGGTGTGGTGTACCTGTTGGTCAGGTCGTCACCAGGTGTCGATCAGAGGCTGATGCTCGGGTCGATGAACTGGTTGGTGACGATGTCCTCGGGGGTCACGCCTTCCTTCGGGGTAGCGCCCTGGGCCTCGTAGATCGGCACGGCCAGTTCGATGAGGCCGGCCACGCGGTCCATGTCGAAGCTGCCCATCACGCCATCGGTGCCGTTGGCCTGCAGGCCGTCCGCCTTGATGGTGGCGACGCCGTAGTCAGCGGCGCCGGCCGTGTAGCTCCAACCGAAGTCGGCGCCGAACGAGTCCACGGCGGCGAGGATGACCTCATTGGCGTGGGCCGGGCTGTTGATGTAGTCGACAGCGGACTGCTGGATCATGGGAACCAGCTTGGTGAAGCAGTCGGCGTACTTGGTGATGTTCTCCGGCTTGGTGGCGATCGACTGGGCGTAGTTCTCCCAGCCGATGTCGTTGATGTACTCGTACGCCACGGGCTTGCCCCAGTCGGTGAGCTCGGTCTCGTACAGGTACGGCTCGGCCGAGCCGAAGCCCTGCTGAGCGGACTTGCCCTCGTCGGCGATGAACAGGCCGGGGTCGCCGGTGTACGAGCCGTCCACCTGGTCCTTGCTGAGGATGCCCGAGCCGGTGAGGTAGTCCATGTACGCCGCGCCACCGAAGTAGCGCACCGTGACACCGGCGGTGCCGAGGTCGGCGATGCCCTTCACGTCCGGGTAGGTGGCGGGATCCCACATGATCATCTGCGGGTTCTTCTCGAAGCCGGACATGATGGCCATGGTGGGGAACTCGCTGCCCGAGAACTGGATGGCCTCGTCGGTGTACACGAAGCCCAGCAGGACGTCGTCGTTGTTGTACATGATCTGGGTGACCGGGCTGAACTGCTGCGGCAGACCACCGGAGCGGATCTGGATCTGGACCCCCGTGTCCACGCCGCCGGCCACGAGCGGGCCGGTGACGTACGCCTTGTCGGCATCCATCGTGTAGCCGTCGCCGACCAGGTTGTACAGGAAGCCGTGCTCGGCCTCCGGCATCCAGTCGGTCTGGATGACCACCGTGTCCGGGCAGAGGCCGGCGAGCGACATGTCGTCGCCGCCTGCGGGCGTGGTGGTCTCGCCGGCTGCGGTGGTCTCCGGCGCGGCGGTGGTGCTGGTGCTCTCCTCGTCGTCGCCGCACGCGGCGAGGAGGACGACCGAGGCCGTGGCGAATGCCAACAGCTTGCGGCTCCGTCGGTGTTGCATTGGTGCTCCTTGAGGTTCTGGTGTGTTCACGCTGCTCGGGAGGCAACCGGAGCCGCCTCGGGGTGGATGGGACCTTGGGTTCAGCTGCCGCGGCGGGTGGCCTCGTGCCAGTGGCCGACCACGGCCTTGGCGATCCAGCTGAAGACGAAGAACACGGCGATGCCCAGGGCCGCGGCGATCAACAGGCCGCCGTACATCGGTGGGTAGCGGATCTTCTGACGGAACTGCTCCATCACGATGCCGATGCCGGGCTTCTGGCCCTGACGGAAGAACTGCTCGCCGACGATGGCACCGATGACGCTGAGGCCGGCAGAGATGCGGAACCCGGTGAAGATGGCCGGCATGGCTGCGGGGAACTGCAGCTTGAACAGCCGTGTGAGCCGGCTGGCGTTGCGCAGGGTGAACAGATCGTGCTGGGAGGCGTCCACCGACGTGAGGCCGAACAGCGTGTTGGTGACGATCGGGAAGATCGAGATCATCACGCACACGTAGATGCGCGACGACATGCCACCGCCGAACACGGAGTAGATGATCGGCACGATGGCCAGCACCGGGGTGGCCTGCAGCGCCACCAGGTACGGGTAGATGGAGCGCTCCACCCACACGGCCTGGGCCATGATGACCGCCAGCAGCATGCCGACGACGATGGTGATGGCCAGGCCCACGAACGCCGCGTAGCTGGTCCACCCGAGGCCCTCCAGCAACTGGCCACGCACGCGGGTGTCCAGGAACGCCTGGTCGATGACGGTGACGGGGGAGGGCAGCAGCGACGGCTTCTTGTCCAGGAAGCGGCGCATGCCGTCGCGGTGCATGTACTCCCAGAACACGATGAACAGCACGAACACCACGAACGGGCCGATGTACGTGCTGATGGTGAGCGTGCGCGACTTGCGCTGCTCGGGCACGGGCGGCTCGAGGCTGGCGTCGATGGATGGCAGCACGCCCTGCATGAGCGCGGCGTCCTCGGCGATCTGGACGTTGGGGTCGAGCTCGGTCATGCGTGTGCACCCCGCAGTTCGTGGGAGATCTCGCCGCACAGGCTGGCGAACTCGTTCTGGAACCGCAGCTCGGGCGAGCGAGGGTACGGGAACGGGATCTCGAAATCCGCCACCAGCCGGCCGGGCCGGGCGCTCATCACGAGTACGCGGGTGGACAGGAACACCGCCTCGCTGATCGAGTGGGTGATGAACAGGCCGGCGAAGCCCTGCTGGTTGAACAGGCTGATGACCTCGTCGTTCAGCCGCTCGCGGGTGATCTCGTCCACCGCGCCGAACGGCTCGTCGAACAGGAAGACCTTGGGGTCCAGCACCAGGCTGCGGGCCAGCGAGGCGCGCATCTTCATGCCGCCGGACAACTGCTTCGGGTACTTCTTCTCGAAGCCGGAAAGGCCCACCAGGTCGATGGCTGACGATGCCTTCGCGGCTCGCTCCTGCTTGGGCATGCCTTCCAGCTCGCCGAGGAGCTCCACATTGCGCTGGACGTTGCGCCATTGCAGCAAGGTGGCGTCCTGGAACACGTAGCCGAGCGTGCGCCGGTCGACCTCCACGGAGCCGGTGGTCGGCGGGTGCAGGCCCGATGCGATCTTCAGCAGGGTGCTCTTGCCGCAACCAGATGGGCCGACGACGGTGACGAACTCGCCGGGGCTGACGGTGAACGAGGTTTCTTGGAGCGCGTGAGTTCCGTCGGGGTACACCATGGAGACCCCGTGGAAGCTCAGCGCAGGGGCGGGCGCCGAGGTCATTGGGGCAACCTTAGTGGGTGCGCCCTCGTGGCCATGATCCGTCCAGGACATCAGTGCATCACCATTCCACCGCTCACGTTCATGGCCTGGCCGGTGCAGTAGCGGGCGTCGTCGGAGGCCAGGAACAACGCCATCGCGGCCACGTCGTCGGGGTCCGCGCAGCGGCCCAGCGGCGACCTGGCCGACCAGCCGTCGACCATCTCAGCGGTACGCGTGGCAGCCCCCATCTCCGTGAGGACGTACCCGGGGCAGATGCAGTTCACCCTGATGCCATGCGGGCCGAGTTCCATGGCGGCGACCCTGGTGAGGCTGATGACCGCGGCCTTGGACGCCGCGTAGTGGGCTTGGCCGGGTTCGCCCAGCTTGCCGCCCATGGAGGCCATGTTGACGATGGCCCCGCCCGTGCCGGCGGCGATCATCGCGGCCGCGGCGACCTGGGTGGTGACCAGCATGGCCCGGGTGTTGACCGCGAACGTGAGGTCCCACTCCTCGACGGAGAGTTCCAGCAGCGGCACCTTGGAGAACACGCCGGCGTTGTTGACCAGGATGTCCAGCCCACCGAGTTGTTCCACAGCGGCCGCGGTGGCCGATCGGGTGACCTCCGGGTCGGCCAGATCGCACGGCACGGGCAGCGCGCCGATGCGGGCTGCCGCAGCGTCGAGCGCTTCCCCCGGCCGATCCATCACGGCGACGCTGGCACCTTCCGCAGCGAACCGCTCGGCGATGGCGGCGCCGATGCCGCGCGCCGCGCCGGTGATCACGGTCCGTCGCCCGTCGAGGCGACCGGCAGCAGGGGCAGCGCGTTCGGTCGGCATGGTGCGCCAATCGTAGGACGGGCCATGTGTCCGCTCGCGCGTGTGGGTGTGAACAGTGTGTTTCGTGGCTGACGAAGGGTCAGCGGCCGACCACACGGCCGCCGCGCACCACGGTGCGGGCCGCCGGTGCCTCGGCGATGGCCGCTCGCACACCAGCTGACCGCAGTACCACCAGGTCGGCGGCGTCGCCGATGGAGGTGCCGGCGGTGGGCAGCCCGATCACGTGGCGGGTGGCGTTGCTGACACAGTGGTAGGCGTCGTGGGGGAGGAGATGGCCGGCCATCACCATCAGCGCTGCCGTCTCCAGACAGTCGCCCCGGCCCACCGGGTTGAACGGGTCCTGCAGGTTGTCCCATCCGGCGGCCAGGTTGACGCCGGCGTCCAGCAGCAGCCGTGCAGGGGCCAATGCCCGCGGGGTGCCGATCGGATGGTCGCGGCCCTGGAGGAACAGGTTGCTGGCCGGCAGCGCGATGACGGACACCCCCGCCGCCGCCAAGGCTGCCGCCGTCTCGCGTTGCTCCGCTTCGGGCCGCATCACCAGGCTGACGGCATGGCTCGCTGCCACCCGATGGGGGAAGCCGCCGGCCACGCGGTGGGCGAGATGGGCCAGGGTCGAGCGACCGGTGTCCAGATGCTCGTCGGTGTGCAGGTCCAGCGGCAGCCCGGCATCGGCCGCCATGTCCAGCAAGGCGTCCACGGCGCCGGTCTCGTCGTCCTCCAGGTGGGGGCAACCACCGATGCCATCCACCCCCATCGCCACCGCCTCGCGCAGCAGCGCCCGCTGCTCGGCACCAGCGGCACCGCACACCGGCCAGCCGCCGAGGGCCATCACCTCGATGTGCACGAGATCGCCAAGCCGTTCCCTCACGGCCAGCAGGGCCGCCACCGACATCATCCCGTTCCCTGTGGTGACATCGGCGTGGGTGCGGATGGCCGTCGCCCCGTGGGCCGCCAGCAGGCGGGCGGCCCGCTCGGCCCTGACCTCGGTGTCCGCCGCGGTGATGAGGTGGCGGTGGTCCTCCATGGCCACGATCGCACCGATCAGATCGCCAGTCGGGTTGGGCACGGTCTCGCTGAGAAAGGCCTTGTCCAGATGGGCGTGCGCCTCGGCCATGGCCGGCAGCACCAGGCCGCCATCGGCGTCGAGCACGACGTCGCCGGGTTGCGCCTCGACGCCATGGGCGGCCACCAGGCCATCGACGATCCGCAGCGACGTGAGCGTGCCGTCGGCGAGCACGGCGTTGGTGACGGTGAGCGGGGTGGCGGCCATCACCCACCCGCCGCCGAGGCGACTCTGGCGCGTGGGTCGGCGGCACCAGCCCAGAAGCCGTCGTCGTCACGCAGGATGACGTGGGCGTGCCCGAACGCACTGTCGTACGGCGCCACCCGCTGCACGTCGTGGCCGCGGGCGGCCAGCGCCTCGGGCCAGTCCGCGGGCGCGTTGCCTTCCACCTGCAGCACCGGGCCGCTGGGCGCCGTCCATGTGTCGAAGCCGGTGACCGGGCCGCGCAGCACCCACCGGCCGGCGTGGATTGCCTGGGCGGGGGATTGCTGGTGGAGGAACAGCCGCGCCGCCAGTTGGAGCAGGATCTGCGGTTGGCCGTCGCCGCCCATCGTGCCGAACACTGCGGCGGGCCGGCCGTTGCGAGTGGCCGCAGCAGGGGAGAGGGTGTGGGGAGGGCGGGCACCGGCACGGAGTTCGGCGGGGTGCCCGGCCTGCAGGCTGAACCCCAGCCCACGGTTGTGCAGGTTGATGCCCGTGGACGGCTCCGCCAGCCACGACCCGAACCCGCTGGCGTTGGACTGGATGAGCGACACCGCCATGCCACCGGCGTCGGCCGTGCACAGGTAGGTCGTGTCGCCATCGTTGCCCGGCAGCGGGCGACGCGATGCGTTCTGCGGGTCCACCATGCGGGCGCGAGCGGCGATGGCTGCCAGCAGCGCGTCGCCGTCGGCATGTTCGTGCAGCACGGCGGGGCGGTCGTACCCGGCGGCTGTGGCGGCCTCCACCAGCAGGTGCGCCCAGTGGTCGTCGTCGGGGTCCGCGGGTAGTTCGAGGTGCTCGGAGGCAAGTGCGGCCGCCCCGAGTGTGAGGTACCCCTGCGAGTTCGGGGGCACCGTCCACAACTCGTGGCCCCATGCGGTCGCTTGCAGCGGTGTCACCCAGTCTGCCTGGCTGCGGGCCAGGTCCTGCTCGCTGAACCAGCCCCTGCCCAGGGTACGCAGGCCCTCGCCGAACTCGCCGAGGTAGAACGCGTCGCGCCCACCGTCGGCCACGGCGCGCAGGGCGCGGGCGACACCGGGCCGGCGCACCGCCGCGCCAGGTCGTCGGGCCTGGCCGGCCAACTCCTGCAGGTTGGCGCGCCCGGCGTCGTCCAGCATCGAGGCCGACCCGACCAGCAGCGGTGACGCAGGGAACCCGCCGTCGGCAAGTGCGATCGCCGGGGCCAGCACCGTGGCCAGCGGCAACCTGCCGTAGCGCTGGTGCAGGGCCACCCAGCCGTCCACGCAGCCGGGCACGGTGACGCTGCGGATGTCGTGGCGGAACGGCATGGCCTCCAGCCCCTCGGCGCGCATGGCGGCAGCGTCCGCACCGGAGCCGGCACGGCCGCTGCTGTTGAGGCAGTAGACCTGCCCGCCGGGCAGCACCACCAGCGCGAACAGGTCGCCGCCCATGCCGCACAGGTGGGGGCCGGTGACGGCGATGGCGGCATTCGCGGCGATGGCGGCATCCACCGCGTTGCCGCCCTGCACCAGCGCGGCCAGGCCCGCCTGGGTGGCCAGGTGGTCCGCTGTGGCGACCATCCAGCGGGGTGCCCGCACGCTGTGATGGGGCGCGGCTACCGCCACAGGCCACGCTCCTCGAACACGTCGCGCAGCACGGTGGGCCGGTCGGTCATGATGCCGTCCACGCCGAGGTCGAGTAGGCGGTGCATCTCGGCCGCGTCGTCGATGGTCCAGACGTGTACGTGCACACCGAGTGCATGGGCCCGAGCCACGAAGGCGTCGTCCACCACCGTGATCGGCCCTTGTTTCACGGGCACCTGGGCGGCGTTGGCGGAGGTACGGCGAACGGCTCGAAAGCGCAGGCCGGCCACCGCAGCCGGACCCAGCGAGGTGCACAGGCCGCCGCCGAGGCGGGCGCGCAGGCGACGCAGGCGGGCGTCGTTGAACGCGCCCACGCACACCCGATCCAGCGCGTTGGTGCGCTGCAGTGCGGCGACCAGTGCGTCGACGGCAGCGTTGGTCTTGCAGTCGATGTTCACCCTCACGTCCGGCCAGGTGCCCAGCAGGTCCTCCAGCAGTGGGATCGGCGCCTCGCCGTTCACCCGTGCCGCCTGTACCTCGCTCCACGGCAGGTCGCTGATCCGCCCCGGCCGACCGCAGGTGCGTTGCAGGTCGTTGTCGTGGAACGCCACCAGCACCCCATCCGCCGTGACGTGCACGTCGGTCTCGATGTAGCGGTACCCCAGGTCCACGGCGTACTCGAACGCAGGCATCGTGTTCTCCGGTGCGTCGCTGGCGCCGCCCCGGTGGGCGAAGGGGATCGGGCCGTCCCACTGGAGGTAGGGGTGGAGGCTGGGCTGCATCGACCCCAGTATCGTCGCTGGCATGACGGAAACGATCACTGTCCGCTCGCCGTACGACAACGAGGTCATCGGCGAGATCCCGGCCATGACGGCTGCCGACGTCGACCGCGCGGTCGGCATCGCCAAGCAGGCGCTCCACACCAACCCGCTGCCGCTGTGGAAGCGGGCGGAGATCCTGGACAAGGCGGCAGCCCGCCTCACCGAGCGCCGGGAGGAGTTCGCCCAGATCATCGCCCGGGAGGCCGCCAAGCCGATCAAGACGGCACGGGTGGAGGCCGAGCGGGCGGTGGGCACCTTCCAGTTCGCCGCTGCGGAGGCCCGCAAGCTGGGCGGCGAGATGATCCCGCTGGATGCCATCCCCTCTGGTGAAGGCAAGCTGGGCTTCACCCTGCGCGTGCCGATCGGCGTGGTGGGCGCGATCGCCCCGTTCAACTTCCCGCTCAACCTGGTGGTGCACAAGGTCGGCCCGGCCATCGCCGCCGGCTGCCCGGTGGTGCTGAAGCCGGCCAGCCAGACCCCGTTCAGCAGCCTCGCGCTGGCCTCCATGCTGGTGGACGAGTGCGGCCTGCCGGCCGAGTACCTGCAGGTCGTCACCGGTGGCGGCGGCACGGTGGGCAACGCCCTCGTGGACCATCCGGACGTCGCGCTCATCACGTTCACCGGTTCGCCGGAGGTCGGCTGGAGCATCCGTGCCCGGGCGCCGCGCAAGCGGGTCGGTCTGGAACTCGGCAACAACGCGCCGTGCATCATCGAGCCCGACGGGGACTGGACGACCGCGGCAGCGAAGATCAAGGTGGCCGGCTTCAGCCACGCCGGGCAGAGCTGCATCAGCACCCAGCGGGTGTTCGTGCACTCGTCGATCGCGGAGGAGTTCACGGCGGCGCTCGTCGCCCATGTGGAGACGCTGGTGGTGGGCGACCCGATGGACGAAGCCACCGACGTGTCGGCGCTCATCTCCACGTCGGAGCGCGACCGGGTCGCCGAGTGGGTGGCCGAGGCAGCAGCTCAAGGGGCACACGTCGCCACCGGCGGTTCGTTGGCCGGCGACGGGGTGCTGCGCCCCACGGTCATCACCGGTGCGTCGCACGACATGAAGGTGTGCGCGCTGGAGGTCTTCGGCCCGGTGGTGGCCGTCCAGACCTACGACGACCTCGACGACGCGCTGGCCCAGGCCAACGACACGCGCTATGGCCTGCAGGCGGCCATCTTCACCAGCGACATTTCCAAGGCGCTGAAAGCCGTGCGCACGCTGGACTTCGGTGGCGTACTGGTCAACGAGGTGCCCACGTGGCGGGCGGACCAGCAGCCGTACGGCGGCCTGCGCGACAGCGGCAACACCCGCGAGGGCCCGGCGTTCAGCGTCAAGGAGATGACCGAGATCCGGATGGTGATCCTCGGCTGAGCCGTCCTAGGGGACGACGGCCACCTCGACGGTGATGTCGCCGCGGGCGTCGTCCCGTGGCAGTTCGGCGGGGTGCAGCACCAGTTCGTGGCGGATCGACACCCACTCGCCGGCGTAGGTGGGGAGCGTGCCGGCCGGGATGCGGACGGTTGCCCGCGTCGCGGTCGGGGCCGTGGCCCACTGCTCGTCGAGGACGGTGCGGTTGGTGCCCCGGTTGCGCCCGGGGCCTCCCGCGATGGTCACTCCGACGGTCCGCACGCCGACCTCGACCATCATCCCCGGCGGCGCCGTCAGGCGCACCTCGAGGTCCTCACCGCGCCGCACCGGATTGGCGGTCACCGCATACCCGAGGCCGACCGGCACCTTCCGCCCACGGCGGGCTTCGCCCAGCACGCTGAGCCCCAGTGCCACGACGGCGCCGACGACGCCGATCCATCGCAACAGCCCGTCGACGAAGAGCGCGACCAGAAGTGCCGCCACCGCCAACGTCCCCGCCTTCGCCGCGAGCGCATGGTGCCACGGGTGCGCGGCGACGGTGTCCGACGGCGGGGGCGTGCCGGCCGACCAGACGCCGGTCGTGGTCCGCCGCCGTGCCCGGGGCGACCTCGAACGGGACGGTGGCCCGCTCGTCCGGGCCACGACGCTCGCGGACGGCCTCGACCTCCAGTGCCAGTGAGCCGAACTCGGACTCGTGCGGCTCCGGCAGGTCCAGCGGGACGGCAAGCCGGGCGGAGCCGGCCAGCCCGCCGGTGACCGTCTGCGACACCACCGGTCGGCGGCGGGACGGGATCGTCCCCTTCAGCCGCTCGACGACCACCAGGGAGACCGTGGCGTCCACCCCGGCCTCCAGCCCGTCGACGGCGACCGTGATGGTCCCTCCACGGGGGACCGCCCGACCGTCCGTGCTGACTGTCAACCCCATCCTCCACCTCCGGTGCGCCGGCACGTTACCGGCCGAGGCGGGGGGTCAGGTCACGGGCCTCAGAGGCTGACTGCCACAGCAGCGGTGGTGTCGTAGCGCACGTCGGCGCGTGGGACGCCTGCGGGGTGGAGGACGAGTTCATGGCAGATGGAGACGTAGTCGCCGTGGAAGGTCGGCGGTGTGTCCGACGGGACCGGAATCGCGACAATGACGTCGTTGGTTCGGGGCGCCCACCGCTCGCCGATGACCACGCGACGGAGGTGTCCCGGCGGTGCAACCAGGCCGGTCCGGCTCACTTCGACGGTGCGCAGGCCGGCATCCACCACCACACCCGGCGGCGCGTCGAGCTCGACCAACAGGTCACCGCCCCTTGGCACCGGGCTCGCCACAACTCGGTACCGGACCCCCAGCGGCTGTCGGCGGCGACGGTTTGCACCTGCCATCACCAGCAATGCCACGGCCATCGTCGCCACCACCACACCTGCGACCCTCCACCAACCAGCCGCGAACACCATCAGCAGCACGACGGCTGCAACCCAGGCGACACCCCAGAGCGATGACGGGACGCTCCCGCGCTGGAACGACATCTCACCGCGCGGCCCGGGCTGTATCGGCGCGTCGGTTCGCTGCCGGTCGGTGACGGCGGGATGGAACGGGACGGAGACCTGCTCGTCCACGACCGCGTGTTGGCACATCGCCTCGACCTCAAGGTCGATGGAGCCGCGCTCACTCTCGTACGGCTCCGGGAGGTCCATCGGGACGGGCAGCGCAACGGTGATCGGGCCACTTCCAGTCACACTCCGGGACGACACCACATGACGCCGAACCGGTGGGGCGGCCGAGAGTCGTTCGACGACCACCAGCGCGACATCGGCTCTGGCACCGTCCTCGAGCCCGTCGACGGTGGCAGCGATTCGACCTCCCCGTGGGACGGCCTCCTCACTGGTGTGCAGCGTGAACGTCATGGTGGTTCCTCATTCCTCCGCGTCGTGCACTACCTCCGTACCCGTCATGCGGTCGGTGCAGTCGGCCCACACGTCAGTGGACCGAGGCCGCCACCTGCACCCGATCGCGCCCGAGTGCCTTCGCCCGGTAGAGGGCCGTGTCCGCGGCGGTGAAGGCGGCGTCGAACCCCGCGTCCTGCATGAACGGCGCGACGCCCACCGACACGGTGACGGTGACCTCCGCCGGCCAGTCGCCCGGCTCCGCGTCGCGCACCGCGCGGCGCAGCCGGTCAGCCACCCGCTCCGCTGAGTGCAGGTCCGCACCGGGCAGGTGGGCGATGAACTCCTCGCCACCCCAGCGGACCAGCACGTCCTCCGGCCGCAGCGATGCGGCCAGGGCCTGCGCGGCGTGGGCCAGCACGGCGTCACCGACGGCATGCCCGTGCTGGTCGTTGACGTCCTTGAAGTGGTCGAAGTCGATCAGCAGGATCGCCCCCTCGCAGCGTTCGCAGTCCGGCGTATCGCAGTCCTTCAGCCCGGCCAGGAAGGCGCGGCGGTTGAGCGCGCCGGTGAGCGCGTCGTGGGTGGCCAATTCGGTGGAGCGCAGGAGTGCGTCCTGCAGTTGCAGGTTCACCTCGGCTAGTTCGTCTCGCTGGTCGCGCACCCTGGCGTGGAGGGTGGAGACGTGCCGCAGAAGGCCGTCGGTCACCAGGCCCGCCCGTTGCGACGCCACCATGTGGCGGTTCAGGGACACGCCGAAGTGCAGGACCACGGCCCCGTAGATGAGGCCGCCTACGATGATCGCGAGGTGCTGGGGGTCGCCGATCATCTCGACGCGGGCGACCACGACGATCAGGAAGGCCACCACGCTGGCCACCATCGCCCGCACGCTGAACATCGTGGCGAGCACGATGCTGCCCTGCAGGGCCACCAGTGTCATCACGCCGAGGGTGGTGGCGGAGTCCTCCAGCACGGGCCCGCTGTAGAAGGCGCAGATCACCGTCCATGACGCCGCACGGAACAGCGCCGCACCGTCCAGCCACGCCCTCATCGCCCGCACGTCGTCGGCCTGCATGCGCACGACCACACGGTCGGCGGCGACCGAGAACACGGTGGAGGTCGATCGCGCCACGAGGAAGACGGCCATGGCGGCCGGGGGCGCGTACGGGATGAAGATGGCGGCGACGACGACGGTGGCCAGGATCGACGTGACGAGGACCATCCGGTCGCTCTCCGCCATGCGGCGGGCCATCGCCACCGCGACCAGCTCGTCCGGGACCCTCGTCAGCTCGGAGGTGGTGTCGCCAGGAACGACGCCTGCCTCCCCGCCGGGCGGGGAAGCCTCCCGCTGTCGCCCTCGCCACATGCCGGCACTCCTTGCTCCGAGGGCGACACTACTCCTCAGATTGTGTCTCTGCCATCACGCGCCGTGGTCACAGGATGAGGTTCGACTCAGATGATCTGCCCCTGCTTGCCGGCGGCAGCCCAGTACTCGTCCTTCAGCAGGCGCTTGTAGAGCTTGCCGGTGGGGTGGCGGGGCAGTTCCTCACGGAAGTCGATGCTGCGCGGGCACTTCACGTCGGCCAGGTTCTGGCGGCAGTAGGCGATGAGCTCGCGGGAGAGCGCCGCCGCCTCCTCGTCGGAGTTCGGCATCGTGACCGGCTGCACCACGGCCTTGACCTCCTCGCCGAAGTCCGCGTTGGGCACGCCGAAGACCGCCACGTCGATGACCTTCGGGTGGCCGACCAGTACGTTCTCCGCCTCCTGCGGGTAGATGTTCACCCCGCCGGAGATGATCATGTACGCCTTGCGGTCGGTGAGGAACACGAAGTTGTCCTCGGTGAGGTAGCCCACGTCGCCGAGCGTGCTCCACGGTTGGCTCGGGTGGCGCGAGCTCTTCGTCTTCTCCGGGTCGTTGTGGTACTCGAACTGGGCGCCACCTTCGAAGTAGATGGTGCCGGCCTCGCCACGCGGCAACTCCTCGCCGTGCTCGTCGCAGATGTGGACCACACAGTTGATCGGGGTGCCGACGGTGCCCGGGTGCGCCATCCACATGTCGCTGTTGCAGTACACGAAGCCGTTGCCCTCGGTACCGGCGTAGTACTCGTGGATGACCGGCCCGAACCACTCGATCATCTGCTTCTTGGCCTCCACTGGACACGGAGCGGCGGCGTGGATGACGCACTGCAGGCTGGACACGTCGTACTTGCTGCGCACGTCGTCGGGCAGCTTGAGCATGCGGATGAACATGGTGGGCACGACTTGCGAGGTCGTGACCTTGTACTTCTCCACGAGCTGCAGGTACTGCTCGGGGTCGAAGTGCTCCATGGCGATGACGGTGCAGCCGAGCTGCTGGGCCGCCATGCAGAAGCGCAGCGGGGCTGCGTGGTAGAAGGGCGCGGGGGAGAGGTAGACGCTCTCGCCAGTGACTCCGAACAGCAGCGTGAGCAGGGGCGACACGCCGTTGGCGGTGGACTCCAGCGGGTTGGCCACGAACTCGCGGGCGACGCCCTTGGGCTTGCCCGTGGTGCCCGAGGAGTACAGCATGTCGGTGCCGGCGATGCGCTCGCCGTGGAGGGGCGTGGCGGGCTGCTCGGCCACCGCCGCCTCGTACGGGTCGTAGCCGGGCACGGTGCCGTCGAGCATCAGCTTCAGGCCCACGTGGGGAATGTCGGGGAGTATCTCGGTGGCCTGGTCGGCCTTGTAGTGGGAGGTGATGAACACCTTCGCCTGGCAGTCGTTGATGATGTAGCTGAGCTCACCGCTGGTGAGCCGGCTGGAGGCGCAGGTGTACACCGCGCCGGCGTAGTGGCAGCCCCAGACGATCTCCATGTAGCGATCGTGGTTCTCCATGCAGATGGCCACATGGTCGCCCGGATGCACGCCCGCAGCCCGCAGCAGGTGGCTCAGCCGGTTGGCCGCGGCGTCCAGTTCCGCATAGGTCTGGGTGAAGCCGCTGCCACCCATGACGATGGCCGGCTTGTCGGGATGTGTGTCGAGATGGGCGCCAGGAAACATGGAGCGGACCGTACACGACGGTACGGTCGCGGCATGGACCCGGCGGGACGCTTCGCCGAACTCATCACCCGGCCCGCGGCGGAGGCCCATCTGGACCTCCTGGCCGCCCTCATCGGCGCGTCGTTCGAGCCGAAGACCGACGTCGGCAAGGTGATCGTGGCCCTGGATCACCTGGCCGAACACTGCGCCCCCACGTTCGACTCGATCCTCGACGAACTGTTCGCCAGCGGGCGCCTGCGGGGCAACACCGCCGACTACGGCGACCCGCGCAACTCCTACCTCCACCAGGTGCTGGGGCGTGGGCTGGGCATCCCGATCACGCTTTCGGTGTGCGCCATCGAGGTGGGGCGGCGGCTGCACGTTCCGGTGCGTGGCATCGGTCTGCCCGGCCACTTCATGGTGGAGTGCGAGGGCGTGGTGGCCGATCCGTTTCGCGGCGGGGTGCGCTACACCGAGCACGAGGTGGAAGCAGCGTGGCAGGCCAACACCGGGCTCACCGCGCCGCTGGACCGCAGGGCGTTGCAGCCGGTGGGCAGCCGCCACATCCTGCTGAGGATGCTCAACAACCTGCGCAACACGTTCGTGGCGATGGACGACCCCCGCCATCTGGCCACGCTGGCCCGGCTGCGGAGCGCGTTCCCGGAGTTGGCGCACGAAAAGGCGGAGTACGCCCGCTGGCTGCGACACTGGAACTGATGATCGACCAGACGCTGAAGCGCTCCCTCGGCCAGATGATGCACGGCGTGCAGGTGGTGGGTGCGGCACATGAGGGTGTCGAGCGGGCCTACTGCAGCCACTGGGTCATGCAGGTCAGCTTCGACCAGCCGATCGTGATGGCCAGCGTGTCGCCGAAGCACGACACGTTCCCGCTCATCGAGGCCACGGGCGAGTTCGCCGTCAGCGTGCTGGCCGGCGACCAGGTGGCCCAAGGTCAGTACTTCTCCTACCCGGGCCGCAAGTTCCACCACATCGCCACCGAGTACCTGGACCACTTTCCGGGCACGGCCCTTCCGGTGGTGCGCGACGCCATCGCCTGGCTGCGATGTCGTGTGGAGGACCGCAAGGACCTCGCCGACCATGTGCTGTTCTTCGCCCGCGTGGAGGAGGTGCAGGCCTTGCGCCTGCGCGAGCCACCGCTGCTGTACTCCAGCCGGCTGGGTTGGCGGATCGCCGGCGACAAGGCCCGTGAGGAGGGCGTGTCGGTGCGCGACGCGCTGCTGGAACGGTTGGCGGCCGCCGGCCTGGACGCCGGCGCCGGCGACGACGAGGGAGACGACGACGTATGACCGAGTTGGCGGTGGACACTCCGCTGGAAGCCCCTCGCCATCGCGTGGGGCGGCGCACCATCCGCCTGGTGGACGGCGCCCGCGCCGGACGCACGGTGGAGGCCGACCTGTGGTACCCGGCAGTTCCCGAAGCCACCGGACGGGCGAGCCACTACACAATCATCCCCGGGGTGGACGTACGTTCCGCGCTGGCCCATCAGGACGCCGGCGCCGCGCCCGGCCGCTGGCCGGTGGTGCTGTTCTCCCACGGTCGCACGGGCACCCGCATCTCGTACTCGATGTTGTGTGAAGCGCTGGCGGCGCGAGGGACCGTCGTCGTGTCGGCCGACCACCCCGGCGACCGGCTGGCCGACTGGCTGTCCGGTACCGCCTCCGACGACCGCACGAACGAGACCGACCGGGTGGCCGACGCCCACCTCGTGCTGCACACCCTCCTGCACGGCCATCCCGATCTGCCGGTGGACCTGCTGAACGCAGTGGACGCCAACCGGGTGGTCGCCGCCGGTCACTCCTACGGGGCCTACACGGCACTCGCGGCGGCGGCCGGGGCCAGGGGAGTGGAGGCCCACGAGCGGATCCGCGCCGTCGCCGTCCTGCAGCCCTACACGCGATCCCTCAGCGACGGGGCGCTCGGCAGGGTGCGGGTGCCCACCCTGCTGGTGGTGTCCGAGGCGGACGAGACCACGCCGCCATCGGTGGACGCCGACCGACCGTGGGCGCTCATCCCTGGTCGGCCGCTGTGGCGGCTGGACCTCGCCGGCGCGGGGCATCAGGCGGCCAGCGACATCGCTCTCTACGCCGAGTTGGCCGAGCATGTGCCGGATCTGCCGCCGATCGTGCGCCAATACCTCATGGCCCAGGCCCAGGGCAGTGGCGGCGAGGGGCGGGACTGGCGGCAGTTGCTGGCGGTGCAACTGGAGGCGCTGTGGGCATTCCTCGAGGTGGCCGCAGGTGGCGACCGTGAGGCGGGCGACGCGTCCGCGGGCGTGCTCGAGGTGCTCCCCGGCGTGACGCTGCGGCGGCGCTGACGGCACGGTTCGGCCCGCACCGCGGCGGGTGGGTAACGTCGCATTGCGACCACTTCGGCCGTCGGCGCGCCTGCCCGGCCCCTCACCCAGGAGTGCACATGACCACGGACACGATGACCGCGGAAGAGCAGCGCGTCAGCGCCCTCGTCGACGAGTTGCTGCGCGAGTGCCCGCCGAAGTCCACCGACACGGTGACCTTCCTCGGCGCCCAGTTCGACAAGGGTCTGGCATGGGTGCACTTCCCCGAGGGCCACGGTGGCCTCGGCCTGAACCCGAAGCTGCAGAAGCTGATCAACGAGCGGATCTTCGCCGAGGGTGCGCCGAACCCGGTGTACCGCAACCCGATCGGGCACGGCATGTGCGGCCCCACCGTGGTGGCGTGGGGCAGCGAGGAGCAGAAGCGCCGCTACCTGCGGCCCCTGTTCACGGGCGAGGAGATCTGGTGCCAGCTGTTCTCCGAGCCGGGCTCGGGCAGCGACTTCGCCGGCCTGTCCAGCAAGGGTGTGCGCGACGGCGACGAGTGGATCGTCAACGGTCAGAAGGTGTGGACCACACTGGCCCACCTGAGCCGCTGGGGCCTGCTGGTGGTGCGCACCGACCCCGAGGCCGTGAAGCACGCCGGCCTCACCGCCTTCGTGGTCGACATGCACGACCCCACGGTGGAGGTGAAGCCGCTGCGCCAGATGACCGGCGAGGCCGAGTTCAACGAGGTGTTCTTCACCGACACCCGCATCGCCGACAAGGAGATGCTCGGGAAGCCGGGCGACGGCTGGCGCGTGTCGCTCACCACGCTGATGAACGAGCGGGTGTCCATCGGTGGGGCCATCCCGCCGAAGGGTTCGGGCACCATCGCCCACCTGATGAAGGCCTGGGCCGACGCCCCCGAGTGGCAGAAGGACGCCGCCACACGCGACGAGGTGATGAAGCTGTGGGTACGGGCGGAGACGCTGCGCCTCACCAACATCCGGGCCAACCAGAACCGCAAGATGGGCGACCCCGGCCCGGAGGGCTCGATCGGCAAGATGGCCTTCGCCAACCTCAACAAGGACATCTACGAGTGCCTGATGGGCGTGATGGGCGCCGAGGCCCTGCTGTACGGCAGCTACGAGATGGTCCGCCCGGAGCACGCCATGGAGTACGCCACCCCGCAGAAGGCGTTCCTGCGCAGCCGGGCCAACTCGATCGAGGGTGGCACCACCGAGGTCATGCTGAACATCCTCGGCGAGCGCGTCCTCGGCCTGCCCGGCGACGTCCGCGTCGACCGCGACGTCCCCTGGAGCAAGGTCCCCCGCAACTGACGTCGCAGGCTCCCGCCGCCCGGCCCCGCTGCTTCTGGGGCTGCATCTCGCCATTCACGCTTCTGGGGCTGGATCGTTGCGGAGTCCGCGCCGATCCGGACCGCAGTTCGCCCTGACTCGGCGTGGCGCGTTGGGCGTCAGGCGGTGCCGGAACGCAGGAGCACGCCGAGGAACAGCGTCCCGATGGCCGTGAGCGCGCCCAGCGCACCGCCAACGGCGATGGCTGCCTTGGTCTTGCCCATCGAGTGGACCACAGCGAACACGCCGCTGGCGATGGCCAGCGCGAGGTGGAACAACACGGTGCCCTGGTAGGCGTCGTTGGCGGTCGTGATGTCCACGGCCATCAGGTTCCACATGCCGGTCACAAGGGTGAGGCCGAACGCCGGCCAGGCGACCCGGCTGAACGCCTGCGCGAGCACCTTCGTGGCCGACGGGCTCTTGCGTCGCACTGCCGGCACCATGCCGGCGAGCGTGAGCTGGCCGCCGACCCAGACGGTGGCGAACAGCACGTGGAAGAACACGCGGATGGTGGTGGCACTGGGGGAGAGCATGAGACCCGAGGCTACGCAGTGTGCAGCGCGGCGAGCACATCGCTGGCCGCCAGTGCTCGGTCGTCGAACACCGTCCCGGCCGCCGGGGGGCCGGCCAGCAGCGTCGTGGCCGCCGAGCCGATGGCAGTCTGCAGTTCACGGATGTTGCGCGGCGGGGGGAAGTACTCATCCTCGTCGGTGACGATCACCGTCTCCACCCCGTTGGCGGGAGCGAGGAAGGCGATGATCTCGTCCACCAGCTCCTCGGGGGCGGACGCTCCCGCCGTGACACCGACGGTGCCGGAAAGGTCGGCAGGGAGTTCGTCGACGCTGTTGACCCGGAACACCCGCACGCAGCCCGCCTCGATCGCCAGTTTCTCCAGCGCACGCGTGTTGGACGAGTTCGACGAGCCGATCACCACGATCGCGTCGCACTGCGGGGCCATCGCCATGAGGGCGGACTGGCGGTTGGTGGTGGCGAAGCACAGGTCGCTGCGGCCCGGCGACCACACGTCGGGGTAGCGCTCCCTCACGGCCACCGCCACACCCTCCCAGTCCCGGTGGGACAGCGTGGTCTGGGCCAGCAGCGCCACCGGCTCGTCGAACTGGGGGAGTGCCGTCACCTCGGCCACGCTCTCCACGCGGCTGATGGCGTCGGGCGCCACGGCCATGGTGCCCACGGCTTCCTCATGGCCCTCGTGGCCGACATAGACGATGCGATAGCCCTTGCCGGCGCGCACCTTCACCTCGTGGTGCACCTTGGTGACCAGCGGGCAGACGGAATCCACCACGTAACTGCCGCGGGCGCGTGCGGCGGCCACCACCTCCGGGGCGGAGCCGTGGGCGGACAACATGATCGGGTGGCCGGCGGGCACGTCGGCGATGTCGTCCACGAACACCACGCCCTGGGCCTCGAACCGCTGGACCACGATCTTGTTGTGGACGATCTCGTGGTAGCAGTACACCGGCGGCTCGAAGCTGCGCACCATCCACGCCAGCGCCTTGATGGCCATTTCGACCCCGGCGCAGAACCCACGCGGTTCGGCCAGCAGCACCCGGTCGACGGAGGTGTGCGCGGCCATGCGGGCAGGCTACTGGCGAGGGCGCTGCTCAGGCCTGGATCAACTCGGTGACGTCGGGGTGCCTGGCGGCCAGTCGAGCGTCACCAGGCGGCCACCGCGCTGGCGGGCAGCACTGGGGTGGGGAGGGGGGTCGGTAGCCTGACGGGATGTCGTTGCCGCAGGTCGTCGCCGTGGCGCCGGGGTCGCCGGCGGCGCTGGCCGGGGTGGCCGTGGGCGACGTGGTGGCCGCCATCAACGGGTTGGTACCGCGCGACGTCATCGAGTGGAGGTTCGCCGCCGACGAGGCCGAGGTGGTGCTGGACGTGCAGCGTGGCGGGCTGGAACTCACGCTCACCGTGGCCAAGCGGGCCGGCGAGCCGTTGGGGGCGGAGGTCAGCAGCGCGGTCTTCGACCGGGTGCGCACCTGCGACAACCACTGCGAGTTCTGCTTCATCTACCAGTTGCCCAAAGGCATGCGCACCAGCCTGTACCTGAAGGACGACGACTACCGGCTGAGCTTCCTCTACGGGAACTTCACCACGCTCACTCGCTTCACCGAGGCGGACCTGGAGCGGGTGGTCACCGAACGCCTCAGCCCGCTGAACGTCAGCATCCACGCCACCGACCCGGAGGTCCGCGGCCGGATGCTGCGCAACCCCCGTGGCGGCATGAGCCTGCGCTGGCTCCGGGCCCTGCTGGACCACGGCATCGAGGTGCGTGGCCAGATCGTGCTGTGCCCGGGGGTGAACGACGGCGACGTGTTCGAGCGGACGATGGCCGGCGTGCTGGACGAGTACCCAGAACTCCACTCGGTGGCGGTGGTACCGCTGGGACTCAGCAAGTTCAACCCGGAGGCCAACATGCGGTTGCACACGCCCGCGGAGGCGGTGGCGATGGTGGAGGCCGTGGAACGCTGGCAGGCCGTGTTCCTCAGCGTGCTCGGCCGGCGGATGGTGTTCGCCGCCGACGAGTACTACCTGATGGCGGACCGCCCGTTCCCCGAGGCCGACGTGTACGAGGGCTTCGGCATGTACGAGGACGGCATCGGCATGGCCCGCACGTTCGAACGTGAGTGGCACGGTCTGGCGGAGGTGGCCACCGGCCCGCAGAGCGGCTTCTTCGCCTGGGTGGACGGTGCGCCGGCGGAGGGCTACCGGGCGCCCCGCAACCCCGCCGGCGACACCGGCCTGCACCGCGACCCCGGCGCGTCCGCGGTCACGCTGCGGCCCCGCCGCAACGCCCCGGTAGCCGTGCTCACCGGCGAGTACGGGGCGCGCATCCTGCGGCCGCTGATCGCCGAACTCGGCCGGGCCGACGTGCGCGTGCTGCCGGTGCGTAACGAGTTCTTCGGCGGCAACACGGCGGTGGCCGGTCTGCTGACCTCCGCCGACCTCACCCGCGTGCTGTCGGCCGAGCCGGAAGGGCACCGCTACCTGCTGCCCGACGTGTGCCTCAGCGAGGGGCGGTTCCTCGACGGCGGTAGCGTGGACAGCCTTCCCCGGCCGGTGGAAGTGGTGCCCACGGACGGCATCGCACTCCGCCTGGCCCTCGGCGCTGCGGCGCCGGCCCCTCCGGAGCCAGCGACATGAACGACCCCACCAGCACCGCGCCCGACACGGGCAACAGCAGCTTGCCCACCGTCGTCATCGTCGGCCGCCCCAACGTCGGCAAGAGCACCCTCTTCAACCGGATCGTCGGCCACCAGGTGGCCATCGTGGAGGACCGCCCCGGTGTCACCCGCGACCGCAAGGAGGTCGAGGCGGAGTGGCTGGGCAACCACTTCCTGCTGGTGGACACCGGCGGCTGGCTGCCCGGTGGCACCGAGCTGGACGAGAAGGTCAGCCGTCAGGTGGAGGCAGCGGTGAAGGCAGCCGACGTGGTGCTGTTCGTCGTGGACGCCAGCGTGGGCCTCACCGACGACGACGAGTCCATCGCCAACTGGCTGCGCCGCATCCACGCCCCGGTGCTGGTGGTGGCCAACAAGGCCGACAACGACCGCCGCGAGAACGAGATGTGGGAGTTCCTCGGCCTCGGCATGGGTGAGCCCGTGCCGGTCAGCGCGCTGCACGGTCGGCGCGCCGGTGACCTGCTGGACGTGGTGGTGGCCCAGTTCCCCGAGGGGGCCGGGCGCCTGCCCGACCCCGCGGCCGGTGGCATCCCGCTGGACGACGACGGCGAGATGCTGTGGCGGCCCGACGACGTGCCTCCGCCTCGAGTCGCCATCGTCGGCCGCCCGAACGTGGGCAAGAGCACCCTGTTCAACCGGCTGGTGGGCGAGGACCGCAGCGTGGTGCACGACATGGCCGGCACCACCCGCGACGCCATCGACACACTGGTGGACACGCCGGACGGCCCGATCGTGTTCGTCGACACCGCCGGCATGCGCCGCCGCAGCCGCATCGACGACTCCGCCGAGTACTACTCGATGGTGCGTGCGCTGCGGGCCATCGACGATGCGGACATCGCCCTGCTGGTGATCGACGCCACCGAGGGTGTCACCTCGCAGGACCAGCGCCTGGCCGAGCGGGTGGACGCCGCCGGCTGCCCGATCGTGGTGATGCTCAACAAGTGGGAACTGCTCGACGACGCCGAGCAGCGCGCCGACGTCACCCGCGAGCTGGAGCGCAAGCTGTATTTCATGGGTGACGCGCCGGTGCTGAAGATCTCCGCCCTCACCGGCAAGGGTGTGCACAAGCTGCGCCCGGTGCTACAGGGGGCCATCGAGCAGTACCACCGCCGGGTGCCCACCCGCGACGTGAACCGGGTGATCGCCGAGGCCCAGCAGCGCCAGCCGGCGGGCCACGGCCTGCGGGTGCTGTACGCGCTGCAGGGCGCCACCGACCCGCCCACGTTCACCCTGTTCGTCAACCGGGAGTTGCCGGCCACCTACCTGCGGTACCTCGAGCGCAGCATCCGCGAGGCGTTCGAGTTCGGCAGCACCCCGATCAAGATCCGCGTCCGCAAGCG
The DNA here is from genome assembly GCA_041394605.1 of Ilumatobacteraceae bacterium. Lineage (GTDB taxonomy): Bacteria > Actinomycetota > Acidimicrobiia > Acidimicrobiales > Ilumatobacteraceae > UBA668. The sequence goes on from JAWKHX010000008.1 coordinate 60,250, forward strand.
CAGCGAGTAGCGGGGGAGGGGTCGGCACATGCCCTGGTGCGAGGAGTGCGCCAAGTACTGGACGCCGTCGGCGATGAACGAGGACGGCACCTGCCCGTCGTGCGGCCGCGAGGTGGAGGCCCAGCAGCCGGTCAGCGCGAAGAACCTCAACCTGCGCAAGCTGGCGGCGGGCGCTGATGGCAACCCGGAGGAGATGAAGGCCCCGTGGCACTTCAAACTCCTCATGGTGATGCTGGCCGCCTACCTCACCTGGCGCATCGTCCAACTCTTCGTCTGACCCCTCCACCACCCTCCACCACCCCGCCCGCTTTACGTCAACGCTGCCGGGCCCTGACCTGGTGCGACGCGTCGCGATTCTTGACGCAAAGCTGGGGGATGGCCGCTAGAGTCGACGGCCAGTACATACGGGCTGTGGCGCAGCTTGGTTAGCGCGCTTGTCTGGGGGACAAGAGGTCGTGGGTTCGAATCCCGCCAGCCCGACTCGGTGACACTGCGATTCGTCGCAGCACACCACTGACGCATCGATCAGCCGAGGGCCACCCGGCAGTCGTCGCGCTGGTCCTCGTACGTGGAGTACATCGTGTCGAGGTCGTCGAACGCCTTGTTGAGTTCTTCGTCGATGGCCGCTTCCTCGGGAGAGTTCGGCTCGGACCGGAACCACGCCAATTGCAGGCCCCAGATGAAGCCCCACTGGTCGGTGACTTCCTCGGAAGCGTCGATGGCGTCCTTGCACACGCCGAGCGATTCGGTCCTGGCGTCGGCATCCGCTTCCAGTTGATCCACGGCCGCCTGCAAGTCGTCGCGCTCCCCCTCCACATCAGCAACGGAAGCGGTGAGCGCATCGCGTTCGTCGGTGAGGTTGTCGCGCTCCACCCGCAGGTCGTTACGTTCGATGAGCAGGCTGTCGCGCTCCGCTGTGAGATCGTCCACCTCACCGCCGCGGGACAGGTAGCCGCCGCCGAAGCCGAGCGCGGCGGTGACGATGCCCACCGCAGCGACGATGGCGATCCGCTTGCCCTTGCCCGATGACGGCGCCGACTGCGCCGGCATCTGCTGGACGGGCATGGGCTGCACGGGCATCTGCTGGGTGGCCATGGGCTGGGTGGGCATCTGCTGGGTGGGTGCGTGCTCGGCAGGCATCTCCTGGGTGGCGCCGAAGGTTGGCGGCACAGCCGGCGCCAGAGCGGGCGGCAGCGGCGGTTCGGCGGTGGCAGCCATCGGCCCGGACGGCATGGCGGGCACCGGCTCAGCAGCCACCGGCTCCGCGGCCACCGACTCAACCGGCACGGTGGGCGGCGCCTCGGGCGCGGCCGGCGGCGTCATCATCGGCGGCACGTACGCAGGCGCCTCGGGAGTCCATGGCGCGGCGGCAGGCTCCGCAGCCGGCGTACCGGCGCCCTCCGGTTCGTCGGCACCCTCGGGGATCGGATCCGTCTGGTCGCTCATGGAAAAACCTCCGTTCTGATCGGAACACTAACCACGTCCGGGCGGCGCCCTGCGAAGCGGTACCGTGGCCACTCGTGTGCGGCCGGTTCGTGTCTTCCCAGACGCCCGACAAGATCGCCGAGTTCTTCGGGGCTTCCTTCGAGGGCGACGCTGCCGCCGGCCCACCTCCCAACTTCAACGTCGCACCCACCAACGACGTGTACGCGGTGGTCACCGCCGGCGACGGGGTGCGCGAGGTGCAGCCGTTTCACTGGGGGCTGGTGCCCAGCTGGGCCAAGGACGCGAAGATCGGGTCGAAGATGATCAACGCCCGCGCCGAGACGCTGGCGGAGAAGCCAGCCTTCAAGGGCCTGTTCGGCAAGCACCGCCTGATCGTGCCGATGGACGGCTTCTACGAGTGGCGTGCGGCGGGGGAGGACGCACCCCGTTCCGCCAAGGGCACGCCGCTGAAGACCCCGATGTACATCCACCGCGCCGACGGGCGGCCTCTTGCCGTGGCCGGCCTCTGGGCCGCGTGGCGCGACCGCGAGGCCGGTCCGGACGCGCCGTGGCTGCACAGTTGCACGGTCATCACCACCTCGGCCAACGGCACCATGGCGCCGGTACACGATCGGATGCCGGTGATCCTGCCCGAGGAGCACTGGGCCGAATGGCTGGACCCTTCCAACCGTGAACTGGCCGCGCTGCAGCGCCTGCTGGTGCCCGCGGCCGACGACGTGCTGACCATGCACGAGGTGAGCCGCGACGTCAACAACGTGCGCAACAAGGGCCCGGAGCTGATTGCGCCCGCACCCACCTGACCGATCCGGTTCCGGCCAGCACCGCGTGCGTACGCTCGCACCGATGACTCCCCACCGCACGCTCCTGTCCGTCGCCGTCGCCGGCGTGTTCACCCTGCTCGCCGCCTGTGGCTCGGACGGGACGTCCGCCACCGACACGGCCGCGAACACCACCGCGGCAGGAGACACGGCGGCACCCGCCTCCACCGCCGGCACCGATGCGCCGACGACCACGGTCGTCGCCACGACGGCCGCCCCCATCAGCACTGAGCCCGCCATGGCCCACCTTCGCGGCACGGCGTACACCTTCAATACGTCGGACCCGATCGCCGGAGCGACCATCCTCGTGGAGGAGTATCCCGACGTCAGCGCCACCACTGCGGCCGACGGCAGTTACGAACTGGCCCTTCCGGCAGGGGCCACGGCCACCGCCTACATCGTGGCCGAGGGCCACCACACGATCCATGTTCAGACCTTCACCCTGGACGACGATCACGACGGCACGGAGCTCGACGGGGTCAACTTCCAGACACCCACCGACGGTGTGTACGACGGGCTGAAGGCACTGATCGAGAGCTACGTGGGCCGCAACCCGTTCGAGGGCGGGTGCGTGATCGTCACCACCGTCGGCGACAGCCGCATGGTGGGCATGCCCTTCGACGAGTTCATCGACTTCCACCCGCACGGCGTCGCCGGCGCGACTGCGCTGATCGAACCGCCGCTGGCCACGCCGATCTACTTCAACGACGGCGTCGTGCCCGACCCCGCGCAGCTGGTCACGTCAGGCGATGGTGGGGTGCTGTGGCCGAACGTGCCGCCGGGGGAGTACACGCTCTCCGCCCAACACCCCACGGAGCAGTTCGTGACCGTGCGGGCACGGTGCGAGGAGGGCTGGGTGGTGAATGCCAACCCGGTGTGGGGGTTGCACGCGGTGCCGTGACGGCGGTGCCGTCAGCCCTGCGCTTGCAGCGCGACGCGGATGGCGTGCGCTGCGGATTCCAGTTCGTCGCGGCTCACGCTGGCAGCGGCGTTGGCGAAGTTGAACTGGCCCATCGAGTGCGTGGGGATGACGTGGATGTGCGTGTGCGGCACCTCGTAGCCGGCCACGATCACCCCCACCCGCTCGGGGTTGAACGCAGCCTGCTGGGCCACGCCGATCCGCCGGGAGACCTCGAACAGGTGGGAGGTGAGGTCTGCCGGCATGTCGATCCAGTGGTCGAACTCCTCGATCGGCACCACCAGCGTGTGCCCGTGGGCCAGCGGGTTGATGGACAGGAACGCAACACACCGGTCGTCGCGGTGGACGAACGTGCCGGGGATCTCGCCATTGATGATCCGGGTGAAGATGGTGGCCATCAGACGAAACCTCCCGACGCGGCGAACACGTCGCCGTTGCAGTAGCTGGACTCCGGCCCGGAGAGGAAGCGCACCAGTTCGGCAAGCTCCTCGGCGGTGCCCATGCGGCCGCGGGGGATCTGCATGGTGATCCCGGCCATCATCATCGGGTCCATCGGGGCCAGCAGCGGGGTGTCGATCCAGCCGGGGCACACGGCGTTCACCCGCACCCCGAACGGGGCGACCTCCTGTCCGGTGCTCTTGGTGACGGCGATGATGCCGGCCTTCGCCGCGGCGTAGTGCAGCGATCCGGCCATCGGCCGTAGCCCGAGCACCGACGAGATGTTGACGATCGAACCGGACCGGGCCGGCGTCATGTGCCGCAGTGCCGCCCGGGTGCCGTAGAAGGTGCCGTAGAGATGCACCTTGATCATGCGGTCCCAGTCCGCGTCGGTGAGGTCCACCGTGGTGTCCGGCGGCACCATGTCCGCCAGGCGGCCCTCCATCCGGGCCATCTGGTTGGCGATGCCACGCTCCACCTTGGCGGGGTCGGGGGTGGGGGCGATGCCCGCATTGTTGATGAGGATGTCCAGCCGGCCGTGCCGCTCGGCCGCCTTGTCCACCGCCTCGTCGAAGGCCACCGAGTCCGTGACGTCGAAGATCGCGGTGTCGCCACCCACCTCGGCGGCGGTTGAGGCGGCCGCGCCGGGGTTCATGTCGTTGATCACCACGATGGCCCCGTCGGCGGCCAGCCGGCGGGCGAACGCGGCGCCCATGCCCGAGCCGGCGCCGGTGATGAAGGCCACCTGCCCGGAGAGTGCACCTGAAGTCGTCATGAGGGCGATCGTACGCACCTGGCGGGACGGGACTTGTACGCTCCGCGTCGATGGACTCCGCCGCTGCCGCCGACGAGCACGTCTCGTCGCACAAGTACCTCACCGCACCCAACCTGTTCACCCTCCTGCGGCTGTGCTGCATCCCCGTGTTCCTGTGGCTGCTGTTCGGGCGCGACAACCGGGCCGGCGCGGCATGGTTGCTGGGGGCGCTGGGAGCCACGGACTGGGTGGACGGTTGGCTGGCCCGCCGGTTCAACCAGGTCAGCGAGTTCGGCAAGATGTTCGATCCCACGGCCGACCGCCTGCTCTTCATCGTCGGCATCGGCGGGATCATCATCGACGGCGCCGCGCCGCGCTGGTTCTGCCTGCTGGTGCTGGCAAGGGAGGTCATCGTCGGCGGCACCATCGCGGTGGCCACACTGGTGTTCAAGATGCAGCGCTTCGACGTCACCTGGTGGGGGAAGACGGCCACGTTCCTGCTGATGTTCGCGATCCCCGGGTTCATGCTCGGCAGCACCGATTTCCCCGGTCACACGGGCTTCCAGATCGCCGCCTGGATCCTCGGCATTCCCGGCCTGGCGCTCAGCTACTACACCGGCATCGCCTACGTGCCGGTGATCCGCCAGAGCGTGAGGGAGGGGCGGGCGGCGCGCGGCTAGGGTGACGGCCATGCAGGTTCCCGCCCAGCTCCGCTACAGCAAGGACCACGAGTGGGTGGCCGTCGACGGCACCCGCGCCCGCATCGGCATCACCGACTACGCGCAGGATGCCCTCGGCGACGTGGTCTACGTGCAGTTGCCCACCGTGGGCGCCTCGGTTTCCGCCGGCGACAGCTTCGGGGAGGTCGAGAGCACGAAGTCCGTCAGCGACGTGTATGCCCCGGTCAGCGGCACGGTCGTGGCGGTCAACTCGGCCCTCGACGGCGCCCCCGAGACATTGAACAGCGACCCCTACGGCAATGGCTGGATCTGCGAGATCGAGCTCAGTGACGCCGCCGAGGTGGACGGGCTGCTCGATGCCTCTGCCTATCAGGCTCTGATCGAGGGTTAGTCTTCCCGCGATGGCCTACGTGTTCTGCAACCAGTGCGGTCACCGGAACCCGCCGGAGTCCAGCTTCTGCTCGTCCTGCGGCACCGTGCTGGACCGGCTGGACGACCACACGGTCACGCTCGCCAAGGTGGATCCTCTCCTCGACGCGCCGGGTCCGCAGGACGACGTGGTGGTGCACGTGGGCGACCTGCCCGTGGGTGCCTCGCTGGTGGTGCGCAACGGCCCGCAGGCCGGCACCGCGCTGGCACTCACCACCCAGGTCACCAAGCTCGGCCGCCATCCGGACAGCGAGATCAGCCTGGACGACATCACCGTGTCGCGTCGCCACGCCGAGGTGGAGCACACCGCCAAGGGTTGGCTGGTGCGCGACGCCGGCTCGCTGAACGGCACGTACGTCAACAACGAACGCATCGACGAGGCGCCGCTGCATCACGGCGACGAGCTGCAGGTCGGCAAGTTCCGCCTCGTGTTCTTCACCAAGTCCGATGGGTGACGGCCGATGGCGGACCAGATGACCGAGCGCCCCTACCTGTCCATCGGTGAGGTGCTCGCGCTCCTGCTGGAGGAGTTCCCCGACGTCACCATCTCCAAGATCCGCTTCCTGGAGAGCCAGGGCCTGATCGACCCGGAACGCACCCCGTCGGGGTACCGCAAGTTCTACGACGGCGACGTGGAGCGGCTGAAGGTCATCCTCCGGGAGCAGAAGGAGAACTTCCTGCCGCTGCGGGTCATCCGCGACCGTCTGGAGAGCGGCGAGATCGACGACACCGGTCAACACACCGCGCCCCGGGGCATCCGCAACGTGGTGCTGCCGGGCAGCGACGAGACCGGAGAGCTGCACGTGCCGGACACCGGCATGGTGGTCACCGGGCACCACCCTGCCGCCCAGCTGCGCCTGGCCGGCACCGCTCCGGTGCCCGCGCCGCCGGTGTCGCTGGCCGCCGTGCCCAGCAGTAGCAACCCGGCAGCGGACTTCTTTGCGCCCAGGGGCAACGGCGTGCATCCCTCGCTGGTGACACCCGAGCCGTCGGTGCCCGACGAGCCGGAAGAGAAGGACCACTACACCGCCGCAGAGGTGTGCGAGCGGGCCGGCATCACCGCCAAGCAGCTCGCCGACCTGGAGAGCTACGGCCTCATCGCCGGTCGCGGCACTGGCACCAACGCGGTGTACAGCCCTGCCGACCTGGCCATCGTCGCCGCTGCCGCGGGCATCCTCGCCCACGGGGTGGAGGCCCGCCACCTGCGCGCCTGGCGCCAGGCAGCCGAGCGCGAGGCAGCGCTGTTCGAGCAACTGGTCACCCCGCTGCTTCGCCAGCGCAACCCGAAGAGCCGCCAGCAGGCGGCCACCTTGCTGCGCGAGTTGGCCGACCACGGCGCGGCGTTGCGCGCCGCGATCCTTCGTGCCGCGCTCGGCGACCACTTCGACGTCTGAGCCGCCGCTGGGCCGCCAACTCGCCGGGTCCCCGCGACCCGTTCGGAGCCCGGGGCGTTACGATCGCTGGTGTGATCCGAATGGAGCTCCTCGGCGTGCGGGTGGAGATGCCCGCCAACACTCCCGTCGTCATGCTGCGTGAGGCAGAGGGGGAGGGCGGAGGTGGCCGCGTCCTGCCGATCCTCATCGGCGGCCCGGAAGCTGCGGCCATCCACACGGCGCTCGAGGGCATCGTGCCGCCCCGGCCGCTCACCCACGATCTCACCGTCACCCTCATCGCGGCACTTGGCGCCCGCCTGGAACGGGTGGTCATCACCGAGGTGAAGGAGCACACCTACTACGCGGAGCTCCACCTGGCCGGCGCCGCAGGGGCAACGGTCGTGTCGGCCCGGCCCAGCGACTCGATCGCGCTGGCCGTGCGGGTGGGGGCGCCGATCTTCGCCAAGGAGTCGCTGCTCGACGAGGCCGCCGTGGAAATGGACGTGGACGACACCGAGGATGAGGAGGCCATCCTCGACGAGTTCCGCGACTTCCTCGACGACATCAGCCCCGACGACTTCGCCGGCTGATTCGCGCGGATCGCGCGTGGCTTTCGCGCGGAGTGTGCTTGACGGCGCGCGCGGCCGGTCGTACGATGGCCAACCGGTTCCACCGGCGTAATTACGTGCCTGTGGTCACCCTTGTCGGGAGGCGAGATGAGCGACACCGTGCTCCGCACGAGCGGGCAGATGGGTTTCAGCGGCACCAAGGCGGCCGCCGTGGTGGGCATCAGCTACCGCCAGCTGGACTACTGGGCCCGCACCGACCTCGTACGCCCCTCGCTGGCCGACGCCAGCGGCAGTGGCAGCCGGCGGATGTACAGCTACCGCGACCTGCTGGAGCTGAGGGTCATCAAGAGCCTGCTGGACGCCGGCATCAAGCTGGAGTCCGTGCGGAAGGCCTTCACCTACCTGCGGGAGAACGTGGAGTCGGACATCGCCGCGGCCACGCTGGTCATCAGCGGCAACGACGTGTTGCTGTGCGACGGCGACACCCTCATCGACATCGTCCGCCGCGGCGGCCAGGGCGTGCTCAACGTGCTGGCCATCGGCTCGGTGAAGACCGATCTGGACGCCTCGCTGGTGGAACTGGCCCAGGACGCCGCCGGCACACCCGCGGCCCAGGCCGGCTGATGGCCCCCATGGAACTCAGCCCGCTCGATCAGGTCCACCGCACGCTCGGCGCCAAGATGGTGCCCTTTGGCGGGTGGGAGATGCCCGTGGCCTACCCGGCGGGCACCCTGGACGAACACCTCGCCTGCCGCCGCGATGCCGTGGTGTTCGACGTGTCGCACCTCGGCACCGTGCGGGTGGAGGGGCCCCAGGCCCTGGGCCTGCTGCAGGCCGCGTTCACCAACGATCTCACCAAGGTGGCCCCTGGCCGCGCCCAGTACACCCACCTGCTGGACCCCACCGACGCCTCCGTGCTGGACGACATCATCGTCTGGTGGGTGGCCGACGAGGTGTTCGACGTGATGCCCAATGCCTCCAACACCGACCGCGTGCGGGCGGCGATCGGCGGCGTGGAGACCACCCACGACCGGGCCGTCCTGGCGGTGCAGGGCCCGCGGGCGAAGGAACGTCTCGCCGCCGTGTTCGCTGATGCCGCCGAGGTGGGCCGCTTCCGTGTGCAGCAGCTGAACTGGCACGGGGCCGACTGCACCGTGGCCGGCACCGGCTACACCGGCGAGGCAGGCGTGGAGATCGCGGTGCCACGCGCCGCCGCCGAAGATCTGTGGGGCGCCATCGTGTCCTGCGGCATCATGCCCGCCGGGTTGGGCGCCCGCGACACCTTGCGCCTGGAGGCTGGGCTGCCGCTGCACGGCCATGAACTCGGGCCGGGGATCTCCCCGCTGCAAGCCGGCCTCGGCTGGGTGGTGGCCTGGGGCAAGCCGACGTTCCAGGGGCGAGACGCGCTGGCTGCCGAGCGCGACCGTGGCGTCAGCCGCGTGCTGCGCGGCATCGCCACCGAGGGCCGCCGCCCGCCGCGCAGCGACTGCGCGGTGCTGCAGGGCGGTACGCCCATTGGCACCGTCACCAGCGGCAACTTCTCACCCGTGCTGGAGCACGGCATCGCCCTGGCCTTCCTGCCACCGGGCGTGGAGGACGGTGCTGCCGTGGAGATCGACGTGCGCGGCACGGCGCTGCCGGGCCGAGTGGTGCCGCTGCCGTTCGTGGCCAAGCACTGACCCGGCGTCAGCGGCCGGCGGCTCGATTCGCCGGCGCCTTCTTCGCCGCGGCCTTCTTGGCCGGCGCCTTCTTGGCCGGGGCCTTCTTGGCTGGGGCCTTCTTGGCTGGGGCCTTCTTGGCCGGCGCCTTCTTCACTGCGGCCTTCTTCGCCGGGGCCGGGCTGGTGGCCGGCGGCGGGGGAGGGGGTGCGGCGGCAGGGGCGGCAGTGGACGGAGCATGGCCACCGCCGCGCAGCGCGGCCAACGGGCGCAGCCCGAACCAGCTCCCCGCGGTTTCGGCGATCTGGCCCAGCGGCTGCAGGCGCGCCGCGAGGTCGCCCAATGTCTCCATGAACCTGCCGAGATCGTTGGGCAGGGCGAGGATCGTGGGGTTGGACAGGGTCTCGGCGAAGCGTGTGAGCGTGGGCGCCACCTTGTCCACCGGCCCGCTGAGCTGCTCCACCATGGCGTCGGCCGCCTTGATGGTGCGGGTGACCTGCGGCACGAAGGCCTTGATCGGCTCCTCCACGGTGTCCAGCAGGCTGTTGACCCGCCAGGCCACCTGATTCAGCTGCTCCATCGTGTCGTTGAAGCGCTCGACGCTGTCGAGGAACTGGGTGACCCCGCGCTGGAACTGCCCGATGGACTTGGAGATGCCCGACAGTGGGTTGCTCGTGCCGAGTAGCGCGAACAGGTCGCCGAGCCCGCCGGTGGTGCCGCTGGTGTCTGCCATGGCGGCACCGTAGCGCGGGCTGCGTCACTGCGCGGTGTAGGCCTCCAGCGGCTCGCAGGAACACACCAGGTGGCGGTCGCCGTAGGCCGCGCCGATGCGGGACACGGGCGGGAAGTACTTGGCGTGGCGCACGCTGGGCACCGGGAAGGCGCCGAGGTCCCGCGGGTAGGGGCGGTTCCATTCGCCCAGCAGGTCCTCGGCGGTGTGCGGGGCGTGGCGCAGGGGGCTGTCCTCCAGCGGCCACTCGCCGGCGACCACTCGGTCGATCTCGGCCCGGATGGCCAGCATCGCCTCCACGAAGCGGTCCAGCTCGGCCAGGCTCTCGCTCTCGGTGGGCTCGATCATCAGCGTGCCGGCCACGGGGAAGCTCATGGTGGGGGCGTGGAAGCCGAAGTCCATCAACCGCTTGGCCACGTCGTCCACCGTGACACCGGTGTCGCGGGTGATGCCGCGCAGGTCCACGATGCACTCGTGCCCGACCCGCCCGTTGGCGCCGGTGTAGAGCACGGGGAAGGCCTCGTTGAGCTTGGCGGCGAGGTAGTTGGCGTTGAGGATGGCGGTGGCGGTGGCCTGCCGCAGGCCCTCGGCACCCATCAGGGCGATGTAGACCCACGAGATCGGCAGTACCCCGGCGGAGCCGAAGCGGGCGGCCGACACCGGCCCGGCCACCTGGCCTGCCACCAGCGGGTCGCCGGGCAGGAACGGTGCGAGGTGGGCACGCACGCCCACCGGCCCCACCCCGGGCCCGCCACCGCCGTGGGGGATGCTGAAGGTCTTGTGCAGGTTCAGGTGGCTGACGTCGGCGCCGAAGCGACCGGGCTGGGCCATGCCGACGAGCGCGTTGAGGTTGGCTCCGTCGACGTAGACCTGCCCGCCGAACTCGTGGACGATGTCGCAGATCTCGCCGATGGCCTCCTCGAACACGCCGTGCGTGGACGGGTAGGTGACCATCGCCGCGGCCAGCGACTGGCCGGCCTCGGCGGCCTTGGCGCGCAGGTCGGCGACGTCCACGTTGCCCCGCTCGTCACAGGCGACCACCACCACCTTCAGCCCGGCCATCACCGCGCTGGCGGCGTTGGTGCCATGGGCGCTGGACGGGATGAGGCAGATGGTGCGGTCGTGGTCGCCGCGGCTGTGGTGGTAGCCGCGGATGGCCAGCAGGCCGGCGAACTCGCCCTGGCTGCCGGCGTTGGGCTGCAGGCTGACGGCGTCGTAGCCGGTGATGGCCACCAGCATCTGCTCGAGCTGGTCGATCATCGCCCGGTAGCCCTCGGTTTCGTCGTCGGGGGCATAGGGGTGCACGTCGGCGAACTCCGGCCAGGTGATGGGCTCCATCTCCGCGGTGGCGTTGAGCTTCATCGTGCACGAACCCAGCGGGATCATCGTGCGGTCCAGCGCGAGGTCCTTGTCCGCCAGGCGGCGCAGGTAGCGGAGCATCTCGTGCTCGGTGTGGTAGCGGTGGAAGACGCCCTGGGTGAGGAAGGGCGTGGTGCGCCGCTCCGGCAGGCCGTCGTCCACGGCGTCCACATCGGCCGGCAGGGCGGCGCCGAACAGGGCCAGCAGGTCGGCCACGGTGGACAGCGACGACGTCTCGTCGAAACTCATCGCGACATGGGCGTCGTCCACTCGGCGCAGGTCGATGCCGGCGTCGCGGGCAGCGGCGAGCATGTCGTCCGCATCCGTCGCCACGGTGAGCGTGTCGAACCAGGTGTCGTGGCGCAGGCGTGCGCCCGCTGCGGCCAGCCCGGCAGCCGCCACCGAGGTGAGCCGATGCACTCGCTCGGCGATTGCAGCCAGGCCCTGCGGCCCGTGCCAGGTGGCGTACAGCCCGGCCATGTTGGCCAGCAGTACCTGGGCCGTGCAGATGTTGGACGTCGCCTTCTCGCGGCGGATGTGCTGCTCGCGGGTCTGCAGCGCCAGGCGCAGGGCCGGGCGGCCGCCGGTGTCCGTGCTGACGCCCACCAGCCGGCCCGGCAAGGTGCGGGCCATGGCGTCGCTGGTGGCCATGAACGCGGCGTGGGGGCCGCCGAAGCCCATCGGCACACCGAAGCGCTGGGCGGAGCCGATGGCGATGTCCGCACCCAACTCGCCGGGGGGCGTGGTGGCGACGCATGCCAGCAGGTCCGTGGCCACCACGACGATCACCCCGAGTTCGTGTGCCCGCTGGATGGCGGCCCGCCAGTCCGGTACGGCACCCGTGGAGGTGGGCAGGCTGAGCAGCACGCCGAAGCAGGCCGCATCGCCGTCCGCGGCGGCGAGGTCGTCGGTGTCGCCGACCATGAGGTCCCACCCCATCGGCTCGGCGCGGGTGCGCAGCACGTTGATGGTCTGCGGGTGGGTGTCGTGGTGGACGAGGAAGCGGTTCGACGGCGCCTTCGACGTGCGCCGGGCCATGGCCATCGCTTCGGCGGCGGCGGTGGCTTCGTCCAGCAGCGATGCGTTGGCCAACGGCAGCCCGGTGAGCTCGGCCACCATCGTCTGGTAGTTCAGCAGTGCTTCCAGCCGACCCTGGCTGATCTCCGGCTGGTAGGGCGTGTAGGCCGTGTACCACGCCGGGTTCTCGAGCACATTGCGGAGGATCACCGGTGGCGTCACCGTGCCGTAGTAGCCCTGCCCGATCAGGCTGGTGCGACGGCGGTTGCGGGCTGCCAGCGCAGCAAGTTCGCCCTGCACGTCGGCCACCGTGCGCGGGCCGGGAAGGTCGAGTGGATCGGCCATGCGGATGGATGCCGGCACGGTCTGGGCGAGCAGATCGTCCATCGAGGCGACCCCGATGGCGGCCAGCATCTGCTCGGCCTCCGCGGGGGCGGGCCCCAGATGGCGGCGCACGAAGAGGGACTCGCTGGCGAGTTCGGCGAGGGTGGGACGACTGGACACGAGGCCTCCTGGCGGCGCGCGCGGCTGGGTTCGGTTCCCCCGCTGTCGTGGTGCCTGAGAGCTTCTCCGCCGGCCGGCGCACCGGCATGGCAGATTTCCCCGTCGGCGAGCCGGTCGGGCCGGCTGCTTTCCAGCGTTGCCCACCCGGTCGGTCCGTTGGCCTGAGAGATTCCGGGAGGTTGCTCCTTCGGCGCCACCGTGCTGGCTGCACGGGGGCTCTCCCGGCCGGGTGTTGAGTGGCAGACCCAACGCTACCCCACGGGCGAAATGAGTAGTCGATTACTCAAGACCCTCGGGGCCCCGTGGCGCATGATCTCCCGCAACCGCTCGAACAAGGAGAGACCCGATGGGCCTGTTCAAGGACATGAAGGACATGAAGAACGCGGTGGCAGCCGCCCCGGGCATGGTGAACCAGGCCCAGCAGATGGCCGCCAACGCCCAGGCGATGCAGGCCCAGATGATGGCCCAGCAGCAGGCCGCGATGCAGCAGGTGCCGATGGCCAACCCGTCGATGGCGGCCCCTGGCGGCAACCTGGAGCCGATCGCCGGGGTGGATCTCACCACCTACGCCCGGATCGTGAAGGCGATCGCCCCGCTGAACTACGACCAGTCGGCGCTGCCCGGCATCGCCGCCACCCACGGCATCGACGGCGCCTCGTGGCAGGCCGCTCACGACGGCTGGAACGCCCGTATCCAGGGCGACCCCGGCGTGGCCCGGGCGTTCTCCGACGTGTACCGGACGGTCTGACATGGGCTTCTTCAAGGACCTCAAGACGCTCAACAACCAGGCCAAGGACCTGCGCGAGCAGTACCCCGTGGACCAGCAGATCGCCAACGCCCAGGCCAGCATGGCCAACGCGAACGCGATGATGGCTCAGATGGCCCAGGGCAGCATGGCCGCCACCAACGCCATGACCGCCGGGGTCGATGCCGTTGCCACCGTCACCGCCGCCCAGCAGACCGGGGCGATGATGAACTACAACCCGGTCGTCGAGTTGCAGCTGCTGGTCACCATGCCCAACGGCGTGCCGATGCCGGTGACCCGCCAGGAGATGGTGATGCAGATCCACCTCAGCCGCTGCCAGCCGGGCCAGCGGTTGAAGGTGAAGGTCAACCCGGCCAACCCCAACGAACTGTGGATCGACTGGGTCACCCCGGTCTGACCACCCGAGATCCTTGACGGGAGCGGTTCACCGGTCCGGCGTGGCGGCCCCCCGCTGCGCCGGCCGGTGAGCCGGATTTCTCCACCCTTCCCCTCCTCAAGTTGGCGTTCAGGTGCGGTAGGACCGCATCTCACCGCCAACTTGTGCCGCGTCGGGCTATTCGACGGTGCCGTAGGCGCCCTGGGCACCATGACCGTGAGCGGCCTCCACCTCGGCGATGGCGGCACGCAGGTCGGCGACGAAGGTGGGGATCTTTCCCTGGTGCACGGCGTTGACGGTGCAGTGCAGCGAGGCGGGCGGCCCCTGGCGGTCCAGGTACCAGCCCCGGCGCCACAGCGCATCCGCCACGGCGAACACGTCCAGCGCGTCCGGGTCGGCGGCGCCGAAGGCCAGCAGGGTGGCCTGCGGCTCGGCGCGCAGCGACAGTTGGGGGATCTCGTTGATGGCCGCAGCCAACTCCTCGGCGGCGGCCCGCGCAGCGGCCGTGAGGCGCAGGTAGCCCTCGTCACCCAGGTAGTGCAGCACGGCCCAGGCGGCGGCCCACGGCCCACCACTCTTGGTGCCCAGCACGGCGCTGGAGCCGTAGACGCCACCCAGCCAGTTGTCCGTCACGAACGTCTGGTCGGCCCGCAGGCGCTTGTCGCGATGCATGATCACCGACGCTCCCTTCGCCGTGTAGCCGTACTTGTGGAGGTCCACCGAGATGCTGGTGACACCGGGCACGGAGAAGTTCCACGGCGGGATGTCGTGGCCGAGGCGCGCCAGGTAGGTGAGGGTGACGCCGCCCATGCAGGCGTCCACATGGCAGTTGATGTCGCGCTCGGCGGCGAGCGCGGCGATCTCGGCGATGGGGTCCACCACACCCTGCGGATACTGCGGTGCCGAGCCCACCACCAGCACGGTGTTGTCGTCGATGGCCGCGGCCATGGCATCCGCATCGGCCCACCAGTCGTCGCGCACCGGGACCCGGCGACTCTCGAGGCCGAAGTAGTAGCAGCCCTTCTCGAACGCGGCGTGGGCACTGGCGGGCAGCACGATGTTCGGGCGTTCCACATTGCGTTCGCGACGACCGCGCTGGCGGGCGGCCTTCACCGCCATCAGCAAGCTCTCGGTGCCGCCGGTGGTGAGGAAGCCGGCGCCCTGCGTGCCGGCCTGCAGCCAGTCGGCGACGATGCCGCAGACCTCGGTTTGCAGGCGGCGCAGGCTGGGGAAGGCGTCGGTGTTCAGCGCGTTCTCCGTGGCGAAGCGGCGGTAGGCCTCTTCGGCCAGCGCCACCACGTCCTCGCCGGCGTTGTAGGCAAGCGTGAACGCGTGACCGTCGCGCCAGCGCACGTCGCGCTCTTTGAACGAGTCCAGTTGGCCCAGTACGTCGTCGCGGGTGATGCCATGTTCCGGAAGCGCCATGGCCGTGCACCGTACAACGTGGCCTCCACCGGGGCGGGCCGGGCGGTACCGTTTCCCGCCGTGCCACTGCCCATTCCCACACGTGCCGACTTCCTGCTGGACCCCGACCTGGTGTTCCTCAACCACGGCTCGTTCGGTGCCGTTCCGCGAGTGGTGCAAGAGGCCTACGAGCACCTGCAGCGCGAGATGGAGCGCAACCCGGTGGAGTGGCTGGCCCGCTGCTCGGACGACCTGCTCGGCGAGGCCCGCGCCCGCGTGGCAACCTTCGTGGGGGCATCGGCGGACGACCTGGTCTTCTTCCCGAATCCGACCACCGGCATCAACATGGTGGTGCACAGCCTGCGCCTGCGGCCGGGCGATCAGGTGGTGTCCACCGACCACGAGTACGGGGCGATGATCCGCACCTGGCGCAAGTACACCGCCGAGGCCGGCGCCGAGTGGATTCCCGTGGAGATCCCCCTCCCGGTCACCACGGAGGCGGACTTCGTGGAGCGGGTGTGGAGTGCCGTCACCGAGCGCACGCGGGTGCTGTTCCTCAGCCACATCACCAGTGCCACGGCGCTGGTGTTCCCCGTGGCGGAACTGTGCCGCCGTGCCCGGGCGGCCGGCATCCTCACCATCGTGGACGGGGCGCACGTGCCCAACCACATCCCTCTGGACATCGGTGCGCTGGACTGCGACGTGTATGCCGGGGCACTCAACAAGTGGGTGTGCGCGCCCAAGGGCAGCGCCTTCGTGTGGGCCCGGCCCGAGGTGCAGCAGTGGCTGCAACCGCTGGTGGTCAGTTGGGGCTGGGAGAGCGACCATCCGGGCCCGTCGCAGTTCGTGGACCATCATCAGTGGCAGGGCACGCGGGACCTGTCGCCCTTCCTCGCCGTTCCCGCCGCGCTGGACTTCGTGGCGGCGCACGACTGGGCGGCGGTGCGGGCCGAGAGCCACCGGCTGGCCGTCGCCATGAGGGATGCGGCGAACGCCCACACCGGTCTGCCGGCGCTCAGCGGGGGAGGGGAGTGGCTGGGCCAGATGGCCGCCATCCACCTGCCGGAGGGTACCGATGTGGCCGAGTTCCAGGCCCGCCTGTTCCAGCGCCACCGCGTGGAGGTGCCGTGTTCGATGTGGAACGGCCGTCCGTTGCTGCGGGTGAGCTGCAACGCGCACACGTCGGACGCAGACGTCGAGGCATTGACGGCGGCGATCAGCGCCGAACTGCCGGCTGGCTGAGGTTCGCCGTGGGTGTGGCGCTAGTGCTCGCGGTCGCGACCGCCATCCTCCTGGGTGTGTCGGACTTCTTCGCCGCCCGGGCGGCCCGCACGGTGCCGGCCATCACGGTCACGCGCACGGCGGTGCTCACCAGCCTGGTCCTGTCGCCGCTGCTCCTGTTGGTGGTGGATTCCGAATTCCTGGCGCACGACATGGTGCTCGGCGCGGTGTCCGGCCTTTTCATGGTGGGTGGCCTGGCCCTGCTCTACCAGGGCTACGCCGTGGCCCGAATGGGGATCGTCGCCCCGCTGTCGTCCGTGCTCATCGCCCTGGTGCCGGTGGTCTGGGACCTCCTGCACGGCGTGCGCCCGGGGCCACTGGCTGCGGTGGGAATGGCCGCGGGTGCGGTCGCCCTGGTGCTCACGTCGTACACGTCGTCGGACCAGGGGAGTGCCGTCATGGGGGCGATCCTCGGGGTCACCAGCGGCGCGATGTTCGGAACGGCCTTCACGGTGATGGGTGAGATCTCCGACGCTGCCGGCCTGGCCCCCGTGGGCATCCAGCGGGTGGCTGGCCTGGTGCTGCTCGGCGGGATGGCACTCGCCCGGCCGGAGCCGCTGCTCGCTCCGGCGGGCATCGGGCGGCGGTACGCGATCGGTGCGGGCGTTCCGGCGGTGATGGCCATCGGGGCGCTGCAGTTGGCGTTCCAGAAGGGCTCGTCCGGCCCGGTGGCCGTCGCCAGTTCCCAGTTCGCCACAGTGGCCGTGCTGCTGGCGGTGACGTTCAACCGGGAGCGGATGCGCTGGTGGCAGGCCGTCGGCGTCAGCCTCACCGCGGTGGCGGTCGCCCTCATCGCCGCCGGCAGCTAGAGCTCGGCCCGCCAACCTGTCCCGCGCTGTGTGTCAAGCCCGCCGACGCGTCGTGCCTGGTCACAGCTCGACAGCCTTCACGTAAAGGCGGAGTTGGCCGGGGTAGCGTGCCAGGCATGCCTGAGAAGCCCGTCATCACCATTCCCGAGGGCGAGCCGCCCACCGACCTGCTGATCGAGGACGAGGTGGTCGGCGACGGCGACGAGGCCACCATCGGCAAGCGCGTGATCGTCCACTACGCCGGGGTGGCGTGGAGCAACGGCAGGGAGTTCGATGCGAGCTGGAACCGCGGCGACACGTTCGACTTCCGCCTCGGCGCCCGCGAGGTCATCGAGGGCTGGGACCGCGGCGTGAAGGGCATGAAGGTCGGCGGCCGGCGCCGGCTGACGATCCCGCCGGACCTGGGCTACGGCAGCCGCGGCGCCGGCGGCGTCATCAAGGGCGGCGAGACGCTGGTGTTCGTGGTCGACCTCGTGGCGGTTCGCTGACACGAACCGCGCTCAGCGGACGAAGTGGACGGTCGGGAAGCGTGACTTGAGTGCGGTCGTGCGCAGCGCGACCGCGGCGGGGTCGCCGCGCAGCGCGCGCCATGGATCAGCGACGCCAGTTCCGTCATGACGAAAGTGTCCATACCCCAGCGGGTGGCCTCGCTGGTGCCGAGCCGCAGCCCCTCACCGTCGGGAAGGCCGATTGCCGAGGCCAGCAGGTTGGCCTGCCGCAGCCGCTGCGCCGCGGCATCCCCGCCGCCCCATTCGGCAGCCCGCAGCGCCAGCTGGTGCGACACGGTGTGGCCGAGGGGAGTGGCCACCACTGGCAGACCCTGCCGCTCCAATTCGGCGGCGAGCGCCTGGGCGTTGGCCACCATCGCCTCCGCGTAGGCCCGCCCGTACTCCTGCCAGTCCAGCAGCGACAGGGCCAGCGCGGCGGCGATGCTGGCGTCGTAGTTGGCGGTGAGGCCCGGGTGGGCGATGGCGTCGATCCGCTCGGCGAGCCCCGCGTCGTTGGTGAGCACCAACCCGCCCGCCGGGCCGCCGAGGCTCTTGTAGGTGCTCATCGAGAGCAGATCGGCGCCCTCGGTGAGCGGGTTGGGCCACACCCCACCGGCCAGCAGGCCGCTGACGTGGGCGGCGTCGTACATCACCTTCGCCCCGTGGCCGTGGGCGATCTCGGCCACCTCGCGCACCGGATGCGGCGCCAGGTTCAGGCTGCCGCCGACGGTGACCAGCGCGGGCTGCACGTCGGCCACGAGCCTGGCCAGACCCTCGACGTCGATCGTGTAGCGCGCCGCGTCGATCGGGGCGTGGTGGATCCGCAGCCCGTACAGCCCGGCGGCACCACGTTCATGATGAGTCACATGACCGGCGACGGAGGGCGGCGGCACCACGACGGCATCACCAGGCCGGCACGTGGCCATGAAGCAGTACAGGTTGCCGATCGCACCGGAGGGCACCCGCACCTCGGCGTACCCGGCGCCGAACACCCGGGTGGCCAACTCCATCGCCAGCACCTCCATCTCCTCGATCGCCTCCAGCCCCGTCTCGTACTTGGCGCCCGGCCAGCCGAGGCTGGGTCGGGACGACAGGCCGGCGGCCAGCACGGCCTCCGCCCGCGGATTCATCACGTTGGCAGCGGGGTCCAGATTGATGCACTCGGCCTCGTGGATCTGCCGGTTGCGTGCCACGGCGGTGTGCAGCAGGGCGTCCAGACCGTCCGCGTCCTGGCCGGCGATCATCGAGTGGATCTCCGCTTCGCGTGCCTGCGCCGCCGCGCTGAGCCAGTTCCTCGTCACTCCGCCATTGTGGCCGACGGGCGGCTGCGCACCCAGATGCCCGGCCCTGCAGCACTGCGTTCCACCACCAGCGTGCCGGCAAGGCGGTCGTGCAGCCCGCGCAGATCGGCAAGGATCGGCGCGTCCACGGCCAGCATCGCCAGCGCGACCAGGTCTCCGGGTGCGTGCACCGCGATGCCGACCGCCAGCGGGGCTGCCGTCACCGCCCAGCGCAGAAGGGCGGGGAGCAACGAAGGTGCCCGCAGTGCCGTTGCCGACACCACCCTCAGCCCGGTCCACAGCTTGCCGAGCGTCCAGCCGTAGGTCACCGTCGGCAGGGCATAGACCGCGGCGTGGAGGGCCACCACCACCCATGGCACGGCGCCGGCCTTCAGTGCCAGCAGCGCGGGCACGGCCAGGAGCAGCGCATCCACCGCACCTGCAGCCAGGCGGCGATACCGGGTGGCCTGGCGGCGTCCATCACGCAGGGGCGGCCGCGACGGTGGCACCAGCGGCCCGAGGCCGCGGCGCAGCGACGGATCGTCGTCCTCGTCGGGCGGCGGGCCGTCGCCGGCCAGCACCCAGCGCATCGCGTCGTCCACCTCCTGACGATGGCCCGCGGCCACCACCAGTTCGTCGCCGGTGATCGCGGCCGGCACCTCACCGGCCCGCAGCACGCTGTGGAGCAGCCGCACCTGATCCGGCCGCAAGTGACGCACCGCCACCCGCTGCGGCGCTGGGTGGGCGTCGGAGCCGGTGCCCATCGGGCGGGGCCTCAGTCCTGCACCAGGCGCTGGACCGCGACCACCCGGTAGAAGGGGATGGCACCGACGCGCACCACGTCGCCGGTGCGAGGCGCGTGGATGTATTCCGTGGCACTCACCGCGATGCCGACATGGTTGATCACGCCGGAGCCGGGGTACGACTCGAGGAACACCAGGTCGCCGGGGTGGATGGCTTGGTTGCTCCAGTCCACCGCCGTGCCGTAGCGAACCTGGTAACCGCTGTAGTGCGGGAGGTTGATCCCGATCTTGGCGAACGCCGCCAGCGTGAGGCCCGAGCAGTCGTAGGTGTCCGGCCCGGCGGTATTGAACGCGTACGGCTTGCCCTGCTGCGCCATGGCGAAGTCCAGCACGGTGGCCACACGCGGGTTGACGGCGCCCGACGACCCGCTGGACGCACTGCTGGACGACGACGCCGGCAACACGCCACCGGCCGGGATGGCCAACTGCTGGCCGGGAAGAATCACGCTGGTGACCGAGAGATGGTTGACGTCGAGCAGGTCGCGGAGCGCCACCTTGGTCTTGCTGGCGATGCCGCTGAGCGAGTCACCGGAACGCACCACGTAGATCAGCCCGTTGCTGCTGGCGCCACCGGATGAGCCCGACGAGCCGCTCGAGCCTGCGGAACCCTGGCTTGCCGCTGGCAGCACGCCGCCCGGCGGCACCTGCAGCTGCATGCCCGGGTAGATGAGGCTGGTCGTGGTGAGCCGGTTGAGGGTCAGCAGGTCAGCAAGCTTCACCTTCAACTTGAGCGAGATGCCGCTGAGGTAGTCGCCCGCGACCACGGTGTAGACCAGCGGTTGAGCAGCGGTGGACACGGACCCCGACGCAGCCCCGCCGCTGGGGGCCGGGGGGGTGGCGCTGGGCAGCGAGCCACCGTCCGGCACCACCAGTCGCTGACCGGGGAGGATGACGCTCTGGATGCTCAACCCGTTGGCGTCCAGCAGGGCGCTGACCTTGACGCTCAGTTTCACGGCGATCCCGGTGAGGTAGTCACCGCGAACCACCGTGTAGTACTGGGTGGCGGGCGGCGTGGCAGGTGTCGCGGTGCTGCCCGGCACCACCAACTTCATGCCCGGGTAGATCAGGCTGGTGGTGGTGAGGTCGTTCGCCGTCAGCAGGTCCTTCAGCGAGACGCCCAGCTTCGCCGCGATACCCATGAGGTAGTCGCCGCTGACCACGGTGTAGTACTGGCTGTTCGACGGAGCCGACGGGGCGGCCGACGCCGGCACCGCGGCAACCGCCGTGAGTCCGAGCGACAGTCCGGCGGCCACCAGGGCATGCGTGAACCTCAACCTCAACATGACTCATGTATCGGCCGCTGGCGTCGACCACTTTACGAATTCTTGAAACCCTCAATCTCTCCTGCAGCTTCATGCACGATGCTGCTGGAGCTGGGGTCGCCGGAGAGTGGCCGAATGGTGGTGGCTGGGCAGGACCAAGGGCGCTGGCGATACCGCCCCCGGTGGGTGCACGATCCTCGCAAGGCCCTGACCCGAGGAGGTGCCGTCATGCGCAAGGTGGTCATCATGGGCGCCGGTGGGCGCGACTTCCACGACTTCAACGTCGTCTTCCGTGACGATCCGGACGTGACGGTGGTGGCGTTCACCGCCGCCCAGATCCCCGGCATCGACGACCGGCGCTACCCACCCGAGTTGGCGGGGCCGAGTTACCCGAAGGGCATCCCCATCCGTCCCGAGGCGGAACTCACCGACATCATCCGCCGCGAGCATGTGGACGAGGTGGTGTTCGCCTACA
Source organism: Ilumatobacteraceae bacterium (assembly GCA_041394605.1). Classification (GTDB taxonomy): domain Bacteria; phylum Actinomycetota; class Acidimicrobiia; order Acidimicrobiales; family Ilumatobacteraceae; genus UBA668. The sequence continues at coordinate 81,888 of JAWKHX010000008.1, forward strand.
GCGACCTGGCCTACGAGCAGGTGATGGAGAAGAGTGCGATCGTCCAGGCGGCCGGCGCCGACTTCCGCCTGCTCGGCCCCGGGTCCACCATGCTGCGGTCCAGCAAGCCGGTGCTGGCCGTGGTGGCGGGGCGCACCGGTTGCGGCAAGAGCCAGACCACCCGGTGGATCGGCCGCCTGCTCACCCAGGCCGGGCTCAAGGTGGTGCTGGTGCGCCATCCCATGCCCTACGGCGATCTGGTGCGCATGCGCGTGCAGCGCTTCGCCACGATGGCGGACATCGACGCCTACGACCCCACGATCGAGGAGCGCGAGGAGTATGAGATCCCGGTGCGTGAGGGGTTGGTGATGTACGCCGGCGTGGACTACGAGGCCATCCTCCGCCAGGCCGAAGCCGAGGCCGACGTGGTGTTGTGGGACGGCGGCAACAACGACTTCGCCTTCTTCCGGCCCGATGTCACCGTGACGGTGCTGGACCCGTTGCGGCCGGGCCACGAGCTGAGCTTCCACCCCGGCGAGGTGAACCTGCGGATGGCCGACATCGTGGTGGTCAACAAGGTGGATTCCGCCGCCCCGGCCGCGGTGGCCGACGTGGTGGCCAATGTGCACCGGGTCAACCACTCGGCGATGGTGGTGCGCACGGCGTCGCCGGTCACTCTGGCGGGCGACGGCTCGCTGGCCGGACGGCGGGTGCTGGTGGTGGAGGACGGCCCCACGATCACGCATGGCGGCATGCCGTTCGGTGCGGGCACGGTGGCCGCTCATCACGCAGGTGTGCAGGACTTCGTGGATCCCCGCCCGCACGCCGTGGGCAGCATCGCCGCCACCTACACCAAGTACCCCCACATCGGGCCCGTGCTGCCGGCAATGGGCTACGGCGCCGCCCAGGTGGCCGACCTCGAGGCCACCATCCGCGCCAGCGGGTGCGAGGTGGTGGTGAACGGCAGCCCGTTCGCGCTCGGCCGGCTGTTCGACCCCGGCGTGCCGATCCGCGACGTCACCTACCAGCTGGCAGAGGTGGGCGAGCCCTCACTCACCAGCGCCCTGGCACCCTGGATCGAGCAGTGGCGCAGATGACCCCAGCGGACCGCCCGCTGGTGGTTGCGGCCATCGGCGGCAATGCGCTGCTGCACCGCGGCCAGCCCCCGGAGATCGACATCCAGCGGGCCAACGTGCGCGACGCGGCCGCCGTGCTGGCCACCCTTGCCGAGGGTCATCGGCTGGTCATCACCCACGGCAACGGCCCGCAGGTCGGCCTGCTGGCCCGCCAGAGCGAGGCGCTGGCCGGCATCGCGCCGGTGCCGTTCGACGTGCTCGCTGCGGAGAGCGAGGGCCTGATCGGCTATCTCCTGGTGGAGGAGTTGTCCCGCCACCTCGGGGCGGACCGCGTCTCGGTCGTGCTCACGAGGGTGGTCGTGGACGGCGCCGACCCCGCGTTCACCCATCCCACCAAGCCGATCGGCGCGGTGATGGACCGGACGGAGGCCGAGCGCCTGGCAGCGCAGCACGGCTGGACGATCGCCGCTGACGGCGAGCACTGGCGCAGGGTGGTGGCCTCACCGGAGCCGTTGGAGATCGTGGAGCACGATGCCATCGACCTGCTGGAGCGGGCTGGGCAGGTGGTGATCTGCGCCGGCGGCGGGGGCATTCCCGTTCGCCGTGGCGACGACGGCGTGCTGGCGGGGGTGGAGGCCGTGATCGACAAGGACCTCACGAGTGCACTCGTCGCCGAACGCCTGACGGCGCGTGACCTGCTGATCCTCACCGACGTCGACGCCGTGCACGAGGCATGGGGCACCGCCCAGGCCCGGCCGATCCGCCACGCCACGCCGGGGCAGTTGCGCTCCCAGCCGTGGCCATCGGGCTCGATGGGGCCGAAGGTCGAGGCCGCCTGCCGGTTCGTGGAGCGCACCGGGGGAGTCGCCCGGATCGGTGCGCTCGGCGACGCTGCGGCGGTGCTCCGCGGCGACGCCGGCACCGTCGTCAGCAGCCGCTGACCGGCTTCACGATCGGGTACGGGTTCACCGCGTTGCCGCCGTGCGGGTGCACCTCGAAGTGCAGGTGCGGCACCCCGGCGTTGCCCGTAGAACCGACGTAGCCGATGGTCGCGCCCGCATTGACCCTCGTTCCCTTGGCAACGCCGCTGGCGAAGGCGCTGAGGTGCGCGTAGAAGAAGTAGGTGCCGTCCGGTGCCGTCAGCCAGATGGCGTTGCCGGCCAACGAACCCTTGTAATCGGTCTGGATCTTGGTGATCGTGCCACCCTGTACGGCGTAGATCGGGGTGCCGGTGGGGGCAAGGATGTCCACGCCCTGGTGGGTGCGGCCGCCGGACCGGGGAGCACCCCACGTGTCCCAGAAGGTGCATCGCTGTGGCATCGGGAAGTTCGCCAGTGTCACGCTGCCGTCCGCGTTCGTGCCGCTGGGGCCACCCGGGGTACCGGTCGACCCGTTGCGCGCCGCGGTCGCAGCCGCCGTCAGCGCGGTGGCGGTGGCCTGGTCGTAGACGCCGGTCGCGGGAAGCCCCGCGCGCTGCTGGAACGTCGCCAGCGCGGTGGCGGTCGCCGGGCCGTAGATGCCATCGGCGCCACCCTTGGGCCGTAGACCGACGGCGATCAGCTCCTGCTGGAAGGCCTTCACCGCATCACCGCGGCTGCCCTGTTGCGGCAGCGCCGGCGTCGCCGGTGTGCCGGGGGAGGGCGCCGGCGACGGGGCAGCTGGCGTTCCGCCGCCCACGCCGGCGGCCGCGTTGGCCAGGACCTCGGCCGTGGCCGCGTCCAACTGCCCGGTGGCGGTCAGCCCTTTCATCACCTGGAACTGGCGCACGGCAGCCTCCGTGCCCGAGCCGAACCAGCCGTCGGCGCCGCCACGAACGCTCACTCCGACGTCGAGCAGCTGCTGCTGCATCGTGGTGACGGCGGTGCTGTGCGCGCCACGGGCCAGGATCGGCGTGGCCGGCACCACCCCCAGCGCCACGGCGGTGGCCGTGTTGACCACACCGCTCGCCGTCAGCCCCTTGCGGGTCTGGAACTCGGTGACTGCCGCCTGGGTGGCGGGGCCGAAGATGCCGTCGGCGCCGCCGCGGACCGTGATGCCGGCATTCAGCAGCGCCTGCTGCACGGCAGCGACGGTTGCATTGTGGTCGCCGCGCTGCACCACCACATCGCCGGTGGCGGCGTAGGCGATGGTGCCGCCGCCGCTCACCACGGCACCGGCACCCGGCCCCACCACCATCAGCAGCGCGAGAGTGACGGCGGCTGCGCTGACACGGCGCCTGGGGCGCCAACCATGAGGGAGCATCTGCCTCTCCTGCAAGTTCGGGCGCCCGTTCGGACCGAGAATAATGACGAACTGCGCGCGAAAGCGAGTCATTCCGTAACCATTCCGTAACGAGATGCGGTCAGCGGTGGGGATAACCCCCGGAACAGGACGCCAGGCCGCCGGATGGTGCGCAGCCGCTCATCGGCGCACGCTGCCCACATGACACCGATCGAACTCGCTCGCGACGGGCTCGTGCCCTTGCTGGTCATCCTCGCGGCACTCGCGTGGTCCCACGCCGGAGCGCCGACCGACGCCGGAGCCGGCGCTGGCATGATGGACGCCGTGCCGGACTCGGGGATCGCAGCAGACGGGGGTGGGCAATGATCCGCCGCTGGTACGCGCCCTACGGGCATCGGGCCGTCTGGAGCCAGAGCCTGTACCTGCTCACCGACCTGGCCGTCGGTATCGGCCTGTTCACCGCCTTCGTCACCCTCCTGTCCACCGGGCTCGGCCTGGCCATCACCGTGGTGGGCATCCCGCTGCTGGCCGTCACCGTCTGGGGTGGGCGCCTGGTCGGCCAATTCGAAGCAGCCCGCATGCGTGCGCTGCTGGGCCGCGACCTGCCCGCCTGGCCGGCCGTGCAGTGGGGGACCGGCTGGTGGGTACGCACCCGCAAGCGCTCGCCGACGGCCCGGGGTGGCGGGGCGTCGCCTACTCGATGTTGATGCTGCCGTGGGGCATCCTCACGTTCACGTTGACGGTCACGCTCTGGTCACTGGCTGCCGGCCTGGTGTCGTCACCCCTGTGGCGCCTGTGGTCCGATGCACCACCGCCGTTCGTCCTCAACGGCCACAAGGTGTCGCTGGACCAGGGCACCTTGATGGCGCTCAGCGTGGTCGCGTGCGTGCTCGGGTTGTTGCTGCTGGCCGCCCTGCCGCGACTGATCGCCGGCCTGGCGGCCCTCGACGTCCGCCTGGCGAGCGCCCTGCTGGCGCCAGACCCCACCCTCGAGCTGCAGCAGAGGGTCAGCGTGCTCACCGAGAGCCGCGACGCCTCGGTGGCCTCGGCCGCGGGTGAGCTACGCCGGATCGAGCGCGATCTGCACGATGGCGCCCAGCAGCGCCTGGTCAGCTTGGCGATGAACCTCGGCATGGCCAAGGAACGCATGGCCGACGTGGAGGACCCGAAGGCCCGCGAGTTGGTGGCCAGCGCCCACGAGGAGGCCAAGCAGGCCATCGCCGAGCTGCGCGACCTGGTGCGCGGCATCCACCCGGCCGTACTCACCGACCGGGGTCTGGACGCCGCGGTCTCCGCCCTGGTGGCCCGTTGCCCGGTGCCGGTGGAGCTCACGAGCGATCTCGGTGGTCGGCGCCTGCCGCCGGCGTGCGAGGCAACCGCCTACTTCGTGGTCGCCGAGGCGCTCACCAACGTCGCCAAGCACAGCCAGGCACGGCGGGCCAGGGTTCGCCTGGCCCAGGAGGACGGCGTGCTGGTGGTGGAGATCGCCGACGACGGCGTAGGCGGTGCCGCCGAAGGGCCTTCCGGCGGGCTGCACGGCCTGCACGACCGGGTCCTCGGGGTGGAGGGTCGCCTGCGCATCGCCAGCCCCGACGGTGGGCCGACGACACTGATCGTGGAGTTGCCATGCGCATCGTGATCGCCGAGGACTCCGTGCTGCTGCGCGAGGGGATCTCGCGCCTGCTGGGGGAGTACGGGCACGAGGTGGTGGCCGGGCTCGGCGACGCCACCCGCCTGCTCGCTGCCGTCACCGAGGCCGCGCCCGACCTGGTGATCGTGGATGTACGCATGCCGCCCACCCACACCGACGAGGGGCTGCGAGCCGCGGTGGAGTTGCGCGCCCGCCGACCGGGTACCCCTGTGCTGGTGCTGTCGCAGTACGTGGAGGAGCGCTATGCCACCGAACTGCTGGAGATGGGCACCGTTGGCGTCGGGTACCTGCTGAAGGAGCGGGTGGCCGACGTGCGCGAGTTCGTGGACGCTGCGCAGCGGGTGGCCGACGGCGGCACGGCACTGGACCCGGAGGTAGTCAGCCAGTTGCTGGTCCGCAGCCGCCGCCGCGGGCCGCTCGAGTCGCTCACACCACGGGAGCGTGAGGTCCTCGCCCTGATGGCGGAGGGCCTGTCCAACGTGGCCATTGCCGAGCGCCTGGTGGTCAGTGGCGGGGCGGTGGAGAAGCACATCTCCAACATCTTCGGCAAGCTGGCCTTGGCGCCCAGTGAGGCCGAGCACCGCCGAGTGCTGGCCGTGCTGCGGTACCTCGGCTCGGGCTGAGCCGCGGGGAGCCTCGCGAGTAGGTTGCCCCCCGTGGGGGTGTCGCTGGCCGATCTGCAGCAGATGGTGGGCCGGCCGTTCGCGTCCGGTGCCGCCGAGTGGGCGCACTGGGAGAACTGGCTGCTCGCGGACTGCACGGGCGCTGATCCGCTTCCGCCGGGGGAGCCGCTCGCTCACCCGGTGGCCATCTTCCCGCTGGCCTTGCGCGCCGCCGGCGTCACCATCGCCGACCTGTTCCAGCGCTTCGGCGTGGGCGGGGGTGGCTCGGTGCGCCTGGCCGGGTACTCGTGGGAGTATCACCGCCCGCTGCTGGTCGGCCATGCCTACCGGGGCAGCGCCGTGGTGCGCCGGGCCGAGCCGCGGGGCGACATCGTGGAGGTGGAGTTCGCCCTCGTGCTGACCGACGACGATGCCGCGGGCGACGGCCCCACGGCGACGATGGCAGCCATCTGGGAGCTGAGCGGGGTGTCGGGATGACCAGCCGGGACATCCCTCCGTGGACGGTGGCAGCCGTGGATGCGCAACGGATGAAGACGATGGCCGCCTTGCTGCGCGACCCGTACCCGGTGCACTGGGACCGGGCCGGCAACGAACGCCTCGGCTACGGGGCGCGGGTGGTGAACCAGGGGCCCCTGAACGTCGGTTACATCGTCAACATGCTGGAGGCCTGGGCGGGGAGGGGTGCGGTGCAGTCGCTGGCGGTGCGGTTCCATGCCCGTGTCTTCGACGGCGACACCGTCACGGCCCGCGGCGCGGTCACCCGCACCGAAGGCGCCGTCGTGCACTGCGATGTGTGGCTGGAGCGCGGCGGGGAGCAGGTTCTGAGCGGGGTGGCAGTCGTCCGGGCCGTTCTGTCATAACGAGGATTATGGGCGTTGTCTCGACACGCCTGCGACAGAGCCAACCGTCCCGCCATCCATCCAAGTTGGCGGTGAGATGCGGTCCTACCGCACCTGAACGCCAACTTGCAGACCGCTCCTTCCAAGTTGGCGGTGAGATGCAGTCCTACCGCACCTGAACGCCAACTCCGCCCGATCCGGAGCGGGAACGGGCCGGGGCGCCAGGCGGGGCGAGCTCGCGATCACGCAACGGGCGGGCGGCGTCGAGGAGCCAATCGATGAGTTCGCGCAGCTCACGTGCCGACGCCTTCGCTCCGGACGCAACCAGGTCCCGCTCGGCGTCGTTCACGGCGCAGGCCAGTACGTACAACTCGTCGTGCAGCGCGTCGAGCTCGGCCTTGGTGATGATCAGTTCGTTCTCGTTCAGTTGCAGCTCAGCAGCGCGCTGCTTGCCGACCCAGTGCCACTGACGGCACGCCTGCGAGCAGAACTGCCGCGGCCGGCCGGCGGTCTGCGGCGGCAGCACCCGCCGGCACCATCGGCACCGTCCGCGCTCCCCTCCTGACGCCTCGCCCTCGTCTTTCGTCATGACGAAAGTCTCGCGCGACCAGCACCCGCCGGCCATCCACTCACCGCACCTCACCTCCGGCCGCCCACACACACACACACACACACTGCGCCAGACCGTGGGCTGACACCCCGGTCGACGGCGTGGCACTCAGGTCGACGCGGCGCGGCGAGGGCTCAGCGCTCGACGAGCGACGAACCGGCCCGCCATGCCGCTTCGGTGCGGTCCAGGCGGTCGGCGGCGTGTGCCCGCAGGCGGTCCGCCACCCCGGCCACCAGCACGTTGGCCAGCGCCAGCGTGCCCACGTGCGAGTCGAACGGCCCTCCCCCGGCGGCGGCCACCGTGAGCGTCCGCTCGGCCAGTGACGCCAGCGGCGACAGCAGGCTGTCCGTGATCGCCACGATCCAGGCGCCATTGCTGCGGGCGGCCTTGGTTGCCTCGATGACCCAGCGGTCGTAGCGGCGCAGGTCCAACACCAACAGCACGTCGCCGGCCCGGGCCAGGGCCACCGCCCGGCGCACCGCCACGTCGTTGCCGTCCACCAGCACCACACCGTCGCGCAGCGACGACAGGTCGCCGATCATCTGGCGAGCCACGCCCAGCGAGGCGTCGCCGGACAGCACCAGCACCCGTGCGCCCACGTCGGCCAGATGCGCCACCACGTCGGCCAGCGCCTCGGCGGACAGCGCCCCGAGCGTGGTGGCCACGTTCTCGATCTCCAACTGCTGGTGGCGGCCGATGACATCGGTAGCTGCCGGCTCGCGGATGCGCTCCGCTGCCGGCCGCAACTGGTTGGCCAACGCATGCTGAACGGAGGCTTGCAGACCGGTGAACCCGTCGAAGCCGAGCTTGGACGCCAGCCGCACCACCGTGGCGGCACCCGACGTGGCTGCCTCGGCCAGGTCGGCCACCGTGCCGAAGGCCACCAGTTGGGGCTGGGCCAGCACCACCTCGGCGGCGCGGCGCTCTGCCGGCGTCAACGTGGCCCCGGCCTTGCCGATGCGTTCCTCGACCTCCACGCCGCGAAGCGTAGTTGGCACGAACGTTCCAGCCCGCATGACATGCCCCGCCGCAGGTCGGAACACCGGCAACCATGTCCAGCGTGGGCGATGCGTTCCACTCGATCGCTATACTTGGAACATTCCTTCCGTCCCACCAGGCCGGCCGCACACCCAGGGAAAGCGAGCGCCACCATGTCCACCTCCGTCCGTCATGCCGCACCGGTCGTCGTCGACGTCACCGGCTGGGAGCCTGCGGACCCGGGTTGGGCCCCCGACGACGAGCGCTTCGTCACCGCCGCCGGCCACGCCGCCCGCTGGCTGCCGGCTGGCGCCCACGATGCGCTGGTGGACGTCGCCGATCGTGCGCCCGCCGCCGGGGCGCTGCTGCTGAAGGGTGCCCCGGTCGGCCGGCTGCCGGCCACTCCCCCGTCCCCCACCAGCCCCACGGTGAAGGACCATGTGAGCGAGTTCACCCTCCTCACCGCCGCCCGCCGACTGGGCCAGCCCGTTGGCTACCAGCCTGAGCACGGCGGCAACCTGGTGCAGAACCTGGTGCCCACCCAGGTTGGGGCCGACCGCCAGGTGAGCACGTCGTCCAAGGTGGACCTGATGTTCCACACCGAGGCGGCCTTCCACCCCACCGCCCCCGCTACCTGCTGCTGCTGTGCCTGCGCGGCGACCCGCAGGCGTTCACCACGTTGGCGTCCGTGCACGAGGTGCTGCCCCATCTGCCCACCGATGTGGTGGACGTGCTGTTCCAGCCCCGCTTCCGCACCGCGGTGGACGAGAGTTACCTGCACGGACGCAGCAATGTGCTCGGCCCGGCCATGCCCGTGCTCAGCGGCGAACGTGCCCGCCCGTCGATGGTGTTCGACGAGGACCTGATGGTCGGCACCGACACCGAGGCCGAGGCGGCCCTGCACAGGCTGGGCGGCGCGTGCGCGCCCACCAGATCGGTGTGGCGTTGGAGGCCGGCGACCTGCTGGTGGTGGACAACCATGTGGCCGTCCACGGCCGCACCGCCTACACGCCCCGCTTCGACGGCACCGACCGCTGGCTGCAGCGGGCGATGGTGGTGCCGGATCTGGCGCCCAGCGCCGGCGAGCGCATAGGCCGGGTCATCACCACTGTCTTCGGCCAGTGAGCCGGCCAGTGAGCAGGCCACTGGGCACAATGGGCGCATGACTGCGCCCACCTCCATGCCGCCCGCGCCCGCCCGGGCCTTCGCCAGCGACAACGCCGCGGGTGCCCACCCGGCCGTGGTCGAGGCCGTGCTGGCCGCCAACGAGGGGCATGCGCTCGCCTACGGCGCGGACCGCTGGACGGCCGAGGCCGAGGCCCACTTCCGCGACCTGTTCGGCAGTGCGGCCGTGCCCTTCCTGGTGTGGAACGGCACCGGCGCCAACGTCATGGCGCTGGGCACGATGGTGCGCCCGGGGGATGCCGTCGTGTGCAGCGAGTGGGCGCACATCGCGGTGGACGAGACCGGCGCACCGGAGCGCAGCCTGGGCGTGAAGCTGCTGCCCCAGCCCACGGCCACCGCCAAGGTCGAGCCCGCACAGGTGGAAGCGCTGGCCCACCTGCAGGGCGTGCAGCATCACGCCCAGCCGGGCGTGCTGAGCATCACCCAGAGCACCGAGCTGGGCACCCTCTACACCCCCGACGAGGTGGCTGCCCTGTGCGACACGGCGCACCGCATGGGCATGCGGGTGCACCTCGACGGCGCCCGAATCGCCAACGCCACGGCGGCGCTGGGCGGCACCCGCGCGGCGCTGCGCAGCTTCACCGTGGATGCCGGGGTGGACGTGGTGAGCTTCGGTGGCACGAAGCCGGGGTCGTTCGGTGCCGAAGCCGTGGTCTATCTGAACCCGGACCTGGCCGAGCGGGCGATGTACGTGCGCAAGCAGGTGAACCAACTGCCGTCGAAGATGCGCTTCGTGGCCGCCCAGTTCAACGCCCTGCTGGCCGACGACCTGTGGATCCGCCTCGGCGAGCACGCCAACGGGATGGCCCAGCGCCTCTACCAGGCCACGGCGCAGATCCCCGGGGTGCGTTACGACTCCGTGCCGCAGGTGAACAGTGTGTTCCCGATGCTGCCGCCCGATGCCATCGAGCCGCTGCGCGCCTGGTGCTTCTTCTGGGACTGGGATGTGAGCCGTCACCAGGTGCGTTGGATGACCGCGTGGGACACCACAGAGGCCGATGTGGACGCCTTCGCAGCCGGGGTCCGCGCCCTGCTCGTGTAATTTCGCACAAGCTCTCGACACGGCGTTCACAGTGTCGTAAGATCTCCAACTACTTGCTCACAGCAAGTAAATCCTTCTCGCTTCTTGCTTCGGACTATGGGGGTTCCATGGCAGCGGTCGATGTGGTGATCCACCGGATCTACACCGATGATCGGTGGATGACGGCGGCAGAGTGCAAAGGTCTCACGCACCTGTTCTTCCCGCCGCCTGCGGAACGGCCCCAGGCCCGTGATCGCCGTGAGGCGTCGGCCAAGGCGGTGTGCCAGTCCTGTCACGTCAACAGCCAGTGCCGCGAGTACGCCCGCAGCAACCACGAGTACGGCTTCTGGGGCGGCGAGAGCGAAGACGAGCGCCACGCCGCCGGCTTCCGCCTCATTGCACCCATCGGCGTGCGCGCCCGCAACGCCAGCTGAGCAGCGAACCACCCGGCTGCACCGCCCACTTGGGCCTGGTGTCGCCTACCATCGGCTCGTGGCCGAGTCGCTGACCCACCGAGCCGCGGTCAACGCCGCATGGGCCGCCTACGGCGACCCTCGCACCATCGTCCGGGTGGACGAGGTGAGCGCCAACGTCAGCACCAACCGGGTGTACCGGCTGCACCTCGACGACGCCGCCACCCTGGTGTGCAAGGTGTCCAGCTATGGCTCGTACTTCCTGTTCTACGAGGACCACGACCGCCTCAGCCGGACCTCGGAGATGCTCCACGGCACCCGGTTCCACGGGATGCTGGCCGACATCTGGCACAAGGACGGCCGCCTCTTCACCTGGTACGACCAGCGGATGTGGGCGGTGTTCTACGACGACGTGCCGCGCAAGGACGCCCTGCCGAAGATCCTCACCGTGGAGCAGATCCGCAACCTCGGCCGCGAGATCGCCGAGTTCCACCTGGCCTGCGCCGACGTCGCACCCCGCATCCCGCAGGGTTCCACCACGCTGAAGAGCGACGCCATCCACCTGCTGGACCTGCTGGAGAGCCCGTTCGCGATGCGCAACTTCGACCTTCCGGCGGAGTCCATCGGCGTGCTGTGGAAGCAGACACATCGCCTGCTGGAGCGCCTGATCGAAGCCGGCTACGACGAATGGCAGAAGCTGCCGATCCTGATCGACTGGAACCTCGGCAACTTCTCGGTGGACATGGCGGCCGACGGCTCGTTCCGGCTGTTCTCCCGGTGGGACTACGACTGGTTCCGCATCGAGCCCCGTCTGCTGGACTTCTACTTCCTGTCCCGCGTGTCGTCCAGCACGGGCGATCGGACCCTCTTCACCTACGGCGCCCACACGCTGGTGGAGCCGACCTTCCTCGAGTTCCTGCGCGCCTACCGGCAGGTGTTCCCGATGACCGACGACGAGGTCATGTTCCTCCCCGACGTGTACCGCTTCTTCATCCTCAACTACGTCATCCGCGAGGGCGCCCGCTTCTTCCGCGCCGATCTGTGCCGCCAGTTCCGCCGCGACGCGGTGCGGTCCTACCTGCCGGGGCTGGACCGGCTGGACACCTCTCCCCTGCTGGGAACCGGCCCGTGAGCGCTCCGGCAGCGGGCTGGCTGCCCGCCGAACTGCCGGCCCGGTGGACCGATGGCGACCTCACCTTCGTGCCGCTCACCCCAGCCTTGCTGCGCCAGGACTACGCGGCGGTGATGAGGGACATCCCGATGCTGCGGGCCTGGAGCGGCCAGGACTGGCCGACCGCCGACTTCGCGTTGGAGGCCAACCTGGCCGACCTGCAGCGTCACGACCGCGAGCAGCAGGAGCGGGTGGCGCTGACGTACAGCGTGCTGCTGGACGGAGTGGTGCAGGGCTGCATCTACGTGCAACCCTTCGCCGACGCGCTGCGCTCCCGCGGGGTGGACCCTCCTGCCGGTGCGCCGTCGGCCGACGTCGCCGTCCGCGGCTGGCTCCACGACCGTCCGGCGGACGTGCTGATCGCGGCCACGTTGGCCTTCCTCGGCCCGCCCGGGTTCGCCTTCCCACGCCTGTGGTGGCAGACCAACGACCACTGCCCCGAACAGGTCGCCGCCTGCACCACCCTCGGCCTCACGGACCAGGTCGGAGTATCTCCTGCTCACCTCCGAGCAGGAAAGGCTCCGACCTGGCTGATGTGCAGCAGGCCGGGGCCCGGGTACATGCCACGATGAGCGGAATGACGACGACGACGTTCGACGTGGTGGTGGTGGGCAGTGCCAACCTGGATCTGGTGGCCACGGTGGACCGGCTGCCCGGCCCGGGCGAGACGGTTCAGGGCCACAGCTACGCGGAGTACCCCGGCGGCAAGGGGCTGAATCAGGCCGTGGCGGCGGCGCGAGGCGGCGCCCACACCGCGTTCGTCGGCGCCGTCGGCCAGGACGCCGCCGGCACCGACCTCCTGGCCGTGATGTCAGAGGAAGGCATCGACACCGAAGGCGTCGCCGTGGTGGCAGCGCCCACGGGGCGGGCCCTCATCGGTGTCGGCGCTGCGGCGGAGAACCTGATCATCGTCGTGGCCGGTGCCAACGACGCCGTCACGGGCCACCACCTGCCGCCGTGCCGCGTGGTGTTGTCGCAGTTGGAGGTGCCCGTGGACGCCATCCGGGCCGCGTTCACCGCGGCCCGGGCTCAGGGCGCGATCACGGTGCTGAACCCGGCGCCGGCCAAGCTCCTGCCCGACGACGTACTCGCCCTCTGCGACATCCTCACCCCCAACGAGCACGAGGTGGAACTGCTCGGCGGGGTGGACCACCTGCTCTCGCTGGGCGCCCGCGCCGTAGTGGTGACCCTCGGTGCCCGTGGCGCCGCACTGCACACCGCCGACGGCGACGTGGCGATCCCCCCGTTCCAGGTCACCCCGGTGGACACCACCGCCGCGGGCGACACGTTCAGCGGCACCCTCTGCGCCCGCGTGGCGATGGGCCAGGACCTGCCGACCGCGCTACGGGCGGCATCGGCCGCCGGAGCGTTGTGCACCACCCGCGCCGGCGCCGTGCCGTCGATCCCCTACCGCGCCGAGGTGGACGCGCTGCTCGCTGCCGGGTGACGGAGGGTGACGGCTGCCCAGCCGTCGAGCACGTCGGTGTGCTCCACCTCCAGCGGGGCCAGCGGCTCCAGGACATGAGCATGATGGGCGGCCAGGATGCCGCTGATCACCAGGCGGCCGCCCGCCGCCAGCACCCGCCGCAGGTCAGCGGCCAGCGCCACCAGCGTGGGCGCCAGGATGTTGGCCAGCACCAGATCGAACTGCCCTGTGACGTCGGCGAGGTCGGTGGTGGACACGGCCACCTGCACACCGTTCGCCGCAGCGTTGGCCAGGGTCACCGGAACGGCCGCCGGAGCGATGTCCACCCCCACGGCGCGGCCGGCGCCGAAGCGCATCGCCGCCACGGCCAGCACCCCGCTGCCGCACCCGACGTCCAGCACGCTGCACTCAGGGGTGACCAGCCGACGCGCGGCACGAAGGCACAGCACGGTCGTCGGGTGGTCGCCCATGCCGAACGTTGAGCCGGGTTCGATGTGCAGGACCACGGTGCCCGCTGGGGCGTCGTGCGGCACCCACGCCGGGCGCACCACCAGCCCCGGCTCCACCTCGATCGGTGTCGCGTAGTCGCGCCAGGTGTCGGCCACTGCCTCGTCCACGTCCTGCCAGCGCCACGCCCACGGGAAGTCGGCCGGCACCGTGGCGTCGCCGAGCGACGTCCACAACTCCACCATCTCACCGGCGGCACGTTCCTCCACGGCCACCACGCCCAGCCCCCACAACGCGTCACTGGCGACCTCCACCGCCGCGGGCGCGACGGTGACGACGAGCGCCCTCACCCGTCCAGCCGCCGCAGCTCGGCCTTGTAGCGGACGGCGCGCTGCACGTACGACGCGACGCCGCGGTCGATCTCGCTCTGGCGCGCCCGGTCCGCTTTGATGACGGCGGGGGTGCCGACGGCCAGCGCCCGCGACGGCACCTCGGTGTCGTTCAGCACCACTGCGTTGGCCGCGACGATGGCGCCGGTGCGCACGATCACCCGGTGCAGCACCACGCTCATGTTGCCCACCAGCACGCCGGCCTCGATGGTGCAGCCCTCCAGGTGGACCATGTGGCCGATCACGCAGTCGTCACCCACCACCGTGGGCCACTCGGGGGTGGTGTGCAGCACCGAGTTGTCCTGGATGCTGGTGCGCGCCCCCACGCTGATGTACCCCTCGTCGCCGCGCAGCACGGCGCCGGGCCACACACTGCTCTGCGGCCCGATGCGCACATCTCCGATGATGACGGCGTCGGGGTGGATGAACGCATCCGGATGGATGGACGGAGTGAGGTCGCCGAGCGCGTAGATGGGCACGTGAACGAGGGTACCCAGCCATTCATCGTTGGAGCGAAGTGCCCCAGACCCGGTACCGTGGTGGCCTATGTCCCGCAGGATCGAAATCGAGCTCACCAGCGCGCGCCCCGACGGCACGTGGACGTGGCGGGCCGCCGGCGCTCAGAAGCCCAAGGGTGTGCTCGACGGCACCCTGCTGCCCGGGGACGCCGCGGTCGGCGCGGTGTTCCGCGCCGAGGCGGAGAACGATCTGGACGGGCTCACCATCCTGTCGGTCACGTCGGGCAAGGAGAAGTCCAGCCGCGGCAACGTGCTGGAACTGCTGCCCAGCGACAAGCCGTTCGAGGGCGTCACCCAGCAGTTGGCCCGCCGCGAGCGTGGCGACCGCGACCGTGGCGACCGGCGCGACCGTGGTCCCCGCGGCGACCGCGACCGCGGCCCCCGTCGCGACGGCGATCGCGACCGCGGCGCCCGTCGCGACGGCGATCGCGACCGTGGCCCCCGTCGCGAGAGCGACCGTGGCCCCCGCCCCGACCGTGGCGACCGCCCGCAGCGCCCCCGCTTCCAGGCTCCGCCCGAGCTGCCGCAGCGCCCGAAGCCGAAGCGCCTGAAGCCCGGCCGCGCCCACCGCAGCGAGGTCCTCAACGAGCTGCCCGAGGCCCAGCGCGCCGTCGCCGAGCGTGCGCTGCAGGGTGGCATTCCCGAGGTGCGCCGCGCCGTCAACGAGCAGAACCAGCGCCTGCGCGCCGAGGGCAAGGAAGAGATCCCCGCCGCCGGCCTGCTGGCCATCGCCGAGCAGTTGCTGCCCAAGCTGCGCGTCGCCGAATGGCTGGACCGCGCCACCGCCGCCAAGGCCGATCTGGAAGAGCTGGACCTGCGCGACCTGCGCAGCGTGGTGGCCGCCGCGGAGGACCCCATGGTGGCCCGCGACGAGACCACCCGCGCCCTGGCCACCGAGCTGAAGGACGCGCTGGTCACCAAGCAGGAGAAGGAACTGTCGCTGTGGTTCGAGGACATCGAGGCCGCGCTGGGTGTGGGCCGTGTGGTCCGTGCGCTGAAGCTGTCGTCCCAGCCCCCGAAGGCCGGCGTGCCCTTCCCCGGCGAGCTGGCCGCCCGCCTCGGTGAGGCCGCAACCGGCAACCTCACCGCCGACGCCCTGCCCGATCGCTGGGTGGCGGTGCTGGAGGCCGCGGCCTTCAGCCCGGTGCGTACCCACGTCACCCCCACCGCGCCCCCGGCGCAGAGCAACGATGAACTGGCTGCCACGGTGAAGCGGCTGGCTCCGGCGCTGCCCCAGGTGGCCGCCCTGTTCGGCGTGGAGGTCGCCCCCAACGCCCCGCAGCCCAAGCCGCTGCGGCCAACCCGGCCTGCCGGCCCTGCCGCCAAGAAGCCGCCCAAGCCCGCCCCGGCGCCGGCCGCCAAGCCGCCGGTGGCGGAGACCCCCGCCGCAGAGGCTGTCGAGGCACCCACCGCCGAGGCACCCACCGCGGAGGCCCCCACCGCGGAGGCACCCACCGCCGAGGCACCCACCGCCGAGGCCGACACCCCGGAGGGCTGAACCCACCCGGTTCGGTCCGCCGCCGGTGCTGCCGCTACCGTCGGCGGCATGTCGGACATCGTCACCTACGCCACCCAGGGCCGCATCGCCATCATCACCCTGAACCGTCCCGAGGCGCGCAACGCCGTCAACGGCGACGTCGCGCAGGGCATGGAAGCCGCCATCGACCAGATGGAGGCCGACCCCGACGTGTGGGTGGGCATCATCACCGCCAACACCGAGGGCCAGGAGAAGCCGGTGTTCTGCGCCGGCGCCGACCTGAAGGCCATCAACTCCGGCCAGGCCGGGTCGCTGGGCACCGCCAAGGGCGGGTTCGCCGGCTTCGTGTACCGCGAGCGGCGCAAGCCGGTCATCGTGGCCGTGGACGGCCTGGCCACCGCCGGTGGCTGCGAGATCGTGCTGGCCGCCGACCTGGTGGTGGCCACCACCCGCTCCGCCTTCGGCCTGGCCGAGGTCAAGCGCAACCTCATCGCCGGTGCGGGCGGCCTGTTCCGCCTGCCCCGGGCCATCGGCCAGGCAGCGGCCATGGAGGCCATCCTCACCGGTGAGCCGATCCCGGCCGAGCGGGCCTACAACCTCGGCCTCGTCACCCGCCTCACCGAGCCGGGCAACGCCCTCACCGAGGCGCTCGCCCTGGCGGGCAAGATCACCGAGGCCGCCCCGTTGGCCGCGTGGGCCAGCCGGAAGGTGGTGCTGGCCGCCGCCTGGGCCGACGACGAGACCTTGAAGAAGATGACCAACGACGAGTTCGCCGGGATCATGGCGTCGGAAGACACCAAGGAAGGGCTCACCGCCTTCATCGAGAAGCGCCCGCCGAACTGGAAGGGCCGCTGAGCCCCACGGGCCGACGCTCGTCAGAGCGGGGTGGACACCACGATCAGCCGGGCGGTGATCCCCGCCCGTTCGTAGAGGTTCTTCGTGTCGCGATCGCCGGGCAGCGCCCAGCCGTCCAGGCGGGTGCACCCGGTGGCCCGCGCCGTCGCCACCGCGGTGGCCAGCAGTTCGTCACCCATGCCCAGCTCTCGGGCCTCGGGCGTCACCCACACCTCCTGCACGCGCGCGATCGCCCCCTCCACGGCGAGCGAGAGCACGGCCACCACCACGTCGTCGATGGTGCCCACCCAGGTGGGCCGTGTGGGGTCGCCCACATGGCCCGACCAGTCCCCCACCGGCGGGCTGCCGGCCAGCAGGGCCGCGCCGCCACGGGCGTCGGCAATGGCCAGGCGAGCCTCGGCTTCCAGTGCGGCCACGTCGGACGCGTCCGTGGCAGCCAGCGGGCGCACGACGGTTTCCACAGCTAGTGCCCCAACGCGTCCAGCTTGGCCAGCACGGTGCGCCGGGCCCGAGTGGCCTGCTCGTACTCGCGCACCATGTCGCGCTCGGCACCCGGCAGGCGGTCCAGCAGGGGCACGAGTTCGGCGGCGGTGAGCAGGTGATAGCCGTCGAAGGGCTCGTCGGGCACGGGGCGGGCCGGTGCGGTGGTTGCCGGCTCGGCCTGTGCGGGTGCGGGCGCCGGTGCCACACGTTGGGCTCGGGCTTCCTGCATCTGGCGGCGGCCGTAGTGCACGGCCATCTCGCCCACCCAGCGGGCGACCCGCACCCGGTTCTCCAGTTCGGCCTTGCCGTCGGCCACCAGGCGCGGCAGGTCTTCCCGCACCTGCACGGCCAGGCCGATTGGGGCGTACACCAAGGCCTCCAGCAGGCGGGCTGCGGGCGGCTTGGGCATGGTGGACCTCAGCGGAAGAGCGGGCAGTCGTCGTCGCCCACGGGGCATCCGGGGGCGTTCTGGCGGACCAGCAAGAAGCAGCTGGGGCACAGCTGCTCGTCGGCCCGCTTCGGCTGCAGCCGGTCGGAGGCCTCGCCGCGCTCCTCGGGCTCTTCTTCTTCCTCGTCCTCTTCGTCCTCGGCGGCGACCAGGCGGTCCTTCAGGATGGTGTCCAGGTCGGCTTCGACATCGTCAGGGGCGAGCAGTTCGTCGTCCTCGTCCTCGTCCTCGGAGACGGAGCGGCGTACGGGTCCGCCGGACTCGCCGTCCTCCTCGTCCTCGTCGTCGCCGTCGCCACCGTCGAAGTCGTCGTCGTCTTCGATGCCACCGAACTCGTCGTCGTCGCCGTCGAGATCCTCTTCGTCGAGATCCTCTTCGTCGAGGTCGGCCGGGTCGAGGTCTTCCTCTTCCTCGGCAGCCTCGTCCTCGAACTCCTCGGGATCTTCCATCATCTCGTCGTCGTCAGCCATCGATTCGTCCTTGTCGCGTGTCCCGTGAGGCCCGGGATACTACGGCGGGCCGTGGGGAGGATACTCACCCCACTACGTGACAACGGTCACGAAGCGTCGGCGGGCGGATCTCAGACTCCGCCGCGCCGGGCTTCCGCTCGGCGCTCGGCCTCCAGACGCTCCAGTTCCGGCGCCTCGGTGGTCATGTGGGTCATCGCCGCGGCGACCGCCCGGTGACCGGCCTGCTCGTCGATCAGCCGGTGCATCTCCAGCGCCACCCGGCGGTACGACGGGTGGCCCTGCGGCGACGACCGCAGTTCCAGAAGGTGCACGGCCTCGCGGGCGTTGAACTGCATCGAGTAGCGCATGCGGTAGGCCATGCTGACGGCGTACTGGGCCTGCTGGGGGAAGTCGTCCTTCAGCGCGTCGTAGAGCGCCGCGCTGCGGGCCATGGCGTCGTCGAACACCTCGGCCATGCCGGCTTCCTCCACCAGTTCGGGGCGCACGTAGCCGTGGTTCGGGGTCAGCGACTGCCACTCGATGGTGAGCATGCGGTGCCGCTGCAGGTCGCGGAAGGCGCCGTAGTCGCTGAGTACGTCGAAGCGGTAGTCCACCCGCTCGAACGCCCGGCCTGGCTTGTGCCGGCGGTTCTCCCGGTCGCCCACATAGGCCTGCACCAGGGCCAGGCGCTCCGTGGCACCCAGGCTGCGGATGCGCTCCAGCAACTGGTGCTCGGGCAGATGGGTGTGCGGGTAGCAGATGGCGGCGAGCAGCTTGTCCTCCGCCTCGGGGTCCCAGTCCACCAGGGTGACGGACTCCACATGGTCCACCGGGGTCTGGCCGAACAGGGAGCCCACGAGGTCGGCGGTGCGCTCGCGGGTGCTGGCCAGGTAGTGGCTCCAGCGGCCGCCACGCTCGGGCAGGTCCACCCTGCGCAGGAAGCTGGGGATGACCTTGCGCAGTTCGTGCAGCATCAGGTCGGCGTAGTGGCGGGCCTCGGGCAGCGGGTGCGAGCGCATGCGGATGAGCAGCGACTCGAACGCCTGGCCGGAGCCGTAGATGCCCACATTGCTGAGGGCTGCTGCCGGCAGCACGCCCCGCACGGCATCCAGCGCCTTCGCCCTGGTGGCCATGCGGTAGACGAAGTCGCTGTCCGCGTCGTCGCGGGGCACCGTGGCCCGCACGTGCTCGGTGACCCGGTTGAGCAGCAGGCTGTAGCTGTCGAACATGCGGTCCATGTCGCCCACGTAGCGGGTGCCGAAGCGGCTGGAGAGGATGGCCGGGTCGCGGTAGAACCGGTAGCGGCCGCCGAGCCGGGCGTCGTAGCTGATGTACCGGGTGCTCTGCTCCAGGTAGCTCATCAGCCGGCCCCACTCCAGCACCTTGGTGAGGATGTTGCTGGCCTGCTCGCAGGCCAGGTGCACACCGCCCAACTGGGCCACGGAGTCGTCGCCGTACTCGAAGAACACCTTTTCGTACAGTTCCTCGGCGCGCTCCAGACCCACCGTGGCGTCGATGGTGACGTCGCCCGACACGTCAAGATCGCCGACGAATTCGTCGAGGAACAGGCGGCGCAGACTCTTCGGGCTACGGCTGTAGCGGGCGAACAGGGCGCCCTTCACCACCTCCGGAAGGTTGACCAGTGCGAACACAGGACCATCCAGATTGGTGAAATAACGCCGGAGGATGTCCTCCTCGTCCGATGTGAACTCCTCCGGGACGTACACCGTCACGCCGGGCATCCTACGGGCCGCGTCGCCGTGTGCCGGGGATGCCGTCGTGCCGGCCGTCACGCAGGGCGGTCAGAGCACCGGCACGCCCCGCGGCCGGGCGTCGAACGCCGCCGCGCTGGCGGCCCTCAACTCAGCCGAGCACCACAGGTCCACCACCGTCATGGCCATCGCCTTGGCACCGTCGATGACGGCCCGGTCCCCTGCCTCGCTGACGGCGTGGCGGGCGAACTCGACCGAGTGGATCGGCACGCCATCGGGCGCCACCTGGATCATCGGGTGGATCGACGGCACGAGGTAGCTGATGTTGCCCATGTCGGTGCTGCCCATCACGACCTTGCCGGACACGGACGGGTCGGCCACCTGGCGTCCCACCCGTGCCGCGTTGGCCACGTAGCTCGCCACCATCGGGCCGTTGTCCACCATCTCGGCGTACACGTTGTCGATCCACTCGTGGGTCATGGTGCAGCCGCAGGCCGTGGCGGCGGACTCCAGGCCGGTGTGGACACGGGCCTTGAGGTCCTGCAGCCGGGCGATCGTGCCCGACCGGATGTACCAGTCCATCGCCGCATCCGACGGCACGATGTTCGGCTTGTCGCCGCCGTGGGTGAAGATGCCGTGGATGCGCTCGTCGGGGCGGATGTGCTGGCGCATGGCCGCCAGGTTCATGTAGCCGAGCACCGCGGCGTCCAGGGCGTTGCGGCCCTCCCACGGGGCAGCGGCGGCGTGGGCGGCCTTGCCGTGGAAGTGCACGGCAAGCTCCTGGATGGCCAGGCAGTCCATGCGGATCAGGTCCGCGTCGGCGGGGTGCACCATCATCGCCGCGTCCACCCCGTCGAAGGCGCCCTTGCGGGCCATGCGCACCTTGCCGCCGCCGCCTTCCTCGGCCGGAGTGCCCATGATCCGCACCGTGCCGCCCGCAGCGTCGGCCACCGCGGCCGCTGCCAGGCCGGCGCCGAGGCCGGCGGTGGCGATGATGTTGTGCCCGCAGGCGTGACCCACGCCGGGGAGGGCGTCGTACTCGCACAGCACGGCCACCACCGGGCCACCATTGCCGTACGACGAGTCGAACGCCGTGGCCAGGTCGTAGGCGTGGCGCACGGGCTGCACGCCGTGGGCCTCCAGCAGGTCAGTGAGCAAGCCGTGGGCGAAGTGCTCCTCGTAGTTGAGTTCGGGGTGAGCATGGATCTGATGGCTGGCATCCACCAGCACGTCGGCCAGTTGGTCGACGCGGTCACAGACCGCCTGCTTCAAGGCCTCGGCGTCGGCAGCCATGTCAGCCCTCCCCGTGGGTGAGGACGATCTTGCCGAGTTGCTCACCGCGCTCGAGCCGCTCCAGCGCCTGGTCGTACTGGTCCAGCGGGTACGTGCGGTCCACGTGGACGTCCACGCCCTGGGCGACGAGCGCGGTGACCGCATCGAACTCCTCGTAGCTGCCCATGGTGCTGCCGATGATCTCGAACTGCTTGAAGAACAGGCGGGGCAGGTTCAGTTCCACCTTCTGGCCGCTGGTGCCCCCGCACACCACCAGCCGGCCGCCCGGCTTCAGGCAGCGGACCGATTGGTCCCATGTGGCCGGGCCGACGCTCTCGATCACGATGTCCGCCTCCACCGGCCACTTGGCGTCGGTGCTGTCGTAGGCGGCGGCCGCACCCATGGTGAGTGCTTCGGCGCGCTTGGCCTCGCTGCGGCTGGTGGCCACCACCGTGCAGCCCATGTGCCGGGCGAGGGCGAGCGCGGCGCACGACACGCCGGACCCGATGCCCACCACCAGCACCGTCTGGCCGGCGGCGACCCGGGCCCGCTGGAGCATGCGGTAGGCGGTGAGGTAGGCCAGCGGGTAGGCCGCGCATTCCTCCCACGTGCGGCCGGCGGGGCGGGGGCGCACGTTGCGACCCGGGGCCACGGCGTACTCGGCGTGCCCACCCCAGCAGTGCTCGCCGTAGATCATGAAGCCCGGGCCCATCGGGCTGTCGTTGCCGTAGCGGACGATGTCCTCCACCGGCGAGACGCCGGGGTTGACGACGACCTCGTCGCCCACGGCGATGCCCGTGACGTCGCCGCCCACGGCGGCCACCACGCCGGCCACGTCGCACCCGGGCACATGCGGCAGGGGCGGCCGCGGCGCACCCCGGGTGACCCACAGGTCCATGTGGTTGAGCGCGCTGGCCACCACCCGGACGAGCACGTCGCCGGGGCCGACCTGCGGTTCGTCGATGGTGCCCCAGCGGTACGTGCCGGGCGATTCGTCGAGGATCCACGACTGCATGCGCCGACCCTACCCGGCTGCCTGCCGCCCGGCTCAGGCGTGGACGGTGAGGGCGTCGGGCTCGACGGCGACCTCGACGCGGCGGGCGGTGCGCCAGCGGACACCGTCGACCCACACCGTCGCCGGACGCTCCATCTCCAGCGAGTACCTGGCCACGTGCGACGTGGTCAGCAGGGGGTGCGGCAGATGGGCGCCGACGCGGGACCGGCGGCGCGCCGCGAGGCGGGCACGCAGGCCCATCGCCGGGTCCACCCGCAGAACGTCCACCCTGCCGTCATTGGGGTGTGACCGGGGGGCCACGTCGAAGGGGCCGAGGAACTGGGCGTTCATCGCCAGCACCACGGCACCGCGCCACCAGTGCCGGCGCACCACCACGTGCGCCACCGCCACGGTGTCCTCACCGTCCGCTCGCACCTGCAACAGGTCCACCGGGGCGCGCACCACGGGGCCGTCGAACCGTCCGGGCATGCTGCCGCCCATCGTGCGCGCCAGGTCGCCACTGCGCACCCCGAACGTGCGCTCGCCACGCAGGACGAGCTGGCGGGCCTCGGCGTCCGAGTCGGCGATTGCCAGCCCGGCCGGCACGTCGACCTGCTCGCCCCAGTCCTCACCCCTGCGGATCGGCACCGGGCACCTCGGCAGGCTCTTCCTCCGGCTCCACGACGCTCGAGGCCGCCACCACACCGCGGAACAGGGCGTCGGCCGCTTCCTGGGCCGCTGCACGCGTCGCCTTCACCGGGGCCACCAGCGCCAGTTGGCGGAGCAGGTCGATGAGTTGCTTCATGGTCCGCACGAAGTCGCCACCGGACAACTCCTCGGCCTCCACCACCTCGGCGAACCCCTCCCCTGCCGCCCACGCGAACGCGACGGCGACGAACGTCGGGTCGGGCGGGCGGTGCACGCCCAGACCGGCGTCCTCCTCGGCGTCCTGCAGGTCGTAGCTGATGCGGGCGATGGACTGCCAGCGGCGGCGCACCAGCGGCGACGGGTACCACGGCGCGGGCGGGGCCTCCGGGCTGCGGTGCTCGTACACGAACACGCTGGCCAGGCCTGCCAGCGACGCCGCGTCCAGCCCGTCCAGCAGGCCCTGGCGCACGCACTCGGCCACCAGCAGGTCGCTCTCGTGGAACAGGCGGGCGAGCATCTCGCCGGCCGGGGTGAGTTGCCAGCCGTCCACATAGCCCCACCCGGCGAGGATCTTCAGCACCCGGTCGAAGTCCAGCGAGATCGACTGGCTGCGCCCGCTCATGCGCTGGCGCAGTTCGGCAACCTCACGGGCGATGCGCTCCGCTTGGTTGGCCGCCTTCAACTTCTCTGCCAGGCGGGGGTCGTCCTCCACCGGGTGGGTGATCGGCCCTTCCTCGTCGTACTCCCGGCGCCGGCTGCGGCGGTGGGGCTGCACGGTCGCGCGCTCCAGCCGGCTGGCGACCTCCTTCTGGAAGTCGTGGCGGTTCGGCGCGAAGTCGGCCGGCAGTTCGATCTTGCCGATCGCCCTCGGCGGCTCGTCGAAGTCCAGCGCGGTGAGGTGCACGGTGTCGCGCCGCGTCGTGATGCCCGTGAGGCGCATGCCGCCCTTGCGGTGGGCGGAGGTCAGCACGGCCACGCGGCCGGCGTAGCGGCCCTTCTCGGCGTAGATCACGTCGCCGGGCCGCAGCTTCAGCATCGCCAGCGTCACCGGGTCGTCGCGGCCGATCGACGCCGGCCGTTCGGGCGACACACCGGCCAGCTGCCGGCGGTAGTCGTCGATGTCGCCGTAGTCGCTGCGCGACCGCTCCACCAGGTCGGCCAGGTGCTGCTGGCGGCGCTCCAGCCGGGCCTCCAGGCGCACCACCTCACGGTCGGCCTGGTACTGGGCGAAGCTGAGGTTCAGCAGGTGGTGGGCGCGGTCGCTGGTGTAGCTGCGCACCAGGTTGGCGGCCATGTTGTAGGTGGGCCGGAACGCCGAGTTGAGGTGGAAGACCCGGCTGGCGGCCAGCAGGGCCACCTGGTCGTAGGGCACGAAGGGGCTCCACAGCACCACGGCGTGGCCGAGGTCGTCCATGCCCCGCCGCCCGGCACGCCCGGTGAGCTGGGTGTACTCCCCCGGGGTGAGGAAGGTGTGGTGGTCGCCGGTGAACTTGCTGAGCTTCTCGATCACCACGGTCTTGGCCGGCATGTTGATGCCGACGGCCAGCGTCTCGGTGGCGAACACCACCTTCACCAGGCCCTCCACGAAGCAGGCCTCCACCACCTCCTTGAACGGGGGCACCATGCCGGCGTGGTGGGCGGCAACCCCGGCCTCCAACTGGAGCAGGAACTGGCTGTAGCCCAGCACGGCCAGGTCGGCCGGGTCGATACCGCCGAGGCGGGCGTCCACGATCTCACGGATGCGGTCACGCTCGGCACCGGAGGTGAACCGGGCGCCAGCGGCCACGCAGGCCTTCGCCGCCTCGTCGCACTGGTTGCGGCTGAAGATGAAGTAGATCGCCGGCAGCATCTCGCGGCGTTCCAGCAGGTCCACCACTTCGATGCGCGACGGGGTGAACAGGCGCCGCCGGCCCTGGCGCTGTTTGCCGCGGGCGTTCTTCCCTCCGCGGGCGGCTTCCTCGTCCAGCCGGGCGGCGTCGTTGTTGGGCCGGCCGTTCACCAGCGTCGGCAGCAGATGCAGGCGGTCGTGGGTCGTGTCGCCGATCAGGTACAGGTTCTCCAGCCGCACCGGGCGGCGGTCCTCCACCACTGCGGAGGTGGGGCCGCGGACGGTTTCGATCCACTCGGCCAACTCGGCGGCGTTGCTGACGGTGGCCGACAGGCAGACGAGCCGCACGGACGCCGGCAGGTGGATGATCACTTCCTCCCACACCGGCCCGCGGTACGTGTCCTGCAGGAAGTGCACCTCGTCGAGCACCACCACGGCCAGCTCGCCGAGGCCCCGCCCGCCGCCGTAGATCATGTTGCGCAGCACTTCGGTGGTCATCACCACCACGTCGGCGTCGCCGTTGATGGAGTTGTCGCCGGTGAGCAGGCCCACCCGGTGGGGGCCCAGCAGGGCCGCCAGGTCGTGGTACTTCTGGTTGCTCAGCGCCTTGATCGGCGCGTGTAGAACGCCCGCTTCCCGTCGGCCAGTGCCGCGGCGATGGCGTACTCCGCCACCACCGTCTTGCCACTGCCCGTGGGCGCGGCCACCAGCACGGACTCGCCATCGTCGAGCGCGTCCATCGCCCGCAGTTGGAAACCGTCGAGCGGGAAGTCGTAGTGGGCGGTCAGCTCCGCCCGGTCGGCGCCACAACCCCATCGTGTCAGCCCGCGGCCTCACGGGCGAGCTTCCGCTTCTGGGCGACTCGGCCGATGATGACGGACACGAAGTAGAACAGCGTCATCGGCAGGGCCAGCGCCATCATCGAATAGGGATCGCCACTGGGCGTGATGACCGCCGCGAGCGAACACGATGACCACGGCGTACCGCCACTGCTTCAGCAGGGTCTGCGGGGTCAGCACACCCACCAACTGCAGGAACACCAGCAGCACCGGGAACAGGAAGGCCACGCCGAACGCAGCGATCATCGCGCCGATGAGGCCGACGTACTTGTCCACCGGGTAGATCTGGGTGACCTCCGAGCCCGACCACGAGATCAGGAATTCCAGCGCCTTGTCCAGCGTCCAGTAGGCCACGAAGCCGCCCATGGCGAACAGCACCACGGACGACACGATGAACGGGATGGCGTACTTCTTCTCCTTGGCGTGCAGTGCCGGCACCACGAAGCGCCAGATCTGCCACAGGATCACCGGCAGCGCCAGGATGATGCCGCCGTAGGTGGCGATGGACAGCCGCGTGCTGAGGCCGCTGAGCGGGCCGATGGCCACCAGGTCCGTGCCGCTCTCGCACAGGGTGGGGCGGCGCTCGCACAGGTTGCGGTACGGGCGCAGGAGGAAGCGCAGGATCGGGTCGTAGAACGCCATGATCACGATGACACCCACCAGCACGGCCAGGCCGGAACGGATGATGCGGGTGCGCAGTTCGGCCAGGTGCTCGAACAGCGTCATCGTGTCGTCGGGCGACTTCAGCTTCGGCCGCGACGCTTCGTCGCGGCGGAACGGCATCCTCATTCGGCGCCCGCCTCCGCCGCATCGTCGCCCGCAGCGGCGGTGTCGCCGCTCGGAGCCGCGTCGGGCGCGCCGGCGGCCTCCCTGGCAGCCAGGCGGTCCGTCCGGCGGGGGTTGGCCGAGCCGAAGTTCAGCCCTTGTTGGCGGGCCACGGGCCGCGCCGGAGGCTCGGGACGCTGGTCCTCCGGTGCGGTGGTGCCGGTTGCCGGCGGGTCGCCCTCGTTGAGGTCGAAACGGGCTGCCTGGCGCACCGCGTCGGCGGTGTCCTTCAGTTCCTTCATCGGCTCGTCGAGCACCTGGCGCAGTTCGCCCTGGAAGCCACCGACGGTCTTCTTGAACTCGGCGTAGCCCTTGCCGAACTTGCGGATGGCCTCGGGCAGCTTCTCCGGGCCCAGCACCACGAGCGCCACGAGCAGCAGGAAGATCAGCTCGCTGCCCTCGATGTTGAACACGGCTGGGGAGTCTAGGAGGCGCTGCCCCGAACCGCGGCGTCACCTGCCGGGAGGATCCGGCCGGGCGATCCGTCGGGGAGGCGTGACAAGATCGTCCTGTGCAGCAGCGCCTTCCCTCGCTTCTCGACCGGCCCATCACGTTCGCCCACCGTGGGGCCCGCGCCCACGCCCCGGAGAACACGATCGAGGCGTTCCGCCTGGCCCTTCGCCTCGGCGCTTCCGGCTTGGAGAGCGATGTGTGGCTGACGTCGGACGGGGTGGCGGTACTGGACCACGACGGGGTCGTCCGCCGCCGCCTGGGCCGCACCACGCCCATCGCCGAGGTGCCCCGGGCGGCGCTGCCCGAGCACATCCCCACGCTCGCCGACCTGTACGAGCAGTGCGGCGCCGGCTACCACCTGTCGCTGGACATCCGCGGCGGGTCCGGCCAGACGGTCATCGACGTCACCCGCGAGGCGGCACCGGAACTGCTGGACCGCCTGTGGCTGTGCGCCGAAGTGGACGCCCTGCTGCCCCTGCGCGGGCAGGGGGCCAAGCTGGTCAACAGCACTCGCCTCGGCCGCATCAAGGAAGGCCCCGA
Organism: Ilumatobacteraceae bacterium; assembly: GCA_041394605.1. Taxonomy (GTDB): domain Bacteria; phylum Actinomycetota; class Acidimicrobiia; order Acidimicrobiales; family Ilumatobacteraceae; genus UBA668. The sequence goes on from JAWKHX010000008.1 coordinate 109,257, forward strand.
GCGCCGAGCCGCAACGCTCTCGGCGGAGGGCATCGACGCGGTGAACCTGCACCACTCGGACTGGAACGGCGGCCTCGTGGCCCTGTTCCACCGGTTCAACCGGGTGTGCTTCAGCTGGGACCTGCAGGAGCCGCACCTGCTGGAACGTCACCTGCGGATGGGCGTGGACGGCGTCTACAGCGACCACACGGACCGCATGGTGGACGCCTACCGAGCGCAGATGGGCGGCAACCCTGCGGTGTGAGGGTGCTCCGCGGCTACCTGTGTCAGGGCGCGGCGGGACCAGGGGTCAGAGCCACTGCCAGTCGTCCGTGGGCCAGATCACCACGAACGCCCGGCCGAGCAGATCGCCGTACGGCACCGGGCCGATGGCGCGGCTGTCCATCGAGCCGTCGCGGTTGTCGCCCATGACGAACACGGTGTCCGCCGGCACCAACCACTCCCCCGGTTCGTTGGTGCCGCTGCAGTTGGCCTCCACAGGGTCCAGGTAGGGCTCCTGCAACAGGCGGCCGTCGATGTAGACCGCGCAGTTGCCGCGGACCTCGACGGTCTCGCCCGGCAGGCCGATGACCCGCTTGATGAGGTCGCGCTCGGGGTTCTCGCCGCGGATGGTCTTCAGCACCACCACGTCACCGCGGTGCGGGTCGTGCAGGCGGTAGCTGAGCTTGTTGACCAGCACCCGGTCGCCGTCGTGCAGCGTCCAACCGCATGGAGTCGCCGGAGACCTGGAACCGCTGCAGCACGTACGCCTTCACCAGCAGGGCGGCCGACACGGCCACGGCCACCACGACCAGCCACTCCACCACCGACGCCATCGCGCTCTTGCGCCTGCGGGCCGGCGGCGGGTGACCCTCGTCGACCTCCACCAACTCCATCTCGCCGGTGGGTTCTACGCCGGGCCGGGCTGCCGCCTCATCGTCGTGCACCACCACGGTGGCGGACTCCAGAAGGTCGTCGATCTCCGTGCGGGCGGGAGGCTGGTCCGACATCGCCGTCACGCTACCCGGCGGCGCAGGTGGCGGCACGGCAGCGCCTCCGCCCGGCGGGCGTCACAGCGAAGCGATGAGCTTCTCCACCCGCTCGTCACGGCTGCGGAAGGGGTCCTTGCACAGCACGGTGCGCTGGGCCTGGTCGTTGAGCTTGAGGTGCACCCAGTCCACCGTGTAGTCCCGCTTGCGTTCCTTGGCCCGCTTGATGAACTCGCCGCGCAGCCGGGCACGGGTGTTCTGCGGCGGGGTCTCGATGGCGGCCTCGATGTCCGTGTCCAGACACATGCGTTCCACCATGCCGTGGTCCTGCAGCTTGTAGAACGGGCTGCGGTGCGGGGAGATGTCGTGGTACTGGAGATCCAGCAGTTGCACGCGGGCGTCGCCGAGCGGCAGGTCGTGACGGTTGCGGAAGGCTTCCAGCAGGCGGTACTTGATGACCCAGTCCACCTCGCGGTCCAGCTTCAGCGGGTCGTTCTCGATCGTGCTGACGCAGTGCTCCCACATCTCCAGCGCCTTCTGCTCCAGCGGCGGGAAGCCCTTGGTGTCGGCGAAGCGCAGGGCGCGGTCCAGGTACTCGCGCTGGATGTCCAGTGCGCTGACCTCGTGCCCGTTGGCCGGGCGCACCTTGCGCCGGCAGGTCATGTCGTGGCTGATGTCGCGGATGGCCCGGATGGGGTTCTCCAGCGTCATGTCGCGCAGCACCACGCTGGGATCCTCCAGCATCCGCAGCATGCAGGCGGCGGCGCCGACCTTCACGAACGAGGTGTACTCGCTCATGTTGCTGTCGCCGACGATGACGTGCAGGCGGCGGTAGCGCTCGGCGTCGGCGTGCGGCTCATCGCGGGTGTTGATGATCGGGCGGCTGCGGGTGGTGGCGCTGCTGACGCCTTCCCAGATGTGCTCGGCCCGCTGGGCGATGGAGTACAGCGGGCCGCGGGCGGTCTGCAGCACCTTGCCGGAACCGGTGTAGATCTGCCGGCTGACGAGGAACGGGATGAGCACCTCGGCGTAGTGGCCCAGGTCGTCGGCCCGGCTGGTGAGGTAGTTCTCGTGGCAGCCGTAGCTGTTGCCGGCGGAGTCCGTGTTGTTCTTGAACAGGTAGATGGTGCCGCGGATGCCTTCCTCGCGCAGGCGCTGCTCGGCGGAGTGCACGAGGCTCTCGAGGATGCGCTCGCCCGCCTTGTCGTGCACCACCAGGTCGTAGATGGAGTCGCACTCCGGTGTGGCGTACTCCGGGTGGGAACCCACGTCGAGGTACAGGCGGGCGCCGTTCTGGAGGAACACATTGCTGCTGCGCCCCCAGCTGACCACCTTGCGGAACAGGTACCGGGCGACCTCGTCAGGGCTCAGCCGACGCTGCCCGCGGAGGGTGCAGGTGACGCCGTACTCGTTCTCGAGCCCGTAGATCCTGCGATCCATGGCAGCACCGTAGCGCGCCCTTCTCCCCCGCACCCCACGTCATTCGGGCGTCGGAGCGAGCACACGGAGGCGCAGGGAGGTGCCTGGCGCGGCCTGGGCCAGCGCAGGGATGTCCGCCACGTCGACGACGGCGATCACCGGATACCCACCGGTGGCGGGATGGTCGGCCAGCATCACGATCGGGTTGCCGTCCGGCGGGACCTGCACAGCGCCCTCGACCATGCCTTCCGAGGAAGCTCTCCGGCACGCCGCCGGACCAGTGCCGGGCCGCAGCCGGGCGCCGACCCGGCTGGTGGAAGTGACCACGAACTCGGCCCGGTCGAGCACCGTCCACGTGTCGGGGGCGAACCAGTCCAGCCGCGGGCCGGGCCAGATGCCCACCACTGCGTGCAGCGGCGGCCGCGGCACGGCATGGACCAGCGGGTCCCCGACCGGCGGAGTGTCACCACCCACGCCGCCACGGACCCCCACGTAGACACGCGCCCCGTCCAGCAGGCGGCCGATCCGCACCCTCGGCGCCGGCGGGCAGGAGCACGGCGTTCCCCCACCCCAGCGGCGGCCCGCCGCTGACCGCCACGTCGGCGACGGCGCCAACCACGGCGACCAGGGTGGAAGCGAGCACCGCAAGCTGAGCCCGCCGGAGCTCTCCAGCGCCGGCGCGTCGGGGCCGTTGCCGACGACACGGTTGACGAGGCGCAGCGAGGCCAGGTCCACCCGCCCCCGTGCCGCACCCAGCCAGGCGCGACCCGGCCGGCCGGCGTCCACCACCGAACCGGCGATCCCCCAGGACCGGACCTCGATCACCGGGGCCGGAACCTGACCCGTGTGCCGGGCGGCAGGAGGGCGGGCGGCTCGCGCCCGTCGTCCCACAGCACGGCGTCGGTCCGCCCCAGCAGGTGCCAGCCGCCCGGGCTCTCGCGGGTAGACCCCGGCGTACTCGGCGGCGATGGCCACTGCACCGGCCGGCACGCGCTCCCGGGGCGTGGCCCGCCGCGGCAGGTGCAGCACCTCCGGCAGGCCGGTCATGTAGGCGAAGCCGGGCATGAACCCGCAGAACGCCACGGTGTAGTCCGCACCGCTGTGCAGCGCGATCACGTCCTCCACGCTGCGGCCCGTTGCGGCCGCCACCGACGGCAGGTCCTCGCCGTCGTAGGTGACGTCCACGGTCACCAGCGGACCCGGCGCCGGCACGGCACCGTCCGCCGGCACGTCCAGCAGGTCAGTGTCCAGCGATCCGTCGTGCACCACCAGCACCGTCCGCGCCGCGGGGACGATGTCCTCGACCGCAGGCCACCGGCGGCCCGCCATGCCGACGCAGCGGCCACCACCTGCTCCAGCCGGTCGAACTCGGCGAGCACGGCCCGCGGGCCGTACGGGAGCAGCCTCACGGCACGAAGGCGCCGATGGCGGCGCCGCGGCTTCCAGCGCGGCACGCACGGCGGAGAGGATCGCCGGCGCCCCGGGCGTGTCGCTGTGCACGCAGATCGAGGCCACGCCACCCTCCCAGAGCCGCACCGCCTGGGCCGCGGCAGCCGCAGGGTCCGTCAGCAGCGCACCCGGCTCGGTCCGCGGCACCAGCCGGCCGTCGGGTGTGTAGGCCCGGTCGGCGAACCCCTCCACCACGAAGCGGATGCCGGCATGCGCAGCAGGCCGTCTCGATCTCGCTGCCGGGCAGCCCGAGCACCGCCAGCCCTCCGCCGTGCTCGCGGACACCAGCGGCCACCGCGCCGGCCTGCGCGGCGTGATGGACGATCGCGTTGTACAGCGCGCCATGGGGCTTGACGTAGGCCACGCGCCCGCCGGCCACGGCGGCCATCGCCTCCAGCGCGCCGAGCTGGTACAGAACGGCATCCGTCAGCTCGGCGGGCCGCATCTCCATGAAGCGGCGACCGAAGCCGGCCAGGTCCGGGTAGCTCACCTGGGCGCCGATGGCACACCCGGCGGCCACCGCCGCGGCGCACGTGCGGCGCATGATCGACGGGTCGCCGGCGTGGAACCCACATGCGACGTTGACCGAGGTCAGCAGTGGGATCAGTTGGTCGTCCGGCCCGCCGGCCCAGGCGCCGAAGCCCTCGCCGACGTCGCTGTTGAGGTCGATCCGGGCGGCGGGCATGCCGTGGCCGATCAGCCGGCCAGCGCCGCGGCGACCTGCTCGTCCGAGAGGCGGCGGAAGCAGCGCCGCCCGTTGCGGCGGGACAGGATGGCAACCTCGAGGTCGTCGGCCTGCAGCGGCCCGTCCGGGCGGTCGGCGCCGACGAGCGCTGCGGTGGCCTCACGGACGGCAACCTCCAGCGGCTGGTCGTCGGCGTACCACTCGTCCATCCGGGCGCTGATCGCCTCGGCGTCGCCGCCGAGCACGCTCCAGCGCCGTTCGTCCATCACCGTGCCGTCGTAGAGGATGTGGAACAGCTGGTCGCCCTCCCCCGTCACGCCGACCTCGGCGACCAGGATCTCCACCTCCATCGGCTTCATCTCGTGGGTGAAGATCTGGCCGAGGATCTGGGCGTACTGGTTGGCCAGGCTGCGGGCATCCACGTCGTCGCGGCTGTACTGGTAGCCCTTCAGGTCGGCCGCCCGCACGCCGGCGACGCGCAGCTGGTCGAACTCGTTGTACTTGCCGACGCCGGCGAAGGCGATGCGGTCGTAGATCTCGCTGATCTTGCGCAGCGTGTTGGACGGGTTCTCGGCCACGAGGGCGATGCCGTCCACGTAGCGGACGGCCACCAGCGCACGCCCGCGGGCGATGCCCTTGCGGGCATAGTCCGCGCGGTCCTTCATCACCTGCTCGGGCGCCACGTAGAACGGCATGCTCATGGTCCGTACCCCCTCTACCGCGCCCGCACTTCGTCGGCGATGGACTCGAAGACCGCGGCCAGCTCGGTGTCCTCCAGGCGGCTCCAGCCGTCGGCGGTGATGGTGGCCACCACGGGGTAGATGCCGCGCAGTGCATCCGGCCCACCGGTGGCGGAGTCCGCGTCGGCGGCCTCCCAGAGCCCGCGGCAGGCCAGTGCCACGGCGGCCTCGCGGGTGAGGCTCTCGCGCCACCCGATCTTCACCACGGTGCCGGCGTGAAGCATGCCGGAGCCGGTGGCCACATAGTCGTGCTCCTCGTAGCGGCCGCCGGTGACGTCGTAGGTGAACAGGCGGCCCACGGAGCGCAGCAGGTCGTAGCCGGCGAAGATCGGCACCACCACCATGCCCTGCATGGCAGCAGGAAGGTTGCCACGCACCATCATGCTGAGCTGGTTGGCCTTGCCTTCCAGGCTGAGCGAGGAGCCCTCGACCTTCTCGTAGTGCTCCAGCTGCAGCTGGAAGAGCTTGATCATCTCCATGGCCGGGCCGGCGGCACCGGCGATGGCCACCCCACTGTGCAGGTCGGCCTGCACCACCTTCTCCATCCCACGGTGGCTGATGAGGTTGCCGCTGGTGGCCCGGCGGTCGCCCGCCATCACCACCCCGTCGGCGAAGCGAAGGGCCACGCAGGTGGTGGCGTGGGGCACGCCGAGGTCCATCTCGGTACCCGGCGCGTCCAGCCCGGTGGCCAGGCCGACTCGGCGGAGCAGTTCAGGAAAGCTGGACCCGGGGTCCGACCCCGGGGTGAACAGCGGCATCGACATGCGCCTACTGCCCGCCCTTCTGCACGTAGGACTTCACGAAGTCCTCCGCGTTGGTCTCCAGCACGTCGTCGATCTCGTCGAGGAGGTCGTCCAGCTCGGCCTTCAGCTTGTCGCCGCTGCCGGCCACTGCGGGCGCGTCCTCGACCGTCTCTTCCGTGCGGCTTGGCGTGGGCTTCTGCTTCTGGGTGCGCTCTGCCATGGCTCCCTCGTGCGGTTCGGTCAGGCACCCAGCCGGGCCAGCAGCGCCGACGGGGTGTCGCTCTCGTCGATCAAGCTAGCCACCCTTTCGGCGGTGCCGCGCAACGGTTCCATCATCGGCACCCGCCGCAGCGGGTCGCGCCCCACGTCGAACACCAGGCTGTCCCAGTTGGCGGCGACGATCTCGTCGGGCCATTTCGCCAGGCACCGGCCGCGGAAGTAGGCGCGGGTGGTGGTGGGCGGCAGGGTCATGGCGGCCTCCACCGCCGCCGGGTCGGTCAGCACGGCCAGCCCGGCCCGCCGAGCCAGGCAGCGGTCCGGGCGCATGTCGTGGTACTGCAGGTCCAGCGCCTTCAACCGGGCATCGCCGGGGCGCAGGCCGTGGCGCTCGGCATAGCCGTCCACGATGCGCTGCTTGGCCACCCAATCCACCTGGTGCGCAACCGTGGCCGGGTCGGCCTCGAGCCCGGTGAGGATGTCCTCCCACAGGGCCAGCACCTGCAGTCCGGTGGCCTCGCCCACCGCGTGGAGGCCGTGGGTGTCGGCGTACCTGCGGGCGCGTTCCAGCAGGGACCACTGGATCTCCATGCCGGTGGCCCGCCGGCCGGAGCGCAGCAGGATGGTGCGCTGCAGCGTGGGGTCGTGGCTGACCTGGCGGATGGCGGCCACGGGGTTGGCCAGCGCCAGGTCGTCGCCGAGCGCGTCGTCCTCGATCATCGCCAGCAGCAGGGCCGTGGCGCCGATCTTCACGAACGTGGCGGTCTCGCTCATGTTGGCGTCGCCGACGATCACGTGCAGGCGGCGGTACTTCGAGGCATCGCAGTGCGGCTCGTCGCGGGTGTTGACGATCGGCCGCTTCAGCGTGGTCTCCAGCCCCACTTCCTCCTCGAAGAAGTCGGCCCGCTGGCTGAGCTGGAAGGGGATGTCCCCCGCCGATGCGCCCGGGAGTTCGCAGCCCACCTTGCCGGCGCCCACCACCACCTGGCGGGTGACGAAGTGGGGCGTGATCTGCTGGACGATGCGGGCGAAGGGCACCTCGCGGGCGAGCAGGTAGTTCTCGTGGCAGCCGTAGCTGTTGCCCTTGCCGTCGGAGTTGTTCTTGTGGCAGAGGATCTCCGCGCCTTCCGGCAGCATGCGATTGGCGGCCGCCATGCTGGCTTCGATGATCCGCTCGGCGGCCCGGTCGAAGTGGATGGCGTCCATGGCCGTCAGGCATTCCGGAGTGCTGATCTCCGGATGGGCGTGGTCCACGTAGTAGCGGGCCCCGTTGGTGAGCACGGCGTTCACCAGTTGGGTCTCGATCTCCGGCGCGAGCAGGTCGTCCACCTGGAAGCCGCGGGCGTCGGTGCCGGGGTGCTCGTCCACCAGGTCGAACTTGGCCCGGCGGTGCACGGACGCGAGGTAGGCGTTGATGAGCAGCGACGAGGCACTGACCGGGTTGGCCGTACTGTCGGGCACCGGGCCGCGCACCAGGATGCCGTACTCGGTCTCGATGCCGCACACCTTGGGGATCGCCACGGCACGCACGCTAACCGGCAGGTCGTGCAGACTGGCCACCATGGCCGAGACCCCCGATTGGTTCGAGATCACCCGCCGCAACGCCCGTTCCGTGCAGACCACCGTCGGCTGGATCTTCTGGGACCCGGGCGCGGCGCAGCGGTACGAGGCGTTGGGCCTGCCGCAGGCGTTCGCCGGCCCGCTGGGCTACATGGCGGCGCGATGCGCGCCGTTGGCGGGCGCCGGCCCGGACGCGGTGATCGCCGCATTCGGCAGTATCAGTCCCGTCGCCATCCGTGGCGCCTTCGGCTTCCTGCAGACCCCGGATCGCTTCATGGAGGTGTGGCACGCACGCGACGAAGCGGTCGCTGAGGGCCTGCGGCAGTACGCGCCGGACATCGTGGAGCCGCTGATCGAACTGGGCCCTCACCTGTGGCCGGTGGTGGAGCAGTTGCCCCTGGTGGGCCGGGTGTTCTACGGCGCGCACCTGGCCGTGCCGCGGCCCAACGACCCGCTGCTGTCCGGCTGGCACGCCGTCAACTGCCTGCGGGAATGGCGCGGCGACACCCACTGGGCGCTGGTGGTGGCCGCCGGGCTGACCCACGCCGAGGCGTCCATCCTGCACAACGCCTGGCTCGGTTACGAGCGCGACTGGCTGGCGAAGTCCCGCGGCACGTCACCGGAGGACATCGAGGCCGGGTGGGCTGCCCTCGCTCACAAGGGCCTGGTGGACGGCGACACCGTCACGCCGGAGGGCATCGCTCTGCGCCAGCGGATCGAGGACGACACCGACCTCCTCACCACCCTGCCGTGGGAACTGCTCGGCGAGGAGCGTTCCGTCTGGTTCGCCGAGGCGTTCGAACCGCCGTGCAACCTCCTACTGCACCGGGTGGACGAGACCGCCGGCGTGAACTACCAGCCGGCCTCACGCATCCGCCCACCCCGCACCTGACCCGGCGCGAGGGCGTTACAGGTACTGGCCGGTGGCGACGCGCTCGATGGCGCGGCCGCCTTCGCGGTCCGCCTCGCGGCCCTTCACCAGGGTGCGGATGAAGACGATCCGCTCGCCCTTCTTGCCGCTGATCTTGGCCCAGTCGTCCGGGTTGGTGGTGTTCGGCAGGTCCTCGTGCTCGCGGTACTCCTGCTTGATGGAGTCCAGCAGGTCCTGCAGGCACACGCCCTTGGGCCCACCGGCGATGACCCGCTTGATGGCCAGCTTCTTGGCCCGGCGGACGATGTTCTCGATCATCGCACCCGACGCGAAGTCCTTGTAGTACAGGATCTCCTTGTCGCCGTTCTGGTAGGTGACCTCGAGGAACTGGTTGGCCGCGTCGTCGCGGTACATCTCGTCCACCGTCGCGTCGATCATCGACGGCACGGCCGAACCGGCGGCGATGGGGATGTCGTCGGTGAGGTAGCGGGCGAAGATCTGCCGGGCCGCGCCGGCCGACGGGCGCTCGATCTTGATCTTCACGTCCAACCGACCTGGCCGCAGGATGGCCGGGTCGATGAGGTCCTCCCGGTTGGTGGCGCCGATCACGATGACGTTGCGCAGGCCCTCCACGCCGTCGATCTCGGCCAGCAGCTGCGGCACGATCGTGGACTCCATGTCCGAGGAGATGCCCGAGCCGCGGGTGCGGAACATCGAGTCCATCTCGTCGAAGAAGACGATGACCGGCCAGCCCTCTTCGCTCTTCTCCCGGGCCCGCTGGAACACCAGGCGGATCTGCCGCTCCGTCTCGCCGACGTACTTGTTCAGCAGTTCTGGACCCTTGATGTTGATGAAGTAGCTGCGGCCCTTCTCGCCGCCGGTCTTGTCCGCCACCTTCTTGGCCAGGCTGTTGGCCACGGCCTTGGCGATCAGCGTCTTGCCGCAGCCGGGCGGGCCGTACAGCAGGATGCCCTTGGGCGCCGGCAGCTGGTGCTCGGCGAAGAGGTCCTGGTACAGGAACGGCAGCTCCACGGCGTCGGCGATCTGCTCGATCTGGTCGTCCAGCCCGCCGATGTCCGCGTAGCTGATGTCCGGAACCTCCTCCAGCAGAAGGTCCTCCACCTCGGGGCGGGGCAGCTTCTCCAGCAGCAGGTTGCTGCGCACGTCCAGCCGCATCGTGTCGCCGCTGCGCAGATGCGTGCCACGCAACGCGTCGGCCAACTCGCAGACCCGCTCCTCGTCGGCGCGGCCCACCACCAGGGCACGCACGCCGTCCTCCATCACTTCCTTGATGGTGACGACCTCGCCGGTGCCTTCCGGGTTGCGGGCGTCCACCACGTTGAAGCTCTCGTTGAGCACCACCTCGGCGCCGCGCTCCAGCGAATCGTGGTCGATGTCCGGGTGCAGGCTGACGCGCATCTTGCGGCCGCTGGTCAGCACGTCCACCGTGCCGTCGTCGTTCTTGCCGACGACCACGCCGTAGGCGGAGGGCGGCTGGGTGAGCTTGTCCACCTCGTCGCGCAGGGCGGCGATGTGCTCGCGGGCCTCGCGCAGGGTGTAGCTGAGCTTTTCGTTCTGGGAGACCGCCTGGGCCAGCTGGCCCTTGGTCTCCAGCAGCCGTTCCTCCAGCGCACGCTGGCGCTTGGGCGCATCGGCCAGCTTGCGGCGGAGTTGACCGACCTCTTCTTCGAGGATCGCGAGCTGCGCCTCGAGGACTGCGGCGTCGTCGGCACCGTTCGGTATCGCTCATGGGCGGAACCTAACACCAACAGGCCGCCGCGTGACGGGCATCACCGGGACCTTGGTCACGGAAACTACGAATCCGGACACCCACCCATGTATGCTCCGAACGTCTGACTCTCGACCCTAGGAGACACGCGAAATGAAGGTCTGGATCGACCAGGATCTGTGCACCGGTGACGGTCTGTGCGAAGAGATCGCACCCGACGTGTTCACGCTGCTGGACGACGGCCTGGCGTACGTGAAGGAAGGCGACAAGATCTTTGCCGCCGCCAAGGGCAACCCGCAGGGCGCCGAGGGCATGGCCAACATCCCGGACAACAAGCTGGACTCCGTCATCGAGTCGGCCGAGGAGTGCCCGGGCGAGTGCATCTTCATCGAGCCCTGATCGCTCGACGTACCAACTGATTCTCGGAGAAGGGGCGGCCCGCACGGGTCGCCCCTTTTCGCGCCCGCCGAGCCGCCACCGGCGCGAGACTGAGGGCATGACCGCCGTCGCACCGAACGCCTCCACCGAGATCCTCCAGCAGCTCATCCGCCTGCAGTGCGTGAACGACGGCCACGAGGACTCGGGCAACGAGACCCGTGCCGCCGACCTGCTGCGCCCGGTCGTAGACCTGCCCGGTGTCGAGGTGCAGACGCTCGGCCCGAAGGCCAACCGCCAGTCGCTGGTGGCCCGCCTGCCCGGCACCGACCCGGCGGCGCCCACCCTCCTCCTGCTGGCCCACACCGACGTCGTGCCGGTGCAGCCGGCCGACTGGCACGAGGACCCGTTCGGCGGCGAGCTGATCGACGGTTGGGTGTGGGGCCGCGGCGCCATCGACATGCTCTGCCTCACGGCATCGATGGCGGTGGCGTTCCGCGAGCTGGCCGAGCGCCGCCTGGCCCTGCCCGGCAGCGTGGTGTTCGCCGCCGTGGCCGACGAGGAGGCGGGCGCCGCGTGGGGTGCCGACTGGCTGCTCCAGCACCACCGCGACGCCGTGATGGCCGACTACGTCATCACCGAGTGCGGCGGCACGCCGATGCACACCCCCAGCGGCATGAAGCTGCCGGTGCTGGTGGCGGAGAAGGGATCCGCCTGGACGAAGCTGATCGTCCACGGCACTGCGGGCCACGGCTCCACGCCCCTCATCGCCGACAACGCGCTGGTGCGCGCCGCAGAGGTGGTGCGCCGCCTGGCCGCCTACCGCCCGCTGGCCGTCATCCACGACACGTGGCGGGAGTACGTGAAGGCGATGGAGTTCGACCCGGAACTGGAGGCCACCCTGCTGGATCCGGCACGGATCACCGACTGGGCGGTCGCCCACCCGGACCGCGGCTTCGCCGCCGACTGCCACGCCTGCACCCACATGACCATGTCGCCCAACGTGCTGCGCGGCGACGGCAAGACCAACACCATCCCCGGCAGCGTCGAGATGGAGGTGGACATCCGCATCCTCCCCGGCCAGACCGCCGACGACGCGCTCGCCGTGGTCCGCGACCTGCTCGGCGACCTGATCGAGCACGTCGAGATCGTCCCCCTCCACGGCAACTGGCCGGCCACCGCGTCGCCCGTGGACTCGCCGCTGTGGCGCACGATCGCCAAGGCCTCGGCCAGCGTGTACCCCGATGCCCGGGTGGTGCCGGCCATCACCCCCGGTGGCACCGACGCCCGCTTCTACCGCGACCTCGGCGCCACGTCCTACGGGTACGGCCTGTTCTCCCACGAGCTGACGTTCGACCACTACGTGGCCATGTTCCACGCCGCCGACGAGCGGGTGGACGTGCACTCGATGGGCCTGATGGAGCGGCTCTGGGCCGACATCGCGGTCGACCTCCTGGGGTGACGCGACGACGTCGCTGATCGCCCACGCTCGGCGGGGGGACCCACATCGACGGGCCATCGCGGCCACAATGGTGGCAATGCCTTCAACCGGAGCTTCCCCGAGCCCGTGGGTCCTGGCAGGCCATCCGACCAGCCTGGGCGACCCGAGCGCGCTCATCACCCTCGTCGACGGGCAGACGTTCTGCCTCAGCAGCCGCACCGGCGACTTCGACACCAACCCCACCCACGGGGTCTTCTTCGCCGACATGCGCGTGCTCAGCCGGGCCCGCCTGCTGATCGGCGGTTCGCCGGTCGAGCCGCTTGCGGTGGACCAGCCCGATGCGAGTTCCGCCACGTTCGTCGGTCGCTGCCATCCGGTGGACCGACCCGATGTGCGCCTGATGGTGGTGCGCCGCCGCAAGGTGGGCGAGGTGTGGCACGAGGTCATCGAGGTCCGCAACACCACCCAGGAGGAAGCCACGGTCGAGGTGACATTGAAGGTGGCGGCCGACTTCGCCGACGTGTTCGCCGTGAAGGAGGGACGGGAGGACAGCGAGGGCGACCATGCCACGGAAGTCCGCGAGCACAGCCTGGCGTTCCGCTGGAAGCACGGCGAGATCAGCCGGCAGGCCGAACTGAGGGTGTCGGTGGACCACGAGCGGGTGAGCGAGCACGGGTTCGGCTGGACGGCCGTCATCCCGCCCGGCGGCGTGGAGCGTGCAACTGGATCTGGCCGTCGCCATCGGTTCGATGTGGATCGAGCGGCGCCATCATCACCCCACCCTGGCCAACGCAGAGGGCCGCAACGACGAATGGTTGGCCGCCCGTCCGACGTTGCGCACCGGCGACCGCCGGCTGGCCGACGCCTACCACCGCGCCGTCGACGACCTGGCGGCGTTGCGTTTGCACGACCCACGCGGCACCCACCGCGCCGTGGTGGCCGCCGGCGTGCCGTGGTACATGAGCCTCTTCGGGCGGGATGCGCTGATCACCGCCTACATGGCCCTGCCGGTCGACACCGACCTCGCGCTGGGTGTGCTGGAGGCGCTGGCCGAACTGCAGGGTGACGAGGAGGACGCGGCCACCGAGGAACAGCCCGGGCGCATCGTCCACGAGACCCGCTACCTGGGGTTGGACCGTGTGGTGCTCACCGGCCACAGCACGTACTACGGGGCGGTGGACGCCACGCCGCTGTTCGTGGTCCTGGTCGGGGAACTGCTCCGCTGGGGGCTGGCCGACGGCGACCTCGAACGCCTGCTCCCCCACGTGGACCGGGCGCTGCAGTGGATCGACGAGTACGGCGATCGCGACGGTGACGGCTACGTGGAGTACCTGCGGATGTCCGACCACGGCCTCGTCAACCAGGGATGGAAGGACTCCACCGACGCCATCCGCTACCACGACGGCACCGTGGCGTCGGCACCGCTCGCACTCTGCGAGGTGCAGGGGTACGTCTACGCCGCGTACCGGGCCCGGGCGGCGATCGCCCGCCATCTGGGCGACGCCGAAGGCCAGCGGCGCTGGAAGCGCAAGGCGATGGCGCTGAAGGAACGCTTCAACCGCGACTTCTGGCTGGAGGACAAGGGCTGGTTCGCGCTCGCGCTCGACCCGGACAAGCGGCCGGTGGACTCGCTGACGTCGAACATGGGCCACTGCCTGTGGACCGGCATCGTCGCCGAAGCCCACGCCCGAGCCGTGGCCGATCGCCTCCTCTCCGACGAGATGTGGACCGGTTGGGGCATCCGCACGTTGGCGGCGGACGAGGCCGGCTACGACCCGATGAGCTACCACTGCGGCACGGTCTGGCCACACGACAGCGCGCTGTGCGCGGCCGGGCTGGCCCATTACGGCATGAAACAGGAGGCCCTGCAGATCGCCAACGGGCTGCTCGATGCCGCGCAGACCTGGGACGGGCGACTGCCCGAGTTCTTCTGCGGTCTGGATCGCAGCGACATCGAGATCCCCGTGCCGTTCCCCTCCTCGTGCTCGCCGCAGGCGTGGTCGTCGGCCACTCCCCTCCTGCTGCTGCGGGTGATGCTGGGCATGGAGCCGCATTCGCGGAAGGGCCTGCGGCTGTCGCCGATCCAGGGCGCGTTCCGCGAGCCAGCCGTGTTGCACGGCGTTCACTGCCGCGACCAGGTGTTCGACCTGCAGATCGGCACCAGCCGGGCCAGGGCGAACGCCCGCCGAACGGACTGATCTAGGACGGCGACTGCGACGGCTCCACAGGCAGGTGACGCCGCAGCGCCTCCGCCACGCCGACCCCGGCGTCGTGCTCCGTCAGCGGGATGCACGCGTCGCGGACCGCCGCATCAGCGCCGGCCACCGCCACGGCGACGTCCGCCACGGCGAACATCGGCAGGTCGTTGGCCGCATCGCCGATCGCCAGCACCCGGCTGCCCTCCAGCCCCAGCAGGCGGAGTGCGTCGCGCAGGGCGCGCCCTTTGTCGAAGCCGGACGGGAGGATCGCCACCGAGCCCTTGTTGCGGACGAGGTGGACGTCGTCGTCACCCTCGTCGCGCAACCGGCGGGCGACGTCGGCGGCCAGCGCGGGCGCGCCGATCATCACGTCGCCGAGCGACACGGGGCCGACGTCGGCGGCCACCAGACCGGTGGCGAACCGGCGGTTCACCGGCTCGGCCAGCAGCAGGTGCTCGCCGGTCGCCACCCGCACCATCACGGTGCCCTCCTCGCACGCCGCCAGCGTCACGTGGGGCAGCACGTCCGGGATGATCTGGGGCAGGTCGCGCCACGGCCTCCCGGTCACGATCAGCACCACGTGCCCGGCGGCCGCGGCCGCCGCAATCGCGGCCACCGCCTCCGCCGCCACGGCTCTGCCGTCGTACAGCGTGCCGTCCACGTCGAGCGCGACGACCATCGGGTTGCCCGTCACGCCATCACCTCCCGGCGGCCGGCGACCCGCTCGATGCGTGCCTCGTAGGCCCGCACGTAGTTGGCGGCCATTCGCTCGATCGAGAACTCCTCGGCCACGCGCCGGCGGCACGCGGCCCGGTCCAGTTGGTGAACCTCGGCCAGGGCCGCGGCGAGGTCGGCGTCGGATGCCCGGAGGAACCCGGTGACGCCGTCCACCACCAACTCCGGCGCCGCACCCCGGGCGGTGCCGACCACCGGCGTGCCGCAGGCCATCGCCTCGATCATCGCCATGCCGAACGGCTCGTCCCACTGGATCGGGTTCAGCAGCGCGACGGCGCCGGCCAGCAGCGCCCGCTTCCCGGCCGCGTCGACCTCGCCCACGTACTCGATGCCGCCGCCGAGGTGGGGGCGGACGAACTCGTCGAAGTACGCGTGCTCGCGGTCCTCGCGCATCTTGGCCGCGATCTTCAGCGGCACGCCGGCCTCACGGGCGATGCGCACGGCGTGGTGCACCCCCTTGTCCGGGGCCATCCGGGTGAGCATCGCCGCGTACCCGCCGCTGCCGTCGCCCCTGGGGAACGTATCGACGTCGATGCCGTGGTGGATCACCGCGGCGATCGGGACGGTCGTGGTCGCGGCGTGGGACCGCGAGATGGCCACCACATCGGCGTGACCCGCGGCCGCCCCGAAGATCGCCTCGTTGGAGCGGTTGAACGGGTTGTGGTTCGTGGCCACCACCGCACGCCCTGGGTGGAGGGCGGCACACACCGGCCCGCCCACGGTGTGGTCGCTGACCACGTCGCAGTCGGCGGTCAGGCCGTAGGCGCCGAGCGCGTGCTCCAGTTCGATGCGCGCCCTGCCCATCGGCACGGTGTCCCCGGCGGGGACGACGGAGCAACGCTCCACCGGGCAGGTGGAGTCCGGATGTCCCACCAGCAGGACGTCGTGGCCGAGGCCGGCGAGGCCGCGGCACAGCCCGTCCACCACGGCCTCCGTGCCCCCATAGGAGGGCGGGGGGACGGGCAACCAGGCAGGGGCGATGACGCCGACCCTCATGACGCCACCCTCCCGCCGGCGGCGCGGCCCGGGAAGCGGAAGGGGCGGGTGACGGGCGCCGCCCGGAGCCGCTCCACGAAGCGGCGGGCCCAGTGGTGCACGTCGTTGGCCTCGACCGCGTCCCGCATCGTCGACATCCGCTCGTGCCGCTCCATCGGCGACATGCGGAACACGGCCACCATCGCCCGCTTGATGGCCTCGATGTCGTACGGGTTGACGATGATCGCCCCCGGCATGTCGTGCGCGGCACCGGCGAACTCGGACAGCACCACGGCCCCGTCGAGGTCGGTCCGGGCCGACACGAACTCCTTCGCCACCAGGTTCATCCCGTCGGCCAGCGAGGTGACCACCAGCGCGTCCGCCCGCCGGTACCAGGCCGCCAGCTCCGGCCCGTCGAGGGGCGTGTCCAGGTACTGCACCGGGCCGGGCGAGCCGGGGGTGGCGTGCCGCTGGTTGATCCGTTCGGCCAGGCCCTCCACGGCCTCCTTCTCCTCCTGGTAGGCCGGCACATCGGTACGGGTGGGCACGGCCACCTGCACGAACCGGCACCTGGCCGGGTCCAGCTGCCCGTCGTTGAGGAGCTCGCCGAACGCCTGCAGGCGATGGACGATGCCCTTCGTGTAGTCCAGCCGGTCGATGCCGAGGTACACCACCACGCCCGGCTCGGCGAGTGCGGCCGCGCCCGCGGACGCGTCGTCGCCGAGCGCCGCCCACTTGGCGACGTCGACGGAGATCGGGAAGGCGTCCACCACGGACGCGCCCCGCCGGCCGCGGCGCAGCGGGCCGACGAAGCGGTGCATGGCGTCCTGGAAGTTGTGCACGTCGTCCTCGGTCTGGAAGCCGATGACGTGCGCGTCGGCCATGCCCAGCAGCAGCTCCCTCCGCCACGGCAGCGTGCCGAACAGGCGCGGGCCGGGGAACGGGATGTGGGAGAACAGGCCGACCCGCAGGTCGCGCCGGCGTGCCCGCACCATCGCCGGCACGAGCAGCAGGTGGTAGTCGTGCACCCACACGAGGGCGCCGGGCGGGGCGACCTCCACCACCATGTCGGCGAAGTGCTGGTTGACGTGGCGGTAGGTGCGCCACCAGGAACGGCGCAGTTCCGGCTGCTGAAGCCGGTTGTGGAACAGCGGCCACAGCACCGAGTTGGCGAAGCCGTCGTAGTAGCCGTCCACCTCCGCGGCCGTCAGGGGCACGGCGTGGAGCGTCAGCCCGTCATCGGGCAGTGGGCTGGTCGGCGCCCCGACCTGGCCGGTCCAGCCGATCCAGTGGGAGCCCTCCGTGACCACGGACGAGAGCGCCGAGGCGAGGCCGCCGGGGCTGCGTTCCACCGCGCCGTCGCTGGTGATGGTGATCGGCAGCCGGTTGGCCACGATCACCAGTGCGTCCGAGGCCGATTCCGGCTTCGTCGTCCGCCCGGCCATCCGAGTGGCCGGCCGTCGTATGTGGGGGCGTGACAGGGCACGCCCATTTCGATTCCCGGGCGTCGCCGATGCGATCACGGTCACCTCCTACGGCACCGTCGCACGGCGGATTCAGGTTCCACGCCGCGCACACAGGCGCCTTCGTGAGCACCGGCAGTCTACCCCGGACGGCCGGCGAGGTGGCCGCGGGGGCCCGTCAGCCGAGGAAGCGGCCCACCGTCAGGAAGCCGGTGTGGGCAACCATGCGGTGATCGGGGCGCACCGCCTGCCCCTCCACGTACCAGCCGCGGTGCAGCACCTCCAGCGTGCGGGTGCCGTTCCACGCCTTGGTGGCCATGGCCTCCCGGGTCTGCGACGCCTGCATGATCGACGGCGTGTAGGCCACGAGGATGCCGCCGGGCCGCAGGGCCTCCTGGGCGTGGGGCACCACCCGCCACGGCTCGGGCAGATCCAGCACCACACGGTCCAGGTCGCGCTCGTCGATGCCCTCGTAGCAGTCGCGCAGGTGCAGGTCGTAGCGGTCCAGCACGCCGTCGCCGAGGAAGCTCTTCACGTTGGCCAGGGCCCGGCCGAGGAAGTCCTCGCGGATCTCGTAGCCGACGATGTCCGCACCCCAGCGGAGCATGGTCATGCTGAGCGCGCCGGAGCCGACGCCGCTCTCGAGCACCCGCACGCCGGGGCCGATGTCGGCCAGCATGCAGATGGGCGCGAGGTCCTTGGGGTAGATCACCTGGGCACCGCGGGGCATCTCCAGCACGAAGTCCTCCAGCGTCGGGCGCAGGCAGGTGTACTTGGCGCCCTTGGTGCTGACGGCCACCAGCCCCTCCGGCCGGTCGATGATGTCGGCGTGCGGGATGAACCCGGCGTGGCTGTGGAACTCGGCGCCCTCGGCCAGCGTGATCAGGTAGCGCCGCTGCTTGCTGTCCAGCAGCAGCACCTTGTCGCCGGCGGCGAACGGTCGGTTCATCGTCTCCCTCTTCCCTTGCCCAGCACCAACTCCACGGGTACCGGTTCGTGTGCTCGCGACTTCTCGGCCACCCGGCAGAACGCGCACAGGTCTCCGGTGGTGGGTGCCCCGCAGGAGCGGCATTCCTGCAACGTGTCCGTGGCGGCGGCGGTGGTGCCGGCCAGCAGCGGGGCCATGTTGTCGAGGAAGTTCAGGTAGAAGCTGGCCTTGCTGCCCGGCGATTCCTGCTCGATGGCGTTGAGCGCGGCCTTGTAGGCGAGGTGCTTGTTGCCCTCCGCCATCGGGCACTCGTCCACCAGGTAGTCGATGCCGCGGACGATGCACCACGCCGCGGTCTCGCGCTCCGTCAGGCGCACCAGCGGCTTGACCTTCTTGGGGAACCCGTGGCGGGCAGGCAGCACGGGCAGCTGGCGGGCCAGGTACTCGACGTCCCACCGCAGGGTGTTGCCGAACAGGACGGCCGCCTCGTCGTCCAGGTTGTGGCCGGTGACCAGCACGGTGTAGCCGCCATCGAGTGCCGCCTTGTCGAACAGGTGGCGCTTGCTGGTGCCGCACGCGCTGCAGGGCACGCGCCGGGTGGCGCGGGACGCCGTGGGGATGTCGAAGCCGTACTCGTCGCGCAGGTCGATGGTGACCAGGCGCAGGCCGCGCTCGGCGGCGAACGCCTTGGCGTACTCCCCCGAGACGTCGCTGTACTCGCCGATGCCCAGCCCGATGTACAGCCCGTCGGCCTGGTAGCCGAGGTCGATCAGCAGGTCCCACACCGCCAGGCTGTCCTTGCCGCCGGAGACTGCGACGAGGATGCGGTCCTCCGGGGTGAGCATGGCGAACTTCTCGATCGCCTTGGTCACCTGGCGGCGGCACAGCTCCATGAAGTGCTCCGCGCAGAAGTTGGCGTTGTGGCGCGGCAGGTCGATGATGGCCGGGCCGCGGCAGGTGCGGCACTTGGAACCGGCGGCAACCACTCAGGCGCCCCCGGAGATGACGGGGCGGATCTCCACCACGTCGTCGTCGGTCAGCGACGCGTCACCGGGCACGAGGGTGCCGTTGCAGATCACCAGGTGCGACTCGCGGGGCAGTTCCAGCCGGGCCAGGAGGGAGTTCACCGTGTGGCGACCCTCGACCTCCACCTCGCGCTTGGGGTTGCGCAGCAGCACCTTCATCCGGCCATTGTGCCCGCCGCGGGCGGCGGAGCGGGCGCTCAGGCGGCGGTGCGGGCCCGCTTGGCGGCCTTGCGCTGCCGGCGGGTGGTGGGCGGGATGGCTTCCAGGCGCACGAACTGGCCGGGCTTCAGCTTCTCCGTGGCCACGATCTCCTCGTTCTTGCCGAACGCCTTCTTCAGCAGCTTCGGGGTCCACAGGACGGCGCCGACGGCCATCCAGCCGCGGCGGCCGCCGAGCACGCCCTTGTAGACCGCGCCTCGGCGGAGGTAGGCGACCGGCGAGAGGAACGAACGTAGTGAGGTGGGGCGGGCCACGCGGCTACACCCGGCGGATCTCGACCAGCGTGGTCTTCTTCTTCCCCGACCGGCGACCGAGGAAGTAGAACAGCAGGAGCAGCACGATCCCGCCGACGGCGGCCACCGTCACCAGGCTCTGCTTCTTGTCCTCCAGCTTGCCCTGCAGGCCGTCCTGGACTTCCTTGAACTTGGACTCCAGGTCGGCGCGGGAGATCTTCTCCTGGGCCATCAGCGCTGCTCCTTGTTGAGGGGTTGCTTGTTGATCCGCGAGAACGCGACGCCGGCGACGAGCAGGCAGGCGAACAGGCCGATGCCGTACGGCAGGAGGCTCATCCAGCGGCCGTGGAACGTGCCCGGCCACTCCGTCTGCACCATGCGCAGCACGCCGAGGGCCAGGAAGGCGGTGGCGATGCCGATGCACATGGCCCCGGCGACACCCAGCCCGATCCACCGACCGGCACCCTTCAGGGGACCCTGGATCTCCTGGCGGGCGTAGTCCTTGACGAGCTGGATGGTCTGCCCGATGGGGCCCTCCGCCTCGAGGTTCTTCTTCTGCTGGTCCTTGTCGGCCACGGCATATGTGTAGCACGCCGCGGCCCACTTCCCCACCGGAACGCCGGATTCTCCCTGGTCCAGCCCTCGAACGGGAGTCGTGAGTAGAGAGGCTGGGTTACGCCAGCTGACGGTAGCGACGGAGGTGAAGCGAAACACTTACGAACGGAGGGTTGTCGTGGTCTGGCACGAAGAGCACGAATACCTTCAGGTTCCAGTCGTCATGTCCGAGCACGGACGAAACGATCACATTGCACCATTCCCCTCCGAACTCGACTTGGGCCGTTCGGGTCTCGCCTTGCCAAGAAGTAACCAGTTCCCGGACGGTCGCGCAGAAGCCGCGCCGCTCACTCTCAGGCAGGACGTCGAGATCGAAGCTCTTCCGCACGCCATACACCGAGCACATGAAGCACAGACGGGGGTTCTCGCCGTCGCGCTGGACCTCGGCATTGTGCAACTCCGGCAAGGCATCGAGCGGCGTCTCGGCCAGGTAGTGCTCCATCACTCCCTGATCCGGCAAGTCCAGTCGCAGCGTGTTGGACGCGATCAGCACGAAGGCGACCGTGAGCGCCACCGCGATCAACACGATCGCCGTCGTCCTCAACGCCTTCCAACGGCGAGATCGGCCCTCCGCCTCGGCGTTCTTGTTCTGCTGGTCCTTGCCGGCCACGGCCATACGTGTAGCACGCCACCGCCCACTTCCCCGCCGGAGCGGCCGGATTCTCCCTGGTCATCTGACGAGGCCGCCAGGCCGTGACGAGATGTGCGCATCCTCGGCACCGCGTCGACGCTGACGCAGCGAGGCTTCGTCAGGTAGTGCCTGCCAGGGCCTCGTAGGTGACGATCACGTTGACGGACGATCCGTCGGGCTGGTGAACGAACCAGGGCGAGCTCAGACCGCACTGCAACTGCTCGTACGAAGCAGCCAGATCGGTGGGAGCGCACTTGAGGCCCTGGTAGTCCAGCGGCACCGACCCGTCGACACTCCCCGTGCCGTCGCTGAGGGTGCAGTGGAAGTCGAAGTCATCGGAGAGGGTCAGGTCGCTGACGTCGAACACCACGAACTCGCCGCTGCGGTAGGCGATGTCGGGATCGCATCGCTCGACGTGTCCGTCGGGGACCACCACGACGACGTTCCGGCTGCTCCACAGGATGTGGACCGCAAGATGACCCGCGTTCACACCAAGATCCACCCCCGGATGCTCCTCCGCACGGTCAACCGAGTCCGAACATGCGGAGATCGACACCGCCGTGAGCGTGGCCACCACGCCAACGAGAACAGACCGCGGGGTCACAGCCACCACGGACTCACGTGAAGCTCCGCCGCCCTTGCACCCGACGCCACGTCACACCATCAATCCAGCGAGATGGCCAAGAACCCCGTGTCGTGCTCTGACAGAGAGTCGAAGATGACATTGATGTCCATGTGCCAGTCGTCGTGTCCACGAACTGATGACACTGTCAGGCCGCATCCACTCCCCCCGAACTCGAGGTCGCCCATTCGAGACTCACCCTGCCAGGAGACCGTGAGTTCGCGAATCGTCGCGCAGAAGCCACGGCGCTCGCTCTCAGGCACGACGTCGAGGTCGAAGAACTTGCCGACGCCATACACCGAGCACATGAAACACAAACGGGGGTTCTCGCCCTCGCGTCGTACCTCGGCATTGTGCACTTCCGGCAGGACATCAAGCGGCGTCTCGGCCAAGTAGTCCTCCATCGCTCCCTGATCCGGCAAGTCCAGGCGCAGCGTGTTGGACGCGATCAATAGGAAGGCGAGCGGGAGCGCCACCGAGATCAACACGATCGCCGTCGTCCTCAACGCCCTCCTACGTGTCATCGGCTACCGAGCCATCGTCAGCAGGCGGGTTCGAAGGTGGTGTTGCCGTAGCAGTTGCGCCAGCCGACGAGCTCGAAAGTGATGACGAGGGTGATGGCGAGGTCGGCCCTCCGCCTCGACGTTCTTGTTCTGCTGGTCCTTGCCGGCCACGGCCATACGTGTAGCACGCCACGGCCCGCTTCCCCACCAGATCGGCCGTTCTCACTGGTCAGATCCCGAAACGGCCAGCCCATCTACTGACCAGTTTCGGGCGTCGTCGACAGGCGGTCGCTACGCGACGAGCTTGGCGTACTTGCGCTGTGCGGCCTACTTGGAGACGCCCAACATCGCGCCGATCTCCGACCATGACCGATCAGCGTGGCGAGCTGAACGAACCGCTTCCAGTAGCGCCTCGTCGAGTTCGCGGCGTCGTTCCGCCAGCTCGGCGATCGATCGAAGCGAAGCGGTGTCGGCGACGACCAGGTCGCGCTCCTCAACCGTGTCGGCCCAGGCTTCGAGCTCCTTGGCGCGTGTCGCTCGTGTCGGACTCATTGTGACCACCATCCCTTCAGGAACTTCGCTCTCGCCGCCATCGCGTGAATTACGGCGACCCCTTGATCGTCTTCGACAACACCAACCTCCAACGGCTCACCGCTTCTTGGATGGGCCGATGAACATGGTGACTGCTGGATCGTTGGCCTTCTGGCGCCGGTCTACCTCGGCATCCGCTCCGCGAGGAACTCGGACCAGCGGTCGAACATCTCTGCCACGAGTGGAGCGCTGGCTGGCTCGTCGAGGTCACCCAGGAAAGTCGGCATCCTCGGACTGTCGGGGAAGAACTGGTCGCGGATGAGTCCCACCCAATGCTGGTTGCTCTCGCCCCCGAGGTAGCGGTGGGCGAGCCAGTCGCTGAACTCGAAACTGAGTCGTGAGTCGCACAGGGGGCCGTCGATATACGCGACGAACGTCGTGAAACGCTCATCGAAGATGTGCATCCTCGGCCGCTGCCGCAAGTGCTGCAAAGTCGCCGCGAGCAGTCTCAGGTCGGTCATTTGCCCATCGTCTCATGTGCAGAACGATCCCTCTTTGTGTCAAGAGGCTTCTTCGTGCGGCCTTCGGGGCGCGTCGAGGTAGGCCCGTGACAGCGGTGGCTGTGTGGGCGTAGGGTTCGTCTGGGTCCGGGAGTGGCTCAATCCGAAGTGCCGGGGTTCAGGGTTTCGCCGGCCGCGCTGGATGTGAGAGTCGTTCCCTGATTGCCCTCCCGGGCCTACTTGTTCGCAGCGTCGAGGCGGAGTTGCTTGAACACGCGGTCGGAGATCTGGCGCTTCAACGCCCGTCGTGCTTCACGCGGTGTCTTGCCCTCGGCGACCTTGCGGTCGTAGTAGCCGCGTCCCTCGCTGTGGCTGTGGCGGATCTGCGTGACGGCGACGATGTGCAACGCGTGATTCAACGTCCGGTTCCCGCGCCGCGACAGTCGGTGCACGGTCCGGCCGGATGAGGAGAACTCGACCGGCGCGGTCCCGTTGTAGGCGGCGTAGTGGCCGGCGGACGGGAAACGCGTGATGTCGCCGGTGTAGCCGATGATCATCGCCGCGAGGATCGGGCCGATCCCGAAGATCTCGGTGATCGACGACCCCGACGCGATCACTTCTTCGGTGATGCGTGCCCTGTTCCGCTTCGTGCGGTCGTCGAGCATCACGATCTCGGACAGGGTGTCGTAGGCGAGATCGAGCCGCTGCCGTTGACTCGCAGAGGTCGGAGCAATCCCGGCGAGGATGTGTTCGGCCTGGTTGACCACGACTTCTTTGCGGATCCCGCCCGGCACCAACTCGGCGACGAGCGCATGCAACCGGCAACACGCACGCGACTTCGCCCGGCTGGTGTCGAGCTGGTTCTTCGCCAACAGGCGCAGGATCGTGACGTGATCCTCCACCCGCACCCGGGCGAGTGAGGGTGCGCGCAGCGCGGCGACCGCGACTGCGCGGGCGTCGTTCGCGTCGTTCTTCGTCGACCGGCCCGAACCGAGCAGCCGCACACGCGACGACAACGTCGCCGGCACATCCACGACCGTTTCGCCACGTGCGACGAGCTGCTGGGCGAGCAGATAGCCGAGCCCGCCCGCCGATTCGATCGCCCACGAACGACACTCGAACCGTGCCGCCCACGCGAGCAGATCCGTCACCTGACGGCTCGACGTTCGGACCTCGAGCCTGGCGAGCTCGGTCTCCTGTCCATCGATTGCGCAAGCCGCATGAAGCCGCTTGTGCGGATCGATCCCGATGATCACTGACATCACTGATTCCCCTTCCGTGGTTGATGGGAACCGCGGTGGGCACTCCTGGTTCAGACTGATCCTGCGCGCCTCTTTCGAGCCACACCACGGCCGATTCACCCGGCAGCCGGCACCTCGTTCGGAAGCCAACCCGAGGGCGGCAGGCAGTTCATGAGCCAGACCACCGAGCGAATCGCGACGGTACGAACGAGCCGCACCGACAGCAAGATCAAACAACCAGGCAGTTCTGAGCGCGGTCAATCGAGCCGTTCCAAGGCAACCTGCGCGCAGAACCGGAAGTCGCACGAACCGTCGTCACGGCTCCTTACCTCATCTGCCGCGACGAACTGAAGCTCGGCCCAGAACTCCTGGGTGGGCGCATCGAACCAATTGGACCGCACCGCCACCTTGAACTCCTCCGGAGCGAAGCTTCCCGCAAGCGCCCACAGATAGGACTCGACCACTTCGTGACGCAGACCCGGATCGGTCACCCCGCAGACTCGCAGAGTGCCACTCAGTTGGTATGCGTGCTGGTACAGCCACTCGGTGAGCACCTGCTCGAACGATGGTAAGGCCTGATCACCTCGCTGCACGGACGCAACTACTACACCCACAGTGGCAGATCGTCCATCCAGCAAAGCGACAGCTCTGGCGCGAGCACGGCGTTACCCTCGATGCATGTTCTGCCCGAAGTGCGCCGAGTCGATGACTGAGCGCGATGGCGAACTGACTTGCGTCAAAGGCGAAATGGGGCTCTCGAAGCATCTGAGGCGATTGCTGACCCAATACTGCGATGACCCTCCGCTTCAACTGTCCTCGCGGCAGTCACACGCCAACTGGAGCGGGCTGTACTACTGCCCACTCGATGGGGCGCCCATGATCACGACTGCGACGCTCCACCCGATGTGCCCGATGTGCGATCGGATCCTCACCAACGCGATCCTCTACGACCTGCTGGAGCTCCATCCACACAGATAGCGCCGGGGGCCAGCTCTCGATTGCCACGTGAACCCGCCCGTAGCGGCAGCTCTGCGCTACTTGCGCCAGTCGGGACCGGAGCCCGTCACGACGGTGCGCTCGGCCACCCGCGGACCTAACCAGAAGTGCAGGGGTTGCCCCTCGTCTCGTGCGACGCGGGCCTGATGGATGCGATGGACTGGGTTCTTAGGCAAGAGGTACTCACGTAGCCAGGTGCCGACACGCCACGACTAGAAGCATTCGGACGGCCATCGTGGCATCGCGCCGTCGACCGCGAGGTGCTCGCCGATGATGCTCTCGACCGCGGCCGTGTTCGAAGGCAGGCCGACTCCCGGGAACCTCAACGGTGCGTCCGCCATTCGGCTCCGGGTCACGCTGTCGGTGGCCGCGAAGAGTCGGACCCAACTCACCGACTCGGGATCAGCCGGGCGTGTGGACCGGGCTAGCGCGACAGCAACTGCTTCGACTCCGCAGGCAGCCGCAAGGCGGTCTCGCTCGGCTTCGGTCGCCCGGATCAAGTGAGGCACTGACACAGCATCATCAAGAACTGCGCCGATCAACAGGTAGGTCAATGCACGTGCCTCAGGGTCCCCGAAGGGCTGAGCATCCATGAGCGCAGAAGCTGCCAACCGAAGCTCAGCACGCGTGCGGCGTTCGGCCTCCACCGCATCGCCAACCGCTGTCTCCGCCGAACTCGACCCTGCGTCAAGGCGGGACCACACCCCGACCCATTGGGCGACACCCCTCAACACCGCGAGCAGGTAAACCGGGAACGGATGGTCAGGCAATGCCGTGCGGATCGCAGCCACGACCTCATCAGCTTGCACAGCAACCGCTGCTCTGCCGGGAAGCACCGCATCGAGCAGCCAGTCATGTGAATGCTGAGCCGCAGCCAACGAAGTTGCACCAATCAACTCGGCGAGCGCGGCGTCGATCTCGACGGTCATTCGGTTGCTAACCAGTGCTGTCGGACCACACCGGCAGTATGGCTGCCGCACGACGCCAGGTAGCGCCGAATGCCCGGTATGTGCGCTCGGCGCAAGTGGTCCCTGGTGTTGGCGTCGGTGCTGGAATCTGGGTCGGGGACGTGCGATTGTCTCGTGATGGTCGATGAGGATCCGGCACGGCTGCATCTGGAGGTGTACGACACCAAGTCCGGTCTGTGGCATCCCGAGCTCGGCGATCTCGATCAGCCGGACGGTTGGGACTTGCTGCCCGCTGGCGACGCGTTCCTCACGCGGCAGGTGAAGGCCGCCGGCGCCTACTGGGTTCTGTTCCGCCCGAAGGGCCGCGGGCAGCATCGCCGCCAGTTGGGTCTGCTCGCCCCGATCGAATCGATTGCGGCAGCACGCGAGGCGGCGGCGGCCACCGCCGCACGGCGCGAGACGCAACGCGAGTCGAGCAGCCGCCAACGTGAGCGAGCCGAGGCCGCGTATCGCGCCGAGTTCGAGGAGGCCGTGTTGCGATGGTTGGCGTTCGCCCCGCAGCATCACGTGATCGCAGACGAGATCGCACGAGGCGCAGTTGACCGCGCAGCGGTGGTCGGCAGCGGACGGGTCGGGCGGACCAAGCAGTTGACCCTCGACGAACGTGCCGCGTTAGCCGCACGGGCATTCATTCGTCATCGTCACACCGACTACGAGGACCGACTGTTCTCGCTCGAGCTGGGCGAGCTCGACATCGACTCGGGCATCGGCACGAGCGAAGTCGGGGACTACCGGGAAATCAAACGCACGGCGCACGGCGAGGTCGACGCGTTCCTCGAGCAGCACCGAGTTCACTGACTGTCAACGGCCGCCACCGCATCCGCCCCCTCGTCACGCGCCCGCAATCCGCCGACAGAAGTACTTGCGCGTAGCGCCCACACCGGGCCCTAGGAGCGGGTGGTGTCGGTTGCGTTTCGTCGGATCTGATAGCAGAATGCAAGCATGCCGAACGTGTTGGTGAGAGACCTCCCGGACGACGTCCATGCCAACCTGCAGAAACGAGCGGAGGCCGAGGGCAAGTCGTTGCAGCAGTACCTGGCGAGCGAACTGACCAGGCTCGCCAGCACACCGACACTCAACGACGTCCTCGACCGGATCGGTCGCCGACGCGGCGGCAAGGTCGGATTCGACACGGCGGTGCACGATCTCGACGAGGAACGTGGGCGCAGTTGATCGTTGTAGATGCCTCGGTCATGGCCAACCTCGTCGGCGATGACGGGCAGGCCGGGAAGACCGCCAGGACACGCTTGGCTGGGGAGGCCCATCTCGCCGGACCCGATCTCATCGATGTCGAGACAGTCTCCGTGCTCCGCAAGCGGTGGCAAGCAGGCGACCTCACAGCACGACGATTCAGAGCAGCAGTCGACGACCTCCTGACCCTTCCGATGGATCGCTTCCCGACGGGACCGCTCATGATCCGTGCCTACGAGTTGCGCTCCAATGTGACCCCCTACGACGCCGCATACGTCGCGCTCGCCGAGTCCCTCGGCTACCCCCTTCTCACCGCTGACGCCAGACTCGCGCAGGCGCCGGGCATCCGTTGCACCGTTGAACTCCTCCGCGTATGACGGACGCGGAACTGCCGCGATGGCCTCGCTGGACCGCATCACCGTCACCCGCAATGGCCGGCCGGCAGCAGTGTTGATGAGTGCGGACGACCTCGCAGCACTGGAAGACACTCTCGAGTTGCTCTCCGACCCAACGGCGATGGCCGCCATCGAACACGCCCCGACGCGAGGTCGAAGCCGGCCACACCGTCTCCGCCGACGAGATTCGCGCCAGATACCTCCAGCGATGACCGAACCCCTCTGGGCGTTGCGTGTCGCAGCCTCGGCCGAACGCCAACTCTCCCGGCTCCCCGAACGAGTCGCCGCTGCCGTCGTGAAGTCATGGTCGGTCCCCTGTGCGAGAACCCTCGCCGGGTCGGTCATCCCTTGCAGCGAGAGCTCGCCGGGCTGTGGTCTGCCCGACGAGGCGCCTATCGAGTGATCTACGAGATCGGTGACAAGGCGCGCCTTGTCACCGTGCTGCGGATCGACCATCGCTTGGACGTCTACCGACCCCGCTAGCACCGAGCGCGCACGCGACGTGTCATCCCCTGGTCAAGGAGACCTCTGAAGACATCCTCAGCCCTCGCCCAGCCGGAACTGCAGGACGGCTTCGACGTCGTCGAGCAGTTCGGCCAGGCGGCGCACCCGCTCCGCCGGGCCGGTGCAGCACAGGAGGTCGTAGCGGTCGGCCGCGCCGACCGGTGCCATCGTCACCAACTGGTGGCTGGCGGCCAGCGGTTCGGGGTTGATCTGGTCGACGATGCTGCCGGCGGGCTCGCCCACCTCGGCGGCCAGGGCGGCCAGGCGGCGCACCCTGCCCTCCACGGCCTCGACCAGGGCGGTTACCTCGGCCGGGTCGTCGTCGGTCTCCGGCCAGTCCTCCACCTGCGCCCGCGGGTACGGGTCGTCCGGCAGCCAGGCCGTCACCCGGATGCGACGGGTGCCGACGGCGATGGCCGCGAACCGGCCGTCGGGGGTCTCGGCCACCTGGATGAGGCGGGCAACGGTGCCGACGTCGCGGCGGACGTCGCCGCCACCCACCTCGTGGCCACGGTCGATGAGGACGACGCCGAACTCGGGCTCCGGGTCGGTGAGGCAGCGGCGGATCAGCGCCCGGTAGCGCTGCTCGAAGACGTGCAGCGGCAGCACGTCGCCGGGCAGCAGCACGGACCCGAGGGGGAACATCGGTAGCTCGGCCACGGCTACTCCGCGGTCACCGGGGTGTCAGGTCGGCCACGGTGGGGCCGCTCGGGTAGGACAGCAGGACGGCGCCGAACGCGTCCCAGATCGGCCGGTACTCCACCTTCTCGGCGATCTGCGGGCCGTTCAACAGGATGGCGAACTGGATGGCCCCACCACCCTCCTGGGGCACATAGCCGCACAGCGCCTTGGCCGCCGGCTTGCCGCCGATGCCGTCGTCGTAGTTGTAGAGCGTGCCGGTCTTGCCGCGCAGCAGCCCGGCGAGCGCAGTGTCCTCGAACGCGTCGGACAGGGTGCCGCCGGCCTGACCGGCGATGGCCATGCCCTGCCCGATCGGCCCGTCCACCGGCGCCCGCTGGATGAGGGCGAGGAGGGTGCCGCAGGTCAGGCGGTTCTCGTCGCTGAGGCCGGAGCCGTCCACCAGCACCACGCCGTCCAGCGGGATGCCCCAACCCTGGAGCGTGGTGGTGACCACCGCCAGCCCCGCCTCCCGGGTACCCGCTCCCCCGGCCACCAGGCCGATCTCCTTCAGGATCATCTCCGCCGTGTTGTTGTCGCTGGTGGTCAGCATCTCGGCGAGGATGTCGCGCAGCGGGTGCGACTGGACGGCGGCGATGGCTGCACTGCCGTCGGTGGTGCCGGCCGCGGGCGGCCCGCCCACGGTGACGCCGCGTTCCTGCAGCAGCTGGGTCAGCACCGTCGCGGCGCCCACCACCGGGTCGTTGGACGACCGGTCCAGCGCCTCGCGGGAGTCGTTGGCCAGCAGCGCCGTGATCGGGCCACCCTCGGTGAAGCGCACGTCGCTCCCCCAGGTCGGCGCGTACCACTCGCTGTCGTAGCGGCTGGCGTCGCCCACCACCGAGCCACCGATGCTGGTGACGCCGGCGGCGACGATCGCATCGGCGAGCGACTCGATCGAGGTGGTGTTGAACGGCGGGTACTTGGCGTTCGGCCCGTTCCACCAGGAGTTGCTGAGCACCGGGTCGCCCCCGCCGACGAGGTACAGGTTGCCCTGCACCACTCCCCCGGCCAGATTGCCGCGGACCTCCGTGGTATACGTGTAGTCGGCCCCCAGCACCTCCAGCGCCACCGAGGCGGTGACCACCTTCACCGTGCTGGCCGGCCGCAATGGCAGGTCGGCGTTCTGCGACGCCACGGGTTGGCCGTCCACGCTGATGGCCACGCAGGACGTGCTGTCGATCTGCGGCAGGAAGCCCTGGGCCGTGGCCACGAAGGACGCCAGGTTGACGTCGCGGGCCAGCATCGCCGGCGCCCGGCGAAGGGAGAGGACGGGCGTGGCGAGCGACACGTCCGCGGGCGTGCTGGACCCGGTGGAGTCGGGCGTGACCGTGTCGTCCGGGACGCTGACGCCCTCCGGCGCACGCCCCTTCGCGAACTGCCAGCACCCGCCCAACGCCAGCGCCGGCAGCAGCGCCACCACCACCAGCGCGGGGAACGGGTTGCGTCGGCGGGCCATCCCGCCCAGTCTCTCAGCCGAGACCGCGACTGCGGCGGAACTGTGCGTAACGCCACAGGTGGCCGAGCGCGGTGACCGCCCGGTTGCCGCTGGCGTAGCAGAGGCGGCCGGTGGCGCGCACCGCACGGGGGCCGGCGTTGTCGGGGTCGGCCACGGCCAACTCGGTGGCGGTGAGCACGGGCTTGCCGTACTTCACCGACAGCTCGTGGGCTGCCTCGGCGAAGCGCTCGTCCTGGCGCTCGTGGTAGGCGACGATGCGCTCCAGCCCGTGGTCGGGGTAGAAACGGCCCTCACGCATCATCCGCGCCTGGTTGCTCTGGATGCCGAGGCCCAGGTACACCATCGCGTGGACGTCGGGGTGGCTGACGATCATCTCCATCACGGCCGGGATGGTGTCCCTGGTCTCGCCGCCGGCGCAGTCCACCGGGTTGTTCTTGCTCCACCGCGGCGGCAGCTCCGTGTCGATCCGGGCCTTCAGGTCCTCCGGCAGGGCCATCAGCACCAGCGACCCGTCGCGGTGGATGGCGTCGCTGGTCACCACGCCCCACCCGCCGGCCGTGGTGAGCACCACCACGTTCGGACCCTGCGGCAGCGGCTGGGTGGCGAACGTGGCCGCAGCCTCGAACGCCTCCTCCACGGTGGCGGCGCGGGTGACGCCGGCCTGGCGGACGGCGCCGTCGAACACCTTGTCGTCGGCTGCCAGCGCCCCGGTGTGGCTGGCGGCCGCCCGCGCACCTGCCGCCGTGGCGCCGCCCTTCACCACCACCAGCGGCTTGCGGGCGGCGACGGAGGCGAAGCGCTCCACCAGTGCCCGCCCGTCGGTGATGCCCTCCACATAGGCCAGGGAGACGGCGGTGGCGGGGTCGTCGGCGTACCAGTCCAGGTAGTCGGCCGGGGTGACGGCGGCGGCATTGCCGGCCGACACCGCCCGGCTGATGCCCACGCCCGTCTGGCGGGAGTAGTTGAGGAAGCTGCTGACGAAGTTGCCGCTCTGGCTGGCCACGCCGATCTTCCCGGCCGGCGGGTACGGGGCCACGATCTGGGCGCACAGGTTGGCCGGCGTGCTGACCACGCCCTGCCCGTTCGGCCCGGCCAGCAGGATGCCCAGCTCGTCGGCCAGAGCGATCAGCTCGTCCTCCGCCTTGCGGCCTTCCTCCCCCGCCTCGCCGTAGCCGGCGCTGGTGAGGAACGCGGCCTTCACGCCCTTCGCCGCGCATGCCCGCAGCAGCGCCGGGTTGGCGCTGGCCGGGGTGCAGACGAAGACCAGGTCGATCTCACCGGCCGGCAGCGCCTCGATGTCGGCCACGGTGCGCACGCCGAGCACCTCCTCGCCCTGCAGGTTGGTGCCGTAGACACCGCCGGCGTAGCCGCTGGCGAGGATGTTGTGCAGGCTGACGAAGCCGAACTTGCCGGGGTGGGTGCTGGCACCGGTGACCAGCACGCCGCGGGGGTCGAAGAGGGCGCGGAACTGCTCGTCCGTGGGGCGCGGGCGGGCGACGCTGGGCGGCGCCGCAGGCTCGCCGAGCTCCACCAGGGCGTCCACCGCCACCGGGGTGCCGTCGGGGCGGACGATCAGCGGGTTGACGTCCACGCTCACCACGTCCGGCCGGGCCGCGGCCAGCGCCGAGAGCCCGAGGAGGACGGCCTTCAACGCGGCGCGGTCCACCGCGGCCTCGCCACGGAACGGCCCGAGCAGCTTCTGTGTGGCCAGGCCGGCGATCATCTCCTCGGCGTCGACCTCGCTGATCGGCACCGGGCGGAACTGCACGTCGGCCACGGCCTCGGCCAGCACACCGCCGACGCCGAGCATCACGTTGGCGCCGAACTGCGGGTCGCGCACGATGCCGGCTATCAGCTCCCGGTTGCCGGAGATCATCGGCGCCACCAGAAGAGAGACCTCGCCGTCCTCCGGCGTGGCCTTGGCCAGCAGTTCGGCGGCGGCGGCCTCCGTGGCGGCGGCGTCGCCGAGGCGCAGCTTCACCAGGCCCCGCTCGGTCTTGTGGGCGATGGCGTCGCCGCACAGCTTCACCACGACGGGGAAGCCGACGTCGCCGCCGGCCGCTGCGGCGGCCGCGGCCGTGGTGACCTCGTGCTCCGGCGCCATCGGCACGCCGTGCTCGCGCAGCAGGGCCTTGGAGGCGGACTCGGACAGCGTGTTCCCGGTGGCACTCATCGGCGCCACCGTAGCCAACCGGCCCCGCCGGGGACCGGGTCAGGTGCGGGTCAGGCGGGGGCTCAGCCGGCGCTCAGGCGCGGGGCGCGCTGACGTTGTAGGTCAGCAGGCCGCGGGCGATCAGCTTGTGGCTGTCCGCCCCCACCAGTTCCGCTTCGCAGAACACCGTGGACCGGCCGCGCTTGACGATCCAGCCCTC
Organism: Ilumatobacteraceae bacterium; assembly: GCA_041394605.1. GTDB lineage: Bacteria > Actinomycetota > Acidimicrobiia > Acidimicrobiales > Ilumatobacteraceae > UBA668. Next base: position 142,435 of record JAWKHX010000008.1, read on the forward strand.
GGCGATGCCGTCCTCCTGCACCAGCGCGGCGATGTACTGCACGTGCAGGTCCACGGTGCTGTAGCGGTGCTCGGCGGTGTAGGCGCTGCCGACCGCGGGGACCACAACCGTGTCGAGGATGGTGGCGATCGCTCCGCCGTGCACCACGCCGGCCGGCTGCTCGATGTCCGGGCGGAAGGGCATGCGCATCCGGCAGTAGTCGGTGCGCACCTCCTCCATCTGCAGGCCGACCAGCTTCGGAAAGTACATGCGGTCAGCCCACTTGCCGAACGTCGCCCAGCGCTCGACGATCTCCGGGGACGCCGGCGGGAACTGCTCCGCCCGGTGCCCGGGAACGACGCCGCGGTGGCTCATGCGCCGGCGGCCGCGACGTGGGCGGCCAGGAGGCGGGCGACGTCGGCAGCCATCTCCTGGATGACCACGTGGCCGGCGGGCAGCACCTCCAGGCGGGCGCCGGCGATGCCGTCCGCCAGCGCGTGGCTGTGGCGGATGTCCACCCAGCGGTCCTGCTCGCCACCGATCACCAACGCCGGCGCGGTGATGGACGGCAGCATGGCGGTGAGATCGACCACCTTGTCCAGGTCCAGCTGGGCGGCGGAGCCCTTGGCAACGGCATCGTTGGCCATGCCGAGCATCATGTCCACCATCGGCTCCAGCATCGCCAGGCCCTCGGCGGTGAAGCCGTCGGCCATCGCGTAGTGCATGAACAGCTCCGGGCTGATCGCGATCAGCTTCTTCCACAGGTCGAACGTGATGCGCATGCGGGCGTCGGTGGCCACCCAGCCGCACAGCATCGTCACGCTGGCCACGTGGGCGGCATGGCGGGCGGCCACGCCGGTGGCGGCCACGGCGCCGAGGGAGTAGCCGGCCACGTGGTAGCGGTCGTGGCCGAGGTGGGCCATCACCGCTGCCGCCTGGTCCGCCAGGCCCTCCACGGTGAGCGCCTCGGTCGGCATGGCCGACTCGCCCGACCCGGGGAACTCCACCATCACATACGCCATCGGCTGGTCGGCGGGCATCGCCGCCCGCACCATGTCCCACCCCGTGCGGCTCTGGGTGGTGCCGTGGAGCAGCAGCAGCGGCGTGCCCTCCCCCTCCGTCGCGTACCCGACGATCTGACCGTTGACGTCCAGCGTTGCCATGGACGGCGACGGTAGCCGTCAGGGCGCCGCCGTCACGGCTTGAGCGCGGCGGCGAAGAGGGCGATCACGTTCTCCCTGGCACGGGCGATCTGGTCGTTGCCCAGCGGGTCCTCGTCCAGCAGGCCCTCGAGGAACGGGGCGTCGCTGAAGTAGCTGAGCACGGCGCCGTAGCCGGTGAGGAGGAGGTGCTCCGGGTCCAGGCGGCGGAAGGTGCCGGCGTCCATCTCCCGGCGGAAGAACGCCGCAGCGCGATCGAACATCGGGCGCAGCACAGCGGCCAGGTCGATGCCCAGGTGCACGCCGCCGTCCAGCGCCTCGCGGCGCATCAGGCGCACATAGTCCGGGTTGCCGACGAACAGGTCGAACCCGGCGCCGATGACCAACTCCATCTTCCCCTGCCCTGTCTGCGGGCTGGCCACGGCCGACTCCAGGCGGCGGAACCAGTCGCTCAGAAGGTGCTCGAAGCACTCGCCGTACAGGGTCTCCTTCGACGGGAAGTGGTGCAGCAGGCTGGGGCGGCGGATGCCCACGCCGGCGGCGATGTCGTTCAGGGAGGTGCCGTCGTAGCCGTTCTCGGCGAAGCAGCGGATGGCCTCGGCAAGGATCAACTCCCGGGTGGAGGGTGCGTCGGTCCCGTGCTCGGCCACGGGGTGCAGCTTATGAGATCGTGGACGGGTGCCGTCCGTGGAATGCGCCCTCGTCCTGACGCCCGACGGGTTGCGCGGCCCCATGCGGGTCACGTGGGACGGGGCAGTGATCACGGAGGTCGAGCCGGTCACTTCGGTGACGGGTGCGGCGGCGGACCGGGTGCTCGCGCCCGGCTTCGTCGACCTCCAGGTCAACGGGATCGACGACGTGGACGTGGCCGGCGCCGACGGGGCGGACTGGGAGCGGCTGGACTCCCTGCTGCTGGCCCAGGGCGTCACCACCTGGTGCCCGACGCTGGTGACGATGCCGCTCCCCCGCTACGAGGCGCCGCTGGCCCGCATCCGGGCGGCGATGGACCGACCGGCGGAAGGCCGACCGGCGATCGCTGGAGTGCACCTGGAGGGGCCGTTCCTCGGGGCCGCACCAGGGGCGCACAACCCGGCGTGGATCGTGCCGGTGGACCTCGACTGGCTGGCGGCGCTGCCCGGCCATGTGGCCGTGGTGACGCTGGGTGCGGAGCAACCGGAGGCGGTGGCTGCCACGAAGCTGCTGGTCGAGCGTGGTGTGCTGGTGAGCATCGGCCACACCCGGGCGTCGGAGGGCGACTTCGACGCGGTGGCCGCGGCCGGGGCCGGCCTGGTCACCCACCTGTTCAACGGGATGAGCGGGGTCCACCATCGGGACCTCGGGGTGGCCGCGCTCGCGCTGTCGCACCCCGGTGTCGCCGCGTCGCTGATCGCCGACGGGGTGCACGTGCACCCGCGGGTGCTGCGCCTGGCGGCCGCCGCGCTGGGGCCCGAGCGGACCGTCCTCGTCACGGATGCCGTCGGCTGGCGGGCCGGCCGGGTCGGCGAGATCGGCATCGCGTTGGTGGACGGCGCACCCCGCCTGCCCGACGGCACCCTCGCCGGCAGCGCGCTCACCATGGACGCCGCAGTGCGTACCTGCCTCGCGGCAGGCATTCCCCTGGAGCACGCCCTGCGCGCCGCCTCCACCACCCCGGCCCGCCTGCTGGGCCTGCACGACCGCGGCACCATCGCCCCCGGCAGCCGCGCCGACCTCGTCGCCCTCACCCCCACCGGCGCCCTCGAAACGGTGTGGGCCGGCGGCATTCCGGTCTGACGAGCGAGGAAGCGTGGGTAGCGTCGACGGGATGCAGATCGTGTCCACACTCTTCGTCGAGAACTTCGAGATGCGCCAGGCGCCCGGCCCGTCGACCCGGATCGACCTGACCGGCGCGATGTTCTCGATGGCTGCCCCCGAGCCGGCACCCGTCACCGTCACGCCCCACCTCGTGGCCCTCATCTACTGCCCCCCGGGCGAGAGCGGCAACGGGGTGTTCGAGGTGGTCTTCCGCCGCGGCCTCGAGGAGGACTCCGAGCAGGTAGCCCGCAACGTCAGCCCGTTCACGGTGGACCCGGGCAAGTTCACCTACCGCCTGGTGCGTGGCGAACTGGAGTTCCCGGACTACGGCCAGATCTTCGCCCACTGCCGCGTGGACCGCGGCCCGTGGCACCTGGTGCCCTTCACCTTGCTGCCGCCCGCGTGACCGGCCGGTAAGGTCGAAGCGTGCTCACCCCGGAACAGGACCAGCAGTCGATCAACCTCATCCGCGGCTTGGCCATGGACGCCCCGCTCCACGCCAAGAGCGGCCACCAGGGCACCGCAATGGCGCTGGCCCCGCTGGCCCATGTGCTCTACAGCCGGGTGATGCGCCACGACCCGGCCGACCCGCACTGGGCGGACCGTGACCGGTTCGTACTGTCCAACGGCCACGCCTCCATCCTTCAGTACTCGATGCTGTTCCTCTCCGGCTATGGGCTGGAGCTCGACGACATCAAGGCCTTCCGCCAGTGGGGCTCGGCCACGCCGGGCCACCCCGAGGTCGGCCACACCGCCGGCGTGGAGGTCACCACCGGCCCTCTCGGGCAGGGGTTCGCCAACGCCGTCGGCATGGCCCTGGCGGAGCGCCACCTGAAGGCCCGCTTCGGCGCCGACGTGCAGGACCACTTCACGTTCGTGCTCGCCGGCGACGGCTGCCTGATGGAAGGCGTCAGCCACGAGGCCGCCTCGCTGGCCGGCCACCAGCGCCTCGGCGGGCTGGTGTGCGTGTACGACGACAACCACATCACGATCGACGGCGACACCGCACTCACCTACAGCGACGACGTCGCCGGGCGGTTCGAGGCCTATGGGTGGCACGTGGAGCACCTCGGCGAGGCCGCCAACGACCTCGACGCGCTGGAGGCCGGGCTGCGCCGGGCGATGGCGGTCACCGACCGGCCGAGTCTGCTGATCCTGCGCTCCCACATCGGCTACCCCAGCCCGGACTTCACGGACGACCACTCGGCCCACGGCAACCCGTTCAAGGCGGAGAACGTCACCCGCACGAAGGCCGTCATGGGCATCCCGGACGAGCCGTTCTGGGCGCCCGACTCGCTGGTGGCCGCCTACCGCGCCCACTGCGCCGACCGGGGCCGTGACGCCCACGACGCCTGGAACACCCGCTTCGCCGCGTCCACCGTGGACCGGGACGAGTGGGCCGCCTGCTGGGCCGCCCGCGGGTTGGACGGCTGGGAGGACGCCCTGCCGACGTTCGAGCAGGGCGAGTCCATCGCCACCCGGGTCGCCATCGAGAAGGCGTTCAACGCCACGCTCGCCGGGGTTCCAGGCCTGGTGGCCGGCGCTGCCGACCTCACCGGCAACACCGGCACCAAGCTGGCCGGTCAGCAGCCGATGACCGCGGCGACCCCGGAGGGTCGCCAGGTGTACTACGGCATCCGCGAGCACGGCATGGGCTCCACGATGGTGGGCATGGCCCTCCACGGCGGCGTGCTGCCCGCCGGCGGCACGTTCTTCGTCTTCCTCGACTACATGCGCCCGCCCGTCCGCCTGGCCGCACTGAGCGGTGCGAAGGTCGTGTTCGTCTTCACCCACGATTCCGTCGGTGTCGGCGAGGACGGCCCCACCCACCAGCCGGTGGAGCACCTGGCCACGCTGCGGGCCATCCCCCACCTCCAGGTCATCCGCCCGGCCGACGCCAACGAGACGTCGCAGGCGTGGCGGGTGGCGGTGGAGCACGACGGCCCGACGGCCCTCGTGCTGAGCCGGCAGAACCTGCCGGTGTGCACCGACGGCAGCGCGGTGGAAGTGGGTGCCGCGGTGGTGCGCGACCATGCCGACCCCAAGGTCGTGCTGCTCGCCACCGGGAGTGAAGTCTCGGTCTGCCTGGAGGCGGCCGCCCAGCTCGAGGCGGCAGGTGTCGGTGCCCGCGTGGTCAGCATGCCCTCGTGGGACCGTTTCGAGCGCCAGCCGGAGGACTACCGCGACGACGTCCTCCCGCCCTGGCTGCCGGTGCTGTCGGTGGAAGCGGCCACCACGCTCGGCTGGTCCGCCTACGCGGACGCATCAATCGGTATCGACCGCTTCGGCGCCAGCGCGCCGGGCCCCGTGGTCCTGGAGAAGCTCGGCATCAACGTCGAGCACGTCGTCGCCGCAGCCACGGACCTGATCTCTGAGGAGTGATCACATGGATCGTCTCGCAGCCCTCTACGAGCAATGCGGCCAGAGCCCCTGGCTGGACAACCTGAAGCGCAGCTACGTCACCGGCGGTGAGCTGCGCCGCCAGATCCAGCGGGGCATCCGCGGCCTCACCAGCAACCCCACCATCTTCCAGAAGGCCATCCAGGGCTCGGCTGACTACGACGCCCAGTTCCGCGACCTCGTGGCCGCTGGTGGCACCACCATCGGCCACTACTGGGCGCTGGTGCTGCAGGACATCCACGGCGCGCTGGAGCAGTTCGCGCCGCTGTACCAGGCCAGCAACCGGGGTGACGGCTACGTCAGCGTCGAGGTGGACCCCGGCCTGGCCCACGACACCCAGGGCACCATCGACGCCGCCCGGGGGCTGCATCAGCAGATCGACCGTCCCAACCTGATGGTCAAGATCCCCGCCACGGAGGCCGGCCTGCCGGCCATCGAGCAGATGATCAGCGAGGGCCGCAACATCAACGTCACCCTCATCTTCAGCCTCGACCGCTACCAGAAGGTCATGGACGCGTACATCTCCGGCCTGGAGCGGTGGGCCGGCTCAGGCGCCACCGACCTCTCCAGCGTCGCCAGCGTGGCCAGCTTCTTCATCAGCCGGGTGGACACCGAGGTGGACCACCGTCTGGAAGCCATCGGCCAGGACACCGCGCTCGCCCTGCGCGGCAAGGCCGCCGTCGCCCAGGGCAAGCTGGCCTACCAGGCGTTCCTGCGCACCTTCAGCGGCCCCCGCTGGCAGGCGCTGGCCGATCGTGGCGCCGTCCCTCAACGCCCGCTGTGGGCCAGCACCAGCACCAAGAACCCGGACTACCCGGACACCCTGTACGTGGACTCCCTGATCGGCCCCCACACGGTGAACACCCTGCCCGACGCCACCATCGACGCGTTCGCCGACCACGGCACGGTCGCACGGGCAGTGGATGTGGACGTCATCGACGCGCAGAGCGTGTGGGCCGGTCTGGCCGAGGTGGGCGTGGACATGGACGACGTGGCGGCCACGCTGGAACGCGAGGGCGTGGCCAGCTTCCAGAAGAGCTTCGACGAACTGCTCGACGCCCTCCGGCAGAAGGCCACCGAACTGGCCTGACCGGCCGGCGGGGCAGGCGGGGAACTTCGCCACCCCCGCCCGCCCCTGCCAGGCCCACGCCGGCCGGTTCCGCCAGGCCGCCGTGTTCCGACCGGGCCTGCTGGGAGGTGGCCCGGAGGTTCCCGCGGAACGCGCCGTGGTCCAGACGGCGGCACGCCCCGGGCATGACGCCGAACGGCGAAATTCCCTGCCCTGCGTAGAGTGCTGCCGATGAACGACGCCGCCCACCCCGCCGACGAACTGTTCGCTCCCCTGCTCGACGCCCTGCCCACCGGTGCCGACCGCCGCCTGTCGCAGCAGTTGCTGCGTGCCGCCGCAGACCTGGTGCGACAGCAGCCGTCCACCCTGGACCTCAAGATCGCCGGCGCGGCGCTGGAGGAAATGGGTGAAGCGTTCGCCATGTTCGCCGGCACCACGGACGTGCCGAAGGTCACCATCTTCGGCTCCGCCCGCACCAAGGAGGACGACCCGCTCTACGCCGCCGCCCGCCGGGTGGCCGAGCACCTCGCCGAGCAGGGCTGGATGGTCATCACCGGTGCCGGCCCGGGGATCATGCAGGCGGGAATGGAGGGCGCCGGGCGCGACCACTCCATCGGGGTGTCCATCCGCCTGCCGTTCGAGCAGGGCGCCAACCATGTCATCGCCGGCGACCACAAGTACGTCAGCATGAAGTACTTCTTCACCCGCAAGCTGATGCTCATCAAGGAGAGCAAGGGGTTCGTCTGCCTGCCCGGCGGGTTCGGCACCCTCGACGAGACGTTCGAACTGCTCACGCTCACCCAGACCGGCAAGGGCGTACCCGTGCCGATCGTGTTCCTGGACACCCCCGGCGACCCCTACTGGGAGACGGTGGACGACTTCGTGCGCGAGCAATTGGTGGCCCGCGGCCTCGTTGCGTCGGCCGACCGCCACCTGTACCTGATCACCGACGACTGCCGCCAGGCGGTGGACGAGATCATCGGCTTCTACCGCAACTTCGACTCGCTGCGGTATGTCGGCGACATGCTGATCGTCCGCCTCCACCACCGCCCCACCGAGCAGCAGATGGCCCAGCTCAACGAGCAGTTCGGCCACCTCAGCACCAGCGGCGTCATCCGCGTGGTCGAGCCCTTCGAACCCGAGCGCCGCGAGCAGGACCGGCTGGACCTCGCCCGCATCGGCTTCCCGTTCGCCAAGCACGGCTACGGTGACCTGCGCGAGATGATCGACCTGCTCAACCAGTTCGCGGAGGAGTGACCCATGCATGTGGCAGCCATCTGGCGGTACCCGGTGAAGACGATGATCGGCGCCACCGTGCCCTCGGCCCACCTCGATGCCATCGGCCTGCGTGGCGACCGCGAGTGGGGAGTGCGCGACCTCACCACCGGCGCCATCGCCAACACCCGCACGCTCGGCGGGCTGATGCAGCTCAGGGCCGAGCCGCACGCTGACGGGGTGGCCATCACACTGCCCGACGGCACCGTCACACACAGCAGCGCCGCCGACGTGGATGCCGTGCTGTCGGCCGCGCTCGGACGGTCGGTCACGTTGCAGGCCCGCCCGCCGGCCGCGGAGACGGAGTTCTACCGCAGGCTCCCCTCCACGGCCGCAGACCCGATGGCCGAGCTCCGCGAGATCTTCGCCCGCGAGGACGACGAGCCGCTGCCCGACTTCACCAAGTTCCCGGCCACGCTGGTCGAGTACGAGACCCCGCCCGGCGCGCTGTACGACTGCTACCCGCTGCTGGTCATGACCACCTCGGCGCTGCGGTCGATGCAGGAGGCCGTGCCGGCGTCGGTGATCGATGTGCGCCGCTTCCGGCCCAGCCTGGTCGTCGACACCGGCAACGAGCCGGGGCACCCGGAGTTGGGTTGGGCCGGCCGGAGGTTCGCCGTCGGCGGCGCAGTGATCGAGGTCATCAACGACTGCCCGCGCTGCGCGGCCATCACCAAGCAGGTCACCCCGGACGTGCCCCAGGACCGCTCGATCCTCCGCCATGTGGTGAAGGACCTCGGCCAGGCCGTCGGCGCCTACGCCGCGGTGGTGCAGCCCGGCCCCGTGCGCGAGGGCGACGACTTCCGCCCCCTCTAGCCCAGTCGGAGGGTTTCGTGCTCACCTCCGAGCCGGAAACCCTCCAACCCGGCGGTCAGTCGGCCGGGTCGCGGCCGCGCAGGAGGTGGACGGCCTTCTCGATGGCCCGCCGTGCCTGGGCGAGGCGCTTGTCGTCAGCCGGGCGGCCGGTGCGCTCCGCCGAGGCTTCACGCAGCTGGTCGAACATGATCTCGTCGAGGTCGTCGGCGACGGATTGCAGCCGCTCGGCCAGGTGGTCGTAGCTCACGGCGCCGGCACCCCTTCGGGAGCAAGCGCCTCGGCAACGATGTCCAGCGGATGGCGAACCGTGACACCGGCGGCGGCTAGGTGCATGGCGCAGCCGGGGTTGGCGCTGGCCACCACGCCACCGCCGGCCCGGGTGATGGCCGCCAGCTTGCGCTCCCGGATCTGCCCGGCGAGCTCCGGCTCCATCGCCGAGTAGGCGCCACCGGCCCCGCAGCACAGGCCGTCGTCGTCCAGCTCGGCGACCTCCGCCACGGCGCCGAGCACCGCGCGCACCGACAGGTGGACCTTCTGGACGTGACGCAGGTGGCACGGGTCCTGCACCACGACTCGGCCAGCCGGATTGGCCGAGCGGGCCGCAGCCAGCTCATCGGCGCGGGGCGCCAGGTACTCGTGCACGTCCAGCACCCGACGGCTGAACGCTTCGGCGGCGGGCGTGCCGAGCAGGCGGCCGTACTCCTTCATCGCGGCCCCGCAGCCGGCCGAGTTGACCAGGATCGGGGCATCGCCGGGCATGGACGCCATCACCCGCTCGGCCAGCTTCGACGCCTGCGGGGTGAGCCCGGCGTGCGTGTGCAGCGCGCCGCAGCAGCCACCGCCGCTGCCCGGCACGGAGTACGTGACACCGAGCCGGCCGAGGATGCGGGCCGTGGCCTGATGGGTCTGGCGCTGCCAGGCGTCCATCACGCACCCGGTGAACAGCCACACGTCGGAGCCCGTGGCCCGCAGCGCCGGCGGGCGACGCAGGGCGAGGCGCGGCAGACCGAGCCGGCGGGGCACCAGCCGGGCCCGCTGGGCGAGGGCGAGCAGCGATGAGCCGGCCAGCAGCAGGCGGTGGCGCGGCAGCACGGCGAACGCCGCCCGCTGCCAGCGCGGCGTGATCCGCCCGGCGTCGGCGAGGGCGTGGCGGGTCTGCTCCTGCAGGTGCCCGTAGGGCACGCCGGACGGGCAGGCCGGCTCGCACCCGCGGCACTGCACACAGGTCTCCATGAACTCGACGAACGACGGCGTGACCTCGGCGCCCTCCCACTGCACCGCCCGCATGGCGGCGATCCGTCCCCGTGGCGACAGGGCTTCCTCCCCCGTCACCCGGAAGGTCGGGCAGTGCGGCAGGCAGAGCCCACAGCTGACACAGGTGGCGAGTTCCTTGTCGTCCAGGTGCAGGTTCACGGCCCACTCACCGTAGCGGCTGGGGTGCCGCGCCCGATGGCCACGCCGGCGCCGGCACGGTTCAGCTGAACCGCACGCTCCGACCGGCACAGGCGGTATCGAACTGATACCATGCGCCCCATGGCGATGACTCTCCGGCTGACGGACAGCGAACAGGACGCCCTGCGTGAACGCGCTGAGGCCGAGGGCATCTCGATGCAGGAGGCGGCCAGGCGCGCCGTGCGCGAGTTCGTCGCTCGGGGTCAGCACCGCGACCGCGTCTCCTCGGCGACGGCGCTCGTGATGGACCGCCACGCCGACGCGCTGCGCCGTCTCGGCGAATGACCGATCCGGTCGAGTACCTCGACCTCGACGATCTGATCGACCTCGCGATTGCCCTGCTCGGCGATCCGCCACCGATTCGCGACGTCGGCCTCCTCGGATCCGCCGCAGCCCGACCCCAGGCGACCGCCTTCGGACGCGACGCGTACCCGGACGTCGTCACCAAAGCAGCGGCGCTGCTGCAATCGATCGTCAACAACCACGCTCTGGTCGACGGCAACAAGCGCCTCGGATGGTTAGCCACGGCCGTGTTCCTCGAACTCAACGGATACAGCGCGTCCGAGATCTCCAACGACGACGTCTACGACCTCGTCATCTGGATCGCATCCACCAACCCCTCCCTCGAGCACGTGAACACACGATTGTCCCGACTCCTTGTACGCCGGCGCCGACGCTGACTCCGTCGCACCCGATCGGCAGTTCTCGCTAGAAGGCAAGCCGTCCGAGCGGTTCAGCTGAACCGCCCCACTTCCGCAGCTCAGCGCTACACCACCTGAACGTGGAAGGAGTCGAGCGCCTCAGCCGGGATGCCGAGCGTCCCGTCCTCGAGCTTCACCCGCGGCAGCCGCTTCTCGTACATCGCTTGCACCACGACACGGGTCGGCACGCCCAGCCGTCGAGCAGCCTCGGCGGGCAGCAGCACTTCCTGCTCGGTCATTGCACGCCCCCTTCGTCGAGGCCCAACGTACCGTGGAGCATTCGGATGACGGTCGCGAGCTCGTCCTGCAGCTCCCTGCTCCGTTCAGTGAACTCGGGTGGCACTGGGCGGCGAGCGGGCCCTAGCGTCTGGGGGCCATGCCCGAAGGCCACACCATCCACCGCATCGCCAAGGACCACAGCCCGCTGTTGACCGGCCGGCCGGTTGCGGTCAGTTCGCCGCAGGGACGCTTCGCCGCCGACGCGGCGCTGGTCGACGGGCAGACGCTGGAGCGCATCGAGGCGTACGGCAAGCACCTGTTCTACTGGTGGTCCAGCGGGCGCGTCGGGCACGTGCACCTCGGCCTGTTCGGCAAGTACCGGGTGCACCGCGGGCCGGGGGCCGTGGCGCCGCAGGGCGAGGTGCGGATGCGCCTGCGGACCGACCTGGCCACGATCGACCTCGCCGGCCCGACGGACTGCGCGATCGGCACGCCGGACGACCGTGACGCCATCGTCGCCCGGCTGGGGCCGGACCCACTGCGCCGCGACGCCAAGCCCGCCGAGGCGCTGCAGCGCATGGCCCGCAGCAAGCAACCGATCGGCGCCCTGCTCCTGGACCAGAAGGTGATGGCGGGGGTCGGCAACGCCTACCGGGCGGAGGTGCTGTTCGTGAACGCCATCCATCCGCTGCGCCCCGCCGCCGACCTCTCCGACGCCGAGCGCGAGGCCGTGTGGGCCACGGTCGTCGCCATGCTGCGCAAGGGCGTGAAGGACAACCGGATCATCACCATCGACCGCAAGGAGTTCCCCGTGCCGAAGGGCGCGCCGCGACGGGGCGACGGCACGTACGTGTACTTCCGCGACACCTGCCTCCGCTGCGGCACCCCCACGGGCCGGCTGACACTGGCCGGGCGGGACTGCTACTACTGCCCCGCCTGCCAGCCCGGCTAGGTCACGCCGGCCGCCAGCGCGGGGCGTCCGGGTCGCCCAGCCAGTAGCGCAGGCGACGGCGGGCCTCCTCCGCCGCCTCCAGGTTCGTCCGACCGGCGCGGACCCGCATCATCGTGGCCACGAGCAGGCGCATCTCCGCCAGCAGGTCGCCCACCGGATCGCCGCGCAGCGAGCGGCCGAAGCCGGCGGCGAACGCCTCGTACAGGCCGGGCACGCCGTCCCACCGCTCCGTCCAGGTCATCACCGCGGCATGGTCCCACGTCGCCGGGCCGCGGCACGCAAGATCCCAGTCCAGCAGCACCGGGCCGTCGTCGGTCTGCACCACGTTCCCCGGGTGGATGTCGCCGTGGCAGAACACCTGCGGCGCGGCGGCGATCCGGTCGCGCCAGCCCTCGCAGCGAGCCAGCGCGGCATCCAGCGCTGCCCGTGCCGGCGCGTCCAGCAGGTCGTCGATTTCCTCCCGCAGTGCCTCCACCCGCCAGTGCGGGAACGAACCGCAGAACGGCAGCGGGTAGTGGGCGGCGACGTCGTCCACCGCGATCCGGTGCACCCGGGCGACCATCGCCCCGACGGCGGCCCAGTCCACCGCACCATGAGGGTGCAGCCGCTCGATGGCCAGCACCGACAGGTCACCGTGGTGGACGGCGCCCTCGATGGCCGGCCTCGGCACACGCACCCCCTCGGCGGCCAGCCGGGCCATCAGCCACAACGCGTCCTCCACCGGCGCCGTCGTGCGGGCCACCCGCAGCACGATCTCCTCACCACAGGTGAACAGGGCGTTCATGCCGGTGCGGAGGTGCTGAGGCGCCGGCAACCCCCACTCGGCGGCGGCAGCGTCCGCCGCAGCCTGAGTGGTGGCCAGGTCGCCCGGCGGCTCGGCCACGAACGGCAGCGGCTCAGCCATGCACGGGCAGGACGGGGTTGAGCCGACCGGTGGGGTCCATCTCCCGCCGGACGGCCTCGGCCAGCGCAGCCTCGCGGGCGTCCCGGGTCGGTGACGTCCACTGGTCGGCGTGGTGCACAACGCCGACACCCAGTTCGACGACGAACGTGCCCGTGGAAGCCATCGCCTCCGCAGGCGGCAGCACCCGGCGGCTGCCCGTCGGCAGCGTCGGCGGGCCGTCGCACGGCTCCATCCCCAGGGATGCCGCCTGGGCGGCGAGGTCCTCCGGGTGGCCCTCCAGCAGGGCCCACACCATCGTGCCGTCCCACAGCAGGCTGACCGGCCGGTACAGGCCGCGCTGCACGACGGCGGGCTCGGCCGACGTGCGGTACCACTGCGACGCCCGGGCCAACGGGCGGGTGCGCAGGATCACCTCACCCAGGAAGCCGAGCGTGCCCCGCGAGCCCACCAGCAGGCGGCACACGTCGAAGCCGCTGACGTTCTTCACCGTCGGCCCGCCGGCCTTCACCACCTCGCCGGCGGCCGACACGTAGCGCGCTTGCAGCAGGGTGTCGCGCACGGGTCCCCAACCCAGCTGGCGCACGTCGGCCCGCCCAACCGAGAGCGCACCGCCCACCGTGCCGCCAGCGGGCAGAGCGACGGTCTGGCGATGCTCGGCCAGCGCGGCAACGAGTTCGTCCACCGGCGTGCCGGCGCCGCAGCACACGGTCATCTCGTCCGGCTGCAGCCAGGCGATGCCCGCGGGCGCGCCGACACAGCGGACCCCCGGCACCGGGCCGCCCCGGGTACCGAGCCCCGTGATGGTCACCGGACCGGCATCGGCATCGCCGACCGCGGCGGCGAACTCCGCCAGATCGATCACACCCACGCCCCCTCGGGCACGTGCTGCAGGTCGCCGCAGCCCGCGGGCGACGGCAGCACCTTGCCGGGGTTGGCCAGCCCCGTGGGGTCGAACGCCCGGCGCACCGCCGCCTGGGCGGCCAGGTCGGCAGGGGCGAACATCAGCGGCATGAAGTCCCGCTTCTCCAGGCCGATCCCGTGCTCGCCGCTGAGCACACCGCCGGCCTCCACCGAGGCGCGGACGATCTCCTCCCCCGCCGCATGCACACGCTCCATCACCCCCGGCTCGCGCTTGTCGAACACCAGCAGCGGGTGCAGGTTGCCGTCGCCGGCGTGGAACACGTTGAGCACCAGCAGGTCGTGGCGGGCGGCGATCTCGTAGACCTTGCCGAGCACCGTGGGCAGCATCCGCCGGGGCACCACGGTGTCGTGCAGGTAGTAGTTCGGCTTGATCCGGGCGATGGCGCCGAACGCCGTCTTGCGCCCCTTCCACAGCAACGCACGCTCGGCCTCGTCCTTGGCGATGCGCACCGTGCGGGCCCCGTGGGCGAGGGCGATCTCGACGATCCGGTCCCGGTCCGCCGCCAGCCCCGCCGGCAGGCCCGTGACCTCCACCAAGAGGACCGCCGCGGCGTCGGTGGGCAGCCCGGCGTGGATGTACGCCTCCACCGCCTCGATGCACAGCTTGTCCATCATCTCCAGGGCGGCGGGCACCATGCCGTCGGCGATGATCGCACTCACCGTCTGGGCGCCGGCCTCCACGGACTCGTAGTCGAACAGCATCGTCACCACACCCGGCGGGTTCTGGGTGAGGCGCACGCACAGCTTGGTGGCGATGCCGAACATGCCCTCACTGCCCACGAAGCCGCCGCGCAGGTCCAGCCCCCCGGCGCCAGCAGGCTCCCACGCCTCGCTGCCGAGCGTGACCACCTCCCCGTCGCTCAGCACGACCTCGGCGGCCAGGATGTGGCTGGTGGTGACGCCGTCGGCCAGGCAGTGCGGCCCGCCGGAGTTGTTGGCCACGTTGCCACCGATGGAGCAGCTCTGCTGGCTGGACGGGTCCGGTGCGAAGTGCAGGCCGAGGTGGGCCACCTGACGCGAGAGGTCGAGGTTGAGGACGCCGGGCTCCACCCAGGCGTGGCGGTTCACCGGGTCGACGGACACGACCGCGTCCATCTTGGTGAGAGCGATGACGACCTCGCCGTCGAGCGGGGTGGCGCCACCGGCCAGCCCCGTGCCCGAACCGCGAGCCACGAACGGCACCTCATGACGCACGCACGCTCGAACGCAGGCCTGCACCTCCGCCGTGGTCAGCGGGAAGCAGACGACCTCGGTGCGGCCCTCGATGTTCGACGCGTCCCGCCGGTACAGGCCCAGCTCGCTGCCGTCGACGTGCACGCGGGCGGGCGTCAGCGCCTCTCGCAGCGCCGCGAGCAGGGCGTCGTTCATGCCCGCCGGTCGCGGCGGGATCCCCGGGGCCGCGCCCCTCCGTCCTGCTCCACACGGTCGCGCACCTGGCGCAGCACGATCACCTGGCCGGGCTCCACCGGGCGACCGTCCACCAGCACCTCGTCGCCGGCGTCCAGCTCGTCGGCCAGCGTCTCCCGACGCCCGTCACGATGGGCCCGCAGCTCGGCCTCCTTGGCCTTCATCGCCCGCTTCCCCTCCGCCCAGGCGTCGTGCAGGCGCTCCTTGGTCTTGCGGGCGACGTTTGCCGGGGCCAGCTCGTGCGCGACGGACTTCACCTTGCGCTTGGCGACGGCGGTGCCGGCCACACCGGCGACGGCGCCGCCGACGAACCATGTCAGCCGCTTGATCATGCGCTCTTCCTCTCGCTGCGGCGCAGGCGGCGCCAGGCCCGCTTCGTGCCCGTGGCGATGCCGACCGTCTTGATGACGGGCGCCGACAGCGCCGCACGGGCAACCCGGCTGCCGCCGGCGACAGCGCCGCTGATGGCCTCGGCGGAGCCGAGCACCCGGTCGAAGCGGTCCAGGTCGCTGCGGGCCTCGCTGACGACGGCCCGGGCCTCGTTGGTGCTGGCGGCCAACTCGGCCAGCAGGGGGCGGGTCTCGGCACGCAGGGACTCCACCTCGGCGCGCAGGGCCTTCAGCGAGTCCAGCACCCGGACCAAGACCACGATCAGCGCGGCGAAGCCGATCGTGCACAGGACCGCCGCCAAGACGACGGCGAGCTCACCGGCGGTCATCGCTGGCCTGTCCTCCTCGTTCGTTCATCCGCTCCGCGACCCGGCCCTCGTGGCCGTGCGTGGACGGTTCGTAGTACCGACGCCCGGCCTGCTCGGCGGGCAGGTACTCCTGCTCCACCCAGCCACCGGGATGGTCATGAGGGTACTCGTAGCCCACCCCGTGGCCGAGGGACCCTGCGCCCTGGTAGTGGGCATCGCGCAGGTGCGGCGGCACCTCGCCCACGGCGCCGTTGCGCACGTCCTCCCGGGCGTTCCAGATGGCCAGCGCCGCCCGGTTGCTCTTCGGGGCAGTGGCCAGGTGGATGGCCGCCTGGCTGAGGTTCAGCTGCGCCTCCGGCAGGCCGGCGTGCTCCACCGCCTGGGCCGCCGCCACCGCCGTCAGCAGGGCCATCGGGTCGGCCAGCCCGACGTCCTCGCTGGCGAAGATGATCATCCGCCGGGCGATGAAGCGGGCGTCCTCCCCCGCCTCCAGCATCCGGGCCAGGTAGTAGACGGCGGCCTGCGGGTCGCTGCCGCGCATGCTCTTGATGAACGCGCTGATGACGTCGTAGTGGTCGTCGCGGCCGTAGCGCAGGGCGCTGGTGCCGAGCGCAGCCTCCACGTGCTCCAGTTCCACACGGCCCGGATGGGCGAGGGCGCACGCCACCTCCAGGGCGGTCAGCACCTGCCGCCCGTCGCCGCCGGCCCGGTCGGCCAAGTGGGCGACGGCCTCCGCCGTGGCGTCCCTTCCCTCGGCCTGCAGCCCGCGGGCGATGAGGGTCTCGATGTCCGCCTTGCCCAACGGCTCCAGCCGGAAGAGCGTGCTGCGGCTGCGCAGGGGCGGGTTGACCTCGAAGAACGGGTTCTCCGTGGTGGCACCGATGAGCGTCAGCGTGCCGTCCTCCACCGCCGGCAGCAGGGCGTCCTGCTGGGCCTTGGAGACGCGGTGGATCTCGTCGAGGAACAGGATCGTGCCTCGCCCATGCTCGCCCAGCCGGTGGCGGGCCCGCTCGATGACCTCACGAACGTCCTTCACACCGGCCGTCACCGCGCTGAGCTGCTCGAACGCCCGCTTGGTGCTGCCCGCCACGGCGAGGGCGAGCGTGGTCTTCCCGGTGCCGGGCGGACCCCAGAAGATGGCGCTGGTCAGCCGGTCCTGCTCCACCAGGCGCCGCAACGGCTTGCCCGGCCCCACCAGGTGGGTCTGGCCGACCACGTCGTCCAGGTTCTTCGGCCGCAGCCGGGCCGCCAGCGGCGCCTGGGCGCGCAGGCGCTCCTCCGCGGCAGCAGCGAACAGATCCGACACCCCGCCGACGGTAGCGCCCCACCCCTCCCCCGCCACGCACGGCTTCTGGGGCTGGATGTCGCCGCGCGCCGAACTGGGGCTGGATCGTTGCGGGTTGCGCGCGGATCCGGACCACAGATCGACCTCAGGACGACCGCATCAGAGCGTGCCGAGCACCCGCTGGTAGGCATCCCGCCGCCATTCGGGCACATGGTCGATCAGCCAGGATGGCTCCACCCATCGCCAATCCCGGAACTCTCGGCCGTCGGGTGTCGGTGCCGTCTCGGGATCGATGATGTCCACCAGGAACCACTTCTGCACCTGGCCGATGCGGTTGTTCACGCCCCCCTTCACCGCCACCACGTGGTCAGGCCACTGGTAGGCGATCCAGTCCGGGAACTCGGCGCGCACCTCGACGTGTGCCTCCGTCAGCCCGGTCTCCTCCTCCAACTCGCGCAGCGCACCCTCGATCGGCGTCTCACCGGCCTTCAGCCCGCCCTGGGGAAGCTGCCACGAACCGGGCGAGTCCGCCCGCTCGAACACCATGACCCGGTGCAGGTCCGGATGGCGGACGACGACCACCACACCGGCCCGGAAGTGCGCGCTCGCCATCCCGCAACCGTATCGGGACGCCGTGGGCGACGCGGCCCGACGCATCCACGCCTCCGGCCGCACGCCACCGACGGCTCCCACCCGCACCGTTTGTGTCACGGCACAGCCGTCAGCGTCACACCACAGAAGTACGTTCGCTCTGTGCCGTGACGGTGATCTCTGTGCCGTGACACAGAGATCACGGGCCCGACGAGCCGGCGGGTCGGGACGGCGGCGGGTCAGGACTTGGGCGGGAGGACCCGGATGCCCAGCTCGTCGAGCTGCTTCGCCGACACGGGGGTCGGCGCATTCGTCATCGGGTCGGCGCCGCTCTGGGTCTTCGGGAAGGCGATGACCTCACGGATGTTCTCCTCCCCGGCGAGGATGGCCACCAGGCGGTCGATGCCGAAGGCGAAGCCACCGTGCGGCGGCGCGCCGTAGCGGAACGGGTTGAGGAAGAACCCGAACTTGCGCTGCTGCTCCTCCTCGTCGATGCCGAGGAGGTCGAAGATCCGGGCCTGGAGCTCCGGCTGGTGGATTCGGATCGACCCCGACCCGAGCTCCCACCCGTTGAGCACCAGGTCGTACGCCTGGCTGCGGACGTTCATCGGGTCGGTCTCCAGCAGGTGCACGTCGTCCGGGTGCGGCTGGGTGAACGGGTGGTGGCCGGGCTTCGGGCGCCCGGTGGCCTCGTCCACGCCGACGAACATCGGGAAGTCCACCACCCACAGGTAGCGGTACGGGCCCTCGAACACCGGCGGCCGGCCGAGGTCGTTGCGCAGCTGGCCGAGCACCTCGCAGGTCGTCGACCACTGGTCGGCCACGATGAGGATCAGGTCACCCGGCTGGGCGGACAGGCGCTCGCGTACGGCAGCGGCCTCGGCCTCGCTGAGGAATTTGGCGACCGGCGACTCGAACGTGCCGTCGGCGGCCACCTTCAGCCATACCAGGCCCTTGGCACCCATCTTCTTGGCGCGATCGGTCAGGCCGTCGAGCTTGTTGCGGCCGTACTCCTCGGCCTTGCCGGCAGCGTTGATGCCCTTGATGCAGGCGGCGCCGGCAAAGGCCTTGAACTCGGTGGCCGAGAACACGTCGGTCAGCTCGGTCAGCTCCATGCCGAAGCGCAGGTCCGGCTTGTCCACACCGAAGCGGTTCATCGCCTCGTGCCAGGTCATCTTGACGATCTCGCCGGTCTCGTGGCCGGCTGCCCGGGCTGCGGCGATGACCGCGTTGCCGATGGCCGTGTGCACGTCGTCCTGCTCCACGAAGCTCATCTCCGCGTCGAGCTGCATGAACTCGTACTGGCGGTCGGCGCGGAGGTCCTCGTCGCGCAGGCAGCGGGCGATCTGGTAGTAGCGGTCGATGCCCGCCACCATCAGCAACTGCTTGAACAGCTGCGGGCTCTGCGGCAGCGCGTAGAACGAGCCCGGCTGCGGACGGCTGGGCACGATGAACTCGCGGGCGCCCTCCGGCGTGCTCGGCACCAGCATCGGGGTCTCCACCTCGACGAAGCCCTGGGCCTCCATCGCCGAGCGGATGGCGCTGTTGACCGCCGCCCGGATGCGCAGGTTCTTCTGCATCCGCTCGCGGCGGATGTCCAGGTAGCGGTACTGCAGACGGGTGTTCTCCGCCACGTTGTCGGCCCGCTCGCTGATGGGGAACGGCGGCGGCTCGGCGGCGTTGAGGATCACCACCGAGCACTGCTGGATCTCGATGGCGCCGGTCGGCAGCTTGGTGTTGACGTTCTCCTCCGGGCGGGCGGCCACCACGCCGGTGACCTGCAGCACGTACTCGGCGCGCACGTCGACGGTGTTGTCCACCACGCACTGGGTGACGCCGCTGTGGTCGCGGAGGTCGACGAAGGCCAGCTTCTCGCCGTGCTCGCGGCGGGTGGAGACCCACCCGGTGAGGGTGACGGTCTGCCCGACGTGCTCGGCGCGGAGCTCGCCGCACTGGTGGGTTCGCATGGAGGTGGCGCTCATAGGAGGTTCCTGAGGTGTGGGATGAGATCGGTGCGGGCCACGGCTGTCTGGGCGCCGCGGTCGGTGTCGTGCTGGCGGAGGGGGCGGACCACGACGGTGCCCTCCTCCAACTCGTTGGTGCCGACGATGAGCGCCACGGCCGCACCACTGCGGTCGGCGACCTTCATCTGGCTCTTCATGCTGCGGTTCTCGTACGCGCGGCCGGCGCGGATGCCGGCGGCACGCAGCTCGGCGGTGAGGCGCAGGGCCTCCAGCCCGCCCGTGGTGTCCACCACGAACACGTCGACGTCCTGCGGGGGCGCGGCGAACACGCCCTCGTCCTCGCAGGCGAGAAGGGTGCGGTCCAGACCGAGTGCGAAGCCGACGCCGGGGGTGGGCTGGCCACCCAGCGACTCGACGAGGCCGTCGTAGCGGCCACCGCCGCCCAGCGCGTTCTGCGCGGAGTCCAGCGTGCCACCCTGGTACTCGAACGTGGTGCGCCGGTAGTAGTCCAGGCCGCGGACCAGCTTGGCGTCGATCGTGAAGGGAATGTCCAACGCCCGCAGGCCCGCCTGCACGCCCTCGAAGTGGGCGGCGGACTCGGGGCTGTAGAAGTCGGCGATGTGGGGCGCGGCCGCCACGAGCGGCGCGTCCTGCTCCCGCTTGGAGTCCAGCACCCGCAGCGGGTTCTTGCGCAGGGTGACCTGGCTCTCCGGGCTGAGCGCGTCGAGGTTGGCCTCGAAGTGCGCCGTCAGCGCGGCCACGTACCGAGCCCGGTCGTCCGGCTCGCCGAGCGAGTTCACCAGCAGGTTCACCTGCTGCAGGCCGAGCGCCCGGTAGAACTCCCACCCCAGCGCGATGACCTCGACGTCCAGGTACGGGTCGTCGGCGCCGAGCACCTCGATGCCGACCTGGTCGAACTGGCGGTAGCGGCCTCGCTGCGGCTTCTCGTAGCGGAACATCGACCCGGCGTACCAGACCTTCCACGGCACGACCGGCTTGTGCTGCACGAAGGCCCGGCACACGCTGGCCGTCAGCTCCGGCCGGAGGGCGACGTGACGGCCACCCTTGTCCTCGAAGTCGTACATCTCCTTGGACACCACGTCCGTGGCGTCGCCGATGCGCTGGAACACGCCGAGGTCCTCCAGCAGCGGCGGGATGACCTGGCCGTAGCCGGCGGACTCGCAGACCTGGGCGAACACCTCGACGAACCGGCGCCATCTGGCCGATTCGGGGGGCAGGATGTCTCGCATCCCTGGGCTGGTCTGGAACTCCGGCACGGCTGTCAAGGCTACCGGCCCTCGGCACCGCCGCTCAGGAGGGTTTCGGGGGCGTGGGGAGATCCGCGAGGCTGTGGCGTGGGCGAGATCCTGGCAGCCCCGGCCGACTCCCTCCGCAGCGCCCGGACCCTCGCGGCCGATCTTGCCGCGGACATTGCCGCAGGTCGCCATCAGGGCTGGAACCACTGAGGGCTGGAACCGCTGACGTCAGCGCTGCGGTTCCGGGGGCGGGCTCATGGCTTCCGCCGTTCAACTCAGTTCGATTTCGAATTCGTCGGGTGGTTCGAGCGGCAATCGAAATCGAACAGACGTGAACGAGGGGTGGGTGAACGAGGGGTGGGTGAACGGCGGCAGTGGGACCGTGCCGGGTCCGCCGTGGCGCTACCGCGTGGTGCGACACGCCCGCAGCCACCATCTCGACCCCCGTCGCCATCCGAGTGCCGACTCGCACCCCGGGGTCGGAGTGCACACTCGGTTGCAAAGTGGCACTCGAGTCCGGGGCCTGGCACTCGGGACGGCGGCCTGGCGCTCGGATGGGGGGGCGAGTGGGGCCGGGCGGGTCGGCCCTTGCGGGAATGGCAGCGAGGGGCCGGTCAGCCCTTGCCGGGGACCAGGCGGTAGGCCTCGTAGACGCCGTCGATGTTGCGGATGGTCCGCAGCACGGCGTCCAAGTGGCCGGCGTCGGCCATCTCGAACTCGAAGCGCATCTTGGCCACCCGGTCCGAGCCGGTGTGCGTGCTGCACGACACGATGTTCACATGGTGGTCGCTCAGCGAGTTGGCCACGTCGCGCAGCAGGCGTGAGCGGTCGAACGCCACCACCTCCACACCCACGCGGAACTGGGCTTCCTTGCTGTCGCCGTCCCACTCCACCTCGATCAGGCGGGCCGCCTGCTCGTTCATCAGGCTGGCGGCGTTGGCGCAGTCCGTGCGGTGGACGGACACGCCACGGCCGCGAGTGATGAACCCGATGATCTCGTCGCCGGGCACCGGCGTGCAGCATCGCGACAGGCGCACCAGCACGTCGTCCAGCCCCTCCACGTGCACGCCCACCTGGTTGCGGCCGCGCCGCTGGGGGCGGCCGGAGGGGGCCACGGTCGCCGGCAACTGCTCGCCGTCGTCTGCCTGGCGGTGGCTGCGGGCAGTCTTCTGGGCGATCGACCGGGCGGACACATGCCCCTCGCCGATGGCCGCCAGCAGCGAATCCAGGTCAGCGTAGCTGGCGGCTTCGATCTCCTCCTTCAGCGCCTCACTGGCCCACATGCGCTGCACGGGCAAGCCCTCGCGGCGGAACTCCTTGGTGAGCTCCTCACGGCCGGACTCGATGTTGTCGTCGCGGCGCTCCCGCGAGAACCACTGCTTGATCTTGTTGCGCGCCCGCGGCGACTCCACGAACTGCAGCCAGTCCCGCGACGGCCCGGCAGACCCCACCTTGCTGACGAAGATCTCGCACGTGTCGCCGCTCTTCAACTGATGGTGAAGGGGCACCAGCCGCCCGTTGACCTTGGCCCCGATGCACGCGTGGCCCACCTCGGTGTGCACGGCGTAGGCGAAGTCCACCGTGGTGGAACCCACGGGCAGGGTGACCACCCGGCCCTTCGGAGTGAACACGAACACCTCGTCCTGCTCGAGATCCGTCTTCAGGTTCTCCATGAAGGCCGCCGGGTCGGTGACCTCGGCCTGCCAGTCGATGATCCGGTTCAGCCAGTCGATGTCGTTGCTGGCCTGCGCGCCGTCCTTGTACGCCCAGTGAGCCGCCACGCCCCACTCGGCGCGTTGGTGCATCTCGCGGGTGCGGATCTGCACCTCCACCGTCTTGCCCTGTGGCCCGATGACCGTGGTGTGCAAGCTCTGGTAGAGGTTGAACTTGGGCATTGCGATGTAGTCCTTGAACCGCCCCACCACCGGCTTGTACCGGCCATGGATGCTGCCCAGTGCTGCGTAGCAGTCCTTCACGGAGTCCACGATCACCCGGATGGCCACGAGGTCGAAGATCTCGTCGAACTCCCGGCCCTTCTGGACCATCTTCTCGTAGATGCTCCACAGGTGCTTGCCCCGCCCGGTGACCTGGGCGGTGATGCCCAACTCCTGCAACCGGCCCTGCACCTCGGCGATGGCCCGCGCCAGGTACACCTCGCGCTCGGGGGTGCGGGTGGCCACCAGCTGGTCCAGTTCCGCGTAGCGCTTGGGGTACAGCGAGGCGAACGCGAGGTCCTCCAACTGCTGCTTCAGTTCCTGCATGCCCAGGCGATGAGCCAGCGGGGCGTAGATCTCCAGCGTCTCGTGGGCGATGCGCTGCTGCTTCTCGCTGGGCATCGCCGCGATCGTGCGCATGTTGTGCAGCCGGTCGGCCAGCTTGATGATCAACACCCGCAGATCGCGGGCCATCGCCACCAGCATCTTGCGCATGGTGGCAGCCTGCTGGGCCTCCTTGGAGTCGAACTGCAGGCGCTCCAGCTTGGTGACCCCATCGACGATCTGGGCGACCTCGGGGCCGAAACCGGCCTCCACGTCGGCCAGGGTGATCTCGGTGTCCTCCACCGCATCGTGCAGCAGCGCGGCAGCGAGGGAGATCTCGTCCAACCCGAGGTCGGCCACGATGCGGGCCACCGCCATCGGGTGGTTGATGTAGCTCTCCCCGCTGCCGCGCACCTGGTGACGGTGCGCTTCGCGGGCCGTCTCGTAGGCCCGGTTGATGAGCGACACCGGCGCCTTGGGGTGGCGGCGGCGGTACGCGGTGAGCAGCGGCGTGAGCTCCTCGGCCGTCGCGTTCTGGTGGCGACGCCAGGGCAGAACACGATCGACCGCAGCCATCAGTAGATCGCCAGGCTCTCGACCAGATGGCCGCCCAGCCGGGCCCGTCCTCCCAGGTCGGCCAGTTCGATCAGGAACCCGAGCCCCACCACTGTGCCGCCCAACGCTTCCACCAGCCGGCAGGTGGCCTCGGCGGTGCCGCCGGTGGCCAGCACGTCGTCGATCACGAGGATCCGCTCGCCGGGGTGGATGGCGTCGCGGTGGATCTCCAGCTTGTCGCGCCCGTACTCAAGTTGGTACTCCTCGCGGACCACCGCCCACGGCAGCTTGCCGGCCTTGCGCACCGGGATGAACCCGGCGCCCATCCGGTAGGCGACGGGCGCGGCGACGATGAAGCCACGAGCCTCCATGCCGAGCACCCGGTCCACCGGCACGTCGCCGAAGCGGTGCACCAATTCGGTGATGGCCTTGCCGAACCCCTCGGCATCGCCGAGCAGCGGGGTGATGTCGCGGAACGTGACCCCGGCCTCGGGGTAGTCCGGGATGTCCCGGACCAGACGGGTGAGCCAGTGGCCGTTGGGCGCCATGCGTGGAGGGTACCGGAAAGCCGGTGCCTCAGGACCGCCGCTTCTTCTTGCGCGGCCGCGGCGTGTGGGTCAGCAACTCCTGCGGCGTCATGGCAACCGGAGCGACCGACTGGGTCGCCACGCTGCGACGCTTGGCGGCCTCGCGGCGACCGGACGGTGAACCGCCGAGCACCAGACGCTCGAGTTCCACGCCGGTGGAGTGACGGCCGCGCAGCGAGCGGAACTTCGGCTCGCGCTCCTTGGCCATCGCCACCAGCGGGGCCGCCACGAAGATCGACGAGTACGAACCGGTGATGAGACCCACCAGCAGGGCGAGCGCGAACTCGCTGAGCGTGACGGCACCCATGACCCCGGCGCCGAGGATCAGCAGCGACAACACCGGCAGCACCGCGGCCAGGCTGGTGTTCAGCGAGCGCATCAGCACCTGGTTCATCGACACGTTGATGATGTCGGCGTACGGCATCTTCGCCGCGGTGTACCGCTGCTGGTTTTCCTTCACCTTGTCGAACACCACGATCGTGTCGTAGAGGGAGAAGCCGAGGATGGTGAGGAAGGCCACCACGGTGGCGGGCGTGACCTCGAAGCCGAGCAGCGAGTACACGCCCACGCTGAGCAGCACGTCGTGGAGCATGGCCACGATGGCACCCATCGCCATCCGCCACTCCAGCCGCCAGGCGATGAACAGTGCCACGAGGATCAGGAAGACCAGGAGGGCGCGAATGGCCTTCTCCGTGATGGTCTTGCCCCACGTGCTGCTGACCGAGGAGGTGGTGATCTGGTTGACGTCCAGCCCGGTCTCCTCGGCGAATGCCCGCTGGATGCGGATGCGCAGCAGGTCGGTGGCGCTGGCGTTCTGCCCGGCGTCGATGCTGGTGGGAGTGATCGCGGTGTCCGCCGTGGTGCCGGCCGTGGTGTCGGCCGTGGTGTCGGCCGTGGTGTCGGCCGTCGTGTCGCCGGTGGCCCCCGCCGCAGCGGTGGTGTCCGGCGCAGCCGTCGTGGTGGCGGCCTCGGTCGTGGTGGCGGCCTCGGTCGTGGTGGCGGCCTCCGTGGTGGTCGTGGCGACTTCCGTGGTGGTCGTGGACGCGTCGGTGGAACCGTCGCCGCCACCGCCCACGCTGTCGGCCGACACCTGCACCTTCAGCGTTCGCGTCTGCCCGTTGTTGCTCAGCAACTCCTGGATCTTGGCCGACGTGCCGTCGATGCCGTTGTCTTCCAGGATGGCGCGGGCTTGGTCCTCCGTGAGCGTCTGCGACGGGATCTCCCACACCACGCCGCCACGGAAGTCCAGGCTGAGGTTCAGGCCACGGACCACCAGCGAGCCGATGCTGAGCAGCAGCAGCAGCGCCGACAGGCCGAGGCCCAGCCAGCGCCGGCCGTAGAAGTCGATGGAGGTCTCGCCGTGATACAGCCGGCCGAGCGGGCCGCGCCGCTCGTGGCCGAGCAGTTCGAACTCCTCTTCGGCCTCCTCGGCAGTGCGCCCGTGGGTGCGCCGGTGACCTGCAGGTGCGGGCGACTCCTCGGCGTCGTCCGTTTCCACCGGCTCGTCCGTCGCCTCGTCGTCGCCGTCCATCGGCTGGTCGTCCACTTCGTCCTCGTTCTGGTCGTCGCGGGGATCGTCGCTCATGCCGCACCCCCCGAGGTGGCCACTTCGATGCCCATCACCTTGCGCCGCTCCATCCATTGGGTGCGGGCGAGCAGCAGCACCATCGGCCGGGTGAACACGTAGGAGACCAGCAGGTCACAGGCCGTCGACAGGGCGAGGAAGAACGCGAAGCCACGCACCGCGCCGACAGTGAGGTACCACAGCACGAACGCACCGATCAGCGACACCAGGTCGGCCACCACGATGGTTCGCCAGGCGGCCTGGAAGCCACGCTGAGCGCTGTTGCGCAGCGACTTGCCGGTGCGCACCTCGTCCTTCAGGCGTTCGAAGAACACCACGTAGGAGTCCACCGTGACGCCGACCGACACGATGATGCCGGCGACGCCGGACAGCGACAGGGCGAGGCCCTGCGTTCTCGACAGGATCGAGATGGTGCTCCACAGCAAAGCGCCGGACACCGTGAGGCCGATGGCCACGATGAGGCCAAGGGTGCGGTAGTAGAGCGCCATGAAGAGCAGCACGAGGAACACGCCGATGAGGCCGGAGACCCAGGCTGCCTTCAGGGAGTCCTTGCCCAGGGTGGGCGACACGTTCTGCACCGACAGCACTTCGAGCGTCACGGGCAGCGAACCGGAGTTCAGCACGCGGGCGAGGTCTTTGGCCTCCTGCTCGGTGAATGAACCGCTGATCCGCACACCGCTGTCGAAACTGGGGGCGTTGATCGTGGGGGCGGACTGCAGCTCGCCGTCGAGCTCGATGGCCAGCTGGCCGGTGGAGCATTCCGACGTCTTGTTGAAGCACTGGTACACGGCGTTGTCCCAGTTGGCCCGCTCGGTGTTGGTGCGCAGGTCCACGGACACGCCCCAGCCGCTGTCGCTGACCGTCTGGCCCACCGTGGCCTGAGCGTCCACGAACACCTCACCGGTACCGAACGCCGCGCCCACCTGGCAGTAGGTGGGCACCTCACCGCGCAGCGGCAGGATGGCCTGCTGCGTGGGGTCCGACGTCTGGCGTGGGTAGTAGCCCCACATGTCCATTGGGACCGGCGTGGTGGTGCTGGTGACCGCCGGCTCGGTGGTGGTGCCGCCCGTGTCGCCGGTGGTATCCGCAGTGGTGTCGCCGGTGGTGGTGTCCGGCGAGGCGCCGGGAGTGGTGGTGTCGGTGCCGACCGGCCGTGCCGGACCGGGCGCGGCGGTGGTGTCCACCGCGTCGGTGGAGGGCACCGTGGTGTCGGTGGTGTCACCGGTGGAATCTGCGGTGGTGTCGCCGGTGGTGTCGCCGGTGCTGTCCGAGGTGACGGGCGCATTGGGGTCGCTCACCGCCTGGCAACCGATGACCGGCCGCAGGTACACCTGGCCGGTGACCTGGACCAGCCGGATGGCGTCCTCCTGGTTGGTGACGCCAGGCAAGTTGACGACGATGGTGTCACCCTGGCGCAGGATCTCGGGTTCGGCCACGCCCAGGCTGTCCACCCGCTCGCGGATCTTGTCCACCGCGAGGTCGAGGCTCTGGTCGCTCCACGACGTGCCCGCCTTCGGCTGCTGGGTGACGGACACGCCACCTTGGAGGTCCAGGCCGAGGGCCGGATGGGTGCCAGTGGCCAGCGTGACGATGAGCGCCGCATACGCGACCGTCATCGTGAGCACGAGCGTGAGGATGAGTCTCCTGCGCATGGCGAGGATCAGGACTCGTCGTCGACCGCGGCGGCCGGAGTGTCGATCTTCGTCTGGCGGTTCTTCGTGCCGTCGTCGTCCGGAGTCGCGGTCTCGCCCATCGCCGTGTCCACCTTGCGCTGGATGGCCTGCCGGGCGATGCGGATCTGGATGTTGTCGTCGATCTCCAGCCAGGCGATGTCGCCGTCGAACCCGGTGACGAAGCCGTACAGGCCCGATGTGGTCATGATCTCGTCGCCCACCTCGATGGCCTGCTGCATGGCGACCTGCTCGCGCTGGCGGCGCCGCTGCGGGCGGATCATGAGGAAGTACAGGCCGAACGGGATGAGCAGGAAGATCCCGAGCTGGATCAGTGCTGCCGCGCCGGAGGACGAGTTGCTGTCCGAGCCGCCGGCCGTGGTGGCGGTGCCGGCGACGAGGTGATGGAGGAGGTGCATGATGGAAACGACCAACTGTTCACGTGGGGAGGGCGCGCGGCCCTCGTTGACCGGCAGGCGAGTCTAGCCACGGGCGCGGGGGGTTCGGCATGTCACCCCCAGACGTTCAGCACCTCGCGGCGCAGGGTGTCGAACGTGCCGGCGGCGATGGCCTCCCGCATCCGGCTCATCAACTGCAGCGTCCAGGCGATGTTGTGCAGGCTCACCAGCCGCAGCGCGGTGGGCTCCCCCACCTGGAACAGGTGGCGCAGGTAGCCCCTGGTGTGCCGGGCGCAGACCTCACATCCGCAGGTGGCGTCGATCGGGCCGTCGTCGTCGGCGTAGCGGGCCGCCTTCACGTGCAGCTTGCCCTCCGAGGTGAGGGCCGTGCCGTGACGACCCAGCCGGGTCTGCATCACGCAGTCGAACTGGTCCACGCCGAGACCGACCGCCTCCACCAGGCTGGCCGGGTCGCCCACGCCCATCAGGTAGCGGGGCCGGTCGGCCGGCAGGTGCTCGATGGCCGCGGCCAGCGCCGGCAGCATCTCGGCCCTGGTCTCCCCCACGCTGAGGCCGCCGATGCCGTAGCCGTCGAACCCGATCTCCACCGTGCGTTGGGCGCTCTCGGCCCGCATCCGCTCGTCGACCCCGCCCTGGACGATGCCGAACAGGGCCTGGTCCTCGCGCTGGTGAGCAGCCTTCGCCAGCGCGGCCCAGGCCGCGGTGCGCTCCACCGCCAGGCGGACCACATGGTCGGGCGAGGGCAGCGGCGGGCAGACGTCCAGCACCATCTGGATGTCCGCGCCCAGCAACTCCTGGGTACGCACGGCTACCTCCGGTGTGAACCGGTGCTTCGAGCCGTCGTAGGTGGATCGGAAGGTGACGCCGTCGTCATCCACCTTCGGTTCCAGCGAGAACACTTGGAAACCACCGGAGTCGGTGAGCGTCAGCCCGCCCCACGCGGCGAACTTGCCCAGCCCGCCGAACCGGGCCACCACCTCGGCTCCGGGGCGCAGCATCAGGTGGTAGGTGTTGCCGAGCACGATCTCGGCGCCCAGGCGCTCGTAATCCGCCGCGCTGAGGTACTTGATGGCGCCGCGGGTGCCCACGGGCATGAAACACGGAGTGCGGTACGTGCCCTTGGCGGTGTGGCCGACCCCGGTGCGGGCGGCGCCGTCAGTGGCCAGGGTCTCCAGGCGAACGGGGTGCATCGGCGGCGAGGCTACGGCCAGACACGCCGGTTGCCGTCCTGCCGACCCTTCTCAGGCCGCCGGTGCCCCGACGCGGCGCCGGGCGCTGATGGCCCCGATGAGCGCCGAACCCCCGCCAGCCAGGCAGATCCACGTGCCGAACCCGACCGACGACAACGTGCTGAGGCTGGGGTTGTACCGGTCGACGAGAGAACTCGTGGTCGACAGGTACAACAGGGGGATGGCGAGCGCGGCCAGTGCACCGATCACCAGCAGGGCACGCAGATTCGCCTTCACGGCACCCACGAACATCATCACCACGACCGCGGCGAGCGGAATGGCCAGTGGGAATGAGGAGAGGTCGGCCGGCGTGTCGTCGAAGATGATCTGCGACGTGAGGTCGATCGCCGAACGCTCCTTGTCCCACAGTTCGCTGCTGGTCCACGGCGATGCGATCGACACAAGGGTGAGGAAGGCTCCGAGCACGCCGAGCGGGACGGAGGTCGAGGCCGGGCTCGCTGGCGGGGTGGGCGACGTCGACGGCGCTGACCACTGGCCCTGGGGGTGGGCGCCGGGGGCGCTGGGGGGCGGAAGCTCTGACATCCGGCCAGCGTAATTGCCCCGGAAGGTGCCCGAGAGCTAGCGCAGACTCCGATCCAGCAGCATCGCGTCGCCGAAGCTCAAGAAGCGGTAGTGGTCGGCCAGCGCCACCTCGTACAGGTGGCGCCAGCGGGCGCCGACGAACGCGTCGATCATCATCAGCAACGTGGTGCGGGGCAGGTGGAAGTTGGTCATCATCACGTCCACCGTCTTCCACTCGTAGGGGCGGTGGATGAACAGGCGGGTTCGCCCCTCGGTCTCGCCGAACGTCGCGGCGCTCTCCAGCGCCCGCACACTGGTCGTGCCGACGGCCACCACGCGGCGGGCGGCCCGCACCGCCTCCATCGTGGCCACCGGTACCCGGTAGCGCTCGCTGTGGATCTGGTGGTCGCGTGGGTCGTCGGCGCTGACGGGCTTGAACGTGTCCAGCCCCACCACCAACTCCACCGTCGCCGTGGCCACCCCCGTGGCGCGGATGGCGGCCAGCAGTTCTGGCGTGAAGTGCAGCCCGGCGGTCGGCGCCGCCGCGGATGCCGGCTCGTTGGCGTACACGGTCTGGTAGCGGTCCGGCGGCGCCGTGGAGCCGGTGATGTAGGGAGGCAGCGGCATCTCCCCGTGGCGTTGGAGGAGCGCCAGCGGGTCGCCCTCCCCCACCAGTTCGACCAGCATCGTGTCGCCCGCCGCGGCCCGGCCGATCACCTGCACCAGCGGCACGTCCCCGCTGAACAGCACCTCGCCCCGCTTCACCTTGCGGGCCGGGCGGACCATGGCCTCCCACGTGCGCCGCTCGTGGTCCAGCGGTTCCAGCAGCAGCGCTTCGGCCGCGCCCCCGGTGGCCCGCTGCAGGCGCAGCCGGGCGGGGATGACCTTGCTGTCGTTCACCACCAGCAGGTCGCCGGGCTGCAGGAACTCGCCGAGGTCGCGGACGTGGCGGTGCAGCGGCGCGGCACTCCCCTGATCCACCAGCAGGCGGGCGGCGTCGCGCGGCTCGACGGGTTGCTGGGCGATCCTCTCGTCCGGCAGGTGGTAGTCGAAGTCCTCCAGGTGCATGGCCCGTCCAGGCTACGGAGGCCGGGAAACCTCCGCGCACCCCTCGGGTACCTTCCGACTCACGGCTTCCCCCGAAACGCTCAACTCGACAAGGAGTAGGGTCATGGTCATGACCGCAGCAGATCCCCGTCCTGTCGTCTACCCCGACAGCGACGGTGAGCCGATGGCCGAGAACTGGCTGCAAGCAGAGGTCATCCGCATGCTCGTGAACGGCTTCGTCCGTCTTCTCGGCGGCCGGCCCGGCATGCTCGTGGGCGGCGACAACTTCTGGTACCCGGTGAAGGGCGAGAACACCATCGTCACGGCGCCGGACGTCATGGTCCTGGTGGGCGTCAACGAGTCCGCGGACATCCGCACCATGCGCTCGTACCGCCAATGGGTGCACGGCGGCCATCCCGCATTGGTGGTGGAGGTCACGTCGCCGAGCAACACGATGCAGGAGATGAACGCCAAGCGTGCGTTCTACGAGCAGCACGGCGTGGACGAGTACTGGCTGTACGACCCGGACAACGGCCTGCTCGACGTGTGGGTCCGCGACGGTGATCTGCTCACCCCCGTGGTGCATGCGTCCCGCGGTCACGTCAGCCCCACCACCGGCGTGCGGGTCAGCATCGTCGGCGGTCAGCTCTCCGTGTGCGACCCGGGCAGCGACCGCCGCTGGCTGTGGTTGTCGCAGGAAGCCGCCATCGCCGCTGATGTGGAGCACCGGCTGGCTCACACCTTGGCCGACCTCTCCGCGGCGAAGGCTCGGCTGGCCGAGTTGGAGGCCCAGTTGCGAGCCGCCGGCATCGAGCCGGCATGAGCCGCTCCGCCGCCGACGATCCGCATCGCGTTGCCACCGTCGACGCCCTCCGCCAGCACTACCGCATGCCGGGGAAGCTGGTGGTCGAGAAGGAACGGCCGGAGCTGGACGAAGCCACCGCCCAGTTCGTCGCCCGCTGCCGCTTCGCCGTCGTCGCCACGTTCGACGAGGACGGCAACGCCGACGCCTCGCCGCGCGGCGGGCCGAGCGGCTTCGTCCGGGTGCTGGACGCACAGCACATCGCCCTCGCCGACCTCAACGGCAACAACCGCCTGGACACCCTGCAGAACGTGGTGCGCACCGGCCGGGCCGGGTTGCTGTTCGTGATGCCCGGCAAGGGCGAGACGGTGAGGGTCAACGGCGCGGCCTGGGTCACGACCGACCCCGACGTGCTCGGCGGGTTCCAGCTGCCGAAGGCGCCGTTGACGGCGATCGTGGTCCGCGTCGAGAGCACCTACGTCCACTGCGCCAAAGCCTTCATGCGCGGCGGCATGTGGGACCCCGCGGTCTGGGCCGAGCTGGCCGAGACCCCCGACGGTGCGGAGATCCTGGCCTGCCAGTTCACGATCGACGCCGACGGCGTGCGCGGCGCACTGAAGGAGGGCTACGCCGCCGACCTCGCGGCCGACGGCTGAGCCCGCGCCTCAGACCAGGGTGGCCAGCGCGGCGTTGAACGTGGTGCTCGGGCGCATGACCGCCGTGGTCTTCGCCGCGTCCGGGGCGTAGTAGCCACCGATGTCGGCCGGCTGCCCCTGCACGGCAGTGAGCTCCGCGACGATGGTGGCCTCGTCGGCCGCGAGCCGTGCGGCCAGCGGGGCGAACTTGGCCGCCAGGGCCGGGTCGGCGGTCTGCGCAGCCAGCTCCTGCGCCCAGTAGAGGGCGATGTAGAAGTGGCTGCCGCGGTTGTCGAGCTGGCCGACCTTGCGAGCGGGCGACTTCTCGTTCTCCAGCAGCGAGCCGGTTGCCTTGTCCAGCGTGTCCGCCAGCACCTGGGCGCCCTTGTTGCCGGCGAACGCAGCCAGCTGCTCGAAGGACGCGGCCAGCGCGAGGAACTCGCCGAGCGAGTCCCACCGCAGGTAGTTCTCCTTCACCAACTGCTGCACATGCTTGGGGGCCGAGCCGCCCGCGCCCGTCTCGAACAGGCCGCCGCCGGCCATCAGCGGCACGATCGACAGCATCTTGGCGCTGGTGCCCAGCTCCATGATCGGGAACAGGTCCGTCAGGTAGTCGCGCAGCACGTTGCCGGTGACCGAGATCGTGTTCAGGCCCTGGCGGATGCGACCGAGGGAGAATCGGCACGCGGCCTCGGGAGCCATCGTCTCGATCTGCAACCCGGCGAGGTCGTGCTGGGGCAGGTACTGGCGCACCTTCACCAGCAGCGATGCGTCGTGCGGGCGGGCCTCGTCCAACCAGAACACGATGGGGTCGCCGGTGGCGCGGGCGCGGGTGACCGCCAGCTTCACCCAGTCCTGCACGGCGGCGTCCTTGGTCTGGCACATGCGCCAGATGTCGCCGGCCTCCACGGCCTGCTCCAGCAGCACCGTGCCGGCGCTGTCCAGCACGCGCACGGTGCCGTCGGAGGGCACCTCGAAGGTCTTGTCGTGCGAGCCGTACTCCTCCGCCGCCTGGGCCATCAGGCCCACGTTGGGCACCGAGCCCATCGTGGTGGGGTCGAACGCGCCGTGGGCCTTGCAGTCCTCGATGACGGCGCTGTAGATGCCCGCGTAGCTGCGGTCGGGGATGAGCGCCTTCGTGTCCTGCTCGGCGCCCGCCTTGTTCCACATGTGGCCCGAGGTGCGGATCATGGCCGGCATCGACGCGTCGACGATGACGTCGCTCGGCACATGCAGGTTGGTGATGCCCTTGTCGGAGTCCACCATCGCCAGATCGGGGCCCTTGGCGTAGGCGGCCTCGATGGCGGCCAGCACCGCGTCGCGCTGGTCGGCCGGCAGCTTGCCCGCGGCCTCGATGACCGCGCCGAGACCGTTGTTGGGATCGGCGCCCACCGCGGCCAGCGCCTCGCCGTACTGGGCGAACATGTCGGCGAAGTACACCTTCACCGCGTGGCCGAACAGGATGGGGTCCGACACCTTCATCATCGTGGCCTTGAGGTGCAGCGACAGCAGCACGCCCTCTTCGCGGGCCTTGGCCACCTCGTCCTCGTAGAACTTCACGAGCGCCTTGCGGCTCATGTACGTGCCGTCGATGATCTCGCCGGCCTTCAGCTTCGTGCTGGCCTTCAGCACCGTGACGGCCCCGTCGGCGCCCACGTGCTCGATGCGCACGTCGGTGGCCTCGGGCACCGTGACCGACTGCTCGTTGCCGAAGAAGTCGCCGCCGCTCATCGAGGCGACGTGCGTCTTGGAGTCGGCAGACCAGGCGCCCATCGAGTGCGGGTGCTTGCGGGCGTAGGCCTTCACCGACGCTGGCGCGCGGCGGTCCGAGTTGCCTTCGCGCAGCACTGGGTTGACCGCGCTGCCCTTCACCTTGTCGTAGCGGGCCTTCACGTCGCGGTCGGCGTCGGTGGCAGGGTCGTCCGGGTAGTCGGGCAGCGCATAGCCCTTGCCCTGCAGTTCCTTGATCGCCGCCTTCAGCTGCGGCATGGAGGCGCTGATGTTCGGCAGCTTGATGATGTTGGCCGACGGATCGAGCGCCCACTGGCCAAGTTCGGCCAGCGCGTCGGGCACCCGCTGGGCGTCGGTGAGGTGATCGGGGAACAGGGCAAGGATGCGGCCGGCGAGCGAGATGTCCCGCGTCTCCACGTCCACCCCGCACACGCCGGCGTACGCCTGGATGATGGGCAGGAACGAATAGGTGGCCAGCAGCGGGGCCTCGTCGGTGTGGGTGTAGACGATCTTCGCCATTGCGGAGCACTCCTCGAGCTTGCATCGGGAACTTGTATCGGACTTGTACACCTTAGCGGCAGACCAGGGCGCCGTGCCAAGCCTCGCCCTAGCATCGGGAGCGATGGACTTCTCGTGGACTCCGGAACAGCAGGCCCTGCGTGAGAAGGCGGCCTCGGTGGCCGCCGACGCCGTCGCCAGGTACGGCCGCGCCAACGACTCGTGGATCAACGGCTACTCCAAGGAGTTCTCCAAGGAGCTCGCCGCCCACCGCTGGATCGGCATGGCCTGGCCGGACAACCCGTACAGCGGTGCGCAGCAGCCCCCGCTGGACCGGCTGATCGTCGGCGAGGAACTGATCAAGGCCGGCGCCCCGATCGGCGCGTCGTGGTTCGCCGACCGGCAGATGGGCCCGGCGCTGCTCACCTACGGCACCGCGGATCAGCAGGCCGCCTTCCTGCCCGGCATCGTCGCCGGCGAGACCACCTGGTGCATCGGCATGAGCGAGCCGGACTCCGGCAGCGACCTCGCCAGCCTGAAGACCTCGGCCGTGCTGGAGGGCGACCACTGGCGGATCAACGGCCAGAAGATCTGGACCAGCTTCGGCGCCGTCGCCGACTACTGCTACCTCATTTGCCGCACCCGCCAGGAGGGGCCGCCCCACGCCGGCATCAGCGAGATCATCGTGCCGATGGACTCCCCCGGCATCGAGGTCCGCGAGATCAAGGACATGACCACCAACCGCCACTTCTGCGAGGTGTTCTTCACCGACGTGCAGGTGCCGGCGGAGAACCTGGTGGGCGTGGAAGGCGCGGCGTTCAAGCAGACCATGCGCCAACTGGAGCACGAGCGCGGCGGCATCGACCGGCTGGTCAGCAACTGGGCGCTGTACCGGATGGCTGCAGAGCGTGCCGACACGTCGGACCCCCGTGTGCGCGACGAGATGGCCCGCCTGGAGGCCGAGCATCGCATCGGCCGGATCCTCGTGGTGCGCGAGGTGCTGAAGCAGGCACCGGCCGGGTTCAGCGCCGCCACCAAGTGCTTCTGCACGGAGCACGAGCAGCGCGTGGCGGACTTCGTGGCCCGCAGCTTCGGTGCCAGCGCGATGCTGTGGGACGACGTCACCCGTGGCCTGGCATACGCACCGGGCTACACGATCATGGGCGGCACGTCGAACGTGATGCGCAACATCCTCGGCGAGCGCGTGCTGGGCCTCCCCCGCGAACCCCGCTGACCCCTCTCTCCAATCTCCAAGTTGGCGGTGACATGCGGTAGGACCGCACCTGAACGCCAACTTGGAGGAAGCGATCCCCAAGTTGGCGGTGAGTGGCGGTAGGACCGCACCTCAACGCCAACTTGCCGACGGGGCGGGAGTACGGTCCGGGGAATGGCAGACCTGCTCGAACTCTCCGCCCGCATCATCGACAGCGGGCTCGTGGACCAGCCCGTCAACCGGGTCACCAACGAACTCAGCGAGATCGCCGACGGGGTGGCGATGGTGGAGAGCTTCAGCCATTGCGTCGCCGTGCAGACGGGCGACGGGCTGGTGTGCTTCGACGCCTCCGGCGTGCAGACCGGCCAGCAGGTGCGCGATGCGCTGCGCGGCTGGTCCGCCGACCGGGTGAGCCACCTCGTCTACACCCACGGCCACGCCGACCATGTGGGTGGCAGCACGTTCTTCCGCGACGACGGCCCCACCGTGGTGGGCCACCAGGCCGTCGCCACCCGGCTGGACCGCTACGACTACACCAACAACTGGAACCTGATCATCAACATGCGCCAGTTCGGTGGTGTCAGCGGCGACCTGAACCTCAACGTCGGCGACACCGGTGGCGGGGTGAACGTGAAGGCCAACCCCAGCGCCCGCCGCTTCCTGCCCGCCACCACCATGCGCCCGGACCATGTGGTGGGCGACCACGACACGATCGACGTGGGCGGCCTGCAGATGGAACTGCACCATGCCCGCGGCGAGACCGACGACCACCTGTGGGGCTGGTTGCCCGCCCACAAGGCGCTCACGACCGGCGACTTCCTGATCTGGAACTTCCCCAACGCCGGCAACCCGCAGAAGGTGCAGCGCTACCCCATCGAGTGGGCCGCTGCGCTGAGGGCGATGATCGCCAAGGAGCCCGAACTCCTGCTGCCCGCCCACGGCCTGCCGATCGCCGGGCGGGAGCGAATCACCCACGTCCTCGACGACGTGGCTACCGCGCTGGAGAACCTGGTGGCCGACGTGGTGGCGATGATGAATGCCGGCGCCACGCTGGACACCATCGTCCACACGGTGAAGGTGCCGGCGGACACGCTGGCCAAGCCGTACCTGCGGCCCCTGTACGACGAGCCGGAGTTCGTGGTGCGTGGCGTGTGGCGCCAGTTCGGAGGATGGTGGGACGGTGCCGCCAGCCGGCTGAAGCCCTCCCCCGACGCCCACCTGGCGGCAGCCATCGCCGATCTGGCCGGCGGCGCGGACGTGCTGCTGCGCCGGGCGGAGCAGGCGATGGGCGCCAACGATCAGCGCCTCGCCTGCCACCTCGCCGACCTGGCCGGGTGGGCCGCCCCGGACGACCCGGCCATCCACGAGGGCCGCGCCGCGATCTACCTCGAGCGCCGCAAGAGCGAGTCCAGCCTGATGAGCAAGGGCATCTTCGCTGCCGCCGCCCGCGAGAGCCAGGCCGTGGTGGACCGCAACGGCCCCGCTACGACCGGCTGACCGACACCATCACCAGCGCCGCCACGGCCAGCGCCAGGCCGAGCGCCTGCCACCGCCCGATGCGCTCCCGGTCCACGCCGAACGCCAGCGCCACGGTGCTGGCCGGGTACAGCGAGGCCACCACGGACACGATGCTCAGCTCACCCCGGCGCACCGCCTCCAGGTACAGCACGTTGGCGGCCATGTCCACCACCCCAACGCCCATCGACGTCACGATCGACGCCCGGTGGGCCACCGGGCGGGCGCCCGACCCCAGTGCCAGCAGCACCAGCATCGGCACCGACGCCAGTCGTGCCGCCACCAGCGGCCACATGCCCGAGTTGGCGTCCGTGCGTTCCAGCGCGATGAACAGCAGCCCGAAGCAGGCACCCACGCCGATCGCCAGCGCGACGATCCGCGGTGGGGTGTTGTGCGTGTGCGTACCGAGCGCGCCGCTGACCAACGCGATCGCCACCACCGCCAGGGCGATCCCGCTGTAGGCCAGGGCGGTCGGTCGCTCGCCAATGATCAGGGCGCCGATCACGGGCACCACCGTGCCCACCACTGCGCTCAGCGGCGCAACCACCGTGACGTCGCCGTTGGCGAAGCCGTGGTACAGCCCAGCGATGCCGAGCGCACCCACCATGCCTGCGCCCGCACCCCACACCCATGTCGCCGTGGAGGGCACCGGCGAGCCGATGATGAGCACCCCCGCGAGCACGAGGATCAGGCTGACCACCTGCCCCACCCCGGCGACGATGATCGCCGACTGACGGCGGGCGGCGCGACCACCGAACCAGTCCCCCACGCCGTAGACGACCGCGGATGCCAACGACAGCAGGATGGGCATAGGTCGCCCAGGGTACGGTGAGGCGATGGCGGTGGAAGAACACGGGCCGCTGGTCAGCCGATTCCTGCGGTGGCGGATCAGCCCGGAAGAGCGGCGGGCCGTGCTGGACGCCGTGGCCCTCCGCCAGACGAAGGCCTCGCTGTGGCGCTTCGCCGTGCTGCAGATCCTGGCCGTCACGATCGCCGTGATGGGGCTGGTGACGGACTCCGCGGCGGTGGTGATCGGCGCCATGCTGGTGGCCCCACTGATGAGCCCGATCATGGGCGTCGCCGCCTCACTGTCCATGGGCTGGATCGCCCGGGCGGCCCGCACCATGCTGCTGGTCCTCGTGGCTGCCGCCGGCTCGGTGGCACTCGCCTACCTGCTCACCAGCTTCGTTCCCGGCTCGGGCCTCACCGCCGAGGTGCTGGCCCGCACCTCCCCCGGCGCCACGGACATGGTGGTGGCGCTGGCGGCCGGGTTGGCAGGTGCCTACGCCACCGTCCGCCCCAACGTGTCCGCCTCGCTGGCCGGCGTGGCAGTTGCGGTTGCCCTGGTCCCACCGCTGGCCGCGGTGGGCGTGGCGTTGCAGGCCGGCGAGATGGGGCTGGCCCAGGGTGCTCTGCTGCTGTTCTTCACCAACCTGTCGGCCATCGTCCTGGCCGGGTTGGTGGTCTTCCCCCTCACCGGTTTCGTACCGGCCACCCGGCTACGCCTCGGCATGCTCGCCTACGTTGCCGTCGCTGCGCTGGTGGTGGGTGGCCTGGCGCTGCTGCTCGCCGGCCGTACGCTGGATGCCGCGCAGCGGGCGGAGGACGTGGCCAAGGCTCGCCGCCTCACCGACTCGTGGCTCACGGGCACCGGCCTGGAACTCACCAGCCTGGACGTGAAGGGCGACCATGTGGTCGTGGTGGTCACCGGCCCGCAGGTCCCTCCCGACCCGTCGAGTCTCGCACGCCAACTGTCCGGTGTGCTCGGCGCCGCCACCGAGGTGGAGGTGCAGTGGCTGCAGCGCTCCACGTTGGAGGCCCGCAACGGCCTCTCCTCGCTCACCCCGGACAAGGTCGCACCCGTGGTCCAGAGTTGGCTCGCCGACGGCGGCCTGGACCCGTCGCTGTTCGACACGGAGGTCACGCTCGACGAGTTGTCCGTCCACCTCCACGTCACCGGCCCGTCCAACCCGCCGGACCTCGCCGATCTGGAAGCCCTGCTGGCCAGCCGGTTCGGTTTCACGGTGCCGGCCGAGATCGAGGTCACGGTGGTGGTGCCGCCGGCGGCGCCGATCGCGGA
The DNA here is from genome assembly GCA_041394605.1 of Ilumatobacteraceae bacterium. Taxonomy (GTDB): domain Bacteria; phylum Actinomycetota; class Acidimicrobiia; order Acidimicrobiales; family Ilumatobacteraceae; genus UBA668. Next base: position 181,623 of record JAWKHX010000008.1, read on the forward strand.
CGGCAGCACGGTCGCCGCCGTCGCCCGCACGTGGGCTGCAGAGCGCGGCCTCACAGTGGCGGCCCTCGACGAGATCGGCACCGACCAGTACCTCGTGGTGGTCGAAGGTCCCACCGCGCCCACGGAGATGGGCTCCCTCGCCGACGCCGTCACCACCGAACTGGGTCACGACGTCACCATCGAGGTCCGGTTCCGCACGGTCACCACCGTGCCGGTCAACGCCACGACTGGGTTCCGCTGGCCGCTCGACTGTGACGCCGCATCGCCCGGCCCGCGTGCCGCCGACGTCAGCGGCATGAGCGGCTCCACCGAGTGGCTCGACGGCGCGCTGGCGGTGAGTGGCATGGACTTCGTGCCCGACGGCTCGTCGTATGTCCGCGACCATGTGGACGGCACCCTGTTCGTCTGGGTGGGCACACCCATCGCCAACGACGGGGTGCAGATCACCACGACGCCGCCATCGGCCGCCACCGGTCCGTTGGGTGGCGAGATCCGCGTGGACAACATCGGTGGCGTGGCAGTGCACGCCGCCTTCGTGCCGCACGCGCTGGACTCCCGGGCCACCACCCGCTGCGCCCCGACCTCGGCAGAGTTGGACGACTGGTTCGGCCGCATGGCGATGGCGGCCGCTGCCGACCTTGCTGCCGGCGAAGGGCCCGTGGGCACGTTCATCCCCGGTCGCCCGAACGACGGCACCACACCAGTCCTGCCCGCCGGCGATGCCCTCGTGATCGCGCTGCGCGGCTCGGGCCTGCCTGTCGGGGTGGAGGCGGACGGCGCCGCCGTGCTGCGGGTGAACGGGGTCGACGTGCCGCTCGAGGTCACGTACGCGCTGGCACCTCCGGGCGACGGTTCGGTCCGTGCCGGCGGCGTGACACTGCGGCTGGCGGGCGGCGCGCCTGCGGACGCGTACGTGCTGCTCGACGACGTCGCCGCCTGGCTGGCCGACCACCCGCTGGTGGGCCAATCGGCCTGACGCGCCCGCGGGCGCGGTACGGTCGGCCCTTGTGCAGTACACCTCGTTCGGCCGCACCGGCCTCCAGGTCCCCCGCCTCACTCTCGGCACGATGACGTTCGCCGGCCAGTGCGACCGTGCCACGTCGTTCGCCATCATGGACGCCGCGGTGGACGCCGGCATCACCATGTTCGACACCGCCGACATGTACCCGGTTTCCACCTACCCTGACGGCGCAGGCGACACGGAGCGGGTGATCGGCGAGTGGATGAAGCACCGGCGCCGCGACGTGCTGATCGCCACCAAGTGCTTCTTCCCCAGCGGCTACCGCCCGTGGGAGGGCGGCAACTCGCGGCACAACATCATGCGCTCCGTAGAGGGTTCGCTGCAGCGTCTGCAGACCGACCACATCGATCTGTACCAAGTGCACTCGTGGGACCCGCGCACGCCGATCGACGAGACCCTCGGAGCCATGGACGACCTGGTTCGAAGTGGCAAGGTGCGCTACGTCGGCTGCAGCAACGTGCTCGCCTACCAACTGGCCCGCTCACTGGGCCGGGCCGAGGTGCTGGGCACAGCGAGGTTCGACTGCATCCAGCCCCGGTACAACCTGCTGTTCCGCGAGTTCGAGCGCGAGTTGCTGCCATTGTGCGCCGAGGAAGGCGTGGCGGTGATCCCGTACAACCCGTTGGCCGGCGGGTTCCTCAGCGGCAAGCACGCCGCCGACTCCACCGCCGCCGGCACCCGATTCGAGCCCGGCACGCAGGGCGACCGGTACCGCGAGCGGTACTGGAACGAGCGGGCGTTCGCGACCGTGGAGGCCATGCGGCCGCTGGCCGCCGACGCCGGCGTGTCGATGGCGACGCTGGCGATGCAGTGGGTGCTGGCCCACCCGGCGGTGACCAGCCCGATCGTCGGCGCCTCACGCCCGGAGCAACTCGACGACGCCGTGGCTGCGGTGAACACCCGCCTCGACCCAGCGTTGAAGGCCCGGCTGGACGACCTGACCCACGACTTCCGCTTCGGCGACGCCTCCCGCTGAGGTTCAGCCGGGCACGGGGTCCGAAGCCTGGCGGCCACCCGAGGTGACGTGCTCCGTCCAACGGCTGCCGTCCCAGTACCGCATCTCGTAGCGGCGATGCGGGTCCGGGAACCAGCCGGCGGGCGACGTCGCGCCGCCTCCGTAGGCGGCGACGGGCACCCCAAGTTGCACGTCCTGCTTGGGCTTCAGCACGGCAATGATGATGATCCCGATCAGGCCGAGGATCAGGCCCAGCGCGAAGCCTTGCCCGCCGCGACCCTTGGACTTTCCGATGGCACCGCCGATGAGCCCGCACACGACCCAGATGACGATGTAGAGCGCTGCCCCGCCTTCCATCACGGCACTCCTTCCTAAGGACGTGCGAGCACTCTAATGGAGCGGCTCACACTGGGGAGACATCGCCCGGAACACACTGCGCAGGTTGTGGTGGGCGTAGCCGGACTCGAACCGGAGACCTCCACCGTGTCAAGGTGGCGCTCTAACCAACTGAGCTATACGCCCGTACAGCGAGTGACGAATCTACCAGTCAACGCAGGCGGAGCGACACCTCGCTGGCCAGAAGCCTGCCGGCCCGGGTGAGCCGCACCCGCTCCCCGTCGTCGACCACCAGGTCATCCAACCCGTCGGCGTCCAGCGCACCGCGCGGCACACCGTCGCGCATGCGCAACGCCAGTTGCAGCCCCTCGATCCGCCGGGTCTCGTCGTCCAGCGTCTCACCCGCTGCCTCGGTGGGCTCCCCCGCCATCACCGCGGCGATGTACCGCTCCGGCGTGCGCAGGTTCCACCACCGCCGACCCACCCGGTGACTGTGCGCGGCACTCCCGAAACCCAGGTAGTCGCCCTGTTGCCAGTACAGGACGTTGTGCCGGCACTCGTGCGCTGGCATCGCCCAGTTGGACACCTCGTAGTTGGCCAGCCCGGCTGCGGTGAGTGCGTCGTCGGCCGCCTCGTACTTGTCGGCCAGGTCGTCGTCGTCGGGGTGGCGAGCAGTGTCCGTCGCCAGCGGGGTGCCGGCTTCCACCGTGAGGGCGTAGGCGGAGATGTGCGGCGGCTCCAGCGCCAGCGCGGCCGCCAGCGTGGCCTGCCAGTCCTCCAACCGCTCACCGGCAGCGCCGTAGATGAGGTCCAGGTTGAACGTGGGGATGCCCGCAGCTCGCACCGCCGCGACCGCGGCCACCACGTTGGCGGGGGCATGTGTGCGGCCGAGGGAGGCGAGCACCCGCGGCACCATCGACTGCACCCCGATGCTCACCCGGCTGACGCCAGCGGCTCGGTAGATGCGCATGTGCTCCACCGTCACGTCGTCGGGATTGCACTCGATGGTGACCTCTGCGCCCTCCACCGTGGGGATTGCCGCCAGCACGGCAGCGAGGCCCGCGGGGTCCACCAGCGTCGGCGTACCGCCGCCGACGAACACACTCGTCACCGGCGGCAGCGCCGAACGGCGGATGTCCGCCTCCAACGCGTCGAGGTAGGTGGCCTGCAGATGGTGGCGGTCGGTCCAGGTGGCGAACGCGCAATAGTCACAGCGTCGGGCACAGAATGGGATGTGCAGGTAGACGCCGAACGGCACGGTCACGGGCTCGACGCTAGCGGGCAGCGGCCGGGCGGCCGCCGAGGCTCAGGGCCGGTACAGCAGGTCCAGCGCGTCGAGGCGCTGGCCCACCTGGTCCACCGGCACGTCGAGCATCGCCGCGATGGCCCGGGTGTCGTCGCCGCGCACGGTGATGACCTTGCCGTTGAAGTCCTGGCGCTGCACCTGGATCATCTTCAAGAACCGGGTGAGCATCTCGAACGGCTGGCCGGCCAACTGGCTGAGCTTCAGCAGGTCGATCGCCAGCTTCTTGTTCTGCTGGACGTCGGTGTCGGTGGGGACGGTGACGTCCTCCCGCGGCAGCAGCTGATCCACCGGCACGTTGTAGAACTTCGCCAGGCGCTCCAGGCGGGGCACGGAGATGGCCCGCTCGCCGCGCTCGTAGGCGCCGAGCACGGATGCCTTGAACTCCTCGGCGGACTCGGCTTCCACTTCCTGGAGGGAGAGCCGCTTCTGCCGGCGGATCACACGAAGACGGTCACCGACCTTCCTGCTGTACGGGGAGGAAGTGACATCGTCGTCGAACTCACGCATGGTTGGACCTTCTCGGTACGGAAGATTGTTCCGGTGGGGGCTGTCGGAAACAGCCTTGCACATCTATCGGCAAGAATCAACGCAGAGTGAAGTCACTTCACTCTCTGCGCAGAACTTGCCGCCGAAAGCGGCGCGTTCGCCACCACGCGTGACGCGGCGACGAGGGCGGCCGTCTCGACTCTCAAGATCGTCTGGCCAAGACCGGCGGTTCGCTGCGCCGCCGCCACTTCCTCCGCCGTGCAGCCTCCCTCCGGCCCGACGACCACGAGGTGGGCACGAAGCCCGTCCGCACCGGCGGGTTCCAACAGCACGGCACCGGCCTCGGCCAGCACCTCCGCGGCCGGCACGGGCCCCTCCACCAGCGGCAGCCACACGCGGCGGCTCTGCGATGCGGCCTCACGCACCACCCGCTGCAGACGCTCCATCTGGCGGGCCGCACGGGCAGCGTCCCAGCGCACCACGCTGCGGGCGAAGTGGACCAGCACGATCCGGGTGGCGCCCACCTCGGTGAGCTTCTGCACCATCCACTCCAGCCGATCGCCCTTCGGAATCGCGGCTGCCACCTCGCAGCGCACCGGCGCCGGCTCGGCCACCACGTCGCCGGCCACCTCCAGCGAGCCGGCACGCACGACCGTGGGACGCCAGCGGCCGGCCCCATCGCTCACCGTCACCGACTCGCCGTCGCGCACCCGCAGCACACGGAACAGGTGGTGGGCGTCGCCGTCGTCGGGCTCGGGGGCATCCAGCGAGGCCACGAACAAGTGCGCCGCACTGCTGCGGAGCACCGGGTTCACTGGAACGCCGACTTGATGCGGGCGAACAACCCGGTCTCGTGGTGAACTGCCTCGCCGCGGGCGTCCGCGTACTGGCGCAGCAGCTCGGCCTCGCCGTCGCTGAGCTTGGTGGGCACGTCCAGGCGCACGCGCACGCGAAGGTCGCCCCGGCCGCGGCCCTGCAGGCGCGGCACACCTCGCTGGCGGAGGACGAACTCGCGGCCGGGCTGGGTACCCGGCGGCACGAGGATCTCCTCGTCGCCGTCCAGGGTCGCCAGCGTGAACTTGGCCCCCAGTGCCGCCTGGGCCAGGCCCACGGGCAGATCGGTGACCAGGTCGTCACCCTCGCGCCGGAACCGATCGTGTGCCGCCACCCGCACGTGCACGTACAGGTCGCCGGTGCCGCCACCGCGCGGCCCCACCGCACCGCGGCCGGTGAGGCGCAGCGTGGAGCCAGTGTCCACACCTGCCGGCACGTCCACCTGATAGGTCTTGTCGCTGATGATGCGACCGTCGCCACCGCAGGAGGTGCACGGCGTCACGATGATCTGACCGAGGCCGTTGCACCGCGGGCACGCCGACGAGGTGACCATCTGGCCCAGCAGGCTCTGGCGCACCCGCTGCACCTGCCCGCGGCCGCCACAGTCCGAGCAGGTGACCGGCTTGGTGCCCTCCCCCGCCCCGCTGCCGCCGCAGTCCTCGCAGCGCAGTGCGGTGCGCACGCTGATCGGCACCGTGGCGCCGAACACGGCCTGCTCGAAGGCCACGTCGGCCACGACCTCGATGTCCTGCCCGCGTGGCGGGCCGGAGGGCCCGCGGGTGCCGCCGAACGGCCCGCCACCGCCGAAGAAGGCATCGAACAGGTCGCCCAGGCCGCCGCTGCCGAACACATCGCCGGGGCCCTGGCCGGCGCCGCCCACGCCACGCTCGCCGAAGCGGTCGTAGCGGGCGCGCTGCTCGGGGTCGCTGAGCACTTCGTAGGCCCGGGCGACCTGCTTGAAGCGCTCCTCCGCGGCGGCATCGCCGGGGTTGGCGTCCGGGTGCAGCTCGCGAGCCAGCTTTCGGTAGGCCTTCTTCAGCTCGTCCGCCGTGGCCGTACGGGGCACACCCAGCAGCTCGTAGTAGTCAGCCATTCCCACTCCCGTCACCGAGGTGGCGCCCCAGCCGGTCGCTCACGACCTCGACGGTAGCAAGGGCCTGCGGATAGTCCATCCGCGTGGGGCCGAGCACGCCGACGGTGCCCAGTTGTTCGCCGTCCACCACCACGGGCTTGACGATGACGGAACAGGAGGCCAGTGGCTGGAGGCCGTGCTCGGCGCCGATGGCCACCGACAGGCCGCGATCGAGGATGTCGCGCACCAGCGACACGATGACGTACTGCTGCTCCAGCGTGTGCAGCACCGTGCGGACGGTGTCCACCGCGTCGAAGGCGCTGGCCATGGCCGAGGCACCTCCCACGAACACGGGCTCCTCGGCCCGCACGTCCCGCAGGGCAGCGACCGCCGCGGCACACATCTGGTCCACCGCCTCGTCGCCGGTGGGCGGGGCTTCCACCAGGTCGTCCAGCGGGCGACCCACGAGGTGGGCGGCCAGGTGGGCGGACGCCGCCGAGCAGCGCAGATCGGAGATGTCGGTGGCCGATTCGAACGTCTGGTTCTCCACGCTGCCGTTGGAGAGCACCACCACGACCGTGGCATGGCGGGCGGACAGCGACACGACCTGTGCCGACCGAACCGTGGCGGACTCCACCCTCGGGCCGACCACCACAGCGGCATGGTGGGTGACCTGTGCGAGCAGGTTGCTGGTGCGGTGCAACAGTTCCTCCAGGCGACCATGCGCCGTGTCGAAGAACTGGCCCACGCGGGTCTGCGCGTCGCGGTCCAGCACGCCGGGCGCCGCCATGTGGTCGACGAAGAAGCGGTACCCCTTGTCCGTGGGGATGCGGCCGGCCGAGGTGTGGGGCTGCACGAGGTAACCCTCCTGCTCCAGCACGGCCATCTCGTTGCGCACCGTGGCGGAGCTGACCCGCACACCCGGGGCGTCGGCCACATGTGTGGACCCCACGGGCTGGGCGGTGGCGATGTACTCCTGGACCACAGCTCGCAAGATGGCGGTCTTGCGATCGTCGAGCATCGGTGTGTCCCTCCCCTCAGTCGGTCGGTACGGCGTTGGCACTCAAGGCTATCGACTGCCAGACGTCGCGTGCCGGTACCGGGCGAGCGCTTCCTCCCGTTCCACGGCGTGGTCCACCATCGGCGCCGGGTAGTCGTCCGGCCGCTGCAGGCCCGGGGCGTGCACGGCCCGGCCGCCGACGGTGGCGAGTTCGGGTACCCAGCGCCGCACGTACTCGCCGTCCGGGTCGAACCGCTCGCCCTGCGAGGTGGGGTTGAACACCCGGAAGTACGGCGCCGCGTCGGTGCCCGTGCCGGCCGCCCATTGCCAGCCGTGGTTGTTCGAGGCCAGGTCGCCGTCCACCAGATGGGCCATGAAGTGGCGGGCTCCCCACTGCCAGGGCAGGTGCAGGTCCTTCACCAGGAAGCTCGCCACCACCATGCGCACCCGGTTGTGCATCCACCCGGTCGCCAGCAGTTGGCGCATGCCGGCGTCCACGAAGGGGAAGCCTGTCTGCCCGGAGGCCCAGCGATGGAATCGCCGGCGGGCATCGGCGTCGGTGTCCAGCGGCATCGCAGCCATCTTCGGGTTGAGGTTCTGCCATGCCGTGTCGGGGCGATGGAACAGAACGTCGGCGTAGAACTCGCGCCAGGCCAGTTCGTTGGCGAACACCTCGTGGCCCTCCTGCATGGTCAGATCGGCGAGCAGTTGACGGGGGTGCACCGTGCCCCACCGCAGCGCGGCCGAGAGCCGGCTGGTGCCGTCGACGGCCGGCCGATCGCGCCGCTCCTTGTAGTGCTCGGCGGAGCCATCGAGGAAGGCATCCCAGCGGGCGAGCGCGGCCTCCTCCCCCACCGCGCCGATCTCCACTGGGCACTCGACGGGCGCCGGTGGACCGTCGCAGTCCACGTCGGGTGCACCCATCCATTCCACCTGCGGCGCAGGCCTCGGGTGGTCCCAACCCACGGCCCGCCACCCACGCGAGAACGGGGTGAACACGGCGTACGGGGTGCCGTCGCCCTTGCGGACGTCGCCGGGCTGCACGGCGTAGGGCGACCCGACCCCGATCAGCCGGCGGCCGCTGCCGGCCAAAGCCGCGGCCACCGCCGCGTCGCGCCGGCGACCGTAGGGGCCGTACTCCCGCGACACGAACACCTGCTCCGCGCCCACCTCGCCGGCCAGCGCCGGCACCACCACGGCCGGGTCGCCATGGCGGTACACGAGGGCACCGTCGAGCGCGTGGTCCAGCGCCCGCAGCGCGGCGCCCATGTAGGCCCGACGTGGTGCGCCGGAGTTGGCGAACGCAGGGTCGACGACGAACAGCGGCACCACCTTGCCCGTGGACGCCGCAGCCGCGAGCGCCGGAAGGTCGGTGAGCCGGAGGTCCCGCCGGAACCACATGATCGACAGGCGCGCCATGACCGCAGAGTGTCGCTTACCCTGTGGGACCGTGCCACATCCTGTTCCCGACAGCACCGCGCCGGCCCTCATCCTGCTGGTGCGGCATGGGGCCACGGCATGGTCGCAATCGGGCCAGCACACCGGCCGCACCGACCTGGACCTGCTGCCCGAGGGCGAGGCGCAGGCCACGGCCGCCCGCCAGGTGATCCTGGAACGGCTGGCCGGTGCCGAGCCGCTTGTCTACACCAGCCCGTTGCGGCGCGCCCACCGCACGGCCGAACTTGCACTGCCCGCCTGCCACGCCGAGCCCGACCACGACCTGGCGGAGTACGACTACGGCGACTACGAGGGCCTGACCACCAGCGAGATCCTGGCCCGCGACCCGGAGTGGGACCTGTTCCACACCGGCTGCCCCGGCGGCGAGACCCCGCACCAAGTGGTGACCCGGTGCGACCGCTTCGTCACCCGCCTGCACCGCGAGGCCACCGGCCGCGCCGTGGTGGCCTTCACCCACGGGCACCTCAGCCGGGTGCTGACCGCCCGCCTGATCGACCTTCCGGCATCAACCGCCGCCGGGCTGTGGAACGACACCGCCAGCGTGAGTGTGGTGAACCTCCACCGTGGTCGCCTGGTGCTGGTGGGCTGGAACGTCACCGCGCCGGTAGCGCAGGCGTAGCCACCACCCCACGCTGCAGACCACCAGCGTCGCCACGCTGCCGTACGCCAGGCTCCACTCGGCGCCCACATGGTCGGCGATCAGGCCGGTGATCGGCGCCCCGATGGGCGTGCTGCCCAGGAACGCCACGGCGCCCAGCGCCAGCAGCCGGCCGCGCATGTCCGGCGGGCAGTCCTGCTGGACGATGGCGTTCTGGGCGGAGATGAACGCTGCGCCGCCCATGCCCACCGGCACGGCCAGCAGCAGCGCCGCCAACGCCGACGGTGCCCACGCCAGGCACACGCCCGACACACCGAGCAGCAACCCCTGCCCGAAGAACCAGCGCGTGGTGACCCGGGTGCGGGCACCCGTCAGCAGCGAGCCGATGACGCTGCCGAAACCGGTGGTGGCCAGCAGCCAGCCGAACAGCGTCTCCGAGCCGAAGCGCACGTCGGCGAGCTTCACCAACGACACCGAGTAGTTGAACGCAAACGTGCCGACCAACGTGAACGCCACGAACACCGTCAGCAGGCGACGGTCGCGGCCGATGTAGCGCAGGGCGTCGCGCACCGGGGTGCCGCCGCGCTTCGCTACGGGCGCAGGCGCCAAGGTGGAGGTGTCGATGGCGAACAGCGACACCAGGATCGCGGCGAATGAGATGCCGTTGATCATGAACAGCCAGCCGGCGCCCAGCGGGCCCTTCAACATGGCAGCCAGGCCGGGGCCGACGATCCGCGACCCGGTCATGACGGCGGTGTTCAGCGAGATCGCATTGGTGATCTCGTCAGGCTCCACCAGTTCGATCACGAAGCCGCGGCGGGCCGGGTTGTCGAACGCGTTCACCACACCGAGCACCAGCGACAGCCCGTACAGGAGCGGCAGGCTCTCCTGCCCGGCCAGCACCATCCCGCCCAGCAGCAGGGCCTGGGCCGCCTGCAGCGCCTGGGTGATGATGGCCATCCGCCGCTTGTCGTGCCGGTCGGCCACGGCCCCGGCCCAACTGCCAAGGAGCAGCATCGGCAGGAACTGGCAGAACAGGGTGATGCCGATGTCGGTGCCGTTGCCGGTGAGTTGGTAGACGACCAGCGACATCGCCGTCATCTGCATCCACGTGCCGACATTGCTGACCAGCAGGCCCACGAAGAACAGCCGTGCGTTGCGGTGCCGCAGGGAACGGAGCGACGCGGGGACACGCACCGGGCCTTTCTACCGCGGCGCCGGGCCACAATGACGGTCGTGCTGCACCTCTCCGCCACCGACGCCGCCGGGCTGGCCGCGGCGTTGCGCGAGGCCGGTACGGGTCGGGGCGACCTGGTGGCGGTGGCGGTGGCGGACGGCGTGCTGGGGCTCGCCACGAAGCGCGCCCGGATCACTGCCGTCACCGGTTCGGAGGTGCTGGCGGCCGTGGACCTCGAGATGCGACCCCGCTGGGTGGTGTGGGACGGGGGCACCGTTCGCGCGCTCGTGGCCGGCGGCGTGCGCTTGGCCACGTGCTGGCATCTCGCCGCGGCGCACCGCCTGGTGCACGGCGGCTGGCGAGCAGAACCCCAACGAGTGTGGTGCGCAGCCAACGGGCTGGACCACCACGCCGCCCCCACGCTCGGCCAACTGGATCTGCTGGCGATCGCCACCACCGGCGGCGACCCGGACGTGCCCGTCCAGCCCGACGGCTTCCTCCGGCCGGAGTGGGTGGACGGCGCATGGCGGCGCAGCCCCGAGGCAGCAGCGGCCTGGGCCGGGTTGGCGCTGGACGTCGCCCTGCGTCAGCGGGTGATGATCGAGGCCGAGGCCCCCGCCGACATGGAGCGGCGCAGGTGGTTGGCCACCACCCACGCCGAGTCGGCTGCCGAACTCCTGTGTGGCGAGTTGGAGGCCGACGGCCTGCCGGTGGACCCGGCCATCGCCGCCCGCCTCCTGCACGACGCGATCGGGCCCCAGCCGGTCGACGACGCCGCGGCCGCCGCGGCCCGCGCCGACCTGGATGCCATGGTGCTCCGCCACCTACCACCCGGCAGCGGCATCGACCTGCGCAACCCGGCCGACGTGAAGACCCTGCTGCGCCGCACGGGCATCGACGTGCCCGACACCCGCGCCCGGCGGCTGGAGGCGCTGCGGGCCGACCACCCGATCGTGGACGACCTGTTGCGATGGCGGAAGGCCGATCGCATCGCCTCCACGTTCGGCTACGGCTGGTTGGCCCAACACGTCGGGGAGGACGGCCGGCTGCGCGGCGAGTGGGCCGCCAGCGACGGCGCCGCCGGCCGGATGACTGCCGGGGCGGGACTGCACAACCTGCCCGCCGAACTGCGGCCGATGGTGTGTGCCGAGCCGGGGCACGTGTTCGTCCGCGCCGACCTCGGCCAGATCGAGCCGCGCGTGCTGGCCGCCGTCAGCGGCGATGCCGCGCTCACCGCCGCCACCGCGGACGACGACCTGTACCTGCCGGTCGCCCGGCGCCTCGGGGTGGAGCGCGCGGTGGCGAAGGTGGCCGTCCTCGCCGCCATGTACGGACAGACCAGCGGCACCGCCGGGCAGGCGCTGCGCGGCATGCAGGCGGCGTATCCCACGGCCATCGGCTACCTCGCCGACGCCGCGGCTGCGGGAGAGGCGGGGCGGCCCCTGCGCACCTTCGGCGGGCGACGCCTGCGGATGTACTCCATCGACGGGGCCGCGGACCATCGGGCCGCGGCGGCCGGGCGCGGCCGGTACGCGCGTAACGCGATGGTGCAGGGCGCGGCCGCCGAACTGTTCAAGATGTGGGCGGTGACGGTGCGCGCCCGCGGCGGCGAGATGGGCATGGAGGTGGTGCTGTGCCTCCACGACGAACTGCTGCTGCACGTGCCGCTGGACCGGGCCGACGATGCCGTGGCCCTCACGCGCGACTGCCTGGCCGAGGCTGCGCACCGGTGGCACCCCACCAGCGGGGTGCGGTTCGTCGCCGACATCAGCGTGGTCCGCAGTTGGGCAGACGCCAAGGGGTGACGGCCGGGCGCCCGCGGTCAGCGGGAGCGCAGGTCGATGTCCAGCAGTTCGTACTGCTCGCGGTTGTCGGCGTCCATCGCGGTCTCGGCCCATGGCCACTCCAGCACCCGGCACCGGAAACCGAAGGCCCGGCTGGCCCGCTGCTCCATGTCCGCCAACGTCAGCCGGCCCAGTGCGCCCAGCACCAGCGTGCCGAACCCGATCAATCGGGCCTGGCGAAACCGGTTCTTCCGGGCGTCGAGCATCCGCTGCCAGGTGCGCTCGTGCCCGAGCACGGCTGACATCCGCAGCCCGTGCACGTCCGCACCACAAGCCTCCACACCGCGGAGCCGGGCATAGGTGCGGCCGGCACCGGGGAAGCGGGCGTCCATGACCTGACGGCGGACGATGCCGTAGTAGGCGTCCACTGTGCCCGGCGCCGTCGTGCTCACCTGCTCGGCCAGCCACTCCAGATGGGCAGGCTGCACGGCGGGCACATCGGCCGACACCACCAGCACCCAGTCCGCCAAGGGGTCCAGGCCGGCGATCTGGCGCATCCCTCCCACCAGGTTGGCAGTGAGGTCGCCGGCATCGGCCAGGTAGTGGACCGGCAGCGGGCTGTGCAGGCCGCCGCCACCACTGTCGGCGGGTGGCGTGGCGAACCCAGCCACCATGACCGCATGTACCGCCGGCGTGCCGGCCACGGCGTCCAGCACCCATTGGACCATCGGCCGGCCGGCCACGGGCAGCAGCACCTTCGGCAGGTTGCCGGCGCCGGCGCACAGGCGCTCGCCGTCACCTTCGGTTCCACCGGCGGTGACGAGCGCCCACATCGACCTAGTCGTCCAGCTTCAGGGCCGAGATGAAGACGTCGCCGGGCACTTCCACGCGGCCGATCGACTTCATCTTCTTCTTGCCTTCCTTCTGCTTCTCCAGCAGCTTGCGCTTTCGCGTGATGTCGCCGCCGTAGCACTTGGCCAGCACGTCCTTGCGCTTGGCCTTCACGGTCTCGCGGGCGATGATCTTGCCCCCGATGGCCGCCTGGATCGGCACGTCGAACATCTGCCGCGGGATCAGTTCCTTCAGCTTCTCGCACATCCGCGAGCCGTAGGCGAAGGCCTTGTCGCGGTGGACGATAGTGCTGAACGCATCGGCGGCCTGGCCGTTGAGCAGCAAGTCCACCCGGACCAGGTTGCTGCGCTGGTAGCCGCTGAGCTCGTAGTCCAGGCTGGCGTAGCCCTGGGTGCGGCTCTTCATCTGGTCGAAGAAGTCCACCACCACCTCGGCCAGCGGGATGAGGTAGTGCAACTCCACGCGCTCGGGCGACAGGTACTCCAGCTTCTGCAGATCGCCGCGGCGGCTCTGGCAGAGGTCCATCAGGGTGCCCGTGTAGTCCTTCGGGGTGATGATGCTGACCCGGAAGTAGGGCTCCTCGATGAACTCGGTGGACTGCGGGCTGGGCAGGTCGGCCGGGTTGTCCACCAGCATCATCTCGCCCTTGGTGGTGTGCACGCGGTACTCCACGCTGGGGGCGGTGGCGATGAGGGCCAGGTTGAACTCGCGCTCCAGGCGCTCCTTCACGATCTCCATGTGCAGCAGGCCGAGAAAGCCGCAGCGGAACCCGAAGCCCAGCGCACCGGAAGACTCCGGGGCGTAGGTGATGCTGGCGTCGTTGAGCTTCAGCTTCTCCAGGCTCTCGCGCAGCAGTTCGAAATCGTCGCCGTCGATCGGGAACAGGCCGCAGAACACCATCGGCTTCGGGTCGCGGTAGCCCTCCAGCGCAGTGGTGGCGCCATGGTTGAAGGTGGTGACGGTCTCGCCGCTGCGGGCCTGGCCGACGTCCTTGATGCCGGCGATGAGGTAGCCGACCTCGCCCGGGCCGAGTTCCTTCACCGGGGTGGTGACGGGGCGGCGCACGCCGATCTCCAGCGCCTCCTGCGGGGTGCCGGCCTGCATGAACAGCAGCCGGTCACCACTGTGCATCGTGCCATTGACCACCCGGATGCTGCTGACCACACCGCGGTACTGGTCGTACTGGCTGTCGAAGATCAGTGCCTGCAGCGGCGCGTCCGCGTCGCCCTTCGGCGCCGGGATGCGCTCGATGACGGCGTCGAGCAGGTCGTCCACGCCCTGGCCGGTCTTGGCCGAGATCCGCAGGATGTCCTCCGCCGGGATGCCGAGCACCGTCTCGATCTCCATCGCGTAGCGGTCCGGGTCGGCCGCCGGGAGGTCGATCTTGTTGAGCGCGGCCACGATCTCCAGGTCGTGCTCCAGCGCCAGGTAGCAGTTGGCCAGGGTCTGGGCCTCGATGCCCTGGGCCGCATCCACCACCAGCACCACACCCTCGCAGGCTGCCAAGCTGCGGCTGACCTCGTACCCGAAGTCCACATGGCCGGGGGTGTCGATGAGGTGCAGGGTGTGACCCTTCCACTCCACCCGCACGTTCTGGGCCTTGATGGTGATGCCCCGCTCCCGCTCCAGATCCATCGAGTCCAGGTACTGGGCGCGCATCTCGCGGGCATCGACAGCCTTGGTGAGCTCCAGGATGCGATCCGACAGGGTGCTCTTGCCGTGGTCGATGTGGGCGATGATCGAGAAGTTGCGGATGCGGTCGAGTTCCATGGCGGGTCGATCAAGCCTACCGGCAGGGCGCGCTTCGACAGCGGGAGGTTGGGGTCGCGGCGCCCTCGCTGTTAGCCTTCCACAGCCAGTTTCGAGGACCCAGAGGGCATGCCGTGGCCAACATCAAGAGCCAGAAGAAGCGCAATCTCACCAACGCCAAGCGCGCCGAGCGCAACAAGGCCGTGAGGAGCGAACTGAAGACCCGCGTGAAGACCGCCATCAACGCGGCCGACACCGAGCAGGCCGACGAGGCCCTGCGCATGGCCGTGAAGCGGCTGGACATGGCGGCCGCCAAGGGCGTCATCCACAAGAACCAGGCCGCCCGCCGCAAGAGCCGCCTGATGAAGAAGCTCAACGCCGCCGACTGAGCGACGTCAGCGATCGATCTCGAAGGGCCCGGGCTGCCGCCCGGGCTCTTTCGCGTCCGGGCTCTTGCACAGATCAGGACCGCCCGCGCCTCCCGGCGTCGGTGTCAAGAGTGGCGACAGATCACCCCAGGTCACAGCTTCACAGCGTTTACGTAAAGGCGGGGGCGGCGGGGCGGGGGCGCCGGGCTCAGCGGCGGGCGCTGCCTGCCAGGCGGGAGAGGCGGGCCACCAGGACCTCCATCACCAGGTCTTCCGGCCAGTCCTTGGCGCCGCGCAGGTCCAAGTCGGCCTGGGCCAGCAGCGACACCGCCCGGGTGACGCCAGTGCCACCGAGCTTGCGGTACTGGTCCAGCGCCTTGCGTGCCGGGAAGCCGGGCTTGATACCCATGGCCGCGGCTGCCGACGCCTCGTCGCGGCACCGCTGCCGTCCAGCGCCAGCATCTTGCTGAAGTGGGCGTGGAGGATCGACATCACCTGCAGCGGGTGGCGCTCCCCGCCTTCATCATCCGTTGCAGCAACTGCAGTGACCGGGTGGTCTCGCCGCGATCGATGGCATCCGTGAGGTCCCACGGGGGCACGCCGCCGGCGTCGCCGAGGAACGGGGTGACATCGGCGCTGCGCAGTGTGGTGCCGCTGCCGTAGGTGGCCTTCAGCGTGTCCAGGATGCCCTGCAGGCGGCCGGCGTCCTCCCCCAGCCAGGTTGCCAGCAACTGCAGCGCCTGGGCGTCCAGCTTCAGCCCGGCATGGCGGACCTGCTCCTCGAACCAGCCGGAGCGTTCCTTGGCCCGGCTCGGTGGGGCCGTCTCGATGACCGTGCCGCCTGCCTTCTTCACCGCATCCGTGAGCGACTTGGGCATCCGCCCACCACCGCCAACCAGCACCAGTTCCGTGGTGGGCAGCGGGTCTGCCAGGTAGGCCACCAGCGGGGCCACCTCGTCGGCGTTGAACCGTCCGACGCCCCTGGCCACCACGACACGTGACTCAGTGAGGAACGGAGGGGTCTGGGCGGCGTCCACGACGGCCCGTATCTCGAACTCGTCGCCGTCGAAGTCGTCCACCATCATCGTGCGGTCGCCGCTGCCGACCAGGCGCTTGACGAGCTCGCTGATGGCGGACAGGACGAGCGACTCGTCGTCGCCGGTGATGAGGTGGACTGCCATGGCGGCTCTCAGGATGGCACACCAGGACGGGCCTGACGCGAGTGACGAACGACCAGGCCCGCCAGCAGCGCCGCCACCACCACCCACCCGAACAGCGACCACCCCGGCGACGGTTCGAGAGTGGCGCCCACCCGGGCAACCTGGGCCACCCACTGCGTGCCCACCTCGGCCGGCCACAGCACCACCGCGTCCAGCGGGGCCGGGACGATGGCGGCCAGCACCCCCGCCGGGATGCCGTAGAGCATCACGAAGCCCGCCACCGGCACCGCCACCAGGTTGGCCACCAGCGACACCAGCGGCAGGCGGCCGAACACGAGCGCGCTGGGTATCGCCACCCCGGCCTGGGCGCCGAGCGTGACACCCACCGGCATCGCCAGCCACGCAGGGACCGGCAGGCGGACGGTGATCCACGGCCCTACCACGCACACCCCGAGGGTGGCCCCAACCGACAGCCAGAAGCCCACGGACCACACCAGCATCGGGTCCACCAGGACCAGCAGCGTCACGGCCAGGCCGACCAGCCGGGGCGGACGGGCCTGGCGCCCGGTGACGAAGGCCAGCGAGGCGAAGATGGCCATGACACCAGCCCGCAGCACCGAGGGCTCGAAGCGGGTGACCGACATGAACCAGCCGATCAGCGCCACCGTGGCCACCCATCGCGGCCACGGCCGCAATCGGCGCAGCACGGGGCCGGCCGCGGCCAGGAGGAACACGACGTTCTGCCCGGAGACCGCCGTGAGATGCGAGAGGCCCGACGTGCGGAACGCAGTGATCATCGCCGGCGACTGGCGGGCGTCGTCACCGATGACCAGGCCGGTGAACAGCGCTGCGTCCTCGGGGCTCATGCGACGCTCGGCCGCCTGGCGCAGCAGGCGGCGAACCCGGTTGCCGGCCCGGGCCACCGCCCCACCCTCTTCGATGTCGGCCACCAGGTGGACCTCCAGGCGACCCACCACGTGCCGCACGGCGTCGCGCCGGGCGCTGCCCGCAGGGGACGGCCGCCGGGTACCCGCCAGCAGCACCATGTCGCCCTGCTCCCTGCCAACCAGCTTCCGCCGCACCGAGCCATAGCACCACGCGTCGAAGCGCTCGCCCTCGATCTCCACCGTCACCCGCACCGCCCCGCCGAACGGCGTGGGGTCCGAGGCCAGTTCGACCCACCCCTGATAGGCCCCGAGGTGCCGGGGCGCGGCCTGCGCCCATGCCTGCGCACCGCGGTAGGCACCGAACAGCGTCAGCACGCCCACCGCGCAGAGCACCACGGACGGCACCCGCACGGCCCACAGCACGATCAGCGCCACTGCCACCGCCCGCCACCCCTGCCAGACGGCGATCGTCACCGTGGCCGCACCGGCCAGCACGTGCAGATCGGTGACCGGGACATGCCGCCCGCGTGCGCCGCCCACCCCGTACGCTCGTGCCGTGGAACCGCGACCCGCCGACGATGCCTGGGGCGACGACGTCGACCCCTGGGCCGTGGTCGCAGCGGCCGATGCGGCGGCTTCCGGCGCGTCGTCGGCCACCGCTCGGCCCGTAGGTTCACCCGCGGCCGCGCCATCCCGCTCGCCGGAGCCGGCGGTGGCGCCACGCACCGCCCGGCCCGGCCACCCGGCGGCTCGTCCCGCCTCACCCGGCCCGTCGGGCTGGCCGGTGGATGGCGCCCACCACGAGGCCCCCGGGCTCACCGCGCACCGCCCGGTGCCGTCCGGCCCCCGCGCCTACCGGGGCCGGATCCGCACGCTCGGCCCGCTGGCCGGCGTGCTGCCGGCGGCAGTGCTGGGTGGGCTGGGCCTGCTGCTGCACCGTGGCAGCACGTCCGCCATGCGGGGCGTGGGCAGCTTCGCCCTCGCGGTGCTGGCTGCACCGGGGTTGCTGGTGGCCGGCGTGCCGCTGCGGGCCGGTGCCGGCCTGTACACCGCGGCGGCCGTGGGCAGCGCCGTGCTGTGGCTGCTGCTGGGCGCCATCGCCGCCCGCCGGGCCACCCGCCGCCCAGTTGCCACCTGGCGCGACTTCTGGCGGGAATGGCTGTGGCTGGCGGCCGCCGTGTGGGTGGGCGTTGGCCTGTCGCTGGTGGCAGCCAATTTCCTGCTCGGCCGTCCGGCGCTCTGAGCCGCGCCAGCGTCACACCGTCACCAGCCCGCGCAGCGCCTCCAACTTGGCCGGGCCGATACCTCGCACGTCGGCCAACTGGTCCACCGAGGCGAACGGTCCGTGGGCGTCGCGGTGGGCGATGATGGCAGCGGCCGTGGCAGGGCCCACCCCGGGCAGGCCGTCCAGCTCGTCGGCCGTGGCCGTGTTGAGGTTCACCGGCCCTGCCGCCACGGCGGTGTCACCTCCCCCTCGCCTCCTCCCCCGCCGCCGGCGCCGGTGACCACCACGGGTACGGTCTCGCCCACCTCCGGCACGTACACCCGCTCACCGTCGCGCAGCAGCGCTGCCAGGTTCACCACGTCCACATCGGCGGCACCCGTCATCCCCCGGCGGCCGCCACCGTCTCACCACTCGGCTGCCCTCCGCCAGCCGGTACACCCCGGGCGCCTGCACCGCCCCGGCCACATGCACCACGACCATCGCCAGCGGTTCCGTGGTGCCGGCCACCGGGGGCGAGGAGGTCGGTGACTGTGCGGTGCCCCCGGTGACCGCCGTGGTGGGCGCAGAGGTACCCCCGGCGCCGGCGGCGTACGGCAGGGTCGATTCGGTGGTGGCCGCCGGCGGGCGCACCAGCCAGTAGCCGGCGGCCAGCACGGCCAGCACGGCCAGCGCACCGGCGACCAGCCGGCCCGCCCCGACCCAGTGCACCCACTGCTGCAACTGCTCGGCCACGGAGCGGCGCGGGGGTGGACGGTCCGGCAGATCGCTCACCACAGCCTCCCTCGGGTTGGGGGCGCGCACGCCCACGACACAGCGGGGAAGCAAGCCGGAACATATCGGCCCCGGGACGGATCGCAACCCGGCGCGGGCGACGGGCGCTGCGGGCTCAGCAGCTCACGAGGTCAGGATGCGATGCGCTCGGTGAGGTCGTCGCGGACCGCGGTGGCAAGCTGGCGGCGGGCCACCCAGTCCGCCTCGATCTCCAGCGGGATGCGCAGGTAGGCGCCACGATGACCCTTGCGCCGCACCCGCCACATCGCGTAGCTGCCCAGGTAGCGAGCGGCGAAACCGACCGCCCCGAAGCGGCGCCACTGGCGCACGTGCACCAGTTCGTGGCGCAGCAGGTACGGCGTGGCCTTGCCGTGCTTCACAATGACCAAAGAGCCGAGCGTGATGCCGTCCGCACCCCTGGGGACGGGGCCACCTTCCCAGAGGCGGTAGCCATCTCGCTGCTCGATCGACATTGCTCCAAGCCTACCCCGCCCCCAGCGACCCCCGAACCGGCCCCGGTCGGCGTATTTCCTGTCCACCTCCGAGCAGGAAACACTCCAACTGGGTCAGTAGCCGGGGTCGCTGGGCCAGTTGGGCTGGAACAGGTGCCACTGCTCGGGGGCGCGGCGGATGAGGAACTCCAGCTCGTGGGCCAGCAACTGGGTGATGCGCGACACGTCGTCCCGCAGGCCGCCGAGGCGGGTGAGCGGCAGCGGCGGCCGGACGACGGCATGGTGACCGTTGGTGCGCTGGGTGAAGTAGACCCCAACGGGCAGAACCGGCGCGCCAGTGCGCAGCGCCATCGTGGCCGGACCGGCCGGCAGGGTGGTGCGCTCGCCGAAGAACTCCACCTCCACGCCGTGGCGGTCGATGTCGCGGTCGCACAGGAGGCAGACGATCTCGTTGGCCCGCAACGCCGCCAGCACCGCCGGGCCCGCCTTCGGCCCGGTGGGTACCACCGTCATGCCCAGGTTCTGGCGCAACTCGGCGAACCACTCGAACAGCTCGGGCGGCTGCAGCGCCTCCACCACCACGGTCAGCTTGTAGCCCTGGTCGGTCATCCACCGGCCGGCCCACTCCCATCCGCCCAAGTGGGGCAGGGCGAAGATGCACCCATTGCCCTTCTCCAGCGCCGCGGGAATGTGCTCGAACCCCTCGGTGCTGAAGGCCCGGTCCACGGTGCGAGCGCTCAGCGACGGCAGCCGGAAGCTCTCCATGTAGTAGCGGGCGTAGCTGTCGAAGGCCTGCTGCACCGCCAGGCGCAAGGCCGTGCCGTGCAGCTTCGGATTCACCCGCTGCAGGTGGCGAGCGATCATCTCCCGCCGGGCCTGGCTGGCGAAGCTGGCCGTGAACCCCAGCGACGAGGCCGCCGCCTGGGCCACGGCCGACGGCATGAGACGCGACGCCAGCGACCCGAACCGGTAGGCGCCAACCGTCGCCGCGTCCAGCAGCTTGCTGCGTTCCGGCTCGGCGTCAGTCACGGGGGAACCGCGGCTCAGTCGCGCCGAGCCGCACGCGCCGTGCGGGTCGAGCGGGTTGCCCGGGCGATGCGGGTGCGCCGCCGCTGCACACGCTCTTCGCGGCGATTCTCCCGCTTGGCCCGGCGCAGTTCGATGCGCGCCGCGGTGACCGGCGCGACCGCGGCCTGCTTCCAGACCTTCACGAACCGCTGGATCGCCGTGATGGCGGTGAGCGCCAGCATCAGCCACAGAATCGGAATCAGCAGCACCGGGATGAGCAGGCCCACGCACAGGGCGATGATCCGCTCCGCTCGCTCCATCAACCCACCCTTGGCCTCCAGCCCCAGGGACTCGGCCTTGGCGCGCATGTAGCTGATGACCGAACTGAGCGCCATGACGCCGAACGGAAGGATGGCCATGTGGGCGGACTCGGTGGACGCCAGGTGCCAGGCCACACCGCCGAACAGCAAGGCATCGGCGAAACGGTCGATGGTGGAATCGAAGAACGCGCCCCGCTGGCTGGAGGAGTTGCTGGCCTTGGCGAGCGCCCCGTCCAGCAGGTCGGGCAGGGCGGCCAGGATGACCAGCCCCAGGCCCAGTCGCAACTGGCCGAACCCGATGGCGATGGCGGCGCCGACGGCCACCAGCAGACCGACGACGGTGAGGTGGTCCGGCGTGAGCCCGGTGCGCCGCAGGCCATTGCCCAACGGCTTGACCGCCTTGTCCACCGGGGTGCGGAACTTGCCGTCGAACATCGGTCCAAGGCTACTCCGCCGGATGGGCCCCTACTCGCCGTTCCCCAGCCGGTGATCGTGCGCGACGATGGGCACATGAGCAGCACCTCGCCGTCCGACCTGGCCGTCGCCTTCCGCTCGCTGCCCCGCCGCCTCCAGGAGGCCAAGGGCGAGAGCCCCGACGACCTCACCCACCTCGCCAGCACCGAATTGGATGCCACGATCGCCCGCGCCGCGCCTGCTGGGTGTGTCCGGCGGCGCCGCGGACGTGGCCGAGGCCATCGCCGCCCGCCACCCGGAGGACTGGGACGACAGCGTGCTCGACGAGTTGCGCACGCTGGCGATGGACGCCGGGCGCCTGCTGCGCCACATCGCCGCTCTCGCCGACGGCGAGTGAGCCACCACGCTCCGTGCCGCCGGGTGTAATGCCCCGGCGGTGGTCGTCGTAGTACCGGTCAGCGGACACGACACGACCCCGACAAGGAGCATCATGAACCGTCTGACCCGACTGGCCGCCGCCACCGCCGCGGCCGCGCTGACCCTCGGCCTCGCCGCCCCGGGCGCCCACGCCGAGGATGCGCCCCCCGCACTCCCCGTCGCCGCCCGCCTCGGCTGCCGGACCCTCGTGGTGGAAGGTTCGCTGCAGGCGGCCTGCCAGTGGCGTGTCGCCGCCACCGACTACGGCACTGTCGAACTGTGGCGTGGCACCGGCGCCGACGGCGCGCTGGAGCGAGTGAAGGTCTTCGAGACCGACGACCACTCGGTGACCCGGTACGTGGACGCGGACATCGAGTTCGGCACCCGCTACGGCTATGTCCTCATCATCCTCGGCCCCGAGGGCAATGCCCGGGCCCGCAGCAACATCGCTGGCGCCGGCAAGACCCCGCCGCCGGAGGTGCTGACCCTGGCCTGCGCCCGTGCCGCCGAGCGGACGGTTCACTGCGAGTGGGGTGCGCCGAGTAGCGCCTCCGCAGCCACACTGAGCCTCTGGGGCATCGCCAACAACAGCCCGCGGCGCGAACTGACCACCCAGACCCCGGCCGGAGCGGGCAGCTTCGACCTCGAGGTGCCGAACGGCACGTGGACCATCCACCTCGCCGTGGTGGCCTACGACGACGCCGGCAAGGTGGTGGGCAAGAGTCCGGCCGTGGTCATCCGCTTCGCCCGGCCGCGCCGCTGAGCCCCCCACCGCCGTTGCACCACGCAGCCGCACCGCGGCACGACGCCGTCGTCCTCACCCCTCGAGGTGCCAACCTGAGGGCCATGAACGACCTCAGCGAGATCGGCGAGCGCTCGCTCGTCGATCTCGCGCGTCACGACCGTGATGCGTTCGCCGAGTTGTACCGGCGGCACGTCCAGGCGGTCCACGCATTCGCCCGCCGGCGCACGGGGTCGGCAGCCGACGCGGAGGACGTCACCGCCGTCACGTTCGAGCGTGCGCTGCGGTCGCTGCACCGCTACGACCCCGGCCGCGGCAGCTTCATCGCCTGGCTCTACCGCATTGCCACCAACGAGGTCATCGACCAGGCCCGGCGCCGGCGCCGCCGGGACGCCCCGCGCCACCACGCCATCCCGCACCTCGTGGCCGCCGGGGACGGCACCGATGCTGCCGACCCGGCCGCCGAGGTCGTGCTGGATGGTGACGGTGACGGCGAGTTGCTGGCCGCGCTGGACACCCTCAACAACCGCTACAACACCGTCCTGTCACTGCGCTTCATCGCCGGGCTGGACATGGCCGACGTCGCCGCCCACCTCGGTGTCACACCGGGCAACTGCGCCGTCCTCACCCACCGAGCCCTGGCCGCCCTCCGCCGGCGGCTGGAGAAGGGGCACGCCTCATGAACGACGACCTCGAACACCGCCTGCAACGCGCCGGCCAACGGCCCGTGCCGCCGCTGCCGGCCGACCGGGTGCAGGCCATGGCCGCCCGCCTCGACGAGCAGAGCGGCCGCCGCGCCGTGCCGTGGGCAGCCGTGGCCGCAGCCGCGGCCGTGCTGATCGTCGCCGGCGTGGCGGTCGGCCTGCAGCGCGACGGCAGTGGAACCCTCCAGCCGGCCACGCCCGTCTCCGACGCCGCGGACACTACGACCGCCGGCTCCGCTCCCGGGTCCGCTGCCCCCTCGGTCACCGCCACCACAGTGGGCCCGATCGAGTCGGCCACTTCCACCACCACGGCCGACGCCACGGCGCCCGCCACCTCGGTGCCCGCGGGCGGCGCTGCCGGGTCCGGCGTGCCGACCACTCAGGCGCCCCCTCCGCCGTCCACCACCAGCCCTCCAACAACGATGCCTACCACCGCTCCCCCGCCGTCCACCACCATCCCATCGCCCAGCTTCACGCTCGGCGTGCAGCGCATCGGCGACCGCCTGGTGTTCAACTGGCAGCCCTACAGCGGTGGCGACGGCACCCAGTACGTGCTCGTGCGGGTCACCGCAGCAGGTCTGCAGCACTGGCCGGTGGACCCGGCGCGCGTCGCCCGGGTGGTGTTCGACATGAGCGCGTCGCGAGCCACCATCGACCATCCGGACACCACCCGCGCCGCGTGGCAGTTGGTAGTACTGGGCGCCGACCGCCAGGTGGTGGCGGTGAGCGAGGTGGTGTTCAGCAACTGACGGGCGACCCCGTCAGTCCTCCCACTCCTCGGTGGGGTTGTCCTGCACGAGGTGCTCCACGACGCTGCCGTCCACGGCATCCACCAGCACCAGGCCGCGGCGGCGGGGCGGTTCCTCAGCGGAGTACACCAGCACCCGCCAGGTCGGCCGGCTGCGCAGCCCGCGCCACACCTGCTGGGCCGAGGCGTGGCCAACCGGGAAACCCACCGCACCCTGGGCGGCCACCAACGCCTGCTGCTCGTCCACGTGCATCCGCCAACCGGAGGTGAACGAGAACAGCGCCACCAGCCCGAGCAGAATGGCGGCCCACAGGTACCCACGGTTGACGATGGCCGACGAATCGCCCTTGGCCAGCCACAGCACCAGGCACACGGCGGCGATCACCGCAGGAGCATGGCGGGACGGCGACGACGGCTGTTGTCGGGAACTGGTAGACGCCGGCGTGCTCGACGTTGAGATCCTCGGGCAGTTCGTCGCGCAGGTCGTCGTCGGGGCGGGCGGTGTCGTTCATGCGGCGCTCAGGCTACGGGGCGGCGGGTACCTGTGTCACGATGGCCCGATGAGTACGGAACGTATCGACACGGTCACCTTCCCCGACGGCACGGGTATGGACATGTTCATGTGGACCCCGGACGGCCCGGCCCGCGCCGCCATCCTGTTGATCCAGGAGATCTTCGGCGTCGGGCCGTACATCGAGGCGGTCGCCGAGCGCCTGGCTGCTGCCGGCTACCTGGTGGGTGCGCCCGACGTGTTCTGGCGCTTCGCCCCACACTGGGCGGCAGGCCACGATCAGGACGGCCTCACCGCCAGCATGGAGAAGGTGGGCCAGCTCGACCCGGCCACGGCAGTCGGCGACTGCGCCGCCGCCCTGCTGCACCTCCAGCGGCTGTCGGGCGTGCAGCGCGTGGGGGTCATGGGCTTCTGCCTGGGTGGCACCCTCGCCTGGGGCGTCGCGTCTGCAGCCGACCCGGCGGTGTGCGTCAGCTACTACGGCTCCGGGGTGCCGTCGATGCTGGCGATGATCGACGGGGTCCGGTGCCCCACCCTGTTCCACTTCGGCAACCAGGACGCCTACATCCCCAACGACGGAGTGGACGCCATCGGCGCGGCGATCGCCGGCCGCGACGGCTTCGTGCTCAACGTGGAGAATGCCGGTCACGCGTTCGACAATCACGAGAGCGAGATCTTCTACAACGAGGCCGCAGCGAAGGCCGCGTGGGCCAAGACGATGGCCTTCCTCGCCGAGCATCTACCCGCCTGACAGGAGGCACCGTGGCGCGGGGCGCCCACCAGCACAGGCCTCAGTCGAACAGGGCCGGGGGCCGGTCGGCCGCCGGTGGGGCCATGCCCAGGTGCGCGTAGGCCGACGGCATGGCCACCCGGCCGCGCGGGGTGCGCGCCAGCAGGCCCTGCTGGATGAGGAACGGCTCGTACATGTCCTCCACGGTTTCCGGTTGCTCGCCCACGCTGATGGCCAACGTGCTGAGCCCCACCGGCCCACCGTGGAACTGGCGGCAGATGGCGTTCAGGATGGCGCGGTCCACCTTGTCCAGGCCGCGTTCGTCCACCCCGAACACCTTCAATCCCTCCCGCGCCACACCTTCGCTGATGGTGCCGTCGCCGCGCACCTCCGCGTAGTCGCGCACCCGGCGCAGCAGGCGGTTGGCGATCCGCGGCGTGCCACGCGACCGGCGGGCGATCTCCCACGCCCCATCGGGCTCGATGTGCACATGGAGGATGCCGGCGGCACGGCGGACGATGGCCTCGAGTTCGTCGTCCTCGTAGTAGTCCAGCCGGGCCACCAGGCCGAAGCGGTCGCGCAACGGGCCGGTGATCATGCCCGTGCGGGTGGTGGCACCGACCAGCGTGAAACGGGGCAGCGACAGGCGGATGCTGGACGCCGCCGGCCCCTTGCCCACCACGATGTCCAGCTGGAAGTCCTCCATGGCCGGGTAGAGGATCTCCTCCACGGCCCGGGACAGGCGGTGGATCTCGTCGATGAACAGGACGTCGCCTTCCTCCAGCTTGGTGAGGATGGCGGCCAGGTCGCCAGCGCGCTCCAGCGCCGGGCCGCTGGTGACGTGCAGGTGCACGCCCATCTCGGCGGCGACGATGCCGGCCATGCTGGTCTTGCCCAGGCCGGGCGGGCCCGCCAGCAGCAGGTGGTCCGCTGCCTGGCCTCGCCGCTTGGCGGCCTCCAGCACGATGGTGAGGTGCTCTTTCAGCTCACGTTGCCCGATGAAGTCGGAAAGGCGGCGTGGCCGCAGGCCCGCTTCGTCGGCTTCCTCCCGGTCGTCCACCGGGCCGGGGTCGAGGAATTCATCACGCACGCTTGGCCCCCAGCAGCTTCAGGGCGTCGCGCAGCAGGCCGGCAGCGTCGCCGGTGGCCGGCAGGTCGCGCAGCACGTCGCGGATTTCTTCCGGGCCGTAGCCCAGGCCGGCCAGTGCCTCGCGCACATCGCCCACCACGGAGGCGCCGTGACCACCGCCTGCCGGCACGGGGTCCAGCATGGGAAGGCTGAGCCGGTTGCGCAGTTCCACCAGCAGGCGTTCTGCCGTCTTCTTGCCCACGCCGGGCACCAGCGTGAGCGCACCGAGGTCGTTGGACGCAACGATGTCCACCAGCGCGCCGGGGCCGTGCGTGCCGAGGATGGCCAGCGCCAGCGCCGGGCCGATGCCGTGGGTGGCGATGAGCACCTGGAACGTGGTGCGCTCGTCACGATGAAGGAAGCCGAACAGCGTCTGGGCGTCTTCCCGGATGTGGTGGTGCACGTGGAGGAACGCCGAAGAACCGGGTTCCAGTTCGGCGAGGGTACGGGGGGTGACGGCGACGAGGTAGCCCACCCCACCGACCTCCAGCAGCACCTGCCCGTCGTCGGTGCGCTCCAGCACGGTGCCACGCAGCGAGCCGATCATCGCCCCACCGCCGCCGCACCCGCCGGCGCATCGGCGCGCGGCCAGCAGGTGAGCGCCAGGCGGGCAGGCGGTGTCAGGCTGGGGCGCCTGGCCGGCTTGGGCGGGGTGGACAACCCGAGGCGGGCCTGCACCATCTTCTGCACCTGCTCTTCGGGGCGCCGCCCCACCCGGCCACGGAGTCCTTCACCTGGTTCGGGGTGAACTGGCACCACGTCGCACCCGAAGGCTGCGGCCTCCGCCAGGGCCAGCCCGCTGGCCTGCCCGACGCTCATCGCCGTGCGCACGTTGGTCTGGAAGAAGACCTGCTCCACGGCCACCGCGTGCGGCCGGTACTGCTGCAGCAGCGCCACCAGCTCACCCTTCAGTTCTGCAAGGCGCTGCGGCAGTTCGGCCGACGCCGGGGTGCGGATGACCCCCAGCGCCACGGGCCGTACGGCGTTGCCGTCCGTGCGCAGCACGGCGTAGCCGCAGCGGGTGAGCCCAGGGTCGATCCCTAGCACGACAGCACCGTCACGAGCGAACACGCGTACGAGGCTAGCGGGTGGGCGATGCCGCCGCGTGGATCTCGCGCGCCGCGCTGACGCACCGGCGTGTGGCAACGTGAGCGGATGCGTTCGCACCGGGCACCTCTGCGCCACCGGCCGGCGGCAACAGCGCTGACGGCGATCCTCGCACTCGCACCGGTTGCCTGCAGCGACGAGGGCGCAGCCACGCCCACCACCGCTGGAGGGGAGCCGTCCGCCTCGACCTCCACGGTGCCGATCACCGACGAGATCTCCCGCGGCCCTCTGCCCGCGTCGCTCACCTGCGACCCGTTCGACGAGCGCGCCTGCCTGCTGCCGTGGCCGAACGACGCGTTCACCGACCCCGACCCCACCACCCCTACGGGCCGCCGCCTGCACCTGCGGCCCGACACGAGCCCACGCAACGCCGACGGCACACCGATCGACACCACCGACCAGAACCGGGCCGACGGGTTCTCGCCGATGTCCGTCGTGCTGGCGATGGTGCCCGGGCTGGACACCACCGCGAGCGGGGTGGCCCCCAGCACCGACATCGGCGCCTCGCTCGCCGACGATGCGCCCGTGGTCCTGCTGGACACCACCGCTGGCGAACGCCTGGCCCACTGGGGCGAGCTGGATGCGCCGGCACCCGGGGGCGACCAACTCCTCATGGTGCACCCTGCCGCAGCGCTGCCGGAAGGCCATCGCATCGTGGTGGCGCTGCGTCACCTGGTGGACACCACCGGCGCGGCCATCCCTGCCACCACCGCGTTCGAGGCGGCGCTGGAGGACACGCCCGAGCCGCCCGAGCGCAGGGAGGACGTGGCCGAGATCCTCGCCGACCTCGACGCCGCCGGGGTCAGCGCCGACGGGCTGTACCTGGCCTGGGACTTCACCGTCGCCAGCGCGGACTCGCTGGCCGGCCGGGCGCTGGCCATGCGCGACCAGGCGTACGCCGCGCTCGCCGGGGCAGCCCCGGCGTTCACCGTCGCCACCGTCGCCGACGACGGTGGCGTGCGCCGGGTGGACGGCACGTTCGCCGCGCCCAACTTCCTCACGGGCGACGGCGCCCCGGGCAGCACCCTGCTGCTCGGCGACGACGGCCTGCCCACGCGGAACCCCGACCAGCCGGACTACGTCGCCGACTTCCACTGCGTGCTCCCCGCCTCGCCCGCCGCGCCAGTGCCGGCGATCGTGTACGGCCACGGCCTGATGGGCAACCGGATGGAGGTGGACGCCCTGGCCTTTGCCGCCTCGCTCGGGCAGGCCGCGGCCTGCGCCACGGACGAGATCGGCATGAGCAGCGACGACATCGGCAACCTGCTCGGCATCCTCGCCGACCTGTCCCGCTTCCCCGAGCAGGCCGACCGGATGGTGCAGGGCCTGCTCAACCAGCAGATGCTCGGCCTGCTGCTCAACGCACCCGGCGGCTTCGTCGCCGACCCTGCGTTCCAGGACGCCGCCGGTGGCCCCCTCGTGGCCAACGGCCGGACCCAGTTCGTCGGCAACAGCCAGGGCGGCATCCTCGGTGGCGCGGCCAGCGCCATCAGCAACGAGTGGGAGCGCGTGGTACTCGGCGTGCCCGGGATCGGCTACTCGCTCCTGCTGCCCCGCTCCAGCGACTGGCCCCAGTTCGCCACCGTGTTCGACGAGGCCTACCCCGACCCGGTGGACCGCGTGCTGGCGCTGCAGCTCATCCAGCTGTTGTGGGACCGCGGCGAGAACGCCGGCTACGCCCAGCATCTCACCGCCGACCCGTACACGGGCACCGCCGCCAAGCGGGTGTTGCTGGTGCAGGCGTTCGGCGACCATCAGGTGGCCAACGTCAGTACGGAGATCCTCGCCCGGACCATCGGCGCCGGCGTGGACGAGCCGTCACTGGCACCCGGACGAAGCGCCGACGTGGACCCGCAGTGGGGCATCCCCGCGGCGGACTTCAGCGGCGAGGTTCAGGCCCTGCTGGTGGTGTGGGACTTCGGCACACCCGCCCCGCCCACGGTGAACCTGCCGCCCAACGAGCCCGACTACGGGCAGGATCCGCACGGCGCAGGTTCGCAAGAGCCCCGCGTACTGCTGCACGCCCTGACCTTCCTGATCACCGGAGCGCTGACCGACCCGTGTGGTGACGTCGCCTGTGTGAGCGGCGTGCTCAGTGGGGCAGGCTGAGCAGCACGTCCACCAGTTCGGACACGGGGCGGAACGTGAGGCCGGCGATGGCCCGGTGGGCGTAGCGCACCACGCCCTCGCCGTCGATGATGAACACGCTGCGCCGAGGGAACCCCAGCGGACCCAGCGTGCCGTAGGCCGCGGCCACCGCCTTGTCCGTGTCTGCCAGCAGCGGGAACTGCAACCCGTGCTTGCCGGCGAAGCGCTCGTGGCTGTCCACGCTCTGGGCGGAGATGCCCACCACCTGGGCGTTGAGCGCCTCGAACTGGGCGAGGTCGTCGTTGTAGCTGTTGAGCTGCTTGGTGCACACCGGCGTGTCGTCGCCGGGGTAGAACACCAGCACCAGCGGCCGTCCGAGGAAGTCGCTGAGCGACAACTCGCGGCCACCCGTGGCGGGCAGGCGGAAGTCGGGGGCCTGGTCGCCGACGGAGATGCTCACCCGCCGACCGCCTCCATCAGCTCGTCGCTGATGTCGAAGTTGCTGAACACGTCCTGCACGTCGTCGTTGTCCTCGAGTGCATCCATGATGCGGAGGATCTTACGTGCATCGTCGGTGTCAGTGACCTCGATCGTGACACTGGACACCATCGTGCTCTCGGCCGAGGCGATGGTGAGGCCGGCCCCCTGCAGTGCGTCGCGCACCTCGTAGACCGACGACGGGTCGGTGGTGACGCGGAATCCGTCACCGTCTGCCGTGATGTCCTCGGCCCCGGCTTCCAGCGCCGCCATCATCACCGTGTCCTCGTCGCCGCCGGTGACGTAGATGACGCCCTTGCGGCTGAACTGCCAGCCCACGGCACCGGGCTCGGCCATCGCCCCGCCCATCTTGTTGAAGATGTTGCGCACTTCGGCGCTGGTGCGGTTGCGGTTGTCCGTGAGCACATCGATCAGCATCGCCACGCCGCCGGGGGCATAGCCCTCGTACATGATGCTCTCGTAGTTGCCGCCGTCGTTGACCCCGGCGCCGCGCTTCACGGCACGGTCGATGGCGTCGTTGGTCATCTGCGCGGCCTTGGCCTTCAGGATGACGTTGCGCAGCGACGCGTTGGAGGCCGGGTCTGCCCCGCCCTCACGCGCCGCCACCTCCAACTGGCGGGCGATCTTGTTGAAGACCTTGGCGCGAGCCTTGTCCGCTGCGCCCTTCTTGTGCTTGATGGTTGCCCACTTGGAATGGCCCGACATGGCCGTGTCCCTCCTACTTGCGGATTCCGGTCTGGTGCACGAACAGCCGGTGCAGTCGTGCGTCATCGGTGAGTTCGGGGTGGAACGAGGCGACGATGGCCGCGCCCTGGCGGGCCAGCACCGGCACCCCCTCGTGCTCCGCCAGCACGTCCACCTCTGGGCCGATGGCCTCCACCTTCGGGGCGCGGATGAACACGGCGTGGAACGGCGCGTTCTCCCCTGCCACGTGGAGGTCGGTCTCGAAGCTGTCGATCTGGCGGCCGTAGCCGTTGCGGCGCACGGCGATGTCCACGATCGCGAAGCTGCGTTGGTCGGGCCGGCCGTCCAGCACCGTGGCGGCCAGCAGGATCATGCCCGCGCAGGTGCCGAACACCGGCAGGCCGTCGCGCAGCATGGCGTGCAGCGGTTCGAACAGGCCGCTGGTGTGCAGCAGCCGCAACATGGTGGTGCTCTCCCCGCCGGGCATGACCAGGCCATCCAGGCCGTCGAGCTGGGCGGGGACGCGGACCTGGCGGGTGGTGACGCCTACCTGCGCGAGCGCGCGCTCATGCGCGGCGAACGCGCCCTGCAGGGCGAGGACGCCGACGACCGGCTGCACCCCACCCACCTGGCGGCTCCGCGTTGCACGAGAACGGCATCAGATCACCAGCCGCGCTCGGCGTAGCGCTGGTTGATCTCGTCCATGTTGATCCCGGTCATCGGCGCACCGAGGCCACGGCTGACCTTGGCCAGGATCTCCGCGTCGCGGAAGTGGGTGGTGGCCTCCACGATGGCGCGGGCCCGGCGGGCTGGCTCGTCGCTCTTGAAGATCCCGGAGCCGACGAAGACGGCCTCCGCGCCCAGCTGCATGGCCAGCGCGGCGTCGGCCGGCGTGGCGATGCCGCCGGCGCAGAACATCGGCACGGGCAGCCAGCCGGTCTCGGCGATCTCCTGCACGAGCGGCAGTGGGGCCTGCAACTGCTTGGCCCACTGGAACAGCTCGGCGGAATCGGCCTGGGTGATCTTGCGCATGTCGCCGGTGATGTTGCGCAGGTGGCGCACGGCCTCCACCACGTTGCCGGTGCCGGCCTCGCCCTTGGAGCGGATCATGCAGGCGCCCTCGCTGATGCGCCGCAGCGCCTCCCCGAGGTTGGTGGCGCCGCACACGAACGGCACGGTGAACGCGAACTTGTCGATGTGGTGGGTCTCGTCGGCGGGGGTGAGCACCTCGGACTCATCGATGTAGTCCACGCCGAGCGCCTGGAGGATCTGGGCCTCCACGAAGTGGCCGATGCGCACCTTGGCCATCACCGGGATGGTGACCGCGGCCTTGATGCCCTCGATCATCTCCGGGTCGCTCATCCGGGCCACGCCGCCGTCCTTGCGGATGTCGGCCGGCACACGCTCCAGCGCCATCACGGCGGTGGCACCGCTGTCCTCGGCGATCTTGGCCTGGTCGGGAGTGACGACGTCCATGATGACGCCGCCCTTCAACATCTCAGCGAGGCCACGCTTGACCTCGTACGTGCCGGTGGCGCGCTTCGCGGACGACTGCTCACTCATGGTTCCCCAGCGTACCGCTGCCACCCCTCCCCCGGCAGTGTCGATTCCCGCCCAACCCGATCCCAACCTGAGCCCAACCCAGAACCCAACCCGAAGTGACGACATATCACGTCACTTCCTGGTGGGATGCGGCGGCGCGCCATCTGCGGGCTGAGCTACCGTCGGCGCATGAGCGCTGGGCCGACCGACGTTGCCGAGCTGATCAGGTCGTGATCGCCGCAGCAACAACGAGCAGGTTCTCGGGGTGCGGTGCGGGTGGACCTGGGGAGCGAGCACCGAGTGGGCGTTCGGCGAGGCAGACCGCCGCTGGCACATGCTGTTCACGACGGTGACGCCTCGTCCGTCAGCGGCGCCAAGGGCGTCACTGCCATCGTCGTCCTCCGCCTCGCCGAGCTCGGCGTCCTCCCGCTCCACACGATGGCCCGAGCGGTGCTCGGTGCCGACCTGCCGCTCATCGACGACGGGGTGACGGTGGAGCATCTGCTGGCCCACCGGTCAGGGATCGGGGACTACCTGGACGAGACAACCTTCGGATCGATCACCGACCATGTGATGCCGGAACCCCTGCACCACTACGACGACGTCGAGGCCTATCTCCCCACGCTCGACGGCCATGCCCAGGTCACCTCACCGGGCGACGCGTTCGCCTACAACAACGGCGGCTTCGCGGTGCTCGCCGTGCTCGCCCAGCGCGCCGCTGGTACCCGCTTCCGCGACCTTGTCACCTCGCTGGTCTGCGAGCCCGCAGGCCTCCGGGACACCACCTTCCACCCTGCCAACGCGCTGCCGGAAGGCGTTGCGACGGGCTACCTCCACGCCGATGGCATGGCCACCAATTCACTCCATCTCCCCCTGCTCGGAACGGGCGACGGCGGGTTGTTCACCACGGTGGGCGATGTGCGCCGCCTCTGGACCGCCCTGTTCGGCGGAGCGCTGCTGCGGGAGGACAGCGTCGCCTCGATGACGAAAGCCCGCAGCACCGACGCCGACGGTGACCGGTACGGCCTCGGCCTCTGGCTCGCGCCCCACGGGCCGGCCGTCCGACTCGAAGGGTACGACGCCGGCGTCTCGTTCCGGACGTGGCACGACCCCGGCGCCGACATCACCCAGACCGTCATCGGCAACTGGTCCGATGCCGCCTGGCCGGTGTGCCGGGCGCTCCGGTCCGTGCTGGGGCCGTGACGGCGGTGGGGCCGGATCGGTCAGACGGCGGAGAACGTGCCGCTGCGGGCCAGTTCCACGAACGTGCGGCCGGCGGTCAGCAGGATCGGGTTGCCGGCGTCGTCGGTGAGGGTGATCGGCGACAGACGGTCGGCCCGGCTCCAGGTGCCCTGGACCATCACGCCGCCGGTGAACACCATCACCCTGCCGGAGCCGATGGTCTGGGCCTCGGGGCTGCGGCTGTCCACCTGGCTGGCGCGGTACTGCACCTCCATCACGATGACGTTATTGGTGGAGACCTGGCCGCTGTGGGTGTCGCCGTGCGGCACCCGGCGCTGTTGCGCAGATACAGGCCACTCAAGGGGTCGTAGCGCCAGTCCACGCTCAGCCCGTCCATCTCACCGCCACACCCGTTGGAAGGGGTGCCCACGGCGACGCCGGCGGGGCAGGTACTGGAACTGCGGCGGCGGCGGCCCGCTCGGGAGCGAGCGTCCACAACATGGACGTCTGGGCGTACTCGTTGTGCGGGGCGTCGCGGTCGCGAGCAGAGAAGCCTCGCCGTTCCACACCCGGCTCTTCAGCGCTTCAACTCCACCAGGTCGCTGGCTTCGATGATGTCCGTCACCGCCGGGTTGCCGCCGCTCCACACGAACAGCGGCTTGTTGAACGACCCGAGCAGGTCCACGTCCTGGGTACGGCCGGAGCGGATGGGACCCACGGGGTCCGAGCCCTGGCTGTGGAAGACAGCGGCGAACCGTGTCTGCACCTCCACGATCTCTTCGAACACGATGTCCGCCTCGTTGAGGCCGGACTGCGGCCGGGCGTTCTTGTTGTTGTCGATCTTCACCACCATCGCCGGGCGGGCCGCGGCGGCGGGGTCGGTGACCGGAAGGCCGGTGAGCGGGTACACCGGGCCGGCGGGCAACGTGGTGGTAGGCGCGTCGGTGGCCGGCATGGTGGTGACGGCCTCGTGCCGGGCACGTGGTGGGCGGTGCCGGTGGACGACGCCACGGGTGCGGCGGCGGCGCCGGCTGTGGTGCTGGTGGCGTCGGAGGACGTGCTCACCGCTGCAGGCGGCGAGCACGAGCAGGCCGCCGCGAGGGCGGCGGCGAGGGATTTCCTGGGGGCGTGTCATCAGAGTTCTCTCAGGAGTGCGATGCGCTCTTCGAGCGGGGGTGGGTGTCGAACATTCTGTTCCACATGCCGAGCTTTCCGTGGTCGGCCACCCCCGACATCGGTTGCTCGATCCACATGTGGGCAGTGGCCGCGCTGGCCGAGTGCGTGACCGTGGTGTCCGCCTTCAACTTTCGAAAGGGGCGGAGATGAGGCCCGGCGGGTACCGGGTCATCTGGCAGGCGCTGACGTCGGCCAGTGTCTCCGCCGCCGGCTGACGGCCGCCCGTGGCCTTGCCGCGACATCGGCGACAGGATGAGGAACACGAAGCCGATGAGCGCCAGCGGATTGCCGCCGTCGCAGTGGTCGCCATCGCGCCGCTCGCGCTCGCCGTTCCACCACATCATCCGGATGGCCAGGTTGTTGAGCAGGGCCACTGCGCCCACCAGCGTGACGGCCAGCGTGCTGACGAGGATGTCGTAGTTCTTGATGTGCGACAGCTCGGGCCACCACACCTTCCAGTTCCACCCGGTTCATCTTCTCCAGCAGGCCGGAGGTGACGGCGATGGCTGCGTGCTTCGGGTCGCGCCCGGTGGCGAACGCGTTGGGCGCCGGGTCGTCGATGATGTACACCCGCGGCTTGGGCAGCCCGCTGGCGATGCACAGCCCTTCCACCAGGTTGTGCAGGCGCTGGTACTGCTGCGGGTCGGCCGGGTGGGCCCGGCTGGCGGCCAGGGCGATGGCGTCGGCCTTCCAGTAGGACGCGAAGGCGATGCCGCCGCTCACCACCAAGGCGATGACCGTGCCCACGATGCCGTTCCCGATGAGGAAACCGAAGGCCATGCCCACCAGGGTGAGCACCAGCACGAAGGCGACGATGAGAGCGGCGCTACGCCGCTTGTTCGCTCGGATCAGTTCGAACATGAATCAGAACTGGACCTTGGGCACCTCGCGGGAGGCTTCGTCCGTCTCGAAGTACTCGCGGCGCTCGAACTTCATCATCCGGGCGAAGATCACCGTGGGGAACGCCTGCAGCTTGTTGTTGTAGCTCAGGACCGGAGTCGTTGTAGAACTGCCGGGCGTAGGCCACCCGGCCTTCGGTCGCGCTGAGTTCCTCCTGCAGGGCCAGGAAGTTCTGGTTGGCCTTGAGGTCCGGGTACGCCTCGCCGAGGGCGAAGAGCTGGCGGAGTGCACCGGTCATCTGGGCATCTGCCTGGGCCTGACCGTGCGGGGTGGCCGGGGCCTGCATCGCGGCGTTGCGGGCATTGATGACGGCTTCGAGCGTGCTCTTCTCGTGCTCCGCGTAGGCCTTCACCGTCTCGACCAGGTTCGGAATGAGGTCGATCCGCCGCTTCAGCTGGACGTCGATCTGTGACCAGGCGTTCTCGATCTGGTTGCGACCGCGGATGAGGCCGTTGTACGCACCGATCAGGTAGATGACGAGGATCGCCACCACCGCGATCACGATGATCCACACCATGAGGGCTCCGATCTGCTGAGGCGCCGGGGGCGCCGCTTATCGAGCCATCATACGGGCGCGGCGCCCCAGGCGGGGGGCACGCGGCCAGGGCGACAGCTGCCGCGTGGGCCGGCCGGCCGCATCGTGCAGCGCCCGGTAGATGCGTTGGTAGTGGCCCGCGAGAGCCACCATCGAGAAGTCGTCCGCCCGCCCGGCGCCCGCGGTCACCAGCCGGCCGGCGAGCGCCGGGTCGTTCAGCGCCCGCTGCAGCGCACCGGCCAACGCGGTGGCGTCACCGGGCGGCACCAGCAGCGAATCCACGTCGTCGAAAGTGGCCACATTGCGGTAGCCATCCAGCGAACTGGCCACGATGCACGTGTTCGCCGCCATCGCTTCGATGAGCACCACGCCGAAGCTCTCCCCGCGCAGCGATGGCGCGCAGAACACAAAGTGCGCCGCGCAGCCGGCGGAACTTCTCCTCGTCGCTCAGCCGACCCAGCCACTGGATGCGGGCATCACCGCGTGTGCGGGCCTGCAGCCGGGTGGTGTCCGGGCCGTTGCTGGCGATCCACAGCGTGACCTCCGGACCCAGCTGCGCCATCGCCGCCGGCAGGACGTCCAGGCCCTTGCGCTCCTCGTGCCGGCCGCAGAAGAACACGGTGGGCCCTCGGTGGGCCAGTGGCTCGGCGGCGCGGATGTCCTCCAGTTCCACCCCGTTGAACAACACCTCGAACTCGCCGCCCATCGTCGGTTCGACGAGGGCGAGGGCGTCCTTCGACACGACCACGCGGTGGTCGATGACGTCCGCGTACTTGCGGATCGGGGCACCGAGGTAGCGGTAGCTCGCGCTCTCCCCCGCGGCATGGAACGTGCCCACGATCGGTGCCGGATGCACCACCACGGACGTGAGGGTGGGGCCGGGCGCAAACGGCTCGTGCAGGTGCAGCACGTCGAACTGCTCCTCGAACAACACCCGCATCGTGCGCAGCGCGGCCGACGGGTCCGGCGCCAGTGGCGCGACGCTGCCGTTGGCCGACGTGGGGAGGCTGTTGCCGAGCGGGGTGACGAAGGTGGCCGGGGGCGGCCCGTCGCACGGCCCGAGCACCCGAACCTCGATGCCGTCGCGGCGCAGTTGGCGGGCCAACCCCATGACCTGAGCCTGCACCCCACCGGGCACGGACAGGCTGTACGGGCAGACCATGCCCACCCGCAGCGGGCGCTCGGCGTCGGGCGACCCAGGCGGCATGGCGGAGACGCTAGCGCCTCGCTGCCACGGCGGCCCGCGGTGGGCCTCACCACGGTCACGGCGAACCCGCGCACGGCATCGGTTCTGCGAAGATGCGGGAACCGGGCGCCGCCCAGGATCGTCGGAGGAGATGTTGTGAGCGCGACTGCGCGGCCGTTGCGCCGCCTCCCCTGGACCGTGGGCCTGTGGTGCCTCGGCGCGCTCCTCCCCCTGTGGCCGGCGGGCACCGGTCACGTGCACGCCGCGGACGGCACGGTGGACGTCACCATCACCGCGGGCGTGGACTCCTGGGCCGACCCCGGCGACCATGTGGTGGTGGCGGTGGAGATCACCACCACCGACCTGTTCGACGGCCATGTGGACATCGTCGCCACCAGCGGCGGCACCGTCACCGCCCCCGTGGAGGTCGCCGGCGGCACCACCAAGACGGTGCGCCTGGTGGCCCCCACGTCGGTGGACAACCTCAGCGTCGACGTGCGCGTCTACGAGGGCGACAACCTGCTGGAGCGGCGCACCGTCACGCTGAAGGCGGCCGAGAGCGTGGAACTTGTCGGGGTGCTGCCTGCGCTGCGCACCCGCATCGGCGAACTGCCGCCCACGGTCACGATCGCCGGCGACATGGGCAAGGCCGTCGTCGCCACCCTTCCCAGCGAGGTGCTGGCCCTGGGGGCCACCGCGCTGGAAGCGTTCGACACGGTGGTCGGCACCACCGCCGACCTGCGCTCCCTGCCGCCCGCCCAGCAGGCGGCGCTGTTCGGCTGGGTCAACCGCGGCGGACGCCTGCTGCTGGACGACCGAGCGGACCTGTCGTCGCTGCCCGCCGAGTGGCGCCCCGGCGCAGCCGGCTACGCGCTGGCCGGCCAGGGCGAGGTGCGCCTGCTCGACGGTGACGCCACCGAAGGGCGCTGGGCCTCGTTCATCCAGCCCAGCGGTTCTTCCCAGTCCGAACTCGGCGACCCGTTCGCATTCAGCGAAGTCTTCGCCAGCCCGTCGGAGGACCTGGCCCGCCGCGCCGGGGTGCGCCTGCCGTCCCTGATGCCCGTGCTCATCCCGCTGATCGTCTACTGGGCGGTCATCTCGATCGTGCTGTTCCTGGTGCTGAAGGCGTCGCGCCGCCTGACGCTGGCCTGGGTGGCCATTCCTGCGCTCGCTGCGCTCACCGCCGGCGCGGTCCTCGTCTACGGCAACCACTGGCGCAGCGCCGGCAAGCCAGCTGCCACCACGTTCGTGGACGGCTGGCCGGGGGGCGGCACGGCGTCCTCCAGCGTGCTGCTGTTCAGCCGCGACGGCGGCACGATCACGGTCGGCCTGCCGGAGCAATGGCAGAGCGACAGCGAGGTGGCCGCGTACTGGGGCGGGTTCGGCTCGCTGCCGGCGACCGTGCAACCGGCCGGCGACGGCACGGACCTGCGAGTGCGGCTGGACGCCGGGCAGGTGACCACGGCGAACATCACCGGCCCCACCGCCGCGGTGGGCTTGGACATCACGGCCATCTCCGACGGGTCGCACGTCACCGGCACGGTCACCAACACGTCGTCGGTCACGCTGCACCAGGTGGCCGTGTTCGGGCCCGGCGGCGCCGACGACGTGGGCGACCTGGCACCGGGCGCCAGTGCCGACTTCTCCATCTCCGCCAACGCGCTCCCGGCGGGTTTCGCGCTCGCCACCCGGGTGTGGACGCCGGCCACCGACCCCCGCCGCGACCCCGCCGACATCGCCGAACTGGGCATCTGGAGCAACGCCGCGGTCAGCAGGGTGATGTACCCGTCGGCCATGGTGCGGGCGGCCGGGTGGACCACCGAGCGCGCCGCGCCCGCGGACATCGACGCCTCGTCGGCCACCGTGGTCACGTCCACGGCTCATGTCGCCCCCGCCGGCGACGACCTGCCGGCGTCGTGCATCCGCTTCGCCGCCGTCCGCTCCCCCTTCCAGCGGTTCGGCAACGGCCTGGAGGACCAGGTGTTCCGTTTCGTGCTGCCACCCACGGCCACGCCGCCCGCGCTGCTGCTGGAGGTGCCGGCGGAGGTGGACACGCTGCAGATCTGGAACGGCTCCGGCTGGGTGGACCTGCAACGGGCTGCACGGGTCGCCAACGTGCCGCCCAATGCCGTGCGCGACGGTGTGGTGCTGGTGCGCATCCCGAACAACGGCATGTTCCTCGGGCCGGAGAGCCATCCGGTCCTCCGGGGGGCGACGGCATGAGCGACCACATGCAGGACGACGCGGTGGAACTGGTCGAGTCGCTGCCCTTCGACGGTGAGGCCGACGACGACACCACGGTGCCCGACGGGCGAGACCTGGCGGTGCGGGCAACGGGCCTCACCAAGAAGTACGGCTCGCTGGTCGCGGTGGACGCGATGGATCTCACCGTGCCGAAGGGTTCGATCTTCGGCCTCATCGGCCCCAACGGGGCTGGCAAGAGCACCACGTTCGCGATGATGGCCACCCTGCTGCGACCAACCGCCGGGTCGATCGAGGTGATGGGCGCCAACCCGGCCCACAAGCCGCGCACCGTGCGCCGCCGGATGGGCTACATGCCCGACAGCCTGGGCGTCTACGACAACCTGAGGGTGGACGAATACCTGGAGTTCTTCGCCGCCAGCTACGGCATCCCCCGCAGCGAGTGGCCGGAGTTGGTGAGCGGTCTGCTGGAGTTGGTGGACCTCGGCGTGAAGCGCACCGCAATGGTGAACTCGCTGTCGCGCGGCATGAAGCAGCGCCTCAGCCTGGCCCGGGCACTGGTGCACGACCCGGAACTGCTGGTGCTCGACGAGCCCGCCAGCGGGCTGGACCCGCGGGCCCGCGTGGAGTTGCGCGAGCTCCTGCGGTCGTTGAACGCGATGGGCAAGACCATCGTCATCGCCTCGCACATCCTCGCCGAGCTGGAAGAGATGTGCTCCGACGTGGCGATCATGGAGGCCGGCCGGCTGCTGGCCTCCGGCCCGCCCCGCCAGATCCTCCAGCAACTCGGCGGTGCCAGGAGCATCCGGGTGCGCTTCGCCGATGGCACAGCCGAAACCTTCACGGTGGCCGACGACTCCGAGCAGGCCGCACTGTTGCGCCGCCTGGTGGCCGAGGACGAGCGCGACGTGGTGGAGTTCGTGGAGGAATCCGGCGGGCTGGAGCAGTTGTTCATGTCGCTCACGGAAGGGATCGTGCAGTGATCAATCCCGTTCTGGCCCGCGAGCTCCGCGAACGAATGCGCACCGGCAGGGCCTTCGTGGTGATCGGCGTGTTCCTTGCGTTGCTGATCCTCACCGTCTTCCTCGTCTACCAGGGCCGCCAGTCCACCGGCGTCATCGAGTTCGACCTGGCCCGCCAGACCCAACTGGGCCGGGACCTGTACGAGTGGGTGCTGTTCGTCATCCTCGCGCTGGTGCTGTTCTTCGTGCCCGGCCTGACTGCCGGGGCCATCGCCGGTGAGCGCGAACGCCAGACCCTGCTGCCACTTCAGGTCACCCTGCTGCGGCCGCGCAGCATCCTCGTCGGCAAGGTGCTGGCCGGCATGAGCTTCCTGGTGTTGCTGTTGATCGCCGCCGTGCCCGTCGCCGTGGTTTCGTACCTGCTCGGCGGGTTCCGCCTGATCGACGGGCTGAAGGGGCTGGCGGCCGTGGTGCTGGTGGCCTTCCTGCACACCACCATGGTGGCGTCGCTGAGCGCGTTCACCCGACGGGTGCAGACGGCCACCTTGCTGGGCTACGGCTTCACCGCGCTCCTCGTGTTGCTCGGGCCGCTGCTGTACATCACGCTGGGGATCGCCGACTCCAGCCATGGCAACGACCAGGCCAACCCACCGGCCGTGCTGGTGGCGGTGAACCCGATCAGCATCGTGGCTGACATCACCACCGGGGCCACCAGCACGGGGGCCAGCAACCCATTGCGAGCCATCCGTTCCGGGGTGGCCGACGCGAAGGCGAACAACAACGACTCGTGGTTCGCCTGGTTCCCGGAGGACGACATCGGCGCCCGCTTCCGCCTGGCCAACGACGGGCCCGAGGGCCTGCCGGCGTGGGCGGTGGGCCTGGGCGGCATGGCACTGATCGCTGCGGGCATGGCCGCCCTGGCCACCCGCCGGCTGCGCACACCTGCGGAGGTGGAACGATGAACCGCACCCTGCGACCCCTCCTCACGGCCGTGCGCCGGCGCCTGCGCGTCGCCTGGGCAGTGGCCACCGCCCAACTGGTGGCACCGCTGGTGGCCGCCATCGCGCTGGTGCTGCTGGTGGTGGCCCGGTTCACGGACCTGCCCTGGGCGGAGCCTGCCGCGCTGTGGCTGGCCGCCGGCGTGGCCATCGCGCTGGTGGGCTACGCCGTATTCCGGCCGGTCACCGACGTGGTGGCGGCCCGCGCCGCCGATCGGGGCCTGGGCACGGGCGACGCGTTCGCCACTGCGCTGGAGTTGGACGGCGCTGCCGGCGACGCCACCGACACCGACTTCCACCGCCGGGTGCTGGAGCGCGCCGGTCGCCTGGCGGCGGACGCCGACCCGTCCGCTGCCGTCCGCTACCGGTGGTACCGCCGGCCCACGGCTGCCACCGCCATCCTGGCGCCCGCCGCGTTGGTGCTGGCGCTCGTGGCCAACCCCCAGGACGCCGCCCGCGAGCAGCGGGCCCGCGACCGCGAGCGCATCGAGGCCACCGCCGACGTGCTCCGCGCCGAGGCCGAACGGTTGGCGGAGCAACCGGGCGGCGAGGAGGCAGCCCGACGCTTGGAGGAACTGGCCGACGAACTGGACCACACGGACGATCTGGACCGCGCCGAGGAGTTGGCCGACGAGGCCGCCGCCGAACTGCGCGACCAGGTGGGCGACAACCTGCTGGGCGAGAAGGCGGCCAGCGAAGGCCTGTCGCACAGCCTGGAGCACAACCCCCTGCCGGGCGCGCAGGCCGAGCAGAGCGTTGCCGACCAGATGGAAGCGATGGCCGACGCGCTGCCGGGGATGACCCAGGAGGAACGGGACGCAGCGGCCGACCGACTGGACGACCTGGCTGCCACCCAGGCCGCCGGCGACCCGGCCACTGCCGACGCGCTGCAGGCTGCCGCCGACGCGCTGCGCGATGGCGACGTGGCCACCGCCCAGGCGCGCCTCGGTGAGGCTGCGCAGGCAGCCCAGGCCACCGCCACCGATGTGGCCCGGCAGACGGCTGCGGCCGACGCCGCCCAACAGGCCGGCGAGGCCGCCGACCAACTCGGCGAGCCCACCGATGGCGACCCCTCGGCACCCGGCCAGGGGCAGGGCGACGGTCAGGGGCAAGGTCAGGGATCCGGCCAGGGCCAGGGCCAGGGGCAGGGGTCCGGTCAGGGTCAAGGGTCCGGCCAAGGTCAAGGGTCCGGCCAGGGGCAGGGTGGGGGCGGCAACCCGTCCGGCCCGGTCACCGGCGGCGGTGGCACGGGCACCAGCGGCCAGGGCGGGCAGGGCACCGGCGCCGGCCACACCGACGGCAGCGGCGGCCCGGACACGGACACCGTGTACGACCCCGCGCACGGCAG
This sequence comes from Ilumatobacteraceae bacterium, assembly GCA_041394605.1. GTDB lineage: Bacteria > Actinomycetota > Acidimicrobiia > Acidimicrobiales > Ilumatobacteraceae > UBA668. The sequence goes on from JAWKHX010000008.1 coordinate 224,245, forward strand.
TGGCGGCGAGACCGGCTCCGTCGGCGGCGGCGAGGGCAGCGGGCAGGGCGGCACCACCGGCTCCACCAACGGGCCCACCAACGCCGGCCAGGACCGGGTGCCGATCTCCGACGTGCTGGCCGACTACCTGCGCCAGGCCACCGACGCCATGGACAACGCCTCCGTTCCCCCATCGCTGCGGGCGCTCGTGCTCGCCTACTTCAACCTGCTGCAAGGAGCCGACTCATGAGCCGCGAACTTCCCGACGTCACGCCCGAGCAGTACGCCGCCACCGCCGCGGCCATCGAGGCCGAGGTGGGCAAGGTCATCGTCGGCCAGCAGGCACTGGTGCGCACCGTTGTCACCTGTCTCCTCGCCGAGGGCCACGCCCTGCTGGAAGGCGTGCCGGGGCTGGGCAAGACGATGCTGCTCAAGGCGCTGTCCGACGCCGTGGAACTGCCGTTCAGCCGGGTGCAGTTCACCCCCGACCTGATGCCGGCGGACATCGTGGGCACCCAGGTGCTGGAGGAGGACGAGCACGGCCACAGAGCGTTCCGCTTCCGTCCCGGCCCCGTGTTCGCCAGCTTCCTGCTGGCCGACGAGGTGAACCGGGCGACTCCGAAGACCCAGTCGGCCCTCCTGGAAGCCATGCAGGAACGGGCCGTCACCGCCGGCGGCGCCACCCGGCCGCTGCCCCGCCCGTTCCTGGTGATGGCCACCCAGAACCCGCTGGAGATGGAAGGCACCTACCCACTGCCGGAGGCCCAGCTGGACCGCTTCCTGCTGAAGGCGTGGGTGCCGTTCCCCCCGGCCGACGACCTGGTGACGGTGCTGGAACGCACCACCGGCACCCACACCGCCGACGTCCACTCCGTGGCCGACGCCCCCACGGTCATGGCGATGATCGGCCTCACCCGGAAGGTGCCGGTGGCCTCGCACGTGCTGCGTCACGCCGTGGACCTGGTGGTGGCCACCCACCCCGACGGCGAGGGGGCACCCGACCTGGTGCGCCGGTACGTGCGCTTCGGCGCCTCGCCCCGCGGCGCGCAGGCGCTGGTACTGGCCGCAAAGGTGGGCGCGCTGCTGGACGGCCGCCCCAACGTGGCCGTGTCCGACGTGCGGGGCGTGGCTGTGGCGGCACTGCGCCACCGGATGGTCACCGGCTACGAGGCCACCGCCGACGGCGTGGACGCCGAGCAACTGGTGGCGGCCCTCCTGGATGCCGTGCCCGAACCAACCGCTGGCATGCGCGGCGCGTCGTGACCGAACTGCTGCCCCCGTCGCTGCTGGGCCAACTGGAGCGGCTACAGCTGCACACCCGCCGGCGGCTGGCCGGCCGGTTCTCCGGCGAGCACCGCTCCACTCGTATGGGCAACTCGCTGGACTTCGCCGACCAGCGGGAGTACTTCCCCGGCGACGACTACCGGCGGATCGACTACGCGCTGTACGCCCGCACGGGGCAGCTCTTCGTCCGCCTGTTCGAGGCCGAGGACGACGTGCACGTGCGCATCCTGCTGGACACCTCCGCCTCGATGGGCCATGAGGGCAAGCTGGACCAGGCCCGGCGGTTGGCGGCCGCAGTCGGCTTCCTCGCCCTCACCCGACGCGACGTGGTCACGCTGCACCTCGAACCGGCCAGCAGGCCGCCGCGGCGTTTCACCGGCCGCCATGCCGTGACCGCCCTGTTCGCCGAGTTGGCCGCGCTGGAACCGGCCGGCCCGACCGACTTGCGCACCGCCGCCGGCCACCTGCTGGCCCGCCCCGGCCCCGCCGGTGTCACGGTGGTCATCAGCGACCTGCTGACGCCCAGCTGGGAGGCCGCCATCGACCGCCTGCCGGCGCGGGGCGGGGACGTCAGCGTGTTGCACGTGCTGTCCGCCGAGGAGCTGGACCCCACCGACGTGGGTGACCTGGACGTGGTGGACAGTGAGTCCGGCGAGCGAGTGCCGGTGAGCCTCAGCGTGGACAGCGTGCGGTCCTACCGGGAGGTCGTGGACCGCTGGCTGGCCGAGGCTGCCGCCCGCTGCCGCTCCCGCGGCGCCGCCTACCAGCGGGTGATGGCCGACGAACCGATCGAGCAGGTGGTGCTGCGCGGCTGGCGCGAGCACGGGGTGGTGCGGTGAACCACGGGCTGGTGGCCGCCATCTCGCTGGCCAACCCGGCGGGTCTGGCCCTCTTGGGTCTGGCCGTGCCGGTGATCCTGCTGCACATCCTGCGGCCGCGCCGCCAGTCCGTCACGGTCAGCTCCACGTTCCTGTGGCGGGCCATCGAGCGGCCGGTCAGCAGCGCCACCCCATGGCAGCGGCTGCGGTGGAGTCTGCTGCTGCTGGCCCAACTGCTGGCGGTCGCATTGCTGGCGCTGGCGGTCGCTCAGCCGGTGCGGCTGGAGGCCGCGGCGCTCAGCGAGCACACCGTCTTCATCATCGACGCGTCCGGCTCCATGGCGGCCACGGACAGCACCCCCGACCGACTGCAGTCGGCGGTGGACCGGGCACTCGCGCTGCGCGAGGAACTGCCCAGCGGCGGCATCGCCTCCATCGTCGTGGCGGGCGATCGCCCGCGGGTGGTGCTGACCGCCAGCGACGACGCCGAGGCGTTCGCCCGCGCTCTGCGCACCGTGGAGACCACGCCGGGACGAGCGGACTTCGCCGGCGCCTTCAGCCTGGCCCAGAGCCTGGACACGGCCAGCGCCGACATCGGGTTCGTGTTCGTCAGCGACGGCGGGCTCACCAACGCGGAGGAGCAACTGCTGCCGCCCGCCACCCGCTACGAGCGGGTGGGCAGCCGCGACGACAACCGCGGCATCCTCACCATGGACGTGGAGCCGAGAGGCAGCGGCTTGCACGTGCGGGTCACCATCCGCAACGTCGGCGCCACCGAGGTCACCCAGACCGTGCGCATCGACGTGGACGGCACGACCGCCGCCACCCAGGTCGTGCGCATCGGCGCCCGCAGCACCGTCACCGCCGAGGCCGATGTGCCGGCCGGCGACCGCGTGGAGGCGTACCTCGACGGCGGCGATCTGCTGGCAGCCGACGACGTGAGCGTCGCCGTCGGCGCGTCTCGCCCCGACCTGTCGGTGCTGATCGCCGGCGACACGCGCTTCTGGGCCGAGTTGTACGGGGCGATGCCCGGTGTCACCGTGAGCGTGGCCGACGTGGGCGACGGCCAGGCCGCACCCGACGGTGACGGCTACGACCTGGTGGTGTACTCCTCCGTCGCCGTGCCCGCTGAGCCGAAGGCGGCGTTCATCGCCGTCGCGCCGCCCGGCGGGGTGGACGGTGTGGTGCCGGTGGGCGTGGCCGAGACTCCGGCCGTCACCCTGCTGCGCGCCGACGATGCGTTGCTGGCCGGCGTGGACCTCACTCAGGTGGCCATCGCCCAGGCCCAGCAGGTGGAAGCCGGGCCCGACGTGGAGGTGCTGGCGGCCGGCGAGAATGCGCCGCTGGTGCTGCGTGGCCTCCATGGCGGCCGGCGCTTCGCCTACCTCACGTTCGTGCTGGCGGACTCCAACCTGCCGCTGCAGATCGCCTTTCCGGTGCTCGGGGACCGTCTGCTGACCGAGCTCACCGGTTCGGCCACGGCCACCGCGCCCGTCACCGTCGGCGGGCCGTTGCCGCTGGACCCGGCCGTGGACGCGACGGTCGTGGACCCCACCGGTCAGTCCCGCTCGTACGTGGCCGGCGACCCGGTCACCCGCGCCGACCGGCCGGGCTTCTGGGTCGTCGAGGTCGATGGTCGGCCGGACCGGCTGGTGGCCGTGGTGGCCGCCGCCGACGAGACCGACATCTCGCCGCGCGACACCCTGGTGCCGCCGCCCGACGACGCCCGCCGCAACGCCGTGCCGGCCCGCCGCCAGGCGTCGCTGCTGCCCTGGGTGGTGCTGCCGCTGCTGGCGCTGCTGACGGTGGAACTGTGGCTGGCATGGCGCCGTCTCGGCGTCAGCCGCCGGCAGTGGCGGCTCGCCGTGGCCGGCCGCCTGGTGGTGGCTGCGCTGCTGGTGGGTGCCCTGTTCGCCCCGTCGATCCGCCGCACCAGCGACCGGGTGGCCACGGTGTACCTGCTGGACGGCTCGGCGTCCCTCGGGCCCACCGGGGACGCCGCGGCGCTGGACTGGCTACGCGCCTCGATGGACTCCCGGCCCGACGACGCGCTCAGTGCCGTGGTCGTGTTCGGCGGTGACGCCCGGCTGGACCGAGTGCTGGAGCAGTCCAGCGACTTCGACCGGCCGGCCGTGGTGGTGGACGAGACGGCCACCGACCTTGCCACCGCCGTGCGCCTCGGCGCCGCGGTCCTCCCGTCCGACGCTCGCCGCCGCGTGGTGATCATCAGTGATGGCCGTGCCACCACCGGCGATCTGGTCGAGGAAGCCACCCGCGCTGCCGGTGACGGCGTGGTCGTGGAGGTGCACACCATCCAGGCCGCGTCCGGCGCCGACGCCGCCGTCGTCGGGGTGGACGTGCCCCGCCTGGCCCGGGTCGGCGACGCAATCACCGTCGCCGTGCAGGTGGAAGCCACCGAACCAGGCCCTGCCACCGTGACCCTGCGTCGCGACGGCGAGGACGTGGGCACCCAGCGCGTCGACTTGGTGGCCGGCACCAACACCGTGACCTTCGCCGACGACGCTGGCGACACCCCGGCGGCCGTGCTGCGCTACCAGGCCATCGTCACCCGGCCGGGCGACACCCAGCCGGAGAACGACGCCGCGTTCGCTGCGGTGCCGGTGGACGGTCCGGCAAGGGTGCTGGTGGTGGAGGGTGCCGGGGGTGAGGCCGACGACGTGGTGGCTGCGCTGGAGGCCGGTGGCCTGCGGGTGGACACCATCAGCCCCGCCGAACTGCCGTCCGTGCAAGTGCTGGTCACGTACGCGGGTGTCGTGCTGGTGGACGTGCCGGCGTCGGCGCTGACGGGCCAGCAGATCGAGAACCTCACCACCGCAGTGCGCGACCTGGGGCGCGGGCTGGTCACCATCGGCGGACCGCGCAGCTACGGGGTCGGCGGGTACCGCGACTCACCGCTCGGCGACCTGCTGCCGGTGGACAGCGAACTGCTCGACCCGATGCGCCGCAAGACCGTGGCCGAGGTGCTGAGCATCGACACGTCGGGCTCGATGGCCGCCTGCCATTGCGACAGCGGGACGATGAACCCGGACGTCACCGAAGGCGGGGTGAACAAGACGGACATCTCCCGCGCCGCAGCGGAGCGCACCATCGAAGCCCTGACCGAGAACGACCAGATCGGCGTGATGGCCTGGACGGCCAGCACCGACTGGGTGATCGACCTGCAGCGCCTGCCGAGCCAAGACGTGATCGACGAGGGGCTCGGCCGCCTCCATGCCGACGGCAACACCAGCATCCTCGTGGCGCTCGACGAGCCTGCCGAGAGGTTGGTGGAGAGCAACGCCGAGCTGAAGCACATCATCCTGTTCAGCGACGGCTTCACCGACCCGACCCTGATCGAGCGGGTGGCGGCACGCGCCGGCGAGCTCTACGACGAGTTCGGCATCACGGTGTCGGTGCTGGCCACCGGCGAGGGGGCGGCCCCGTCGCTGGAGGACATCGCCATCGCCGGGCACGGCCGCTTCTACCCGGGCACCAGCCTGGCGGACGTGCCCCAGATCATGGCCGAGGAGGCCGTGATCGCCAGCCGGGACTTCATCAACGAGGGCGAGTTCCTCCCCGAGGTCACGTCCAACAACCCGGTGGTCGCGCCGCTGACCGAGTCGCCCCGCCTGCTCGGCTACGTCGCCACCACGGCGAAGCCGGAGAGCACGACCATGATGCGGATCGGCCCCGACCGCGACCCCCTGCTGGCCACGTGGCAGGCAGGCCTCGGCCGGGTCACCAGCTGGACCAGCGACGCCGGCCTGCAGTGGGGGCAGCGCTGGGCCGGCTGGGACGGGTTCGTCGCCTTCTGGAGCCGGTTGGTGAAGGACACGTTCCAGGCCGGCGACACCGCCGGTGCCGCGCAGGCTGTCGTGCGCAACGGCCGGCTCACCGTCACCGTGGAGGGCTCGGCCAACTTCCCCGACGGCGCCGAGGGCACGGCCACCGTGGCCGGCCCCGACGGTCAGCGCTACGAGGTGCCGCTCACCCGCACCGGCGGCGACCGGTTCGAGGCGGAGCTGCCGGCCGAGCGTGACGGCACGTACGCCGTGGGCGTCAACGTGACCGCCGGCGGCGAGACCGTGCTGGCCGCCAACACGCTGGCCAGCAACAGCTACCCCGCCGAGTACATGCCCGGTGCCAGCGACGGGGACCTCCTGCTGCGTGCGTCCACCGCCACCGGCGGGCGCGGCGAGATCGAGGCTGCCCAGGCATGGGACACCGACGGCCTGCATGCCGGCAGCCGGGTGTGGGAGCTGACCCTGCCATTCCTCCTGCTCGCCGCGTTCCTGTGGCCGATCGCCGTCGCGCTCAGCCGGCTGTCGCTCCGAGGGGCGACGGTGCAGGGCGCCCGCGAGGGCCTGGCGGCGACCCGGCGGCGGATGAGGGCGGCACTCCCCCGCCTGGGCACCACCGACCCGGACAACGCACCGGCACCGAGACCGGCAACGGGCCGGCGCGCTCAGCAGCCGGATGCACCACCGCCGGCGGCCGCTCCCCGGCGCACGGCGCCGGTGGCTGCGAGCCGTTCCAAGGGCCAGCAGACGGCGGCCGTCAACGAACTGCTGGCACGGAAACGGGCCCGCCAGGGTGGCCAGGCGGAGACCCCGCCCGACGACGACGCCTGAAGCCCGTCGGGGCCAGCACACCCGCAGCCGTGACCGCGGCGCCGAGCCACAGCAGCCATACCAGGGGTCGGCGGTGGATCGTGACTGTGGCGGTGCCAGTGTCGTCGGCGTCGACCAACGCGACCTGGACGTCCCACCACACGCCGGGGTCGACGGCCGTCTCGGCCAGCACACCACCACGCTCCGGGTAGGCGACGAGGGCCGGGCGCATCCGCACGCCGTCCACGTCCAGGGTCGCGACCACCTGCTGCACGTCGAAGCGCGGGCCTGGCTCCACCGTCACGCCGCCACCGGTGACCGCCACACCGGCGGCATCCACGGTCACCCGGTCCTTCACCACCACGGTGGCCTGGCGGTCGAACGTGCTGGCGGCCACGCCGGCGAGCAGCACCAGCATCCCGATGTGGGCAAGGCGGGCGCGACGTAGCCGCAGCCGGAGGATCAGGAACGGCAGCGCCACCCGGGCGACGGGCCCGACCGTGCGGGAGAAGAACTCGCCGCGCACGGCACCACGGCGACTGCCGAGCAGGTCGGCCACCACGGGGTAGGCGGTGCCGAGGGCGACGACGATCGCGATCGCCGCCATCGCGACCACCGCGACGGGCTGCCACGGGCGGGCGCCAGCTTCGTCGACCGGCGCGAGCCGCCACGCGAGCGCGGCGGTGAGCACCGTGCCGCCGAGCAGCGCCCAGCCGACTACGCCGTGCTCGGCGAAACCATGCACCGACGGCGCGGTGCCCGACCGGACCAGCGCGGCCCCTGCCAGCGTCAGCACCCACGGCACGGTGGCGAGACGGACGCGCCCGCGGGCGTGCCAGCCGGCGTGCAGCGCGACGAGCGCCACCAGCCAGACGAGCAGGGACGTGTTCTCCACCGGGTCCCACGCCCAGTAACCGCCCCACCCCTGCTCCACATAGCTCCACAGCGCGCCGACGGTCATCGCCAGCGTCGTGACGGCGACCGTGGCCCGCAGCCATGCCGCCGGGTCGCCACCGTCCAGCGCCACCATCGCCGCGGCGAGGGTGCAGCCGAGGCCGAGGTAGAGCAGCGGCGGGTGGATCGCCATGGCCGGATGCTCGAGGATCGGCGTCAGCCCGAAGCCGCGCACGGCCGGCACGTCCAGCCGGTGGAACGGGCTGGCGGCGAGGAGGTCCAGCAACACCAGCCCGGCCACGGAGAACGTTGCGGTCCAGAGCGCTGCCGGTCGCTGGACACGGCGTGCAGCGATGCACGCGACTGCGCCCACGACGGCGGCGAACAGCAGCAGCGAGCCCTCACCACCGCCCCACACCCCGGCCAGGCGGTAGTACCAGGGGGCATCGGCCCGGCTGTGCGATGCGACGTACTCCCATTGCAGCTCGTTGTGCAGGAACGCGACGGCCAGCCGCAGGACGCCCAGCCACGCCACCGCCGTCACCCCCCAGAGGGCGCGGCGGGCGGCGACGGCGGG
>JAWKHX010000009.1:0-211800 GCA_041394605.1 Ilumatobacteraceae bacterium
GCGGAGGGCGACGGGACCCGAACGCCTTCGACCCGACCGACTTCGCCTTCAATCTCACCGCCATCTGCAGCACCGCGTTGGAGTAACGGAATGGGTGGGGGCCAGACGCGAAGAAGCCCCTGCCTGAGCAGGGGCTTTGTGTGTGGGTTGTTCGCGAAACCGGTTTGACGTGGAAGAACGTGCCTACAGCGACGCCTCGATCCTCCGTTCGCCCACGGAAATTCCTCTGGCGACGAGGTCGACACCATGGCTATCCATCTAGCTACCGAACGCCGCGGCGCTGCTTCCAGTGCGCTGTCACCTGACGGCTGAACTCGTCGTCGGCGTCCTTGAAGTCACAGACATAGACGCGGGCGGCGGCGTCCTGACCCAGCGGTGTCGGCTTCGTATTTCGGTTGAACGAAAAGCAAGCGGAGAACCGACGATCTCGCTCGAAGTCGAGGCGCTTCTGACCTCTGTTGTCACCCTCTGTGTCAAGAACGTCCCCCAGTTCGCCACGATTGACTGGGGTGGGGCTTGGTGACCCTTTGCAATCCATGGTCAAGAGAGGGGAGTAGAAGCCCCTATTCAGCAATGCCTCGCTGAGCGGCACATCATCCGTCCGACGCTCCGCGAACGACGCCTTGACGTGGGCGACTCCGAAACATTGTTCGGTTCCGTCCGGCTTCTGGCCGATTAGCAACAGGTCCGCCTTGTCGGGATCGACCTGATTCCCGAGCCCAAGACCAGCAAGCAACTCGCGTTTGCGGGCCTTGTGCGGCATCTCGATAGTGACGCCGTTCTTGCCCAGAATTCCGCGGTAGTGCTCCAAGAAAGTTCGCTCCAGCGCGAACCCAGCCGTGCGCTTCCAGCTTTGAGCGAAGTCCTTGCCGTGGTTCGAAGCCGGATGGTTGTACGGGTCACTGAAGGCGTTGGGCAGGATGTAGGACCAGAGGTCAGATGGGTTGACCTTCGGCCAGGTGGCAGCCGCGTAGCTGAACCCGTCCACGATCGCTCCGCTGGGATCGTCCGCCGCTACTCGGTCGCGGACGATCCGCAGCATCTTGTCGAATTGGCCGACTGTAGCGCCGGCTAGCAGATAGGTCGCGTCGTGCTTGCCGAACTTGAACTGACGGAGACGCCGCCGGGTGATCGACGGCGGCAAGTCGCCGCTTGATCAACGTCGAGCGTCAGAAACCTTCACGTTCGAGGTGAAGTTCGACACTGACAGTCCGATCGCGCCGATGATCGCTATGAGCGTCGCCAGGTCAGGCTCCCACGCCCCGGACTCGGAACAACGACACCCAGCCGCTTCCAGGATGAGCTTATCTTCGACCTCTTCGGGGAGATCCCTACTGCCTCTCTGGCGGGTTTCAGCCGGGCGAGCAGGTCAGCGACAGTCGGATGCAGCACCCACTTATCTTCGCACGGCGAGCCGCTCATTCGCAGCTTCGGCTTGCGAGCGGTCGATCTCGAATCCGATGAAGGAACATCCTTCTGCCTCCGCAGCGATGCCCGTCGTACCCGATCCTGCGTACGGGTCGAGCACGACAACGGACCTACTAGCGAGTCCGCCGGCGGCGATGCACCGACGAGGCAGCTCGATCGGGAAGCGTGAGAAGTGGGCTGGACCCTCGATCTTCTCGTTCGGGAACTCCCAAACCGATCCGACGGGCGGCGACACCCGAAAGTTGTGCCGCTCACTCACCGCGAACAGGTAGATCGACTCGTGCTGCCTATGTGGGCGACGGCAGCGGCCTTCCGGCATAGGGTTTGCCTTTCGCCAGATCACCTCGCCACGGAACAAGTACCCGGCGTCGCACAGGGCGATCACCAGCCTGTACGGCAAAGCGAGAAGGTTGCCGTACGAAAGCCAGTTCTCGTTGCGGTCGACGAACGCTCGTCGTCGCGCCCGCGGTTTCGTGTACGCCGAGTTTGATGCGGGTAGACCCTGCTTGTCAGCGCCAAGCGTGCTGTAGGTGTGGTCACCCTCACGCCAATTGACCGGTGTGTTGTAGGCATCGCCCAGGTTGATCCACAAGAGCCCGTTCGACTTCAGCTTTGGACGCAGCCCGCCGAATAGCTCAACGAGCGTGTCGAGGTACTCTCTTGGGTCGTTTTCAACCCCGGTGCCCTCAGACAGCCGCTGGCCCCAGTAGGGCGGGCTGGTCACGATGGAGTCGATGCTGTGGTCGGGCAACCCATGAAGCAGCTTTCGGTTGTCCCCTACAGCCACCTTGCCGATCTCAAAGTCGCCCACGCGCAGGGATTCGACATGCGGGTTGGCCGCAGACGGCTGTTCGCTGGACGACAAGAGGCTCATCTGTTGCACTCCGGGCATGGCGCGCTCCCGTTGCTGGATCCACTTGACGCCGTGGTCGGGGCGACGCGGGCTGAGTCACGCTGGGAGCGAAGTGGCTTGTGGGCGATCCGGCGAGGTGCCGTATGAGTGAGTGTACGCCGGGGGTGTGGCGGGGTTTCGCGGGGCGATCGCTGGCCCTCGGGAGGGAGTGTTCGTAGGGGCTGACGCACGAACGGCGAATGCCACCCACTACTCGTAGTTGTGCGGTCAGAGCGATACTCGACAACAGGCATCACGGTCGGGGAGAAGCCGCGCCGTGTGGAGACGACGTCCGCAACCGACGGGTCGAGAACGGCCACCCGAGCGGCTGAACGTCGGGTGTGTTCCACCTTTGTAGGTGTGAAGGTCATGTCGGGCTCATCGGTGTTGTCACTGGTGTCGTCCTCGGCGCGTGGCGTGGGCCGGCCAGAGTGCGGTGTTGAGGGTGTGTTCGAGGCGGGCGAGGGTGTGGGTGTCCGCCCAGCCGGTGCCGTTGAGGATGCGCGACAGCACGGGGTGAGCGATGCCGGTGGTGCGGGCGGTTTCGCGGATGCCGTGTTCGCCGATGGCGGTTCGGAGTCGGACGGCGAAGAGCCTGGCGACCTCAGCCATCTCATCGGAGCATTCTGTCTCGGGCCATTGCAGACAGTAGGTCCGGGGTGCGGGCCTGACTGGGCGAGACATGCCCGAATCATACGCAACCCCAGCCCGGCAGTGGTTCATTCTCGAAACAACCCTGTGACATCCCCTCACCATACTGGTACAAACAAGAACCAGTCAAGGCGGATCGTGACGGTGGCATCGAAGATCGACAACTACACCCCGAAGATCCCGGCCGCCCACTGGGACGCCATCGGGCCGTTTGTGCGGGAAGCCGTCCGCGAAGGCGAACCGTCGACGCCGTACCACGCCGGGGTGTTGATGGCGGTCGTCACCGCACACGTCCGCTGGGCGTGGATGCGCGGCGAACCGTTGGAACGTCGGTCGATGTTCGACCGGTACCTGATCGAAGAGTTCACCCAGATCGGCTGCCCTGCCACCTGGTCGCCGGGGTCGCGTGGGAACGGCCGCTCGGTCCTGTTTCGCATCGCCGAGGCGCTTCTCGGCCCTGATGCCCGCACGCCTCGACTGGCGGCATTGCCCCCGGCCGAACCGATCTCCCCCTACAGCCAGGTGGAGGTCGCCAGTCTGCGGTCGTGGGCCGACACCCAGTCGACTGCCACCAGACGACGCGATGCGATGGCGCTGCTCGCGCTCGGGGCTGGTGCAGGGCTCGCCACCGAGGACATCCTGCCGTTGCGGGTTGGCGACGTGCGCGACCGTGACGGGGCACTGGTCGTCCATGTGCAAGGGCGGCGTGAACGGAACGTGCCGGTACTTGCTGGATGGTGCGATGACCTTCAGCGCGTACTGGTCGACGACCCCGAAGCGTTCGTTTTCCGGCCAGGACGAACCGGCGTCGGCAAGAACAGCGTTACCAATTTCGTGTCGTCAACTGGCGGGCTCAACAAGCCGTCCAGCCAACGGCTGCGAGCCACGTGGATCGTTCACCATCTCACCGCCGGGACACCGATGAAGGCGTTCATGGCCGCTGCCGGGGTGCAGTCACTGGAAGCGCTCACCCCGCTACCTGAAGTTCGTGCCCGACCTCGACCCTGCTGAAGCCGTCGCTCGTCTGCGTGGGGAACTCCGCCGATGACTTTCGCCGTCGCCGCGGCTTACGACAACGCCTCGCTGGCCGGGGCCAGCCAGCGCGGCCCGATACCGGACGCCACCGTTCACGCAGTCGCCGCCATGATCGACAACACAGGCGCCGTGGCACAGATCGCCCGCTGGAGAGACGACGACACACACGGCAGCCATCCTGGCGGGCGACCGTCAGCACTCGACGACCGAGCCGTCCTCACCGTGTGGGTACTGCTCGCCATCGAGCACTCACCACTATTCGTAGACAGAGCCGCCGACCTGATCGCCAACCGACTCAGCCCGGCAGCGCTCAACTCGCTCGGCGTGCGACACCACCCCTCCAGCGTCGATGACTGCTACGGCCGTTGCTGGCGGGCCACCCACCGCCTCCTCGACGTCATCGACGCCTACCCGGCGCCACGCCACCGCCTCCTCACAGCCGAAGACCAAGCCCAAGTTCTTGCCGCCCGCGACCCGGCAACGCAGCAGACCAAACAACGTCGCGCTGACTGGCTGTGCAACCAGCTGATCGACGGAACCTGGGCGCTGCTACCACGCGAAACCCGCAGACGATGGAACGGCAACACCGCAGTCGATGCGACCGTGGTTCCGATCTTCAACCGGCCCAGCACCAAACGATCACTCTCCACCGTTGACCCCGACGCGGCCTGGTACGTCCGCGAAGGAGACCACCGCGACCCCGGCGACGGCCAACGGAAAGGCAAAGGCAGAACCATCTGGGGCTACGAAGCCCACATCGCCGTCGCCACCCCGAACACCCCGACCGCGCTCTCCGATTTCCCTCTGCTCGCCACCGGCATCACCTTCGACAAACCCGGCCACAACATCGCCGCCAACGCCCTCACGATCTACCAGTCCATGCACCACCGAGGCATGCCCACAGCACTCGCCGCAGGCGACCGCGCCTACTGGCCCAACAGCCACGCCGACAAGCTCCAACTCCCGATGCGGGCCCTCGGCTGGACGAACATCAACGACTACAAAGACACCGAACTCGGCGTCCAGGCCGGACACGCTGGCGGAATCATGGTCGAAGGCAACTGGTACTGCCCGTCCATGCCCGCAGAACTCGTCGAAGCCACCATCGACTACCGGGTCCGCAAGACCATCGACGAGTCGACCTGGCAGCAACGCATCACCGCCAGAACCCGCTACTGCTCGCCGCCAAAGAACGACCCGACAGCGACGGGCACCAGCCGATGCGCTGCCCCGCCATCGGGCCGTCAGCGACAGTCGCGTGCCCGCTACGCCCCGCCTCGCTCGGCCCGCCAACCAAAGTCACCCTGCGGTCACGCGTCACCGCACCACCCGAGCACCCTGACCGCATCTGCACGCAGACCTCTGTGTCATTCCCACCGTCCGCCGGGGCGAAACACCGTCAAGACCTGCAGTTCGGAACAACCGCATGGGCCGACGCGTACGCCATCGCCCGCAACACTATCGAAGGCTTCAACGGCTACATCAAAGACGGAGCCCACGAAGCACTCGGCGACCCCACACGCCGCCGCCTGCGAGGACGCACCGCCCAACACTTCCTCACCACCATGCTCGTCGTCTCCGCGAACATCCGCAAGATCCGCACCTTCCACGCCGAACAAGCGACACCACAACGGGCCCTCCGCCGACTCGCAGCGAAGAGCCGACGCAAACGCGAAAGCCTCACCGACTACCTCCCCGACGCCAACGCCCCGCCCGGCACCCCGGCCACCGCAACCGCATAGCCCGCTGACAGCCTTCACCTGGCGCGCCCCGACACCGGCCACCACGCCACCGTCGGGGCGTTCCCTGCCCCAACACGACCGGCGGCGGCGTCAAGGCCGAAAATGGCAATAGCCCGCCGACTAGAAGCCAGCGGGCCATCCTCGACAGGCAGTTTCGCGACCGAATCAGCTCAGTTTCGCGAACAACCCTGTGTGGGCGAGGGGGGACTTGAACCCCCACGAGGTAACCCTCACTGGCACCTGAAGCCAGCGCGTCTGCCATTCCGCCACTCGCCCGAGTGGAAGGCAGAGACTACCAACGCGCGAACTACTTGCCCAACACGGATTCCACCCCTACGGTTTCCGGCGATGGCAAGGGCGGACTCCGTGCTGTCCGGGGTGGGCACCCCGGCGGGATCTCGCGTGTCCGTGGTCGTGCCCACGAACCAGCGGTGGGCGCACGTGGCCGAGGTGGTGCGGCCGATCCTGCCCGAGGCCCAGGCGCTGGGTGTGCAGGTGGTGGTCTGCGGCGCCGGCACCGACGCCGTGCCCGACTTCCCGCCCGGTGTCACCGTCGTCCACGACCCCGGGGGCGACCTGTACACGGCACGCGCCCGCGGGCTGGCGGCCGCCACGGGCGACATCGTCACGGTCCTCGAGGACCACGTGGGGGTGCCCACCGGGTGGCTGACCGGCTTGGTGCGGGAGTGGGCCTCCCACCCGGACGCCGACGCCTTGCTGTACGACGTGCGCTGCGACCCCGACGCCAGCTTGATCGAGCAGGCCCTGTTCACCATCACGTTCGGGCCGTTCATGGCCACCACCGAGGTACCCCACGATCGGTCACCCGTGCCCGGCATGGTGTCCCTGCGGCGCTCGTTCCTGCCGCCGGACCCCGCGCCGGGCGACTTCGAGTACGCCACGCTGCAACAGGTGGCCGCCAGCCCGCGGCTGCAGATGGTGCAACTGCCGGCACCGGTGCATGCCCAGTACGTGACGTGGCGCGCCCTCCCGCTGAACTTCCACTCCGGCCGGGCCTATGGCGCCGCCTGCGCGGCTCGCACCCACCACACCCGCCGCATCCGCCAGGAACTGGCCCGCGTGTGGCGCCAGACGCTGGCGGCCCGCCGCCGATCCAGCGGCTCCCGCCCCACCGTCGCATTCGTCGCCTGTGTGGCCCTGCTGCTCGGCTGCCACGGCGCCGGGCAGGCCACCGGCGTGGTCACCCGATCTGCCGGCCGCAGCCACGCTCGCCTCGAGTAGCCCCTCCTGCCGACCGCCGACCGCCGAACCCTCGGCCCGCTGGCCCGGGCGCACCCCCGGCACGG
Source organism: Ilumatobacteraceae bacterium (assembly GCA_041394605.1). Taxonomy (GTDB): domain Bacteria; phylum Actinomycetota; class Acidimicrobiia; order Acidimicrobiales; family Ilumatobacteraceae; genus UBA668. The sequence goes on from JAWKHX010000009.1 coordinate 7,056, forward strand.
TCCCACCGCCACTAGCCTTGCCGCAAATGGGTTTGCAGTCGTTCGAGCAGGGATTGGAGCGTATGGTCACGGGCGTGTTCTCTCGCGGGTCGCGTGCCACCATCCGTCCGGTCGAACTGGGTCGTCGCCTGCTGCGCGAGATGGACGACCACCGCAGCGTGGACGTGCGTGGCCGGCGCATCGTGCCCAACGTGTTCCTCTTCACCCTCAGCCCCCGCGACCACGCCGGCTTCGCCGACATCGACGAGGCGCTGGTGGCCGAACTGGCCGAGACGGCGCGGGAGTACGCCCGCGCCGAGGGCTACCACTTCATGGGCCCGGTGGCGGTGGAGATGGTGGTGGACAACGCGCTGAAGGCCGGCCGGTTCACGGTCACCAGCCGGATGAAGGAAGGTGGCGGTGGGTCCGGTGCAGGCGCCCTGGTGCTGCCCAGCGGCGAGCGGGTGGAGATCGGCCAGCGGGCCGTGTCCGTCGGCCGCCTGCCGGAGTGCACCATCCCGCTCAACGACGCCAACGTCAGCCGTCGCCACTGCGAGATCCACGCGGTCGGCTCGGCGTTCGTGGTGGTGGACAGTGGCAGCACCAACGGCACGAAGGTGAACGGCCTGCGCATCCAGGGGGAGCACGTGCTGAGCGATGAGGACATCATCAGCGTGGGCTCCACCCACCTGCGCTTCGAGGCGTCGTGAGCGAGGCCCAGCTCAACATCCTCAACTACGCGCTCCTGGCGCTGATCTACCTCTTCTTCGCGCGGGTCCTCTGGGCGGTGTGGAGCGAAGTGCGCGGCCCCCGTGTCGGCCAGCCCACCCCCCGCCAGCAGGCCGGCACGGCTGCCGGCCGCGGTGGCCCCGCCCCCGACCCGACGGCGGTAGCCGCCCGCCCGGCGGCGGCCGCCGGCCCGCCGCCCAAGCACCGGGCCAAGCGAGGCGTGCCCACCCGCCTGGTGGTGCTGCAGCCCCGCGTGCGCAAGGGCTCCGCCTACCCGATCGGCGTGGAGATCACGCTGGGCCGGGCACCGAGCTGCTCCATCGGGCTGCCGGACGACACCTTCGCCAGCCAGCTGCACGCCCGGGTCTTCACCCAGGACGGCGGGGTCTGGGTGGAAGACCTCGGCAGCACCAACGGCACCCATCTCAACGGCGGTCGCGTCACCGCCCCGACCGCGCTGGTCCAGGGCGACCGGGTGCAGGTCGGCAACACGATCTTCGAGGCGCAGTGAGGACTGCGCGCGCTGTGAGGGCCTTGTGACCGACGAACCTGTTCGACCGCCGGTGCTCGCCTGGGGTGCCGCCACCCACCCGGGGCGGGTGCGCGCCGAGAACGAGGACAACTTCGTCGCCGAACCGATGGTGTTCGGCGTGGCCGACGGCATGGGCGGCCATCAGGCCGGCGAGGTGGCCAGCGAGATCGCCGCCACCACCCTGCGCGACCGCCTGCGCAGCGGCGCGGCCAGCGTGGACCTGGTGGTGGCCGCGGTGGTGGAGGCCAATGCCGCCATCTTCCAGGGAGCCCACACCAACCCCGATCAGCGTGGCATGGGCACCACGCTCACCGCGGTGGCGGCGATGCCCGGCCCTGATGGCGGGCCCGGCCGCCTGGTGGTGGCCAACGTGGGCGACAGCCGCACCTACGTCTACCGCTCCGGCCGGCTGCGGCGGGTCACCGTCGACCACAGCTATGTGCAGGAACTGGTGAGCACTGGGCACATCACCGAAGCGGAAGCCCGCAGCCACCCGCGCCGCAACATCGTCACCCGTGCCCTCGGCATCGAACCCACGGTGAAGGTGGACACCTGGGTGCACGGCCTGGTGAAGGGCGACCGCTACGTGCTGTGCAGCGACGGCCTGGTGGACGAGGTGGAGGACGACGAGATCGCCGCGATCCTCACCGCCAACGCCCAGCCGCAGGAGGCAGCGGAGGCACTGGTGGCCGCGGCCAACGCCAGCGGTGGGCGCGACAACGTCACCGTGGTGGTCATCGACGTGCTGGACGGGGAGGACCCCACCACTGCCACCGCCGAACTGGTGCTGGATCTCGACCGCGACGGGGACTATGCCGACCAGCCCCACCTGATCGACGCCGAGGCCGGCACGGCGGGCGACGACGCCCCGGCGGACGGTGCGACCCTGCCGAGTCTGCCGCCCCGTGCTGCCGGCCCCGCCCCCGACCGCACCATGCAACTGTCTGCCACGGAGGCGTCCGCCCCGATGCCGGCCGCCGGCCCGGCGCCGCGCCGCGCTCCGTGGGGCTGGCTGCTGTTCCTCATCGGATTGGGTGTCATCGTCACGCTCACGGTGGTGCTGTTCCTGGTGGTGCGCCACAACGAGAGCGACCCCACGCCCTCCACCACCACGTCCACCACGTCCACCACGTCCACCACGTCCACCACGGTGCCCGAGACCGTGCCGGCCACCTCGCCCGCCACCAGTGCGCCGGTCGGCAGCACGTCCACACCCGGATCGGGGGGTTAGCCGTGGCCCAGTCGTCGCCGCTGGCCGCCGCCCGGCGGAACTCCGAACTCGGGCTGGTGGTGATGGCTGCCGGCATCACCGGCGTGGCCTACGTGCTGGCCGCGCTGGGCAAGAACTCCACGATGCCGGCCACCATCATCCCGTTCCTCATCGCCCTGCTGGGCCTGTTGGTGGCCGCCCACATCGCCGTGCGGATCATGGCCAGTGGTGCCGATGCCACGCTCCTCCCGCTGGCCGTCCTGCTGAACGGCATCGGCTACGTGATGATCGCCCGCCTCAACGACGAGCGCGCCGCCAAGCAGACCACCTGGACGTTCATCGCCATCGTCGCGTTCGTGATCACGCTGGCGCTCGTGCAGCGGCCTGCCGACCTGGCCCGCTACAAGTGGACGTTCCTGTTCATCGGCGTCGGTTCGCTGCTGCTGCCGCTGGTGCCCGGCATCGGCTCCAGCGTGGGCGGGGCGCGCATCTGGATCAGCATCGGGCCGGTCAACATCCAGCCGGGCGAGTTCGCCAAGATCGCACTCGCCCTGTTCTTCGCCGCCTACCTGGCCGACAACCGCGAACTCATCGCTGCCGGCACCGGTCGCCTGGGCCGCCTGCACATCCCGCAGATGCGCTACCTGCTGCCGATCACCGGGGCGTGGGCGTTCGCCATCGCGGTGATGGTGGCGGAGAAGGACCTCGGCTCGGCCCTGCTGTTCTTCACCCTGTTCACCGTGATGATGTGGGTGGCCACCGAGCGGGCCCTGTTCCTGCTGATCGGCATCGCACTGTTCGCCGGCGCGGCCGTGGTGGCCTACAACCTCTTCGAAGTGGTCCGCACCCGCGTGCAGGTGATGATCGACCCGTGGAGCCAGTACCAGGGCAAGGGCTACCAGCCCGCCCAGGCCATGTTCGCCTTCGCCAACGGGGGCACCGGCGGGACCGGGCTCGGGATGGGTAGCCCCAACAAGATTCCCGCCGCCAGCACCGACTACATCTTCGCCGCCGTCGGTGAGGAGATGGGCCTGATCGGGGCCACCGCCGTCCTGATCGCCTTCCTGCTCCTGATCGGCGCCGGCATGCGCGTGGCCATCCGCGCCGAACGCACCTTCGAGAAGTTGCTGGCCACCGGTCTCACCACGATCATCGGCATGCAGGCGTTCATCATCACCGCCGGCGTGCTGCGGGTGATCCCCCTCACCGGCATCACCCTGCCGTTCATGAGCTACGGCGGCAGCAGCCTGCTGGCCAACTACGTCCTGCTCGCGCTGCTCATCCGCCTCAGCGACTCGGTCGCCCGGCGCACGGGCGACGTGCCCGACTCGCTGACGTTCAGCGAGCGGATGGAAGCCCGCGCCCTGCGCAAGCAGGCCGCCCGTGAGGCGCGGGCGCTCAGCCAGGGAGGCGCCCGGTGAACGCCCGCATCCGGCGCCTCGTTGCCGCGCTGATGGCCCTCTACCTCGTGGTGTTCGTGGCCCTGAACCTCACTCAGGTGGCCCGCAAGGAAGCCCTGGACGCCCATCCCAACAACAACCGCCAGACCATCCGCGACTTCAACCGGCCCCGCGGCCCGATCGTCACCGCCGACGGCCAGGTCATCGCCCGCAGCGTGCCCAGCACGGACGGCATCTTCGACTACCAGCGCGAATACCCGCTGGGCCTCTACTTCAGCAACATCACCGGCTACTACTCGTACAGCTTCGGCAGCACCCAGCTGGAGAAGACGATGAGCGACGTGCTGATGGGCGACACCACCGCCCAGAAGACGCAGGGCATCTTCGGTGGGCGCGACAACACCGGCAGCGTGGTGCTGACCCTGCGCTCCGACCTGCAGAAGGTGGCGGCGGACGCGCTGGCCGGGCGCGAAGGCTCGGTGGTCGTGATGGATCCGCGCACGGGTGCCGTGCTGGCCATGTTCAGCTTCCCCACCTTCGACGCCAACCTGGTGGCCGTCCACAACACGCAAGAGGCCGAGAACGTCCTGAACTACCTGAACAACTTCCCCGGCAAGCCGCTGCTGGCCAACACCTACCAGGAGCGCTACATGCCGGGGTCGAGCTTCAAGGTCATCACCACCGGCATCGCCTTCGAGAACGGTGTGACGTCGATGGACCGGTCGTGGCCCAGCGAGACGGAGTGGACCCCGCCGCAGACCAACGACCCGATCCAGAACTACGGCGGCTCCAGTTGCGGCGGCACGATGGCGGATGTCTTCCGCCGCAGCTGCAACATCCCGTTCGCCCAGATGGCGGTGGAGCTCGGCCCGGAGCGCATGGTGGCCGGTACCGAGGCGTGGGGCATCGGCGAGACCCTGCCGATCGACCTGCCCGGCGCGGCCGCCAGCAACTTCGCCAACGCCGGCGGCGAGCCGATCGACTTCGCCAACAATCTCCCGCTGCTGGCCATCGGTGGCTTCGGGCAGGCCAACGACGCGATGGTGCCGCTGCACATGTGCATGGTGGCGTCCACGGTGGCCAATGGCGGCGTGATGATGAAGCCGTACGTGGTGCAGAGCACCCTCAACCACGATGGCCAGTTGCTGTCCACCACCGTCCCGCAAGAGTGGAAGACACCGATCAGCCCGGCCACCGCTTCCACGCTCACCTCGCTGATGATCGGTGTGGTGAACAACGGCACCGCCAAGCAGATGCAGTTGGCCAATGGCATCCAGGCGGCAGCGAAGACCGGCACCGCCCAGCTCAACGGGCCGGGCGAGCCGGAACGGTCGCACGCGTGGATCATCGGCTTCGCCCCGGCGGAGTCGCCGCGGTACGCGGTGGCCGTGGTGCTGAAGGGCACCAACGACGAGATCAGCGCCGGCACGGGCGGCAAGCTGGCCGGCCCGATCGCCAAGCAGATCCTCGACTACCTGTTCTCCACGGAAAACCGCGCGTGACGCTCGACCGGGTGCTCATGACGGGTGACCGCCGCGTGCGGTTACCCATCGGTATCCTCGTTTGGCGATTCGGTGGACGGCCGAATCCCATGAAAGAAGCACAGTGAGCGGCAACCCCGAGCGGACGGTTCTCAACGACCGCTACGAACTCCAGCAGCGGATCGGACGCGGCGGCATGGCCGACGTGTTCCTCGCGCGCGACCTCCTGCTGGACCGCCCGGTGGCCATCAAGGTGCTGTTCCCCGAGTTCGCCGTGGACCCCAACTTCGTGGAGCGCTTCCGCCGCGAGGCCCAGTCCGCCGCCAACCTCAACCACCCCAACATCGTCGGCGTCTACGACTGGGGCAAGTACGCCAACACCTACTTCATGGCCATGGAGTACGTGCAGGGCCGCACCCTCGCCGACATCCTGCGGGCCAACGGCCACGTCAACAGCCAGCAGGCGGCAGAGATCGCCAGCGAGGTGTCGGCGGCGCTCGGCTTCGCCCACCGCAACGGCGTGGTCCACCGCGACATCAAGCCCGCCAACATCCTCATCGGCGCCAACGGCCAGGTGAAGGTGGCGGACTTCGGCATCGCCCGGGCGATGAACGCGCCGACCGAGAGCAACCTCACCCAGGCCGGTTCGGTGATGGGCACCGCCACCTACTTCTCACCGGAGCAAGCCCAGGGGGCCCAGCCGGACCCGCGCAGCGACCTCTACTCGCTGGGCATCGTGCTGTACGAGATGGTGGCCGGTCGCCCGCCGTTCACGGGCGAGAACCCGGTGTCCATCGCCTACAAGCAGGTGCACGACAACCCCCAGCCGCTGAACCAGATCGTGGCCGACATCCCCAAGTCGTTCGAGGCCATCGTGGCCAAGTTGCTGGCCAAGAAGCCGGACTTCCGGTACCCCAACGCCGAGGCGCTGCGCGACGACCTGCGCCGCTACCGCCACGGCGAGCCCGTGCAGGCGCTGGCCGCGGCGATGGGCAACGGCGCCGCGGCGGCCGCCGCGGCGGGTGCGGGCGCCACCGGCGCCGTGCCGCGCACCGCACCGGCTACCGGTGCCGTGCCGCGCCAGCCGGTGGGTGCCACCACCGCCATGCCGCGCACCACCGCAGTGGGCGCGCAGCCGTCGTACACCAACCCGGCCTACGCCCAGGCCGGCTACGGCCAGCAGCCGGAGTACCGCAGCGGCGGCCGGGGCGGTCTGTACGCGATCATCGGCTTCATCGCGCTCATCGCGCTGGTGGCCGGTGGGATCGTGCTGTTCAACGTGCTGGCCAAGGACAAGGCACCCAGCACGTTCACCATGCCCAACGTCGTGGACATGCAGCTCGACGTGGGCACCCAGGTGCTCACCGACGCCGGCCTGCGGGTGAACCCGATCATCCAGGAGACGCCCGACAAGCCGGAGGGCGTGATCGTGGCCACCGACCCGCTGGCCGACGCAACGGTGCAGACGGACCAGTTGGTCAACGTCTACTACAACCCCACCAAGACGCCCTTCGCCGTCCCCGACGTCACCACGCTGGCCCAGCAGGATGCGGTGGACCAGCTGAACGGGCTGGGCCTCGAGGTCACGATCCTCACGGAAGAGTCCACCACGGTGGAGGCCGGGAAGGTCATCCGCACCGATCCTCCCGCCGGCACCATGTTGCGCCAGGGCGATCCGATCACCTTGGTGGTCGCCGCCGCCCCCGGCCAGGTGGCCGTGCCACCGGTGGAGGGGTTGTCGCAGGCCAACGCCGAAGCTGCGCTCACGGCCCCCACCTACGCCTTCGTGGTGACCGTGGTGGAAGAACCGAGTGCCACCGTCGCCAAGGGCACCGCCATCCGCACCGACCCGCCCACCGGCGAACTGGTGGACAAGGGCACCCCGGTCACCCTCTACGTGAGCAGCGGCCCCGAGCAGGTGGTGGTGCCGCCGCTGGTGGGCACCACGGAAGACACTGCCCGCACCAAGTTGGCCGATGCCAACCTGGGCGTGGAGGTCAGCTATCTCACCCTGTCGGCCGGCGACCCGAACATCGGCAAGGTGGTGTCGCAGAACATTCCCGCCGGCCAACTGGTGGACCCGAACACGGTGGTGAAGATCCAGGTGGGCAAGGCCCCGGCCACCACCACCACCAGTTCCTCCACCACGACGTCCACGACCTCCACCACGTCCACCACGGTCGCGTCGTCGACCACCACCACCTGACGGCAGCAGCGCGGCGCCAAGTCAGCCGACGGGAGCGGCGCGGCGCAGGAAGTTGCGCAGCAGGTCGTGCCCGGCGCCGGTGAGGATGCTCTCCGGGTGGAACTGCACGCCTTCCACCGGAAGCTCACGGTGACGCACGCCCATGATGATCCCGTCGCACGAGGCGGTGACCTCCAGGCAGTCCGGCAGGGTGGCGGGGTCGATGACCAGGCTGTGGTAACGGGTGGCGGTGAGCGGGTTGGGCAGGCCCGCGAACACGCCCACACCCTGATGTTGGATGGGCGACGTCTTGCCGTGCATCAGCGCCGGCGCCCGCACGACCGCTGCGCCGTAGACGTGGCCGATGGCCTGGTGACCCAGACACACCCCGAACACCGGCGTGCCGGTGGCGGCGAAGGCGGGGATGGCCTGGCAGATGATGCCGGCGTCCTCCGGTCGGCCGGGGCCGGGCGACAGCAGTACGAGGTCGGGTGCAGCGGCCAGCGCTTCGGCGACGGTCCACTGGTCGTTGCGCACCACCACAGGGTCGGCACCCAGTTCTCCCAGGTACTGGACCAGGTTGTAGACGAAACTGTCGTAGCTGTCGATGACGAGCACCCGCGGCATCCGCACAGCCTGCCCGCTGGTACCGATCGTTGTCGAATGGGTTGGCCGTTGCCGAACGGGTTGGGCCACCTAGACTTGCCGCCCGTGGCACCTCCGAAGCGCAGAACATCCGGTCGAGTGACGCCCAAGGGCACCAAGCCCGGCCAGGCGACCGCTATGGCGAAGGAGGCCGCGCACCACGAGTCCGATGTGGCGAAGTCGTCGCGATACACGCCGCCCACGCCGAAGGACTACTACGAGAGCCCTACCTGGGTGCCGGCGCTGATGCTGGTGTTCATCGGCCTCGGGGTCGTGGCCATCATCCTGCGCTACGTCATCCCGGCCTTCTCGGACACCAACACCCCGGTGCTGATCGGCCTCGGCTTCCTGCTGGCCGGCCTGTACACCGCCACCAAGTGGCATTGACACCGGTCCGCCGGCGAATCACAGCGGTGTAAGTTTCACCCAGACTTATCCACAGTCTGTGGGCAACTCAGTCGTAGAGCGGCGCCTGCACCACCATGTCCTCCATGCAGTGGCGCGGCGGCGGAGGGTCTTCGTCGGGGGCGAGGGTCAACTTGATCTCCAGACCGCACACGGTGCAGCGGTAGCGCACGTTGACCTTGCGCATCTCCCCTGCTGGCGGCGGGGGCGGCAGCGGCGACGTGAAGCTGCGGAGCATGCCGACCCCGGTTTTCCACAGGACGTACCCGATGACCAGCCCGCCGAGCACCCACAGGATCGTCGTCAGTGCCGGCATGTCACCACGCTACCCGTCGGGCCCAGTTGGAGGGTTTCGTGCTCGGAGCCGAGCACGAAACCCTCCGATACCTGGTCAGAGGCGCTCGATGATGGTGGCGTTGGCCATGCCGCCACCCTCGCACATCGTCTGCAGGCCGTAGCGGCCGCCGGTGCGCTCCAGCTCGTTGAGCAGGGTGGTCATCAGGCGGGCGCCGGACGCCCCGAGCGGATGACCGAGGGCGATGGCCCCACCATTGACGTTGACCTTCTCCATGTCCGGGTGAAGTTCCTTCTCCCACGCCAGCACGACGGAGGCGAACGCCTCGTTGATCTCCACCAGGTCGATGTCGTCGATGGTCAGGCCGGCCTTGGCCAGCGCCCGCTGGGTGGCGGGAATCGGTGCCGTGAGCATCATTCGCGGATCGTCGCCGGCGAGGGCGAAGCTCACGAAGCGGGCGCGGGGCTTCAGCCCGAGGGCGTTGGCCTTCTCCTCGCTCATGATCAGCATCGCCGAGGCGCCGTCGGTGATCTGCGAGGAGTTGCCGGCCGTGACCCGGCCGCCTTCCTCCTCGGGGCGGAACGCCGGCTTCAGCTTGCCGAGGGACTCCATGGTGGTGTCGCGCAGGCCTTCGTCCGTGGTGACCATGGCCCCGTCGGCGCCCAGCACCGGCAGGATCTCGTTCTGGAAGCGGCCCTCGGCGGTGGCCCGGGCGGCGTACTGCTGGCTGCGGGCGCCCAGGCGGTCCATGTCCTCGCGGGTGATGCCCCACTTGTCGGCGATGAGCTCGGCGGAGATGCCCTGGGGCACCAGGCCGCCGACTGCGGCGTAGCGGGCACCGACGGCCGGGCCGAACGGGAAGCCGTACTTGCCGTCGGCCATCGAGGCGCCCATCGGCACGCGGGTCATCACTTCGACACCGGCGGCCACCACCACGTCGTACGCGCCGGCGATGACGCCCTGCGCACCGAAGTGGGCGGCCTGCTGGCTGCTGCCGCACTGGCGGTCCACCGTGGTGCCGGGGATGTGCTCCTGCCAGCCGGCGGCGAGGACGGCGTTGCGGCCGACGTTGACGCCCTGCTCGCCGACCTGCATGACGCACCCCATGATGACGTCCTCCACGAGGCCAGGGTCGATGCCCGTGCGCTGCTGCAGCGCCTTCAGGGTCTCGCCGGCGAGGTCGACGGGATGCCAGTCCTTCAGCTTGCCGTTGCGCTTCCCGAGCGGGGTACGGATGGCGTCGACGATGACGGCGGTGGTCATGATGGGGCTCCTTGGAGACAAGCGTTCGGTGAGTGGATCAAGTCTGCACCCGGGCCCGGCGAATGCCGAAATCGGGCGCCGCCCCGCGACGGACTCAGTGACCGAGCTTGCCCCACACCCGCTGCAGCGCGGCGATGTCCGTGTCCGTCAGGTGTTGGGCGAAGCCCTGTTGCACCAGCCGCCGGTAGCGCACGTTGGCATCCCGCCAGATGCCCCGTCCGGCGGCCGTGAGCGACACGGTGACGGCCCGCCGGTCGTCGGGCCGCGGTGTGGGGCGCCGACGCACCAGCCCATCGGCCTCCATCCGGTCCAGCCGCCGCGACAGGCTGCTGGGCACCTCGTCCAGCGCCGCGCACAGGGCGTGCACCCGCATCTCGCCCCCGGCGGCACGAATGGCCGTCAGCGCGTCGAACCAGCTGAGCGGCAGGCCTTCCTCCTCGGTGAGCTCGCGGTCGATGTGCCGCTGCAGGCCGGCGGACAGCAGGCAGAACCGCCGCCACAGGTCGATCCGCTCGGCGTCCAGGCGGGGCATGGTGGCGAAGGTGGTCTGCCGGCCCGGCCCGTGGCGTCTAGGCCGTGGCCTTCAAGGCGGCGCCGAACGCAGCGAGGGCGAGATTGATCTCCTGCTCGTTGACCACCAGCGGGGGCATCCACCGCAGGCACTTGCCGTAGGTGCCTGCGTTCATGAGGATGAGGTGCCCTTCGTCCAGGCAGTGCTGCAGCACGGCCGAAACGCGGGCCGGGTCGTCGAACTCGGTGCCCACCATCAGGCCGGGGCCGCGCACCTGCTGGATGGTGGGGTGCTCCTGCTGGAGTTCCTGGATGCCGGCGGTGAGTTGGGCGCCGCGGGCGTTGACGTTCTCCAGGAAGCCGGGCTCCTCCATCAGTTCGATGGTGGCCAGCGCCGCGGCGCAGCCCATGGCGTTGCCGCCGTAGGTGCCACCGTGGCTGCCCTTGGTCCACTTGGCGTCCAGGTCGGCGCGGGTGCCCAGCGCGGAGAAGGGGAAGCCGCTGGCGATGCCCTTGGCCATGCAGATGATGTCCGGCTCGATGCCGTAGTGCTCCACCGCGAACATCTTCCCGGTGCGGCCGAACCCGCTCTGCACCTCGTCGGCGATGAAGAGGATCCCGTGCTGGCGGCAGCGCTCCACCAGGCCGTGGATGAACGCCGCGGGCGCCGGGATGTAGCCGCCCTCGCCCATGACGGGCTCGAGGATGACGGCCGCCGTCTCGTCCGGTGCGGTCATGGCCTTCAGCAGGTGGTCGAAGCCGTGCAGCGCGAGCCACCTCGGCGTCCTGGTCCGCCGCCAGCGGGTCGGGGTAGGGGGCCACGAACACGCCGGCCGGCAGCGGGGCGTGGCCGGCGCGGTAGCCCGTCTTGGACGTGGTCATCGCCATCGCCATGTGGGTGCGGCCGTGGAAGCTGCCGCTGAACACGATGACGTGGGGCGCTTGGTGGCCTGCTTGGCCAGCTTCACCGCGGCCTCGGTGATCTCCGCGCCGGAGTTGGCGTAGAAGAACGTGTCGATGCCGGCGGGGGTGATCTCCGCCAGCTTGGCGGCCAGCGGCTCCAGCAGGTCGTGGCGGTACACGTTGACCTGGGCGTGGATGAACCGCTGGGCCTGCTCGGCGATCGCCGCCGCCACCTTCGGGTGCGCATGACCCGTGGAGTTGACGGCGATGCCGGCAGCGAAGTCCAGGTACTCCTCACCGCTGGTGGTGGTGACCCAGCAACCCTTCCCGTGGCTGACCTCGAGGGGGGTGACGTTGAACCAGACCTGGGAGAGGTGCGACGGCGTTGTCATGGCCGCCACTCTAATGAGGCGTCAGCTGTAGATGTTCAGGACGGTCCCGTCGGCCGCCACCTCGATGTAGCCGCTGGCGCGAGGGCTGGTGACGTAGATCCGCACGGTGACGTTGCCGTCCGAGAAGATGCCCTTGTCCACCATGACGTGGCTGATCTCTCCGTCGTTGATCCCGAGCAGCGAGTTGGCCTGGGCGGCGACGCCGGCAACGGCGCTCCAGTTCACCTGGTCGATCGTGAACACGATGTTCGGCGCGTCATCGTCGTTGCTCTGCGGGGTCGGCGGGTCGAGCACGCCCAGCCGCCAGCCGTACTGGTCCAGCTGGTTCGGCACGGTCGGGTGCTGGGCGATCGCGAAGGCGTAGTCGCTGTAGAAGGAGATCTGGGTGAAGTTGGTCGGCTCGCCGGCGATCGAGGCGTCGAACACGGCCGCCATGCGGGCCAGGCCCTCGCCCTCCCACAGGTTCTGCTCACCGCCAGTCAGCCCCAGCGCGGCGCGGTCGTCGTCGCTGAGGTGCGGGTCGGACAGCTGGTTGGAGCGCTCGGTGGCGTCGTTGGCGGTCTGCACACCCTTCACGGCGGCCCACACCCCCACGCCGACACCGCCGAGTGTGAGCAGGATCATCGACCACACGAAGATGGTCCCGCCGATGTTGCGGCGGCGACGTGTGGTGGGGAAGCCGGTGCCACCCATGCCGGGCATCCCGCCGATTCCGGGGATGCCACCCATCCCAGGGATCCCGCCCATGCCGGGAGCGGTTCCGTAGGGCATGCCGGTCATCGGCGGTGGCGTCCCGGTGGGTGCCTGCGGGGTCTGCCCGCCGATGAACTGCGACGGGGTCATCGGCGTCCCGAGGTCGGGCGGCGCGGCCACCGGCTCGCCGCCGGGGATCGGCGTGGAGCGCGGCTGGCCCCACTGGTTCGAAGCATTCGTCATGGTGCGCATTCTGCGCTTCCGCGATGCTGCTGTCCTGAGTAGTCGGGTACTCACATCCGCGTGAGGGGCTACCCAGTTGGCCCGGCCAGTAGCGTGCCGGGCTGTGGGCATCCTGTTCGTCGTGCTGGCTGCGGGGTCGGCCGTCCTCGCCATCGTCCGGGTGCGCAAGCGCTGGCGGTTCACCGACATCCCCACCTCCGACGCGGCGCACGTGTTCCCCGGGCTCAGCGAGGTGCACGGCACCGTCGAGCCGCTCGGCGCCCCGGCCCGCGCCGCCAGCGACGGCGCCGAGTGCGTGTACTGGACGTATTCGGTACAGCGCGAGCAGAAGGACAAGAACGGCAGCCACTGGGTGACGGAGGAGTCCGGTACCACCGCCCTGCCGTTCCAGGTGCGCGATGCCAGCGGCGCGGTGCGCGTGGTGATCGATCACGAGGCGGGTGTCGGCAACCTGGCGGAGATCGACATCGAGCACCTCTCGCTCAACTACCTGCGCCCCTACGCCCGCGTCCGCTCGAAGACCTACGAGCAGGGTTCGATCGCCAAGGCGTTCGGGGCGGTGTTCGGCACCAACGAGCCTGACGAGCCGATCTCCGCGTTCACCGGCCGCTGGCGGGCGTTCGAGAGGCGCCTGTGCGTAGGCGACCCGGTGTTCATCACCGGCGACGCCCAACTCACCCCCGACGGCGACCGGGTGGAGTTCACCCGCGCCGACCGCCAGGGAGGGCGCTGCCTGCTGGAGATCTCCAAGGGCGACGAGCAGGCGGCCATCCGCAGCTTCGCCGGCGGGGGCAGCATCGTGGTGCTGGTGGCGGTGACGCTCGGCCTGCTGGCGTTCGCCGGGAAGGAAGAGGGTGCGGGCTTCGCCGCGCTCATGCTGGCCGTGTTCGCCCTGGCGGTGGCCGCGGTGTACGTGATCGGCATCTGGAACCGGGTCCGCCGGGTGCGCGAGCGTGGGTTGTTCGCCTGGTCGCTGATCGACGTCGCCTGCGAGCAGCGCTCCAACCTGGTGCCCCAACTGCAGGTGGTGGTCGGTGCAGCGATGGCGCACGAGCGTGAGGTGCTGGAGCGGGTGGCGGCCGCCCGCGGGTTGGGCCGCACGCCGTCGGCGTCGGCCACCGGCACGGTGCACGCGGCCGATGCAGCGAGCGCCCAACTGCTGGCCCGGGTGGAGGCCTACCCGGACCTCAAGACCCAGGCCAACACCGCCCAGTTGATGCAGCAGGTGAGCCTGCTGACGGACCGGGTGGCCTTCGGCCGGCGGTTCTACAACGACAGCGTGCTGCGTCTGCAGAACCGCCTCGGCCAGTTCCCCGACGGGTTCATCGGCCGCCTGGCCGGCGTGCGCCCGTTGCCCTACATCGACGACCTGGACGCGCCGGACCTGCCGCCACCCGTCGCGCTGTGACTCGCCACCGCCATGGCCCGGGTGGTGCTACAGGCTGACGGTGCCCTCCACGCAGGTGATGACAGCGCCGCCGATCCAGGTGTCCCCAGCAGCGTCGCGGTGCACGTGCACCCTGCCGGTGCGCCCGAGCACCGTGCCCTGCGCGGCTACGTAGTCCGCGGGCAGCGTTCCGTTGCCGATCAGCCACTGGGCGATCGACGCGTTGAGGCTGCCGGTGACGGGGTCCTCCGCGGTGAGTCCGTTCAGCGGGAAGAAGGCCCGGACCTCCACGGCGCACTCGGAGCCGGCGGGGTGGGGGCCGACCACGCCGATGTTTCTCGTGGTGGCTCCGGGCCGGATGGCCAGCACGGCCTCGGCGGACGGCAGGAGGAAGCCCATCCACCCTGGGCCGTTGTCGATCCACGCGCTGTCCACCACGTCGGCCTCGCCGAGGCCCAGCGTGGCGAGCGCGTCGGCGCGCTCCTCGGGCTCCAGCGGGCCGGAGCGGCGCAGCGGCGGGGCGGCGAAGGCCAGCCGCCCGTTCGCGCTGTCGCGGGCCACGGTGACCAGCCCGACGCCGCACTCCTGCACCACCCGGTCGGCATGCCGAGAGGTCCCGCCCGCGACCAGCCAGGCGTGGCACGAACCGAGGGTCGGGTGGCCGGCGAAGGTCATCTCGTTCATCGGATCGAAGATCCGCACCCGATAGTCCGCGGCAGGGTCGGTGGGGGGCAGCAGGAAGACGGTCTCGGAGAGATTCGTCCAGTGGGCGAAGCGCTGCATCTCCTCGGTGGTGAGCCCGTCGCCGTCCACCACCACTGCCAGCGGGTTACCCCGGTAGGGCTGGTCAGTGAACACGTCGACGTCGAGGTAGCGGCGCAGCATGCCGCCAGTGTGGCCGAGACCAACGAGCCCGTGCGGGGGATTTCCCCCGCCGTGAGGCCAGTCAGGACGCGGGCGGGTCCTTCAACGCCAGGTACGCCCACAGCAGGCCGCCGAGCACGACGAACCAGATGATCGACCGCAGCAGGAAGCGCAGGAAACCGGCGATGAACCCGACGAAGTAGATCGCGACGAGGATCACCAGCACCCAGCCGATGACGGAGGCCAGCCCTGACTTCATGTGCCCAGGGTAGGCGGTGCCTGCCCGGCTGCCGCCGCGGTTCAATCGGCCGTGAGCTGGGCGGCCTTGTCCAGCGCCTCGGCCCACGAGGCCTTGGCAGCGAGCAGGGCGCGGAACGGCATGACCAGCTTCGGTGAGCTGACGCCGAGCACGCCGCGCAGCACACCGTGGTGGCCGTACAGCGCGGCGAACGGACCTGTCGTCGGGTCGCCGGCGAACACGTGCACCTCGTCGTCGCCGTGGGCGCGGCCGACGAACTGGATGCGGCTGTCGAACTGGTCGCTCCAGAAGAACGGCACGGACTCGAACGGCTCCGGTGTGGTGCCGGCCAGTTCGGCCAGCAGGTTCCGCGCCGCGGCGGCGCCCTGCTCGCTGGCGTTGGTCCAGTGCTCCACCCGCATCTCCTCGCGGTGGCCCTCGGCGGTGAGGAACGCGCCGTTCGGCCAGCGGGCGCAGTCGCCCGCGGCGTACACGCCAGGCACCCCGGCGGAGAGCGTGGGCCCGCACACCACCCCGTCGCGCAAGGTGAGGCCGCTGCCGTCCAACCAGCCGATCGACGGGGTGACGCCGATGCCGACCAGCACGGTGTCCGCCTCCACGCTGGTCCCGTCGCCCAGGTGCACGACGGCGCGGTCCGGCCCGTCCGCCTCCATGCGGACGACCTGGACCCTGCACCGCAGGTCCACCCCGTTGCGGGTGTGCACGCCGGCCACCGCGTGGCCCATCGCCTCGCCCAGCCCGCGGACCAGTGGCGCGGGCAGGCCTTCGAGCACGGTGACCCGGCACCCGCGCTGGCGGGCCGTGGCGGCAACCTCCAGCCCGATGAAGCCGGCCCCGATGACCACGAGGTGAGCGCCCTCAGTGAGGCGGTCGCGCAGGGCCAACGAGTCGGCGAGGGTGCGCAGCGTCACCACGGCCGGGTGGTCCGGCTGGCCCGGAAGGCGTCGGGGCGCGGCGCCGGTGGCGACGATCAGCCCGTCGTAAGCGATCTCCTCACCGCCCACGGTGACGGTGCGACCGTCGGTGTCGAGCGCCTCCGCGGGTGCCCCCAGCCGAAGGTCCAGCCCGAGCGTGGCGAACTCCTCGGCCTTGCGCAGGCGGATGCGGTCGGCCTCCCACTCGCCGGCGAGCACCTTCTTGGAGAGGGGCGGCCGGTCGTACGGCATCTCCGCCTCGGCACCGATGAGCGTGATGGTGCCGTCGAAACCCTCCTGGCGCAGCGCCTCGCACGCCCGCAGGCCGGCCAGCGACGCCCCGACCACCACGATCCGCGTCGCCGTCATCCGTCGCACTCCACGCAGTGCACGTCCTCCACCGGTTCGCCGCGCACCAGCGCGGTGACCCAGTCCACCAGCAGCACCCCGTTCACGGTCTCCGTGTAGAACTGCTCCTTGCCGAGCACGGTGTGCGAGTTGCCCGGCGAGATGTAGCTCCACAACTCCACACCGGTGCCCTCGATCATCGTCTCGTTGCCGTCGATGGTGGCCAGTTCCTGCTCGGGGTCGCCGCCCACCAGCCCGGTGAAGAACGCCTGCACAGCGTCGTAGGCGTAGTCGTGGCGGGCGAACGTGATCTCCGGGGCGTGGGCGCCGGCGTGCACGAACAGGCCCGGCAGCGTCCAGTCCGCGGTGGTGAGCCCTTCGGTCTCCGGCCAGTCGGGGATGGCGTTGGCGGTGCCCCAGAGGGCACCGATGCCGGCGCTGAGGCCGGCGGTGCCCGGGTAGGCGCCGGAGCCGTCGGCGAGCACGGTGATGCGTGTGTCGGGCAGGGCGTCGTGGGCGAGGCCGGCGTACAGGGGGCTGGGAATCGACCCGGCGCTCTCCCCGGCGACCACCAGTTGCTCCACGCCCGGGAAGCGGTCCACCAATCCGGCCAGCGCGGCCGTTCCGTTCACGTACCCCTTGTGCTGCATGACCACGCCGTCGCCGTAGTCGGTGGTGGTGTTGCCGATGTGGACGTCGCCGGTGCAGTACGGCACGTACACCATGCTCCACCCGAGGAACGGGTTGCGCTCGTTGTCCACGTCGAAGATGCCGTCGCCGTCGGCCGGCGGCGGGAAGATCGCCCGCTTGTACGTGTTGCTGCCCGGCCCGCAGGTCTCGGCGCTGAAGCAGGCGCCGCCGCCTTCGAAGAACAGCACCACGCGGTTGGGGTCGCCCTCCCGGACGAAGTAGTGGAACTCGCTGGCGTCGCTGCACATGCAGTCGGCCGGGGCGGTGATGTCCTCCCAGTCGCCGGGCGTGACGGCGGCTGGGTCGGTGGTGGCCGGCTCGGTGGTGGCCGGCTCGGTGGCGGCTGTGGTGTCGGCCACGGTGTCGGCCACCGTCGCTGTGGTGGTGGGTGCCTCGGAGACCGCCGGAGCGGTGGTGGCCACCGTGGAACCGGTGCCGTCGTCGTTGCTGCACGCCACAGCCAGCAGGCCGGCGATGGCGAAGAACGCCACGATGCGCGGGCGGGAGAAGAGGGGGGCGGACATGGTGGGCGAGGTTACCGGCCCGGCCCGCCGGCAGCCGGGGCGCGCGTGGCGGGAACCGGCAGACTGGTGGCGGACGTCCAAACGGTCGCCGGCCCGCCAGTGGGCCGGAGCGGGGAGGCACGGCAATGCGACAGGCACGGGCGCAGGCAACGGCAGCACGGTCGGGTCGCGCCGGGCGATCCCCGCGGCGACGGCTCACCGCCGTGCTCGTGGCCATCGGGCTGCTGGCCGCGGCCTGCAACTCGGGCAGCGAGAGCACTCCCTCGTCCACCACGGACGGCGGTGGTGGGGGCGGTGGTCTGGTGACCCCGGCCGGCAACCCCCGGCTGTTCGGTGTCCGCCTCTCCGAAGGGTCGCGCCTCACGGCCGCGCCGAGCCCGCTCGACGTGGTGGCCGGCGACCCGATCGACCTCGGCCGGATCGACGAGATCCTCGCCCGCCTCCCCGACTGGACGGGTGGCGAGGGGGACCAGCAGTCGTTCAACTGGCCCACGGAGTCCGTGCCCCCGCCGCGGACCGGTGAGACGGTGGACGTGCCGTTCCCCCAGCAGGGCCCCACCAACACGCCCGACGTACCCACCGGCCCGCTGCACGTGCTGCGCCACCAGCCCGACGGGGATGTGCCCGTCGCGCCGTACCT
Source organism: Ilumatobacteraceae bacterium (assembly GCA_041394605.1). GTDB lineage: Bacteria > Actinomycetota > Acidimicrobiia > Acidimicrobiales > Ilumatobacteraceae > UBA668. The sequence goes on from JAWKHX010000009.1 coordinate 25,547, forward strand.
GTCCATCACATTCGACCAGCCGATGGTGCCGGTGGGCACCGTCGGGCAGGTGAACGCCTCCGACGTGCCGGTCACCATCACGCCGCAGATCTCCGGCACCTGGCAGTGGATCGGCACCCGCACTCTGCGCTTCGACTACGCCCCCGAGGCGGCCGGTGACCCGGTGGTGGACCGCCTGCCGATGGCCACCACCTACGCGGTGACAGTGCCCGATGGCACCACCTCTGCGACCGGTGGCGTGCTGGCCGACGAGGTGTCGTTCACGTTCACCACCCCGCCACCTGGGGTGCAGACGCTCAGCCCGGTCCACGAGAGCCTGGCGCTGGACCAGCTGTGGGTGCTGGTGTTCGACCAGCGCATCGACCCTGCGGCCGTGCTGCCGACCATCCATGTCACCGCGGGTGGCGACGACGTGCCGCTGCGGCTGGCGTCTGCCGCCGAGGTGGCCGCAGACGACAGCGCCCGCAACATCAGCGAGCAGGCCGCCGAGGGCCGGTGGATGGCCGTCCGCCCCGCTGCCCCGATGCCCGCCGACGCAGCCGTGCGCATCGTGGTGGGGCCGGGCACGCCGTCGGCCGAGGGCCCGGCGACCACCACCGAGCCGTACTCGGCCACCGGGCGCACCTACCCGCCGCTGCGCGTGCGCGACGTGGGCTGCGACTCCGGCAACCCGTGCCGCCCCGGCGACGGCATCACCGTGGTCTTCACCAACGAACTGGCCGGCAGCAACGACCTGTCCGGCGTGCGCGTGTCGCCCGCCCCCGCCGGCCTGCGGGTCACCCAGCAGTGGGGCACGGTGCGGATCACCGGCGTCACGGCGGCCCGCACCGAGTACACGGTCACCCTGCCGGCGGGTCTCACCGACGTGTTCGGCCAGACCCTCGGCGAAGCCGTCACCCGCACGATCACCATCGGCGAGGCCGCGCCGTCGATCCAGCAGTTGGACATGGTGACCACGCTCGACCCCTTCGCCGACAGTCAGCAGTTGGGCATCCTCACCGTCAACCACGACGAGTTGCGTGTGCGCGTCTTCGACGCCGACCCGGAGCACTTCGACGAGTACGTCAACTACTGGTACGCGCGCGACTCGGTGGGCGCTGCCGTGCCGGACTGGACCGTCCTCAGCGACACCACGGTGCGCCCGAGCGGCGACGCCGATGTGCCGGTGCTGAACGCGATCGACCTCAGCGACGCGCTGGACGGCAAGCCCGGTCATGTGATCGTGCTGGTGGAACCCGTGCCGGCGATCAGCCCCAACTCGCCCGACTACTGGACGAACCGCCCGTCGCTCACGTGGGCGCAGTCCACCTCGCTGGGCGTGGACGCGCTGTCCGACGCCACCAACGCCACCGTCTGGGCCACCGACCTGCGCACCGGCGCACCCGTGGACGGCGTCACCGTGCGCCTCTCCACCGGGTTGGACACCACCACCACCGACGGCGACGGCCTGGGCCGCCTGACCCTGCCGCGCAGCTCCAACGCCGACCAGCCGATCCTCATCGCCACCAAGGGCGACGACACGGCCATCCTGCCGACATGGATGACCGGCTACGACGTGCGCGACCAGTTGCGCTGGTACGTGTTCGACGACCGCCAGGTGTACCGGCCCGGCGAGGAGATGCGGGTGAAGGGTTGGGTGCGCCGCCTGGAGGTCACCGGCGACGGCGGCCTGCACGCGCCGTCCGCAGCCTCCACCGTGCGTTGGACGCTCACCGACGCCTACGGCGTGGAACTGGCCAACGGCACCGCACCCTTGGGCCCCCTCGGCGGCTTCGACCTGGCCATCGACGTGCCGGAGACGGCCAACCTCGGCCAGGCCAGCCTGAACTTCGAGCTCACCAGCGCCGGCGGGGTGGACAACGCGAGCATGTGGCACAGCGTCGACATCCAGGAGTACCGCCGCCCGGAGTTCGAGGTCACCGCCCGGCCGGAGAGCCAGGGCCCGTACCTCAGCACCTCGCCGGCCACCGTGGCCGCCGACGCCAACTACTACGCCGGCGGGCCGCTGGCCGACGCGCCGGTGGACTGGTACGTCACCACGACGGAGGGCACCTACTCGCCTCCCGGCTGGGACGGCTTCACGTTCGGGGTCTGGCAGCCGTGGTGGTACATGGACGACTTCGGCGGCGACGCCGCGTACGACGCCTACCCCTGCTGCGGCCCGGTGGGCGACACCACCTCGGTCGAGTACCACGGCACCACCGACGCCGACGGCAGCCACTACCTGCAGATCGACTTCGAGGACGCCGACGGCGCCCTGCCGGACCTGCCGGTGGTGGTCACCGCGGAGGCCACCGTCACCGATGTGAACCGTCAGGCGTGGGCCGACCGCACGAACCTGCTGGTCCACGCGGCCGACCGCTACGTGGGCTTGCGCACCGCGCGGGCGTTCGTCCGCCAGGGCGACTCGTTGGACGTGGACGTCGTGGTCACGGGCATCGACGGGCGGGCCGTGCCGGGCGTGACCCTCACCGTCACCGCCGGCCGGGTGGAGTGGGTGTACACCGACGGCGAGTGGGCCGAACAGGTGCTGGACGAGGTGGATTGCCCGGTCACGTCCGCCGAAGAGGCCGTGCCCTGCTCGTTCCCCACCGAGATCGGCGGCCAGTACCGCGTCACCGCCGTGGTGGCCGACGCGCACGGCGGCCACAACCGCACCGAACTCACCACCTGGGTCACCGGCGCCTCCGCACGGCCCTCCACCCGGGTGGAGCAGGAGACCGTGACGGTCGTGCCGGACCGCACCGACTACGCCCCCGGCGACACGGCCGAACTGCTGGTGCAGGCGCCGTTCACCGATGGCACCGGCCTGCTGACGGTCAGCCACCAGGGCATCCGCTCGTCGGAGACGTTCACCGTCACCGGCGGCACCGCGGTGCTGCAGATCCCGCTCACCGAATCCGACGTGCCGGGGCTGGACGTGGCCGTCGAAGTGGTCGGCGCCACCCCTCGTACCGCTGCCGATGGCTCGGTGCTCGCCGACGTGCCGCCCCGCCCCGCCTACGCGGTGGGCGGGTTGAGCCTGCCGGTGTCGCTGGTGACCCGCACGCTCACGGTGGATGTGAGTCCGGCGAACCCCACCGTGCAGCCGGGGGACACGACGTCGCTGGACGTCCGCGTCACCGATGCCGCCGGCCGACCCGTGGCCGGCAGCGAACTGGCCGTGGTGGTGGTGGACGAGGCGGTGTTGGCACTGTCCGGCTACGAGCTTGCCGACCCGCTGGCCGCGTTCTACTCACCCGCCATGCAGTACGGCGACCGGGCCTACTCGCGCAGCCTGCTGCACCTGCTGGACCCCGACCTGTTGACCGGCGGCAGCCGCGACGAGTCCACCGCGGCGACGGAGGCAGCCAGCGAGACGACGGCAGCTGGCAGCGAGCCGGACATGGCCCCCGGCGCCGACACCGCGGGCGGCGGCGAGGCAGCTGCCGACGACGGGAAGTCCAATTCCGCCGGCGGCGCAATCGACGTGCGTTCGCAGTTCGATGCGCTCGCCCTGTTCGAGCCGTCCGTCACGACCGGCGCCGACGGCACGGTGTCCGTCCCGTTCACCATGCCGGACACGCTCACCCGCTACCGGGTGATGGTGGTCGCGGTGTCGGGCGACGAGCGCTTCGGTTCCGGCGAGAGCGCGGTGACCGCCCAACTGCCGCTGTCCGTGCGGCCCAGCGCGCCGCGCTTCGCCAACTACGGCGACCAGTTCCAGTTCCCCGTCGTCGTCCAGAACCTCACCGACAACGACCTCGCCGTGGACGTGGTGCTGGAGACGTCCAACCTGCAGCCCGGCCAGGCGGTGGGCCAGACGGTGCAGGTGCCCGCGGGCGACCGGGTGGAGGTTCGCTTCCCCGTCGCCACCGCCGAGGCCGGCACCGCCGGGTACCGGGTGGCGGTGGTCAGTGGCGACCTGGCCGACGCTGCCACCGGGTCGCTCCCCGTCTACACGCCGGCCACCGCCGAGGCGTTCGCCACCTACGGCGTGGTCGACAACGGGTCGGTCGTGCAGCCGCTGCTGGCGCCGGAGGGTGTGATCCCCGAGTACGGCGGGCTGGAGGTCACCACGTCCTCCACGGCGCTGCAGGCGCTGACGGACGCCGTGCTGTACATCCAGCGCTACCGCTACGACTCCACGGACGCGATGGCGTCGCGGATCATGGCGATCGCGTCACTGCGTGACGTGCTCGAGGCGTTCGCCGCCGACGGCCTGCCCTCCGCCGCCGAGATGGACGCCACCGTCGAGGCCGACGTGCAGCGGCTGGTCGCCCTGCAGATGTACGACGGCGGGTGGGGCTGGTGGGACGTCTTCCACCAGTCGCTGCCGTACCAGACCGTGCAGGTGACGCACGCGCTGCTGCTGGCGAAGGCCAACGGCTACACGGTCCCGCAGGCGGCGCTGGACAGCGCGCTGCAGTACCTGGCGGACATCCGCTCGCACATCCCCGCCGAGTACGGCCAGCAGGAGAAGGACACCATCCGTGCCTACGCGGTCTGGGTGCTGGACCTCGCCGGCCGCCGCGACACCGCTGCCGCCCAGGCGCTCCTCGACGAGCGCGGCGACGCGCTGCAGGCCGACGCGCTGGCGTGGATCTGGGGCTCGCTGACGAACGCCTCGTCCCGCGCCGAGGTCGCCCGGGTCATCGGCAACCGGGCGGTGGAGACCGCGGGTGCGGCCAACATCACCACCGCCTACGACGACGGCGCCTACGTCATCCTCCACAGCGACCGGCGCACCGACGGCATCGTCCTCGACGCCCTCATCGCCCAGCAGCCGGACAGCGACCTGATCCCCAAGCTGGTGGCCGGCCTGCTGGCCCACCGTGTGCAGGGTGCATGGGACGACATCCAGGAGAACTCGTTCATCCTGCTCGCCCTGCACCACTACTTCACCGAGTTCGAGGCCCAGACGCCGGACTTCGTGGCCCGGGTGTGGCTCGGCGACCGCTACGCCGGCAGCCACACGTTCCAGGGACGGGAGACCGACCGGGCGAACATCGACCTGCCGATGGCCGACGTGATCGCCAACGGCGACGGCAACCTGGTGCTGGAGAAGGACGGCACCGGCCGGCTGTACTACCGCATCGGCCTGCGCTACGCGCCGGACGACCTGAGCCTCGACCCGCTGGACCGCGGCTTCGTCGTCACCCGCACGTACGAGGCCGTCGACGACCCCGGCGACGTGTGGCAGGACGCCGACGGCACCTGGCACGTGAAGGCCGGGGCACGGGTGCGGGTGAGCATCCAGATGGTCGCCGACAGCCAGCGCACGCACGTCGCCCTGGTCGACCCGCTGCCCGCCGGGCTGGAGGCCCTGAACCCCGACCTGGCCAACACGCAGGCCGTGCCGCCGACGGAGGACGGGGGCGGCATCGGCGGCGTCGTGCCCTACGACTGGGTCTGGTACTGGGGCCCCTGGTACGAGCACCAGCAACTGCGCGACGACCGCACCGAGGCGTTCACCACGTTCCTCCCCGCCGGCACGTACTCGTACACCTACGTCGCCCGGGCCACCACGCCCGGCACGTTCGTGGTGCCGCCTACCCGCGCCGAGGAGATGTACGAACCGGAGACGTTCGGCCGCGCCGCCACCGACACGCTCGTGGTGGAGGCCTGACAGCACCACCGAAACGGGGCAGACTCGTGAGGTGAACTGGGACCAACTGGTGCAAGGGGTGGCGCTGCCGTTCCACCCGGATCTCAAGGTGCCGGCGCTGACGGAAGTGCGCCTGCCCGTGCCGCTGCCGGCACCGGTGGAGGACGTCGAGCGGACGGCCACGGAGGTCGTGGTGGCCCGCCTGGCCGGCAGCGTCACGCCGGGCATGACCGTGGCCGTCGGGGGCGGCAGCCGTGGGCTGACGGACCGGGTGCCGCTGCTGCGTGGTGCCATCGCCGGGCTGCGGGCGCTCGGTGCGGAGCCGTTCGTCGTGCCGGCGATGGGCAGCCACGGTGGCGCCACGGCCGACGGCCAGCGGGCGATGCTGGAGACGCTGGGCATGACGGAGGACGCGCTGGGCGCGGAGATCCGGGCCACGATGGAGACCGTCGAGGTGGCCCGCACCGCCGCCGGCATGCCGCTGTACCTCGACCGTCACGCGGCGGGGGCGGACCGCATCTTCCCCGTCAACCGGATCAAGCCGCACACGTGCTTCAAGGGGCCGATCGAGAGCGGCCTGACCAAGATGTCCGTGGTCGGGTTCGGCAAGCAGCCGGGCGCTGCGCAGATCCACGCCTGCGGGCCGGTGGAGATGCGCAACCGGATCCTCGACGGGATCGCCGCGCTGAAGGCCACCGGCCGGGTGCTCGGCGGGGTCGGCACCATCGAGTCCGCCGGTGGCGACGTGGTGAAGGTGGCCGCGCTGACCGGCGACGAGGTGGGCGCGCAGGCGGAGATCGACCTCACCGACGAGGCCCGGCGGATGGTGCCGCCACTGCCGTTCCCGCAGATCGACGTGCTGATCGTGGAGAAGGGCGGCAAGGACATCAGCGGCACCACGATGGACCCCAACGTCACCGGTCGCTTCTACGTGCACGGGTTGGCCGACGCGGACGAGCCGGACGTCAGCACGATCGTGCTGCTCGGCATCACGCCCATCTCCGGCGGCAACGTGCTGGGCATCGGCTTCGCCGACTTCATCCCCGTCTCGGTGGCCCCCGAGATCGACTGGAAGAAGACCTACATCAACTGCTTCACGGCCGGCATCGCCGGGGTGCGCCGGGCGCGGATGCCGATGGTGCTGCCGACGGAGGACGACTGCATCAAGGCCGCGCTCAGCATGTGCGGCCGGGCCTTCGACCAGGACAAGCGGGTGGTGCGGATCGAGAGCACCCTGCACCTCACCCGCTGCTGGGTCAGCGACCCGCTGCTGCGCGAGTTGCCGGCCGGCGCCGAGATCGTGGCGTGACCGACCCGCTCGTCGCCGCGCTGACCGCCGCCGTCGGGCCGGACCACGTCCTGCTCGACGCCGATGTGCGCGCCGGCTACGAGGTGGACTGGCTGCACCAGTGGGGCGCGCCGTCGCGGTGCGTCGTGCGGCCGGGTTCGGCGGAGGAGGTCGCCGCCGTGGTGCGGGCCTGCGCCGCGGCGGGGGCGTCGATCGTGCCCCAGGGCGGCAACACCGGGCTGGTCGGCGGCAGCGTCCCCCGTGGTGGGGAGGTGCTGCTGTCGCTGCGGCGGCTGGACTCGCTGGGGCCGGTGGACGTCGCCGCCCAGCAGGTGACGGCGGGCGCCGGTGTCACCATCGAGCGGCTGCAGGAGCACGCCCGCGCCGCCGGGCTGGACTTCGCCGTGGACTGGGGGGCGCGGGCCAGCGCAACGGTGGGCGGGGCCGTCAGCACCAATGCCGGCGGCTCACGCGTGGTCCGCTTCGGCACGATGCGCGCCCAGGTGGCGGGCGTGCAGGCGGTCCTGGCGGACGGGTCGGTGATCACTGACCTCCACGGCCTGCCCAAGCAGACGGCCGGGGTGCCGCTGGCCCAGTTGCTGGTGGGCAGCGAGGGCACGCTGGGCATCGTCACCGCCGCCCGCCTGCGCCTGGTGCCGTGGTACCGGCAGACGGCGGCCGCGCTGGTGGCCTGCCCGTCGCTGGTCGATGCGGTCGCGCTGCTGCCCGCGCTGCGGGCGTTGCCCTCGCTGGACGCCGTCGAGCTGCTCATGCCGGAGGCGGTGGACCTGACCTGCCGCCATCTGGGGATGGCGCCACCGCTCGACCCCGCGTCCGCGGGCGCGTTCCTGCTGGTGGACTGCGCCGCCCACCGCGACCCGGCCGACGACCTGCTCGGCCTGCTGGCCGACCAGCAGGGTGTGCTGGCCGTGGGGCCGCAGCGGGAGGACCTGTTCCGCATCCGCGACCACGTCACCATCGCCCTGGGCGCCGCAGGTGTGCCGCTGAAGCTGGACGTGGCCGTGCCGGTGCTGGACCTCGACCGCCTGGTCCGCCGGGTACGGGCCGCGCTGGCCGCCCACGCGCCGGCGGCCCGGTTGGTGATGTTCGGTCACCTGGCCGAGGGCAACCTCCACGTCAACGTGCTGGGCGCCGGCGACGCCGCGCCGGCGCTGAAGGACGCGATCCTCCAGGCGGCCATCGATCTCGGCGGCACCATCAGCGCCGAGCACGGCATCGGGGTGGCCAAGACGGCCTGGATGGAGCGCCTCCACGGCCCCGCCCACCTCGCGGCGATGCAGGCCGTCAAGCACGCCCTCGACCCCCACGGCATCCTCAACCCCGGCGTCCTCCTCCCCACCTGACGCTGGAGCCGTGGGTCAGGGGGTGCGGCGGGACTCGGCGGCGTCGAGCTGGGCGCGGGTGAGGAGTGCGTGCATGGTGAGACCCTCGGCGGTGAGGGCGGCGCCGCCGTCGGGGCTGCGGTCGATGACGCACAGCACGTGCTGGACGATGGCGCCCCGCTCGCGCAGGTCGTTGGTGCTGATCACCACCTGGCCGCCGGTGGTGATGACGTCCTCCACCACGGTGACCACCTTGCCCTCGATGTCGGCCCCCTCGGCCAGGCGTGCGGTGCCGTACTCCTTTGCCCTCTTGCGGACGAACGCGGCAGGGATGCCGGTGTGCAGCGACAGGGCCGTGGCGATGGGGATGCCCCCCATCTCCAGGCCGGCGAGGACCTCCGTGCCCTCCGGCACCATCGGCGCCAGGGCGGCGGCGATCTCCGCCAGGAGGTCGGGGCGGGCCTCGAAGCGGTACTTGTCGAAGTACTCGGTGGCGATCTGGCCCGAGCGCAGCGTGAAGGTGCCGGTGAGCCGGCTGACGGCATTGATCGTGTCGGCGAGCGCGTCGAGGCCGCCCTGGTCCGCAGTGTTCATCGGGCGTCAGTCTTGCCGTTCGAGGGCGCGCATGAGGACTTCCTGGGCGACGGTGGCGACGTGCGTGCCGTCCTTCGAGAAGATGTGGCCGATCGCCAGCCCGCGGGCACCCACGTAGCCGTGGCTGGAGAAGTCGTGGAGGTGCCATTCGTCGGCCTTCATCGGCCGGTGGTACCAGAAGGTGTGGTCGAGGCTGGCGGTGAACGTGGTGCGGTGGGTGCCGGCGAAGCGGGGGTGCGCGGCACGCACCGCGTCGGTGGCCAGGTCGTCGCTGAGGTAGGCCAGCCAGCAACGGTGCAGCAATTGGTCGTCGGGCGGGAGCTCGGAGGTGACGCGCAGCCAGGCGGCGCAACGGCCGGCGCCGTCGCGATGGGTGCGCAGTGCCTCGGCGGGGATCCATCGCCGGTCGAACGCCTTGGTCCACCGGTCGCTGGGCAGGTCCTCGGGCGACGGCAGTTCGGCGTCGAACGGGATGGGGCGGAGGTCCTCGGTCTCCTCCGGGAACTGGAACGAGGCCTCCAGGTTGAGGATTGCCCCGATCGCCTGGCGGGCAACCACACGCCGTGTGGAGAAACTCCGGCCATTGCGGATGCGGTCCACTTCGAAGCGGATCGGCTCGGTGTGGTCGCCACGCCGAATGAAATACGCGCGCAGAGAATGGACTTGTTGATCAGGTTCAGTGGTCATCGCCGCTGCACGTAGGGCTTGAGCCACGATCTGTCCACCGTACAAACCACCCCACGGGTAGCGCGGCCCTATTCCGACAAACGTATCGGGACCATGGGGTTCAAGATCGAAGAGTGTCTGCAAGGTCATTTTCCGATCAACATCCTTTGGTGACGAACGAATAGGAAACTATGATGGTCCGTATGGCAGCAAAGCGCGGACCGAAGAATGGCATGTCGGACGCCCACAAGGCGGCGTTGGCCGTGGGGCGATCGGAAGGGAAGGCGGTGCGTGACTATTTGGAAGCGCTGCGCGCCAACAAGCCAAAGCGGGGCCGCAAGCGCACGGCAGAGACGGTGCAGGCGCAGCTTGCCGCCATCGATTCGGAGCTGGCCGAGGCCGACGCCGTGAAGGAATTGCAGCTCGTCCAGAAGCGGATGGATCTCGAGGCCGAGCTCGCTTCCATGGGCAACACGGTCGACATTTCGGCCCTGGAGAGCGCCTTTGTGAAGGTCGCCCAGTCCTACAGCGCGCGCAACGGCATTTCCTATGCCGCGTGGCGCCAGGTGGGTGTGGACGCCAGCGTGCTGAAGGCCGCCGGCATCAGCCGCGCCGCCGGCTGACCCCGCCGGCGCCGTCACGGCCACCGTCACCCGAGTTCGATCGCGTCCAGCGCGTCCACGCCACGCCCGGCGTGGCGCACGCTGCGCTGCAGGTCGAACGCGTCGTCCAGCACCGCCGTGGGCACCGTCACCCGAGGGTCGGCCTCCAGCAGTTCACGGAACGAGCGACGCTCGTCCCACGCCCTGCCGGCGTTCTCCTGCACGATGCGGTAGGCATCGTCGCGGGAGAGGCCGGCCTGCACCAGACCCAGCAGCACCGGCTGGCTGAACACCAGACCGTGGCTGGCCCACAGGTTCTCCAGCATCCGCTGGGGGAACACCTGCAGCCCGTCGAGCAGGCGGGTCATCCGCCGCAGTACGTAGTAGGTGAGCAGGGCGCTGTCCGGCAGCACCACCCGCTCCACCGAACTGTGCGAGATGTCGCGCTCGTGCCACAGGGCGACGTCCTGCATGCCCGCTTGGAGGTTGCCGCGCAGCACCCGGCTGAGGCCGCTGATGGTCTCGGCGCTGATCGGGTTGCGCTTGTGCGGCATGGCCGACGAGCCCTTCTGCCCGGCCTTGAAGCCCTCCTGCACCTCGCCCACCTCGGTGCGCTGCAGGTGGCGGAGCTCCACCGCGATCAGCTCCATCGTGGAACCGACGGACGCGCAGGCGTAGAGGAACTCGGCGTGACGGTCGCGGGCGATCACCTGCGTGGCCGGCACCGCCGTGAGGCCCAGGGCCGCCGCCACATGGGCCTCCACCGCCGGGTCGATGTTGCTGAACGTGCCGACGGCCCCGCTGAGCTTGCAGACGGCCACGGTGTCGCGGGCGGCTCGCAGCCGGCGGCGGTCGCGGTCCACCTGCAGGGCCCACAGGGCCACTTTGGCGCCGAACGTGGTGGGCTCGGCGTGGATGCCGTGGGTGCGGCCGATCATCACCGTGTCGCGGTGCTCGCGGGCCAGCCGTACCAGCGTGGCGAGCAGGCCGTCGGCGGCCTCCAGCAGCAGGGCGCACGCGTCCCGCAGCATCCAACACCATGCCGTGTCCACCACGTCGGAGGACGTGAGCCCGTAGTGGATCCACGCGCCCGCGGGCTGGCCGATGGCTGCCTGCACCACGTCCACGAACGCGGCCACGTCGTGGTCGGTGATCTTCTCCCGGTCCTCCACGGCGCGAACGAAGGCGTCGTCCACCACGGGCGCGGCGGCGCGGCAGCGGGCGGCGTCCGCAGGCGGCACCACGCCGAGTGCCACATGCGCCTCGGTGGCCAGCAACTCGATCTCCAGGTAGCGGCCGAAGCGGGCCGGGTCGCTGAAGACAGCGGCCATCTCCGGCATCGTGTAGCGGGGGATCATCGGCGGCCTCCGCTCACGACCAGGTGACGTAGCTGTCGCGGGCGGCGCCGGTGCCGACGATGCGCACCGGCACCCCGACCTCGCGCTCCACCAGCTCGATGAACCGGCGGGCCTGGGCGGGCAGGTCGTCGCGCTGTGTGACGCCGCTGATGTCGGTGAGCCAGCCGGGCAGCACGGCGTAGAGCGGGCGGCCGTCGGCGTCGTACTCCGTGCACACCTTCACCTCGCTGAACGTGTCCAGCACGTCCAGCTTGGTGAGTGCGATCTCGGTGAGGCTGTTGATCCGCACGGCCTTGCGGAGCATCACGCAGTCCAGCCAGCCGGTGCGGCGGCGTCGCCCGGTGACGGTGCCGAACTCGCGGCCGATGTCCACCAGCCGGTCACCGAGCTCGTCGGTGAGCTCCGTGGGGAACGGCCCGGCACCGACGCGGGTGGTGTACGCCTTGGTGATGCCGACGATCCGGCTGAGGTACCGGGGTCCGATGCCGGTGCCCACGCATGCGCCACCGGCGGTGGGGTTGGACGACGTGACGTACGGGTAGGTTCCGTGGTCGAGGTCGAGGAACGTGGCCTGCGCACCTTCCAGAAGGATGGCGTCGTCTGCGTCGAGGGCCTCGTGGAGCATCTCCACCGTGTCGGTCACGTAGGGGGCCAGGCGGGCGCCCAGCTCGCTGAACTCCTGCACCACCCCATCTACGTAGAGCGCCTCGCCACCCAGCGCGGCGATCTCGGTGTTGTGGTAGTTGGTGGCAGCGCGCACGGCCTCGGCGAAGGCGGCGGGGTCCAGCACGTCGCCGGCGCGCAGGCCGATACGCCGGGCCTTGTCCGCGTAGGCCGGGCCGATGCCCTTCAGCGTGGTGCCGATGCGGCCGTCGCCGCGGCCCTGCTCGTAGAGCGCGTCGAGCGCCTGGTGCCACGGGAAGATGAGGTGGGCGTGGCTGCTGACCCGCAGCTTGGCGCAGCTGATGCCCCGGCTCTCCAGCGTGTCCACCTCGCGGAACAGGGTGGGCAGGTCCACCACCACGCCGTTGCCGATGACCGGGATGATGTGCGGGTAGAGCACGCCGCTGGGCACCAGTTGGAGGGCGTACTTCTCCTCGCCCACCACCACGGTGTGGCCGGCGTTGTGGCCGCCCTGGTACCGCACGACATGGGTGTGGTCGGCGGCGAGCAGGTCGATGACCTTGGCCTTGCCCTCGTCGCCCCACTGGGCGCCTACGACAACGGTGACGGGCATGGCACGCTCCTGGATCGGAGGGGCACGGCGCCCCTGGGGAACGTGAGTGAAGCCTACTTGCGCACGGCCCGCCAGGCCGTGTCCGTTCAAGAGGCGCAGCGTAGGGTGGCGCTGATGCGACCGGACGAGTACGACGGCCACGACGGGACGGCGCTCGCCGCGCTCGTCCGCGGTGGTGAGGTGACGCCAGGTGAGCTGCTGGATGCCGCGCTCGCCCGTCACGAGGCCACCGATGCGGCCATCGGCGCGGTGGTCCATGTGCAGGAGGGAATGGCACGCGCCGCCATCGCCGCCGGCCTTCCGGAGGGGCCGTTCACGGGCGTGCCGTTCCTGGTGAAGGACCTCGGCTGCGAGGCGCAGGACCTGCCAACGTCGATGGGGTCTCGCCCGTTCCACGGCTACCGCTACACGTACGACAGCGAGATCTACGTCCGCCTCCGCGCTGCCGGCCTGGTGACGTTCGCCCGCACCACGAGCCCGGAGCTCGGCATCGGCGTCACCACGGAGGCGGCGGTCTACGGCCGCCCGACGCGCAACCCGTGGGACGGCAGCCGGGTCGCGGGCGGCAGCAGCGGCGGGTCCGGCGCGGCGGTCGCGGCCGGTGTGGTGCCGATGGCGCACGGCAGCGACGGCGGTGGCTCGGTGCGCATCCCCGCGTCGTCCTGTGGCCTGTTCGGGGTGAAACCCACGCGTGCCCTCCTGCCCGACGGGCCGGTCGCAGGCGAGGGCTGGGCGGGCATGGCGATCGACGGCTACCTCACCCGGTCCGTGCGCGATGCCGCGGCGCTGCTGGACGCCACGGCCGGGCCGGACGTGGGTGCGCCCTACTACGCGCCGCCACGGCAGGGGACCTTCGTCGACGCGCTCGCTCGGCCACCGCGGCGGCTGAGGGTGGCCTTCACCGACCGATCCTTCACCGGCGACCCGATCGACGCCGACTGCGTAGATGCCGTCCGGCATGCGGCGGCCCGGTTGGAGGCGCTGGGCCACGAGGTCACCGAGGCCGCGCCCACGGTCGACATGCACCGGTTCATCCGGGCCTGGAGCGACATCGTCGCTGCCGGGACCTTGTTGAACGTCCGCGAACGTGTCGGCGACGCGGCCACGGCGGACGTGGAGCGGGTCACCCGCCTGGCGTGCGAGCACGGCGCCACCGTCAGCGGCGCGGACTACCTGGCGGCGGTCGGGGTCGTCCACGCGATCGGTCGAGATCTGGCTCGCTTCCTCCAGCCCTACGACGTGCTGCTCAGCGCGACGCTCGCCGAGCCGCCGGCGGAACTTGGCCGGTTCGCGCCGGGCCGCGCCGACGGCTGGGAGACGTTCCTCGAGTACCGGCTGGACCACGTGCTCCCGTACTCGCCGTTCTGCCCGCTGGCCAACGGCACTGGTCAGCCTGCCGTGTCGGTGCCGCTGTGGTGGACGGCTGGCGGCCTGCCCGTCGGCGTGCACCTCCAGGGTCGGGCCGGTGAGGACGACCTGCTGCTGCAGGTGGCGGCGCAACTGGAGGGCACCGACCCCTGGTTCGACCGCCGCCCGCCCGTGTGACGGATGCCCGATGACGGCGTCCGAGGCGGCCGGTACTGTCGCACCCGACCGTCGACCGGGAGGGGGCCCCGAATGGCCAGTGGAGTGATGACCAAGGAAGAGCGCGAGGCGTTCCTCGCCGACGTGCACGTGGGGATCCTGGCGGTGGACGAGCCGGGCCGTGGTCCGCTTGCCATGCCGATCTGGTACCAGTTCACGGACGGCGTGGTGGAGATCGGGATGGACGGCGACTCGCTGAAGGCCCGCCTGCTGCGCGCCGCCGGCCGGGCCACGATGACCGTGCAGACCGAGGCCCCGCCCTACAGCTACGTCAGCGTGCAGGGGCCGGTGGAGGTGCTGGCCGAGCAGCGCGACACCCTGGCCATGGCCAGCCGCTACCTCGGGCCGGAGCTCGGCAAGTGGTACGCCGAGAACAACCCGTCGACCGAGCGCTCGGTGCTGGTACGCCTGCATCCGGAGACCTGGCGGACGTTCGACTTCGGCAAGGCGATGGGCTGAGCCCACGGCGAACCGGCGGGCGCCGGGTGGCGTCGCGCCGGTAGGGTCGCGTCCCATGCCGGTGATGCGACGGATGACCTGGGCAGCGATGGACGAGACCGCCCGGCGCGCCCTGTGCGCCCGCGGGCTGGAGGCCATCTTCGACGCCGACCTGAAGGCGTCGATCGGCCGGATCATGGAGGACGTGCGCGAGCACGGCGACGAGGCCGTCTGCCGGGCGTTGCGCGAGTGGGACCACGTCAGCCTGGAGCCGCACCAGTTGCGGGCCACTGAGGACGAGCTGGCCGCAGCGCAGGTGGCGCCAGAGGTGGACGCCGCGATCGACGACGCCATCGCCCACCTGCAGGCGTTCAACGAGCAGGTGATGGAGCGGGCCGCGGACTGGAGCTTCGAGAGCGAGCACGGCCTGACGGTCGGGGAGAAGATCACCCCGATCACCAGCGCCGGCCTGTTCGTGCCCAGCGGCAAGGCCAGCTACCCCAGCGTCGCCTATCAGCTGGCCGTGCCCGCCACGGTCGCCGGCGTGCCCCAGGTGGCGCTGGTGGTGCCGCCGATGCCCGACGGCAGCGGCCGCATCGACCCCGCCGTGCTGGTGGTGTGCCGCAAGCTGGGCATCACCGACGTCTTCCGGGTCAACGGTCCCGCCGGCGTTGCCGCACTCGGCTTCGGCACCGAGACCATCCCGCAGGTGCGCAAGATCGTCGGCCCCGGCAGTCCGCCGGTGGCCTGCGCGCAGGTGGAGATGCAGCGCTACGGCGTGGCCACGATGATGATCCTCGGCCCCACGGAGAGCCTGGTGATCGCCGACGACTCCGCCGACCCTCGCCTGACGGCCGCCGACCTGCTGAACGAGGCGGAGCACGGAACCGACAGCGCCGTGCTGCTGGTGACGCCCAGTGCTGCGCTGGCCGACGCGGTGGACCGCGAGCTGGAGGCCCAGCTGGCCGCGCTGCCGGCGGCCCGTGCCGAGGCGGCTCGGGCCGCGCTCGGGACGAACGGCGGGTGCGTGTTCACCGCCGACCTCTCCGAGGCCGCCGAGGTGGCCAACCGCTGGGCGCCGGAGCATCTCCAGCTCGCCGTGGCGCCGGGGCACGAGGCCGCCACGCTCGACCTGCTGGTGAACGCCGGGGAGGTGCTGGTAGGCCAGCACACTCTGTTCAGCGCCGGCAACTTCGTCATCGGCTGCCCGGCCAGCCTGCCCACCGGCGGGTTCGCCCACGTCAGCAGCGGCATCACCGCCGAGGCCTTCCTCAAGCGCACCGCCATCGCCCGCGCCGACGCCGCCGCGCTGGCCCGGATGACCCCGACCATCCTGGCCATGAGCGCCCACGAGGGCTTCCCCGCCCACGCCAACGCCGCCCGCATCCGCCAGGCCTGACCGGCCCTCAGAGGAGGGCGCGGCGGTGTTGGCGCATGGCGGCCAGCTCGGTGGTGAGGAGGTCGATGTGCTCGGCCTCCTCGGCGGCCAGCTCGCGGTAGAGCTCGCGGGCCGCGCCGGCGGCGGTGTCCACCCGCTCGCGGAAGAACTGCTCGGCGCGGCGTTCCAGCGTCAGCGCCATCTCCACCAGCTCCAGCGGGTCCTTCGGGTCGTCGTGACCGCCGGCCTGCAGCACGCCGCGATGCAGGCCGTCGCCGGCGTCCTCCGGCGGGGGCAGGTGGTAGCGGCGCAGCAGGGTGTCGAGATGCTCGCGCTCCATCGCGGCCAGACGGCCGAACATGTCGTGCAGGTCGGCGTCATCGGTGGCGGCCGCGGCGGCGATGTAGAAGTCCCGCCCGCCGAGCTCGATCTCCACCGCGTGGCGGATGGCCTCCAGCGCGTCGTCCTCCTCGGGCACCGGCCCGGTCTCCACCGCCACGAGGGTGCCGCCGCAGGCCGGGCAGCGGCCGTACGGGAAGGCGAAGCCCTCGCTGCGCTTGGCGCAGGACGAGCACTTCCACGCCACCACCGAGCCGGCGCTGCAGAACCCGTCCTCGCCGTGGTCCTCGTCGCCCGGCTCGAACGGCCGACGGCAGCGGGGGCACACCGACACGCCCGCGGGCACCTCCCGGCCGGCGCCGCCGTCGGTGACGTCGTCCCCGCCGAGGTGGCGGAGGATGGCTGCGGCAGCCCGGCGCCCGGCACCCATGGCCAGGATGACCGTGGCCCCGCCCGTGACGATGTCGCCGCCGGCGAACACGCCGGGAAGATTGGTGGCCTGGGTGATCGGGTCGGCGGCCACGTAGCCGCGGTGGTCCAGTTCCAGCCCCGCGGTGTTGCGGGTGACGATCGGGTTCGGGTTCGTACCCAGCGCCACGATCACCGTGTCGCACTCGATGTCCATCCGCTCACCGGTGGGCTCCGGCCGGCGCCGCCCCTTGTCGTCCGGCTCGCCGAGCTGCATGCGCTCCACCGTCAGGCCGCGCACCTGGCCGTCGGCGTCGGTGAGCACCTCCACCGGGTTGTGCAGCCACATGAAGTCCACGCCTTCCTCCTCGGCGTGGAGCAGCTCCTCGGCCCGGGCGGGCGCTTCCTCGCGGGAGCGGCGGTACACGCAGCGCACGTTCGAACCCAGGCGGCGGGCCACCCGCAGGCAGTCCATCGCCGTGTTGCCGGCGCCGACCACCACGACGTCGGTGCCGATGCCGACCGGTGTGTCGATGTCCGGGAAGCGGTCGCCGCCCATCAGGTTGACGCGGGTGAGGAACTCGTTGGCGCTGACCACGCGGCCGGCGTTCTCGCCGGGGATGCCGAGGAACGACGGGGCGCCGGCGCCGACCCCGAGGAACACGGCGTCGAAGCCGCGGCGCTCCATCAGGTCCTGCACCCTGAACGTGCGGCCGACCACCTTGTCGGTCTCGATCGTCACCCCGAGCGCCAGCAGGCCGTCGACCTCGCGGTCGATGATCTCCCGCGGCAGGCGGAAGGAGGGGATGCCGTAGCGCAGCACACCGCCGGCCACGTGCAGGGCCTCGAACACGGTGACGTCCACCCCGGCCCGGGCCAGGTCGGCGGCGCAGGCCAGCCCCGCGGGGCCGGAGCCGACAATGGCCACCCGCTTGCCGATGGATTCGGCGACCTTCTCCGGCTCGACGTGCCCGTGGTCGCCGACGAAGCGCTCCAGGCGGCCGATGGCCACCGGCTCCATCCGCTTGCTGATGACGCACTGGCTCTCGCACTGGGTCTCCTGCGGGCACACCCGGCCGCACACCGACGGCAGGATGCTGGCCTCGCGGATGACGCCCAGGGCACCGTCCACGTCCTTCACCAGCAGGTGGCGGATGAACCGGGGGATGTCGATCTCCACGGGGCAGCCGCTGATGCACGTGGGCCGGCTGCACTGCAGGCAGCGCTCCGCCTCGCGCAATGCCTCGCTGAGCGTGTACCCCAGCGACACCTCGTCGAACGTGCGCGACCGCGCCGCTGGGTCGCGCACGGCCATCGGCACCCGCGTCGGCTCGATCTCGCGCAGCTTCTTGTAGGTGCGCCGGCCCTCCACGAACAACTGCTGCTCCACCTCGCAGCGGTGGGCGTAGTCGTCGGCGGCGGACTGCTCCTCCGTGCGGAAGCGGCGCTGGCGGGTCAGCAACTCGTCGAAGTCCACGTGGTGGGCGTCGAAGTCCGGCCCCTCCGTGCAGGCGAAGCGGGTGACCCCGTCCACCGTGACCCGGCACGACCCGCACATGCCCGTGCCGTCCACCATGATCGTGTTCAGCGACACCATCGTGTGGACGCCGGCGGGACAGGTGACCTCGGCGCAGGCCCGCATCATCACCATCGGGCCGATGGCCACCGCCAGGTCCGGGGGCTCGCGCCGGCCACCACGTCGGCCAGCGCTTCGGTGACCAGACCGGGGCGGCCGAAGCTGCCGTCGTCGGTGCACACGATCAGGTCGTCGGCCCACTCGGCCAGGCGGTCGGTCCAGAACTGCAGGTCGGCCGAGCGGAAGCCGACGATCGCCGTCGTCCGCCACCCCGCCTGCTTGAACGCCCGCAACTGGGGGAACACCGGCGCCACACCGAGACCGCCGCCGACCAGCACGACATGACGCGACCCGGCAGGAGTGACGGGCTCGATCTCCGTCGGCATGCCGAGGGGCCCGACGAAGTCGGCGAACTCGTCGCCCTCCTCGTAGTGGTCGCGCATCTCCGCGGTGGACCGCCCGAGCGCCTGCACCACGACGGTGACCGTGCCGGCGCCCTCGTCGTAGTCGGCGATGGTCAGCGGGATGCGCTCCGCCCCGTGGTGCAGGTGCACCATGACGAACTGCCCTGCCTGCGCGGCAGCGGCGACATCCGGCGCTTCCACCTCCCACAGGAAGGTGTTCGGGGTCAGCGCCTGGCGGCGGGCGATGCGATACATCCGGAAGCGAAGGCTACGACCCAGCCGGTGCCACGGCCACGGACCTTCGTCCCCTTGCCATGTGGCCTACGCTCCCTGTCCGTGCGCTGGTTGGTGCCGACGACGATCGCCATGGCGTTGCTGGCCGCGCCGGTCGTTGGTGCGGCGCCCGGCCCGCACGGGGCCATCGACGGCCCCACCGATGGGTCCGGGGCTCTGCAGTCGCCGCTGCGCGCCACCCAACCGGGACGCACCTTCACCGTGGCCGCAGTGGGCGACTGGCTGGCAGAGAACCTGGTGAACTCGGCCGCCGCTTCCGCTGCCCCGCCCGGCGTGCGCTACGACCACGAGCCGCTGCTGACGGCGGTGACGCCGCTGGTGCAGTGGGCCGACCTGGCCATCTGCCACATGGAGACGCCGATCGGTGTGCCGGGAGCGATCGCCGGTTACGCCGGCAAGGGCCCGTACGGCACGAACCTGATCGCCGCGCCGTACGAGTTGGCGAACGATCTCCGCCGGGTCGGCTTCGACCGCTGCAGCACCGCCTCCAACCACGCCTACGACCTCGGCACGGCCGGCATCGCCTCCACGCTCGACGCACTCGACGAGGCGGGCCTCGGCCATTCCGGCACCGCCCGCACGGTGGCCGAAGCCGGGGCAACCGCCCATCTGCTCACGGTGAACGGGGTGACGGTGGCGCATCTCAGCTACGCCCGCAACTCCAACTCGGGTTGGCCGGCCGAGGACTGGCGGATCGACAAGGCCGTCACCGCCACCAAAGTGGTGCAGGACGCTGCGGCCGCCCGGGCGGCCGGCGCGGAGGTGGTGATCGTCAGCCTGCACGTCTATGTGGAGATGCAGACCGGGCCGACGGCCGACGACCGGGCGCTGGTGCAGCAGATCACCTCACAGGCGGGGGTGGATCTCGTGCTCGTCACCGGCCCTCACGTGATCCAGCCGTACGAGCAGGTGAACGGCACCTGGGTGTTCTGGAGCCTCGGCAACTTCATCTCCGGCATGGGCGTGCCCAATCGGGGCAAGTACTCCGACCCGCGCACACTCGACGGGCTGCTGGCCACCGTGCGCTTCACGGAGCAGGCAGACGGCACATGGCTGGCGGAGCCGTGGGCGGTGCTGCTCTGCAACGTCACCGGCAGCCGTCATGTGTACCCGGGCGTCACCACCCTGCAGGGCTCGGCCATCAGCGCGACGCTGCGCAGCCAACTGCAGGCGTGTGTGAACCGGACCGTGCCGGTGGAACCGCGGGTGCACTGACCCGCCGGCCGTCAGGCCTGGTTCTTCACATTGTTGAGCACGCCGTACATGGCCTGCACGAGGGCAACGGCCACGAAGCCGACCACCACGCCGACGAACACGATCATCGCCGGCTCGAACATCGTGGTGAACCGCTTGATCCGGCTCTCCAGCTCACGGGCGAAGTAGATGCCCGCCACTTCCAGCTGGGCGTCGAGCGTGCCGGTCTCCTCGCCCACCTTGAACATCTGCCGGGCGGCGCCGGGGAACAGTTCGGTGCGGGCCAGCGGGCGGTAGAAGCCGTGACCTTCCAGCATCTCTGCCTGAGCTTCCTCCAGCCGTTCGCGGAACACCACGTTGTTGGTGGCGTTGGTGGTGGTCTTGATGGCCTCGGGCAGGGGAACGCCGGCGGTGATCATCGTGCCCAGCATCCGGCAGAAGCGCTCCAGCAGGGAGTACTCGATGATGCCGTTCAGCACGGGCAGCTTCAGCACGAAGCGGTCCTTGAACATCTTGCCCTTCTCCGACTTGAACATCCAGATCAACCAGCCGATGAAGCCGGCCGACAGTGAGAAGGGGATGTACCAGTACACGGTGAACAGGTCGGCGGTGAACAGCAGCGCCCGTGTGGCGAACGGCAGGTCGGCGTTCAGTTCCTCGAACAGTGGCTTGAACTGGGGCAGCACGTAGCCGGCCAGCACGGCCACGGTGAACACGGCCAAGGTCATGACCACGCCTGGGTACGACAGCGCCGAGACCACCTTGGATCGGGTGTCCAGCTCGCGTTCCAGGTAGCCGGCCAGGCTGTCCAGCGTCTCGTCCAGCTTGCCGGTCAGCTCCGCGGAGGTGAGGATGCCCATGTAGTACCCGGGGAAGGCCTCGGGGTGCTTGGCCGCAGCCTCGGAGAGCGTGCCACCGTTGCGCAGCGAGTCCACCATGTCGGCAATGGTCCGTTGCAGGGCGAGGTCGGTGGTCTCGTCACCGATGGTCTCCATGGCTTCGGTGAGGGGGATGCCGGCCTTCACGAACACCGCCAGCTGGCGGGTGAAGTGCATCAGTTCCTTCTTCTTGACCTTGACCTTCGTCAGTTCGAGCTGGAGCGCGCCGCGCTTCTCCTCGATCTTCACGGGATAGAGCGCCTTCTCCAGCAGCCCGGCTCGCGCCGCGCCGATGGTGTCGGCCTTGATGGCGCCTTCGACGGACGCGCCGTTGGCATCGATGGCGGTGTAGGCGAACCTGGTCATACGGGGCTCCTGGGCTCCTAGCTGGCAAACAGGGTGCGGACGACTTCGGGAATGGTGGTGACGTCGGCCTCCACCAACGCCATGGCTTCGCGCAGCATCGTGCGCATGCCCTGAGCGACGGCGAGACGACGGAGTTCTTCGGTGGTGGCCCAGCCGACGATCAGGCGGCGGAGCTCTGGCGTGATCCGCAGCAGCTCGTAGACGCCGATGCGGTCGCGGTAGCCGGTGCCGGCGCAGAAGTTGCAGCCGGCGCCGCGGTAGAAGACGGACTTCTCGCTGCCGCCGCTGTGCTGGCGGAACACGGCCAACTCGTCGGCTCCCGGCGAGTAGGGCTCCTTGCAGGAGTCGCAGATGCGCCGCAGCAGACGCTGGCCGATGACGCCCACCACGGACGAGGCGATGAGGAAGGCCTCGATGCCCATGTCCAGGAAGCGGTGCAGGGCGGCCACGGAGTCGGTGCCGTGCAGCGACGACAGCACGAGGTGACCGGTGAGGGCCGACTGCACGGCGATACGGGCGGTGTCCGCGTCACGGATCTCACCGACGAGGATCACGTCGGGGTCCTGACGGAGGATGGCCTTGAGGCCGGTGGCGAACGTCAGGCCGGCCTGGTCGTTCGTCTGGATCTGGTTGATGCCGGGGAACACGTACTCCACCGGGTCCTCGACGGTGGTGATGTTCTTGCCTGCCGAGTTCACCTCGAGCAGCGAGGCGTACAGGGTGGTGGTCTTGCCGGCACCCGTCGGGCCGGCGCAGATCACCATGCCGAACGGGGAGTGGATCATCTTCGAGTAGTGGAGGTAGGTCTCACGAGGGAAGCCCAGCTCGGACAGGCCGATCATCGACCGGCTCTTGTCCAGGATTCGCATGACGATCTTCTCGCCGAACACCGTGGCGACGCTGGCGACGCGGACGTCCACTTCCTTGCCATCCACGACGGTGGAGAACTGGCCGTCCTGTGGCCGCCGCTTCTCCACGATGTTCATGCCGCTCATGATCTTCAGGCGGCTGGTGAGCGCAGCGTGCACGCCCACCGGCAGGCTGAACGCCTCCACCAGGTGGCCGTCGATGCGGTACCGGATGCGCAGCTTCTCGTCCAGCGGCTCGATGTGGATGTCGCTGGCTCGGTCGCGCAACGCCTGGCTGACGATCCGGTTCACCAGTTGCACCACTGGGGCCTGGTCGTCGCCGGACGCCTCGGCGGCCAGCGCGGCCATCTTCGCCTGCTCGTCCTCCACGTCGAAGGTCTGCACCAGGCGGTCGATGTCCGCGTCGGCGCGGTACACCTGATCGATGAACGTGCGGACCGTCGCCGGGTCCGACACGAAGAACTTCACGGGGCGCCCGGCCGCCGCCTCCACCGCGCTCCGGCGGGACGGCGACGGGTCCGCGCACAGCACCATCAAGGTGTTGCCTTCGGCGGCGACCGCCACTGCGCAGTGGGCACGAACGACCTTCTCGTCGAGGGCGCCCTTGATCTCCTCGGCGATCGTGATGCCCTTGGTGTCCACCGCCTGCACGCCAGTGGCTTGCGACACGGCGATCGCCAGGTCGGTGCGGCCGACGCCGAACCGACCCATCAGGAGGTCTTCGAACTGCAGCAGATCGCCGTTGGCGAGGCCCAACGCCGTCGCCAGATTCTCCGCCGACAGGTGGTTGCCGTCGACGAGCGTCTGGCCGACCTTCATGCACTCCGCAGAGGCTTCGCCCTCGGAGGTGGTGGAGCCGACGCTGTCCTTGTTGCCCTTGAATCGTGCCATCACGGTCTCTCAGTCGGTCGTGTCGTCCGTCAGAACGACGACAGGCTCGGTTCGGACGGGCCGGCGGTCGCCGGGCCGGTCGCCGGAGCACCGGTCGCCGGGCCCGCGGCGGACGCCCCGAAGGACGTCGACGGCAGGGTCAGGTTGGGGATCGGGGCGCGCCCGGCGGACGCGTTGGGGTCGGTCTTCAGCACGAACTGGTCCGGATTCAGCTCGGCCACGGCGCGCTCCAGCTCTTCCAGACGCTCCAGCTGGACCGCAGTGCTCACGTCCATCTCGTCGGCCAGCAGGGCTTCGATCTCGGCCATGCGCAGCGCGCTCTTGTCGAACTTCTCCTCGAGGGTGTCCTTCACCCGGTCCATCTCGATCCGCACGAGCATCGCCTCGCCGACCGCTGCGGACACCTGGTCCTTGACCTGCTGGATGGCGTCCTCATCCACCTTGCTGACCTGCTGGCGCAGGGCATCCAGATGAAGGACCATCTCCTCCTGGCGGTTCTCGATCTCCAGCAGGCGGTGCGACATGGCGCCGATGGCGTCGTCGAACCCGGAGCTGATGCGGCCGAGGGTGGCCTCGACCGCAGCGATCTTCACGCCGTTCTGCTCGTTGACCCGGTCTTCCATGGTCAGCATGCGGTCGGTGATCTTGTGCTCGACGAAGTCCAGCCGCTGAGCCAGGTTGGTGGCCTGCTCGGTGAGCTGGCGCTGCACCTCCGGCCCCACGCGCTCCAGCGTGGTGCGCACGAAGCCCAGACGCTCCTCCACCGCCGCGGCGAGTTGCTGGTTGCCCTCGTCCATCCGCTGGGCGAGCGCGACGGTGGTGTCGTTCACGTGCTGCACGAGGGCCGCGGCCTGCTCGTCGAAGCGGCGAGTGGCGCGCTGGAGGTCGTCGATGCGGGCGTGGGCTGCCGCGCTCTGACTGTCCATCTGGTCCTTGAGGGCGGCCACCTCGGCGGAATCGCCGCCACTGCCGCCGGGGATCTCCAGCAGCCGGTTCTCCACCTCGTTGAGGCGGTACTGCTGCTGGTGGGAGAACTCGGCCAGCCGACTCTCCAGCGTGTTCTGCATCTGGTGCAGGGCGGCGCCCTGCTGGGCCATGAGCTCGTCCAGCTGTGCCCGGAACTCGGCGCGCAGCTCGGCCTTGCCCTGTTCAGCGGTGGCTTTCGCAGCCTCCACCTGCTTGACCATGGTGGACACGTATTGGGTCAGTTGGCGTTCCACGACGGCGGCGATCGTCGCTGCCAGGACTTCCGTCGTGGACGCGGCGGACTGACCTTGACCGGGGCTGCTCATTTCGAGACCTCCGTTGCCCGACGAGCCTGACGAGGCGTGCATTGCCGTACCACGGAAGAACTATCGGACGGTCTTGCCCAACTCTTGAGAGATTGGTCCGGGGTACGGTGGCGCCATGAAGGTCCATCTCGTCGACGGCACGTACGAACTGTTCCGCCAGCACTTCGGTCAGGTGTCCCGCCACGGCAGCGCCGGGCCGTTCGACGCCGCCATCGGGGTGGTTGCCAGCACCCTGCAACTGGTGATGAGCGGCGCCACCCACGTGGGTGTGGCCAGCGACCATGTCATCGAGAGCTTCCGCAACGACCTCTACGACGGCTACAAGACCAGCGAGGGGATGGACCCGGACCTGCTGGCCCAGATCCCCGTGATGGAGGACGCGCTGGCCGCCTGCGGGTTCACCGTCTGGCCGATGGTGGAGTACGAGGCGGACGACGCCCTCGGCGCGGCGGCTGCCGTGGCGGAGGCCGACCCCAGGGTGGAGCAGGTGCTGATCGTCACCCCGGACAAGGACCTCGGGCAGTGCGTGCGCGGCACCCGGGTGGTGCAGTACGACCGGCGCAAGGACGAGATCATCGACGAGGCCGCCGTCACCATGAAGTTCGGGGTGGGTCCGGCCTCGATCGCCGACTACCTGGGCCTCGTGGGCGATGCCGCGGACGGCTTCCCCGGCCTGCCCGGCTGGGGGGCCAAGAGCGCCGCCACCGTGCTGGCCAAGTTCGGCACCATCGACGCCATCCCACCGTCGTCCGCCGACTGGGGCCTGCCTGGGTTGCGCGGGGCGGAGAAGCTGGCCACGACCCTGCGGACCCAGATGGCCGAGGCACTGCTGTTCCGCACCATCGCCACCGTGGCGCTGGACGTGCCCGTGGGGACGGTGGACGACTGGCGGTGGGCCGGCCCGACCCCCGACTTCGCCGCCGTCGCCGCCCGGATGGGCGCTCCCGACCTGGCCGACCGCGCCGCCCGCGTGGCCGAACGCGCCGCCGAACGCGACGGCACCCGCCGGCTGCGGTGACGGCCAGGCGACCTGCGGCACTCGAGCGGCACCGTTGAAGGCTGCTCCATCCCTGGCCTGACCTGGTTCCCGGACGCCCGTCGCACAGGGCCCGACCGTCACCGCACCCGGCGGGTGCGTGGGGAAGCCTAGCGACTTTCCGGTTCCGGGCCGCTACCCTCTCTGCCCGTTCGGGTCGCCTGCGGGCGGCTCCGAGGAGGGATGCGAGAGCGGCCGAATCGGCACGCCTGGAGAGCGTGTGTGGGGAAACTCACCGTGGGTTCAAATCCCACTCCCTCCGCCAGCCACGCGGCCGGCCGCCCGGGTCAGCGGGCGGTGCGGCGGCGGGTCCACCCGCCGAGCCCGATGGTGACGGCGTAGGCCACCAGGGCCAGCACCTGCAGCCACGACGTGCCACCGTCAGCCAGGCTGTCCGCGCACTCGGCGCCGTAGCCGCACAGCCCGCTGGTGGTGCCGGCCATCGAGGCGAACAGCCGCCACAGGCCGAGCACCAGGCCCACGACTGCCAGTGGGGTGGCCCACCGCCACAGGGCCGTGCCGTCGTTGCGGAGCAGCGCCACGGCCAACACGATGGCGATCGGCGCTAGCGGGATGAGCGCGTAGAGGCACAGCGGGCAACTGCCCTTCGGGGAGATGAGGTCCACGAACCGGTCGATGAACGTCCACCCGCCCACCGCGGTGAGCAGGAGCGGTGCGGCCAGCACCATGGCCAGGTTGCTGCGGCCGGAGGCGGGGGCACCGGCGGGCGTGGGCTCGCTCATCGCCCCATCATGGCGGATTCGGCTGCCGCGCGTGCGGTCACTGCCCCGCGTCGAGCGCTGACGCCCGCACCCGGCGGACCTGGCGAGTGGACGGCAACTAGCCTGCCCATGTGACTGCCCACCCGCTGACCGACGAGGAGGCGATGGGTGTCGCGCTGGACGAGGCGGTGGCCGCCGAGGCCCACGGCGATGTGCCGATCGGGGCGGTCGTGGTCCGCGACGGTGTGGTCATCGCCCGGCGGCACAACGAACGCGAGCTCACTGGCGACCCCACGGCCCATGCCGAAGTGCTGGCGCTGCGCGACGCGGCGGCGGTGGTGGGGCACTGGCGCCTGCTGGACTGCACCCTCTACGTCACCCTGGAGCCGTGCGTGATGTGCGCCGGGGCGCTGGTGAACAGCCGGATCGGCCGGGTGGTCTACGGGGCCACGGACCCGAAGGCAGGTGCGGTCGCCAGCCTCTACCAGGTGTGCGGCGACGAGCGGTTGAACCATCGGCCGCCGCTGACCGCGGGTGTGCGAGCGGAGGAGAGCGGAGCCCTGTTGCGCACGTTCTTCGCCGCCCGGCGGCGGGGGGCTCAGGCCTCGGCAGGGTGAGGCGCCACCAGGTCGTCGGCGGTCACCTGCGGCACCGGTGTGGCCACGGCGTCGATCGCGTTCAGCGCCCGGCGCACGGCCTCGGCCACTTCTGCGGCGATGGTGGTGGACATGATGGCCTCGACTGCCGAGTGGGCCAGGCTGATGCCACTCTCGCCGTCGTCGGGCGGGGTGTCCAGGATGGCCTGGGGCGTCAGCATGGCGGTCGGGTCCAGCAGTTCCGACGGGCGCTCCATCGCGAACGGTGCCAGCGACACACCACCGACCGGCGGGATGGGCGCGAACACCGGTTGGTTGCCCGTGGCGGGGTTGGGCGCAGATGCCTCGGCCGCGACGGCCGGCGCCTCGGGGGGCGTGGTCGCCGGCTCCACGGCCGGGGTCGATCCAGTGGCCGTGACGGCCATCAGGACGCTGAGGGGGTCCGGTGCCGCGTCGGGGGCGGTCGTGGGCACGCTGCCGGTGGTGGGCTCGGGCTCGGACGCAGGCGCCGTCACCGGCTCGGCCGCCATGGCGGGCTCGGCCGGCTCGGCCGCCACCTGTGCGATGGGAGGCGCCGGGGCCTCGGCACGGAGGGTCTGGGGTGCCGGTCGCGGCTGGGGCGGCAGCACCGTCTCGCCGTCCTCTGCCTGCCCGGCGTGCTCCAACAGGCGGGTGACGACCTCGACCTTGCGGGGCAGCCAGCGGTCGATGCCGCTCGGGTGCCGCCGGTAGAGGACCATCTCGTAGTCGCCGACGACTTCTTCCGCGACAGCGACGAGTACCTCGTCGGTCATCAGTTCGACGCACAGTTCCACGGGGCCACGCTCGATGGACGAGTCGCGCTCGAAGAGGCGGCCGAGGTGCTCGGCACCACTCACCAGCAGGGTGCCCTGCTGCAATTGCTGGCGGGTGATCACGCCTTCGACGAGCAGGCGGACCCCGAGGCCGCCGTCGGTGCTGCGCTCGGCGAAGTAGACCTCGCCGTCGCGGAGGTAGACATGTGTGGCCGGCCGGGTGGGCAAGGTGAGTTCCCCGGTCAGGTACTGGCGGCGCGCCGCCTCGATCACCTGCCAGGCGGGTCGCGGCAGCGCCGCGCCCTCGTCGCCGAACAGATCCACGTTCACGGAGAGGTTGTCGGCATTCCCTCTCTGCTTCTTGAGTTTCTTCACGCTGCGTGAGCAGCACTGACGACGCGTCGCGGAGTTGCCGGCCGTCAGATCCCCCGTGCTGCGCCGCAGCGGAACCGCTAGCCTGCCCGGCGGAAGGATGCCCGAGCGGCCAAAGGGACACGCCTCGAAAGCGTGCGAGGTGCAAGCCTCCGAGGGTTCAAATCCCTCTCCTTCCGCCAGATCGATGCCGCCCCGGGTGGGCGGCATCGTCGCGTCCGGGCCCGGCAAACCCTTGCTCATCACGGTCCGCCATCAACTCAAGCGAGCCCCGGGGGACGCCGATGCCCAGGTATGCGGAGGTGGTTGGGACGCGCGCGTAGCGCCGCAAGAGCGGGTCTGCTCACCGTGGCGGCCACCGGCGTCGCCGTCACCAGCATCACGCTGGGCCCGCTGCCCGTTGCGGCCAAGGCGCCGGCCGCGCTCGCCTGCGGCAACGGCCAACTCTCCGCCGCCCAACTGAACTCGGTGTTCGCCTCGCCCGGCATCGGTGGCGGTGCCGGCTACGCGGGCGGCGACTACCAGCATGTCTACCCCCTGCCCGACGGCCGGTTCCTGTGGCTGTTCCAGGACGTCTTCTTCAGCGCGGACGATGATCTGCGCGACAGCCTCACCGCAGCGGCACACAACGCCGGGCTGGTGCAGCAGGGCAACTGCTGGTCGGTGCTGGGCGGGCCGAACATGCAGAACTACATCGGCTCGTCGCTGACCACACCGCTGCGGCACTGGTTCTGGCCGCTCGACGGCGACATCGGCGCCGACGGGGCCCTGTGGGTGTTCATGGTGGAGATGGACAACCCGCGCGGCACCGGCGCCGCGTACGGGGCCGTGCCGGTGGGTACCTGGTTGGCCCGCATCGACACGACCTCGCTGGCAGTGCTGTCGTTCACCCGTGCCCCGAACGCCGGCACCCGCCTGTACGGCTGGTCGATCGCCAGCGACGACACCTACTCCTATCTCTATGGGCACTGCTACCGGCAGTTCGTCCACAACGTGAACAGCGTCGCCCAGTTCGACGCGGCGTGCATGCCCAACACGTACCTGGCCCGGGTGCCGAAGGGCCGCTTCGACCTCACGCCGGAGTACTGGATCGGCGGTACGTGGGGATCGGCGGCGTCGGCCCGGCCGCTGATGACCCGTGGAGCGGCGAACCCGATGGACGTGGAGCGCTTCGGCGACACCTACGTGAGCGTCACCAAGATCGACGACTGGTGGGGTGCGTGGGTGTACGTGGACAAGGCGCCGAACCCGTGGGGCCCGTGGGAGAACGACCAGGCCCGGTTCATCGTCAACGAGCGCAAGTGCAGCCAATGCGGCATCTACCACGCGCACCTGATGCCGTACCTGGACCAGGGCTCGCTCGTGGTCTCGTGGTCCAACGGTGGCCCGTTCAACCTCTGGCAGGCCAACGCCTTCCTGTACCGCCCCTCGTTCGTGGCCATGCCGCTGCCCACGTTCCGCACCGATGCTCCGGCGGGCGGCCTGCGGCTGCAACCGCGCACTCCCGTGCGGGCGATCGACACGCGTGTGTCCCACCAGCGGATGAACGGGGGTTCGATGCTGACGGTGCCGCTGGCCGGCTACGCCGCCGCCGGCGCGGTGGGGGTGGTGGCCACGCTCACCGCAGTGGACCCGGCGCGCACCGGCTACCTGACGGCCTGGCCCTGCGGCGCCCGGATGCCCTGGGCGTCGGTGCTCAACACCACGGCCGGCCGCAACACGCCCAACGGCGTGCACGTGCGCGTCGACCCCCAGCAGCGGTTGTGCATCTACAGCAGCGTGGACACCGACGTGATCGTGGACGTCACCGGCTCCTACCTGACCTCGGCAACCGCTGGGCTGCACGTGCTGCCGGCGACGCGGCTGGCGGACACGCGCACCGGTGCGGCCCAGCCGTTGGCGAAGGGGGCGACCCTGCAGGCCCAGGTGGGCGGCATGGGTGGCGTGCCGGGCAATGTGGCCGCGGTGACCGTGACCGTCAGCGCCATCGACCCCGCCGGCAAGGGCTGGCTGACCGTGTGGCCCTGCGGGCAGACCATGCCGCTGGCGAGCACCGTGAACTTCTACGCGGGCGACGAGGTGGCGAACTCGGCCACCGTGCCGCTGGGAGCCGGAGGGTCGCTCTGCGTGTACACCTCCGCCGCCACCCATGTGGTGGTGGACGTGGCCGGGTGGTGGGACGCCAACGGCCTCCCGGGCCGGATGACCGACGCCGTGCGAGCGCTGGAGACCCGCACCGGCCCACGGCCTGGCGCGGGCACCACGGTCGACGTGTCACTCGTCGGGCACGTGCCGGCCGGGACGTCCGCCGTGATCGCCAACCTCACGACGGTGCAACCCGTGGCCACCGGCCCGGTGGTGGCATGGGACTGCGCAGCCGCAGGCGACGGGCTGACGACGCTGGCGGGCACGGTGATGAACCGGGCGGCTGTTGCCGCGGTGGGCCTGGGCGACACGGGCGCCGGCGCCGGTGTGTGCCTCACCACGTCGGTGTCGTCGCACCTGCTGGTGGACGTGATGGTGACGTTCTGACGCGGCCCGGCCGCGCCGTGAACGTCACTCGCAGCGGGTGCCGTCGGCGGGAGCGTTGGCAGCCGGGTCGATGAGGTAGTTGTCCACCACGTCGTAGCTGCACTGGTTCACGCCGTAGCCGGTGTGCTGGTCGGCGGTGACCACCACCAGACGGCCGTCCTCCAGCGCGGCGGCCATCGCCTCGGTGCTGGAGAGCGGCGTGGCAGGGTCGCCCGTGGTGCCCATCACCAGGATCGGCCCGGCGCCGGCGCCGGTGATGGCCACCCGCGGGTCGATCGACGGCGGGAAGAACGTGCAGAAGTACGACCCGGTGGTGCCGGGGGAGAAGCGCGGGGCGACGGCCTGGAACTCGGCGGCCGAGGCGTCCTCCTGGGCGACCGTCAGGCGCTCCGGGTCGTCCATGCACACGATCGACTGGAAGGCCTCCAGCGAGTTGTCGTAGGTGCCGTCGGCGCGGCGCTGGTAGTAGGAGTCGTACAGGTCCAGCAGGCCGGCACCATCGCCGTACTGGGCGTCGGACAGCGAGCGCTCCAGCTGCGGCCAGTAGCTCTCGCTGTACATCGCCTGCGCCACGCCGGTGAGTGCCATGGAGCGGGTGAGGGCCGGACGGTCGGGGTAGGTGGGGATCGGCTGGTTGTCGATGGCCAGCATCAGCGCGTCGAAGGCGCCCTCGGCATTGCCGTTGTTGTTGAACGCGCAGGAGGTGTCCGCGCTGCACTGGGCGAGGAACGTGGCCAGCGTGCCCTCGAAGCCCTCGGACTGCTGCAGCCCGCTCTCCAAGAAGCTGGCGTTGGGGTCGGCGGCACCGTCCAGCACGGCGGCGCGCACGGTGGCGGGGAACAGGGTGGCCCACGTGGCGCCGAGCTCGCTGCCGTAGCTGAACCCGAAGTAGCTGATCTTGGCCTCACCCAGCGCCTGGCGGATCATGTCCATGTCGCGCGCCGAGTTGTTGGTGGTGACGTACGGGAGGATGTCGGCGTTCTTCGTCTCGCAGTCGCCGGCGAACTCCTCGGCCAGGTCGATGAGCTGCTGGCGCTCGGCGTCGTCGTCCGGGGTGATGTCCGTGCCGGCGAAGAAGTGGTCGTAGTCGTCGATGCAGTCGATGGCCGGCTCGCTGAGGCCGGTGCCGCGGGGGTCCCAGCCGACGATGTCGAAGTGGTCCAGCAGTGCCCGGCTGTAGATCTGGTCGGCGTAGATGGCGAAGTCGCTGCCGCCGAAACCGGGGCCACCGGGGTTCACCAGCAGGCTGCCGATGCGGGTGCTCTCCGGCGCCTTGTGGCGAGCGATGAACAGGTCGAACGTGCCGGCCGACGGGTCGGCGTAGTCCACCGGCACGATGATGCTGCCGGTTTCGACACCGCTGTCCTGGCCGAACTCGGTCCATTCGATGGTGGGGGTGGGAAGGCCGCCGCCGGCCGCCGTGGTGGTGGCCTCGCCGGCGCCGCCTCCGGTCACCGTGGTGGTGGAGCCGGACGATACGGCCGTGGGGCCGTCGTCGGTGCACGACGCAGCGAGGAGGAGGAACGCGAGCGGGAGGGCGGCGGCGGAACGGCGCATCCCGTCAGGCTATGCCTGGGTCTCCGCCTGCGGCCGTCACCCGCAGTTCAGTTCGTCCTGCGGCGGGCTGGCGGGGTCCAGCAGGTAGCCCTCCACGGCACCGTCCACGCACGAGTTCAGGCCGTACCCGGTGTGCTGGTCGGCCGTGACCACCACCAGGCGGCCGTCCTCCAGCGCGTCGGCCATGTTGCGCGTGCTCTGCAGCGGTGTGGCCGGGTCGCCGGTGGTGCCGACCACCACGATGGGGCCCGCCCCGGCGCCGGTGATGACCACCGGGGGAGCCGGCGGCTCGGGCCACACCGAGCAGATGGTGAGTTCCAGCATCCAGCCCCTGCCGAGACGCGGTGCCGCAGCGGCGAACTCGTCCTCGTGGGAGTACAGGTCGGCCGGCCCGGTGGAGCCGGGGTCGTCCAGGCAGCCGATGGCGAAGTACGCCTCCAGGCTGTCGTCCCACTCCCCGCCACCCTCGTAGCCGTAGTAGTCGTCGTACAGGTCGAGGACGCCGCGGCCATCGCCGGCCTGCAGGTCGGCCAGCGCCTGCTCCAGCTGGCCCCAACTGCCCTGGGAGTACATCGCGTCGGACACGGCGGTGTACAGCACGCCCTGGGTGACGGGTGGCCGGCCGGCCTCGGTGGGCACGGGCGCGGCGTCGGCCGCCGCGGCGAGCGCATCGAATGCCCCCTCGGCGTCGCCGCCGTTGTGGAAGGCACACGCGGGATCGGCGCTGCACTGGGCCAGGAACGTGGCGAAGGTGGTCTCGAACCCGGCTGCCTGCTGCACGTTCTGGGCGAGGTAGCCGACCGTGGGGTCCACCGCGCCGTCCAGCACGGCGGCCCGCACGGTAGTGGGGAACATGGTGGCCCAGGTGGCGCCCAGTTCGCTGCCGTAGCTGAACCCGAAGTAGCTGATCTGCTCCTCGCCGAGCGCCCGGCGGATGGCGTCCATGTCGCGCGCCGAGTCCGCGGTGGACAGGTGGGCCAGCACGTCGCCCATGCGGTCCACGCACCCCTGCACGAACTCCTCCGCCAGCCCGACCAGTTCGTCCTGCTCGGCCTGGTCGTCGGGGGAGGAGTCCACGGCGAAGTAGCGGTCGTAGTCGTCCACGCAGTCCACCGCCGGTTCGCTGTACCCCGTGCCGCGGGGGTCCCAGGCGACGATGTCGAACGCGTCGAGCAGCGCGCCGCCATAGATGAACTCGGCGTTGGCGGCCAGCACGGTGCCGCCGAAGCCGGGGCCGCCGGGGTTCACCAGCAGGGACCCGATGCGAGCCGAGGGGTCGGCGGCGGGATGGCGTACGACGTAGAGGCGGATGGTGGGGCCGGCGGGGTCGGCGTAGTCCAGCGGCACCTCGAGGTAGCCGCTCTGGGTGCCGAAGCCGTCGTCCTCCCAGTCGATCGTGCCATCGCCCGCGGGCGTGGCCTGCGTGGTGGTGGGCGCCTCGCTGGTGGTGGACGCCGCTGGTGCCGTGGTGGTCGTGACCTCGGTGGTGGACGCAGTGCTGCCCTCGGCGCCGGTGGAGCGCACGCCGGTGTCGTCGGAGCAGGCTGCCAGCAGTGCCAGCAGACCGCCGAATGCCATGGCCCGGCGCGCTCGCGCGGTCCTCCGTCGCTGCCCACCCGTCGAACGCCCTGCGCGCATTGCCGCATCGTACGCACGGCCGAGTCTGCTGTCCTGTCCGTATCCTCGAACCCATGCGCATGGGCCCGCACATGATGATGCGGAACGACGCCGAGGCCGTGAAGGGCAAACGGCTGGAGGGTCGCTCCCTGCGTCGCGCCTGGCACTTCGCCCGCCCGTACCGGCGAACGATCGTGGTGTTCCTGCTCGCCATCGTGGGCGCGGCGGCGGTCGAACTGGTGCCGCCGTTCGCCTTCCGGCAGATCATCGACGTGGCCATCCCCGCCGGCGACCGGTCGGAGATCACCTTCCTCGCGGGGGTCGTCGTCGCCGCCGCGCTGGCCGACGCCGGGCTGGCCATCGTGCAGCGCTGGTGCAGCGCGCACATCGGTGAAGGACTCATCTACGACCTTCGCGTGGCCCTGTTCGCCAAGGTCCAGCGGCTGCCGGTGGCGTTCTTCACCCGCACCCAGACCGGGGCGCTCACCAGCCGGCTGAACAACGACGTGGTCGGTGCCCAGACGGCCGTCACCAGCACGCTCGGCTCCGTGGTCAGCAATGTCGTGGTGCTCGCCACCACGCTGGCGGCGATGGCCGCGCTGGAGTGGCGCCTGACCCTGCTGGCGCTCGTGGTGCTGCCGATCTTTGTCATTCCGGCCAAGCGCGTGGGCCGCCGCCTGCAGGCCATCTCTCGCGAGCAAATGGCCACCAACGCGGAGATGAACGCCCAGATGACGGAGCGGTTCAACGTGGCCGGCGCCCTGCTGGTGAAGCTGTTCGGCCGCCAGCACGACGAGACGGACCTGTTCTCCCGCCGGGCCGTGCGGGTCCGCGACGCCGGCATCAAGCAGGCCATGTACGGGCGGGTCTTCTTCGTGGCCCTGGGCCTGGTGGGCGCGCTCGGTGCGGCAGCCATCTACGGCGTGGGCGCACATCTGGTGGTCAGCGGCAACATCTCCGCTGGCACCCTGGTTGCCCTGGCCGCCCTGGTCACCCGGGTGTACCAACCGCTCACGGGCCTCACCAACGCCCGGGTGGACCTGATGACCGCGATGGTCAGCTTCGAGCGGGTGTTCGAGGTGCTCGACGCGCCCGAACCCATCCAGGACAAGCCGGGCGCAGTGGACCTGGTGGACGCCGCCGGCCGGATCGAACTGCGCGACGTGTGGTTCCGCTACCCCGCCGCCGCTGCGGTCACCGTCTCCTCGTTGGAGGCCCCGTCCAACGTGGCGGGCGCGGACCCGGACCGCGATGTGCTGCAGGGGGTGACGCTGGTGGTGGAGCCGGGTGAGACGGTGGCACTGGTGGGTGCCTCCGGGTCCGGCAAGACCACCCTGTCGGGCCTGATCCCCCGTCTCTACGACGTCACCGGCGGGGCGGTGCTGGTGGACGGGCGCGACGTGCGCGACCTCACCCAGGACTCCCTGCGGCAGGCCATCGGCGTGGTCAGCCAGGACCCCCACCTGTTCCACGAGTCCATCGGCGAGAACTTGCGGTACGCCAAGCCCGCAGCCACGGTGGCGGAACTGGATGCTGCCTGCCGTGCGGCGCGCATCCTGGATGTCATCCGTGCCCTGCCCGACGGGTACGACACGGTGGTCGGCGAGCGCGGCTACCGGCTGAGCGGTGGTGAGAAGCAACGCCTGGCCATCGCCCGCCTGCTGCTGAAGAACCCGGCGATGATGATCCTCGACGAGGCCACCAGCCACCTGGACAACGAGAACGAGGCTGCCGTGCAGGCTGCGCTGGACGAAGCGTTGCGGGGCCGCACGGCCCTGGTGATCGCCCACCGCCTGTCCACCATCCGCGATGCGGACCGCATCGTGGTGCTGGACGACGGGCGGATCGTGGAGCAGGGCACGCACGAGGAACTGCTGGCGCGCGGCGGGGTCTACGCCGCCCAGGTGCGCGCCGGCGAGACGCCGATCACCGCCTGACCCCCCGGGTTTTCTGGGGCTGTATTTCACCATCCGCCGAACTGGGGCTGGATCGTCTCGGATCCCGCGCGATCGGGGACCACAGAACGATGGCTTCGGGGCCATCCGCGAACCTTGTCACACCCCTTCGCGAGGATGAACGGCATGGAAGTCGTCCTCGTTGTCCTGCTCGTCGCCGCCGTCGGGGTGGCGGCATGGCTGCTCGGCACGCGGCGCGCCACGGTGGTCCCCCCGGCCCCGGTGGTGGTGCCCGCACCCCCCGCCACCGTGCCGCCCGAGGTGGTGGAGCGCGCCGTCGCCGCGGCCGTGGCCCAGGCCAACCAGCAGGCTTCGGCGGAGCGCGACCAGGCGGTGAAGGCTGCCGTGGACCATGCGCTCACCCTGGTGCAGGCCCAGTTGGGGGCCACCACCCAGGCGGCAGATGCGGCGCTGGCAGGTCGCCAGCAGCTCATCGACGCCAAGCTCGGTGAGGTGCAGGCCGGCGTGCAGGGCGACCTGCAGCGCCTGGCCCACCTGGTGCAGCAGCTCGGCCAGTCCACGTCGGAGCGTCTCGCCGTGGTGGACCACAGCCTGCAGGCGCACGCCGAGATCACCCAGAGCCTGGCCGGCACGGCCAACAGCTTGCGCGAGGCGCTGGCGTCGTCCAACGCTCGCGGCCAGTGGGGCGAGCGGATGGCGGAAGACGTGCTGCGGCTGGCCGGCATGCAGGAGCGCGTCAACTATGTGAAGCGCACCGCCGTCAGTGGCGAGGGCACCGGCATTCCGGACTTCACGTTCCTCCTGCCGAAGGGCCACGTGCTGTTCATGGACGTCAAGTTCCCCATGGCCGCGTACCTCAAGTACCTGGAGGCCGGCACCGAGGCCGAGCGCTCCGCCCACCGTGCCGCGTTCGTGCGCGACGTGCGGGCCCGGGTGCGCGAACTGGCCAAGCGGGAGTACGCCCGGGTCGACGACCGGCCCGCGGTGGACAATGTGCTCCTGTTCGTGCCCAACGAGAGCCTGGCCGCCTTCATCCACGAGGCCGACGGCCAGCTGGTGGAGGACGCCCTGCGCGAGCGGGTGGTCATCTGCTCACCGCTCACCCTGTTCGCCTTCCTCGGCGTCATCCGCCAGGCATTCGACAACTTCATGATCGAGCAGACCAGCCAGGAGATCCTCGGCTTGCTCGGCAAGTTCAGCCAGCAGTGGGAGAAGTACACGGACTCGGTGGACAAGGTGAAGCGCCAGTTCGACGGAGTGGCCCGCGCCTTCGACGAGCTCACCACCACCCGCCGGCGGGCGCTGGAGCGGCCGCTCACCGCCATCGAGGACCTCCGCCGCCGCCAGTCACTGCCGGTGGACGGCCAGTTGTTCGGCACCGACGAGCTGGACTGGGACAATGTCCGCGAGCTCGGCGCCTGACCCCGTGGCCGGGGGCACGTCCGGCGTCACGGCGTAACCTCGGGCCGATGTCCGCGCCTGCGCCCACCGCTGCCACCATCACGCCCACGCTGGCCCAGGTGGCGCGCCTGAGGGAGGTGGTGGGCGCTGCGTTCGTGGACGACCCGATGTTCCAGTGGTTGTTCCACGAGCCCGCCGGCCGCGCCGATGCCTGTGCGGCGTGGTTGGGGCTGTTCGTGGAGGCCTTCGCATTGGGCGGCACGGTGGACATCGTCACCGCCGCCGACGGCACCGTGGCCGGCGCTGCCCTGTGGCGGCTGGGCCAGGGCGAGATGCCATTCCCCTCGGCCCCGTCGGTGGGCGGGCTGATGGTGGCCGTGTTGGGTGCCGAGCTCACGATGGAGCGGGGTGGCGCTTTGCGGGCCTTCGCCGAGCACAAGCCCGACCCGCCGTTCCACTACCTGCAGTTCCTCGCCGTGCATCCCGCCCGGCAGGGCCAGGGGCTGGGCCGGGTGCTGCTGGGCCACGGCCTGGCGCGGGCCGCGGCGTCGGGCACGCCGGTGTACCTGGAGAGCACCAACCCGCGAAACCTGGCCTTCTACCACTCGATGGGCCTGTCGCAGATCGGCACGTTCACGCTGGAGGGCGGTGGGCCACCGGCGTTCCGCATGTGGTGGCAGCCGTGAGCCAGCCGGGGTTCGACTTCGGCGACGTCGGTGAGGACGGCGACCTCGACGATCACGGCTCGCCCACGTACAGCGTCGGCGAGCTGGCCGAGGCCATCAACGGCGCGTTGCAGCGCCGGTTCGACGACGGGGTGTGGGTGCGTGGCGAGATCCAGGGCTGGAACGAGCGCGGTGGCCACGCCTACTTCCAACTCGTGGAGGACGGCGAGGACGGCAAGGCCACCCTCAACGTGCAGTTCTTCGCCAACAACCGCATGCGGTTCCGGCCGGTGCTGCAGAAGGCCAAGCTGCGGCTGGGCAACGGGCTGAAGGTGCGCATCCACGGCCGGCTGGACTTCTACGCCCCGTTCGGGCGCCTGGGCCTCACGATGGACGGCATCGACACCCGGTTCACGCTGGGCGACCTGGCCCTGCAGCGCGACGACGTGGTGCGCCGCCTCGTGGCCGGCGGCCTGTACGACCGCAACCGCCGCCTGCCCCTGTCGCCGGCCCCGTTGCGGGTCGGCGTCGTCACCAGCCTGGCCAGCGCAGCATGGGCGGACTTCCTGCACGAGGTGGAGCGCAGCGGCATCGGGTTCCAGCTGAGGGTGGTGGACGTGCGGGTGCAGGGCGAATGGGCGGTCACGGAGGTCACCGCCGGGCTGCGCACGCTGGGGCGGGCCACCGACCTGGACGCCGTGGTGGTCATCCGCGGCGGCGGCAGCCGCACCGAACTGGCCACCTTCGACCACGAGGCCATCGCCACCGCCATCGCCACCGCCGGGGTGCCGGTGCTCACCGGGCTGGGTCACGAGATCGACCGCAGTGTGGCCGACGAGGTGGCACACCTGGCGCTGAAGACGCCCACGGCCTGCGCCGCCGCGCTGGTGGAGCGCGTGCAGGCGTTCGAGGCCCGCATGGAGGCCGGCTGGGAAGGGGTGTTGCGCCAGGCCGCCCAGGGCCTCGGTGCGGCGCAGGGCGAGGTGGCCGCCGCCGCCGGTTCCATCCGCCACCGCGTGGTCGCCGCGGTGGACCGCAGCACCGAGCGGCTGGCTCACCGTGCCCACCGGGTGGGTGCCGGCGCCACCCGCACGGTGGAACGCGCCGAGGCCAGGGTGGCCGGCGCCGGTGCCGTGCTCGCCCGCACGCCCGCCCGGCTGGACCCTGAAGCCCGCCATCTGGACGCGCTGGCCGAGCGCGTGCGCCTGCTGGACCCTGCCACCACCATGGCCCGCGGCTGGTCCATCACCCGCACCGCCGACGGCCGCACCGTTCGCCACGCCGCCGACCTGGCGCCGGGCGACCTGATCCTCACCACCTTCGCCGACGGCACGGCCCGCAGCCGTGTGGAGGAGACCACGTCATGAGCCCCACCCCCGACACCGCACCGCCGTCCGGCTACGCCGAGGCGCTGGCCGAGCTGGATGGCATCCTCGCCCAGCTGGAGCGCAGCGACGTGGACGTGGACGTCCTGGCCGCCAACGTGCAGCGAGCCGCCGTCCTCATCGCGTTCTGCCGGGAGCGGATCACCAGCGCCCGCCTGCAGATCGAGCAGGTGGTGGCCAGTCTCGACGACGCGGACTGAACCGCCGAGCGGGCCGCGGGGTCGTCGCCGGCGTTTGCCCGTAGTCTCAACGGACGTGACGTCGGCCCCGGTCCCTGCTTCGCTCGCCGAGATCGCGGCCAGGGTGGAGGCCCGGCTGGCCGAGGTGCTGGCACCGGAAGAGGCCCGCTGGAGCGCGTTCGACCCCGATCTCGCCGACCCCGTCCGCGAGATCGGCCGGCTCGTGCTGGGGGGCGGCAAGCGGCTGCGTCCGGCGTTCTGCCACTGGGGCTATGCCGCCGCAGGTGGCGACCCGGCCGACGGCATCGTCGCCGACGCCGGTGCCGCGTTCGAGCTGATGCATGCCTTCGCGTTGTTCCACGACGACGTGATGGACGACGCCGCCAGCCGGCGCGGCCAGCCCACCACCCACACCCTGTTCGCCGAGCGGCACGCCGCCGCGGGGTGGGCGGGCGAGAGCCGGCGCTTCGGCGACGGGATGGCCATCCTGGTGGGCGATCTGGCCTTCGTGCTGGCCGATCAGCTGCTGGCCTCGGCCAATGGTCCGGCCTGGGCGGTGTGGAACGAGTTGCGCATCGAACTGAACATCGGTCAGGTGCTGGACATCGTGGGCAGCGTGCGCAACGACCGCACCCGGGAGAAGGCCGAGCGCATCTGCCGCTACAAGAGCGGCAAGTACACCATCGAGCGCCCGTTGCACCTGGGCGCCCTGCTGGCCGACCCGGTGCACGGCCAGTCGCTGCTGCCGGCGCTCAGCTTCTACGGCCTGCCGCTGGGCGACGCGTTCCAGATGCGCGACGACGTGATGGGCGCCTTCGGTGACCCGGAGGTCACCGGCAAGCCGGTGGGCGGCGACCTGCGCGAAGGCAAGCCGACCCCGCTGATGGCCCGGGCGGTGGAGGCTGCCACCCCCGCGCAGGCGGAGGTCCTGGCGATGGTGGGGTGCAAGGACCTCACGGACAGCGACGTTGCCCGCGTGCAGCAGGTCATCGTGGACACCGGCGCGCTCGCCGACCTGGAGGCCACGATCGACCGGCTCACCAGCGAGGCGGTGTTCGCGATCGAGCAGGCGCCGGTGGCCGAGGCCGCCCGCACCGAACTGGTGGCGCTGGCCGCGTACGTCAGCCGCCGCCAGGTCTGACGCGCAGGCCCGGCTGCCCGTTCAGAGGGCCGCGAAGCGGGCCAGGGCCTCCTCCCGGCTGCACTCCACCACGGCCATCTCGCGGACCACCGCCTCCAGCCACGGCGGCCGGACCACCCCGGTGACGGCCAGCGGCTCGTCCAGGCCGGAGTGCTCCAGCGCCAGCCGCACGAAGAGGGCGGCGTAGTCCGGTGGTCGGAGGTCCTTGGACAACTCGTGCAGGGCGTACGGGTCCGGGGCGGCGCCATCGGACGGTGCGAGGATCACGAAGTCGGCCGATGTCGGCCCGGACGGACCGCCCCACAGGCCCGGGCCGTCGCACAGCACTGCGCCGCGGACCTGGCTGGCGCGGGCGCCGGCGAGCATCAGCGCGATGTAGGCGCCGAAGCCACGGCCCACGACAGTGCACTCGCCCAGATGGGCCAGCGCGACATCCGCGTCGGCGAGGATGATCTCGGCGGAGTAGCCGCCGCCGACCGGCACGGTGGACTGGCCATGGCCGGTGAAGTCCAGCGCGAAGACCGGCCCGGGCCAGACGATCCACTCCGGCATCACGTCGGGTGACTGCTCGCCAAGGCCGTGCAGCAGCAGCAGCGGCCGCCCGCTGCCCTCCTGCAACTGGTGCAGGGCCAGCTGCACCTGGTTGTGGGCGAGGAACTGGGTGCTCACTGCCCACCTCCGAGGAAGTCGATGACCAACCCGGCCACCACGTCGGGTTGCTCGATGTGCACGAAGTGCCCCACGCCCTCCAACACCTCGAGCCGCCCACCCACAGGGATCAGCGGCCGGATCTGGTCGGGTACGGTGCCCCAGCCCATGGGCTCTTGCTCGGTGCCGATGACACCGAGGAACGGCATGCCCAGGCCGGGCATGCGGTACGAGGTCCACTCCGGGCGCCACGGGCCGAA
Source organism: Ilumatobacteraceae bacterium (assembly GCA_041394605.1). Taxonomy (GTDB): domain Bacteria; phylum Actinomycetota; class Acidimicrobiia; order Acidimicrobiales; family Ilumatobacteraceae; genus UBA668. The sequence continues at coordinate 66,954 of JAWKHX010000009.1, forward strand.
CCCGCCGAAGCGCATGGATGGGTCCAGCTTCCAGCGCCACCCGTCCTCGCTCTCGAACGCGCCCACGGTGACCAGGTAGCGCAGCCAGTCCATCGACAGGCGGGGGTTGGAGCGGGCCCGGCGGGCCGCCAGTTCGTCCAGCGTGCCCGGCTTGCGGGTGGCCGTGGCGGTGCTGCGCCGGTGGTCCAGCCAACCGGCCAGGTCGCTGGCCACCATCCGGCCGCGCTCGTGTTCGCTGACGTCGCTCATCGGCCGCTTGGAGGGCAGGCCGTCGAGGTTGATGAGGTGGCTGAAGCGGAACGGCTGGGCATCGGCCAGTTGGATCATGAGGGCTCCGCCCTTGCTGTGGCCCACCACCGGAGCGGGCCGGTGGGTGAAGTGGGTCATCACCCCGATGGCGTCGCGGATGTCCGCGTCCCACCCGTAGAGGGCGGCGCGACCGCTGTCGCCGTGGCCCCGCTGGTCCCACGTGATGACCCTCCACCCGGCGGCGGCCAGGCGAGGGGCGAATTCGTCGTACGTGCGCCCGAAGTCCGACCCGCCGTGCACCAGGAACAGGGGCTGGGCGGTCTCGTCGCCCCACTCGTGGACGGCGATCATCACCCCGTCCACGTCCAGTTCGTGCTGGCGGGCGGGTGACTGGGCGCCAGGGAAGGTCACGGTCGTCACCCGGTCGAGGCTACGGCGCGTTCGGTCGTCCGTCCGAACCCGCCTACACTTCGGCGCGTGCGAGCTTCGCGACGGGCGGTGACGGCGCTGATGGCAGTGGTCATCGGTGGCGCGCCCGTGGTGCTGGCGGCGTGCGGCGACGACGAGCAGCAGGTGTCGGACACCCTGCCCCCGATCGCCACCACCACCACGACCACCATGCTCGCCATCACCACCACCACGATCCCGCTGGTCTACGAGGTGCAGCCGGGCGACATCCTCACCGTCATCGCCGAGCAGTTCGGCGTGACCATGGAGGACATCATGGCGCTCAACGGGATCGACAACCCCGACCACATCGAGGTCGGGCAGAAGCTGAAGATCCCTCAGCCGGGGCAGGTGATCCCCACCACCACGACCGCGGTCCCCGAGACGACCGCCGGCGGCTGAACCCGGCTAGGCTTTTCGTCTCGCGGGCAGATTCGGAGGAGTCCATTGCCGCGTCGCGTCGCTGCCATTGCCGCCAGAGTTGCTGTTGTCGCTGTGATCGCCCTGAGTGTGGCGGTCACCTTTGAGGGTCCGTCGCCCGCGCCTACCGCGTCCGCCGCGTCGGGCTCACTCGCCTGCCCTTTCGGTAGCGAGTGGGAACTGCGCGACCTCGTCAACAACTACCGGCGGGCCAACAACCGATCCGCCCTGCCCCTCAGTGCGGAGCTGATGGCCAAGGCTCAGGCCTGGGCCGAGCATTGGCCGCCAGGTCCTTGGTGCACAGCAGTCTTGCCAACGGCGTGTCCGGTGGGTGGACGTACATCTCCGAGAACATCGCCTACAACTCAGCCTCGGTGGCTGCCGCCCAGGCGGCGCTGCAGGCGTCGTCGTCGCACCGCTTCAACATGCTCAGCACCGCTTCCACCGAGATGGGTCTGGGCATCGCTCAAGACGCCAACGGAACGATTTGGGTATCGGAGGTCTTCGTCGGCCGGCCGACGCCCACTGCCGGCTACGTGGCACCATCCGGCACAAGTGCCCTCAACACGGTGACGCCGACGGTGGTGTTCAACCCCGGCCGGGTCAACGGTGGCACCACATCGACGTTCCAGGTCACCGGCGTGGCCGGGCTGCCGGCAGGTGCCACTGCGGCCGTCGTCACGCTGGAGGCGTGGGACCCTGCGCCGCGGTGCTGATCCAGGGCCTCGGCCCCAACGGCGATCGCCTGTCCTCCAACCTCAACCTCACCAGCGGGGGCGCGGCCAACACCGCCGTCATCCCGCTGGCCGCCAACGGCACGATGCGGCTGCGCAACTCGGTCACCGTCACCTCAAGGTCACGGTCACCGGTTACTTCGCTGCCGTGTCCAGCTGTGTCTCCGCAGGGCGCTTCGTGCCGGTGGTGCCGTCCCGCCTGCTGGACACCCGCCCCGCGCACCTCAACGGCTACAGCGGGCCCAAGCCCGACGCCGGTGACACCGTGGTGGTGCAGGTCGGTGGCAGGGGGGGGTGCCGGCCACCGGTGTGCGGGCGGTGGTGCTGAACGTCACGGCGGTGATGCCGGAGGGCGCCGGCGATGTGCAGGCCGGGCAGTACGGCATGGCCGCGGGTGCCTGGCGCAACCTCGTGGTGTCTCGCCCTGGCCAGGTGATCGCCAACCTGGTGATCGTGCCGGTGGACAGCCAGGGCCGTGCCGCCCTGCGCACCACCGTGGGCACCCACCTGGTGGTGGATGTGGAGGGCTGGTTCACCACCACCTCCGCATCGGCCAGTTGGTCGGGCCTGTTCGTGCCCGTCACCCCCGTCGCGGTACCTGGACACCCGCTACACCACGGGCCCCGTGCAGGCGGTCACCAACGTGCCGGTGGCGGACCATGGGTCGATGCCGTCGTGCCCGCGGGCCGTGCTCGGCAACCTCACGGTGATCCCCACCCAGACCACCACCTTCGTGCAGATCGGGCCGAGCAACCAGTTCTCCGGCGGGTCGTACAGCAACATCAACAACGACATCGTCGGGGAGCCGATCGCCAACGCGGCGCTGGTGATCACCGGCCAGGGCTACGACGTGGACACCTGGTCGTGGACGCCCACGCAGGTCATCGTGGACATTTCCGGCTGGTTCACCTGACCTGCCGGAACGTTGTCCAGGTACTTTGGTCCCTAACGACCTGAGTTGACGGTTCTGTAACATGGATCCCATGAGCTTCTGGCCCACCAAGGAACACTGGAGCGTTGGCCTGCCGTTGCGCACCAACCACTACCTCTGCCCGTCGCTGGAGAAGGACGGCTTCGTGTTGCTCACCCCGTACGACGGGGAGATCCCCAAGGAGGAGTGGGAGAGCCTGGAGTACTTCGACTGGAAGAGCGGTGGCGACACCAACTTCGCTCCGCTGGCCTCGGCCGACGGCGAGTTGGAGTGCCGTGGCTTCTGGGACAAGGGCAAGCCCGACAAGGGCGCGATGTGGACGGCCAACGCCGAGAAGGCGCCCACGCTGCAGCGTTACGTGAACTCCATCGGGGCCAACTTCGGCCGGGTGCGGATCATCAAGCTCGAGCCCGCCACCCACGAAGAGGCGCTGAAGAGCTTCCACCGCGACGACAACAACCGCCTCAACCCGGAGGGTGAGGGCTGGGTCCTGCGCACGTGGATCGAACTCACCGACGACCCGGACAGCTACATGCTGCTGATGGACCTGGACGAGAACAACCTTCCGGATCCGTCCACCGAGCGCCGTGTGCCGCTGCCCCAGTACTCCCGCTTCGTGGTGGACACCCAGCGTCTCTGGCACGTGGTGGTGCACCGCCACAACCACCCCCGCTACGCGCTCATCACCAGCGTGGAGAGCACCCCGCAATTCGAAGAATGGATCCAGAGCCAGGTCCCTGCCCTGGTGTGATCCACCGGCCAGACTGATCTGCCGAACGAGCCCGGCCCGGGCGGGGGCCGGGCTCGCTCGCGTCCGGAGTCCGGGTCAGGCCTCGGTGTCGCGGCGGGCGCGGCGGGACGCCACGCGGTCGGCGCGCACCTCGCGGAGCCGGGCGCCGCGGCAGTGCTCCAGCGGGTCGAAGTCGACCGGGTCGGGTGGCACCATGGCGGGGTCCACCAGCTGCTGGCCCATGAACATCTCGACGATCAGCGGCCGGTCGAGGATCTTGCTGGCGCAGAACACCCCGCCGGTCACCCCACCGGCGATGCCGTGGCCGCTGACGGTGTTGGCGCCCACCACCCACAGGCCATCGATCTCGGTGCGATGGTCGGGCCGGTGGTCGCCGGTCTGCTCGGGCGTGTGCATGTAGCCGTAGCTGGTGCCGCCGGTGGAGTGGATGTAGCGCTCGTGGCTGAGCGTCGTGGCCAACTCGCAGTGGACGAGGTGGTCGCGCAGCGGGCCGAGCACCTGTTCCGCGGCGTTGAGCAGCTTGTCGGTCAGCTCCTGCTTACGCGCCAGGTAGGTGTCGTTGCGCCGGTACTTCCCGCCGTCGGCCGGGCCGGTGACCACGCCCCAGTACTCGTGGCCGCGGGGCGCCAGCGTCATCACCTGGAAGTTGGTGTGGCCGGGCGGGCACAGCTCGCCGTTGCCGGGGTCCTTCCGCGAGGCGAGCGCGATGTAGGCGAAGGGCACATTGCCGTCTGGCAGCACGCCGGTGTCCAGCTCCTCGTAGAGCTCGTCGGTGCGGTAGTCGGGGAACACGAAGTAGTTGGTGTTCGGCCCGTCGAGCACACGGTCCACCACCACGTACAGGCACACCAACCCGAGTGTCATCACCGCGTTGTCGGCCCAGGCGACGGTGCCGGGAGAGAGGTGCTCGCGGCCCACGAGGTGGTCGATGGTGCGGCGGTAGTCGGCGTTGGAGACCACCAGCGGCGCTTCGATCTCGGTGCCGTCCTCCAGCCGCACGCCGGTGACCCGGCCGCGGTCCACGAGGATGCGGTCGGCGCCCGCCAGGCAGCGCACCTCGCCGCCGAGCGCCTCGATCACCTGGATCAGCCGGGCCGGGATGACCTGGCCGCCACCCTCCGGGTAATAGGCGCCGCCCATGTAGTGGTTGATGATGCCGGCGTGCATCAGCACGATGCTCTGCTTCGGGCCACCGGCGTACAGGCCGCTCCAGTGGTCCAGTACGGCCACCGCCTGCTGGCTGAGCTCGCACTCGCTGAACAGTTCGTGCAGGGTGCGGTGGGCCCACAGGTCGAAGGTCGGCCGCTCGCCACCGAAGATGTCGCGGCTCTGCTCGGCCACCTCGCGCAACACCGTCATGCACCGCTCGATCCCGGCCCGTTCGGTGGGGAACTGCTCCACCAGCCGGCGCTCGTACTCCTCCCAACTGGCGGGTACGCGGAACGTGAAGTCGGGGAAGGTGAGGGTGTCGAAGCCGTCGTCGTCGAGGCGTCGGAAGTGCAGCCGGTCGCCGATGCCGAGGGCGTTGAACACCGCCGGAAACAGCCCGCCCGGGCCGCACTCGCCGATGTAATGGACGCCCACGTCGAACTCGAACCAGTCGTGCCCGCCGTCCGGGCGGGCGTGGTTGCGGCGGAACACCTGCATGTTCCCGCCGGCCACGTCGTGCCGCTCCAGCACCAGCACCCGCTTGCCCGCCGACGCCAGGCACGCGGCGGTGGTGAGCCCGCCAGGCCCGGACCCCACCACGACGGCGTCCCACTCTTCGGTCGTCATCGCCTACCCCCTCCGGTCGTGTGACGCCGCGACCGTAGACGGTCCGCGCCCCGTGCCCGTAGGGCCGAATGGCCCGCCGCCCCCGGTGAAGTGACGCGATGAGACCCGGCGCCACCTGGGAAGTGACGTGATATATCACGTCACTTCGGGGTTGGGGTTCGGGGTGGGGGTCAGGGGGTGGCGGTGGCGCGGTGGGCGGCGGCAAGGTGGGCCACGTCGTTCATGATTCGGCTGAGCTCGAAGTCCTTGGGCGTGTAGACCGCGCTGACCCCGGCGTCGGCCAGTCGCTGGCGGTCGTCCTCCGGGATGATGCCGCCCACCACCACAGGGGCGTCCACGCCTTCGGCGCGCAGGGAGTCCACGATCGCGGGCACCAGTTCGAGGTGACTGCCGGAGAGGATGGACAGGCCGATCACGTCGGGGTCCTCGTCGCGAGCGGAGGCCACGATCTGCTCCGGCGTCAGACGGATGCCGCTGTAGACCACCTCCATGCCGGCGTCGCGGGCGGCGACGGCGATCTGCTCGGCGCCGTTGCTGTGGCCGTCCAGGCCGGGCTTGGCCACGAGGAAGCGGGGCGGGCCGCCGGCCATGCCCTTCACGTACTCGGCCACGCTGGCCAGTTCGCCCACACGCCGGCCGACCGCGGCGTTGACGCCGGTGGGGGCGCGGAACTCGCCGAACACGTCGCGCAGCACGCCCGCCCATTCGCCGGTGGTGCCGCCGGCCTTCGCCAGCGCGATCGAGGGCTCCATGATGTTGCCGTCGCCGGCCGCAGCCTCGTGCAGCGCGGCGAGCGCAGCGTCCACCGCTGCCTGGTCGCGCGACGAGCGCCAGGCCCGGACGTCGGCGATCAGTTCGGTCTCCACCGCCGGGTCGACGGTGAGGATGTTGCCCGGAGTGTCCAGCGGGGAGGGCTCGGTCTCGGTGAAGCGGTTCACACCCACCACGGTCTGCTCGCCGGCTTCGATCCGCCGGGTGCGCTCGGCCATCGAGCGCACCAGCCTGCCCTTCAACTCGTCCACCGCCGCGAAGGCGCCGCCGAGGGCCAGCACGTCCTGCAACTCGGCCCATGCGGCGTCGCGCAGTTCCTCCGTGCGGGCTTCCACCACGTGACTGCCGTCGAACAGGTCGCCGTACTCCAGCAGGTCGGTCTCGAACGCCAGCACCTGCTGCATGCGGAGCGACCACTGCTGGTCCCACGGGCGGGGCAGGCCCAGCGCTTCGTTCCACGCCGGCAACTGCACGCTGCGCGCCCGGGCCTTCTTCGACAGGGTGACGGCCAGCATCTCCAGCACGATGCGCTGGATGTTGTTCTCCGGCTGGGCCTCGGTGAGGCCCAGCGAGTTCACCTGCACGCCGTAGCGGAAGCGGCGGGCCTTGGCGTCCTGCACGCCATAGCGCTCCAGGCCGATGCGGTCCCACAGATCGGTGAAGGCCCGCAGCTTGCAGATCTCCTCCACGAAGCGGATGCCGGCGTTGACGAAGAACGAGATGCTGCCGAACACCTGGGCGAACTGCTCGGGGGCCACCTGGCCGCTGGCCTGCACGGCGTCCAGCACGTCGATGGCGGTGGCCAGCGAGAAGGCGATCTCCTGCACGGGCGTGGCGCCGGCTTCCTGCAGGTGGTAGCTGCAGACGTTCATCGGGTTCCACTTCGGGGCGTGCTGGGCGCACCAGGCCACCATGTCCACGATCAGCCGCTTCGACGGCTCGGGCGGGAAGATGTACGTGCCGCGGGACAGGTACTCCTTCACGATGTCGTTCTGAGTGGTGCCGCGCAGCGCGGCGGATGCCACGCCCTGCTCCTCGGCGTTGGCCACGTACAGCGCCAGCAACCAGGCGGCTGTGGCGTTGATGGTCATCGAGGTGTTCATCTGGCCAGGGGGAATCTGGTCCAGCAGGGTGCGCATGTGGCCGAGGTGGCACACCGGCACACCCACCTTGCCGACCTCGCCGCGGGCGAGCACATGGTCCGGGTCGTAGCCGGTCTGGGTGGGCAGGTCGAACGCGATGGACAGCCCCGTCTGGCCCTTGGCCAGGTTCGTGCGGTACAGCTCGTTGGACGCCTTCGCCGACGAATGGCCGGAGTAGGTGCGCATCAGCCAGGGTTCGTCGCGCTTGCGGGGCTCGCTCATGGGCCCCAGTGTGGTCGGCCGGGGGCCCGGATTGCCACCCTGCGGACCCCCTCAGCCGATCGGTCAAGAACTTCTCAAGTTCGCCACGGGAACGGTCGATGACTCCTGCAACGCATGGCGGCTCCGAGCGGGGTGCCGCCGAGCGGGCGGGATGGGAACGCCGGGCCGAGCGGGGCCCGGCGTTCCTGCATTCCGGGCCTGGTTGCGCCGCGCCCCGCCGTGGTGCAGCATTCCACCGCCCGCCGTCGGCCACCCACGCCGACCACCACCGCAACGCTCCTCGATGACCACGCCCCGCTTCGCCCACCAACCTGCGCTCGACGGCCTGCGGGGCCTCGCCGTGCTGGCGGTGCTGGCGTTCCACCTGCGCTGGTCGGCGGCGTCGGGCGGCTTCCTCGGGGTGTCGTTCTTCTTCACGCTCTCCGGGTTCCTCATCACCTCACTGCTGCTGGCGGAACACGCGGGGTCGGGCCGGCTGGACTTGAAGGCCTTCTACGCCCGTCGCATCCGCCGCCTGCTGCCGGGCCAGTTGCTGTGCCTGGCGCTGGCGATGGTGGTGGTGCTGGCCCGCCCCGAGGTGTACCCGGGTCGCCGCCTGGCGAGCGATGCCGGTTGGGCCGCCAGCCAGTTGTTCAACTGGCACCTGCTCGGTGACCACCGCACCTACGCAGACCTGTTCGGCCGGCAGACCTCACCGCTGGAGCACTTCTGGTCGCTGGCCGTGGAGGAGCAGATCTACCTCGTGTTCCCGGTGCTGATGGCGCTGTTCCTGGCCAGGCCGGCGGCACGGAAGGTGGGTGTGGCGGTCCTGACGCTCGTGATCGTGGTGCCCACGCTGCTCGCCGGGCAGGTGACGGGTAACACCGCCTACCTGGCCACCCAGTTCCGCATGACCGAGTTCGCCGTGGGTGTTGCCGCGGCGTTGCTGTTGGCCCGGTGGATCCGGCAGGGCGGCGCACCGCCGCTGGTGACCGCCATCAAAGGCCCCGCAGGCGTGGTGGCGGGTGCGGCGCTGGTGGCCGTGGTGGTGGCCACCACGCTCGGCTCCACCTGGGTCTACCGCGGTGGGTTGACGGCAGTGGCGGCGGCGGGTGCCGTGGTGCTGCTGGGCACTGCGGGCGCCACCCGCGGCCCGGCGCGCCTGCTGGCGGCCGCGCCGCTGCGCCAGGTGGGCCTGGTGAGCTACGGCCTGTACCTCTACCACTGGCCCGTGTTCCTCACGGTGGACACGTTCGACTGGGGGCGAGGCGCCGCGGGTGCCGTCGTGAAACTGGTGACCACGGGGCTGCTGGCTGCCGCCTCGTTCCACCTGCTCGAGCAGCCGGTGCGCCGCCGTCGACCCCTGGCCGGGCGGCGGGCCGTGGCGGTGGCGGTGGCCGGTGCGGCGCTGCTGGTGGGCGTGGTGGTCACCGCCGACGCGGCGCCGCAGGTGGTGACGGCGACGGAGCAGATCGACCCGGAGGCGGCGGAGGCCGTGGGCCTCACCACCAGCACGGTCGCCACAGCGGGTGGCTCGACCACGCTGCCGGCGGCTGGCGGCCCTGCCGTGCCGGTGCTGCCCACCGTGTTGCTGGTGGGCGATTCCACCGCGGCGTCGTTGGGTGCCGGCCTGGTGCAGGCCGCCGCCGCCGACCCGGGCGGCACCGGTCGCATCACCGTCAACGCCAGTGGAGCCTGCGGCCTGGTGCGCGGCGGCGACTATCAGGACGAGGTGCTGAACTCCGCGCTGAAGATGACCTGCCCGGCGCTGATCTGGCAGGACGCGCCCGCCGTCACGAGTGCCAGCCGGCCGATGTTCGTGGTGGTGTTGGTCAGCCTGCCGGACACCTGGGAGCGCAGCTGGGACGGCGGCGCGACCTGGGCCGACCCGGCGGAGAGCGAGGAGTTCCGGGCCCGCCTGGCGACCGACTACGCCGAGTTCGCGGCGACGATGGTGGAGGCCGGTGCCGGGTGCGTGCTGTTCCTCCGCCCACCTGTTGCCCGGGTGGACCTGGGGGATGGGCTGGCGCCGGAGCGCAGCTTCACCGACGGCAGCCAGGAGGTTGTGGCCGCGGTGGTGGACGACGTGGCCGCCGACCCGCAGGTGGGGTGGGTGGACTTCGGAGGCGACTACGAGACCGGCCGCATCCACGCCGAGGACGGCGACCGGCCCGACGGCATCCACTTCTCCCTGGGGGCGGCGCAGCGGCTGGGTGACGAGTGGTTCTGGCCGCTGATGGGCTCGCTGGCCGCCGCCGGCGCCTGCCCGGACGGCCCGGTCTGAGCCGTTCGCCCCTGGCCGGTCAAGCCGTGGCGGCGCGCAGGAGTTCCAGGTACTCGGGGCGGGGCACCGACACCGCGCCCAACGAGGCGAGGTGGGCGGTGTTCCACTGCACGTCCAGCAGGGTGGCGCCGGCGTCGCGGAGCAGGTCCACCAGGGCCACCAGCGCCACCTTGCTGGCATCGGTGGCGGTGTGGAACATGCTCTCCCCGGCGAAGAAGCGGCGGATGTGCACCCCGTACAGGCCGCCCACCAGTTCGCCATCGCGCCAGGTCTCCACGCTGTGGGCCCAGCCCATGCGGTGCAGTCGGGTGTAGGCATCCACGAACGGCTCGTTGATCCAGCCGTGAGGGCGGTGGGGGTCGGCGCACGCCCGCATCACCGGCTCGAAGGCGGTGTCCACGGTGACCTCGTAGCGGGCGCAACTCTTGCGCAGCGAGCGCGACACCTTCAGCCCGTCGAGCGGGATGACACCGCGCGGGTCCGGCGACCACCAACCGACCCGGCGACCGCGGAAGGGCATGGGGAACAGCCCCGCCCGGTAGGCGGCCAGCAGGGTGCCGGGCTCCAGGTCGGCGCCCACGGCGACCAGGCCGTGCTCGTCGGCGGCCGACGGCGACGGCAGGTGCCAGCGGTTCGGCGGCGGCTCGACAGGGGTTCGCTGGAACGGGCCCGTCATCCCCTGCATGGTGGCACGTGCCGAGGGTGGGCCGGGTAGCCCGCCAGGATCAGTACGGGTAGAAGCCCTGCTTGGTCTTGCGGCCCAGGCGGCCGGCGGCCACCATCCGCCGCAGGGTCGGCACGGCGGCGTAGTTCGGGTCGCGGAACTCGTCGTACAAAGCGTCGAGGATGGCCAGCGAGGTGTCCAGGCCCACCAGGTCCAGCAGGGCGAACGGCCCCATCGGGAAGTTGCAGCCGCCCTTCATGGCCGTGTCGATGTCGGCCATCGAGGCGGTGCCTTGCTCCCACATGCGCACGGCGTTGTTGAGGTACGGGAACAGGAGCGCATTGACGATGAAGCCGGCGCGGTCCTTCACCTCCACGGCGTCCTTGCCGCATGCAGTGGCGAACGCGAGCGCAGCGCTGATGGTGTCGTCGCTGGCGGTGATGGGGCGGACGATCTCCACCAGCTTCATCATCGGCGCCGGGTTGAAGAAGTGGACGCCGCACACCTTGTCCGGGCGCTGGGTGACCATGGCCATCTCCACCACCGGCAGGGTGCTGGTGTTGGTGGCCAGGATGCCCTCGGGCTTCACGATCTGCTCGAGTTCTTCGAACAGCGCCTTCTTCACGGCGAGGTCCTCCACCACGCTCTCGATGACGAGGTCGCAGTCGGCAAGCGCGCCGAGGTGGTCGGTGGTCTGGATGCGGGCCATGGTGGCGGCCCGGTCGTCCTCGGTGGCCTTGCCGCGCTCGATGGCCTTGGCGAAGCCCTTGTCGATGGCGGCCACCGATGCCTCGGCCGCGGCCTTGGTGCGCGACCGCAGCACCACGTCGAACCCGGCCTTTGCCGCCACTTCCGCCAGGCCAGAGCCCATGATGCCCGAACCGAGGATGCCGACCTTCTTGATCTCGCTCATAGAACCCACGTTAGCTACCCGCGGGTAACTTGCTCCAAGCGGAGGGGCCGGCGGGCATGCACGCGTCGCCCACCCGCGTTACCGTGCTACGTCATGGCCGACACCCCCGCCCTGCCGGACCGCGACCCGGCCGCCACCATGCGGGCGGTCCTCGACTTCGTGCTGGAGGCCGACCGGCTGAAGGGGGTGGAGCGGCGCAACTGGCTGGCCGACGGCTCCCGCCGGGAGAACACCGCCGAACACAGCTGGCATCTCGGGATCATGGCGATGGTGCTGGCCCCGTTCGCCAGCGAGCCGATCGACGTCGGGCGAGCCGTGGCCATGGCGCTCGTGCACGACATCGTGGAGATCGACGCCGGCGACACGTTCGCCTACGCCCAGATGGATCCTGCGGTGGCCGCCGCCAAGGTGGAGGCCGAGCAGCGTGCCGCCGATCGGCTGTTCGGCCTGCTGCCACCCGCCACCGCCGCGTGGTTCCGCGAGCTGTGGGACGACTACGAGGCCGGGGGCACCCCGGAGGCCCGATTCGTGATGGCGGTGGACCGCTCCGCCCCGATGCTGCTGAACATCACCGAGGGTGGCTCCGCCTGGCGGGAGCACGGCATCACCCGCGAGAAGGTCATCGCCCGCAACGGCCGCCACGTGGAGCACGCCATCCCTGGGCTGTGGGCCGACCTGATGGGCCGGCTGGACGCCGCGGTCGCGCGCGGCGCGATCCCGGAGGCCTGAACGTGGCTCGTCGGCGTCGTCCGCCGCCGCTGGTGGAGCGCACCGCGGACGGCATCGTCCTCAACCTGCAGCAGGAGGAGCGCGACCTGCTCATCCGCCTGCTGCACGAACTGCGCGGGCTGCTGCTGGCCGACGACCCCGCCACCGCACCCCTGCTGCGCCGCCTGTTCCCGCCCGCCTACCTCAACGTGGAAGACGCCGAGGCCGAGTCCGACTACCAGCGGTTCATGCGCGAGGAGTTGGTGGCGTCGAAGCTGGAGGCGATCGAGGCGGTCGAGGGTGCCGTGGGCAGTGGCGGCCCGATGAGCGAGGGCGCAGTGATGGGCCTGATGCAGGCGCTGAATGCCGTGCGCCTGGTGCTCGGCACCCTGCTGGACGTGGGCGAGGAGCACGACCCCAGTGCGGTGCGCGACGACGACCCGATGGTGGGCGAGCACCAGTTGTATTCGTTCCTCAGCTGGCTGCTGGAGCACCTGGTTCGGGCAACGATGGGCTGACGTCGGCCGGGAACGTCACGCAGGCAACCGACCCCGGGCCCATGTGGGCGCCCACCGCCGGGCCGATGCGGTAGCGGACCACGTCGTGCACGATGGCAGCCTCGCCCAGCGCCGCGGCCAGAGCCTCGGCCAAGGGCAGGCTGGCGGCGTCGGAGTGGCCGACGCCCACCTTCACCGGTTCGGCGCTGCGCAGCACGCAGTGGGCCATCGAGTTGACCGCATCGACGGCGGTGGGCACCACGGACAGCACTTCGATCGCAGCGCCGCGGAGCGCCAGCAGCGGCACCTGCCCGTCGGCCGTCACCGGGAGCGTGTCGGTGGTGACCCGCCCGAGGTTGCCGGCGGCGCCGGCCAGGAACACGTGACGGCTGGCGGCCAGCACGCGCTCGGCCTCCGCCTGCACGTCCTCGAGGGATGCACCGCGGCGGGCGGCCTCTGCAGCAGCCCACACCGCGGCCCCGATGCCAAAGCCGACGGCTCCACTGTCCAGCACCTTGACGGGTGCGTCGACGGTACGGCCGGCCATCCGGGCAGCGTTGACGGTGGCGGACACCGCCGACGACACATGGATGCCGAGGATCGCCGTGCACCCCTGCTCCAGCAGGGTCTCGTAGGCGGCGGCGAACTGACCGGCGCTCGGCGGGCTGGTGACGACCTCGGGCCGGTGGCCGCGCTGGAACAGATCGTAGAACCGGTCAGGACACAGGTCGAACCCGTCCAAGTGGTCCACACCGTCGACCGTGATGGTCGCCGGGACGACCTCCACCCCGTACCGCTCGGCCAGCGCCGGCGGCAGGTGGGAGGCAGAGTCGGTGCAGATACCGATGCGCGGAGTGGTGCTCATGGGTGACGGGAGGTACTCACGGGCGGTCGTGGGTACGGCGGCACCATAACGACGCAAGGTGAAAGCAATGTTGCAATCGGTGGGCAATCGTCGTCATGAGAATGACGAGCGATGCCTCGGGGGCAGCGTCGGGAGGCTTCTAGTGCTGGAGGTCCAGCAGCCAGGAGGGCATGCGCACCGGCCGGCCGTCCGGGTTGACGCAGCCGTGCACGGTCACGGCGGTGGCGCGGGGCTGGCCGTCCACCGTGAGGAGGTAGGCCATCTGGAACGTCGCCCGGGTGGCGCCGCCGAGGCGGAGGTGCACGTGGACCTCGTCGTCGAAGCGAAGCGGCTGGCGGTACTGCACGTACGCCTCCAGCACGGCGTAGTCCACCCCGTCCTTGCGCAGTTCGGCGTAGGGGTGGCCGAGCGCCCGCAGGTACTCCACCCGGGCTTCCTCCAGGTAGGGCAGGTAGCGGCTGTGGTGCACGATGCCCATCGCATCGGTCTCGGCGAAGCGCACCCGCAGGCGGTGGGTGTACGCGTAGTCGCCGGGCTCGGTGGTGGGTTGGAGGTCGAGGCGCATCGCTGCCACCGTACCGGCCGGAAATCGCGCGAAACGGCGGGTGGAACCTGGCGGGGCTGCTGCTAGTGTGCTGACGCTCTCAACCGGAGGAGTCCCTAGCCCCCATCGTCTAGTGGCCTAGGACACCACCCTTTCAAGGTGGCGGCACGGGTTCGAATCCCGTTGGGGGTGCTGACCAGTTCACTGGTCCCGTGGTGAAGTTGGAGTTCACGCCGGCCTGTCAAGCCGGAGGTCGCGGGTTCGAGTCCCGTCGGGACCGCTCGGGGAAACCCGAACGGTGCAGCGCCTTTGGCGTCGCCAACCCGGTCGAGTAGCTCAGTCGGCAGAGCATACGCCTGAAAAGCGTAGGGTCACCGGATCGACGCCGGTCTCGACCACCACCAGCGGCCTTCGGGCCGCTGTTGTGTTTTTCGGCCGTCGCGAGCACGAACGCGGCGGCACCTGGGGCACGGAATCGCGCACATCCCGCAACGATCCAGCCCCAGAAGCGGCGATGGCGAGAATCAGACCCAGAAGCCCTGGGTCAGTCGCCGAGGCGGGCGCAGAGGGCTTCGCCGGTGGCGAGCACCTGGTCGGGCGGCATCAGGCCGAGCATCAAGCGGGTGACGCCCACGTCCCGCAGGGCCTCGGCGCGGGCCACGATGTCGTCCACACTGCGGCCGCCGGCGCCGGCCGAGATCTCGATCGCGCCGGGGTCGCGGCCCGCCTCCTGCGGCGCGGCGCATGATGTCGATGCGGCCGCGCAGGTGGTCGATGGCGCCGTTGCCGGGGAAGTAGCCGTCGCCCAGGCGGCCGGCGCGGCGGGCCGCGGCCGGGCTGTCGCCACCCACCACGATCGGCACGGTGCCGTTGGCCGGGCGGGGCAGCGAGATGCAGTCGGTGAACGTGGTGAACGCCGAGGCGTGGCTGACCTTCTGGCCGGTCCACGCCTTGCGCAGCACGTCGACGGTGTCGTCGCAGCGGGCGCCGCGGTCGTGGAACGGCACGCCCAGCGCGTCGAACTCCTCCTCCAGCCAGCCCACGCCGATGCCGCAGATCATCCGCCCGCCGGACAGCGCGTCCAGCGAGGCGAGCTCCTTCGCCACGATCAGCGGGTTGCGCTGGGGGAGGATCAGGATGCCCGTGCCGAGCTTGATGGTGCTGGTGCGGGCCGCCACGTAGGACAGCCAGATCAGCGGGTCCGGCAGATCGAACTCCTCCGCCCCACCGGCCATCTTGCCGGACGGGTCGTACGGGTACTTGGACTCGTACCCGGAGGGCACGACAACGTGCTCCACCGTCCAGATCGACTCGAAGCCACCGGCTTCGGCCGCTTGGGCGATGGCGACGGCGCCCTCCGCGGACGCGCCCCACACGGTGTTGGCGAACATCAGGCCCAGCTTCACGACGGCCTCCTCAGACGATCTCGTAGCTGACGGGCAGGCGCTTCAGCCCACCCACGAACAGGGTCTGCATCTCGGCGGGCGGCCCCGCCAGTTCGATGCGGCGCAGGCGCGGGATCAGCTCGGTGAGCAGCGCCTTGATCTCCATCCTGGCGAGCATGGCCCCCAGGCAGTAGTGCACACCGAACCCGAAGGCGAGGTGCTTGTTGGGGCTGCGGCCGACATCGAACGAGAACGGGTCGGTGAACACCTCCTCGTCGCGGTTGGCCGACGGGTAGGACAGCAGCACCGCGTCGCCCGGCCGGAACGTGTGGCCGCGCAGGGTGTACTCGGTGGTGCAGTTGCGCATGAAGTGCTTCACCGGGGTGACCCAGCGGATGATCTCGTCCACCGCGCTGGAGATCAACGACGGGTCGTCGCGCAACCGCTGCAGCTGCGCCGGGTTCTCGATCAGCGCCTGCATGCCGCCGGCCATCGCCGAGGCGGTGGTGTCGTGCCCGGCGGTGGCGACGATGACGTAGTAGGAGATCTGCTCCATGATGCCGATGGGCACGCCGTCCACCTCGGCGTTGGCGATGACGGACGCCAGGTCGCGTCGGTACAGGCCTTGCGGGCCTCGGTGAGCGCGGCGAAGTAGACGAAGAAGTCCTGGATGACCGCCATCAGGTCCTCCATCGACTGCCCGCGGGTGAGCTCCGGGTCCGACGCGCCGAACAGCTCCTGGGTCAACGACAGCATGCGCGGGTAGTCGCTCTCCGGCAGCCCGAGGATGGCCAGGATCACCTGCAGCGGGTACTGCATGGCGATGTCGCGGGCGAAGTCGCACGTGCCCCCGAGGTCCACCATCCGCTGGGCGGACATGCGTGCCAGGTCGGCCAGGCGACCCTCCAGCAGGGCCAGGTTCTTCGGCAGGAACCAGTCCGACGCCAGCCCGCGGTAGGTGCGGTGGTCGGGGTCGTCCATGTGGATGAGCGTGCGCAGCAGGTCGCCCTGCTCCTCACGGCGCTGGTCGGCCTCCAGCGTGGCGATGACCGGGCGGGGCGCGTTCTCCCACTCCTTGTTGTGCAGTTCCACCTCCAGCACGTCGGCGTGCTTGGTGAGCACGTGGAACGGCGGGAAGTCCGGGTGCTCCACGAGGTGGATCGGGTCCTCTCGGCGCAGCACGGCGCATGCCTCGTGGAACAACTGCGGGTCGGCGTACGCCTCGGGCGTGACGAAGACCAGGCCGGCTTCGGTCGGAGTCATGTGGATCCCCCCTGATCGATGACGCCGAGACGGTACCCCGCCGCAGTCGTTGCGCGCCGAGCCGGACTAAGGTGCCGCGCAGACCGCCGGATGGGCCGGTGGCAGTAAGGGGGAGATCATCGTGGCCACTCACGAGATCGACAGCAACGACGCCGGCGGGCTGAGCCGCCGCCATGTCCTCATCGGGGGCGCGGCGCTGGGGGCCGGTGCGGTGCTGGCCGCGTGCGGCGACGACGACGGGGGCAGCACGGCCACCACCACGGGTGGCGGCACGGAGACGACGGCGGGCGGCAGCACCGAAACCACCACGGGTGGCACCACGGAGACCACCGCGGCCGCTGGCGACGTGAAGCGGGGTGGCACCCTGCGTGTCGGCCTGGTGGGCAGCACCAACGACATCATCGACGGTCAGTACATCGTCACCAAGGCGGACCAGGCCCGCCTCGTGCTGGGCTGGGAGGGGCTGGTCCACTACGACTCGGACTTCAACCTGTCGTACGAGCACGCCTTGGCCGAAAGCATCGACGCCGTCGCGCCGGACCACTACATCGTCCACCTCAAGTCGGGCATCACGTGGCACGACGGCAAGCCGCTCACCGCCGACGACGTCGTGTACTCGTTCCAGCGCCGGCTGAACCCGGAGAGCGACGTGAAGCTCGGCTCGCTCGTGGCCCTGCTGGACAACGACGGCGTCACCAAGGTGGACGACCTCACCGTGGACATCAAGCTGCTGCAGGGCGCGGTCACCTTCCTCAACGTGCTCGCCGAGTACACCCTCACGGTCGTGCCGGTCGGCTACACGCGCGACGGTGAGCAGATCGGCACCGGGCCGTTCAAGCTGAAGAGCTTCACTCCCGGTTCGGAGAGCGTGCACGTCCGCAACGAGAACTACTGGGGCGGCGCGGACATCCCGTACCTGGACGAGGTGCAGATCATCGACTTCGCCGACGCCACGGCGATGATCAACGCGTTGAAGTCCGGCGACGTGGACGTCATCGCCGACGTGCCGTTCGCCCTGGCCGACAGCCTGGCGGGCAACGGGATCTCCATCCTGGAGTCCGAGGCCGGCAACTGGCTGACCATCACGATGGCCATCGACCAGGCGCCGATGGACAACCCGAAGGTCCGCCAGGCGATGCGCCTGATCTGCGACCGCCAGGAGATGGTGAACCGGGTGCTGGCGGGCCACGGCTCTGTCGGCAACGACCTCTACGGCCGGCTCGACGGCTGCTACAACACGGAGATCCCCCAGCGGGTGCAGGACCTCGACCAGGCCAAGACCCTGCTGGAGGAAGCCGGCATGGCGGGAATGAGCATCGACCTGTTCGCACCGGACGACACCGCCGGCCTTCCGGAACTGATCGCCGTGTTCGCCGAGCAGGCCAAGGGCGCCGGGATCACCGTGAACGCCCAGGTGCTGGACGGCGGCACGTACTGGGGTGAGGAGTACACCAAGCGCACGTTCGCCACCAGCTTCTGGGGCACCCGCCCCTACCTGGTGCAGGTGGCGGCCGGCTCGCTGAAGGATGCGACCTACCCGGAGACCCACTGGCCGCCGGCAGACAGCGACTTCACCGACAAGTACAACGAGGCGCTGCAGACGGTGGACACCGACGCCCGGTGCGCCATCATCCACGAGATGCAGCAGGAGGAATGGGACAACGGTGGCTTCATCATCCCGTTCTTCAACAACCTCCTCGATGGCGTCTCGGACTATGTGAAGGGCTTCGAAGCGCGCAAGAACCTCCTCAACCTCGACCACTTCGGGCGGGGCATGAAGCGGATCTGGCTCGACGTCTGACCCTCGAGCACATGACGGCCGGGTGGGTCGCCGCCACCCGGCCGTCATGCATGTCCACGAGTTGGCGGTGACGGTGGGGGTTGCATGGGGATTCTGAAGTTCATCCTTCGGCGGTTGGTGTTCGGGTTCGTGACGCTGGTGATCATCGCGTTCGTGGTGTTCGCCATCAGTCAGATGCTGCCCAGCGACCCCGCTCAGGTCTTCCTCGGCCGCGACGCCACGCCTGCGTCGCTGGCCGCCAAGCGTGCCGAACTCGGTCTCGACCGCTCGAAGATCCACCAGTTCTGGGACTGGTTCTCCCACCTGTTCTTCCACCTCGACCCCGGCACGTCCTTCTCCGGCGAGAAGATCTGGGACTTCATGAGCGATCGGGTGAAGAACTCCCTGTTCCTCATGGTGCTGTGCTCCGCAGTGTCGGTCCCGATCTCCGTGGTCCTTGGTGCGGTAGCCGCCCGCCGCCGCGACAAGGCGTTCGACTCGGTCACGAGCTTCGTCAACCTGTCGCTCGCCGCAGTGCCCGAATTCGCGATCGGCGTGTTCCTGCTGGTCCTGTTCTCGACCAACGTGTGGAAGATCTTCCCCGCGGTCACCCGCATCCGCCCCGGTGAGCAGCCGTGGGACCACCTGGACAGCCTGGTGTTACCCGTGGCCACGCTCACCCTGGCGGTCGTGCCGTACGTGTCGCGGACCATGCGCGCGTCCACGATCGAAGTGTTGGAGAGCGACTACATCGAGATGGCCCGTTTGAAAGGCCTGTCCGAACGGCGGGTGCTGTGGCGCCACGCCCTGCCGAATGCGATCGGCCCGACCCTGCAGGTGATCGCGTTGAACGTCGCTTACCTCGTGTCCGGGGTGGTCACCATCGAGTACCTGTTCAACTACAAGGGCATCTCCACTGCCCTGCTGGACGCCGTGCGCGCCCACAACATGCCGCTGGTGCAGTTCATCGCCGTGTTCGTCGCCGCGATCTACGTCATCACCAACCTGTTCGCGGATGTGGGCACCATCCTGGTCACCCCCCGGTTGAGGACGGCGATGCGATGAGCGACGCAGCCATCACCGAAGCCGCTCTCTCCGGCCACGAGACCGTGGTGTCGCCCCCCGGTGTCTTCCGGTCCGCCGCCCACATGTGGCGGACCCGCATCGGCCTGGCACTGGTGGTCTTCATCGTCGGCATCGCCATCGTCGGCCCGTGGGTGGCGCCCTACGGCCCTACCGAGGCAGTCGGCAGCGGGATCCCCTTCGACCGCGATGCGCCGGACAGCCTGTTCGGCACCGGATACCTGGGCCAGGACGTCTGGTCACGCTTCCTGCACGGTGGCCGCGAGATCCTGCTCACCGCCGCCATCGCCACTGCCCTGGCCATCATCATCGGTGCCGGCCTCGGCCTGTACGCCGCCTATGCCCGCGGTGCGGTGGACAACATCATCATGCGCACGCTGGACGTGGTCCTCGCCTTCCCGTCGCTCCTGCTGGCACTGGTCATCTTCACCACGTTCGGCGTGAAGAACTGGTTGATCATCATCGTGGTCGGCGGCACGTCCGTGCCGCGCATCGCCCGCGTGGTGCGCGGCGCCACGGTGCCGGTGGTGGAGCGGGACTTCATCGGTGCCGCGGAGGCGCTGGGCGAATCGCGCCGCTTCATCGTCCTTCGCGAACTGCTGCCCAACGTCAGCGCCCCGCTGCTGGTGGAAGCCAGCCTGCGCCTCGCCTACTCGATCGCCATCATCTCCTCGCTCGGCTTCCTCGGGTTCACCGAGAAGCTCAACGCTCCCAACTGGGGCGTGATGGTGCAGGAGGGCCGCGGCACCACCGAGACCCAGCCGTGGGCGGTCATCGTGCCGGTGGCGGCCATCGCTATCCTCACCATCGGCGCCGGCCTCATCGCCGACGGCATCACCCGGGCCAACGCCGGCATCGACCGGGGGAGGGCCGAGACGTGAGCGACGAGATGGTGGTCCGCATCTCCGGCCTGCGCATCGACGTCGCCGACAGCGGGGCGGACATCGTGGACGAGGTGAACCTCGCCCTGCGCCCTGGCGAGGTGCTCGGTCTGGTGGGCGAGTCCGGCTCCGGCAAGACCACCGTGGGTCTGGCCGTGCTCGGTCACGCCCGGCGCGGCGTTCGCCTGGCCGGCGGCCGCATCACCGTGGACGGCATGGAGGTGCTCGACCTCGACGCCCGCCAACTGCGTAGCCTGCGCGGCCAGTTGGTCACCTACGTGCCGCAGGACCCCGGCACGGCGCTGAACCCGGCGCTGCGCATTCGCACCCAGTTGATGGAAGTGCTGGAGCAGCACGACTTCGGCGGCTCGCCGGCAGCCCGCGAGGCCCGGCTGCAGGAAGTGATGAACGAGGTGCTGCTGCCGTCGCACCCCGAGTTCCTGCGCCGTTACCCGCACCAGCTGTCCGGTGGCCAGCAGCAGCGCGTCGGCCTGGCCATGGCGTTCGCCTGCCGGCCGAAGGTGATCGTGCTCGACGAGCCCACCACCGGCCTGGACGTCAGCACCCAGGCGCATGTGCTGGAGACCGTGCGCGACCTGTGCCGCACCCATGGCGTCGCCGCGCTGTACGTCACCCACGACCTCGCGGTGGTGGCCAACCTGGC
This sequence comes from Ilumatobacteraceae bacterium, assembly GCA_041394605.1. Lineage (GTDB taxonomy): Bacteria > Actinomycetota > Acidimicrobiia > Acidimicrobiales > Ilumatobacteraceae > UBA668. The sequence goes on from JAWKHX010000009.1 coordinate 87,907, forward strand.
CGACCGGGTGGCGATCATGTATGCCGGGCGGATCGTGGAGCAAGGCCCCACTGCCGCGCTGTTCTCCGACCCCGCCCACCCCTACGGCCGTCACCTGATGGCCGCTGCGCCGGAGATCGACGGCAGCACCCAGATCGTCGGCCTCGGCGGCCGTGCCCCTGCGCCGGGCAAGCGGCCGGTGGGCTGCTCGTTCGCCGTGCGCTGCCAGCTGGCCACTCCCGAGTGCCACACCACGTTCCCGTCGGTCACGACGCCGGTCGAGGGGCGCGAGGTGCGCTGCCATCACCCGTTCACCGTGCCCCCGGTGCTGGCCGAGCCGCGGCCACTGTCCGGCGAGCCCTCGGACGACGACGTGGTCCTGCGGGTCCGTGGCCTGTACGCGGGCTACGGCCCGGTCACCATCGTGCGTGACGTCGGCTTCGACGTGCACCGTGGCGAGTGCGTGGCGGTGGTCGGCGAGTCCGGCTCCGGCAAGACCACGCTCAGCCGCAGCATCGGCGGCCTGCACCGGGAGTGGACCGGCGATGTGGAGCTCACCGGCGAGCGGCTGGCCACTTCGGCCCGCAAGCGCACCACCGCCCAGCGGTTGCGCATCCAGTACGTGTTCCAGAACCCGTACAGCTCGCTGAACCCACGGCGCACGATCGGCGACTCCGTCGCCCGCCCGCTGATCCTCGCCGGGAAGTCGGCGAAGGAGGCCCGGACCGCCGTGGGCGAGATGCTCGAGCGGGTGTCGCTGACGGCCGGCTACGCGGCCCGCTACCCGGATCAACTGTCCGGCGGCGAGCGCCAGCGCGTCGCCATCGCCCGCGCCCTGGTCAGCCGGCCGGAACTGCTGATCTGCGACGAGGTCACCTCGGCGCTGGACGTGCTGGTGCAGGCCGCGATCGTCGATCTGCTGGCCGATCTGCGCCGCGACTTCGGCCTGTCGATGGTGTTCGTCACCCACAACCTGCCGCTGGTGCGCTCGATCGCCGAGCGGGTGGTGGTGCTGGCCGACGGCCAGGTGGTCGAGGCCGGGCCCACCGACGTGGTGCTGGCGTCGCCCGAGCAGGAGTACACCAAGCGGCTGCTGGCGGACACGCCTCGCCTGTCCGCCGCCACCGGCGGGGCAACGGGATGAACCCGCCCGGCCGTCCGCGGCTGGGCACCGTGCACGAGCCGGCCCGCGACATCGACGTGGTGCACACCACCGACGTGCTGGTGGTCGGGTCCGGCCCCGCAGGGCTGGCCGCCGCGCTGGCCGCAGCGCGCGCCGGGGTGCACGTGACCCTGCTGGAACGGTTCGGCTGCTTCGGCGGCAACATCACCACCGTCGGCGTGGAGGGCATGGCCTGGTACCGCCACGAGGCCACCGTGGAGGCGGACGGCATCGGCCGCGAGTTCGAGACCCGCGCCGCGGCGATGGGCGCAGCCGTGCCGGAGAGCCAGTCGCAGTCCATGGAACTGGACGCCGAGGGCTTCAAGGTGGTGGCCGACGCGCTGGTCACCGAGGCCGGCATCCATCCGATGCTGCACCGCACGGTCGTCGCCCCGGTGATGGACGGGAACACCGTCCGCGGTGTGATCACCGAGTCCAAGGCCGGACGCGAGGCCGTGCTGGCCCAACGGGTGATCGACTGCACCGGCGACGCCGACGTTGCCCACCGCGCCGGTGCCCCCACGCGGCTCACACCGCGCGAGGACATGATGTCGGTGTCGGTGATGTTCCACCTCGCCGGCGTGGACCGCCGCCGCTTCATGGAGGGGGTGCGCGCCGACCCGCAGACGTACGGCGACTGGCGGGGCAACGGGGCGTGGGAGATCGAGACCGACGGCAAGGAGGACGGGATGTACTCGCCGTTCCTTCGCACCCCGTTCGCCAAGGCCGTCGCCGACGGGCTGATCCCCGCCGACCTGCAGACCCTGGCCGGCACGTGGGGTGCGGTGCACGACTCGGGCGAACTCACCTACATGAACGTGGTGCACCTGCCGGGGATCGACGGCACGGACCCCGCCGACCTCACCCGCGGCGAGATGGACGGCCGCCGGGCAGCCATGCACGCGGTCGCTGCCCTTCGCTCCTACACGCCCGGCTGCGAGGGCGCCCGCCTGCGCAACTTCGGCATGACCATCGGCATTCGCGACACCCGCAAGATCGTCGCCCGCTACGACATGACCGAGGCCGATGTGCGCGGCGAGGCCCGCTTCGATGACTCGATCGGCATCTTCCCCGAGTTCATCGACGGCTACGGCGTGCTGGTGCTGCCCACCACCGGCCGCTACTTCGCCCTGCCGCTGCGCAACGTCGTGCCCACCGGTGTGCGCAACCTGCTGGTGGCCGGCCGGTGCAGCGGTGGCGACCGGATCAGCCATGCGGCCACCGCAACATGGCGTGCTGCGCGGTCCTCGGCCAGGGTGCCGGTGTCGCCGCCGCCCGCTCGCTGCACGACGGCTGCGAGGCGGGGGACGTGGACGTCAGTGCGGTGCAGCGGGAGCTGGAGCGCCAGGGAGTGCGGCTGCGCTGAGCAGTGTGGCGACGACCGTGCTGACGTCCGTCGCCAGGTACTCGGGGGGAGGGGTCCACCCGCCGCGGCGGTCCACCATTGCGGTCACGGCCGCGAGCACGGCGTCGACCTCCACCCCCGTCACCACATTGCTGCCGCACGCCACGGTCTCGGGCCGTTCCGTGCTGTCGCGGATGGTCACCGTCGGGGTGCCCAGCAGGCAGCACTCCTCCTGCACCGTCCCGCTGTCCGTCAGCGCGCACCAGGCGTCGCGCTCCAGCCGCACGAAGTCGTGGAACCCGAACGGCGCCACCAGGCGCACGTCCGCATCCGCCAGGCGCTGGGCCACGTCCGGCCGCGATCGCAGCCGGTCGGCGGTGCGCGGGTGCACGCTCCACAGCACCGGGCGGCGATGCCCCGTGGCCACCGCGACGGCGGTCTCGGCGATGCTCGCCAGGCGGGCGGGCACGTCCACGTTCTCCTGGCGGTGGGCGGTCATCAGGACGTACCCGCCGGGTGCCAGCCCCGACCGGGCGACGACGTCGCTGGCGTCGATGGCGGCGCGGTGCCGCTCCATCACCTCCAGGATCGGGTTGCCGGTGACCCGGATGCGCTCGGCCGGGATGCCCTCGCGCAGCAGGTTGTCGCGGCTGCCGTGGGTGTAGGGCAGCAGGACGTCGCTGCTGTGGTCGATGACCCGCCGGTTGACCTCCTCGGGCACCCGGTCGTCGTAGCAGCGATTGCCGGCCTCCATGTGGAACACCGGGATGCCGCGGCGCTTGGCGAGGAAGGCCGCCAGTCCGCTGTCGGTGTCGCCGAGCACCAACACCCGGTCGGGCTGCTCGGTGGCGAGCACGCCGTCGCACATGGCCAGCACGTTGGCCATCCGGCCGCCGGCCGTCGGCGCGGTGATGTCCAGTTGCACGTCCGGGCGGCGCACACCGAGCTCGTCGAAGAACACGTCGTGGAGGCGGGGGTCGAGGTTCTGGCCGGTGTGGACCAGCACATGATCGACCACGGTGTCCAGCCGTTCGATGACGGCCGCGAGGCGGATGATCTCGGGCCGGGTGCCCATCACCGTCAGCACCTTCATGCCGGTGCCCCCTGCGCCCCGACGGCCTCGGCGTACAGCCCCTCCATCTCGGCGGCGTACTCGGCCACCGGCCGGATCGGCAGGTGGGTGGTGGCCAGCCGGTGCCGCAGGGCGGGGTCCGTGACGAGGCGGCGGATCGCGCCTGCCAGCTTGGCGGCGTCGCCGGGGGTGACCAGCAGCCCGGTCTCACCGTCGCGGATGAACTCGGGCAGGGCGCCGACCCGGGACGCGATCACGGCCACGTCGGCGCGTGCCGCCTCGCGCACGGCGAACGAGAACGTCTCCGCGGCCAGCGAGGGGAGGACGACGATGTCGGTGCGGGCGAGGATCGCCGGGAGCTCGTCGCGGGAGTAGCTGGGCTCGACGACGATCCGGTCGCAGACGGCACGTACCTCGGCGACGTTGTCCGCCATCGGGGCCCCGTGCAGCCGCACCTCGACGTCCAGGTCGCCCAGCAGCGCGGCGGCGCGGGCGAGGGTGTGCACACCCTTGTGCGCGGCGATGACTCCGAGGTACGCGACCCGGACACGTGGACGGCCGGTGCACGACGGGTGCCGTCAGCGGGGGACGCCCAGCTCCACATGGCGCACGGCACCGGGCGGCAGGGCGAGCAGCCGGGAGATGGACTGCTGCAGCGACTGCGAGCAGGCGGTGACGATGGACGCGGCATCGAGGAGGCCGCGCATCTGGGCGATGCGGGCGTCGTGCAGCAGCAGCCTCGGGGCCAGCGGCATGGTCGCCGGGCCTTCCACGCAGGCAACACAGTCGTCAGCGCGGTCCGGCCCGGCGCACGTGCTGCCGTCGTGGCGGAGCAGGAAGGCCCGCTGGCAGACCAGCCAGTAGTCGTACAGGCTGAGCACCACGGGGATGCCACGGGCACGCGCCGCGTGGACCATGGTGGCGGACAGCCCGATCGTGTGCTCGAGGTGCACGACATCGGGCTGCACCTCGTCCAGATACGCAGCGAAGAGCGCATCGATGCCGGGGTGCCGGTGGTCGGCGAAGCGGTGCAGTGGGTCCACGTCCAGCACGTTGACCCGGCGCACGCCGGTGGTGCCGTCGGGCTCGTCCCACTGCTCGCGTTCAGCGCGGCCAGGGTCGCCCGTGCGGGCATACACCCACACGCTGTGCCGGGTGCGCAGTTCGTGCACGAGATGGCGCGTCCACACGCCCGGCTCACGCGGCGGGTACCCGTGGGCGACGATCAGGATCTTCACCGGCCGTCCCCGCTACCCGGTGATCAGGCCCTGCTCGCGCAGCAGGGCGACCACGCCATCCAAGGTCAACGGGGAGGTGCCCGACGACTGCTCCGGTACGTCGAGCACGGCCTCTTCGGTGTCCGCCGCCAACTCGGGCAGCATCGGCCGGATCACCAGGTAGTCGCCGCGTCGCACCGTGCGCGGCCGCTCCTCCTCAGCCACCAGGATCTCGTGCACCTTCTCGCCCGGGCGGATGCCGGTGAACGTCGTGTCGATCGGTCGCTGGCCGATGAGCGCCGCGGCGATGTCGGTGACGAACGCAGACGGCACGCTGGGCACGTACGTCTCGCCAGGGCGGGCGGACGCCGCCGCGTCCACCACCGTCTGTACCGCCTGGTCGAGCGTCATCATGAACCGGGTCATCTCCGGCGCGGTGACGGTGACCGGCCCGCCGTTCTCGATCTGGTCGAGGAACAGGGGGATCACCGAGCCGCGCGACCCGATGACGTTGCCGTAGCGGGCGATGACGAAGCGGGTGCCCGGCGCTTCCAGGTTGGCCTGCACCAGCAGGCGCTCCTGCAGTGCCTTGGTCATGCCCATCACGTTCACCGGCTTGCACGCCTTGTCGGTGGAGATGCCGACCACCACCTCGACGGGGTAGTCGTGACGGCGGATCGCCCGCACCAACTGCTCCGGGCCGAGGATGTTGGTGCGGACGGCCTCGGACGGGAAGAACTCGCACGTGGGCACCTGCTTCATCGCCGCCGCGTTGACGATGACATCGGCGCGGCGCACCACCTTGCACACTGCGTCGTAATCACCGATGTCGCCGAGGTGGAAGCGCACGAGGTCGCGGTGGTCGTGGACCGCGTCGTCCTCCTCGGTTCCGCGGCGCTCCAGGTCCAGCCGCATCGTGTGCTGCTTGGCCTCGTCGCGGGAGAACGCGATCACCTCCTGCGGGCGGCCTGCGGCGCCCGCCAGCAGATGCCGCACCAGGCGCTTCCCCAGCGACCCAGTGGCGCCGGTGACCAGCACTCGCTTCCCCTCGAACATGCGGACTCCCTCCATCGTCGTCACCGGCTTCCATCTTCCCCGCGCTGTGTCGCGTCTGCCATGCCCCTCCACCGGTCGTACCACGGCGAGTCGGCGGCCAGCCCCGCCAGCATCTCGGGCCAGCCGGGTGCCTCCCAGCCGGTGGCGCCGGCGAACGCCGAGCCGTCCAGGCTGCGGTCGATGACCGGTTCAGGCCGTGGCGCCACTTCCACCGCCAGGCCCAGTGCGGTCGCCAGCCCACGCAGCAGGTCGTACTTGGCGATGCGTTCCGCGGCCACGTGCCAGGTGCCGTGCAGCCCGGGGTGGCGCTCGATGACGTGGCCGATCACTGCGGCAGCGGCCTGCGTGGTGAGCCCGCTGAAGTGGGCGTGGGTGAACCCGGGCACGGAGCCGCCGGAGCGAGCCTGCTGCAGGAACCACTCCACCAGGCCGTGCGACCCGGCCAGTTCGCGGCCGATCAGTGACATGCGCAGCGTCACCGCCGAGCCGGGCGCAGGGGCGGGCTCGCCCAGGCGCTTGCTGCGCCCGTAGACGTCGTCGGCGTCGGCCGGGTGCGCCTCGGTGTAACCGCCCCGCGCCCCGGTGAACACGCAGTCCGTGGACACGTGGACGAAGCGGGCGCCGTGCTCGGCGCACACGGCGGCGGCGGCATGGGGGAACCAGGCGTTCACCAGGATCGCCTGGCGGGTGTCGGCGGCCTCGGCGCGTTGCTTGATGAGGCCGACGGCGTTCACCACCACGTCCGGCCGCAGCCGGGTGAGCACCGTGCCCAGCGCAGGCACGACGGCCGCCGGTTCCGTGGCGTCGATGCCGGGGTGGAGGTGAGTGGGGTCGACGACGCCTGGCGGCAGCGCAGCGTCGCCACGCGTGGTGGCGTGGACCTGGAAGCGGCCCTGCCAGGCGCGGCACAGGCGATGACCGAGCATCCCGTTGGCTCCGAGCACGAGCACCGTCGTCACGTGGCGCCGCCTTCGCTCTGCAGGCGGGCGATGGTGGCGTCGCGCTGGGCGACCTCGGCGTGCAGCCAGGCGACCGTGCGGTCCCGCTCCGCCACCTCACGATGCAGCCAGGCGATCGTGTCGTCGCGCTGGGCGACCTCGGCGTGCAGCCAGTCCACCGTGGCGGCGTGCTCGGCCAGCATTCCCTCCAGCCACAGCATCCGTTCCGTGGGCGGCATGGTGGCAGGTTCGCGGGCGCGGTCCACCGTGACCCGGCCGACGGCCAGGTGGTCCGTCACCGTGAAGCGCGCCCCCGGCCCCGGCGGTTCGGGGGTGACGATCGCGGCGGCGACGATGTACGTGTTGCGCAGCGCCTCACCGCGCGCGGCCCGTACCGCCTCGGGCAGGTCGTCGCGAGCGAGGAAGCGCTCCATCATCCCGACCCGCTCGCGGGCGGCCGCCTCAGTGCGCTCGCTCATCGTGATCGATGTGCCGTGGCTGCGCCACCGGGCGAGCACCTCGGGGACGCGGGCGAACGGACCCACCAGCGACAGGCGGAGGTACCACTCGTAGTCCGGGCAGGTTCGCAGCGTGGGGTCCCACCCACCGGCGACATCCACCGCGGTGCGCCGCACCAGCGACCCGGGTCCGGGCAGGCAGTCCGACCAGGCGACGATGCCGACGGGGTCGAACTCCGGCGAGTGCATGACCGCCACCGGCAGGCCGGTCTCGTCGATCATCTCCCAGTCCGGGTACACCAGCACGACCTCGGGATGGGCGACGAGGTGGTCCACCAGCGGGCCGAGCATGCCGGGAGGTTGCGGGTCGTCCGAGTTGACGACCATCAGGAATTCGCCGTTGGCCGCGGCGAAGCCCCGGTTCACCGAGGGCGGCTGGCCGACGTTGTCGTGCCGCAGCACGGTGAGATTCGGATGTCGCGCCGCGTAGCCCTCGAGCAGCAGGGGCGTGTCGTCGGTGGAGCCGTCGTCCACCACGATGATCTCCACGGGCGAGTACTCCAGCGCCAGCAGGCTGTCCAGCGTGGCGGGCAACAGCGCGGCTCGCTGGTACGTGGGTACGACCACGGACACGAGCGGGCGGCCCTGCGCCACGGACGGCGCCGGGCGACGGGATGGGTCGGCCGATGCGATGTGGCCAACCTAGTCACCGACGTGTGTCCGGCTCGCCGCTCGGAATGATCGCCCTTTACGCAGGCGGGATGGTGTGCAAGGGTGACGGCCCGACGTCCGGCTACAGGAGGAACGATGGGTCTGCTCGACAAGATCAAGGGCTTGCTCGGCAAGAACAAGAAGACGGCCACCAAGGCGGTGGACACCGTGGCTGATGCGGCGGAGAAGATCGCCCCGGACTCGATGGACGACAAGATCGAAGCCGGCGCCGAGAAGGTGAAGGACGTCATCGAGAAGCTCGACGGCGAGTGACCGTCGACTAATGGGTGCTGCCGGGGCTGGCATGCTTCGGTTCCGAGCGGCCAGCAGGTGAGCACTTCTGTCGACGGAGCTTCGAGTTCTGAGGTCAGACCGTGCCCCTGCTGGTTCGTGAGGAAGGGCGTCATGGCCAGTGGGATGATGTGCTGCGAGCACCAGATCCATTAGTCCGCCGGGTTCTTCCTCCACGCTTGGTGAACAGGCAGGTGAGGAATGGGAGGTGCGGACGTGGAGGTGTTCGTCGGGATCGATTGGGCTGAGGATCACCACGATGTGTGCGTGCAAGGCCCGGACGGTCGGGTCGTGGCGAAGGGTCGGGTGCCGGACGGGATCGCCGGGATCGGCAAGATCCACGAGCTCGTCGATCGGGCCCGCCCGGATGACGACACATCGGTCGAGGTGATCGTCGGGATCGAGATCGATCGTGGCCTGTTGGTGCGGGCGTTGCTCGCAGCGGGCTATGTGGTGATTGCGGTGAACCCGTTGTCGGTCGACCGTTATCGGGACCGGCATCGGGTCTCGGGCGCGAAGTCCGACCCGGGCGACGCGTTCGTGTTGGCCGAGATGGTCCGGGTCGACCGGGCGTTGCATCAACCGGTCGCCGGGGACAGCGTCGAGGTCGAGGCGTTGAAGCTCGTCGCCCGGGCGCATCAGAACGCGATCTGGTCACGGCGTCGACTCGCGAACCAGCTCCGGTCGGGGCTGCGTGAGTACTTCCCGGCGATCCTGGGCTTGTTCGACGATGTCGCCGACCGGGACTGCCTCGCCGTGCTCGCCGAGGCCCCGACCCCGGCCCGTGCTCGCCGATTGTCGCAATCGAAGATCGCCGCTGCGCTCCGGCGTGGTGGCCGCAAGCTCAACATCGACCGGCAGGCCGCCAAGATCCAGGCGGCGTTGCGGGAGCCGGCGTTGCAGCAACCCGATCCGGTCGCTGACGCCTATGGGGCGATCACGTCGTCGCTGGTGCGGCTGCTCCAGGCCCACACCGTCGAGATCGCCGCGCTCGAGGAGACCCTCACCGAGGGTTTCGCGAAGCACCCGGATGCTGAGCTGCTCCGCAGCATCCCCGGACTCGGGATCGTCACCGGCGCCCGGGTGCTCGCAGAGTTCGGTGACGACCCCAACCGCTACACAGACGCCAAAGCGCGCAAGAACTACGCCGGGACCAGCCCGCTCACCGTCGCCTCCGGCAACCGACGCGTCGTCCGCGCTCGGCACGTCCGCAACCGTCGACTCGCCGACGCACTGCACTGGTGGGCGTTCAACGCAATCACCCGTTCACCCGGAGCACGAGCGCTCTACGACCAACGACGAGCCGCCGGCGACACCCACTCCGGCGCCCTCCGCGTCGTCGCCAACCGCCTCGTCGGCATCCTCCACGGCATCCTCAAGACCCACACCGCCTACAACGAAGACACCGCCTGGGCACACCGAACCCAACTCGCCGCTTGACACGACCCGCACGTGGGATGTCTGACCTGCACCGACAGCCGGTGTGACGCACGCCCCGAGTGGCGTGTGTCGCACCTGCGCCCCCCGGCGGCTGGGGCATCATGGTGGGCATCGAGCACATCCCCGCCATCGTCACCCGAGAAGGCACACCGGAGGACTTCGACCGGTACTTCGAAGAGGGTTTCCGCAGCCTCAGCGCGGAGTCGCGTCACCTGCGGTTCTTCACCGCCGTGCGCGAACTGCCGGAGGACGTGAAGACGCGCCTGCGCAACGTCGACGGGTGGAACCACGCGGCCGTCATCGCCTTCGATGCGGCCGTGCGCGACGACGACCACCCCGAGGGCCGGCCGGTGGGCGTGGCCCGCTGGATCGGACGCGAGGCCGGGCCGCCGGAACTCAGCGTCACGATCATCGACGACTACCAGGGGCAGGGTGTGGGTACCCGCCTGATGGATGCCCTGCTGGCCCTGGCCCGCAAGCGCGGCGTGCGCCGGATCATCGCCGACATGCTGCGCGAGAACACCGGAATGCGCCACCTGTGCAACCGCTACAACGCCACCGTGCAGCCCAGCGGCGATCCGGTGGTGGTGCGCTACCGCATCGACGTCTGACGACGGCCGTTCACAGCTCCAGCGCGGCGTTCAGCGCGTCGGTGTCCCCATCCGTCCACCCTGGCGGTGGCACCAGGGCCGCCCAGGCCCGGGTGAGTTCGTTGCGGTAGTCGTGGCCGTAGCCGGGGCTGGCGGAGAACCCGTTCATCAGGTCGAAGCTCTCCTGCACGAAGCCCACCAGTGGGTTCCACGCGGTGGCACTTGGCAGGTCCGCGGGCGGCGGGTCGGCACCCCAACCGGGGTCGCTCAGCAGGTTGCCCGGTCGCCAGGTGCCGATGGCATCCGACGGGTGGTGGAGGTACAGCACCCGTGGAGTGGCCCAGCCACTGTCGTCGGAGGGGATGCCGGCTTCGTTGTTGGCCAGCCGCACATGGGTGAGCGCCGGCCACTCGGGCGCCCACGACGGGCCGGCGGGGCGGTCGTCAACCAGCGCGCCGTAGATCGGGTTCTTCGCCGTGGGACCCACGAACAGCGCGCCGGCGCACTGGGCAACGATGGCTGCGACCGACGCCTCCAGCGAGCCCTCGTCGAAGGCGGCCTCGCCGCCGAACGAGCCGAGGCTCTCGCCGTAGGCGATCAGCCTCGGCCGGTTTCCCTCCGGCCGTGCCGACCATGCCTCGTGCACGGCGGCGAACAGGGCCGCTCCGAGTTGCGGCGGGCTCTCGGTGTCCAGCAGGAAGGCCACCCAGCTGGGCAGGTACGAGTACTGCACGGACACGATGGCGGTGTCGCCGCCCCACATGTACTCCAGGGTGCGGGCGGCGTTGGGGTTCACCCAGCCGGTGCCGGTGGGGGTCACCACCACCAGCACGGCACGGTCGAAGGCGCCCGTGCGTTCCAACTCCCGCACCGCGAGGTCCACCCGCTCGGCCAGCGAGTCCGCGGACTGCAGGCCGACGTACACGCGCACCGGTTGGAGCGCGGCGTCCAGCCCGCGCACCTCGGCAATGTCCGCCGGGTCGCTGGCGGTGCCGACGAAGTTGCGCCCCTCGTAGCCGAGGTCGTCGAAGTCCACCAGCGAATCCGGGCCGCCGGACACCACTGGTGACGTGGGCCGTTCGATGCCCTCCGCGGTGGTGTCGTCGAACGCGCTGAAGTTGCCGTCGGCCCACGAGGAGAAGCCGTCCACCGCGAACTGCAGGCCGACGGCGACGACGATCAGCACGGCGGTGCCGGCGACCCATCGCGACCACGCCCGCGGCATGCGCCGGGCCGCAGCGCGGTCCACCCGGTACACCGCGTGCTTGACGACGCGGCCGATCGTGATGAGCACCACGGCGAGGAGTGCCGTGAGGAGCAGCATCGGGATGACCGCGGTGGCCGCCAGCGGGCCCATGCCCACCAGCGAACGTTGCTCCCGTTGCCACTGCACCCAGCGGACCGGCCCGAGCACCAGGACGAACACGGCCACGAAGAGGAGCACCGTGTCAGCGATGTCCGTGACGCGGGGCGGCACCCGCTTGCCGGTGGTGCGCAGGATGCTGCGGATCAGCCGGTGCAGCACGCCACCAAGACCGAACCCGATGGCGATCGAGATGGCGCTGACCGCGGCCTGGATCAGCGGCGACCGCGGCAGCAACGACGGCCACAGCGAGATCCACCAGCAGTACACCGCCCCGAGCATCGACCCGAAGGTGGGGAGGGCTGCCAGGCGGCGGCGCAGGCGGATGAGCGCAGGCGGCGGGGCAGCGGCCAGTGCCGCCTGCTCCTCGGCCTGTTCGGCCAGCGAGCCGTCCACCCACTGGTCGAGTTCGTCCCAGCGGTCGTACAGCCACGCCTCACGATCATCCGCGGCTGGCAGCACCTCCGGCGGGTACACCCAGGCGTGGAACCGGATGGTGTGGCCCACGGGCAGGTGCCGCCAGATCTGGCGCGGGCCCGACAGCGATTCCAGCCCGGTGTGGCCCACGAGGACCACGGTGGCCTGTGGCGCGTGGGTGAGCGCAGTGTCCACGCCCTTCACCTTCGGGGGCAGGAGGTGCTGCAACGCTTCGGCGCGCTCGGCCAGATCGGGCCGCCCGGCGTCGCGCAGCGCGATCGGCGCGCGGGCCTTGCGTTCCGGTGTGACGTTGCCGCCCTCGGGGAACAGCACCACGGCATCCCTGCCCGTGGCCGCGCCGGCCAGCCTGGCGAGCTCGTCGACCACCTTCGTGCGGCCGGACTTCGACGGCGACACGAACGTCGCCCCGACCCGGTTGAGGATGACGTCGATCGACGGGTCCAGTTGCAGGAGGTCCTTGAGGACGATCTGCGGGCGGCGCGGGCGCGCTCCGTTGACGATGCGGTCGATGATGAGGAACGAGTCGCCGGCGCCGGCATGACGGGACAGCACGAGCAAGGGCTGCGCGGTGTCGATCCCGGTGACGTCGCCCTCGTACGCGAACCGCAGGCTGAACGTGACCCGCGCGCTGGCCATCAATCGGCGGAGGAACCAGGCCAGCAGGCGGTAGTGGCGGTCCAACCACCGCTCGTCGCCGAGGTGGCGGCCGAAGCCAGAGGCCAGCCAGTACCAGAAGAGCACCGCGAGCGCGCCCACCTCCAGCGCCAGGTACAGCACGGTGAACCAGGCGAGGCGGAACAGGCGCCAGCGGCCGGGCACGAACCGCGACACGAATGCCGTGACCAGCAGCCACACGGGCAGCAGGCCGAGGGCCCAGAGGAACAGCACGAACAGCGCCGGCACCGTGATCAACCGGCGAGCCCACTTCGGCAGCAGCAGCAGCTTCATCCGTCCCGCCTCCCTGGTTCGTCGCCGCGTGCCGCGACGGTACTCGCGGGCCGGGGTGGGGTGCGGCCTGGCACACTGTGGGCGTGACGCCGCCGGATCGTGCGCCCCTCGAACACCAACTGGTAGACGCACTCGGTGCGCTGACGGCGGACGACGGCGCAGCGGCGCCGGCAGCTCGGGTGGACGCCCTGGCCAGCCTGTTCGACACGCAGGTGGCCAGCCGCCACTGCGACCTCGCGGCCCGCTGGCTGCGCGGCCAGGGCAAGGGGTACTACACCATCGGCTCCTCGGGTCACGAGAGCAATGCCGCGGTGGCCATGGCGTTGCGGCCCGGCGACCCGGCCCTGCTGCACTACCGCAGCGGCGGCTTCTACCTGGCCCGCGCCGGCCTGGACGGCGTGCGCGACGTGCTGGCGGGAGTGGTGGCTTCCACCGACGAGCCCATCAGCGGCGGACGGCACAAGGTGTTCGGCCGCCACGACCTCGCCGTCATCCCGCAGACGTCCACCATCGCGTCGCACCTGCCTCGCGCCGTCGGCGTCGCGTTCGCCATCGGCCGGGCCGCCAAGCTCGGCGTACCGTCGCCGTGGCCCGCCGACGCGCTGGCCGTGTGCTCGTTCGGCGACGCGTCCTCCAACCACGCCTCCGCCACCGCCGCGGTCAACACCGCCCTGCACTGTGCCCACCAGCGGCTGCCCCTCCCGCTGCTGTTCGTGTGCGAGGACAACGGGTTGGGCATCAGCGTGCGCACGCCGCAGGACTGGGTGCACGCCGCCTACGGCAACCGGCCCCACCTGCGGTACGCGCAGGTGGATGGCACCGACCCGGTGGCCGTGCTGGAGGCCACGGAGGAGTTGGGCGAGTGGGTGCGCACCCGGCGCAGCCCGGCGTTCCTCCACCTTCGCACCGTGCGCTTCGGAGGGCATGCCGGCACGGACGTGGAGAGTGCCTACCGCAGCGCCGCCGAACTGCGCGCCGACGCGGCTCGCGACCCCATCGTGGGCACGGCGCGGGCGCTGGTGGCCGCAGGCGCGCGTACGGCGGCCGATCTGGTGGCCCGCCACGACGAGGTGCGCGCTGCGGTGTACGCCGTCGCCGCCGAGGTGGCGGAGCGCCCGCAGATCGCCACGGCCGACGAGGTGATGGCGCCGCTCGCGCCCCGCCACCCCCACACCGTCGCCGCGGTGGTGGCTCGCGACGCGGACGGTTCGGCCACCCCGGCCAACGCGCTGACGCTGGCCCAGGCGGTGAACGCCACGCTGGCCGACCTGCTGCGCAGCCGGCGCGACCTGCTGCTGTTCGGTGAGGACGTGGCCGCGAAGGGCGGGGTGTACGGCGTCACCAAGGGCTTGCTCGCCCAGGCCGGCGCCGGGCGGGTGTTCGACACCCTGCTCGACGAGACCAGCATCCTCGGCCTCGCCCTCGGCGCCGCCGTCAGCGGCTTCCTGCCGATCGCCGAGATCCAGTACCTCGCCTACCTGCACAACGCCGAGGACCAACTGCGCGGCGAGGCGGCCACCCTGCAGTTCTTCTCCGAGGGGCGGTACCGCAACGGGATGGTCGTGCGCATTGCCGGCCTCGGCTACCAGGAGGGGTTCGGCGGCCACTTCCACAACGACGACTCGCTGACGGTGCTGCGCGACCTGCCGGGGGTGGTGGTGGCCGTCCCCGCCCGTCCCGACGACGCTGCCGGCATGTTGCGCACGCTCGTGGCCGCGGCCGAGGCCGACGGCACCGTGGGCGTGTTCGTGGAGCCGATCGCCCGTTACCACACCACCGACCTGTTCGGGAAGGGCGACGGCCTGTGGGCGGCCGCGCCGGACCCCGCCGCGCACGTGCCGATCGGCGCCGCCCGCACGTACGGCGACGGCCGCGACATGACCATCCTGACGTTCGGCAACGGGCTGTTCCTGTCGCTGCGGGTGGCCCGCCGCCTGCAGGAGCGCGGGGTGTTCGCCCGTGTGGTGGACCTGCGCTGGATCTGTCCGCTGCCGGTGGAGGACATGGTGCGCGAGGCGGAAGCCACCGGCACCGTGCTGGTGGTGGACGAAACCCGCAGGGCCGGCGGCGTGGGTGAGGGGATCGTCGCCGAACTGGTGGATGCCGGCTTCCGCGGGCGTGTCGCCCGAGTGGCCAGCAAGGACAGCTTCATCCCCCTCGGCGACGCCGCCAAGCTGGTGCTGCTCAGCGAAGCGGACATCGAGGCGGCCGTCGAACGCCTGCTCAGCGGCGCCTGACACCTCTCACCCAACTCTCACCTTCCCGCGAAGGGCGCCTCACCCGGCGATCGCATCATTCGAGCCATGAGCGAATGGATGTGGTACCTCACCCGGTCCACCGGGATTGTCGCCGCCGTGCTGGCGGTGGCCTCACTGGTCTGGGGGTTCACCTTCTCGGCCCGCAACACCGGGCGCCGGCTGAAGGCCAACTGGTGGCTGGCGCTGCACAACTGGCTGGGCGGCCTGACGCTGGGCTTCACCGGGGCTCACATGCTGCTGGCCCTCGTGGACACCAAGGCCGGGCTGCGGTTCATCGATCTGCTCGTGCCGAGCAGCCAGGTCGGCTGGGCCATCGGCTGGGGCGTGGTGGCGTTCTGGGTCTTCGCCATCGTGACGCTGACGTCGATCGCCCGGGTGCGCCGCCGGCTGCCCCGCAAGGCGTGGCATCTGGTCCACCTGGTGTCGGTGCCCGCCGTGCTGGTGATGGCGATCCACGCCTACCAGATCGGCAGCGACGCACTCGCCCGCTGGTTCCTGTGGGGCCTCGCCGGCCTTGCCGGGCTGGCCATCTACCCCCTGTCCGTCCGCCTCCTCGGTGTCGCCGCCTCTCGCCGCGCTGCCGCCGACTCCACCCGTCTCCCTGTCCGCCAGCGTGCGGCCGCCTGAACCGGAGCATTCCGTGAGCAACCTCCCTCCCCCCAACCCCCGCAAGCCGATCGACCCGCTGATCCAGCAGCGTGTCGCCAACCTGCGCCGGAACCAGCAGACGGCCGCGGCCGATGCCACCCCGGCGGCCCGCCAGAAGCCGGCGGGCTGCCGGGTGAAGCCGGCCCGAGCCAGCAAGGTGGCGTCCTTGGCGCTGAGCGCCGTCACCACCGTCGGCCTGGCGGGCGTGTTCGCCCACAGCGCGCAGGCCGACGGCGCCGGGACGCTGACCATCTCCGGCACCGCCACGGGCACGGACAGCAGCGGCACGACGGCCACGACGGCACCCGCCACGACGGCCACGACGACCGCCGCCGGCGACACGACGGCCACGTCGGCCGGGCCGAACACCACCGCCGCGCCGGCCACCACCGCCGCTGCGGGCGTGCTCGACGGCACCTATGTCGGTTCGGCGTCGAACAACCGCTTCGGCACCGTGCAGGTGCAGGCCGTCTACTCCGGGGGTGCGCTCACCGACGTGCAGGTCATCCAGTACCCGAACGGTGACCGCCGCAGCCTGTCCATCAGCCAGCAGGCGCTGCCGTGGCTGATCGACGAGTCGGTCACCGCCCAGAGCGCCAGCGTGGACACCATCTCCGGGGCCACCTACACGAGCAAGAGCTACAAGCAGAGCCTGCAGTCGGCGATCGACGCCGCGATGGCCGCCTCCGGATTGGCCTGAGATGAGCGTGCATCATGTGGAAGCGGTGATGGGCACGTCGATCAGCATCGACCTGGTGGACACCCACGACCGGGCGCTCGTCGACCGGTTGGTGGAGTGGTTCCACCATGTGGACGACGTGTTCAGCCCCTACAAGGAGACCAGCCCGATCACCCGCATCGGGCGCGGCGAGGCCACCGACGAGGAGCTCACCGACGAGATCCTCGAGGTGCTCGAGCGCTGCGACGAACTGGCCGACGACTCGGACGGGGTGTTCGACGTGTGGAACCTGCCCAGCCCCAACGGCACGCGGTTCGACCCGTGCGGGTACGTGAAGGGCTGGAGCGTGCAGCGAGCCGCGGAGATGGTGACCGCCGAGGGGGTGCGCGACTTCTGCCTCAACGCCGGCGGCGACGTGGTGCTCTCCGGCCGCAACCGCGACGGCGACCAATGGAGGGTGGGGGTGCGCCACCCCCACGATCCCCAACTGGTGGCGCTGGTCCTCCACGGCGAGGGTCCGCTGGCCGTCGCCACCTCGGGCACCTACGAGCGCGGTGCCCACATCGTCGACCCCCGCAAGGGCGAGGCCGTCACCGAACTCGCTTCGGTCACCGTGGTGGGTCCGAACATCGCCGAGGCGGATGCCTACGCCACCACCGTCTTCGCCATGGGGCTGGACGGCCTGGAATGGCTGGCCCGCCATGACGGTTACGAGGCCGCCGTGATCACTCATGACATGCGCCTGCTGACCACCCCGGGGATGGCCGCCTACCGCTGAGGTGAGCCCCCGTGCCGGTGCGAGCCGGTACCGTGGCGGGGTGCCGCTGCAGCTTCGTTTCGTCACCTCGGCCACCCGGCACACCGATCTGCCCGAGTCCGGCGCGGAACTGGCGATGGTCGGCCGCAGCAATGTGGGCAAGTCGTCGCTCATCAACGCGCTGGCCAACCGCCGCCAACTCGCCAAGGTGTCCAACACCCCCGGCCGCACCCAGTTGCTCAACCTGTTCGAACTGCCCGGCGGCGGCACCGTGGTGGACCTGCCCGGTTACGGCTACGCCGCCGTCCCCATGCGGGAGAAGGCCAAGTGGCAGCGGATGATCGAGGGCTACCTGCTGGAGCGCGAAGGCCTTGTGCTGGTGTTCGTGCTGGTGGACGGCGAGATCGGCCCCACCAAGCTGGACGTGCAGATGCTGGACTGGCTGCGCCAGGAAGGTGTGCCGCACACCGTGGTGGCCACCAAGCTGGACAAGGTGAAGCCGTCCAAGCTGGCCACCCGCAAGCGCGAGCTGGCCAAGGGTTGCGGGCTGGAGGCCGGCGACGTCATGTGGGTGAGCGCGGCGAAGGGCACGGGTGTGGAGGCCCTGGCCGCGCACGTGAACATGCTGCTGGCGGGCTGACCCGCCGGATGGTCAGCCGCGCCGCAGGGCGCTGCGCACCTTGGCCACCATGTCGCGCGGGTCGGCCATCAGCATGCCCTTGCGCAGCAGCTTGTACTTCTTGGCCGTGTACGGCGGGTACATCAGCGACGGGTCCAGGCGCGTGCTGCGGCTGTGCACCGAGCGGTGGTGGCTGAACGTGTCGAACCCGTACTTGCCGTGATAGGCGCCCATGCCGCTCTCGCCGATCCCGCCGAAGGGCAGGTTCGGGTTGCTGATGTGCAGCAGGGTGCCGTTCACGCACACACCGCCGGACGTGGTGCCGTCCACGATGGCCTCGTTGTCCGCGTCGTGCTCGCTGAACGTGTAGAGCGCCAGCGGCTTGTCGCCCTTCGCCGAGCCCTCGTTCACCAGCCGGGTGGCGTCCTCCAGGCTGTCCACGGCGATGACGGGCAGCACCGGGCCGAAGATCTCCTCGCCCATCACGGGGTCGTCCATGGTCACCCCGGTGAGCACGGTGGGCGCGATGTAGCGGGTGTCCGCGTCGGTCTGCCCACCCACGGCCACTGTGCCGCTGTCCAGCAGCTTCTCGATGCGATGGAAGTGGGGTTCGTTGACGATGCGGGCGAAGTCCGCGCTGGCCTGCGGGTCGGCGCCGTAGAACTCGGTGATGGCCTCGCCGATGGCGGCGACCAACTCGTCGTGCACCGGGCGTTCCACGAGAACGTAGTCCGGCGCGATGCAGGTCTGGCCGGCGTTGACGAACTTGCCCCAGGCGATCCGCTTGGCGGCCACCTTGACGTTGGCGTTGCGGCTGACGATGGCCGGGCTCTTGCCGCCCAGTTCCAGCGTGACCGGGGTGAGGTGCTCCGCGGCGGCACGCATGACGATGCGGGCCACCCGGCTGTTGCCGGTGTAGAGGATGTGGTCGAACCGTTGGGCCAGCAGTTCGGTGGTCTCGGCCACGCCACCCTCCACCACGGTGACGGCCGGGTCGTCCAGCGCCAGCAGCAGGTCGGTGAGTTCGGTGGCGGTGTTGGGGGCCAGTTCGCTGGGCTTGCCGACCACGGCGTTGCCGGCGGCGATGGCGGCCACCATGGGCAGCAGCAGCAACTGCACGGGGTAGTTCCACGGAGCGATGACGCAGGTGACGCCCACCGGCTCGCGCACGATCTCGGACTTGCCGGGCTTGAACGCCACCGGCGTGGGCACCTTCTCCGGGCGCATCCACAGCGGCAGGTTGGCCAGCGTGTGCTCGATGTCGCTGACGGTGAAGCCCACCTCGGTCAGCCAGGCCTCGGGGCGCGGCTTGCCGAAGTCCGCGGCGAGGGCGTCGAGCAGGCGCTCCTCGCGCTGGGTGATGAGGTCGCGGAGGTGCTCCAGCGTTGCCCGCCGCCAGGCGACGGGCCGGGTGGCGCCGCGGTCGAACGCGTCACGGGCGGCCTGGACGCGCGGGGCGATGTCGGCAAGGGGAGTTTCCATGCCTTCACCCTACGCCCGCCCCCCAAACCCTGTCCCGCGGTGCTTGCGGTGCGCTACCGGAATCGGAGCTGGTGGTTGATCCGGCGCGACAGCGGGCCGAAGCCGAGCGAGCGGTACAGGCGGGCGGCGCCCGTGGGGTTCTCGCTGTCCACGCCGATCATCGCGTGGGTCAGGCCGTCAGCGGCGAACGCGTGCAGCGCGTGGGCGATGAGTGCCGACGCCACGCCGCGGCCGCGATGCTCGCGGAGCGTCCCGAGGTTGTCGATCCAGGCGTCGCGCCGACCGGTGATCTCGTCGTCGGCAGGGAACCGCTTGCACAGGCAGTGCGCCACGATCCGCCCGTCGCCGTCCTCGGCCACGAACGACAGGTCCAGCCGCGCGCCGGGGCCGTGCAGCATCTGGTCCCAGTGGTGCGCGGACGTGGGCGTGGACCCCCAGTGATCGGCGAACGCCTCGTTCTTCACCAGCCGGATCTCCTCGCTGCGACCGTCGGGCCAGGCGACGATGCGCAGGCCGGCGGGCGCTGCGGGTAGCGGCGGCGCAGTCCCAGCGGGCGGATCAGTTCATCGTGGTAGCAGCACGACCTCCATGCCCAGCGACGCAACAGGCGGTGCGCACTCCATGGTCGAACGCATCGACCCGCAGGTACAGCGGCAGGCTGCGCCCGGTGGAGCGCAGTTGCTGCTCGCCACGCTCGATCGCCCACTGCATCAGCGGGTGCCGACGCCCTTGCGGCGGTGCTCCGGTGCCACCAGGCCGAACACGAACAGGCGCTCCTCGCGGACCTCACTGGGGAGGTGGTAGGTGTACGCCACCCGGCGAGCGTGCCGTCCAGGGTGGCCACGCGGGGTGTCGGAGGCCAGCACCACATGGTGGTCGTCGATCTCCTCCTCCATCTCCTCCAGCGACAGCACCCGGGGAATGCTGTCGAAGGCCTCGGTGCCTGGTGCAACGCCAGCAGATCGGGCAGTTCCGAATGGGTGATCGGTCGCAGTTGGAGCACGCAGCGACGCTAACGGAACCGAATCTTGGAGGAATCCTGGATTGACGCGCATGCGGTGCTCGCGCCGATAACGGTGACGTGCCGACCGACCCGATCCGGTTTCCCGCGCTCCTGCAGCGCGCCGCGGAAGGTGATCAGGCGGCGGCCTCGGTGCTCTTCGCCGAGCACCACCCGCGGCTGCTGCGCTTCCTGCGCGGGCTGGAGCCACGTGCTGCCGACGATCTGGCCGGCGAGGTCTGGCTCGCGGTCACCCGCGGTCTCCCGGGTTCGAAGGAGGTGCCGCTGACTTCAACTCGTGGCTCTTCACCATTGCCCGCAACCGGCTTGCGGACCACCGCCGCACGGCCGCCCGCCGCCGCACCGACCCGGTTGCCGACGTGGGTGATCGTGAAGCGGAGCGAACCGCAGACCCGGCCGACCACGCCATCGACCGGTGGTCGGCCGCAGACGCAGTGGCCCTGGTGGCCGAGCATCTGCCGCCGGAGCAGGCCGAGGTGGTGCTGCTGCGGGTTGTCGGCGGCCTGGACGTCGCCAGTGTTGCGGAGATCGTGGGCCGCACCCCCTGGCTGGGTGCGGGTGAATCAGCACCGCGCCTGCAGCGGTTGGCGGCCGTCGTCACCCCGCTGGCCAATGGCGCCGGCCGCTGACGGCGCACCCCCGCACGCCTGTAACGCGACGGGCACCTGAACGATCTCCAACCGTGACGGACATGCCCCTTCCCGACGAGCAGATGGACGCCCTGCCGCGGCCAATTCCCTCCTGGCGACTCCCGTCGCCGGCAGAGGTCGCCGACTGCCGCGCTCGCCGATCTGTTCGCCGCGGCCGGCGGCCCTCCCACCGACGACGAACTGTCGCTGCATCCGCGGCCGCCGCCGCGCTCACCGCCCGAACGGCGCCCTGCCGCTGCCTCGACCTCCCGGAGCCGAACCATGAAGCCTTCCACCCGCCTTCCTCGCCGCGTCGTCGCCGCCACCGTGGGTGTGCTGCTCACGGCGGGCACCGCCGCTGCCGCCTCCGGCGTGCTCACCACGGACCGCACGTGGGACCGTGCCGAAGTGGAGGAGACGGCCACCTCCGTCACGGACACGTCCACCCCGGACACGTCCACTCCGGACACCTCCACCCCCGACTCGTCGGTGCCCGACACCTCGGCGCCCACCGACGACACGGTCACCACCGACCCGGTGACCACCGACGCCGCCGAGCCCACCGACACCACCGTGGCGCAAGGCCCCGACGCCACCGACCCGCCGCGTACGGGCCGTGCACCGTGGTCGCACGGCCATGAGAAGAACATGGGCAACCCGGCCTCGGCGCCCTGCAGGCCGCGGCCGACGCCGCCGGCCAGACGGTCGAGGAGTACTGCGCCGCCGTGTTCGACGCCAAGGACGCCACCCGTGGCCACGACGACGCCGATGACGAGGCGGACGACCAGGCGGTGGACCAGGACGACGACCAGGGCGACGACGATGAGGGCGACGAGAGCCATGGCGGCGACCACGGGCGTGGTCAGGGCCAGGGCGGCGGCAAGGGGCACGGCAAGGCTGAGCCCGCCGGCGCCGCGACCGCCGGTCCGGGCCGGCAGCCTGCCCGGCGGTACGTTCGGCGCCCATGGAACAGCTGCACGAACTCGCCTTCTACGGCTGGCCGCGCCGAGTCCCCCGCCGAACTGCTGCAGGAGTGCTGGCACGCCGAGGCGTTGGGCCTCGGTGGTGTTCCTCAGCGAGCGGTTCAACGTCAAGGAAGCCGTCACCCTCTCGGGGGTCGCGGCAGGCTGCACGACGTCGCTCGGCATCACCACCGGGTCACCAACCAGAACACCCGCCATCCGGTCGTCACGGGCCTATGCCACCACCATGCACCGCATCACCGGCGGGCGGTTCGCGCTCGGCCTCGGCCGCGGCATGGACCGGATGTTCGATGCCTACGGCCTGCCGCGCATCACCACCGCAGCGATGGAGGACTTCGCCGGCCTCATGCGCCGGCTGTGGAACGGTGAGGTCGTGATGGGTCACGATGGCCCGGCCGGCCGCTGGCCGGTGCTGGCGCTGGACCCGGACTTCCGTGAGGACATCCCGCTGCTGATGAGCGCGTTCGGCCCGCAGAGCCTGCGGCTGGCCGGCCGGGCGTTCGACGCCGTGTTGCTGCACACGTTCTTCACCGACGACACGATGCGGCGATGCGTGGACACGGTGCGCACCGCTGCCGAGCGGGCGGGGGCGATCCGTCGAAGGTGCGTATCTGGAGTTGCTTCGCCGTCATCGGCGACTGGGTGCCGGAGGACGTGCGGCTGAAGAAGACCGTCGGCCGGATGGCCACGTATCTGCAGGCGTATGGCGACCTGATGGTGCGCACCAACGGGTGGGACCCCGCCGTGCTGGAGCGGTTCCGCGCCGACCCGTTCGTGGCCGGGTTCCGCGGTGCCATCGACGGCAAGGCCACCACGGCCGAGCTGGAGCACGTGGCCACGCTGATCCCCGAGGAGTGGCTGGCCGCTGCCGGCTACGGCACGCCGGAGCAATGCGCCCGGGCGGTGCTGCACCAGATGGACCTCGGCGCGGACAGTGTGATCCTGCACGGGGTGTCGCCCACGGAGCTGGCCCCAGTGGTGGAGGCCTACCGCGATGCGCCCCGCCACCCGCTTCGACCACCTCCCCGCCAACCCCGGCGCCAGTTAGGCGCGGCACGTGACATCGGCCGCACGGTTGGACGAGCGGCCGCGGCTCCGCCATCCTTGCCGGCGATGTTCCTCGCATGGCATGAGATGCGCCGTTCGAAGCTGCGCTTCGGGCTGCTGACGGGCGCCGTCGGGTTGCTCGTGTTCCTCATCCTGTTCCAGCAGGCGCTGCTCGGCGGGTTGATCACCCAGTTCATCGGTGCCGTCCGCAACCAGTCGGCCTGACGTGCTCGTGTTCAACGACCAGGCCCGCAAGAACATCGAGGGCTCGATCATCCCGCCTGAGCAGGCAGCCGCCGTGGCCGCCGTGGAGGGCGTTGCCACTGCCAGCCCGCGGGGAGAGCACGTTCACCGTGCAGGCGGGGTGGCCGAGACCGACGCGGTGGTGTTCGCGGTACGTGCTCGGCGGCCCGGGTGCGCCCACCACGCTCTCCGCCGGCCGCCTGCCCTCGGCCGAGGGCGAGGCCGTGGCCAGCGAGAAGGACGAAGGCGACGGCTTCGGTGTCGGCGACACCGTCACGGTCGTCGGCCCCGGCGGCACGCTGGATCTCACGATCGTGGGCGTTGCCCGCGACCTGAACTACTCGGTCGCTTCCACGATGTTCGCCTCGTTCGACACCTTCGCTGCGGCGAAGCGGGTGCGCAACGGGTTGCCGAGCGGCACCGAGGTGTTGCCGTCGGTGCTGGCCGTGGAAGTGGCGGCCGGCGCCGATGCCCAGACGGGTGGTGGACCGCAGCTGCCGCTGCGGTGGCCGGGGGTGGAGCCGCTGACCCGCCAGCAGGCGGTGGACGGATCGCCCGGCGTCAGCAGCGTCCGCACCAGTTTCGGGGTGATCCTCGGCCTGTTCTACCTGGTGGTTCCGCTGGTCACCGGCCTGTTCTTCCTCATCGTCACCTTCCAGAAGGCATCGGCGCTCACCCTGCTGCGGGCCATCGGCGCCCGGGCCCGCACGCTGGTGGTTGCGTTGCTCGTGCAGGTGGTGGTGGTCATGGCCCTGGGCTCGCTGGTCGCCTTCGGCCTCTACGCCGGGGCGCTGCAGGGCGTGAAGAACCTGCGTACGGGTGGAAGTGATGCCGGTGGTCATCACGTCGCTGGTCGTGCTGGCGCTGGCGCTGGTGACGTCGCTGGTGGCGGTGCGACGGGTGCTGCGGATCGACCCGCTCGATGCCACCACGGGCGCGGGGTGCAGTTGTGAGCCCTCAAGCTGCCGATCCGCGAACTGCGCCGGCGTCCTGCCCGGTTCCTCGTGGCCACCGTGGTGCTGGCGTTCCTGTCCACCTCCTGCTGTTCCTCGGCGGGTTGCTCGATGGCCTGTACCTCGGCTCCACCGGCGGTGCGCTCCAGAACGGTGACGTCATCGTTCACTCGTCCACGGCGCGGGATTCGTTCCTCCGCAGCCGCATCACCGCCGACGTCCGCAGCCAGGTGGAGGCCGTGGCGGTGTGGAGGCCGTGGGCGGGCTGGGGTTCGTGCTGTTGGGCGCCGAGGTGCCGGGGGCGGCGGACCCGGCCGACGTGGCGATCGCCGGCTATGAGATCGCCCCCAAGGGTGTGCCCGACGTGTCCACGCTGTACGACGGCCAAGGGGTGGCCGACGCCGCCTGGAGGACCAGGGCGTCGGGGTCGGCGACACGCTGCTGGTCGGCCCGGCCAAGACCGAGATCACCGTGGTCGGCTGGGTGGAGGACACCTGCGTATCTCCAGCAGGGCACGTCTGGGTCAACCTGTCACCTGGCGGCGGGTGCAGAATGCCAACCGTCCTGATGCCGCCGTCGCCGACGACGTGGTGCAGGCACTGGTGGTGCGCGGCAGCGGCGACCTCGCTACGGCGATCGACGCCGCCACCTCGGGTGCCACGTCCACGCTGACCGTGGACGAAGCCGTGTTGGCACTTCCGGGTGTGGAGCAGCAGACCTCCACGTTCAACCAGATCATCTACTCCACGCTGGTGGTCGTGCTGGCCGTCGTCGGTCTGTTCTTCAGCCTGCTGACGCTGGAGCGGTTGGGTCTCTACGGCGTGCTGAAGGCCGTGGGTGCATCCAGCGGCCGCCTCTTCGTCGGCGTCGTCCTGCAGGCGGTGGTGGTCACGATCATCGCCTTCGTGGCCGGCTCGGCGCTGGCGCTGGCCGCTTCCGGTGCTGCCGTCCGGTGTGCCCTTGCAGTTGAGCCGAGCCGCTTCGTGTTCACCTTCGTCGCCCTGCTGGTGGCCTCCGTGCTCGGCAGCGCGACTTCCTCTGCGCAAGGTCCTCCGCGGGACCCTGCTGCCGCGATCGGAACGTCGTCGTGAGCGACGCGACCGGAAAGGACCTCCGCCGATGACCGTGCTGGACATGCGCGACGTGCGCAAGGTGTACCGCAGCGGCGACGCCGAGATCGTCGCCCTCGACCACGCCACGCTGGCCGTGGATCATGGCGAGATCGTCGCCCTGCTCGGCCCGTCGGGCAGTGGCAAGACGACGTTGCTGTCCATCGCCGGGTGCCTGCTGGCGCCCACGAAGGGACCGTCGTGGTGGACGGCGAGGACATCACCGGGCACGACGCTCGGCGCCTCACTGCGTTCCGCCGGGAGCACGTCGGGTTCGTCTTCCAGTCCGTGAACCTGGTGCCGTTCCTCACCGCCGAGGAGAACCTGCTGGTCGTCGACGAGCTGGGTGGTGGCCGGGGTGGCAAGGCAGCCCGGGAACGCGCCCGCACCCTGCTGGAGGAACTGGGGCTGGGCAAGCGCGGCAAGAACCTGCCCTCGCAGCTCAGCGGCGGCGAGCGTCAACGCGTGGCCATCGGCCGGGCCCTGTTCAACAACCCGGGCCTGGTGCTGTTCGACGAGCCGACGTCCGCACTGGACACCCAACTCGGCGAGCAGGTGATGGAGTTGATCCGCCGGGAGATGAAAGCGCGCGACACCGCTGCGGTGATCGTCACCCACGACACGCGGATGACGCACTACGCAGACCGTGTGGTCCGCATCGTGGACGGCCGCCTCACGGCCGACCCCGTGCCCGCCTGAGGTCTGTCAGCCGACCATCGACGAGGCGACGATGTTGTGCACCTCGTCGCCGGTCAGTTCGTCCTGCTCGCAGAGCGCGTCGGCCAGGGCCAGGAGCGCCCGCCGGTGCTCCAGGACCGTGCAGGCGGCGCGGTCGGCGGCGATGCTCATGAACTCGTCGGCCTTCTCACGGCTCTTGTCGTCGTGCAGCACCTTGGCCACCAGGTTGCCGGCGCCGGCCAGCGATGCGGCCTCCAGCGAGAGCAGGCTGCCACCGGCGCCGAGCATGCCCACCAACTGGGCGGCGATGTTCGTGGCCACCTGCAGGTCGCTGGCGATCCCGCTGGACGCCTCGCCGAACTCCTGGATCTCCGCAGCCCGCCCGGCGAGCGCGACGGCCATGAGGTCCGTGGCCTCGGTGGGCGTGCGCAGGAAGCGCTCCTCGACATCGCCGTGGGCCACCAGACCGAGCGAACCAGACCGGCGCAGGATCGACGCCAGCTTCACGTCGCGGCCCGCCAGGGTGGCCACGAGAGCATGGCCGGATTCATGCACTGCCACCCGGCGACGCTCATCGGGGTGGTAGCCGACGTCGTGTGACAGACCGACCTCGGTGACCATCTGCGCGTCGATGACGTCGAGATGGGTCATCTCGGTGCGCCCGTCGCGCAGCGCCACGATGAGCGCCTCGTCGAGCAGTCGCTCGATGCGCACCGGGCTGTACCCGGCGGTGAGGTCGGCGACGAACGCTGCCGACACGGTGCGGTCGTGCTTCTTGCGGTCCAGGTAGTACTGGGCGATCTCGACGCGATCGCTGCGCGGTGGCAGATCGAAGTGGATCGTGCGGTCGAAGCGGCCCGGTCGCAAGAGCGCGGGGTCCAGGTCGTTGGGCCGGTTGGTGGCCGCCACCACCAGCACGTTGGCCTGCTCGAGCTTCGGGCGGCGCAGTCCCTTGCCCTGCGGCAGGAAGCGGTTCACCCGCTCCACGAACGCAGCGCGGAACTTCTGACCGGCGGTGGGCAGTTCGAAGCTCTGCATCTGCACGAGCAGTTCGTTGACGATGCCGGCGCTGCCTTCCCTGCTGTTGACGCCCATGCCGGTGCGTGCGGCCCCGATGGCGTCGAACTCCTCGATGAAGCCGATGGCGCCGCCTTCCGCCCGGGCCGCCTTGCGCAGCGACTTGAAGAAGGCCCGGATCTTGCGGCCGGTCTGGCCGTAGAACATGGATTGGAACTCGCTGGCCGACACGAAGAGGAACGGCACGCCGGCCTCCGCCGCCAGCGCCTTGGCCAGGTACGTCTTGCCCGTGCCTGGCGGGCCGGCGAACAGCACGCCGCGTCGGGCAGCGCCGCCCATCTCGCGCTGGAACGTGCGGTGGTTGAGGAAGATGTTCAGCGTGTCGATGGCCTCGCGCTTGGTGGCGGTGGCACCCACCACGTCGGCCAGCCGCACCGAGGAGTCCTCCGCGCGCAGCATGGTGTGCGGCGAGCGTCCGGCGCCCATGTACGGCACGATGGCCAACAGCAAGAAGACGGCCATGAGGATGGCGAGGAAGCCGATCTCCGGGTTGTCCTTGAACAGTTGCGGAATGCCGATTTCGATCGGGTCGCCGCTGAGCCGCCGGTACCAGTAGTACCCGAAGGGCACCGCCAGCACGATGAACAGCCGCCACAGACGTCGACGGCGTTGCTTCTCTCGGTGCACACTGGCGTCGAGTTCGCTGCCCTTCGCCACTTCACCGTTCTGCAACCGTGCGATGTCCATCTGCCCTCCGATGAGCGGGTTCCGAGGAGTTGGCGGCAACTTAGCATCGTTCTCACTGTGGGTGAACTCGGTTCACGGAGCGTGAGATGGCGTTCGCGTGTCGCGGGGCCGCTTGACGAATCCTTGAACAGGCGTTCTGACCACGGTCGGTGGTGAGTTGCCGCCAAGGTCCCCCGCGGCAGGGTCCTTGTGCCCTCAAACGCGGCGACGCGGCCGGTGCATCCTGTCAACATCGAACCGGGGCAGACCGCCCCGAGCGACAGGGAGGACACACCATGAAGCGACGCACGCTCGACATCGCCTTCAGCGTCGGAGGCGCACTCTTCGCAGTGCTCTTGTTGATCCTCGGGCTCGTCCTGAGCGACCAGGGCGACTTCGCCAGCAGCTACGTCCACGACGAACTGCTGGAGCAGAAGATCAGCTTCCCCGCCGAGTACAACGGTGGGGAGACCGAAGTGGAAGGCAGCGGCTGCCTCACCGAGTACGCCGGCACCCCGCTGGACAGCGGCGCCAAGGCCGAGTGCTACGCCAACTACTACATCAACACCCACCTGCACCACAGCGCCGAGGGCGCCGGGTATGCAGGCGAGACCTACTCCAGCATGGGCAGCATCATCGGCGGCCTCAAGGCCGACCTGACCGCAGCGCAGGAGTCCGGTGACCAGGCTGCCATCGACGAGGCCCAGGCAGCCGTCGACTCGGCCAACGGGCTGCGGGACACGATGTTCAAGGGCGAGACCCTGCGTGGGCTGCTGCTCACCACCTACGGCTTCAGCATCTTCGGTGACCGGGCCGACACGGCTGCGCTGGTCTGCTACCTGGCAGCGGCGCTCCTGTTCCTGCTCTCGGTTGCCGGCATCGCCCACGCCTTCACCAGCAAGCACGCCAAGGACGTGGTGGTGAAGGTCGCCCACGAGGGCTGACCCACTCGCCGGCACTGGTCGCTCGACCGGGGCCGACACACAACCCCCAACATCGCAGCCGGTGCGGCAACGCACCGGCTGCGTCGCGTCCGGGCTCGGTGGCCGCGGGCTCAGTCGTCGTCGCGTTGCATGGTGGCCCACAGGCCGTGCTCGTGCAGGCGGTAGACGTCCAGTTCGGCCTTCTCCCTGGTGCCATTGCTGACCACCGCCCGACCCTTGTGGTGCACGTCCAGCATCAGGGCCGTGGCCTTCTCCAGGCTGTACCCGAAGACCTTCTGGAAGACCATGGTGACGTAGCTCATCAGGTTGATGGGGTCGTTCCACACGAGCACGATCCAGGGGCGGTCGGTGTCCACCGACTCGTCGATGTCCGGTTCCACCTGGCGGACCGGGGTGACCATGGGTGCCATCACCCCATTGTGCCGTGCCGTGACGGATGGCGACAGGGTTCAGCCCGGCCGGAGTTGCCCGACTTCCGGCGACCACCTCTACCCTTAGCGGACATGTCCCGCGGTCCCCGCCCGCTCGTCCCGTCCCGGATCGCCCCGGGCGGTGTGGCCCATGGCGGCCGGCGCACCCCCACGTCGCGCCTCGGCGGGTTCATCGCACTCACCAAGCCGCGCATCATCGAACTGCTGCTCATCACCACCGTGCCCACCATGGTGATGGCCGAGCAGGGCTGGCCCAGCACCTGGCTGGTGGTGGTGACGCTCATCGGCGGCACGCTCGCTGCCGGCGGCGCGAACACCGTGAACATGGTGATCGACCGCGACATCGACGCCGTCATGCCCCGTACCCAGGGCCGCCCCCTGGTCACCGGCCTGGTGACGCCGAGGGAGGCCATGGTCTTCGCGCTGGCCCTGGAGGTGGTGGCCTTCGCCGTGCTGTGGATCTGGGCCAACCTGCTGTCGGCCGTGCTGGCGCTGGCAGCAATGCTGTTCTACGTCTTCGTCTACAGCCTGTGGCTGAAGCGCACGTCCACCCAGAACATCGTCATCGGCGGCGCGGCCGGCGCCGTGCCGGTGCTGGTGGGCTGGTCGGCCGTGCAGGACGCGCTGGGATGGGCCCCCGTGGTGCTGTTCGTGGTGATGTTCCTGTGGACGCCGCCCCACTTCTGGGCGCTGGCCATCCGCTACACCGAGGACTACCGCGCCGCCAATGTGCCGATGCTGCCGGTGGTGGAGACCGCCGACGTCACCGCCCGCAAGATGCTGCTCTACACCGTGGTCATGGTGACCGGCACGCTGGTGCTGTGGCCCGTCGGGCACCTCGGCCTGATCTACGGCGTGTCGGCCGCGATCCTCGGCGGGCTGTTCATCGCCGGCACCGCCCAGCTGGTCGGTCACGCCACTCCCGAGCGGGCGATGCGGGTGTTCGCCTACTCGATCAGCTACGTCACCCTGCTGTTCGCCGCGCTCACCGCGGACGTGCTGGTCCGCCACGGGGTCTGAGGATTTCAGGTGGGGCGACACCTTGTGGGTAATGTCGCGAGCCGACAGCACCTTCCATCGACCGACACCGCGGGGCGCACACGCGCATCCGGGATGAAACGAGTTCGTCGCCTATGACCACCATGGACACTCACGTACCCAGCGCCGAGGACACGCTCGGCCCGGGGTTCGCGTGCCTCGCCGACTGGGTCACCACCACCGACCACAAGAAGATCGGCAGGTTGTATCTCGGTGCGGGCGCGCTCACGGCCCTCGCCAGCCTGGTCATCGCCGGGCTGCTCGCTGCCGAGCGCATCGACATCGACCGCGAACTGCTCGGCGGCGGGTCGCTCACCCAGCTCTTCACGCTGCAGCGCTTCGGGCTGCTGTACCTCACGCTGGCGCCGATCGTCGTCGGGGTGGCGGTCGCCGTGGTGCCGCTGCAGGTGGGCGCTCGCTCCATCGCCTTCCCGCGCCTGGCCGCGGCCGGCTTCTGGGCCTGGCTGGTCGGCGCCGGTCTCGCGGTCTACGCCGTGATCATGAACGGCGGCCCCGGCGGTGGCGAGCCCCGCTTCGTGGACCTGTTCATCCTCGCCACCATGCTCACCATGGCCGGTCTCCTGGCCAGCATCGGCTCGGTGGCCGTCACCGTGCTCACCACCCGGGCGCCGGGCATGAACCTGCGTCGCCTGCCCTACCTGGCCTGGTCCTCGCTGGTGATGGCGCTGGCCCTGGTGGTGGCGGTGCCCGCGCTCTTGGGTCTGCTGCTGTACCTCTACGTGGGTCACCACTACCCGTCGCTGGCGGACTTCAGTGGCAACCAGGCGTTCGGTGGTGTCGTCGGGTTCGGCTTCAGCCAGCCATTCACGGTCGTGTTCCTGCTGCCGGTGCTCGGCTTCGTCGCCGACGCCGTGGCCACGGCCACCCACCGCAAGGTCGGCCCGCGTGGCCCGATCATGATCGGCATGGGGCTGCTGGGCCTCGGGTTCGTCTCCGTCGTGGTGCAGGGTGCGCCGGGGCTGCGTACGGGCTTCCGCCACCTGGACTTCTTCTGGGACAAGATCCAGGAGCTCATCCCGTTCGGGATCGCCTACTGCCTGCCGGCGCTCGGTGCGCTGCTGGTGGTGGGTCCCGCCCTGCAGTCGCTGCGGCGCAAGCCCTCCGTACAGCCTGGCCTGGCATTCGCCGTCCCGGCGGCGCTGTTGGCCCTGCTCGGTGCCACGGCCGCCATCCTCAGTGGCATCGGTGATGCCGCGCTGGGCGGCACCGTGTACGAGGAAGGCACGATGGGGGCCATCGTCGCCGCCGGCATCCTTGGTGGCGCCGGTGCGCTGCTGCACTGGCTGCCGAAGTTCAACGGCCGCACGGTCTCGGGCGCAAAGGTGGCGCCGCTGGCGCTGGTGGGCTTGCTCGGCGGCGTGCTGGTCAGCGTGCCGATGATGATCGCCGGCTTCGCCGACCAGCCGGGCGGCATCTTCCCCACGGTCGCCGGTGACTCGGAGATCGTCAACTTCCAGGGCGTCAGCGGCCCGGTGGCGCTGTGGAACTCGCTGGCGCTGGTGGGCTTCGCTCTGCTGGCGCTGGTGGTGCTGGGCACCCTCGCCCTGGCGCTGTTCGGCGGCGCGAAGGACGCCGGCGACGACCCCTACGACGGCCTGACGCTGGAGTGGGCCACCACCTCGCCCGCGCCCCGCCACAACTTCGACGCCATCCACATCGTCCGGTCGGCCGAACCCCTGGCAGACCTGAAGATCTCGAACCGGAGCGACGCGTGATGCAAGCACTTCCCACCGCCCCCTCGGTCACTCCCCGCCGCCAGGTCTTCGTGGGCACGGCGCTCGCCCTGGGTGCGGCGGCCACGGCCCTCGGCGCCATGCTGGCCATGTGGCTGCGCTACCGCGACGCGGCCATCGCGGTTCCTGGCGGCTCCTGGTTGCCCAAGGACGTGTCCGTCCCCATGGTGCCGGCCAACGTCATGCTGATCGCCTGCCTGCCGATCTGCGTCTTCGCCCAGTGGGCGGTCTATTCGGCCAAGCGTCAGGACAAGCCGCACGCCGGCCTGGCGCTCGGCCTGGTGGCGCTGATGGCCCTTGCGTTCATCAACGCACAGGCGTACATCTACGTGCAGATGGCGGTCCCGGTGAACGAAGGTGCCTACGGCGCCATGTTCTACGCCGTCACCGGCACGGTCGTCGCCCTGGCCGCCATCGGGGTGGTCTTCAGCGCGGTGGTCGCCTTCCGCTATCTCGGCGGCCGCACCACCGACGTCGAGGTGGTCTCCGCCCATGCCCTCTACTGGTACGTCTTCAGCGCTGCCTACGCCGTGCTGTGGTTCGTGATCTACGTGACGAAGTAACGAGGAACGAATGCTCACCACCGGTTCGAAGCTGCTCATCGGGGCCACGGTCGTCTCCGTCATCAGCGCAATCCTCTTCGGCATCACCGTCGATGGCCCCGGCTCCTCGCTCGCGGTCATCGGCCTGCTCTCCGCGGCTGTGGCGTTCGGTCTCATCGCCGGCATCAATGTGTACGTCCGCGACGCCAACGCGCCGGCCATGGAGCCTGGCATCGAGCACACGTGTGCGGCAGCCAAGCAGCCCTCGGGGGCCACCGGGTGGCCGGCGATCGCCGCGGTGGGCGTGGCCGGCCTCGCAGTGGGTGCGGTCAGCAAGCCGGTGGTGTTCCTGGTCTCGCTGGTGGTGCTGCTCGCAGCGATCGTGGAGTGGATGGTGCAGGCCTGGAGCGAACGGGCCAGCGACGACACCGGCTACAACGCAGCCATCCGCGGCCGACTGCTGCACCCACTGGAGTTCCCGGTACTGGCGACGCTCGGCCTCGGGGCCCTCATCTACGGCTTCTCCCGCATCATGCTGTCGGCCAGCAAGGACGCCGGCAGGTGGATCTTCATCGCCGTCGGTGCCCTGTTCCTCGCCGGCGCCGTGGTCGTGGCCATCTACCGCGGTGCCGCCAAGCGCACCATCGCCGGCGTGTCGGCACTGGCCGCCTTCGCCGTGGTCGGTGTTGGTGTGGCGTCCGCCGTGCAGGGCCAGCGCGAGATCGAGGCCCATCCTGCGCCCAGCTGCCTCAGCACCGAGGAGGGCGAGGGCGACCACGGTGCACCGAAAGCCCCCTCGGACACCGCAGGCGTCTACGCCACGATCGTGTTGACCGACGACGACTTCTATGCCGTGCTCGGCAACTGGAACGGGCCGGACAAGATCGCCTACCACCAACTCAGCGTGCCGCGTGCGGCGCGGGTGTCGTTGGTGTTCCTCAACCAGACCTCCGAGCCCGCTCGCCTCACCGCCCGCCTCGGCACGTTCGGCCAGGCCCAGGAGATCGTGGACTGCACGGCCATGGTGGAGAGCGACGGCGAGGGCTACCTGTCGATCAAGGCGGTCAACGTGCCGCTGGCCAGCACCACGCCGATGCAGCTGCAGCTCGGTGGCGACGAGGCTCGGGTCATCGAGATCGAAGTTCCCTGACCGTCCTGCGGCTCGCCGCACAGCAGGTTCGTTGCCAGTGCCCCGGCCGTGTGCCGGGGCACTGGCGCGTTCTGGCAGCGTGCACCGGCGGAAATCCCTGCCGGGGTGGATCCCGAGTTCACGAAGTTGGCAGCGCCTGTGCCTCGCCCGATAGTGTCTCGCCCGTGCTCGCCCATCTCCCGCGCCGACGCGCCGCTGCCGCCCTTGCGATCCTGGGTTTCCTGGTAGCGGGCTGCGCCAAGAACGCCCCGCAGGACATCTTCCGGCCCGCCGGCTCCAACGCCCGCGAGATCGACGACGGTCTCGGCGGCCAGAAGTACATCTTCATTCTGGCGGGGGTGGTGGCGGCCATCGTCATCGCCGTCGTGCTGTTCATCATCTTCAAGTTCAAGGACCGCGGGCAGGACATCCCGGAGCAGACGCACGGCAACCCGATGCTCGAGATCGGCATGACCATCCTGCCGGCGATCATCCTGATCACCGTCGCCATCCCGACGGTGGCCAAGATCTTCAACCTGGCCAAGTCCGACGACGCCGCCTGCGTGGTCAACGTCACCGGCCAGCAGTGGTGGTGGGAGTACGACTACCCGGTGCAGAACTGCGGCGGCATCGAGATCACCCAGCCGATCGTCACCAGCGGCGAGATGGTCATCCCCGCCGGTGTCAACGTGCAGTTGCGGATCACCAGCCGCGACGTCATCCACTCGTACTGGATCCCCCGTCTCAACGGCAAGCGTGACGCGGTGCCCGGTAGCCTCCAGCCGCTGCGCATGCAGGCCGACCAGCCCGGCATCTACACCGGCCAGTGCACGGAGTTCTGCGGCCTCAGCCACGCCCGCATGCGCCAGGCAGTGGTTGCGCTGGACAGCGACTCGTTCGCGACCTGGGTGGCCAACCAGGAAGAGGCCTACACGTCACCCACCGACGCCCTGGCGCTGGAAGGTGAGGGGCAGTTCATCAGCCAGTGCGCCCGCTGCCACCAGATCAACGGACTCACCAACAGCGACGGCACTCCCGTGCTGGCCAACCCGGAGCAGAACCTGGTGTCCGGCGCCGCGCCGAACCTCACCAACCTGATGACCCGCACCGGGTTCGCCGGCTTCACGTTCGACCTCATCACCGATGCGTGCCGCGAGAAGCTGTGGAACGCTCCGTCCGAGGAGTTCAGCGCCCTGTACCTGCAGGGCGTGTGGATGGATTCCCCGGCCGGTGCCGAGTACCCGGTGTGCTTCAACGAGACCGCCCTGCGGGAGTGGCTGCGCAATGCCCCCGGCATGAAGCCGATGTTCGTCGACCCGAACAACCTGTCCTCCACGGGCGGCCTGTACCGCGGCATGCCCAACCTGGGTCTCACCGAGGCCCAGATCGACCAACTGATCGCCTACCTCCTCGAGCGGAAGTAAGGGAGCCCCACGAATGGCCATCATTGAACGCCCCTCCGCCGTGCCCACGTTTGCCGGCGCCGGCGCAAACGCCCCCGCGGTGGTCACGCCCACCCAGGGCCTCGGCGTCTTCAAGCGTCCGGTCGCTGCCTCCGGGTGGAAGAGCTGGGTCTTCACGGTCGACCACAAGAAGCTCGGGATCATGTACGGCGTGGTCTCCATGTTCTTCTTCCTGGTCGGTGGCGTGGAGGCTCTGCTGATTCGCCTCCAGCTCGCCGCCCCGGACAACACGGTCCTCAGCGCGCAGGTGTACAACGAGATGTTCACCATGCACGCCACCACCATGGTGTTCCTCTTCGTCATGCCGATGGCCGCGGCGTTCGCCAACTACTTCCTGCCGTTGCAGATCGGCGCCCGCGACGTGGCCTTCCCGCGCATCAACGCGCTGGGCTTCTGGCTGTTCCTGTTCGGTGGCATCTTCATCAACACATCGTGGGTCCTCGGTGGCGCCGCAGATGGTGGCTGGTTCATGTACTCGCCGAACTCCAGCCCGCTGTTCTCGCCGGGCCACGGCGTGGACTTCTGGGTGCTCGGCCTGCAGATCACCGGCATCGCCTCGCTGGTCGGTGCCATCAACCTGATCGTCACCGTGCTCAACATGCGGGCACCGGGCATGAAGCTCATGCACATGCCGATGTTCACCTGGATGGTGCTGGTGGTGCAGTTCCTGCTGGCCTTCGCCATGCCGGTCATCACCGTGGCCCTGTTCCTGCTGGGGTTCGAGCGCAACTTCGGCGCCACGTTCTTCAACGTGGATGCCGGCGCCGACCCGCTGCTGTGGCAGCACCTCTTCTGGATCTTCGGTCACCCCGAGGTGTACATCATCATCCTCCCGAGCTTCGGCATCATCTCCGAAGTGCTGCCGGTGTTCGCCCGCAAGCCACTGTTCGGCTACAAGTTCGTGGTCTTCTCCGGGGCGGGCATCGGCTTCCTGGGCTGGGGTGTGTGGGCGCACCACATGTTCGCCAGCGGCCTCGGCCCGGTGAGCGTGGCGGTCTTCTCCGTGGCCACGATGCTCATCGCCATCCCCACCGGCGTGAAGATCGTCAACTGGACGCTCACCCTGTGGGGCGGCAAGTTGTGGTTCACCACGGCCATGAAGTTCGCCATCGGCGTCATCGTGCTGTTCACCATCGGTGGCGTCACGGGCGTCACCCACGCAGTGGCCCCATCGGACACTCAGCAGACGGACACGTACCACATTGTCGGTCACTTCCACTTCGTGATCGTCGGTGGTGCCGTCATGGGCCTGTTCGCCGGCTTGTACTACTGGTGGCCGAAGATGTTCGGCAAGACGCTGAACGAGAAGCTCGGCGGCTGGAACTTCTGGTTGATGTTCTGGGGCATCTCCATCACGTTCGGGGCCATGCACATCGTCGGCATGCAGGGCCAGCCGCGCCGCATGGTGGTGTGGCCGGAGAAGCTCACCGGTGAGGGCTTCTTCAACCTCCACTTCTGGAACCAGGTGGCCACGTGGGGGGCGTTCACGATCGCCGTCGGCGTGGCGTTCTTCATCGTCAACGTCGTCGTCACCGCCCGCAAGAAGGAGCGTGCCCCGCTGGATCCGTGGGACGCCCGCACCCTGGAGTGGATCACCGCCAGTCCTCCGAAGGAGCACAACTTCGACGTCATCCCCACCGTGCACGCGCTGGACGAGTTCTTCCACCGCAAGTACGAGGAAGTGGAGCACGAGGATGGCCACGTGAAGTTGATGAAGGTGAAGACCGCGGAGGAGATCCTGGCCGAGGAAGAGGCCCGTGCCGACGCCCACATCCACCTGCCGTCGCCGTCGTACTGGCCCATCGTGCTGGCGTTCGGCCTGCCGATCATCGCCTACGGCGTCATCTACAACCTGATCCTCTCGTTCGTCGGCGCGGCGATCGTCCTGCTGGCCGGCTTCGGCTGGGCGCTGGAGCCGTCGGTCGCCGAGGACAGCGACTACGACCCGCCGGCCGGCGGGGACTCGACCAAGGAGTTGGCGACCATTGGCTGACATCGCCGTCCACGAAGGCGCCCACGCCCACGAGCACGACGCTCACGGCGCGCACGCCACGTCCACCGGGCTGAGCAACAACAAGCTCGCCATGTGGCTGTTCCTCGGCACCGAGTGCCTGTTGTTCGGTGGCCTCATCAGCACCTACATGCTGTACCGCGGCCGCCTCGGCAACGGGCCCGGGCCGGGCCAGGTGTTCGACATCCCGCTCACCTCGATCAGCAGCTTCATCCTGCTGATGAGCTCGCTCACCATGGTGCTGGCGGTCAACGCCGCCAAGGAGGGCGACGACCGCAACACCCGGGTGTGGCTGTCCGCCACCGCACTGCTGGGTGCTCTGTTCGTGGGTGGCCAGGTGTACGAGTTCACCGCCTTCTATCAGGAAGGCCTGGGCTTCACCACCAGCCTGTTCGGCTCCAGCTTCTTCACGCTCACCGGCTTCCACGGTGTGCACGTGTCGCTCGGCATCATCATGCTGATGGCGCTGGTCGGCATCATCACCCGCAGCAAGGTGCCCGGCGACAAGGCCGAGGTGGTCGAGCTGATCGGTCTGTACTGGCACTTCGTCGACGTGGTGTGGGTGGTCATCTTCACCCTCGTCTACCTGATCCCCGCCTGAGGTCACCCATGAGCGCAGTCACCGAGCACACGGACCACGGCACCGAGGCCCACGATCACGCCGATCACGGCAGCCACCCGACCACCCTGACGTTCGTCAAGGTGGCGATCATCCTCGCCGTCATCACCGCGCTGGAGACGTCCACCTACTGGTGGGTGGAGGACGCCCACACGGTGGCGATGATCACCCTGTTCGTCTGCATGGCGATCAAGTTCGTGATGATCCTGCTGTGGTTCATGCACCTCAAGTGGGACAGCGCCCTGTTCTCGCTGATGTTCTACATCGGGGTGGGGCTCGCCATCGCGGTGTACGTCGTGGCGTTGATGACCTTCCACTTCTTCGCCTGATCGAGGCGGGCCGCAGAGGCCAGTGATGTTTGCCGCCGTGTCGTTCCCCGACCCGCTGCGGTTCCAGGGTTACCCGGGTGTCGGCGCGCTCGCCGCCGGAATGATCGGTGGCTATCTCGCACTCGTCCGGGTCGTTCGAGTACGCCTGCCCGAAGGGCCGGCGCCCGCCATCACAGGCCGCCAATGGGCAGCGTTCGTCGGGGCTGTCCTCACGGTGCTGGTGGCCGGCACCTGGCCGGTCCGCAGCCTGGCCGACGACTACCTGGCGGCGGCGCATGCGCTGCAGTTGGTGCTGCTGGCACTGGTGTTCCCGCCGCTGTTCTGGTTGGCGACACCCACATGGGCCATCCGTGGGTTGGTGTGCACGCCGCGTCGGCGGCGGCTGGCCGCCCGGGTGCTGCGCCCGGTGAGGCTGGTGCTGCTGTTCAACCTGGTCATCGTGCTGGTGCAGTTGCCCGGGGTGGTGGACGAAGCGGTCGCCAACGGTGCGGTCCGTGTGGGCTGTTGCGCAGCGGTGGTGTTGGTGTCGTTGGCGATGTGGGTGACGGTGGTGGGCCCGGTACCGGAGTGGCGACTGGGCGCCGGCGGCCGGATGGCGGCCTTGTTCCTCATCAGCGTCATCTCCTCGGTGCCGAGCGTGTGGCTGACGATGGCCGACGGTGCGGTGTACCACGGCTACGGCGCCCAGCCGGTGCGAGTGTGGAGCCTCACCCCGATCGAGGACCAGCAGCTGGCCGGCGTGGTGATGAAGGTCGGCAGCATCTTCCTCTGGCTCGTGGTGGTCACGATGTTCGTCCGTCGCTTCCAGCGCGAACAGGCCCTGGGTCGGGCCAACCGGCAGATGCCGGCGGCGGAGATCACCGGCCACGACGAGGTGTCGCTGACGTTCGACGACGTGCAGAAGGCGTTCGACCGTAGCCAGGCGCCGCGCGAGCCGGCCCGCTGACCCGGCGGGTCAGGCGTCCCAGCGGAACAGGCGGGCGGCGAGCGCCGGCGCCACCACGGCCCAGGCGGCCAGCACTGCCCAGCTGAGGCCCGGGTCGGTGCCGGCCCCGGCCAGGGCGTCGCGCAGCACATCGGCCAGGGCGCCGGACGGGAGCGCATGGGCCAGATGGCGCAGGCCACCGGGCAGCTTGCCGAAGGGGATGATCATCCCGCCCAGCAGCAGCAGTACGAGGTACAGGCCGTTCTGGGCCGCCAGGTTGATCTCGCCGCGGAGACGCCCGGCCAGCGTCAGGCCGATGCCGGCAAATGCCAGCGTGCCGACCACCACGCCACCCACCGCAGCGAGCCAGTTCGGCGAGCCCGGCGACCAGCCGAGCGCGTACGCCACGGGGATGAGGACGGCGAACTGCACCAGCTCGACGACGACGACAGAGGTGATCTTGGCGGCGATCAGGCGCGGCCTTCCGAGCGGGGTGGTGCCCAGCCGCTTCAGCACGTGGTAGCTGCGCTCGAAGCCGGTGCCGATGCCGAGCGACACCATCGCCGTGCTCATCACCGCGAGGGCCAGGATGCCCGGCGCGAGGAAGTCCACCGGGTCGTCGGTCTCGGTGGGCAGCACGTCCACCAGGCTGAAGAACACCAGCAGCAGTACAGGGATCCCGAGCGTGAGCAGGAGCTGCTCGCCGTTGCGCATGGTGAGCTGCAGTTCGGTGCGCAGCTGGCTGAGGTAGGGCTTCATGTCGCGCCCTCTCCAGGGGCGGCGGGTGGCCCGGCGGCGGCCTCGGCCGCTCGCTCCGCAGTGAGGCGGCGGAACACGTCCTCCAGCCGTTGGGCCCCGGCGCGCAGGTCGGTGAGCTCGTGACCCTGCTCGGCCAGCCAGCCGGTGAGTTGGGCCATCAGCTTCGGCAGCGGCGGGGCGTCGATGACGAACTCGTCCACACCAACCCTGCTGGCCACCACGCCGGTGGCCCTGGCGAGCGCGGTGAGGTCCAGGTGGGGGCTGCTGCGGAAGCGGATCTCATCGTGGCCGCGGCGCAGCTCGGCCAACGTGCCGTCGGCGATCACCTGGCCACCGTCGAAGATCACCACCCGGTCGGCCACCCGCTCGGCCTCGTCGAGCTCGTGGGTGGCCAGCACCACGGCGCACCCGCCGTCGGCCAGGCCACGGACGATCTCGCGAATGGTGGCGCGGCCGTTCACGTCCACCCCGGCCGTCGGCTCGTCGAGGAAGGCGACCTCCGGCTGGGCGGCCAGCGCCAGCGCCAGCGACAGGCGCTGCTGCTCGCCGCCGCTGAGTCGCCGCCAGGTGCCCTTGGCGCGCGCCGTGAGGCCCACGCGGTCCACCAGCGCCGTGGCGTCGACGCCCTTGCCGTACAGGTTGCAGTAGTGCTGCACGGTGTCCAGCACACGGGCGCTGGGGTACACCCCACCCTGCTGCAGCATCACGCCCATGCGGGTGCTGAGGCGCCGCTGGTCGGTGGCAGGGTCCAGGCCGAGCACCCGCACCACGCCGCCCGCCGCCCGCCGGTAGCCCTCGCACACTTCGATGGTGCTGGTCTTGCCGGCGCCGTTGGGGCCGAGCACGGCCGTCACTTCGCCGGCCGCAGCCGTGAACGACACGTCGGCCACGGCAGTGAGATCGCCGTAGCGCACCGTCAGGCCGGTCACCTCCACCGCAGTCACCCCTCCGACGCTACCGCCCGGCTTCTGGGGCTGTTCGTGACCATCCGGCCTTCCGGGGCTGGATTGTTGCGGGTTCCGTGCCGAACCGGACCGCAGAAGGTGCAGTCCGGTCGGCGCGGTCGGGCGTGGCGGCGACGGCGAGCGCCCAGGGTCTTCCTCTGGTGGCATCTCACCGGTCTCCTTCTGTGGTGCGGATTCGCGCACATCCCGCAACAGATCAGCCCCAGAAGCGCCAATGGCGATGAACAGCCCCAGAAGCAGTGGGGGTGGTGGGGGAGGTGGGGAACCAAGGGGATGGAACGGGTGGGAGGGAACTAGCCTCGCTGGCGTGATCGACGTCCGACTGCTCCGCACCGACCCGGAGGGCACCCGCGCCGCATTGGCCCGCCGCGGGTCGCCCGAACTGCTCGACCAGCTGGCGGAGGCGACGTCCACGGACAGCCGGTTGCGCGACATCCAGACCCAGCGCGACACCCTGCGCGCCGAGGTCAACAACCTGTCCAAGCAGGTCGGCCAGGCTCGCCGCGACGGCGACACAGCCCGCGCCGAAGACCTGCAGGCGCGCAGCCGGGCCGCCGGCGAGCAGGAGAAGGCGCTGGCCGCCGAGGCGGACACGCTGGCCGCGCACCTGCGCGACCTGCTGCTGCGGATCCCCAACCTGCCCCACCCCGACGCACCCGACGGTGCCGGCGACCACGACAACCCGGTGGTGAAGGGGCCGTTCCTGCCCGAGGCCGGCTTCCCCGAACACCAGCGGGTGCCCCACTGGGACACCGCCACGGCGCTCGGCATCCTGGACAACGAGCGGGCCACGAAGATCAGCGGGGCCATGTTCACCATGCAGCGCGGCCCCGGCGCCCAGCTGTCGAGGGCCCTGTGCCAGCCGCGCTGGACCGCAACAGCGATGCGTTCGAGGAGATCCGCCCGCCGTCGCTGGTCACCACCGCGACGCTCACCGCCACCGGCCAGCTGCCCAAGTTCGCCGACGACGCCTACGCCATCGAGCGGGACGACCTGTGGTGCATCCCCACTGCCGAGGTGCCGCTGACGTCGCTGTACGGCGGCGAGATCCTCGAGGAGGCCGAGCTGCCGATCCGGATGATGGCCTACACGCCCTGCTACCGGCGCGAGGCCGGCTCGGCCGGGCGGGACACCCGCGGCATGCTGCGCGCCCACGAGTTCGACAAGGTGGAGATCCTCGCCGTCACCACGCCCGCCCAGGGCGCAGCGATGCTGCTCGAGCTGCGCGACAGGGCCGAAGCGCTGATCGCCGGCCTCGGCCTGCCGTACCGGATCATCGAGATCTGCACCGGCGACATGGGGCAGAGCCACCACCGCAGCTTCGACATCGAGGTCTACGCCCCTGGGTGCGACAACTGGTTGGAGGTCAGCTCGGTCAGCTGGTTCAGCGACTACCAGGCCCGCCGCGCCGACATCCGCTTCCGCACCGCAGGTGAGAAGGGCACCACCATCGCCAACACGCTCAACGGGTCGGCGCTGGCGGTGCCGCGTGTGGGCGGCGATCATGGAGAACTACCGCCAGCCCGACGGCAGCGTCGTGGTGCCCGAGGCGCTGCGCCCGTACATGCGCGGGCTGGAAGTGATCGTGCCGAGATGAGCACGGACCCGTTGGCCGACCTGGCCCGCCACCGCTTCGAGTACGAGACGGCCGGCCTGGACGTCGCCGACGTGGACGCCGATCCGATGGCCCAGTGGCAGCAGTGGTTCCGCGACGCCGGTGAGGCCGTCTGCACCGAGCCCAACGCGTTCGTACTGTCCACCCTGGGGGCGGACGGGTGGCCGCAGAGCCGCTACCTCCTGCTGCGCGGCGCCGACCAGCGCGGGTTCACGTTCTTCACCAACTACCACTCCGCCAAGAGCCAGGAGATGGACGCCGACGGCCGGGTGGCGATGCTGTTCACCTGGCTGCAGCTGCACCGTCAGGTGCGGGTGCTCGGACGTGCCACCAGGGTGCCAGATGGCGAGAGCGACGAGTACTTCGCCAGCCGCCCCCGTGGTTCGCAGATCGGTGCCTGGTCGTCGCCGCAGTCGCAACCGATCCCCGACCGGGCCTGGCTGGAGGATCGGGTGGAGCAGATGGCCGGCACGTTCGCCGACGGCGATGTGCCGCGCCCGGCGTTCTGGGGTGGCTGGCTGGTGGAGCCGGAGGTGTACGAGTTCTGGCAGGGCCGCCCGAGCCGCCTTCACGACCGCGTGCGCTACACCTTGGTGGAGGACCCCGACGGCGAGGCCGTCTGGCAGCTGCAGCGCCTGGCCCCCTGAGGGGTCAGGCCGGCCAGGCCAGGGCGGCGGCGGCGAGGGCGTCGATGAGCGCCTGGGTGTGGGGCACCAGGCCGGGGCCGGCCCAGTCCTTCCAGATCGGGCTGGTGCCGCGGACGCGGGCGGCAACTCGATCTGCACGCCGCGGTGGCGGGGAAGGTTCACCGGGTTCGCCGCATGCAGGCCGCGCAGCTCGGTGGGGATGGCCTCCATGTCCGTCTCGATCGTGTAGTCGGGCAGCGCCGGGCGCAGGAAGGCGGCCACATGACCGGCCAGTTCGCCGGTTCTGCCCGCCGAGCAGCAGCGTGGTCCACATCCCGTGGCGGCCATAGCCGTGCACCGTGATGACGGCGTGCACGTGCTCCAGGAAGCCCGCCAGCGTGGGCGACTCGGCCGGCGACACCCGGTGCGACGGGATGTGCCACAGCAGGTCCTCCGGCTGCAGCACCCCGTAGTAGCTGGCCCCGCTGGCTGCCGCGGCGGCGTCGGCGATCACGTCGGTGACATGCTCCAACGACCCGCCGTGGTAGGCCATGAACCCCAGCCGCCCCTCCAGACGGCACACCTCGCGCACCCCCGGGCTGGCCAGCAGGTCGCGAAACGGGGTGTCGCTCATTCGCTCGCAGCGCCCTCCGCGGCGGGGTGCTGGTGGCGCCACAACGAAACGCCCACGGCGGCCACCACCACCAGCGAGGCGAGCACCACGATGCCGGTCTGGTTGCGCTGGATGAACCGCGACAGGTTCTCCTGCCAGCCGACGGCGCCGGTGACCAGCGAGCTGTCGTACTGGTCGCGGATGTCCTGGTACCAGTAGTAGGTGAGGTACAGGCCGGTCAGCAGCACGAACACACCGGCCACGTACTCGAACCACACCATCCCCTTGCGCAGCGCCTTCAGCAGGGCGGTGTTGGCCAGCGCGAGGGTGACCGTGAGACCGGTGACCAGCAGGGCCATGCCCAACCCGTACATGCCGATGGCGGCGATGCCGGTGACGATGCCCTTGGTGGAGATGGCCCCCAGCACGGTGCCGATGAACGGCCCGAGCGTGCAGCCCAGCGATGCCACCGCATACGCGATGCCGAACACGAACATGCTGACCACGGACCGGTCACGCTGGCCGACGTCCAGCTTCGGGGTGGTGAACGGCAGCCGGTAG
This sequence comes from Ilumatobacteraceae bacterium, assembly GCA_041394605.1. Lineage (GTDB taxonomy): Bacteria > Actinomycetota > Acidimicrobiia > Acidimicrobiales > Ilumatobacteraceae > UBA668. Next base: position 132,088 of record JAWKHX010000009.1, read on the forward strand.
CCGAACAGCATCGCCACCCGAGCACGATCAGCAGCGCGCCGATCACCAGCGACACGTACGGCGCCTTGTCGATGAACCAGCGGGTGCTCCACTTGGTGATGACGCCGATGACGACGAAGACGGACAGGAAGCCGGCCGACACGGACAGGCTGACGGCCAGCGCCCGCCCGACCGACGCCTTCTCGGCGCCCGGCCGCATGTTCTCCATGCCGAGGAAGTAGAGGAGGTAGGTCGGCAGCAGCACGAAGCCGCACGGGTTCACCGCGGCCAGGAGGCCGGTGGTGAACGACAGGGTGAGGCGGCCGTCCAGGGCAAGGATCACAACAGGTCCTCCTCGATGATTTGGGTCAGCCGGGCCTCGTCGAGTTGGCCGGTCTGCTGCACGATCGTGCCGTCCGCGGTGACGAACAGCGTCACGGGGAATGTGGCGACGCCGGCCGCGGCGATGAACTCGCCGTTGGTGTCGTAGTACAGCTCGTACTGCACGCCACGGTCACGGGCGAACGACTCCTCCCGGTCGCTGGGGGCAGGTAGCTGATGCCCACGAACCGCACCCGGTCGCCGAATGCGGCGTGGGCAGCGGCGAAATCCGGCAGTTCCTGTTTGCATGGGCCGCACGTGGAACCCCAGATGTTGACCACCAGTGGGGTGCCGGCCAGCGACGCAGTTGCCAGGTCGTCGCCCGCCAGCGTCTGGATGGTGACGGCCGGGAACGGCTGGCCCTCGACCCGGGCGTTGGTGCCGATGGACGGTTCCTGGAAGGTAACCCGCGGGCCGGAGATGACGACGGTGTCGCCGTCGGCGCTGCCGCCGTCACCGGAGCGGGCCACGGCCCAGCCGATCGGCACGGCGGCGACCGCGGCGACGATCAGCGACGTGACCATCAACCGCCTGCGGATCCTCACGGAGAGCCAGGCTACCCGGCACCTCCGCAGCGGCCCCTGCCACCACCGGGGGGGAAGCCGTCGGTCACACCGGCGGCGGTGGTGGCAGGGGCAGCGGGGGTTTCAGCCGGAGGGTCGTCGAAGCGTTGCCTCCGACCGGGGGGATCTGTTGTTGCCGCTGGGCCGGGCGTGGTCAGGCGACGATCAGGTGCGGCGGGATCGGCACCTCGTCCACGACCAACTCGGGGCGCGGCTGTTTGGGCGGCCGGCCACGAGGGCGCTTGTTGACGACGATCCGGCCGTTCTCGATCAGTTCGCCACCCCACACACCCCACGGCTCGGCGCGCTCGATGGCGCCGTCCCGGCAGGTTTCCGCCAGCGCGCACTTGCCGCAGATGGCCTTGGCGCGGGCGATGTCCAGCGGGACGTCCGAGAAGAACAGGTGGGTGAGGGTGCCATGGCCGTCGGCGCAGCGCGGGGTGGCCACGCGGGCGGCGATCGGTTCCACGATCTGGTCGAATTCGATGTCGGTGTTCACGGTGTACATCGGGGTGTTCCTCTCGGAGGACGTGGGGAGGGCGGAAAAACCAGAAAGGCCGCCGGGATCCTGTGATCCCGACGGCCTCGGAGGGCGCTTCCGACGTAGGTTTACGTCGTTGCGATCCCGAGGTGTCGGGCGGGGCGCTTGGTGGTCTCATTGATGGACATTGCGTCCACGAACCGGTTGCGCCACTGGTAGCCATGACCGAACCCGTTGGTGCACGGGCGCGCGCCAGCGGCCACCGGGGCCGGGCTGAGTGCGAGTGCCGTGCGCTTCATCTGGATTCGTGCCTTCCTTGGTCGATGACATGCCGCAGTTGCGGCACATCAGGTGTTAGGCAACCACGTTGCCGAAACGAATGCAACCGATTTATTGGGCGAAGTGCCCGCAGTCACTCGGTGATGCCGTCGGAGGGATCCAGCGGCGCCGGCCCCTCGGCCGGTTCTCCGGGCTCGCCCAGCACGGGCATGCCCTTCAGGAACACGTGCTCGCGGTAGAACCGCAGTTCGGCCACGCTCTCGCGGATGTCGTCCAGCGCGCGGTGGGTGCCCTGCTTGGCCGAGCGCCCGTTGATCAGCCCCGGGTACCAGCGGCGCACCAGTTCCTTCACGCTGCTGACGTCCACACTGCGGTAGTGCAAGTGGTGCTCGATCTCCGGCAGGTAGGCGTCGAGGAAGCGGCGGTCCATGCCGATCGAGTTGCCGCACAACGGCACCGACCGGGGCATGGGTACATGCTCGCGGATGAACTCCAGCGTCTGGCGGCCGGCGTCCTCCAAGGTGATGGTGGAGGCCCGGATCTCGTCCAGCAGGCCGCTGCGTGTGTGCATCTCCACCACCACGGGCTCCATCACCGCCAGTTGTTCCTCCGGCTGGTGGACCACGAGGTCCGGCCCCTCGGCGACGATGTTCAACTCGTCGTCGGTGACGATCGTGGCGATCTCGACGATCACGTTGCGGCGGGGGTCCAGCCCGGTCATTTCGAGGTCCATCCACACCAGCACGAGATGGAGGCTAGGCGACAACTACGGTCGGCAACGATGAGTGAGGAAGTTCCCATCCGCCCGGCCGCCACCGTCATGCTCCTGCGCGACACCGACGGCGGGTTGGAAGTGTTCATGCTGCGGCGCACGTCCGCCGCCGTCTTCGCCGGTGGGATGTACGTCTTCCCCGGCGGCAAGGTGGACCCCGCCGATGGCGAGGGCGACGAGGCGTTCGTGGTGGCCGCCATCCGCGAGTGCTACGAGGAGGCCGGCGTGCTGCTGGCCGACGACACCGACGGCCTGCCCGTGGACGACGGCCATCCGGCGCTCGCCCACCGCGACGCGGTCTACGACGGCACGGTGGACATGAGGGCCCTTGCCGCGGACCACGGGCTGCGCCTGCGCACCGGCGATCTGCCCTGGGTGGCGCACTGGATCACCCCGAAAGGCGAGACCGCCCGCCGGTTCGACACCCGGTTCTTCGCCGCCGCCTGCCCGCCCGGCCAGACCAGCCACCACGACGACAACGAGACCGTCGCCAGCATGTGGGTGCGCCCGGCGGATGCGCTGGCACGCGGCCAGGCCGGCGAGTTGATGCTGATGCCGCCCACCGTGGCCAACCTGCAGTTCCTGGCGGCCCACCCCGACGTTGCGGCGGCGATGGCCGCGGCCCGCACCGTGGGCACCCCGCCATGCATCCTGCCGAAGATCCGCCAGGTGGACGGCAAGATCGTGGGTGTCGCCATGCCCGGCGACGCCGACTACGACTCGCTGGCCTGACCCGCCGCACCGGCGCGGCCGGCGTCGGCGGCCCCCAGGGCGGCTTCCACCATCTGCAGCATCCGTGCGCTGCAGCCGGCCATGTTGGCCGGCGGGGCCACGTCCTCCACCAGGCGGGCGGCGATGGCGCGGAACTCGTCTGCCGCAGGGCCGGTGCCGTCCAGCGCCACGGGCGCCCCGGCGTCGCCGCCGGCGGCCACCGCAGGCTCCAGCGGGATGCGGCCCAGCAGCGGCACGCCGATCTCGTCGGCCAGCGCCTGCCCGCCGCCCTCGCCGAACAGGGCGTAGGTCTCGCCGTGGTCGCACGTGAACGCGCTCATGTTCTCCACCACGCCGCAGACCCGCAGGAAGCTGCGCCGGGCCATGTCCGCCGCCCGGGCGGCGACGCGCTGCGCGGCCTGAGCGGGTGTGGTGACGATCAGCAGGTCGGTGCGCGGCAGCATCCGGGCCAGCCCCATCTGCACGTCGCCGGTGCCCGGCGGCATGTCGATGAACAGGTAGTCCAGGTCGTCCCAGTGCACGTCGTGGAGGAACTGCTCCACCGCCTTGGTGAGCATCAGGCCACGCCACATCAGCGCCGTGCCCTCCTCCACCAAGAAGCCGGTGCTGACCACCTTGAGCGTGCCGCGGGTGAGGCCGCGGCCGACCGTGAGTTCGTTGGGGATGATCCGCGGCTTGTCGAACCCGTCCATGCGGCGGGCCTCCAGCGGATCGTCGATGCCCAGCAGGCGGGGCACGGAGAAGCCCCAGATGTCCGCGTCGAGCACGCCGACGGTGAACCCGCGGGCGGCCACCGCGGCGGCCAGGTTGACGGTGACGGAACTCTTGCCCACGCCGCCCTTGCCGCTGGCGACGGCGATCACGCGGCACGTGGCGGGCACGGCGGTGTCGGCGGCCTGCTCGCGGGCGTTCCAGCGGGCCTTGGTCATCACCTCGCTGCGCTCCTCGGGGGTCATCTCGCCCCACTGGATGCGCACGTCGCGCACCCCGGGGTGCACGGCCACCCGGCTCTTCACGTCCTTCTGGATCTGGCCGCGCAGCGGGCAGCCGCCGATGGTCAGCTTGATCTCGATGGTGACGTCGCCGTCGGCGGTGATCTCCACGGACGGCACCATGCCGAGGCTGACGATGTCCGCCCCCAGTTCCGGGTCCACCACGGCGCGCAGCAGTTCGACCACGTCGTCCCGGCTCGGCGGGCCCTGCATCGGCGGGGGAATCACGAAGTCAATGCTACGGTAATTCGCGGGTACACTCCTGTCCTGCGCCCCATTCGGGTGCACCACCACCGCCGATCGCCTCAGGGAGGTCCACTGTGATCACGCTCACCGACTCCGCCGCCACCAAGGTGAAGGAACTGCTCGACGCCGAAGGTGCGGCCGAGCTGGCGCTGCGCGTTGCCGTCCGCCCGGGTGGGTGCAGCGGGTTCTCCTACGAGATGTTCTTCGATGGCGACATCGCCGGCGACGATCAGACGGCCACGTTCGGCCAGGTGCAGGTGGTGGTGGACCAGGCGTCCGCCCAGCTGCTCGAGGGTGCCACACTGGACTACAAGGACGGCCTGAACCAGGCCGGCTTCGCCATCACCAACCCCAACGCCACCCGCACCTGCGGCTGCGGCAACTCGTTCAGCTGAGCAGCAGGTCCAGCCGGGCCGCGAGCTCGCTGCGATCCCACACCCCGTCCAGCCGGTCCACCACCACGCCCGCGGCGTCGGTGAAGTAGATGATCGGCTCGTACTCCACGCCCAGCGCCTCGACGGCCGGGGCGATCAGCGTGCCCGCATCGTCGGCGTAGACGTCGGCGTGCACCACCACGATCTGGTCACCCACACGTTGGTACTGCTCGATGAGGAATTCCAGGCCCGGCGCGCACGTGCCGGTCTGGCAGTGGGCGGGCGTGCCCACCATGTACAGCACCGGCTTCCCGCTGGCCAGCGCGTCGGTGAGGGTGACCTGGTGGAACGGGCACGGGTCCGGCGTGCGGCTGCAGTACGGCTCCACGCCACGGTGGTCGTCGGCGGTGGGGGTGTCGAACGGGGGCAGCGGTGCGCCGGTGAGCGGCGAGAAGACATGGATGGGATCCATGATCTCCACGTTGGCGCCGTAGCCGTCGTCGCCCTCCAGGCGCAGCGTGTAGATCTTGGCGTCCGGCAGGGTGGTGCGGATCTCCCAGTACGGCACGTCCAAGCCGTCGTTGCGGCGGACACCCACGAACTCGGTGACCTTGCTGGCGTCCACGTAGGACTGCACCCAGCCGGCCAGTTCCGCCGGGCCCTCGGTGGCCAGCGCACCGTCGCCGGTGATGGACACCGGCAGACGGACCTCGCCGGGCGTGAACAGGCCGGTGCTGGGGAAGCGCTGCACCACGGAGAACGACGCGGGGCGGCGCCGCCCGTGCTGGCCGGGGTGCTGCCGGACGTGTTGGCGGCGGCGGTGGTGCCGCTGGATGAGCGGGTTTCACCACAGGCTGCGAGCACCGCAGCACTGCCGGCGGCGGTGAGGAAGGCTCGGCGGGTCGTAGGCATCGCCGCACACGGTACCCCGTTGCGCGGGCTTGGGGCAGCGTGAGAATGTGGCAGGAATGCCGCCGCCCGACCCCCGCCCGCGCCTCGACGGCGCCGCATCATCCTGCTCGGCGTGATCGCGTTGATCGCTCTGTACGCGGCCGGCGCATTGGTGATGGTGCCCTGGATCGGTCGCGACCTCGGTGGCCGGGTGATCGGCGAGGTGCAGGCCGACGGTGTCAGCCGTGCCGTGTTCAAGGGGCAGGACGGCACCCTCTATTGCGACCAGCCGCTGGCCGATCCGGGGGCCGTGCAGGCCCGCGCCGAAGGGGTGCGCGGCGTGCACGCCATCACGCTGGACGCCTCGTGCGGCGACCCGTCCGTGCCCGCCACCACCACCACGGTCGCCCCCACCACCACCGAGGCGCCCACCACCACGGCGGCCCCCACCACCACCGAAGCCCCCGTCACGACGGCGGCCCCCACCACCACGGAGGTCACCTGGCCGTTGCTGGCCGTGTGGCTGGACGGCGGCGTGATCGCGCTCACCGGCGCAGTGGCCGACGAGGACCAGCGCGCCCAGCTCGTGGCTGCCGCCGGCGAGGCGGTCACGCCGGCCAACGTCAGCGACCAGTTGCTCGTCGACGAGACCTCCACCATCACCGACGATCTCGTGATTGCGATGGGCGAACTGGCAAGGGCGATGCCAGCCGGCCTGGTCGCCGGCACGGCTGCCTTCGACGGCACCACGATCGCCGTGCAGGGCACCTACGCCTCGGACGACCTGCGGGCCCAGTTCGAGGCTGCCGCGGCGGAAGTGCCCGGCGTGGTGGTGACCCTGCAGCCCCGCCCCACCGCCACCGCCGAGCAGGCCGCCGCGCTGGAGGCCGAACTCAACGCGCTGGTGGCTGCCGAGCCGATCCTGTTCGACAAGGGCAGCACCACCATCAGCGACGCGTCGCAGTCCACACTCGTGAAGGTCGCCGGGCTGGCGGAGCGCTACGCCGGGGTGGCCATCCAGGTGCAGGGCCACACGGACAGCGAGGGCGATGCCGGCCGCAACCTGACCCTCAGCGAGGACCGTGCTGCCGCCGTGCTGGATGCACTGGTTGCGCTCGGCGTGCCCGCCGCCGACCTCACCGCCGCCGGGTTCGGGGAGACCGAACTCATCGTCGGCCCGGACGGCAAGGAGGACCCCGTGGCCAGCCGGCGGGTGGTCTTCGCCGTGGTGGTGCGGCAGCCATGACCACACCTTTCCCGCATCGGGGCCCCGTCGCCCCCCGTCCAGTTGGAGCAGTGTCGTGCCCTACACCTTGACCGTCTGGGGGCTGTGGATGATCGGCGCGGCCGTGATCGGCCTCGTGATCGGCTGGCTGCTGGGTCGCCGCGGCAACCCGCCGGTCGACGACGCCCCGCGCCCCGCCGCACCCGCAACGCCCGCCACTCCCGAGGTGGAGCGCCTGCGCGCCAAGGTGGCCCAACTGGAAGGGGTGGCCATCGAGCGCGACCGGCTGGAGTGGGAGCTGGCGGAGGCCCGCTCGAAGGCCTTGGCGGCCGGTGCATCGCCCGCCCCCGCCGTGTTCGCGCCGGTGGTGGAAGACGAGGGCGCGCTGGCGGCGATGACTGCCGAGCGCGACGAGTGGGTGGCGAAGGCCGCCGCCTACGAGCAGGTGGTGGGCGAACTCCGAGTGCGGGCATGGAACGCCGAGGCCAAGGTGGGTGAGCTGCGCCAGGTGGTCCAGACGATGCAGGCCGCGTCGCGTGCTGCCGCTGCACCTGCTGCTGCGGCACCTGCCGCCACCCCGGTAGCGCCGGCTGCGGCCGCCCCCGCGGTGGCGGCCGCCCCCGCCACCGCGGCACCGCCAGTCGCTGCGCCCGTGGCATCTGCAGGCGGTGGTGGCCCGGTGGCGGCGCCCCCGCCCCGCCCGGACCTCGAGGCTGGCGAGGCGGTGCTCGGCGCGCCGCTGCGGTTCGACGACCTCACCGTCATCGAAGGCATCGGCCCGCAGATCGCCCAGTTGTGTGTCGCCCGCGGCATCGACTCCTGGTGGGTCATGGCCAACACCGATCCCGATCGCCTGCGGCGGATGCTGGCTGCCGCCGGCCCTCGTTTCCAGGTGCACGACCCTTCCAGTTGGCCCGAGCAGGGTCGCCTGCTGGCCACCGGCGACTGGGCCGGCTTCCAGCGGCTCACCCATGCCCTGCGGGGCGGCCGGGCGGGGGAGTGACGGTCGGGTGACGGTCGAGTTCGTCGTCGACGGGCGCCACGTGTCCGTCGAGGCGGATGGCGCCAGCTTGCTGGAAGCGCTGCGCGACCGCCTGGGCGTGCGCGGCCCGAAGGACGGGTGCAGCCCGCAGGGCCAGTGCGGGTGCTGCACCGTGTGGGTGGACGGCCAGCCGCGCGTGGCCTGTGTCACGCCCGTGGCCCGGGTGGCCGGGCGCACCGTCACCACCGTGGACGGTCTGGCCGAGGCGCCGCAGTGGGCGGAACGGCTGTGCGCGTCGGGTGGCAGCCAATGCGGGTTCTGCACGCCCGGGATCATCATGCGGCTGGCGGCCTTGGAACCTGCCCGGCGCACCGACGACGGGGTGCGCCACGCGCTGCTGGCCCATCTGTGCCGCTGCACCGGCTGGCAGACCGTGGTGGACGCCGCCCTGGAGCCGCCGCTGGCCGAGGCGACGCCGACGGCTGGTCGCGATCTCGCCGCGGCGGCCGCGCGCGCCACGCTGGAGGGTGGCTCGCCGCAGCAGGTCGGTCCGGCGGTGGCGTTGGGACGGGGCGGGTTCGCAGCTGACGACGCGCCCGCGGACGCGCTGGTTGCCATGCCAACGGCGGACGGGACGTGGGTGGTGGCCGACACGCTCACCGAGGCTCGGCGGGCCGCCGGGAAGGTACAGGGCCGGCGCACGACGGAGTCGCTGACCTGGCCGATCGAGGTGCCGGAGGGCGACTGGGTGCGGACCCTGCAGACCACGTGGGTCGAGCCGGGCTACCTGGAACCAGATGCCGCCTGGTGCGCGCCGGGTGGCAAGCCGGTGCTGTCGCTCACCAACGGTGGTGCGTTCGGCGGCAAGGCGGGCGGGGCCACGGCCCAGGTGGCAGCCGCGGCCCGGCGGCTGGCCGACGAGCACGGCCGGCCGGTGGTCGCTCAGTACTCGCGGGAAGACGTCGTGCGCCGCGGCCCGAAGCGCCCGCCACTGGCGGCCGGCATCCGCGCCGACGGTACCGGGGTCGTCCGGGTGGCCCGCACGGAGGGCATCGCCGCGGCCATCCATGCCGTGGCCCCCGGTCTGGTGGTGGAGGAAGTGGACGTCGCCGGGCCGCCGACGTCGGTGTCGCTGCGCGCCGCCGGCTGGGCGGAGGCAGCGATCCTCCTCGCTCCCGGGGACGGGTGGGTGACTGCCCCCAACGGCGCCACTGCCCGGGCCGAGATCGGCGAGGACGGACGCGTCGGCGTCACCGTGCGCTGCGGGCAGGTGCTCGACGCCACCGTGCTGCGCAGCTACTGCATCGGTGCCACGCACATGGCGCTCGGCTGGGTGCGCAGTGAGGGGTTGGCGGTCGATGCCGATGGCGTGCCGCTGGATCTCACCATTCGCAGCTTCGGCATCCTGCGTGCCGTGGACACACCGGCCATCCATGTGGAGATGGAGGACGGCGATGGCCCGCCGGTGAACGGTTCCGATGCCGTCTTCGCTGCGGTGGCGCTGGCCGCGTGGCGGGCTGCCGGGTTCCCGCCGCGGTGGCCTACCATGCGAGCCGTATGACTGCACCCCTCGGCCCCTACACCCCCGCCGTCCGCGCCGGCGACTGGATCATCGTCAGTGGCCAACTCGGCCAGAAGGACGGCGCACTCGTGGAGGGCGGCGTGCCCGCCCAGACCGCGCAGGTGGTGGAGAACCTGAAGACGCTGCTGGCCTCGATGGGCGCGGAGCTCACCGACGTGGCCAAGACGCTGTGCTTCCTCACCGACATGGGCACGTTCGCCCAGTTCAACGAGGCGTACGTCACCGGCTTCGCCGGTCACCGCCCGGCGCGCAGCACCATCGGCGTCGCGGCGCTGCCCGGTGGCGCAGCGGTGGAGATTGAGGCCTGGGCCTACAAGCCACTAGGGTGACGCCGTGCCCGGTGCCATCGCCATCGTCGTCGCCCTGCTGATCTTCCCCGTCATCGCGCTGATGGGGTCCACCACCATCGCCGCCCTGCTGGGCTGGGCGCTGGACCGCGACGGCCGCGATCGCAACGAGGGCAGCGAACTGGTCGACGTCAACTACTGACGTCCCCGCTCCACACGTCGCCCGTGGCTGGCAGACTGGCCGGCATGCACCAACACGACACCTCCACCGAGGTGCTCACCCAGGCCGTCGTCCGCTACGCGGTGGACCGCGTGCGGCTGGACCCGCCCCCGCTGGACGGGCCGCGCACCCTCACCGAGCTGAGGGCCATGGCCGGCCGCACCGTCACCCCGCAAGGGCTGGGTGGGCTGGAGGCACTGCGGGTGTTCGGTGACGTGTTGGCACCGGCCTGCATCTCGGTGGACCACCCCCGCTTCCTCTCCTTCGTGCCGGCCGCGCCCACCGAGGCGAGCGTCCTGTTCGACCTGGTGGTCGGAGCCTGCAGCATCTACGGCGGCTCGTGGCTGGAGGGCGGCGGGGCCGTGTTTGCCGAGAACGAGGCGCTGCGGTTCATCGCCGATGCCGCCGGCCTGCCGGCCGAGGCGGGCGGGGTGTTCGTCAGTGGTGGCACCGCCGGCAACCTCAGCGCGCTCATCGCCGCCCGCTGGCGGTGGCGCCAGCGTGCGGGTGGCCGTCACGATCGCACTCGTGGGCTCATCATCTCCTCGAAGGGGGCGCACAGCTCCATCGCCCAGGCGTGCCGGGCGATGGACACCGACGAGGTGCAGGTCACCGCAGACGCCGAGGGTCGCCTGCATCCCGAGCACCTGCGCGCCGCGGTGGCCGCGCTGAGCGCGGAGGACCGCGACCGCGTGTTCGCCGTGGTCGCCACCTGCGGCACCACCAACGCCGGCGTCATCGACGACCTCACCGCGGCCGCCGACGTCGCCGCCGAACTCGGGGTCTGGTTCCACGTGGACGGCGCGTACGGCGGCGCCGGCCTGCTGGCCCCGAGCGTGCGATCCCGCTACGACGGCATCGAGCGGGCCGACAGCTTCATCGTCGACCCGCACAAGTGGCTGTTCGCCCCGTTCGACAGTTGTGCACTGCTGTACCGCGACCCCGAGGTCGCCCGCCGGGCACACACCCAGCACGCCGAGTACCTGGACGTGCTGCACGGTGGCGAGGCGGAATGGAACCCCAGCGACTATGCCCACCACCTGTCGCGCCGCGCCCGTGGCCTGCCGTTCTGGTTCAGCCTGGCCACCCACGGCACCGACGCCTACCGCGATGCGGTGGAGACCACCCTCGCGGTGGCCAAGGGCGGCGCCCGGCTGATCGCCGACGCCCCGCACCTGGAGCTCATCATGGAGCCCGAGCTCAGCGTGGTGCTGTTCCGCCGCGTGGGGTGGACGGGCCAGGACTACCAGGCGTGGAGCGACCGGATGCTGGCGGAGGGCCAGGCGTTCGTGGTGCCCACGGCGTGGGCCGGCGAGCCCGTGCTGCGCTATTGCGTGGTGAACCCGCGCACCACCCTGGACGACATCCGCCTGATCGTCGACTCGCTGGCCTGACCCTGCCACTGGAGGACTTCCGTGACCGACCTCGTGATCCGCAACGCCCGCTTGGTGGCCACCGTGGACGCCGACCGCCGTGAACTGCCCGGCGGGTGGGTGGCCATCAGCGGCAACCTGGTGGAGGCCGTGGGCACCGGCCACCCGCCCGAGGCCGCGATCACCGTGGACGCCACGGACTGCCTGGTCACCCCTGGGCTGATCAACGCCCACCACCACCTGTATCAGAACCTCACCCGCGCCTACCCGCCGATGACCGACAAGCCCCTGTTCGGCTGGCTCCAGTCGCTGTACCCGCTGTGGCGGGCGATCGACGAGGAGAGCGTGTACACCAGCACGTTCGTGGGTCTGGCCGAACTGGCGCTCAGCGGCTGCACCACCAGCAGCGACCACCTCTACCTGCACCCACACGGCGCCGGCGACCTGCTCACCGCCGAGATCACCGCGGCCCGCGACCTGGGCGTGCGCTTCCACCCCACGCGCGGCTCGATGAGCCTCAGCGTGAAGGACGGCGGCCTGCCGCCCGACGACGTGGTGGCCGACGACGACGAGATCCTTGCCGCCAGCGAGGCCGCCGTCGCCCATCATCACGATCGCTCCCACGGGGCCATGACCCGGGTGGCGCTCGCCCCGTGCAGCCCGTTCAGTGTCACCGAACGGCTGATGGTGGCCAGCGCCGAACTGGCCGAGCGGCTGGACGTACGGCTGCACACCCACTTCGCCGAGAACGCCGAGGACGACGAGTTCTCGCTGGCAACCTTCGGTTGCCGCCCGATGGAGTACCTGGAGCGCACCGGCTGGTGCACCGATCGCACCTGGGTGGCCCATTGCGTGATGCCGAACGATGCCGAGCAGCAGCGCCTGGGCGCCGCCGGCGTGGGCGTGGCCCACTGCCCGAGCAGCAACCTCATCTTGTCCTCCGGCATCTCCCCGATCGTGCCGATGCGCCGCTACGGGGTGAAGGTCGGCCTGGGGGTCGATGGCTCGTCGTCGGCCGACAGCGCCTCGCTGTGGCTGGAGGCTCGCCAGGCGATGCTGCTGGCCAAGCTGCGCGACGGTGCCGCCGCCGGTACCGCCCGCATGGCGCTGGAGGTGGCGACGCTGGGCGGTGCGGGCTGCCTGGGCCGGGAGGGTGAGTTGGGCGTGCTGGCCCCCGGCGCGGTGGCCGACGTCGCCGTGTGGAAGCTGGACGGACCGCTGTTCGCCGGCGCAGTGGCCGACCCGGTGGAGGCCTGGCTGCGCTGCGGGCCCACCGGCGCCTGGCACACGATCGTCAACGGTTCCTTCGTCGTGCGCAACGGCCGGATCATCCACCCCCACCTCGACGAGCAGTTGCGACTGCACGCCCGTCACGCAGCGCGCATCCAACGTCTCGCCGGTCAGGGCTGACCCGTGCTCGCCGGTTTCCTGGTGGCGTTCGGCACCGTCTTCCTCGCCGAACTGCCCGACAAGACGATGGTGGCCTCGCTGGTGCTCACCACCCGCTTCCACCGGCCCCTCGCCGTCTGGGTGGGCGTGTGCGCCGCGTTCGCACTCCATGTGGCGCTCGCCGTCACCATCGGGTCGCTGCTGCGGCGCCTGCCCGACACGCCGGTGCAGGTGGTGGTGGCCGTGCTGTTCCTCGTGGGAGGCGTGCTGCTGCTTCGCGGCGATGGCGAAGAGGACGGCGACGGCCGCGAGGAGGCGGCATCACTGTCCTTCCGCCGGGTGGCGCTCACGGCGGCGTCGGTGGTCGGTCTGGCCGAGTTCGGCGACCTCACCCAGCTGGCCACCGCAGGGATCGCCACCCGCTACTCGGCGGCGGTGGCCGTGGCGCTCGGCGCCTGGTGTGCGCTGGCGTCGGTGGCCGCGTTGGCCGTCACCGCCGGGCGGTGGATCACCCGTCACGTCCCCCTGCACATGGTGCAACGGATCGCTGGCGTGGTGTTCCTCGGGTTCGGCCTCTTCACGCTGGTGACGGCGTTCACCGGGTGACCGGCGCTACGGTCCGAGCCATGCCCGACGACGCCGATCAGTTCCTCGTGGGGGTGTCCCTGCCGGACGCACTCCGTGCGCAGGAGTTCCTCACTGCCGCGACCCATCTCAGTGTGTCGGGTTCCCTGCGGCTGCGCGACGCCGTCATCGTGGTGAAAGACGCCAACGGTCACACCTCGGTGAAGGAGACGATCGACCCGCAGCCCGGCCAGGCGGCGCTGTCGAGCGCGATGTGGACCGGGCTGCTGGGTCTGATCTTCGGCGGTCCGGTGGGCTGGCTGGTGGGCGGTGCGGTGGGCGCCGGTGTCGGTGCCGTCACCGCCAAGGTGGTGGACATCGGGATTCCCGACGAGTGGGTGGCGTGGTTCCGCGAGGCTGGGCAGCCCGGTACCACCACGGTGGTGCTGCTGCTGGAGGACCTGGACATCGGCGCTCTCGCCAACGAGATGACCCGCTTCCCGTTCGCCCGCCTGGTGCACACCACCCTTCCGGAGGACGCCATGCGCCGCCTGGAGGCGGCACTCGGCGGGGCATGAGCCGCCGCCGCGCCGCGCTGGCGGCGCTGCTGCTGGCCGCGGTGGCCGCCACGGTTCCTGGCGGCTGCACCAACCGTGCCGACGACACCTCCGGCGGTGGGGGTATCAGCCTTCCGTCCTTCCCCTCCGTCGAGTTGCGGATGGACTCGGTGGTGATGGTCGGCGACTCCATCACCGAGGGCAGCGCGATCGTGCTGCAGGACACCCTGACGACCGCTGGGTTCTCCGACGTCGTCGTGGACGGCGATGCCAGCCGGCGAATCGAAGTGGGCACCGGCGCCGGAGGTGGCCCGGTGAGCGGGCTGCGGACCATCCTTCGCCTCATTGCCGAGGGGGCATCGCCCGACGTGTGGGTGATCGAACTGGGCACCAACGACATCGGTGCGTACACCGAGGCCGAGTACCGCGACCTCATCACCCAGGTGCTCGACCTGCTGCCGGCCACCGTGCCCCTGGTGTGGGTCAACACGTTCCGTCCCGACCAGCCGGAACACACCGTGCTGTTCAACGGCCTGCTGGCCGAGACGCTGGCGGCACGTGGGCACTCGGCGATCGCCGACTGGTACACCGCAGCAGCCGCCCCGGACCAGGCCATCCTGCGCAGCGACATGTTGCACCCCAACGAGACCGGGCAGGTGGCCCTGGCGATGCTGGTGGTGGACGCGCTGAGCCGCCTGCCGGCCGCCTGACCCGGCCCCTACGACGAAAGTGGCGCCGGGTGCGCGGCCACCCGAGGGGGAGTGGTCCGCGCGCCCGGCGCGTGCAGACGGTGCCCGTTGTCTCGCTGTCGGCGTGGGGACCGGCCGGCGTTGCGACGGGGTGTCGCGGGCGGGGCCAGACACCGTCTCGATGTGGGGCTGGGCAGTGCCCTTCCCGCCGGTAAATGTAGCACGGTACATTTACCGGGTCGACGAGTCGGACGGGATACGGTGAACTGCTGATGCCCCGTCCGCCCGCCACCCCGGCCCGTCGCCGCGGCCGCCCGCCGAAGCTGGACGGCACCACCCCCGACACACGGGAACGCCTGCTGGAGGCAGCCTTCGCCTCACTGCTGGAGCTCGGCTACGACGGCGTCACGCTGGCCGACGTCGCCAAGCGGGCCGGCGTCACGGCCAACGCCGTCTATCACCACTTCGACGGCCGCTCGGCGCTGATGGTGGCCGCCGCCAAGCGGGCGCTGGATGCGGTGCAGTGGCCGGCGGTGCTGCCCGCCACCGAGGCCTCGGAGCGCGCCCGCATGGCCGTGCGGGCGTTCCTGCGGCCCGAGGCGGCCGGGTTCCGCCGGTTCATCCTCGAACTGCACGCCGCCGCCAGCCGCGACCCGGAACTGGCCCCGCTGCTGGAGGACTGGAACGCCGCCAGCCTGGCCAACTGGTTGCGCCTCACCGGCCGCAGCCAGGAGGCGAAGGCGCGGATCAAGGCGTTCTTCCTCCTGGTGATGGGCACGTGCCATCTGGAGCAGTACGGCGCACTCGGCACCAACCACCGGCTGGTGATCGCCGCGCTGGAGGACGCCGCGGCCGGGCTGTTCGCCGACCTGTGAGGCCGGGCCGGCGGGTCAGCCCGGGTTCAACCGCCCCAGCGGCTCTGGCCGAAGCGGTAGCCGACGCTGCGCACCGTCTGGATGAGGTTGGCGTGCTCCTCGCCGAGCTTGGCGCGCAGGCGGCGGATGTGCACGTCCACCGTGCGAGCGCCGCCGTAGTACTCGTAGCCCCACACACGGCTGAGCAGCATCTCGCGGGTGAACACCTTGCCCGGGTTCTGGGCCAGGAACTTGAGCAGCTCGTACTCCATGTAGGTGAGGTCCAGCGGGCGGCCCTCGATGCTGGCCTGGTAGGTCTCCAGGTTGAGGGCCAGGCCGTCGTGCTCCACCACGTCGGGGCGGGTGGTGTCCGCGCCGCGGAAGAACAGGTGGCGCAGCCGGGCCTGCAGTTCCATCGGGTGGAACGGGCTGAGGCAGAAGTCGTCGAACAGCTCGTCGCGTAGTTCCAGGTCGGCCAGCTGGCCGCCGCCCACCAGTACCAGCAGCGGCGCCACGGGGGTGTCTCGCTTGCGCAGGGCCCGGCAGACGGCCCAGGCGCCGTCGGGGTCCTGATCCGCGGCGACCACGGCGCCGGCCCAGCCGCCGGCCGGTTCGCTGCGGGCGGCCTCGTCGGCCGAGGCGACGGCCTTCCACCGGTAGCCCGCCATGTCCAGGGTGCGCGCCAGGTCCGGCGGCGGTGGGTCGGGGTAGATGGCGATCAGCTCCATCGGGCGGCCTCGCTCAGAGCGTCCTCAGGTAGCGGTTCAGCTCGAACTGGCTGACGTGCGTCTTGTACGCCCGCCACTCACTGCGCTTGTTGCGCAGGAACCATTCGAAGATGTGCTCCCCCAGTGCCTCGCGCACGAGGGTGGAGCGCTCCATCACCCGCAACGAGTCCGACAGCGACTGGGGCAGGGTGTCGATGCCCAGCCCGCTGAGCGCCTGGTCGTCCAGTTCGAACAGGTTGGCGTCGGCCTCGGCGGGCAGTTCGTAGCCCTGCTCCACGCCGCGCAGGCCGGCGGCGAGCAGCACGCTGAAGGCTAGGTACGGGTTGCAGGCAGGGTCCGGCGAGCGGTACTCCAGGCGGGTGGCGCTGGGGTTGCCACGCTTGGCGATCGGCACCCGGATGAGGCCGCTGCGGTTGTTGCGGGCCCAGGAGATGTGCACCGGCGCCTCGAAGCCGGGCACCAGCCGCTTGTAGCTGTTGACCGTCTGGTTGGTGATCGCCGTGATCTCGGCGGCGTGGTGCAGCAGGCCGGCCATGAACTGCTTCGCCACGGGCGACAGGTGGTAGGCGTCGTCGGCGCCGTAGAACGCGTTGTCGTCGCCGTCGAACAGGCTGAGGTGCAGGTGCATGCCGCTGCCCTGCACGCCTTCCAGCGGCTTGGGCATGAACGTGGCGTGCACGCCCTGCTTGGCCGCGGCCTCGCGGACCACCAGCCGGAAGGTCATGATGCTGTCCGCCATGGTCAGCGCGTCGGTGTGGCGCAGGTCGATCTCGTGCTGGCTGGGGGAGTCCTCGTGGAAGCTGTACTCCACGGGGATGCTCATCGTCTCCAGCGTGCGGATGGTCTCCTTGCGCAGGGTGCCGGCCACGTCGGTGGTGGTGAGGTCGAAGAAGCTGCCCTCGTCCAGCGGCACCGGGGCCATGCCCGGCTGGGGCGGGGCGAAGTAGAAGAACTCGATGTCCGGGCTGACGTAGAACGTGAAGCCGCGGTCGTGCGCGGCCCGCAGGTTGCGGCGCAGCACCTGGCGCGGGTCGCCCTCGAACGGGGTGCCGTCGAGGTTGTGGATGTCGCAGAACACCCGGGCCTCGACCGCCTTCGGGTCGCTCCAGGGGAGGACTTCGAACGTGTTGGGGTCCGGCATGGCCAGCACGTCGGATTCCTGCACGCGGCTGAAGCCGTCGATGCTGGACCCGTCGAAGGTCATCCCGTCCTCGAGGGCGTTCTCCAGTTCGGCGGGGCTGATGGCGAAGCTCTTCAGATTGCCGAGCACGTCGGTGAACCACAGGCGGATCAGCCGAACCCCTCGCTCCTCCACCGTGCGGAGGACGTAGTCGCGTTGTTGGTCGAGCATGAGCTGCGCCCTTTCACCTGAATGTGAACGCCGCATTTTGCCATTGTGCGGCCCGAACCGCCCCGGCCGCACTGTGAACACCGTGTGAACCGCCCCCGGCCCCGGCGGAGGGGGTTCGGGAAAAACGGCGAAGGGGCCCGGCCGAAGCCGAGCCCCTTCGAGCGGAACCTGCGCGGATCGAGTGTGGATCAGCCGGCGGCGCTGCAGACCGTCTCCAGGAGGAGACGGGTGACCGTGTACGGGTCGCAGTTGGCGTTGGGGCGGCGGTCCTCCGCGTAGCCCCGGCCGGTGCGGCTGACCTGCCACGGGATGCGGATGCTGGCCGCGCGGTTGGACACGCCGTAGCTGAACTTGTTGTACGGGGCGGTCTCGTGGGCGCCGGTGAGGCGGCTCTCGATGTCGTGGCCGTAGCCCTTGATGTGCAGGTCGACCTTCTTGCCGATGGCCTTGCAGGCGGCTTCGATGGCCTTCATGTCGGTGTCCTCGCGCATCGCCTTCGTGGAGAAGTTGGTGTGCGCGCCGGCACCGTTCCAGTCGCCCTTCTGCGGCTTGGCGGCGAAGCTGACGACCACGTCGTAGTCCTCGGCGATGCGGTGCAGCAGCCAGCGGGCGATGTACATGTGGTCGCTGACCGTGAGGGCGTCGGCGGCGCCGATCTGGAACTCCCACTGGCCGGGCATGACCTCGGCGTTGGTGCCTTCGATCATCAGGCCGGCGTCGATGCACGCCTGGGTGTGCTCCTCGATGATCTCGCGGGCCACGACGCGGCCGGTGCCGACGCCGCAGTAGTACGGGCCCTGCGGCCCGGGGAAGCCGCCGGCGGGGAAGCCGAGGGGCTCGCCGTTGGGCTTGAGGAACGTGTACTCCTGCTCGATGCCGAAGATCATCTCGTGCTTGGCGTACTTCTTGGCCGCCTTGGCGCAGGTCCACCGGGTGTTGGTGGGGTGCGGCTTGTCGTCCTGGGCCAGGTGCACGTCGCAGAGCACGAGCACGTTGTCGCCACCGCGGATCGGGTCCGGGCAGATGAACACCGGCTGCAGTTCGCAGTCGCTGGACTCGCCGGTGGCCTGGTTGGTGGACGAGCCGTCGAAGCCCCAGACCGGCGGCTCCTTGCCGTCGGCGAGGATCTTGGTCTTCGAACGAAGGAGCGGCGTCGGCTCAGTACCGTCGAGCCAGATGTATTCAGCTTGGTAGGCCACTGGGTTTCCTTTACGAGAAGGGGGAAGGGGCGGCGCAATCCTGGCGAGGTGCCGTTTCCCGGCCGTTGCCCGAATGTGAACGCTGTGTGAAGTGAGTCAGCGCTGGTCGCGCCACCACTGGACGGTAGCCGCGGCCCCTTCGGCCAGCCCAGTTGCCGTCAGGCCGAACGTGGTCTCGGTGAGCGTGGAGTCCGTCACGAACGGTTCGGCGAACTGGTACCACGTCTCCTTCAGTTCGCGCATCACCGGCATCACCAGGCCCAGCGCGGACAGCGCGATGTGGGGGATGGTGGTCACCTTCACTCCGGTGCCGGCGGCCGCGGCCAGCGCGGCAATGAACTGGCGCTGGGTGCCGGCGGGCGCGTTGGGCACGTGCCAGGCATGGCCCCATGCCCGCTCGTCGTCGGCCAGGGTCACCAGTGTGCGGGCCACGTCGGGCATGTAGCTGAACGAGTGGGGCAGGTCGGCCGAACCGAGCACGCTGACCTTCTTGCCGGCCAGCACCCGAGGCACCACCCGCTCGCCCATCGCCGAGCCGAGCACGCCGGGCCCGTAGAAGTCGCCGGCCCGGGCCAGCGTCGCCCGCAGGCGGCCGGCGGCGTGGGCGTCGAGCAGGTCGGTGGCCATCCGGGCCCGCATCGCCCCCTTGTTGCCGGTGGCACGCATGGGGTCGTGCTCGCGCATCGGCATCGTGGCGCCGGGGCCGAAGGCGTACAGGTTGTCCATCATCACCAGCACGGCACCACTGCGCTCGGCGGCGGTCATCAGCGCCTGGTGCAGCGGCGGCCAGTCCTGCGGCCAGCGGTGGTACGGCGGGTTGGCGCAGTTGTAGACGGCGGCCGCGCCGTTGCAGACGGTGGCCAGCGCGTCGGCGTCGGTGGCGTCGGCACGGTGGCGGGTGACGAGGGGGTGGTCGGGGCCGCCGCCGCTGCGGGTGACGACGGTGACCGGGGTGCCGCGGGCGGCGAGGAGTTCGGCGACGCCGCGGCCGACGGGGCCGGCGCCGACGACGACATGGTGCGGTTGCTGCTGCATGGGAGGAGATCCTTCCTTGGTGGGAATGCTGCTCTGAAACGTGAGCGGTGCTCTCACTATGGACACCATTCCGCAGAAAAGCAAGAGCGGTGCTCTCATTTGTGAGTGACGTTCGCTACACTGGCTGCCCATGGCCGGCATCCGCGAGCGAGTACGCGCCGAACTCACCAGCGAGATCGTCCGTCTCGCTCGCGCTCAGGTGGCCGCCGACGGGCCCGGCGCCCTCTCGCTGCGGGCCATCGCCCGCGACCTGGGCATGGCCTCCTCCGCCATCTACCGCTACTTCCCCAGCCGCGATCACCTCCTCACCCAACTGCTCATCGACAGCTACGACCGGCTGGGCGACGTCGCCGAAGCAGCCGACGCCGCCTGCCCACGGGCCGACCCGATGGGCCGGTGGCGGGCCGTGGCCCACGCCATCCGTGGCTGGGCGGTGGCCAACCCCAGCGAGTACGCCCTGCTGTTCGGCACCCCCGTGCCCGGTTACATGGCGCCGGAGGACACCATCGGTCCGGCCAGCAGGTACACGCTGGTGCTCATCGGGATCCTCGCCGACCAGGAGGCCGCCGGCGCTCGCTACAAGGGGCCGGTGCCGGCGCCGTTGGCGGCCGACCTCACCGCGCTGCGCGAGTTCCTCGGCGTCTCCGTCAGCAACGAGGCGCTGGCGGTCGGGATGGGCGCCTGGGCCGCGCTGATGGGGGCCATCACGCTGGAACTGTTCGGCCATCTGCACAACGTGGTGGACACGCCGGGCGCACTGTTCGACGCCGTGGTCGAGCACCACGCGGCCGTGCTGGCAGGCCTGCCGGGAACCTGAGCGCCCCGGGGCGACGTCCAACCGCCCGTGAACCGCCGCAACTTCCTCTCCACCGCGCTCGGCGTGCCGGCACTGGCCGCCATGGCCGGCTCGCTCTCCACCCTGCTTGCCGCCTGCGGCGACGACGAGGCCGCGACGGAACCGTCGTACGCCGACGGCCCCAACGACGTGGTGCTGTCCATCCGCTACGAGGGCGGGTTCGTGCCGATGGGCTTCGCCTTCGTCAACACGCCGACGCTGCTGGTGAGCGGCGACGGCCGCGTGTTCGAGCCGGGCATGCAGACGCTGGAGTTCCCCGGGCCGCTGCTCAGCCCGGTGATGGTGCGCCCGATCTCGGCCGCCGGGATCCGCAAGGTGATCCGGCTGGCCGGCGACGCAGGGCTGCTGGCCGCACCGCCGGACTACTCGCTGCCCGGCGGGATGATGGTGGCCGACGCCCCCACCACCGTGGTCACCATCACGGTGGGCGGCCAGACCTACCGCCATGCCGCCGAAGCCCTGGGCCTGGGGATCGGCGACGGCACCAGCACGCCGGCCCGCGACAACCTGGCTGCGTTCGTGGAGGTGATGACCGACATCACCGCCGTCGCCGGCACGGGCGAGGTGGGCGAGCCGATCCCGTTCGACCCGGACCGGTACCGGCTGCAGGCGATGGAGGCCAACCCGGCCGACTGGGGCGAGCCGGCGCCGACGGTGGTGGACTGGCCGGCCGGGACGGGAGTGGTGCTGGCCGAGGCCGCCACGTGCGCCACGGCGACCGCCGAGGGAGTGGGCCAGGTGCTGACCGCCGCCGACCAACTCACCTTCTTCCGTGAGGGCGACGTGGTGTACCAGGTGTTCGCCGCCGGCATGCTGCCCGGCGACGCCGAGTGCTGAGCAGGCCGGGTCAGTCCTCGCTCTGGCCGTAGCGGTTCACCAGCGACCAGACCAGTTCCACCATCGCCGGGTGCTGCAGCGCCGGCAGGCCGCCGAGCGCGATCACGAACCGGTTCTCGCCGACGAACAGGGGCCAGAAGCCGACCTTGCTGTTGCCGGCCATGTCCACCAGCGCCCAGGCGCTGGTGCTGCTGCCCGATGCATCCGCGAGGTAGGCGGAGTGGCGTTCGTGCATGGACGCGATGTCGGCGCTGACGGCGGCCAGGAACTCGGCGGCCGTGGCGTCGAAGCCGGTGCTGGCCATGCAGAAGCCTTGGGAGTCAGCCAGCAGGCCCTGCCCGGTGGTGCTCAACGCCTCCACCGCTCGGGTGGCGATCGGCTCCAGTTGCCCGGCCGGCGGGCTCTGCGGGCTGGTGAACCCTTCGATCCACCCCTTCTCCTGGGCGCGGTACACGGTGGCCAGGGCGTCCTGCTCGCTCTGCGAGCACCACCAGGCGATGTCGGTGACGCTCGGGCGCACCGAGGTGTCGCCGCGCATCAGCGCCTGCAGCAGGGTGCGCTCCGGATTGGCTTCCGGCCCGGCCACGGCGGCGTACGCGCCGGCGGGCGTGGGTTGCAGGTACAGGTTGCGGCCGATGAACTCGAGGGTCATCCGGCACCTCCGGCGACTCGGACCAGATCGGTGGATCCGGTGACGCCGCGGCTGAGCACCGAACCGCGGCAGTGGGGGAAGGGGGTCTTGGGTTGCAGGCCGCTGTTCACGCAGCGGTCCAGCATGGCGGCGCGCTGCGGGCCGATCAGCCGCCGGCCGCCTTCCAGCAGGCGCTGGCGCAGGCCGGTGCCGTTGGCGCCGAACGCGAAGAAGGCATCCACCAGCGCGGCGAACACCTCGTCGCCGTTCTCGGCGAGCACGTGGTGGTTGACGCGGGCCACGTGCAGGCGGGCGTCACCGGGGTCGGCCGCGACGCGGCGGGCCAACTGGGTGGACATCGAGTCGTCGCCGGTGATCACGGCCACCTTGAGGTGCCCGGTGCCCGGCACGGCCAGGTGCTCGGCGCGCCAATCGGCGAGTGCTGCATCGTCCTTGCCGCTGGCCCGCCGAGGCACTGCACTGTTGTTGACGATGTCCCTGGATCCGTCGCCGGACT
Organism: Ilumatobacteraceae bacterium; assembly: GCA_041394605.1. Classification (GTDB taxonomy): domain Bacteria; phylum Actinomycetota; class Acidimicrobiia; order Acidimicrobiales; family Ilumatobacteraceae; genus UBA668. The sequence goes on from JAWKHX010000009.1 coordinate 154,654, forward strand.
TCATCGTTGACCTCCTCCGCCGTTATCCATCGGTCGTTCCGGCCCCGGACTCGACCCCTTCTGTGTCAGCGGGCAGCACGTCGGCGATCGGGATGTCCTCGGCGACGGCGCGACGGATGTCCTGCAACAGCGTCTGGAGCGCCGGGTAGTCGGGGTTGCCGGGCTCGAAGAGCGGAGGGGTGAGGCCGATGGACACCATGTCGTCGGCCCGGTCGCGAAGGACGGAGATCAGCAGGCGGACTTCGTCCCAGGTCATGGACATGCGGATGTTGTCGCGCACCGCGTCGGCAAGTTCGTTGAAGTTGGTGAGCACGTCGCCGAAGTCCACCGTGTCGGCGATGGTCTGGATCATCAGCCGCTGGCGCTCCATCCGCTGGTAGTCGCTGTCGGCGGTGCGAGACCGCACGTAGCCGAGCGCCTTGGTGCCGTCCATGAAGACCGGTCCGGGGCCGATGGTGGGGTCCAGCCGGTAGTTGGAGCAGCGCATCTTGCTGGGCATCGGCAGTTCGGTGGGCAGTGTGATGGTGACCCCGCCGATGGCATCCACAAGCCCGACGAACGCGCAGGAGTTGACCTCCAGGTAGTCGTCGATGGTGATGTTGAACGTGTAGCTCAGGCCCTCCATCACGGCGTGCACGCCGGCGTCGGCCACGTCGTCGCCGTACGCCGCAACCAGGTCGGGGTCGTTCTCCACGTTGGCGTAGACGGCGTTCAGCAGGCCCTGCTCGTCGTCGTCGTAGCCGTCCGGCCAGCGCCCGGCGAGCAGGCTGCCAGGGGGGAACTGCAGGCCGGTGAGGTTGCGCGGCACGGACACCAGCGCGGTGCGGCCGGTCTCGGTGTGGATGAACGCGAGGATCATGGAGTCCGTGCGCAGGCCGACGCGGTCGTCGCCCTCGTCGCTGCCCAGCAGCAGCACGGTCTGGAACTCCTCGGCGTAGGGGTCGGTGGCGGGTTCAGCCACGGTCACCCGCCCGGCGGTGGGCGACTCCTGGGTGATCTCCTCCACCAGGCCGCGGGCCTGCTCCATCCGGTAGATGCCGAAGGCCGTGGGCAGGGCGAGGCCGATCACCACGGCCGAGCCGACCGTGCGCAGGCGCCGACGGTCAGCCGCGTGCGGCATGCGGTCGGAGGTGAGCCACACGGCAACCAGGCGGGCCACCACGGCCATGATGCCGACCATGGTGAGGAAGCGCAGTGCGGCCTGGTCGCCGAACAGGCCGACCACGTCGCTGCGGTGCTGGAACAGCAGGACTGCGCCGTAGAAGGGGAAGATGACGCCGGCGGCCACGAGCAGCGCGGCCACCACCGGGGCACGCCGCCACAGGGCCACACCGGGAAGGGCGACGATGCCGAGCACGCCTGGTGCCCGAGGCCGCAGCGGCGGTTCCGCAATGGTTCCCGCGACCGCGGCGTCGTCGAGCGGGCCGTCGTCGGTCATCGGAATGGTCAGCGTACTGGGGGCATCCCTCCGGATGGTGGCGCGTCGCGCCAGGCGGTCAACTGCTGGGTTGCACGAAGTAGCCGGTGACGTCCACCACCAGGTCGGTGCCCATCGACGTGTAGTACGCCAGCTCGCCGGAAGGGCTGAGCCGGGTGAGCGCCATGGCCGCCCGCACCTGGCCGGCGCCCGACGCGTTCACGTTGGACACCAGCGGCACGGTGACCAGGTTGGCCGGGTAGGTGGTGCCGTAGCCGATGGCCGACGTGTTCACCACCACGATGTTCTGGGTGACGGCGAGCGCGTTGGCGGGCACCATCGACGGGTCCGCCGTCCCTGTGCCACCGGCGGCGAGCCGGCCGAACGGCTGGTTCTGGCGGGTGTCCACGGCGCGGCCGGGGGCGATCAGCCGGTACTGGCCGACGCTGGACGGTGTGGCCCCGCTGCCGGTGAACGTGCCGACCACGTCCACCACCACGTCCTGCACGTCGTGCAGCAGCAGTTCCACCGTGCCCTCGGCCAGCGGCACGATCACCAGGTTGGCTCGGCGGTCGTTGCTGCCGCTGACGTTCACGTGCGACACCACGGGCAACGGGCTGCCCGCCGGGTGGGCCACCACGTAGCCGGCGCCGGGGCCGGCGGGGGAGATGGCGGTGACGATCAGTGCGACGGCGCTGGTGCCCGTGGGCACGAACGTGTTCTCCAGCGGCACCTGGATGACGGTGCCGTCGGGTGTGGAGGACTCGTTGTAGTCGTTGCCCACGCCGGCCGGATTGCGGGTGTCCACGGCGCGCTCGGGGTCCATCGGCGTCAAGCGGCCGGCCGCCGGGGTGGCGCCGATGTCGAAGAAGCCCAGCACGTCCACCACGAGGTGCGCGGTGGTGCTGTTGTAGAGCAGCAGGTTGCCGTCCGCGTCGATCGGCACCACGGAGGCGTTGGCCGCCACCTGGTTGGTCTGCCCGTTGATGTTGGAACTGGCTGGGCGCAGCGTCCGCGGCTGCCACGCCACCACCCACCCGTTGCTCTGCGGGCGGATGTAGGTGAGGTTCACCAGGGCGGCACGGTGATCGCCTTGGCCGTTCGCCAGCTTCACCAGGCGGCTGGTGCCGGCCCGCACCCGGCCCGTGTCGGCGCCGGCGTCGCGGCTGTCGTACGCCCGCTCCGGGTCGATGGGCGCATAGTGCAGCAGGTCGCTGTCCGGCGCCGCCGTCTGGGTGGGGCGGACACGGCGTACCTCACCCGTGGCCGAGTTCACGTAGTAGAGCGACCAGCCCGTGTTCTCGAAGACGAAGCCGATGTCCGACACGCCGCCGACGCCGGTGACGAACGGGTTGCTGTAGACGGCGAGCGGGTTGGGCGGCAGCACCTTGGGGCGGAGGAAGATGCGCCCGGGGTTGCCGTCAGCGAACAGGTACCCGCCGTCGAACTCGGCCGGCCAGGCGCCGTCGGGCACGAACGCCCCGCCGGTGACGTACTCGCCGCCGAAGTCGGACCGGGCGTTGTTGTGCGAGTAGTCGGTGACGGGCTGGGTGTAGTTGTCGCCGGGGGCGGGGCCGGCGCACGGCGTGTTGGCGCCCTGGGCACAGAAGCCCTCCCGTTCCGGCCAGCCGTAGTTGGCGCCCCACGCGCCCTCGTTCACTTCCTCGCGGGTGTTCTGGCCCACGTCGTTGATGTAGAAGCGGGTGGCGCCGGTGTTGGGGTCGAACGCGAACCGCCACGGGTTGCGCAGGCCCCAGGCGAAGATCTCTCGGCACCAGGTGCCCGGTGTGAGGGGGGTGTTGCCGCGGTTGCCGCAGGTGGTGGTGCCGGGGCCGCTGATCGGGTTGCCGGTGGCCGGTGCGCCGGTGAGGCGGTCGAGGCGCAGGATCTTGCCGTTGAGCAGGCTGAGGTCCTGAGCGGCGGTGTTGCCGCCGGCGCAGTCGCCGCTGCCGGCGATCGGGTCCCGCGGATTGCAGCCACCGTCGCCGACGGCCACGTACAGGTAGCCGTCGTTGCCGATCTCGATGTCGCCGCCGTTGTGGTTCCCCGCCGGCGACCCGATGTTGTCCAGCAGCACGACCTCGCTGTTGCGCGGGATGGTGTCGCCGGTCATCGTGAACCGGCTGACCCGGTTGACGCACCCGCCCGGGGCCGAGGCGCTGTAGCGGGTGTAGTACAGGTAGACGATCCGGTTGGCCCCGAAGTCCGGGTCGGTGGCGAAGCCGAGCATGCCCCGTTCGCTGTTGCTGCACACCTCGCCCGTCATGGAGAGCGCAGGCGTGCCGAGCAACACCCCGTCGCGGATGATCCGCACCCGGCCCTGCTTTTCCAGCATCACGGCCCGGCCGTCGGGCAGGCCGACCACCGTGGTGGGGCCGGACACGGAGGCGACGGAGGTGTCGGTGAAGCCGGTGAACCCGCCGCCGATCGTGCCCTCGGCCCGCGGGGGTGCGCTGGCGCCGGCGGGTGTGGCGGCACCGGGCGTGGCGAGCCCCGTGACGGAGCACACGGTGGCGATGGCGACAGTGACGGCGAGACGGCGCACGTGAACCTGCTTTCCCCTGCGCCCGCAGAGACGCATGGTACGGCATCGGCACGGGCGGCGCAGCGCTTGACCGCGCATCTCGCCCGGGGTCGGCGCGGCCGCGCCACTAGCCTGCTGCTCGTGAGACGCCTGCGCCTGGCCCTGGCCCAGATCAACCCGACGGTCGGCGACCTGGACGGCAACGTGGCGCGGATCTGCGCCGCGTACGACCGGGCCGAGGCCGCCGGCTGCGACATCGTCGCCTTCCCGGAGTTGGCCGTCACCGGCTACCCGCCGGAGGACTTGCTGCTGAAGCCCGGCTTCGTGGCCGCCAACGAGGCGGCGCTGGGCAAGGTGGCGGTCCACACCGGCCGGTGCGTGGCGGTGGTCGGCTATGTGGCCGCCGACCGCGACCTCTACAACGCCGCCGCCGTGTGCGCAGACGGCCAGGTGCTGGGCACGTACCGCAAGCGCCTCCTGCCGAACTACGGCGTGTTCGACGAGGCCCGCTACTTCACCCCGGGCGACGCCAGCGACCCGTACGAGCTGTACGTGATCGGCGGCGTGAAGGTCGGCATCTCCATCTGCGAGGACGTGTGGAGTCCCACCGGCCCGCTGGCCGAGCAGGCGGCGGGTGGCGCCGAGCTGAACATCAACATCAACGGCTCGCCGTTCCACGCCGGCAAGTCCGCCACGCGGGAGCGCATGCTGGCCACCCGTGCCGCCGACGCGTCATGTGCGCTGGCGTACGTGAACCAGGTGTGTGGGCAGGACGAGTTGGTGTTCGACGGCGGCAGCATGGTGTTCGACGCCGAGGGCGAGTTGGTGGCCCGGGCACCGCTGTTCACCGAGGAGTTGCTGATCACCGATCTGGTGGTGGAGCCCGTCTACCGCAAGCGCCTGCTGGACCCCCGCGGCCGGCGCACGATCGACCCGATGCGCCTCGTGCACGTCAGCGACGCGCCGGACGGGTTCGGCCCGGCGCTGCCCCCACCCGCTGCCCCCTTGCCCGACGCCGACGAGGAGCTCTACGAGGCGCTGGTGCTAGGCACTCGCGACTATGTGTGCAAGAACGGCTTCACCGACGTGGTCATCGGCCTGTCCGGCGGCATCGACTCCACGCTGGTGGCGTGTGTGGCGGTGGACGCGCTGGGCACGGAGCACGTCCACGGTGTGTCCATGCCGTCGCGCTACTCCAGCGACGGGTCGAAGGACGACGCTTACGCCCTGGCCGAGCAGTTGGGCATCGACTGCCGCACGGTGGCCATCGAGCCTGCGTTCGGGTCGCTGCTGGAGATGCTGGCCCCGTCGTTCGACGGGCGAGCCGCCGACCTCACCGAGGAGAACCTGCAGAGCCGCATCCGCGGGACCACGCTGATGGCGCTGTCGAACAAGTTCGGCTGGATGGTGCTGACCACCGGCAACAAGAGCGAGATGGCGGTCGGCTACTTCACGCTGTACGGCGACTCCGTCGGTGGCTACGCCGTCATCAAGGACGTGCTGAAGACCCGCGTGTACGACCTGTGCCGGTACGTCAACGTCCGTCATGGCCGGCAGGTGGTGAACGAGAGCGTGCTCACCAAGCCGCCCTCCGCCGAGCTGCGGCCGGACCAGCGCGACGACCAGAGCCTGCCGCCTTACGAGGTGCTGGACCCGATCCTCGCCGCCTATGTGGAGGACGACCGTACCGCCGGCGAGATCGTGGAGATGGGCTTCGACGAGGCCGTGGTGCGGCGGGTCTGCCGCCTGGTGGACATCGCCGAGTACAAGCGCCGCCAGTGCCCTCCGGGCGTGCGCGTCACGCCGAAGGCGTTCGGCAAGGACCGCCGCCCGCCCATCACCAACGCCTACCGCTGACTCCGCCCCCTTCCGCCTTTACGTAAAGGCTGTCGGCCGTCTACCAGGGCCGTCGCGTCGGGGTTCTTGACACAGACCAGGTGTGAACCTTTGCAGGACGCTCGCGGGGACGTGACGTGCCGCTGACATGCCGGGGCGCATCGTGTGATCCAGGAGGTTCCACCGATGGACACCCGGATGCTCGAAGCACTGCCCGCCCCCACCCACGGGGCACAGGCCACCCCGCCGCCACCGGCGCCCGCACCCCCTTCCTCCCCCTCGACGGGCGGGCGGCCGGTGCGGCGGGGAGTTCCGGTGTTCGCCACGGTGGTGATCGCCGCCGGCGCCGCGCTGACCGGAGGCGTGGCCGGAGGACTGGTGGCCCGTGACCACAGCGTGGTGGCCGCGGGGCTGGTTCTGCCGGCTGCCCGTTCGCAAGGTGCGGCGTCGGCGCCCACCGTCTCGGGGACCGGGTCCGGCATCGATGTGGCCTCGATCGTCGCGGCCACCACGCCGTCCGTGGTGCGCATCCAGAGCACGATCACCGGCACCGACATCTTCCAGCAGCCGATCACCGAGACGGGGACCGGCACCGGCTTCGTCGGCAGCGCCGACGGCCTGATCTACACGAACGCCCACGTGGTGGGTGACGCCACGACCGTCACGGTCACCCTTGCCGACGGCACGACGAAGGACGGCACGGTGGTCGGCACCGATGCCACCGACGATCTGGCCGTGGTGAAGGTGGACGCGAACGGTCTCATCCCCCTGCCCATCGGAACTGCTGCCGATGTGCGGGTGGGTGACCCGGTGGTGGCCGTGGGGAACGCGCTCGCTCTTCCAGGGGGCCCCACGGCCACTGCCGGCATCATCTCGGCACTGAACCGCTCCATCGACACCAACAACGGGGAGCACCTGGCCCGGCTGATCCAGACCGACGCCGCCATCAACCCCGGCAACTCCGGCGGCCCGCTGCTGAACGCCGCGGGCGAGGTGGTCGGCATCAACACGGCGGGCGCGAACAACGCCGAGAACGTCGGGTTCGCCATCTCGCTCGACACGGCGCTGCCGATCCTGCAGGAGTTGTCGACGGGCCAGCCGCACCTGAAGGCCTTCCTCGGCGTGCAGACCGTCTCGATCGACGCCGGTCTCGCCCAGCGCCTGGGCGTCGCGGCCGGCGGCGGGGTCTATGTGGAAGGCGTGACGGCGGAGTCGGCGGCCGAGGTCGCCGGCATCAAGGCCGGTGACGTGATCGTGTCCATCGACGGCACGGCCGTCGCCGCTCCGGGTGACATCGCCACCGTGATGTCCGAGCACCAGCCCGACGACACCGTGACGGTCACGGTGTTCCGCAACGGGTCCTCCACTGACCTCAGTGTGGTGCTCGGGTCGCACACGGCCTGACCCGCCCGTGCCCGCCCCCGTGGACGGGCCGTGCGCTACACGCTGGGTAGGTCACCCGGAACGTGACGGGGGTGGTCTCGGCAAGGTCGAGGCCACCCCGTCGGCGCGTACCAGCCGCCGAGCCAGCGGCAGCCCCCGCCCGTGGCGTGCACCCGGGGCTGCGTCGGTGAACCAGCCGGCGGTCGAGCCGGGCTCCACGTTGCCGCTGTCGGCGACGGTGACGCCGACGTCGTCGACGGTCACGGTCACGGTGCCGGCGCCGTGGCGTAGCGCGTTGTCCAGGAGGACGTCGACGACCTGGCCGACCAGTCCGGGCGTGGCCGCGACGGAACCGGGCCGGGCGTTCACGTGCAGGGTCCGCCCGGCCGCGGTGAACCGGGCCCGCCAGTCCTGGCAGTGGTGGGCGACGAGCCGGCCGAGGTCGAACGACACGCGTTGGCGGCCGGCGCCCCCTTCGGCGAGCGCGAGCAGTTCGTCGAGATGGCCGGTGAGGCGCTCCACCTGGCGCAGCGCCTCGGTCGCCGCGGCGTGCGACACCGGGTCGCCGGGCGACCCGTCGGCGCTGGTGCCGTCGAGCAGCATCTGCAACTGCAGGCTGATGCCGGCCAACCCGGTGCGCAGTTGGTGGGTGGCGTCGCCGGTGAAGCTGCGCTCGGCGGTCAGCATGTCGTCCAGGCGCGCGGCGCTGGCGCGGAGCGCGGCCCCGATGCCGTCGATCTCCGGGAGCTTGGACGGAGGTGGAGGGGGCGCGCTGAAGTCGCCGTCGCCGAGGCGGGCGGCGGTGACCGCCAGTTGGTCCAGCGGGCGGGTGAGGCGGCGCCCGACGAACCAGGCCAGCGCGGCGCCCAGCAGGATGCTGCCGAGGGCGAACGCGCCGAGCGCGAGCAGCGGGGTGCGCACCCGACGGTCGAGCGCCTCGCGGGCCACGCGGACCTCGACGGTGGTGCCGGCAGGGCCGGCGGCCCGCCCGGTGATCCCGTCGCCGACGTCCTCGCCGAGGTGGAGGATCTGCGTACCCGTGGCGTCGAGGATGACCAGCTCGTCGCCGGGCTGGACGAGCGGCTGGATGGCGCCGACGCTCGGGACCTCCCCGGCCAGCAGTTCGTCGGCGATCTCGATGCTGACGGCCGACGCCTGGCTGCTGAGGCGGACCTCCAGCTCGCGCTCCGCGGCGCGGCGCAGGAGGATGACGACCGGCGGGACCAGCGCCAGCAGGACGGCCGCGATCACGGCGATCGTGCCCCAGATCAGGCGGCGACGCACGGCAGGCCCGGGCCTCTCAGGCGCCCTCGAAGCGCAGGCCCACGCCTCGCACCGTCGTGATGAACCGTGCCGGGTCGCCGCTGTCGCCCAGCTTGCGGCGCAGCGCGGCGACGTGTGTGTCGAGCGTGCGGGTGCTGCCCCACCAGTGCTCGTCCCACACGTCGCTCATGATCTGCTCGCGGCGCAGGGCCACGCCGGGGTGGGCCGCGAGGTAGGCGAGGAGGTCGAACTCCTTCGGGGTCAGTGCCAGCTCCTCGCCGTCCAGCCACGCGCGCCTGGCGTCGGCGTCCACGTGGAGCCCGTCGCCGGGCGTGGCGGTGGCGGGCGCCTGGGTGCCTGCCGCAGCGGCTTCGGCGGCCTCGGCGGCTCGAAGCCGGGCGCGGATGCGGGCGACGAGCTCCGCCACGCGGAACGGCTTGGTGACGTAGTCGTCGGCGCCGGCGCCGAGGCCGACCACCACGTCCACCGCCTGCGCCCGCGCCGTGAGCATCACGATCGGCAGGGTCGGGTGGTCGCGCCGGATGGTGGCGCACAGGTCCAGGCCGTCGACGTCCGGCAGGCTGAGGTCCAGCAGCACCAGCGACGGCGTGGTGCCGGCCAGCGCGGCGAGCGCGGCGGCCCCGTCGGCGGCATGCAGCGGGGCCCAGCCCTCCCGGCCCAGCATGTGCAGCAGGGGCTGGCTGATCCGCTCGTCGTCCTCCACGAGCAGCACCTGTGTCACGGTCGCATGGTACGGACTCCCGCGGGCCCCCGCCACGCGCTGTCCAGAAACCCTCGCGCACCCTCCCCGTACCGTCGGTCGTGCGGCTTCCCCCAACGCCCCATTTTCGAGAGGAGTAGGTTCATGGTCGTGACGGCAGTCCCATCCTCCGCGCAGCGCCCGGTGGTCTACCCGGAGAGCGACGGCGCGCCCATGGCGGAGAGCTGGTTGCAGGCAGAGGTCATCCACATGCTGAAGACCGGGTTCGTCCGCGTCCTGCGCGGTCAGCCCGGTGTCGTGGTCGGCGGCGACAACTTCTGGTACCCGGTGGAGGGCGACCCCACCACGGTCGTTGCTCCCGATGTCATCGTCATCGTGGGCATGCCCCGCATCCCGCACGTGCGGGAGATGGGCAGCTACCGCCAATGGGAGCACGGCGGCCACCCGGCGCTGGTGGTCGAGGTCCTGTCGCCGAGCAACACGGCGGCGGAGATGATGCGCAAGCTGGAGTTCTACGACCGCCACGGTGCGGACGAGTACTGGATGTTCGACCCCGAAGCCGGGACCTTGCAGGTGTGGGTGCGAGACGGCGTCCACCTGGCCCGCGTGCCCGACGCAGAGCGCGGCCATGTCAGCGCTGCGACGGGCGTGCAGGTTCGTACCGACGGGTTGGACCTCGTGGTGCACGATCCAGATGGCACCCACCGCTGGGGCACCCTCGAGGCGGAGGTGCTCGCGATGGAACATGCTCTCGAGCGAGCGGCCGACGCGGAGTCCGCAGCGGCCGCCGCCCTGGAAGAGGTCGCCCGTCTCAGGGCACTGCTGGATCGCGAGCGCTGAACGGGCGGCACCACGGCAGGGCACTGGCCACGACGGCGCCGAGCGCCAGGCACAGGATCGGCCGCTCAAACCATTCCAGCCGCCCACCGCCGGCTGCCCAGACGACGCCGACCGCGCCACCGGTGGCGACCACGGCCCAGAACACCACGCGCCCGCGGGCGCTGACGCGCACGGCCCGCGCCGCCTCCACGTCCTGCCCGGAGTACCAGCGCTCCAGCATGCGTCGCCGGCCGATCTCCCACAGCAGCCACGCACCGGCCAGTGAGCCGAGTGTGTGCCCGAGGTACTGGAACACGCTCGCCAGGGGCTCGGTGTGCCCGAAGAGCGTCACCGTGACATCGTCGTAGCCCAGCCAGCGCACGCCGGCACGGCCCGGATGGGTGAACGCATCGAGCCCGATGTGGGTGGCCACGCCGAGCACCACGCCGACGATCGTGACCCACCAGGCCGGCTGCCGTCGCCAGGCCACCCCCCAGGAGTGCAGGCGGAACCGTCCGAGGTCCGGGAGTTGCGCCGGCACCGTGCCGTACCCCACCCATCGGGCCATCACGGTCAGCACGAGGGCGAGCGGCAGCACCAGCACCAGCCCGTCCCAGTCGTGGGTGTCCACGTGGGTGTAGCCGCTGACGGCGTAGGCCAGGTCCGGCGCCATCGAGCCGATGCACAGTGCCGTGCCGTCGAACCAGTGTGGGCGGGCCATCTTGATCCCCACCGCAGGTACCTGGTGGGCGAAAAGGGTGAACGGCATCCGCAGAGTGTGGTCGCTCACCGGCGGCGAAGGACCGCGACCCCCCGGAGGGCCAGCGCGCAGCAGGCCGCGAGCACAGCGCACAGGACGGCCGGCCAGGCCATTCCCTCGCGGGTGTACAGCCGGGTGGCCGGGATGCTGGCGAGGGCGCGGCCCAGCGTGCCCGCGGCAAGCATCACGGACATGCCGAACGCCGGTGCGCCGGTCACCATCTGGGTGCCGAGGGGGATGATGCTGACGATGGCGAACTCGAACGCGGCGATCGCCACCACCAGCGCGGGCAAGCCGAGGCCGAGGGTGGCGTGGGTGACGGCCAGCAGGGCGGCTGCCGGGACCATCAGCAGCGCCCCGGTGGCGCCGGCCCGTTCCTTCCCCAGCGGTCGGAGAACCGGGCGGCGGACAGTGAGGCGAACAGCTCGCCGGCGCCGAGACCGAAGGCCAGTGCCGCCACGCCGGCGTCGTGGAAGCCGTGGTGGTCCTTCAGCCAGCTGCCGAACGTGACGAACAGCATCTGACTGGACGACATCAGGCACAGTGCCGCCACCACCAGCATCCATCCGGCGGTGGGGACCCGCAGGCCGCCGGCCGGCCGCGGGGCGCGGGCGTGCTCGTGGCCCTCCGCCGGGTCGCCGGCCACGGTGCGGGAGACGGCCGCAGCCATCGCCAGCACTGCGATGGCGCCGGCGAGGTAGGCCGCCCGCCACGACGACGCGGCCGTCACCAGCCCCATGGCGGACACGCCGAGCAGCAGGCCCATCGCCCACGACGTCTCGGTCAGCCCCAGTGCCCGGCCGCGCCGCTCGTAGGCCACCCGGTCGCTGATCCATGCACCGAGGCCGAGGTCGAACATCACCTTGCTCTGGGCGATGACGATCAGCGCCGCGGCGAACATCACCACGTGGTGGCTGGCGGCCGCCAGCCCGGCCCCCGCCCCGACACCGGCCAATCCGACGGCCATTGCGGTGCGCCGATGCAGGCGTTCGGCGAGGTGGCCGGTGATCGGCGAGACCAGGCCGGACAGCTCGCTGATGGCGACGGCGATGCCGATCGTGTCCAGCGACACGCCGAGCCCGGAGGCGATGGTGGCGAGGAACGGCGGGGCGAAGCGGAAGCAGCCGTTTGCTGCCGTGCGGGCGAACGTAAGGAGGGTGATGCGCCGGCGGACTTCCTCCGGATAGGTGGCGTCCAGCCCGCGGTGCAGCACGCTGGGCGACGCTAGCGGTGTGCCCTGGCACGTGGTGGCACGTGGCTGCGGCGGGCTGTTACTGTTCTCTGACGATGTCCTCAGACACTCGCGCTCGGCCCGGTGGGTGACGTCGTTGTGAGCGTGAACCAATGGGACGTCTCCACCGGGCAGGGCTTCATGACCTGCTACCGATCGACCGTCCGCGACCTCTACGGGTACGCCGGGTTGCTGGCCGGCACCGACCGGGCGGTGGCAGAGGACATCGTCCGCGACACCTACATGAGCCTGCTGGCGAGGGCGCAGCGTGGCGATGTCAGCGTGGTCGGGTACGGGTACCTGCGCCGCTCGGTTCGGCATCGCTGGATCGACAGCTGGCGGGCCGAAGGCCGCGAGCAGCCTCGCATGGCCGCTGCCGACACGGCTCCAGCGACTCCGAAGGAAGCGCTCGATGACGTGCCCGTCCGCCTGCTCGCAGAGCTGCCCGTGCGGGCGCGCACCGTGATGGTGCTGCGATACGTCGAGGACATGCCCGTGACCGCGATCGCCGAGGCGCTCGGCACCACCGACCGCGCCGTGGAATCCGTCATGTCGCGGGCGCTGCACCGAATGCGCCGGGAGTCCCTGACCACCGGCCGCTGGATCCGCGAGCACTTCGGCCCAGAGGTGAGGCCGCGCCCCGATTTCGCGCGCGAGCTGGGAGCCGAGATCGCGGAAGCCTGGCCGGCCGAGCCCACCGCCACGAGGGCAGCACCACCGTCGAACGAGTTCGACGTCTGGGCGGGAACGCGCCCGTCGCTGGCGCCCGTCCCGGCGTCGTCGCCGACCGCAGTGCCGGAGCCCGGCGGGCGACGGGGGACGTGGCTTGTCGCCGCGGCCGTCGTCCTCGCCGTGGGGGCCGGCGCGGTGTACGTGGCGACGCGCAGCGATGGCACTGCAACCACGACCCCCGCCACCGTGCCTGACCCGTCCTCGCTCCCGGTCGACTCGTCCGCCAGCGGCGCATCGACGGTGCCCGGCGATTCGGCCGCGCCCTCGTCTCCACCTACGACGGGTGTGGCACTCAACGACCCGGTCTTCGAGCCGGCGTGCGTACCGAAGGACGGGGGGAGCGCCGGCGGGCCGTTGCTCCCGGCCGGGGCCGAGGGGTCCTTCGGTCCGCTGCAGCCGCAGCCCGTCCTGACGATCCACCTTCCCGCGTTGAACGACGTCCTGCGGGGTCCTGGAGTTCCCTACGTCTCGTCGAAGGTGACCGCGGATGGCGTCGTCCTCACCCTCATCTCCTCCGGCGACACCGAGACCGACGGCGGAATGACGGCCATGGTCGGCTTCGACGGCACCGTCAAGTGGGTGAGCTGCACGATCGACGGCATCACCACCGGGTCCGCTCCGGACGACTTCGAGCCCATTCCCGCCGTTGATTGGCGGGCCGACGAGCAGACAGCGGCCATTCAGGTCGGCTATGAGGGCAACCTGCTCGACGGCATCGTCGCCACGGACACCGCCGGCAACGTCGCCTGGCGGCGGGACGACCTCGTGCTTGCCGACGCGGCGGACTTCGTGGTGGGAACTGCAGGTGGGCTGAAGATCGTCCAGGTGTGCACGGTGACGCTTGGCGACATCGAGGGTTCGTTCTCATGCAGCGCCGATCAGGTGTTTGCGCTGGACAGCTCGACAGGCGCGACGGTGTACGAACGCAGTGGCACGATCGGCTTCGTGGCGGGTGGGCACATCCTCCTGCAGACCGACGGCATCTGGAGGATTCTCGACGCCACGAGCGGGGACCTGGTGCAGGAGTTTGGCGACGACGTCGACTTCGAGACGGAGTGCTGCGCTGGCAGCGAGTACCACTGGCTGCGCCTGTACGGCGGCGTGGTCCTGCACAACGACTACGACACACTGCGGGTGTGGCTGCCAGCGTCGTCGGGCCTGCTGCCGCAGGAGATCTCGCTGCCCTGACACGCCCGCCCGTCGCTAGCCTCTACCAACCGTGGCACTGATCGTCCAGAAGTACGGCGGCACCTCCGTGGCCGACCCGGATCGCATGCGTGCGGTGGCGGAGAACATCGCCATCACCAAGCGGCACGGCCACGACGTGGTCGTGGTTCCCAGCGCGATGGGCAAGGCGACCGACAACCTCATCAAGCTGGCCAACGACGTCTCCAAGACCCAGCCGGGGAGGGAGATGGACATGCTGATCACCACCGGCGAGCGCGTGTCCATGGCGCTGCTGTGCATGGCCCTCGCCGACCTCGGCGTGGAGGCCAAGAGCTTCACCGGCAGCCAGGCCGGCATCGTCACCGACACCAACCACCTCAAGGCCAAGATCCTCGAGGTCAAGGCCGACCGGGTGCGCGAGTCGCTCGCCGACGGCAAGGTCGTCGTGGTCGCCGGCTTCCAGGGCATCAGCACGGCGAAGGAGATCACCTCCCTCGGCCGCGGCGGCAGCGACACCACGGCTGTCGCACTGGCTGCCGCGCTCGGCGCCGACAGCTGCGAGATCTACACCGACGTCACCGGCGTGTTCACCGCCGACCCGCGCATCGTGCCCCAGGCTCGCAAGCTGCAGCACGTCAACTTCGACGAGATGCTGGAGATGGCCGGCGCCGGCAGCAAGGTGCTGGCCCTCCGCAGTGTCGAGTTCGCCCGCAACCACAATGTCCCCGTCCACGTCCGCAGCGCCTTCACCTGGGAGCCGGGCACGTGGGTCACCTCACAGGAGCCCAGCATGGAAGACCCCATCATCTCCGGCGTCGTCACCGACACCAGCGAGGCCAAGGTCACGATCGTGGCCGTGCCGGACCGGCCCGGCATCTCGGCGGCCCTGTTCGAGCCGCTGGCGCAGGCGAACATCAACGTGGACATGATCGTCCAGAACACCAGCCACGACGGCACCACCGACATCAGCTTCACGATGCCGAAGGCCGACCTCGGCACCGCCGAGTCGATCGTGGCTCGGGTGGCCGCGGAGATCGGCGCCGCCGGAGTGGAGCGCGACCCGGACATCGCCAAGGTCAGCCTGGTGGGTGCCGGCATGAAGACCAGCCCGGGCATCGCCGCCAAGATGTTCCGCACGCTGGCCGACGAGGGCGTCAACATCCAGATGATCAGCACCTCCACCATCCGCATCAGCGTGGTGATGGGCGTGACCGACCTGGAGCGTGCGGCCCGCGCCCTGCACACCGCGTTCGGGCTGGACTCCGGCCAGGCGTATTCGGCGCCGCTCCCCGAGCGCAAGTGACGCCTGCCAGACTGTGCCGATGAGTCCCCGCCGCCAGCACGTCCCCTGGAACGCTGCCGGCACCGCCTCCGAGCAGGAGCACTCCGCCGACGCGGTTGTCCGCGAGACCGGCTGGGTGTTCAACAACAAGGAGCACCGCAGCCTGGCCGACTTCGTGGCCACCGGCGACGAGGAGACCGTGGCCTACCTGCACGCCTTCGGGCTCTACGGCGACCAGGTCGCCCAGCAGGAGTTGGTGGAGATCGGCAGCGGCATCGGCCGGATGACCGCCAGCTTCACCCGCCTCTTCGCCCGCGTGGTCGCCTGCGACCTCGACGCCGCCTTCCTGGAGCGTTGCCGCGAAACCGTCGCCCAGTTCGGCCGACCGGAGCGCCTGCGCACCAGCCATGTGGCGGATGGCCGCACGCTGAACCTGCCCGACGACTCCGCCGATCTGGTGTTCAGCTACATCACGCTGCAGCACTGCCACCGTGACGACGCGCTGGGCCTGGTGCGCGACGCGGTGCGGGTGGCCCGCCCCGGTGGCCATGTGGCGCTGAACTTCCGCACCTGGGTGCCCAGCGACGCCGTGCTGTGGCCGGCCGGCAAGGTGGTGCGGGCCACCTGGCGCCTGCCGCGCATCGGCCCCGTCATCGCCAAGCGCCGCTTCGCCACCCGCCTCGGCTGGCAGGCCAACCGCCTTGCCCCCGGGCACGTGATGGACGAGGTGGGCTCGTTGCTGCAGGACGTGACGATCTTCCGCTCTCCCCGCCGCCGCAGCTTCGCCGTGCCCGGCACCGCCGACGGCCAGTTCGAAGGCGTCCATCGCAGCCACTGGTGGCTCGTCGCCACCGTCCGCTGACGCCGGACCGGCGTAAGGTCGGCGCTCGAGGGCCCTTCGGCGGGTGCCAGCGACAGGTCATCCGCGAGCAGGCAGAGTGATCCGCGACCCACTGTGTGTACTTCGAACTGTCCCTTAGTTCGACGAAGTAGAGAGAATGTAGTCAGAGTTCGTTGACGTGATGTGGCGACAGGTGTACCTTCCGTCGTGATCCGGGCGGGTGTTCGGTTCTTGGGGATGTGGGGGCGTTGATGTCACACACACACTGGCGGCGTGTTCGGTTTCTGATCGTGAGCGCGGTGACGGTCGGGTTGTTGAACCCGGTGTCGTCGGTGCCGGGGTTGTTGGCGGCGACGCCGGAGTCGTTTGCTGAGGAGTCGTTGCCGGCTCCTCCTGGTGGTGGGTTGGTTGATCCGGATCTGTCGGCACCGGTGGATGTGCCCTACCAGTTGAAGGAGGTCCGCACTCCTGAGCCGGTCTCGACGTCGGTGACGGCGGACAGTCCGAGCCGGGCGGCGATGGTGGAGGGTCTGCCGGTGTCGTTCCGTCTCGCCGATACCACACCGGGCAGGGTGGATGGCGGGGTGGTGGTGGACACCACCACGGGCGACACGACCGCACCCGCGGAGCCTGCACCGGTTGCGTTGCAGGTGGCGTCGTTCGACGCCGTGACGGTGTCCGAGTTGGGTGGTGAGATCCTGGCGTTTGGGGTGACGCCGCCTGCGGATGTGACCGTCAAGGGCGGGGTTGATGTGGTGGTGTCGGTGGACTATTCCCAGTTCCGTTGGGCGCTCGGTGCGGAGTGGTCGCAGCGGCTGCAGTTGGTGGAGTGGCAGTGCGACCCGCAGGTCGCCCGGGTGGTGGCGAAGGAGTGCGGCAACCCGATCCCACTCACCGGTGTGTCGAATGATTTCGAGGCCGGCACGCTGACCGCGACGGTCCATTTGGGTGGCCAGCCGGCTGAGGCGCCTGCGGGCGCGTCGCGCGCCGGTCTGTTCACGGGTGACGGGTCGACGTTGGGTTTGGCGTCGGCGGCGGGGTCGTTCCAGGCGACGTCGTTGTCGAACTCGGGGTCCTGGCAGGTGGGTGGGAACAATGGTTCGTTCTCGTATTCGTATCCGATCGCCACCCCGCCGGCGTTCAACGGGTTGGGTCCGTCGGTGGCGTTGTCGTATGACTCGTCGGGGGTGGATGGGATCACCTCGAGTGTGAACTCGCAGGCCGGCGAAGTCGGCCTCGGTTGGTCCCTGTCGGCGGGGCAGGGGTTCATTGAGCGCCGCTACCTGCCCTGCACCGATTCCCGGATCGGTGGCGGGACGACGGATTCGTGTTGGTATGTGCAGAACGCGACGATCTCGTTGAACGGGCACGCCTCGGAGTTGGTGCCGATCAACGGGTCGGTGTCGGATCAGAACAGTTTCACCCAGTGGCGGCTGAAGGACGACCCGGATTGGCTGGTGGAGCGTAAGACGACGGGTTCGGATTGGTGGGTGAATGAGTACTGGACGGTGACGACTCCGGAGGGGATGGTGTACACGTTCGGTCGCGAGGACGACGGCCAGAACTCGCGGTTGGTCCGCCCGCTGCGTGGTCTCACCTACGGGTTCCCGTGTTATGGGCGGGCGAACCGTCTGTGTGATGACATGCCGTACCGGTGGCTGTTGGACAAGGTGGAGGACCCGTTCGGGAACGTGATGGTCTACAAGTACACGGTCGAGCAGAACCGTGCCCGCACCCTGGGCTCCGGCTACTCGGCCGTCAACTACGACCTGAACGCAGTCCTGTCGGAGATCGACTACGGCAAGATGCCGAACGCGTCGATCACCACCTGGCGAGACCGGGTCGTGTTCACCTACGTCAAGCGCTGCGTGGGTGAGAAGTACACGGCGCAAGACACCAACTGTCCGACGATCTCGAACGCGAACGGCACCTCGTATCCCGACGTCCCGACGGACCTGTACTGCCCGTCGGGGAACTGTTTCAAGGATGTGTCGTTCTTCCAGACGAAACGGTTGGCGGTGATCACCACCCAAACCTCCGCCAACGGGACGACGTGGACCGATGTGAACCAGTGGCGGCTGTATCACGAGTTCCCCGACCCGGGTGACGGTGGGAACGAGAAGTTGTGGCTGCAGGCGATCTATCGGGTCACCCCGACCTCGAACATCCCGTCGACGCCGTCGGTGTTGGATCTGGGAACCGGGTTCGAAGGAACGCCGTTGGAGAACCGTCGCGACGGCTACCCCGCCGGTGGGGTGCCGTACATGAACCAGTACCGGATCGCCCGGATCACCGACGCCCTCGGCCAAGAGATCAAGGTGTCCTACGAGTCGCCGACGTGTTCTCTGTCGAACCCGAACTGGTCGACGAACACGACCAACTGCTTCCCGATGTATGCGTCGTTCAGCGGTGGTGGCGCCGGGTGGGGTGTGTACCGGCGGTGGGTGGTCGACAAGGTCGAGGTGCGGGATCTGGTGACGAACCCGTACGGCGCGTCGGGGAATGGGGTGTCACCGATTGTCACCTACGACTACACGTACAGCGACGCGGCGTGGCATCACGACGGGACCGATTGGTGGGTCGACACTCCTGGTGTGGATGACGTGTCGTGGGGGCAGTGGCGTGGGTATCGGCAGGTGGTCACGACTGTCGGCACCAGCGGCACGAAGACGGTGACGAAGCAGGTGTTCTATCAGGGCATGCATGGTGACAAGGCCGCGTCGGGGACCAAGACGGTGACGTTGTCGAAGACGTGGACGACGAGCAGTGAGGGGTTCACGGGCACCATCTATGACGAGGACTGGTTGCAGGGGCAGGTGTTCGAGTCGTTCCAGATGGACGGCACCGGCAGCTCGTATCTGTCGGCGTCGCGTTACCAGTCGACCTGGACGCAGACTCAGTCGGGGGTGGTGGTGAAGACGGGGATGGCGGCGAAGTCGTCGCGTAAGTGGCGGATCACGCTCACCTATCAGCGGCTCCGTGACGGCACGGTCCTGTCGCCGACGTGGCGGGACAGCCGTGTCGACACCTCCGTCGACTCGCTCGGTCGGACGGTGACGGTGAACAGCACCGGTTTCCTGGACACCTCGGGGGACGAGTCGTGTGCCAAGACCTGGTACATCTCGGCCAGCACAGCCCCCACCAGCACGAGTCCGGGGTGGATGAACCTGGTCGCCCAGACGGCCGGCTATGCGGCGTTGGGGACCCAGCCGTCGCATCCGTTGAACGGGGCGAACCCTGCCGCCGGGTCGTGCGGGTCGCAGCCGACCGCGGTCGCCAAGACGTTCTACAACAACAACGCCTATGCGTCGGGATCGGTGGCGAACAATGCGATCTCGCAGTCGTTGGGGGCCGGGTTCAAGCCGGTCGCGACCGCGAGCATGACCAGGATCAAGAACTGGAACGGTGCCACCGACGACCTCGACCGTTGGGTGTACACCCAGCAGACCTTCGATGGTGCGGGGCGGATCACGTCGATGACGGACGCCGAGGCGCACACGACGACGTTCTCGTTCAACACCACCTACGGGTATCCGAACCAGGCGACCTATCCGGTCGGGTCGATGACCACCACGAGCGTGTTGCGTCCGGCCGACGGACTCCCGGCGACCACGACGGATCAGAACAATCTGACCACCTTCTACTGTTACGACTCCCTGTCCCGGCTGATCGCCGTCTACGCGCCCTTGAACTCGGGCAGCCGGTCGAGTGACCCGTGTGCCACCTATCCGGGGTTCACCGGGACCACGGGTGAGGTGCCGACCGTCAAGTTCAGCTACGACGTCGGCTGGTACACGGACGGGTCACGGACGGCGAAGGTCCCGGCGATCGTGTGGACCTCCACCCTGCAGTCGGGGACCACCGCCGCCACCGATATCCGGTTGGAGGCTGCCGCCTACATCGACGGCAACGGCCGCACCCGCGAAACACAGACGCATTCACCGACACAGGACAAGATCATCGTCACTGCCGGGTTGACCGACGACCGCGGCAACCCTGTCACCAGCATCGACGCGTTCGCGATCGTCGACAACACCACGGGCGGCTGGTCGACACCGGGTGACCGGGCCACGACGGTGACCGGGTCGAACGGGTTCGCCACCTGGCCCACCGTGCCCTCGAGTCCGCAGTTGCGGACCACCACCCAAACGTTCGATACCGCCAACCGGGTGACCGCGGCAACGGTCGCCTGGGACGGGACCGGGCTGGTCACCACCCAGACCGAATACCTGGGCACGACCACGATCACCAAACCGCAGGTCGGGTCGTGGCGGGCCACCACCGTCGACGGCCGTGGCCGCACCACCGAGATCAGGACCTACACCGGGACCACCGCCCCCACCGCCGCCGGGCTCACCAACCCCGGAGCGATCACCACCTACAGCTACAGCTACAACGAGACCGCCAACAACACCGGCAACACGATCACCCGCTCCGGCTGGTTGACCACCACCGTCACTGACGACGCCAACAACCAGACCGTCGTGCTCACCGACCTGTTGGGCCGAACCGTCACCTCCACCGACCCCAACGCCGGCAACTCGGCCTTCACCTACGACCGCAACGGCAACATCACCCAAACCCAGGACGCGGTCGTGTTCGGCACCGGCGAAACCATCAGCACGGTCGGCAACACGATCAACACCACCTACGACGCCCTCGGCCGGCCCACCTTCCGCTGGTCCGGCACCACCTACGACGAGTTCGGTGACATCCCGCTGATTGACAGCAATCTGAAGCTCGCGGTGTGGACCTATGACACGGCGACGAACGGCAAGGGCATGTTGGCCGAAGAGGTGTCGTGGCAGTTGGGCAAGGAGTACAAGTCGGGGGTGTACGAGTACACGAACCGCTACCAGGTGTCCGCCACCTACACGATCATCCCCGACTTCTCACCGTTGCCGGACTCGATGGAAGGCACCTGGAACCGGGCTTTCGCCTACGACGAGGGCGGTCACCTGCTCGTCGATTCCGTCAACACCGCCCCCGGCACCAACACCTACGCGACCGGCACCCACTACGACGGGTACGGGCAGGCGGACATGATGTGGGGCAGCGACACCGACGACTGGTACGTCACCGCCACCGCCTACGACGAACTCGGCCGCACCACCCAACGCACCCTGGCCCGCACCACCACCTACACCACCCGCGCTGCGCTCGTGCGCCACTACGGCTACGACCTCGAAACCGGGATGTTGGACACCATCCAAGCCGGATGGGACACCACCCCGTCCGACCTCACCGGGAACACCTGGTTCCAATACGACCGCTACACCCGCGATGCGGTCGGCAACGTCACCGTCATCGAGGACCGCGGCCTCGAACCCGGCGGTGCCGGCTCGAACATCAAGGAATGCTTCGTCTACGACGAATGGAACCGGCTCGTCCGCGCCCACACCGCCCCCGGCACAGGTGACGGCAACGAGACCGTCGGCTGCGCCACCAGCACGGGCACGAACATCACGGCCCGCGGCGCCACCAGCCCCTACGACCGCACCTGGTCCTTCGACGACATCAACCGCATCACCGGCAGCGCCGACAAAGCCAACGGCAACGCCACCACCACCTGGGGCTACAGCAGCACCAAACACGCTGTCCTGTCGCTCACCGGCCAAACCTCGGGCAGCTACAGCTACAACACGGTCGGGGCGATGGTGAGCCGTAACGGTGACACCCTCACCTACGATCCCCAACAACGCCTGACCGGCTACGACACCAGCAGCGTGGACGACACCTACCTGTACACGACGAGCAACCAGCGGCTCATCCGCCAACACGGCAGCACCGTCACCCTCTACCTTGGTGACATGGAAATCGGCTACGACGGCACCAACACCACCGTCAGCCGCTACATCTCCATCGCCGGCACCCAAGTCGCCACCCGCACCACCCTCAACGGCGGCACCGCCAACATCGCCTGGAACTGCGGCAACATGCAAAACTCGACCATCTGCCAAGCCCCCGCCGCCACCAACGCCAGCCCGCCCATCCCAGGGCGGAAGCGGTACACACCCTACGGCGAAGACCGCAACACCACCCCCTACAGCAACACCGATCACGGCTTCCTCGGACAACCCGAAGACACCACCGGCCTCACCTACCTCAACAACCGCTACCACGACCCCCAACTCGCAGCCTTCATCACCGTCGACCCACTCGTCGGAACGACAGGGACGCCGTACCTGTACGCCAACGGTAACCCCACCACGCTCAGCGACCCCAGCGGGCTGGATCCTGGGTGCCAGATCGGGGTCCCCTATAGTGAGTGCTGGGCTTCCATGTTCGAACCCAAGGCGCCGGAGTACGGCCAGGGTGACAGCCCTCCTTCGTCGACCGATGCGCTTTCCACCCGAACTGAATGGGTGTACACCGGACCACGATACGGGGGAGGGTGCGCGGGTTGTTTGACAGACGGCGACGCCCCAGTCGACTCGCAAGCCACGCTGGCCCAGATGCGGGTCTTCTGCGAAGCGTACGGGTGCGTGCCGAGTTCGACCCTGCTCTCCGACTTCTGGGACTTCGTTTCCTCTGAGGAGTTCGTAGGCTTTCTCAAGGACCTCGGTGTCTCGGCCCTGGCGGTGGCAGGCGGCGCCTTGATTTGTGGCACGTCCGCAGGTGTTGGCTGCGTGATG
Source organism: Ilumatobacteraceae bacterium (assembly GCA_041394605.1). Taxonomy (GTDB): domain Bacteria; phylum Actinomycetota; class Acidimicrobiia; order Acidimicrobiales; family Ilumatobacteraceae; genus UBA668. The sequence goes on from JAWKHX010000009.1 coordinate 177,265, forward strand.
ATCGCCGCTGGAGCTGTTGGCGCGGCGACCAATGTCGGCGCCGAGGAACTGATGGACTGTATGTATCGCGAGTGCGACGGCATCTCCGCTAGCGAGTTGATCGGCGAAGGGGCAGAAGGCTTCTTTCTCGGTGCGACAACTGGGTTTCTCAATTTCAGGGCTGCTAGGGCATTTGGCGCTGAACGTCTTACGATTGGTGTGATCTCCTCCCTCTCGAACTACGGCGCCGCCGCCACGGGAAACATGCTTGTCGAACAGCTGGTTCCACGGATCCTGGCATGGTTTACGAAGCAGTACTCAGACTTCCCTCCGCCGTCCGATGAGGAGAGCGATGTCTGAGAGGCGGCTTGTCATCTTTGATCCTGCGACTGTTCTGTGGCGGCTGACGCCGTTGGTGGTCTTCGTTGTGCTTGCGTTACTCTGGACAGTGTCTGGCGTCGATGCCGAGAACTTTCTGATGCTCATACCTTTTGCAGTTGTTGGGTCGATACCGTCGCTGATCACCCTTCGCAGAGCCACTGTGTTGGTGTCTGGAGGGTGCATTCGACAGTTGGGCAGGCGCGAGATCGTCTCAACTGCCAGCCTGCTCGGGCTGCGCTATCGCTCGTTACACAACGGACGTGAGGAAGTCATCCTTGCAGAGACGCCGATGGGTGAGGTCGTTCTAATGAGCCAGACCCGGGTGGCACCCTGGGCGAGCGTGGATCGGCGCAGGAAGGCTGCTGGGCGCGCAATCGAGCGCTTGGCGAGCGTCTGTGACAGGACTCTGGTGAAACCCCCCCGCCGGCCAGGTGCCTCATGAGCGGTTGGCCCTGCCGCAAGCCTTCAACAGAGCGGCTTCCTGGTGAGTTGCGGGCGTCGGAGGTCTGTCGCCCGGGAGCCGCCGACCGTGAGGGCGACCCTCTCGTCCCACCTCGGCTGAAGGATCGTCGAACGCCACGGTGTTCGGCGATTCCGACCCAAAGCTCCGGGTCGTTGACGGGATTGCCGCGAGATTTGGTAGACACCCGTCAGGGCACGCGGAGGGGTCATGCCCGAGGAGTTCCCATAAATGGTCGGGCCGGACGGGGACATCGGCGTCTGAATCGCCCTGGGTCTGGTGGAGGCTCGGGTTATTGGTTTCCAACCCCGAGTGGGGTGGGCTGTTGGGCAGCATAGAACGCTGCTTCGAACTCTGCGGGCGGGATGTCGCCGCAGTGGCTGTGGAGGCGGTCTTCGTTGAACCAGTGCACCCATGACAGGGTGGCGAGTTCGAGTTCATCGACGTCGGCCCATGGCCTGGGGGCGTCTGGCCCGTAGACGCACTCGGTCTTGTAGAGACCGTTCGTCGTTTCCGCGAGCGCGTTGTCGTAGCTGTCGGCGACGGTGCCGATCGATGGTCTGGCGCCGATCTCGTCGAGTCGTTCGGTGAAGCGCACCGAAGTGAATTGGGAGCCGGCGTCCGAGTGTGTGACCAGGCCGATCAGTCGTCGGTTGCCGCGTGAACGGCGGGCCATCTCGAGCGCGTCGAGGACCATCTCGGTGCGCATGTGCGACGCGACCCGCCAGCCGACGATCCGCCGGCTGAACGCGTCCACGATGAAGCACACGTAGGCCATCCCGGACCGTGTCGGCACGTAGGTCAGATCGGTGACCCACAACGCGTCGGGCCGATCAGCGGTGAAGTTCCGGTTCACGAGATCCGGTGCACGCACCTCGTCAGGGTCCTGGCGGGTGGTGAACACCTTCTTGCGTCGCCGCGACACACCCTCGATGTCCAGCCGGTGCATCAGACGGACCACCTGGTCACGGCCAGTGCTGTGCCCGGCACGGATGGCTGCCTTCCACAGCTTGTGCGCGCCGTAGACCTTGCGGTTCGTGACCCACAACACCATCAGGATCTGCATCATCACCGCATCGCGCACCGCCCGCGCTGACGGCGCCAGCTCACGGCGCTTGGCTGCGTAGTAGGTGCTCGGAGCGACCTGCAACGCCTTGCAGATCGGCTCGACCCCGAGCTCGTCACGGTTCGCGTCGATGAACTCGACGATCACTTCGATGGGCGGTCGAGCTCCGCCGCGAAGAAAGCCGAAGCCCTCCGCAAGATCTCGTTCGCCCGGCGCAGCTCACGGTTCTCCTGCTCCAACTGGCGGACCCGCTCAGCCTCCACCGACGTGACCCCGGGCTTCACCCCGGCATCGATCTCAGCCTGGCGCACCCAGCCGCGCAGCGTCTCCGGACCGACACCGAGCTGATCGGCGACCCGTTTCACCGTCCCGTGATCGGTGCCCAACTCCTTGCGAAGCTGACGCACCGCCCGAACCGCTCGTTCCTTCTCCGCCTCGCTATAGCGACGCGTCGTTGGCTTCCCAGGCGACATCTCATGTGGCATGACTCCATCCTCGTTTCCAAGGTCAGGAGCCTCCAACCATCCCAGGGAGATTCAGCAGCGTGGACGACACCTACCTGTACACGACCAGCAACCAGCGGCTCATCCGCCAACACGGCAGCACCGTCACCCTCTACCTTGGTGACATGGAAATCGGCTACGACGGCACCAACACCACCGTCACCCGCTACATCTCCATCGCCGGCACCCAAGTCGCCACCCGCACCACCCTCAACGGCGGCACCGCCACCATCGCCTGGAACTGCGGCAACATGCAAAACAGCACCATCTGTCAAGCCCCCGCAGCCACCACACCCAGCCCGCCCATCCCAGGGCGGAAGCGATACACGCCGTACGGCGGCGACCGCAACACCACCCCCTACACCAACACCGACCACGGATACCTCGGACAACCCGAAGACGCCACCGGCCTCACCTACCTCAACTTCCGCTATTACGATCCGCCTATCGCAGCGTTCATCAGCGTTGACCCGCTAGTTGGCGAGACGGGAACGCCATACGCCTACGGCAATCTGAGTCCAATCCGGTTCTCAGATCCGAGCGGAATGGAATTTTGGGAGTGCGGCCCGGGTGACTGCAACGAAGCGGTGACCAATGCGATTGCGGAGTCGCCAGGCTTCAAGGAATACGCCAGCGAGGTGGAAGAAGATCCAACCTACCTCCGGCAGCAAACCGAAGCATGCGTCGATCGCTATCGCACCTGCCAGGCCAACTGGACGCAACAGGCCAACTCGGGGCACTACAATATCTTTTATCTGTTCGTCTTATCGAACTTCATCAGCCAGCTCGACAAGCAAGTCGCGGAGGACTTCTTGTTCGATCAGGGGGACGGTTCCTTGGTCGATACCAATGGAGCACGAGTGACAACGCGCGTACTGTCGAAGGACGGTGTCATCACCATAGTCATCATGCCAGTACCGGACGAGGCGTGGACAATAGGTGTTAGCACGGGCTTTTGTATCATCGTCTGTCTGGAGATCGGGATCTCTAGCGAGGGCCCCTATATCAAGCCTGGTTTTGGCCTTGCTTACGGAACCCCTCAACTAATATACGACCCCGACGATGCTCCAGAGTGTGGTTCTGAACAAACCGTGGTCTTTGCCAGTGTGAGTGTGGGCCCTGCTCAGGTTTCTTTTCAGAACAGCCGCGATGATCGTGGAATTGAGTGGAATGGCTGGGAGGCAAACGCGTCGCTCTCCTTCCAACAAGAACATGCTTCAAACCCCTTCAAGCTCGGATTCGAGGCGGGGGTTGTACACAACTGGACGCTCTGTCCCTAGCCGGGCAATATCGAACCCTGAACAGGCGAGCGACACCAATATTCGGAGGTGAGATCGTGAGCAGAAGCCGTAGGTTTCCGTCTCGATTCGGCAGTCAGTCCACGTGGACGGCCGCAATGATTAGCCTGTTGGCGACTTTGGGTGCGTGCGCGTCGGAATCGACCCCGCCGACGACCGGGTCGGCGGTGCCGTGGTCGACCGCAGGTGCCGCGGCGACGTCGGGACCGACCTCGATCGCCGCGACGAGCGCCCCCGCCGACGAGCCACTGGTGCTCCGCGGCGAGGGCTCGCTGGACGTGGACTATCCGGCCGGCGTCGATCGCGTGGTGGTGCACGCGACCCACTCGGGGGATCACGCGTTCTCGGTGGCAGTGGTGGACCAGTCGGGGGAACCCGTGGAGGTCGTCGCGTTCGCGCTGCCCGGCCACCCCTACGACGGGACGCAGCTGATCACCACGCCCTTGGACGAGGTGGGCATGTTGCGGGTGCAGGCCGACGGACAGTGGACGATCGAGTTGCTGGGCGACCTCGACGTGCCGTCGGCGGGTGATGACTTCTCCGGTTCGGGCAATGCCGTGGTGCGGTACGAGGGCACGGGCGGCACGGCCACGATCACGTCCGATGCCACCGGCGTGTTCCAGGTGCGTGCCGAGGACGGGAGATCGGTCGTGCCGGAGCTGAACGGCCCCTACTCGGGCGTGGAGCAGATGCCGGCCGGCCCGGTCCTCGTGGAGATCCGGTCGTTCGGTTCGTGGAGCGTCTCGATCGACCCGTCCGGGCAGCCAGCAGACCCGACCGAGTCCGCCGGCACGACCATCACCGCCGCGAACGCCGCACAGGTCGACGAGTGCTTCCGGGTGTGGGTTGATGCACAGGGGCTGGCAGCCGAGGAGGAGATCACCGAGGACCACTGGCGGACCACCCTGCGCACCGTCTCCACCGGGTGTGACGATGCGCTGTCGGCGGTGGAGCCGTTGGCGCTGCGTTCGCCTCGCGCTGCCCCGTTGCGGGTCCTCGCCGACGTGCTCTACGGCATCGTCCTCCTGGCCAGCGATGCGGCGATGTACCCGTGCAACCAGGGGATGTGCCACCTCAGCGCCAGCATGCGGGCAACGCTGCTGCAGTTCACCCCAGACCATGACGACGTCCCCGATGCGCTGTACGGCTTCCTCGGCGACCGTCCCACCGTCACCACCACCGTGATCCCTGGCCTGCAGACCCCAGGCTGACACCAGCCTGCGGCTCGGCGCGATTCTCAGCGAGGTCAGGCTCACCCGCGGTGAACCGGCGAGCCCATCAGCTCAACCCATGAACGTTGGGGACCTCGGCAACGGCGGCCGCTTCTTAGGATCCGCCACAGTGCCGGAGGCCCACCATTCTGGGCTCTCCTGACCCTGGTGTGGGTGGGTTGATCGAGGTTGGCCTTGTGGGGTTTGGGTGAGCTGGGGGTTGGGAGGGGTCCGCGTGACGCGCACCATCATCGAACTCATCGCCGCCACGACCACCACGACCGGACTCAGCGTCACCGCCAGCTACGACCCGAACTGGTCCGCTACCGGCCTCAGGATCACCGACCGTCAACGTGGCCCGGCTTCTTGGACACGGGGTTATGTGGCTCTACGCGATGAACGCTGGTTGGCGGCCTCGGATTCTGCGGGTGGGGAGGGTAGTCCATTGGATGCCGCAGCCGAGGAGTAGTCGGCGTCGGTAGTTGTTGAAGTTGCGGTAGCCGTGGCCGATGCGGCGGATCTTCTCGATGAGCAGGTTCACGGCTTCGGTGGGTCCGTTGGATGCGCCGCCGGTCTGGTGGTAGGCGAGGACCTCGCGGTGCCAACGGTCGATCGTCCTTGCGAGACGGGTCAGTTCGGGCACGTTGGCGTCGGCGGCGTGTTGGAAGAACACGGTCAGCCGGCGCTTCGCGGCTGCGAGGTCGGGAGCGGCGTAGACCTCGGAGAGCAGTTCGCGGGCGAGCCAGACGGCGGCGATCTCGCCGTCGCGGTCGCCGGCGGCGAGCCCGGCACGGAGGCGTTCCCAGCCGCGTTCGTTGAGGTTGCGCCAGGTCATCAGCAGCAGTCGGCGGATCCCGTAGAGCGGGTCACCCTTGCGGCCGCGATGACCGGTCGTGTCTTGCTGGACGCGTCGGCGGACGTCGTTGACGGCCTCCGAGGCGAGGCGGATGGCGTGGAAGTGATCGATCACCAGTGTCGCTTCTGGGAGCACGTCGCGGATCGCTGCGGCGTAACCGGCGAACGCGTCGATCCCGCGACCCGGATCTGGTCGGCCCACCAGAACGGCTGGGCCTTCACCCAGTCCCTGACCACGTCGCCGGAACGGCCAGGCACGGCGTCCAACAGGCGACCGCGGTCGATGTCGACGAACGTCGTCACCATCTGCGTGCGCCGGGCGGCGTTGGCATGTTGGAAGGTGTGCTCGTCCACCCCGAGCCCGGTGACGTGCTCGAGGCGGCCGTCGTGCTCGATGAGCGGGTCGCCGTGATCGATCACGGCCTGATGCGCCGTCGCCCAGCCGACACCGAACTCGCGGGCAAGCTCGGCGACCGAGTCCAACTCCTCACCGACACGACGGCAGATCTCCCGACGAGCGCGTTCTGTCAATGACGCCCGCGGGCTGATCAACGACGACGTCTCGGACCACGAGCTGCGTTCGCACAGCGTCTCCTGGCAACGCCCGGTGCGCTTGGCCCACACCAGCACGGTCGGTCGACCGGCGATCGGCAGATCACGAACCAGCACACGGCGCCGGCCGTTGCCAACCCCGAACACCCCACACGACGGACACGCCAGCCGTGTCGTCGTGGTCTCGATCGCCAACCACACCTCCCCGTCACGCTCGGTCTGCGCGGTGACCACGAAGTCGTGCATACCCAACAGCGCGGCCACCCCGACCGCGTCACTACCGTTCCCCACGTCGGAGGCCTCCTGCTCTTGCTGATGTCGCAATCCGCAGAATGGCGAGGCCTCCGGCACCCCTGGTGGACCCTATGAACCGGCCCGGGACATCGAACACCCCCAGCGTTCATCGCGTAGAGCCCTGAATTCGAAGGCGGCCATCGCAGCCACTGGTGGCTCGTCGCCACCGTCCGCTGAACACGCCTTCCGACGGTGTATCAGATCCGATACACTCTCGGCATGACCTCAGGTGAACTCATCAGTGAACGACGCGAGAAGTTGGGCCTCACTCAGGGCCAGCTCGCCGAACGCGCTGCGACATCTCGTGAGCGGATCAACTCCTACGAACGCGGCAGGGTTCATCCCACCACCGACACGTTGGAGCGCGTGCTGGCTGCGATGGAGTGCGAACTGGCGGTTGTCACTCAGCTGACCTACGAGGAACGTCGCTCGCTCGCCGTCAGCGAGGCGGTCGCTCAGCGGCTCGTCGAGGAGCCCGACCGGGTGATCGGGCAGGCGCGTCGCAATCTCGCCCGAATGCGCGCGGCCGCGAGCCACGAACATACCTGGATCGACCTCTGGGAGAAGTTGATCGACCTCGGGCCCGCGAGCGTCGCCGCCGTGCTGGTCTCGAAGGACCAGCTGGCACGGGACCTCCGTCAGGGCTCGCCGTTCGCAGGTGTGCTCACGGACGCGGAGCGCATCGCGGCGGTGGGTGAGGTCCGCCGTTGAGATTGGATGAGTTCCATCACGCCATCCGGGCGGCGCGCGACGTGCTCACGCAGCAAGGTGGCAGTGGAGCGCTGGTCGTGATGGGCTCGCAGTCGATCCTGGCGGCATTCCCACCGGCGGCGCTTGATTCCCGCCTTCTGATGTCGGCGGAGGTTGATGTCATGCCCGTCGCGGCGGAAGCGAACGAGGTCGAGCGTCTGTCGGACTACCTCCACGGCGCACTCGGGCAGGACTCGTACTTCCAAGAGACGCACGGTTTCCACGTCGATGGCATCTCCATCGAGACGTCGGTCTTGCCCAACGGCTGGGTGGACCGTCTCGTACCCGAGATCGATCCCGCCTCCGGGGCAGTTGGGTGGTGTCTCGATCCTCATGACCTTGCCGTCGCGAAGCTCATCGCCGGGCGACCGAAGGACGTGGACTTCGTTGCAGTCCTGGTGGAAACGCGGTTGGTGGACTCCGTGGTCATCCGAAACCGCTTGCTGCTCATCGAGGACGATCGACGTCGACTTGCTCTCGCCCGCATCGACGCGCTGTCACCGCGAGGCCTGCCGGAAGCCGACCGTGTTGCCTGGAGCCGACGTCGTGAACACGCGCTCCGTGATCGCCGGTCAAAGGTGGACGAGCCGTCACCTGCGGACGTCCTTCGGGCGTTGCTCGCCGCCGACTGAGCCGGTCGAACGCGTTCGACATGCGCGGCCGGCGAACCCGTCACCCCTCACCTATTAGGGTGTGGCGACCCGCCGGTGGGTCGCCCGACTCACCCCGAGCCCCCGGACCCGTGTGCACGAAACTGCCATCCTCGTCATCGCCGGCGTGCTCGTCGGAGGAGTCATCGCCCAGTGGCTCGGCTGGCGGTTGCGGGTGCCTGCGATCGTCTTCCTCCTCGCCGGCGGGCTGATCGCCGGGCCGTTCACCGGCGCGCTGGACCCGGACGACACGTTCGGCGAGCTCCTCTTCCCGGCCGTGTCCGTCGCCGTCGCGGTCATCCTCTTCGAGGGTGCGCTTGGTCTCGGCTGGCGGGGCGTGAAGGTGGCCGGGCGGACGGTGTGGATGCTGCTCACCGTCGGGGCGTTTACCACGCTGGTGCTGACGATGCTGGCCGGTCGGCTGCTGCTGGACATCAGCTGGGACCTGGCTGTGCTCCTTGCCTGTGTGCTGGTGGTCACCGGCCCGACCGTCATCGGGCCGATCGTGCGGTCCATCGGCCTGCACGGCCGCCTGGCTGCCGTGCTGGAAGCCGAGGGCACGCTGATCGACCCGATCGGCGCGATCCTCACCGTCCTCGTCTTCCAGGCGGCATTCGAGTCCGGCGACGGAGGCTCGGTGGTCACCGACCTGCTGGAGACGTTGGGCGTGGGTGCCGCCATCGGCGTGGTCGCCGCCGCCGTCCTCTTCATCGCGCTGCGCCGGTTCCTCATCCCCGACCAGCTCCACAACGTCACCACGCTCGCGGTGGTCATCGGGGCGTTCGCACTCAGCAGCGAGATCCGCGCCGAGTCCGGCCTGGTCGCCGTCACCGTGATGGGCATCTCGCTGGCCAGCCAGACCAGGGTGTCCGTGCGTCACGTGCTGGAGTTCAACGAGACGCTGCGGATCATCTTCATCTCCGGCCTGTTCGTGCTGCTCGGTGCCCGCATCGAACTGGACACGCTGCGCGAGCTGGAGTGGCGCAACATCGCCTTCCTGGTGGCGCTCGTGCTGTTGGTCCGGCCGGTCAGCGTGTTCCTGTCCACGCTGGGGTCGCAGCTCGGCCGGCGGGAGCGGGTGTTCCTCGCGCTCACTGCGCCCCGCGGCATCGTGGCCGCCGCCATCGCCTCGATCTTCTCGCTGCGCCTGGCGGAGGCGGGGGTGAAGGACTCCCAGCAGCTCGTGTCCGCCACCTTCACGGTGATCGCCGGCACCGTCCTGCTCTCCGGTCTGGGCAGCAAGGCGCTCGGCCGTCGGCTGGGCCTGCTGAGCGAGCCGCCGCGGACGATCGTGGTCCTCGGTGCCAACGAGCTGGCCATCGCGTTCGCCGGTGCGCTGGAGAAGCAGGGTGCGACGGTGAGGATGGTGGACCTCAACCGCCGGCAGTTGGCCGCGGCGCGGATGAGCGGGCTGCCGACCACCCGTGGCTCGGTGTTCTCCGACGACACGTGGGAGAAGATCGGTGTGCACCAGGCCGCCTCGTTCGTGGCCATGACCCGCAACGACGAGCTCAACGCGCTGGCCGCCCGCCATGCCGCCGCCGTGCTCGGGCGCAAGCAGGTGTTCCAGATCCCGCCGGGCAGGCCCGAGCACCGGGCATGGTGGGAGCTGCCGGCCGGGACGTTCGCCCGCCCCTTGTTCGGCCTGGAGACCACCCACGCCGCGCTGCAGGAACGGATGGAGCAGGGGTGGAAGGTCAGCACCACCAAGCTCACCGACCAGTTCGGCCCCCAGCAGCACGCCGACATGCACCCCGACGCGATCCCGCTGTTCTACGTGCACCCCAACGGCGGCATCGACCTGGCCGCCGCCGACGCCCGCTACCGGGTGCGGGTCGGCGACACCGTGGTCGCACTCACCGCGCCCAACGGCGGCTCCGACAGCAACTCACACAGCGACGACCGGAACGACTGACACCGTCGGGCGGGGTCGCCGGAGCGTTATTTCCCGCTCGCTCGCCGCGGCCCACCGTTAGCCTTTTCCACCATGCGAGTCGGCGTCGTCGGTGCAACAGGTCAGGTCGGTGCGGTCATGCGCGCCATTCTCGAAGAGCGCAACTTCCCCGTGGAGGAGTTGCGCTTCTTCGCGTCGGCGCGGAGTGCCGGCACCACCCTTCCGTGGAAGGGCGGGGAGATCACGGTGGAGGACGCCGCCGTGGCCGACCCCACGGGCCTCGACGTCGCCCTGTTCTCCGCCGGGGCCACGTCCTCGCGGGAGCTGGCGCCGAAGTTCGCCGCCGCCGGCGTCACCGTCATCGACAACTCGTCCGCCTGGCGGATGGACCCGGACGTGCCGCTGATCGTCAGCGAGGTCAACCCGGGCGAGGTGGCCAACGCCCGCAAGGGCATCATCGCCAACCCCAACTGCACCACGATGGCCGCGATGCCGGTGCTGAAGCCGCTGCACGACGAGGCCGGGCTGGTGCGGATGATCGCCGCCACCTACCAGGCCGTCAGTGGCGGCGGCCTGGCGGGCGTGGACGAGCTGGACAAGCAGGCCCGCGAAGTGGTGGACCAGGCCCGCGGCCTGGCCTACGACGGCGAGGCCGTCACCTTCCCCGCCCCCACCAAGTTCGCCAAGCCGATCGCCTTCAACGTGCTGCCCTACGCCGGCAAGTACGTCGACGACGGCAGCCTGGAGACCGACGAGGAGCAGAAGCTGCGCAACGAGAGCCGCAAGATCCTCGCCATCCCGGACCTGCGGGTCAGCGGCACCTGCGTGCGGGTGCCCGTCTACACCGGCCACTCGCTGAGCATCAACGCCGAGTTCGCCAACCCCATCACGGTGGAGCGGGCCAAGGCCGTGCTGGCCGCGGCGCCGGGTGTCGTGCTGATGGACGTGCCGACGCCGCTGGAGGCCGCCGGCAAGGACCCCAGCTATGTCGGCCGCATCCGCCAGGACGACTCGGTGGACGGCGGGCGCGGCCTGGCGCTGTTCCTCAGCAACGACAACCTGCGCAAGGGTGCCGCGCTGAACGCGGTGCAGATCGCCGAACTGCTGCTCTGACGCCCCGGCCGCCCATGGATCTCGCCGAACTGCAGGACGTCATCGACCGCACCTTCGGCGACCGCGACCGCGCCCGCGGCACCGCTGCCACCGTGGCGTGGCTGGCGGAGGAGGTCGGCGAGCTCGCCCAGGCAGTCCGCAAGGGCAGCCGCGAGGCGCAGGTCCACGAGTTCGGCGACGTCATTGCGTGGGTGGCCACGCTCGCCAACCAGATGGGCGTGGACCTCACGCTCGCGGTGGAGCGCTACCGCAACGGCTGCCCCCACTGCGGCGCCCTGCCCTGCGCCTGCCCCTGAGCCGCGGCCGGCGACCCGCCGCGGTCAGAGTGGGCAGTTGTTCGACTGGTAGGTGGTGAGCGCGTCCACCGCGACGGCAGCCTCCTGGTCCACCAGCAGCTGGCGGATCTCGTCCAGTTCGGGGGCGCCGTCCATCGTGCTGAGGTCGTAGTTGTACCGGGCGAACAATTCGTCCAGCCGGCCGATGTTGGCGGTGATGGTGGCCACCTCGTCGGCGATCTCCTTCGGCGCGGTGTCCTTCAGCTCGGCGAGGTCGGTGGTGGCCAGGCTGAACGCCGTCTGCAACTCGTCCGCCGTGGTGGTCATGCCCGTGATCAGCCCGCCCAGTTGCACGAGGTGGGTGGCGTAGGCCGTGAGCGCTGGGCACGGATCGCCCTTGGACGCCTCGTCGTCGCTGCCACAGCCGGCCAGCGGAGCCAGCAGGGCTGCGGCGGCCATCACGGAGGTGGTGCGGACGGCGAGTCGGCGAGTGGCGGTGCGCATGGCGGCTCCTCCCCCGGCGCCTGGCGACAGGCCACCGGATGTTCAAGAGCCCTGGCCGACCGGCCAGGGCTCTCGTGCTGGTCGGGGTGAGAAGATTTGAACTTCCGGCCTCCACGTCCCGAACGTGGCGCGCTAACCAAGCTGCGCTACACCCCGTAGCGAGTCGCCATGCTATCCGGCGCTGACGGCTTCTTCCTCCGCCGTTTCCGCCGAATCGGCGGCTGTGTCGGCCTCGGCAGGGTCGTCGGCGGGCGGGCCGGCAAGCGCGGCGGCCACCGCCCGCTTCAGCGCCAACGCGTCGAACGGCTTCAGCAGCCAGGCATCCGCAGCGGACCGCTTGGCCAGGTGCACGTCGGCCTGGCGGTCCAGCAGCATCAGCACCGGCACGTACGGGGCGTTGCCGGCGCTCTGGTCCAGCCGCAGCGACATCGTGACGGCCATGCCGCCCATCGAGCCGATCTGCAGATCCAGCACGGCCAGGTCGTAGGAACGCTCGGCCACGAGGCGGGCGACCTCGCGCCCCTCCCGGCAGACGGTGAACGACGTGCCGGGCGCGCCGAGCGCGCTGGTGACGTCGTTGATCACATAATCGGCATCGGCAGCGACGAGGATGTGCACGGCCGGAACCCTACCGGCTGGGCCCGTCGTGCAGGAAGCCCCGGATGGCCGCCAGCCCGTCCAGCGTGTGCACGTCGCTGGGCAGGGTGGGCACGAACACCGTGGGTGTGCCGTCGGCAATTGCCGTATCGCCCAGCAGGGTGCCGACGTGGGCGCGTTCCACCTCGGCGGTCGCGTGCAGTTCGGCGAGGTTGTCGTGCAAGGCGGCGGCAGCGGTGCCCCGCGGGCGGCGAGCAGGGGGCGCCCCGAAGTCCGGCGTGCAGCGGTTCACCACCACCGCTGCCACGGCCAGTTCCTTCTCCTGCAACCGCCCGGCGAAGAAGCGGGCCTCGCCCACCGTGTCCGCCCGCGGTGATGCCACCAGCAGGTAGCGGGTGCGCGGTCCGTGCAGCAGGGTGATCACCTCGTCGGCGCGGTGGCGGAAGCCGGTCTCCATGCCGGCGAACGCCTGGAAGAAGGCCACGGCATCGGCCACCACGTCGCCGCCCACCACTTTGCCGATCGTCTTCAGCACCGGCTGGGTGGCGATGTTCAGCACCTTCAGGCCGCGGCGGGTGGGCATCATCATCAGGCGGAACAGGGGGTGGTCGATGAACCGGGCCAGCGTGCCCGGCGCGTCCAGGAAGTCCAGTGCGTTGCGCGTGGGCGGGGTGTCGACGATGACGAGGTCGAAGCGGGGGTCGCTGTGCAGGGCGTGGAGGCGCTCGGCCGCCATGTACTCCTGGGTGCCGGACAGCGAGCCGGCCACATTGCGGTAGAAGCGGTTGGCGAGGATGCGTTCCGCCTGCGCCTCGTCGGCGGCGTTGGCCGTGACCAGGCCGTCGAATGTTGTGGCCGTGTCCAGCATCAATGCCCAGAGCTCACCTGCACCGTCCACGGCGCCCGTCGGGATGCGCACGGGGTCATTGCCCAGGCCGCCGGGCACGCCCAGCGCGTCGGCCAGCCGCTTGGCCGGGTCGATGGTGACCACCACGGCGCGCCTGCCGTGGCGGGCTGCCTCGAGCCCCAGCGCCGCGGCGGTGGTGGTCTTCCCGACCCCACCCGACCCGCAGCACACCAGCACGTCGGCGCCGGCCAGCAGCGCGGGGATCGGCGACAGCGCCTCCTCAGGCATCGCTGCCCCCCGCCCATGCGGCCGCCAACCCGTCCACCCCTGCGGCGTCCAGGACCGCGCCGGGCATCATCGGCAGGTGGATCTGGGGCAAGGCCAGTTCCGTGCCCAGCCGGGCGCACTCGTCGGCGTGCAGGCGGCGGCGGGCATTGCGGAACTCGGCGGCGGCCTGCTGAGGGCTGCCGGCCTTGGCCGCCTCCACGGGCAGCAGCGGCCCGTCGTCCACCGCGTTCACCACCACGGGCGCGAGATGCACCCCCACCCGTTCCTCCAGCGCGTACGCCGTCTCCACCGCCTCGTTCACCGGCGTGGCCTCGGGCAGGGTGACCAGCACCACCTGGCAGCGGGCCGCGTCGGCCAGCATCTCCGCGACGTCCGTCGCCTGTGTGGCGATCGGCCCGCCGCGCACCGTCGCCAGCAGACCCTTGGCGGCGAGCAGGAACGTGATGGCGTGACCGGCGGCCGGGCCGTCGACGACCACGAGGTCCCAGTCGCCACTGCGTTCCAGCTGCTTGATCTTCCCGAGCACCACGATGTCGTCGATCCCCGGGCTGGCGGTGGCCACCACGTCGATGATCCCGCTGCTGGCCAGGCGTTTCGCCACCCGTGACAGGCCGTGGGTGTCCAGGTACTCGGCCAACGCGGCGGAGGCGGAGATGTGGCGCACCTCCACGCCCGGCAGCAGTTCGTCCAGCGTGGGCTTGCCGTCCAGCTCCACCACCAGCACCCGAAGTCCGGAGCGGATTGCCGCGCGCGCCAAAACGGCCGTTACCGTGGTCTTCCCAACGCCACCCTTGCCGGCCACGACGGCAACACGAGAGGTGGTGAGGAACTGCAGCGGATCCTTCGGAGGCACTTGTGCGCAGGTTAGCGATCGCCCTGGTCATGACCCCCCTCGCGGGGCTGGCAGGCCTGTCGTTGCTCGCGCCCACAGCCGGGGCAGCGGCCCGCAGCGTGCCGCCCACGGACCCGGTCACCACCGACAGCGGCGCTGCGGAGGATGTGGCCAGCGGCCTCGCCCCGGTGGACGTGCTGGAGGTGTCCGGTCTGGTGGACGACGTGACGGTGGACTCGATCATCGAGGCCATCGCCAAGGCCGAGGCGGACGGCTCGCAGGCCCTCATCCTGCAGATGAACACGGGCGGCGCCATCGTCGACGAGGCCCGCATGGTGCAGCTCATCCATGCCGTGCGCGACGCCGACGTGGGCATCGGGCTGTGGGTCGGCCCGGCCCGCGGGTCGCGGGTGCTCGGCTGGCCCGCCCAGCTGTTCGGGGTCGCCGACGTCACTGCGATGGTGGCCGGCGCGCACGTGGGTCACACCGGCGAGTTGCTCGACCCAGCGGTGGACCTCCGCCAGGGGGCGGACGTCATGCGCAACGGCTCGCTGGACTACAAGGAAGCCCGCGCGGTGGGCGTGCTGCGCTACGAAGGCCCCGCCGACCTGGACGTGCCCACCATGCGCAGCATGGTGTCGGCGATGGACGGTGTGGTGCTGGAGAACGGCACCGAACTGGACACCGTGGTGCCCCAACTGGACGACCAGGGCGTCACCCAGAACATGAGCACCTTGGTGCGCTTCAGCAGCCTCGGGCTCGTCGAGCAGGTATTCCACACGGTGGCCAGCCCGCCGATCGCCTACCTGTTCTTCGTCATCGGCTGCTGCCTGTTGATCTTCGAGTTCTTCACCGCGGGTGTCGGTGTGGCCGGGTTCGTGGGGGCCGCGCTCACCGTGCTGGGTAGCTACGGCCTGTCCGCCCTGCCCACCCGTGGCGGCGCCGTGGCACTGCTGGTCGTCGCCATGGTGGCGTTCGCCATCGACGTGCAGGTCGGCATCCCACGGTTCTGGACGGGAGTGGGCATGGTCGCGTTCGTGCTCGGGTCGTGGTTCCTGTACGACTCGTTGCCGGGCACGGACCTCCGCCTCAGCTGGATCACCCTGATCGTGGGGATCGGCGGCGTGGCGCTGACGTTCGTCGTCGGCATGCCCTCGATGGTGCGCACCCGGTTCGCCACACCCACCATCGGCCGGGAGTGGATGATCGGCGCGGACGGTGTGGCCGTCGATGCCATCGACCCCGATGGCGTCGCCCAGGTGGGCGAGGCCAAGTGGCGGGCCCGCACCAACCGGGCCACGCCGATTCCCGCCGGCGAACCGCTGAAAGTGGTGGCCATCGACGGGGTCACGCTGGAGGTGGAACCGGTGGAAGGTGCGGCGCGGGACTACCGCGAACGCCGCGCCAAGGACGACGCGCCCGCGGGCGAGGGCTGACCCAGCAGGCCTGCCCGATGGTGCTCGTGGTCGACCGGCGGACCTTCGTGGAAGGTCGCGCGGCCGGGTACAGCGACGCCGGCGAAGGCCTGCCGGTGGTGTTCCTCCACGGCTGGGCGCTCGGCCAGCACACCTACCGCGACGTCATCGAGGCCATCGCCGCCCAGGGCTGCCGGGTGATCGCCCCCTCGATGCCTGGCTTCGGCGGCACCCCCGAACTGCCCGGCAGCCAGTTCTCGCTGCGCGGCTACGCCCAGTGGGTGGCCGACCTGCTGGACGTCATCGGGGTGGACGAGCCGGCGATGGTGGTGGGCCACTCGTTCGGCGGTGGGGTGGCCACCCGCTTCGCCCACGACCATCGTGCCCGTGTGCGTGGCCTGGTGCTGGTGAACTCGATCGGCGGCTCCAGCTGGCGCAGCGGCCGGACGCTGCGCAGCATCACGGAGCGCCCGCTGTGGGACTGGGGGTTGCACTTCCCGGGCGACGTGTGGCCCGTGCGCCAGGCCACCCGGGTGCTGCCCGTGGTGGCCGAGGACCTTCTGCCCAACCTGCTGCGCAACCCGCGGGCGGTCGTGAAGGTGGCCAACCTGGCCCGCCGTGCCGACCTGCGCGGTGAGCTGGAGGCGCTGCGCGACAGCGGCCTGCCGGTCACCATCCTGTGGGGCACGAGGGACGGCATCATCCCCCGCGAGTCGTTCGAGGCGATGTGTGTCGCCTCCGGCGTGGAGGGCACGGTGGTGGACGGTTCGCACAGCTGGCTGCTGGCCGACCCGGACCAGTTCGGGGAGATCATCACCAACGATGTGAAGGTTGCCCAGGCGGCGCGGGAGTTGGAGCTCCAGGCCACCGAACCGGCCAAGCGCAAGGGCCTGCGCCGGGTGCAGTCGCTCACCCGCCGCCGCTCGTCAGGCTGACGGCAGGCGCGGCCCGGCGATCCGCAGGTCGTCGCGCCGGCGGGTGACGCCGCGGGCGTCCAGTTCGGCCGCCAGCGGCACGGCATGCTTGCGCGTGACACCCAGTGCCTCGCGGAACTGGCTGACGGTGAATCCGCCGGGCTGCTGTTGCAGGAGGCGGGCCGCCACTAGCGCCGCGTCGTTCACCGCGTCCGGGTGCCAGTGCAGGCCGTCGCGTTCCACCACCAGGCCGTGGCGGATCAGCAGGCGCAGCTCGGCACGGTCCACGCCGGTGGCGTCGGGCGGGGCGAACCCGCCGCCTGCCAACGCGGCGACGAACGGATGGTCGGCGAGCGGGTCACCGGCGGACGACGGCCGGGCCCGGCCCGCCTCCACCGCCACCCCGTCCAGCGTGGCCAGCACGGTGCGCTCGCGCTCGTCGAGCGTGGCGATGTCCAGCCCCAGCGCGTCGGCGCCGTCGACCTTGGCCTGCACCGCGGCGGAGGTGGCCGCCAGGGCCGCCGGTGCCACCACCCACACCCCGAGCGTCGCGGGGCGCTCCTCGCCGGTGAGCGCGACCAGATCGTCGGCCGTGATCCAGCCGTGCTCGGCAATCAACCGGTCCACGTCGTGGTCGGGCCGGGCCTTGGACGCCGGCCGCAGGGGGGCGACGTCCAGCACCTCGCCGCCGCCGACCGTTTCGTCCCGGCCGGTCTCGCGCAGCACGAACCGGTCGCCGCGCACCAGCGGCAGCGGTTGCGCAGCGTGCAGCCGAACGAGGCCGCGGCCGCCGGGGCGGATGGAATCAGCCCCGAGCACCCGAACGCGCACGGGGAACTCCCCCGACCCGATGTACGCCAGGTACGCGCCGCGCCGTGACACGACGTGGTCCAGCGCCGCCAGCACCGTGAGCGAGGCGTCGAAGCGTTGCGTGGGGCGCCATTGCGCGGGGTCCACCACGGCGTCCCCGCGCTGCAGCGCGGTGTGCTCCACGCCGGCCAGGTTGAGGGCCACGCGGTGCCCGGGACCGATCCGTTCGTGCCGCTCCCCGTGGGACTGGATGCCCCGCACCCGCACGGGTCGACGACCGGCGTGGACCTGCTGGTCGACGCTGAGCGAGCCCCCGGTGAGCGTGCCGGTCACGACCGTGCCACTGCCCCTGGCGGCGAACACCCGGTCCACCCACAGCCGGGGCCGGTTGCGGTCGATGGCGGCGGGCGTGTCGCGGACCAGTGCGCCGAGTGCCGCCTGGACGGCGGCGATGCCGCCCGCCGCGGTGACGCTGGCAGGCACGATCGGCGCGTCGGCGAGGAACGTGCCGGCCAGCCGGTCGCGCACGTCCATCTCCTGCAGTGCGCGCCACTCGTCATCCACCAGATCGGCCTTGGTGAGGGCCACCACGCCGTGGCGCAGACCGAGCAGCTCGAGGATGCGTAGGTGCTCCTCGCTCTGCGGCTTCCAGCCCTCTGTGGCGGCAACCACGAACAGGCAGGCATCCACCCCGCCGACGCCGGCCAGCATGTTGCGCAGGAAGCGCACATGGCCCGGCACGTCCACGAAGCTGATGTCCTCCCCCGCGCGGCCATCCGCCGGGGGGAGGGTGCAGTGGGCGAACCCGAGATCGATGGTGAGCCCGCGCCGCTTCTCTTCCGCCCAGCGGTCCGGGTCGGTGCCCGTGAGCGCCTGGACCAGGGAGGACTTGCCATGGTCCACATGGCCGGCGGTGGCGACGACTCTCATCGCCGGGCGGCCCGCAGCGCTGCGGTGAGGTGGGGGTCGTCCGCCGGGTCCACGCTGCGCAGGTCCAGCAGCGTCGCCCCGTCGCGCACCCGGCCGACGATCGGCGGGGTGGCGGCGCGCAGCGCGGCGAGATGGTCGCCGGCGAGCCGGACGGCCACCGACGGCATGGTGACGCCCGGCGCGCTGCCGGCACCGGGCACGGCCTCCGCGTCGACGACCTCGCCGTGCCCGGCAGTGGCCACGATGGCGTCGGCGCGGGCGCGCAGGTCCGTCGTGGTGGCGGCGACCATCCGCCAGAACGGCACGGCCTCGACGACCCGCCCGCCGAGGTAGGCGAGGGCCAGGTCCTGCAATGCCAGCAGCACGTGGGCGCCGGGCCGCAGGGCGCGAGCCAGCGGGTGGCGGGCGCAGGCGGCCACCAGGTCGGCGCGGCCGGCGATGACGCCGGCCTGCGGCCCGCCGAGCAGCTTGTCGCCGCTGAACGTCACGAGCGCCGCGCCGGCCTCGATGGTCTGGCGGGCGCCGGGTTCGCCGGCCAGCCACGCCGGCGGCGGGCCGGGCAGCCACGGGCAGGTGGCGTCCACCAGGCCGCTGCCGATGTCGGCAACGACGGGCACTGGCAGGCCGGCGAGGGCCGCCACGGGCGTGTCCTCGACGAAGCCCTCGACCCGGTAGTTGCTCGGGTGCACCTTCAGGGCCAGCGCCACGTCGGCGCCGCGGCGCTCCAGCGCCCGGCGGTAGTCGGCCAGCCGGGTGCGGTTGGTGGTGCCGACGTCCACCAGGCGGGCGCCGGATTGCTCCATCACCTCGGGCACCCGGAAGCCGCCGCCGATCTCCACGCTCTCGCCGCGGCTGACCAGTACCTCGCGGCCGTGGGCCAGCGCGGCGAGCACCAGCAGCACCCCGGCCGCGTTGTTGTTGACCACCATCGCCGCCTCGGCGCCGACCATCCGGGCCAGCAGGCCGCCTATTGCGGCCTGGCGCGACCCACGCTCGCCGGTGGTGAGGTCGAACTCCACGTTGACGGCGCTCGGCGGGTGGTGGAGGGCCAGCGGCGCCCGCCCGAGGTTGGTGTGCAGCAGCACGCCGGTGGCATTGACGACGGGGGTGAGGAGGAGGCGGCGGGCACGCTCCGCGCGGGCCGCCACGGCGGCATCGGTCCAGGCCGCCGGTCCTTCGGCGACCGCGTCACGCGCCAGCGCCACGCACAGGGCGTGCGGCAGCCCGCTGGCGGCCATCGCCCGGGCCAGGCGGTCCACGCTCGGCGGCCGCCGGTCCGCCCCGTCCGCAGTTGCCGGTGCGCTCACCGGGCCGAGCGTACCTGCACCCCCCGGTACGCTCGACGGCCATGCTGCCGGTGCCGATCGTTCGTCTGGATCCCGAACTTCCCTTGCCGGCGTACGCCCACCCGGGCGACGCCGGGCTGGACCTGCGGGCCCGGGAGAGCGGCGTGGTGGCCCCCGGAGGCGGGCGCCTGCTGATGCCCACCGGGATCAGCATCGCCATCCCCGTGGGGTATGCCGGGTTCGTGCTGCCGCGCAGTGGCAACGCCCTGAAGCACGGGCTGACGGTGGCCAACGCGCCGGGCCTGATCGACGCCGCCTACCGCGGCGAGATCAAGGTCATCCTGCTGAACACCGACCCCTCCGAGCCGTTCCACATCCACCGTGGCGACCGCATCGCCCAACTCGTCGTGCAACGGGTGGAGGAGGTCGCCTGGCAGGAGGTCGAGGCGCTCGACGGCGACGACCGCGGCGGCGGCTTCGGCCACTCCGGCCGCGCCTGACCGGCGCGGCTACTTCCAAGCGAAGACCGGCTGCTCGAAGTGATGGACTCGCTCGCCGGTGCGGCCGTCCAGCGCCACCCAGCGGAACTGCACCAGCACGGCACCGGTTGGGGCGTGGATGAGGTTGCGGCCCAGCGGCACCTGCACCACCGGGCGGTCGCTCTCCGGGATGGACACGAACCGCGGCGACCCATCGCGGCTCAACTCGTGCAGGCCGATGCGGTAGGCGTGGGCCACCTCGCCGGGGTCCGGGCGCAACTCCACGTCGCCCTCGGCCCACATCACCACCGGGGTCATCACGTAGCCGGAGCGGGTGACGTAATCGTCCAGCCGCCCGAGCACGGCGTCGTGGCCCAGCGTCAGGCCCAACTCCTCCTCCAGTTCGCGCAGCGCGGTCTCCTCCGCCGTCTCGCCAGGGTCCACCCGGCCGCCCGGTAGGGCCCACTGCCCGCCGTGGCGGTTCAGGGTGGCGGCCCGCCGGCACAGCAGGAACGCAGCGCCGCCGGCGACCCCGCTGACGGACCCGTCGTAGCCGCGCACATCGCCGGGCACACCGTCCATGCGCTCCGGCAGGTCGGGGTACGGGTCCACGGTGTCGCTGCCCGCCTGGCTGGCCACGACCACGATGGCCACGGCGGCGCGCTTCTCCCGGCCCTGCGGCACCTCGTGCAGCGGGTGGGCTGCGAGGTTGGCCACGATGCGGTCGCGCAGCGCAGGCTCGTGGGGGATCATCGCCGCCACCCTACGCTGGGGGCATGGTCGATCTCTCGGTGGCCGTCACCCCCCTCTACTTCGGGACCATGGCGTGGGAGCGTCACGCGCTGGCCCGCCGGGCCGAGGTCGAAGGCCCGTCGGCGGCGGACTACGACAGGCCGGACACCACCACCAGCCTGGCCATGGGCGTGCTCAGCCTCACCGGGCCGATCACCGCCTACCTGGTCTCCTTCACGGTCCCGTTCGGCACGGGCAAGGGCCGCGGCCGGAGTGGGAGGATCGGCAAGGTGGTCCTGGGTGTGGCCGCGACCGCCGCGGTCGCCACCACCGTCGCCGACCGTGTGGCCCGCACCGCCGACACCGCCACCGACGCCGGCCGCCGGCTGAAGGCCCGGGCTCGGAAGGTGGCCTCGGTCGGCGGCGTGGCCGCGATCGCCGGCGCCGGCACGGTCGTGGCCGCGACGTCCGCCCACTTCACCAGCGCCTCGCGGTGGTGGCGGCGCAAGGGCGCGGCCCGCGACATGGGCAACGGGATCGTGCCGTGGGCCATCGCGATGACGTGGTGGGACTTCGCCTACTACTGGAACCACCGCTTCATGCACCAGATCCGCTCGCAGTGGGCCATCCACGTGGTGCACCACAGCAGCGAGCACTACAACCTCTCCACCGCGCTGCGCCAGCCGGTGGCCGGGGCGTTCGGCGTGTGGGTGCCCTACGGGCTGCCGGCCCGCTTCGGGGTGCGGCCGGCGATCATCGAGACGTCGCGGGCGCTCAACCTGATCTACCAGTACTGGTTCCACACGGACACCATCCGCACGATGGGCGCGGCCGAGGCCGTCCTCAACACGCCGTCCCACCACCGGGTCCACCACGGCAGCAACCAGCGCTACCTGGACCGCAACCACGGCGGCATCCTCATCACCTGGGACCGCCTGTTCGGCACGTTCCAGCCGGAGTTGGCGGAGGACCCCGTGGTCTACGGCCTCACCCGCAACATCCACACCTACAACTGGTGGAAGGTCGCCACCCACGAGTACCGCGACATGTTCCGCGACGTCGCCGCCAGCACCAACTGGCGCGACCGCCTCTCCTTCGTGCTGCGCGGCCCCGGCTGGGCCTACGCCCGCAAGGCCGAACTGGCAGCCGCGGCAGCCAGCACCGACGAGAGGTGACGATGGACCGGCCGCGCATGCGCATCACCGGGCCGGTGCTCGACGCCGCGGACCCTGTGGCGCTCGCCCGCTTCTACGAACGGCTGCTCGGCTGGCCAATCGTGGCGCTCGAAGGCCCCCGCCCCGACCATCCGCCCACCGACGGGTGGGCCAAGGTGCGGGCGCCGGACGGGTCGATGAAGATCGAGTTCCAGTGGGACCCGAACTACGCGCCACCGACGTGGCCGAGCCGGCCGGGGCAGCAGGTGATGATGATGCACCTCGACATCGGCGTGGAGGACCTGGCCCGCGGTGTCGACTGGGCCGTGGCCGCCGGCGCCACGCTGGCCGGGCACCAGCCCCAGGAGGGAGTCCGGGTGATGCTCGACCCGGAAGGGCACCCGTTCTGCCTCTTCGCCATGGACGTCTGAAACCGGCGTCGGCCGAGGCTCCACTAGGGTGCCGCGCGACACGACCCGAGGAGGGCACCATGGCAGGCAAGTTCGAGCTCTACACGGCGAAGAACGGCAAGTTCCGCTTCCGCCTGAAGGCCGGCAACGGTGAGGTCATCGCCGTTGCCAGCGAGGACTACGAGACGAAGGCGGCCGCCAAGAAGGGCATCGCCAGCATCCAGCGCAACGCCGCCGGCGCCGAGGTCGTGGACATGGACGCCCCGGCCAAGAAGGCACCGGCGAAGAAGGCCGCGCCGGCCAAGAAGGCTGCGGCGAAGTAGCGCCTACGACGCGGCGGCGGCCGGTTCGGCTGCCGCCGCCCGGTGGGCCTTGGTGGTCCGCCCGAGGAAGTCGAACAGCACCCGGTTGAACGTGGTGGCGTGCTCCACCATGAACCCGTGCGCAGCGCCGCTGATGACCACCAGTTCGGCATTGGGCAGGCGCTCCGCCAGCTCCTCGCTGTCGCCGCGCGGCGTCAGGATGTCCTGGTTGCCCACCATCACCAGCGTGGGTGCAGTGACCTCGCCCAGCCGGTCGGCGACGGTGTCGTCCACGTCGAGGATCGCGTTGACCTGCGACGCGAACGCGTGCGAGGTGCGGCCCATCGCCAGTGGCCCCAGCCAACCGAACGCAGGCAGCAGGCGGCGGAACGAGCGGGGCCCGATGACCCAGCGGGCGGCCTCCCGCGTCATGGCCGCGACGCCCTTCTCGGTGGCGGCGGTGGCCCAGCCGTGCAGCAGTTCCTTGCGCCACGGGTGGTTGCGGCAGGCCGTGCAGGCCAGCGTCAGCGAGATCACCCGCTCTGGGTACTTCAGGCCGATGAACTGGGTGATGGCGCCGCCCATCGAGGCGCCCACCACGTGCGCACGCTCCACGCCCACCTGGTCCAGCACGGCGATCGCATCGTCGGCCATCTGCTCCAGCGAGTAATGGCCGAACGGCTTGTCGCTGCGGCCTGCGCCGCGGTTGTCCAGCGCGATGACCCGGTAGTTGAAGGCCAGCGGGATGCGCTGCATGTCCCAGCCGTGCTTGTCCGCGCCGAGGCCTTGGATCATCAGCACTGCCGGCGCGCCGGCCCGGCCGAGCACCTCGTAGTGCAGGCGGATGCCGTCGGATGCGCGTGCGTACGGCATGCGTCAGCCCTCCGCCAGCCAGTCGATCGGGGCGACGCCGGACTGCATGCCGCCGAAGCCGTCGAGGATCCGCTGCAGGTGGTGTTGGGTCTGCTCGGCCAGTTCCACTTCGGCCAGCGGGCCGCGGCGCTTGCGGCGCGGCCTGACCTGCGGCCCCACCTCGGCGCGGGCGGCACGGCCCAGCGAACTACTCATCGACGCCACCGGGAAGACCGGGGCACCGGCCACGACCGCTGCGCCCACCAGCAGGTGTGGCACCGCACCGGCGTGGCGGGGGTGGCTGGTGGCGTCGGCGCACACCAGCACCAACTGGTGGTTGCGCAACGCCCCTTCCACTTCCTTCGGGTCATCGAGCAGGCCACCGACGCGCCGGAGCAGCGCACCCAACGGGGCGACGTCCGGGCGGCCGACGAACCGAACCGGGCGGCCGGTGGCTTCGCTGAGTGCCCACGAAACCCACAGGTTGCTGAGCGCCCACTGCCGGGCGTTGCACACCAGCAGGGCGCCGCCGCGGGTGGGCAGGTGATGGGTGCCGCCGACGCTGACGTCCCACCGCAGCCGGGCCAGCGGGCCGAGCGCGGCGATGAGGTGCGGATCGCGGCCGTAGTCGTCCACCGAGTGGGTGGGCCACAGTGACCGCAAGGGCTCGGTGATCACGTTGCCGGCACGGCTGACCGCCGCCTTCGGGAACTCGAGGATCTGGGCCATCAGGCGACCTCCCTCACCGCGCCGACCCGCACGACGCTCTCCCACGCATAGAGGTGATCGACGACTTCCGGGGTGGTGAGCCGTGGCGTGAACCCCAGCACTTCGCGGGCCTTGTTGCCATCACCCAGGCGGCCCCGGTGCATCAGTTCCACCACATGGTCGGGGATCGGGGCGCCGAGCACATGGCTGAGGCGGGCGGCCACCCACCACTCCGGGCCGAACAACGGCAGCGGCACCCGCTTGCCGCGCAGGATGGCCTGCAGCGCGGTGATCGCGCCGGGGGCGACGATGTTGACCGGCTCGTCCAGCCGGCTGGCGGCGGCACGCACGAACGCGCGGGCGGCGTCGCCATCTTCGATGACGGCGAACGGGGCGTCGGCCAGGGCACTGAAGGGCACCACGGGCTGGCGGAGGATGCGGCCCAGCGGGCTGGGCACGTGCTTGCCCAGTACCGGGGCCAGGCGCAACTTGCCGACGGCGATGCCGACCCGGCGACCGACCTCCCGCGCCGTGCGCTCGATGTTGGCCAGCATGTGGCCGTACTCGCTGGTGGGGCGGAGCGGGGAGTCCTCCGTGGGGCGGGTGAGCGCGCCGTGCCCACGCCCGTAGACCTCCAGACCGCTGCGCACGACCATCGACTCCAGCGCCGGGCACTCCGCAGCGGCGCCGATGATGGCCGTGGTGGCATCCGCGGTGAACGTGCGGGCATGGTCCAGCGGGGCGCGGGCGTCGGGCTCCCACACGCTGATGTTGATGACCACGTGCGGGTTGAACTTGGTGACCACGTCCACGATCCGCTCGCGCTGGGAAGGCTGCAGGAGGTGGAACTCGGCCATCCGCAGGCGGCGGCGCGGAGGGTCCACATCGATGCCCACGAGTGAACCCACCCATGGTTCCGCTTCGAGCTGCACGGCCACCAATGACCCGAGCTCGCCGCCCATCCCGCTGACCAGGACACGTTGTCCCTTCACGACTGCCAGGTTACCCCCGGGTAGCTCCGGGGGGCAGTACCGAATGGCCCTGGTGCAGGCCTGGGCCGGGATGACGGGTCAGGCGGGGAGCATGGCGAACTGCACGTGCACGTCGGCCGACAGTTCGATCACCCCACCGCTGGTGGCCACCTCGGCGTCGGCGGCCTTGGCGGCCATCATCGCCCGCGCCTGGGGCTGGAACGGCGCCGGCCCGGGCTGGGGGCCGATGGGCTGCTCGCTGATCAGCTCCACCTCGCCCAGCCGGTAGCCCAGGGCGGTGGCGTAGGCCTCGGCCCGGCGCCGGGCATCGGCCGCGGCCTCGCCCAGCAGCGTCTGGCGAGCCGGGTTGCCGGCGTCCACCCGCCACACCAGCTGGCGCACGGACGCACCGATGCCGGTGACAGCGTCACGGATCAGCGTGCCCACCAGGTCGCCGTCGCGCACGGTGACCGTGAGGGCGGTGGTGGCCCGGTGGCCGACCAGCACGTTGGTGTCCTTCTTCCACTGGTACTCCTCGGCCACGGCCACGCCGTCGGTGGTCCAGTCCGCGGTGCCGACTCCGTGGTTGGCCAGCACGGCGGCCAGCGCCTGCGAGCGGTTGGCCACGTCGTCGAGGGCCGTCGCGGCGTCAGGTGCCAGGTGGGAGATGGCCAGCGTCAGTTCGGCGCGGTCGGGGGTGACGGTGGAGGTGGCGGAGCCACACACGATGACGGAGGACATGGCGCGAGTGTCGCGCGCCTCAAGCGACGGCGGACCGCGGCCGATACCTCTCTGCGGGCCGATCGCCCGGGAGGTGGACAGGTTGGATGGCACGACAGCGGTGACGGGTGTGCGGCGAGGCCGCGGACGCCAGGGTTGGTGGCTCGCAGTGGCCATCGCGTGCGCACTCGCGCCGGCCGCCGGCGCATGGGCCTCGCCGTCGGTGGTGCCCCGCCCGCAGGCCGCCTGCACGGGCGCCACCTACACGGTGGTGTCGGGTGACGGCTGGTACCTCATCGCCTCCAAGACCGGCGTGCCGGTGAAGGACCTGCTGGCCGCCAACGGCGCGACGCTCAGCACCCCGCTGTTCCCCAACCAGAAGTTGTGCCTGCCGGCTGCCGGCACCACCGTGCCATCCACTGCGCCGGTGACCACCGTGGCGCCCGGCACCGTGCAGATCGCCCAGTTCCCAGTGCAGGGCAAGTGCTACTTCACGGACACCTTCGGTGCGCCGCGGTCGGGCGGACGCAGCCACGAGGGTGTCGACATCATCGCCAAGACCGGTCAGTACGTGTACGCCGCGGTGGACGGGACGCTCACCAAGCAGTACATCGACGCGCCGGGCACCCTGGCCGGCAACGGCTGGCGGCTGACCCGCAGCGACGGCACCTACTTCTTCTACGCCCACCTCAGCGCGTTCGCCCCGGGGTTGAAGGTCGGCTCCACCGTGAAGGCCGGCCAGATCCTCGGCCAGGTGGGCATGACCGGCAACGCCGGCACACCCCACCTTCACTTCGAAGCCCACCCGGGCGGTGGTGCGGCCGTGAACCCGACGCCGATCGTGAAGGCGGTGGACGGCTGCAACGTGACCACCGTGCCGCCGCAGCCGGGCGACACCCCGGCGACCACCGCGCCGCCGACCACCGTGCCGGCGACGACCGTGCCGCCGACCACGACCCCCGTCACCACCGCCCCGGCCACCACGGCACCGGCGACCACGGCGCCGAACGTGGGCAGTTCGCCGGGCGGCGCGTCGGCCGGGCTGTGGGAGTTCACCGCGCCGGCGCTGGCGTTCGACACGAGCGGCGCCAAGTTCGTGCCCGGCCGTGCTGTGAAGGTGACCATCGGCGGGATCGGCGGCGTACCCGCGGACGCGCCCGGCGCGATGGTGCGGCTGATGCCGCGCAACGCCGCGGCGCCCGGGTACCTGATGCTGCACGACTGCGCCACCGGGCCCGACGGCACCTCTGTACTGAACGTGCAGCCCGGTCGGCTGAACGTCACCATGACGCTGGCGGCGCTGCACGACGGGGCCTTCTGCCTCACCTCCAGCGTGGCGATGGACCTGCGCGTGTACGTGGTGGGCTACGAGGCCGACAGTGGTGCCGGCGTGCAGCCGATGGTCACCCGCCGGGCACTGGACACCCGCCTGTCGTCGAAGATGTCGGCGGGTGAGACCCGCTCGATGTCGCCGTCCAAACTGGGCACCCCGCTGGGGTCGAAGGCGGTGACGGCCACCATCACGCTGCTGGCCCCGGAGGCCGACGGCGCGTTCGCCATCGGGCCGTGTGGTGGCACGCCGTGGATCGTCAACTACACCAAGGGCATCAGCCAGGTGTTCTCGGCCGTCGTGCGCACCAACGACGCCGGCGTGTGCATCACCTCCACCCAGGCCGTGCACGTGGTGGTGGACATCACCGCTACATGGAGCACGTCGGCCGGCGCGCTGGGCGTGGTGAACGCCACCCGGGTTCTCGATTCACGCCCCGGTGGGGTGATGCCGTCCGGCACCACCATCGCCGCCGGCACGCCCGCCGGTGCCACCTCGGGCCAGTACACGGTGACGATGCTGGCGATGGGCACGCCGAGCAGCCTGTTCCTCTGGAACTGCGCCGATGGCAAGCCGGTGGCCGCGGTCACCCACGCACCGGCGTGGTCGCGCACGACGGCGACGGTGACGGTGGACGTGCACGGCGGGCAGTTGTGCCTGGCCACCACCGCGCCGGCGCAGGTGGTGATCGATCTGGTGGCCGCCGGCT
This sequence comes from Ilumatobacteraceae bacterium, assembly GCA_041394605.1. Lineage (GTDB taxonomy): Bacteria > Actinomycetota > Acidimicrobiia > Acidimicrobiales > Ilumatobacteraceae > UBA668. The sequence continues at coordinate 205,336 of JAWKHX010000009.1, forward strand.
GACCGGCCTGGCCGGCCCTGGCCGGCCTCAGCCGAAGCCGCGGGAGTCCTGCTTCAGGGCGGTGTCCACCGACAGGGCGGACGCCACGACCAGCGAGTTCAGCGGCTGCGGCAACTGGGTGTGGATCTGGACCACATAGTTGTCGGCCGTGGTGAACAGGGTCTTGGCGATGCCCTCGAACGTCTTGGTGATCCGGGCCACTTCCTGGCCGGTGTGGTCCTCGATGCGGAAGTTCCAGGCCCGCCAGTTCTCCGCCTTGATCGCGCCATAGGTGTGGCCGCCGGCCTGCAGGGCGAAGTGGATCTTGCCGAACACGTTGTCCTGCACGATCCGGCCGATCTCCTGGTCGTTGCCGTCGCTGACCACGACCGTGCTCTTGAACACCTTCGCCGGGCGGGTGAGCCGCAACATCACGCGACCCGCGGGGTCGGTGATCTCCAGCTTGTGGGTCATGAACTGGTCCAGGCTGGTGAGCAGGCGCATCGCCTTCTTGGCGGCGCTCTGGCCGACCTGGTTGACCGCGGCGATCTGCTGGCCGTCCTTGTTGAACACGCTGTACTGGTTGTTCAACTCGATGATCTTGGCCTTCTGGTTCACCACCAGGATGGGCTCGGTGAAGATCGACCCGCCGCCCTGGAAGGCGGCACCCTGGATGCCGGCGCTGCGGTACTTCTGGTCGCCGTACAGCTGCTGCTGGATCTTGTTGGGGTCGCCTTCGTTGCCCACGGTGAGGGCACTGTCCACCCGGTCCAGCCCGCGTGGCTGCACGGGGTCCGAGCCCTGCACGCCGTTGTCGCTCACGTGGTCGGTCCAGGCGGTGCCGTTCCAGTAGCGGAGCTGGTGGCGGTTCGTGGGGTCCGGGTACCAGTTGGCGGGGGTGGTGCTCATGGCCGCATCGTAGGCGACGCGACGGCACCGGGCCGGCGGGTCAGCGCAGCTCGTGCGCCATCAGGATGACCTGACGGGCGAAGGGATCCAGCTGGCGCTTGGCGATCCGCTCGGTGAGCGTGATGCACAAGTTGGGGTCGTCGACCATGCGGCTCCAGCGGATGTAACCGCCCATGATGCCGATCAGCCGGTCGTCGACCGACTCGTTGTGGGCGATCACCTTGGTGCTGGCGTCCAGCAGGCCGTGCATCTCGGTGTAGAAGCTCTTCAGCCAGGTGCCGAGATCGTCGGTGCCGGTGAACGGCCGGTGCAGGTACGGCATGCCCAACTCGTCGTAGTTGTGCAGGTTGTGCGGCGCCGGGATGATGCTGATGACGCAGCCGAAGCCGTTCTCCCGCAGCCAGATGATCTCCTCCTGGCGGCGCACACGGCGGTGGTTCTCGCCATAGCCGCCAGGGCGCTCGCACACGGCGAGCTTGTCCTTCATGAACCACGTGAAGTTGCGCGGCGTGATGCCGAGCGCCCACTTCCCGCGCAGCCTGGGCGGCATCGGCCTTCCTCCACGGTCTTCGGCGAACTGGGGAGTCAGGCTAGTCGGTCGGTGCCGCCTTCCGCAGGGCCGAACAGCCCGAGGCGCTGCTGGCTGCGGCGCACCTGGCGTCCGGCGCCCACATCGGCGGCCAACGCGTCGCCTCGGGCGACGGTGAGCACCCTGTCCACGGTGGCCAGATCGGGGGGATGGGTGGTGGTCAGCCAGCGGCGCACGGCTCGCCGGGCCAACGGCAGTGGGGCCGCCGCCAGGGCCTTGGCGTCGGTGGGGTCCAGCGCCCCGGCCAGTTCCTCCAGCAGGTCGTCGTCGCCGCGCAGCACGTCGGCCTGCCGGGTGAGGACGGGAACCAGGTCGCGCTGGGCCAGGGCGGCCAACTGGGGCAGCAGTTCGTGACGAACCCGGTTGCGCAGGTGGCGGGGGTTGGTGTTCGACGGGTCGGCGACGGTGGGCAGGCCGGCGGCGGCGCACAGCGCTTCGGTCTCGCTGCGGCGCAGGGCCAGCAGCGGCCGGCGCGGCCCCGGCCGCATGCCTGCCAGCCCGCCCGCGGCCGCGCCGCGCAGCAGGTTCAGCAGCACCGTCTCTGCCTGGTCGTCGGCGGTGTGGCCGGTCATCACGTCCGGCGGGAGGGCGGCGTAGCGGGCGGCGCGGGCCCGGGCTTCCAGGTTGGGGCCGTCGGTGACGTGGACGGTCTGGGTGCGGAAGGCGGCGCCGAGTGTTGCCGCGTTGGCGGCCACCACGTCGGCCTCGGCCGCCGAGCCCGGCCGCAGCCCGTGATCCACATGGACGGCGGTGACGATCAGCCCGGCCGCGACGGCCAGCAGCAGCATGGCGGTGGAGTCAGCACCGCCGGACACCGCGCAGGTGACGTTGGTACCGGGTGCGGGGAAGGTGCAGCGCGGCAGGAGCGCCGCGGCGTCGGCAGGGAGGGGGTGGGCGGCGTTCACGAGCAGCATGCCGGCTCGTGCGGCCCGGGGGTCAGTCCTCGCGCTGGCGACGGCTGGGGTACTGCTTGGCGGTGACCGACTTCAGGTAGCCGCCCACCAGGCCGGCCGTGGCGAGCAGACCAACGCCGAAGAGGATGACGCCCAGCCACCAGTGGAAGATGTTTGCCGCGAGCATGGGGGCCAGCGTAGCCACTGCAGCACCCGCCGCACCCAATCAGGTGCCGGCGTCAGGCCGGGTCGCCGTCCAGGTACTCGTCGCCGAAGCACTGCTCGATCTTCAGCAGCAGGCCGTCGGGCATCTCCTCGCTCTGGCACTTCTGGCTAATGACCACCTTCAATTCGGCGTGGAAGTCGAACGCCTGCAGGCAGTCCATGCACCCCTCGAGGTGGTGGTGGATGGCCTCGTGGGTCTCCGGGGTCAGCTCGCCGTCGAGGAAGGCGTGCAGTTCGCGCAGTGTCTCGTTGCAGTCAGCCATGTGCGATGGATCCCGAGTCGGCGGGGCGGTTGGTGATGCCGCGATCAGCGGCGTAGTCGATCAACGCCTTTTGCATCGCCTTTCTTCCCCGATGCAGGCGGGACATGACCGTGCCGATGGGGATGTCCAGCATGTCGGCGATCTCCTTGTAGGAGAACTCCTCCACGTCGGCGAGCAGCACGGGCAGGCGGAAGTTCTCCGGCAGACCCTCCAGCGCGGCCTTCACCTCGTCGTCGGTGAACATCTCGAAGAGGGTCTCCTCTGCGCTCTGGCTGGCGCGCTCCAGCGAGCCGATGCGCTTGTACAGGTACAGGTCCTCGAGGTCGTCGAGCTCGGTCTCCTGCACCCGGCGCTGCTTGGCGCGGTAGGTGTTGATGAACGTGTTGGTGAGGATGCGGAACAGCCAGGCCCGCAGGTTGGTGCCCTCCTCGAAGCCGGCGAAGCCGCGGTAGGCCCGTAGGTAGGTCTCCTGCACCAGGTCTTCGGCGTCGGCGCGGTTGGAGGTCATGCGCAGCGCAGCGGAGTACAACTGCGGGGCGAACTCCATCGCCTGCTGCGCGAATTCCCCCCGGTCGGCCATCCCTGGCACCCTACCCTCCCCCCGGTCCGCCCGCCCCCCCGGTCCGCCCCCGGTCCGCCCCCCCGTGATCTCTGTGTCACGGCACAGAAATCACTGTCACGGCACAGAGCGCACGTACTTCTGGGCCGTGACGCTGACGGCTGTGCCGTGACACAGACGTCAACGGCGGGGGGGGTGCCGCGGGCGGGGTGGGTGCCGCGGGCGGGGTGGGTGCCGCGGGCGGGCGGCGGAGGAGGGGGACTGGGCGTCAGGGGGCGAGGCGGTCGTCGAGCGAGGGGGCGGTGCGGGAGGTGACGAAGTCGTCCACCGACCCGACGAAGCGCTCCAGCATCTCGGCCAGCACCGGCAGTTCGGCGGGGCCGAAGTTGACCAGCAGGTGGTTGAACAGCTGGATCCTCCGCTCGGCCACGCCACGGTGCAGGCGCCGGCCGTGGTCGGTGATCTCCACCTCCACCACCCGGCCGTCGGTGCGGCTGGGCCGGCGCTGGGCCATGCCGTCCTTCACCAGCCGCTGCACCGCCCGGGTGGCCGTGGACGGCTCCACCTTCAGCGCCTCGGCCAGTTCGCTCATCCGCCAGGCCTCTTTCGTGGCCAGCAGATCCAGGGTGTCCATCTGACCCTGCTCGATGGTCTCCTCGCCGAACTCATAGAGGTACTGGCGCAGGGCGCCGGTGGAGGCACCACGGCGGATCTCCCGCCAGGCGAGCGCGATCCGCACGGCCAGGTCGTGCAGTTGGCGGCTGGTGAGGCGGGTCGGGGCGTCAGTCATCGGTGGCGTTAGGGTAGCCAGATGGAACGTGACGATGGTCACTCGGAGCTGCCCCGCACCCCACTCGACGCACTGGGGGTGATGGCCTCGTCCGACGTCATGCTCACGCCCACCCTCCGCCATGTGGAGATGTACACCAGGCGCGGCCTGCTGACCCTGCTGTGGCACGAGCCGGCCGAGGGCACCCAGCGCCAGCCGGGTGCCCTGGTGCTGTGCGGCGGCGCCATGGGCGGCCTGCTGGGCCCCGGCGACGCGATGTACCACCGGCTGGGCGAGGCATGGGCCGCCCGCGGCGTGCCCGTGCTGCGCGTCAGCTACCGGAAGCCCAACGACATCGATGCCTGCTGTGTGGACGTGGCCGCGGCCGCCCAGTTGGCCATCGGAGGCGCCGGCGCGGACAAGGTGGTCCTCATGGGCCACAGCTTCGGCGGTGCCGTCGCCGTGCGCGTGGGTGTCGGCCTGCGCGACATGGTGGCCGGCGTCGCCACGTTCGCCACCCAGTCCGCCGGGTGCGAGGTCGCCGGTGGGCTGCAGGGCCTGCCGTTCCTGCTGTTCCACGGCGAGCGCGACGAGATCCTGCCGATCGAAGCCAGCGAGATGGTGACGATGATCGCCGGCTGGGGCGAGGTGGTGCGCCTGCCCGGCGACGGCCATCTGCTGGCCAAGAGCGACGACGCCATCTGGGAGCGCCTGGAGGAGTGGCTGCCGCCGCTGGTGCTCGCGCCGTAACGGCCCGACCCCGTGCGGGCCGGCCTCCGGCTCAGTGCTTGGGCAGGCTCTGCTTGGCCTTCTCGACCAGGTTGGACGGCAGCACGTCGTAGTGGTCGTGCTGCATCGTGAACGTGCCCCGGCCGCCGGTCATCGAGCGCAAGTCGATGGCGTAACGGGACAGTTCCGCCGTGGGCACCAGGGCGGACACCACCTGCTCGCCGTGCTCGTTAGTGGTGCTGCCCTGCACCCGGCCGCGGCGTGTGGTGATGTCGCCCATGATGTCGCCCTGCAGCGACGCCGGCACGGTGACCTCCAGCAGCGACACGGGCTCCAGCACCACCACGCCGGCGGCGGCCATGGCGTCCTTGAAGCCCAGCGACGACGCCGTCTTGAACGCCATGTCGCTGGAGTCCACCGAGTGGTACTTGCCGTCGTAGCACTCCACCGTGACGTCCACGACCGGGAAGCCGTGCACGCCACCCTTCGACATGGTGTCCTCGATGCCGGCCTGCACGGCGGGGATGTAGTTGCGGGGGATGGTGCCGCCGACGATGGCGTCCACGAACTGGAAGCCGGCACCGCGGTCCAGCGGCGCCACCCGCAGGTTGACCACCGCGAACTGGCCGTGCCCGCCGCTCTGCTTCTTCACCTTGCCCTCGGCCTCCGCCCGGCCGCCGACGGTTTCGCGGTAGGGCACGCGCAGTTCGGTGGTGTCCACGTTGACGCCGAACTTGCGGGCCAGCCGCTCGATGGCCACGGCGATGTGCGTGTCGCCCAAGCCGCGCAGCACGGTCTGCCCGGTCTCTTCCACACGGTCCACGTACAGCGAGGGGTCCTCCGCCTGCAGGCGGCCCAGCGCGTTGCCCAGCTTGTCGTCGTCGGCCTGGGTGTGGGGCACGATGGCCACCCCGTACTGCGGGGTGCGACGGGCCGGGGCGGGCACCTTGACCGGTGTGCCCTTCGGCGCCAGCGTGTCCGCGGTGTGCGTGTTGCCCAGCTTGGCGACGGCGGCGATGTCGCCGGCCACCACCGCCGACGCGGCCGATTGCTCCTTGCCGCGCAGGTCGAACATGGCGTGCATGCGCTCCTCGACCCCGGTGTTGCTGTTGACCAGCTTGTCGTCGGTGCGGATGGTGCCCGACAGCACCTTGAACAGGCTCAACTGGCCGATGTAGGGGTCGGCCAGCGTCTTGAACACGTAGGCCAGCGGGGCGCCGCCGGCATCGGCCGTCACCTCGGTGAGGTCGCCGGCGGCCTCCACCATCGTCGGGCGGTCGGCGGGCGACGGCCCCAGTTCGCAGATGAAGTCGGCCAGGCGGTCCACCCCCACTCCGGTCTGGGCGGAACCCAGCAGCACCGGGAACTCCAGGCAGTCCAGCACCTCGTGGGCCAGGGTGCGCTCGAGGTCCGCCACCGACGGCACCTCACCGGACAGGTAGCGCTCCAGCTGGTCGTCGTCGCCGCTGACGATCTCTTCCACCACCGCGTCGTGCAGCGAGTGCTCCTCGTCGGCCACGTCGGCCGGCATGGGTTCGGTGTGATGGCCG
>JAWKHX010000010.1:0-208017 GCA_041394605.1 Ilumatobacteraceae bacterium
TGGTGGCGTTGGCCGGGAGGGCGCGGTCGGTGCGCACGGTGATCACGTGCAGCGGGTGGGACAGGCGCACCCGCACGGCCTCGAGGATGTGGCTCACCCGTTCCAAGCGCTCGTCGTCGACGATCAGCACCTTGGGCTGGCTGTCGTCCAGCGCGTACTCCATCTCGTGCGGGGTCCACCAGGCGTTCATGCCCACGCAGGCCGCGCCGAGGGCGATGCAGGCCCAGTAGCCCACGATCCACTCCGGGTAGTTGCGCATCGACAGGGCCACCCGGTCGCCGGGGCCGACGCCCTGGGCCACCAGATGGGCCACCAGCTTGCGCACCTGGGCGTGGATCTCGCTGTAGCTGTAGTGCTCGTCCTCGTAGACGATGTACGTCTTGTCGCCGTGGGCGGCCGTGGCCTCCCAGAGCACCCGCATGTTCGGCGGGGCGGAGTCGAAGACCCGGGTGGGGACCCCTCGCACCTCGATGGTGCTCATGTGGAAGGGCATGCCCTCCGCTTCCAGTTCGGCTCGTGCTGCGCGGTAGTGGTCGATCACGGGGGACGATGCTGGCAGACCGGCGGTGACCCTCGCCACACGGACGGCGACGGGAGGCTCGGCGGCTGTCGGCGTGTCGCCCAACGGCATGGTCGGGCTACTGTCGCCGGCGTGGACGCGGCGACCCGGTCGATGCAACCGTTCGGAGGGCATCCGCCGCCCCCGCCGCCGCCTCCAACTCGCCCTGCGCCCTCGCGGTCGTGGGCCGCGTCGGTCGTCGTCGGGTCAGCGGTTGCCGTGATCGTCCTGGCACCGGCGGTGGTGCTGAGTCGGCTGTCGTGGCACTGGGGCGTGAAGGCGCCCCTATGTCTCGGCTTGGTGTTCGCCGTCGGAGGGTTCGGCGGGACGGCGCTTGAACGGATGGCGCGCCGGCCTCATTCGCGGCGCCAACGGTTCGTTGAGGCGCTGCTGTTCTACGCGCCGATGCTCATCGGATTGAAGGGTGGCATCGATGGGATGACCCCCGGCGCAGTGATCTCTGGATTCCTGATGGGGGCGCTGTATGCCGCGATGTGGGCCGGGTCGGAGGACGACAATCAGACCCCGTGGTGGTGGTGGCGCCGCCGCCACGCCGCGACCCGCGAGGTGGGCCGATGACGGAGCGGCTGCGGGTCGGGGCGGACGGGGTGGTCCGCTGCTGGTGGTGCGGCGAGGACCCGCTGTACGTGGGGTACCACGACCACGAGTGGGGCCACGAGGTCACGGCCGACACCCGCCTGTTCGAGAAGGTCTGCCTGGAGGGGTTCCAGTCCGGGCTGGCGTGGATCACGATCCTGCGCAAGCGGGAGGCATTCCGGGCCGGGTTCGCCGGGTTCGACATCGACGCCGTGGCCGGGTTCGGCCCCGCCGATGTCGAGCGCCTGCTGGGCGACGCAGGCATCGTCCGCCACCGGGGCAAGATCGAGAGCACCATCAACAACGCAGCGCGGGCCCGGGAGTTGCGCGACGAGTACGGCTCGCTGCACGCATTCTTCTCCGGCTTCCGTCCCGAGGCGCACCCGCGGCCGACCCTCACCAGCGAGTTCCACGCCACCACGCCGGAGAGCACGGCCCTGTCCAAGGCGCTGAAGAAGCGGGGGTGGAGCTTCGTCGGCCCGACCACCATGTACGCCTTCATGCAGGCGATGGGCCTGGTGAACGACCACGTGATCGGCTGCGAACGCTCCCTCTGAAGCCGGTTGGAGGGTTTCGTGCTCACCTCCGAGCCGGAAACCCTCCGACCGGGTCAGACATCCCACGTGCGGGTCGTGTCAAGCGGCGAGTTGGGTTCGGTGTGCCCAGGCGGTGTCTTCGTTGTAGGGGGTGTGGGTTTTGAGGATGCCGTGGAGGATGCCGACGAGGCGGTTGGCGACGGCGCGGAGGGCGCCGAGTGGGTGTCGCCGGCGGCTCGTCGTTGGTCGTAGAGCGCTCGTGCTCCGGGTGAACGGGTGATTGCGTTGAACGCCCACCAGTGCAGTGCGTCGGCGAGTCGACGGTTGCGGACGTGCCGAGCGCCGGACGGCGCGTCGGTTGCCGGAGGCGACGGTGAGCGGGCTGGTCCCGGCGTAGTTCTGCGCGCTTTGGCGTCTGTGTAGCGGTTGGGGTCGTCGAACTCTGCGAGCACCCGGGCGCCGGTGACGATCCGGAGTCCGGGGATGCTGCGGATGGCTCAGCATCCGGGTGCTTGCGAAACCCTCGGTGAGGGTCTCCTCGAGCGCGGCGATCTCGACGGTGTGGGCCTGGAGCAGCCGCACCAGCGACGACGTGATCGCCCCATAGGCGTCAGCGACCGGATCGGGTTGCTGCAACGCCGGCTCCCGCAACGCCGCCTGGATCTTGGCGGCCTGCCGGTCGATGTTGAGCTTGCGGCCACCACGCCGGAGCGCAGCGGCGATCTTCGATTGCGACAATCGGCGAGCACGGGCCGGGGTCAGGGCCTCGGCGAGCACGGCGAGGCAGTCCCGGTCGGCGACATCGTCGAACAAGCCCAGGATCGCCGGGAAGTACTCACGCAGCCCCGACCGGAGCCTGGTTCGCGAGTCGACGCCGTGACCAGATCGCGTTCTGATGCGCCCGGGCGACGAGCTTCAACGTCTCGACCTCGACGCTGTCCCCGGCGACCGGTTGATGCAACGCCCGGTCGACCCGGACCATCTCGGCCAACACGAGCCGCGTCGCCCGGGTCGGACTTCGCGCCCGAGACCCGATGCCGGTCCCGATAACGGTCGACCGACAACGGGTTCACCGCAATCACCACATAGCCCGCTGCGAGCAACGCCCGCACCAGCAGGCCACGATCGATCTCGATCCCGACGATCACCTCGACCGATGTGTCGTCATCCGGGCGGGCCCGATCGACGAGCTCGTGGATCTTGCCGATCCCGGCGATCCCGTCCGGCACCCGACCTTCGCCACGACCCGACCGTCCGGGCCTTGCACGCACATCGTGGTGATCCTCAGCCCAATCGATCCCGACGAACACCTCCACGTCCGCACCTCCCATTCCTCACCTGCCTGTTCACCAAGCGTGGAGGAAGAACCCGGCGGACTAATGGATCTGGTGCTCGCAGCACATCATCCCACTGGCCATGACGCCCTTCCTCACGAACCAGCAGGGGCACGGTCTGACCCCAGAACTCGAAGCTCCGTCGACAGAAGTGCTCACCTGCTGGCCGCTCGGAACCGAAGCATGCCAGCCCCGGCAGCACCCATTAGTCGTTGGCGTGGAGGGCGGCGTTGAGGCCGTCCCACTTGGCGCTGCGGGGGAGGGCCTCCACGGTGCCGGTGCTGCTGTTGCGGCGGTACAGCAGGCCGGAGGCGCCGTTGAGTTGGCGGGCCTTCACCGTCTCGACGCCGTCCGCACCGTGGACCGCCACCAGCGTGCCGGCCGTGACGTACAGCCCGGCCTCGACGACGCACTCGTCGCCCAGGCTGATGCCGATGCCGGCGTTCGCGCCCAGCAGGCAGCGCTCGCCGATGGTGACCTGCTGGGTGCCGCCGCCCGACAGGGTGCCCATGATCGACGAGCCACCGCCGATGTCGCTGCCGTCGCCGACGATGACGCCCTGGGTGATGCGCCCCTCGACCATGGATGTGCCGAGCGTGCCGGCGTTGAAGTTCACGAAGCCCTCGTGCATCACGGTGGTGCCGGGGGCGAGGTGGGCGCCGAGGCGCACCCGGTCGGCGTCGGCGATGCGCACGCCGGTGGGCACCACGTAGTCCGTCATCCGGGGGAACTTGTCCAGCCCGTGCACGGTGAGGACCCCGCCGTCGCGCCGCACCCGCCAGCGCAGTTCCTCCAGGCCCTCCACCGGGCACGGCCCGAGGTTGGTCCAGGCGACGTTGCTGAGCTTCCCGAACAGGCCGTCCAGGTTGATGGTGCGTGGCTGCATCAACCGGTGGGACAGCAGGTGCAGGCGAAGGTACGCGTCGGAGGCGTCCGCGGGCGCGTCGTCGGTATCGATATGGACCTGCACGGCCTTCACCCGCACCCGGCGGACCTCGTCGGTGCGGTCGGCCACCGTGTACGCCTCGAACTGCTCGGGGTCCGGCTCGTCGCCAAGGCCGAGCTCCCGGAACCAGGTGTCCAGCACCGTGCCGTCGTTCGTGATCGTGGCCAGCCCCCGGCCCCATGCAGCAGTCATTTCAGGCATCCTCCTCGCGTCGGAAGTTCCATCGTACGGTCACCAGCGGTTGCGGGCCTCTTCGGCGAAGCCGCGGATGCCGTCGATCTCCACCGGCACTCCGTCGTCGCCCACCACCCGGCCGCTCCACGTGCCGAAGCACTGGTGGACCTCCATCTTCAGCAGCTTCACGTCGGTGACGTCGTAGCGGTCGAACGTCGGGGTCAGCGTCACGTCCACCTGATCGGAGCCGGGCGTGCGCACCCGCCACGGCTGCATCGGGTCGTCCCACGAGTAGTCCCAGACGAGCTCCTCGCTGAGCTTGGTCAGTCGGCCGTCGATGCACAGGGCGTTCTCCGTGGCGCCGGTGCCCTCGGTCCACTTGCCGCCGAACTGCAGGCCCACCAGCCGCCCATCCCTCCCGTGCCCCGACGCGGCCGCCCAGTTCCACCGGTTGCGGTACTTCCAGATGCCCCGGCCGAGGTCCTGCACGCCCCAGGCGTCCTCGCCGACCTCCCACGTCCGGTCGCCCAACCGCACCGTGCCCGTGGCCGGGCGGGTGTTCTGCTTGGACGTGAACTGGAAGCGCCGGTCGCTCCACGGGATCATCACGTTCAGCCCCTCGTGGCCCGCCGGCTTGGCCACCCGGATGTCCACCTCCAGCGGTCCGTGCGGCGTTCGGGCGGCCGACGACTGCAGCTCCGTGTGGGTGGTGGTCTCGGCGATCCTCAGCCGGAAGCCCTTGCCCACGTGCTGCACCGCGCCGTGGCAGACCAGTTCCGGCATGGAGAAGCCCCGGGCGAACGGCACGAGCACGCCGCCACCGGCCTGCAGGCCGGTCGAGTGCTCCATGACCCAGACATTGGCCAGCCCGGCGTAGTCCACATCGGCGTAGACGAACGACACCACCAGGTCGGGCGTGTTGACGCACCAGTAGTCCCACTTCTTCTTGCGGCCCCAAGCCCGACGCAGGTTGGCGCGCAGGAGCGGGGTGCGCGACCAGCCACGGGCTGCGGGGTTCAGCCGCCCGCGGGCGTCGCACTCGTCGACCGGTTCGGTGTACTCACGCTCGGCCATGTGGGCCTCCTCAGGGTCTCGGCAGGGTCTCGGCACCCGGAATCCCCGGCGAAGTGACGCGGTCGCCCCCTCCCCGACCAGGGAAGTGACGTGATATATCACGTCACTTCGGGGGTTCGGGGGTTCGGGGGGTTCGGGGGTTCGGGGGTTCGGGGGTCGCGGGGTCAGAAGACCTCGGGGCGGAGGGTGGGGAAGAGAATGACTTCCTTGATCGAGTTGACGCCGGCGATCAGCATCGCCACCCGGTCCATCCCGATGCCCAGGCCGCCGGTGGGGGGCAGGCCGTACTCCAGCGCCCGCAGGTAGTCCTCGTCCACGCTGCCGCGCTCGGCGTCGCCGGCGTCCTTGGCGGCCTGCTCGTCCTCGAAGCGGGCCCGTTGCTCCACCGGGTCGTTCAGCTCGGAGTACCCGTTGGCCAGCTCCCGCCCGCCGACGAACAGCTCGAACCGCTCGGTGAGGAACGGGTCCTCGCGGTCCACCCGGGCCAGCGGGCTGATCTCCACCGGGTGCCCGGTGACGAACGTGGGGGCGATGAGGGTGTGCTCGGCGGTGTTCTCGAACAGCTCCTCGATGATCTTGCCGGAGCCCCACCGCGGGTTCACGGCGACGCCGTGCTTCGCGGCCAGCTCGCGCAGCTCCTCCACCGGCTGCGACGGGTGCACGGCCACGCCGGTGGCCTCGTGCACGAGGTCCACCATCCGGGCCCGTCGCCACGGCTGGGCCAGGTCCACCGCGGTCTGGCCGCCGCCGTCCGGATGGAAGATCTGCACCACGGACGAACCGGTGGCGTCCACCGCGGCCCGGGTGATGAGCGTCTCGGTGATCTCGATCATCTCGCTGTAGTCGGCGAAGGCCTGGTACAGCTCCATCATCGTGAACTCGGGGTTGTGGCGGGTGCTGATGCCCTCGTTGCGGAAGATCCGCCCGATCTCGAACACGCGCTCCATCCCGCCCACGATCAGCCGCTTCAGGTGCAGCTCCAGCGCGATGCGCAGGTACAGCTGCATGTCCAGCGTGTTGTGGTGGGTGATGAACGGGCGGGCGTGCGCGCCGCCGGCCTCCACGTGCAGGACCGGCGTCTCCACCTCGATGTAGCCGCGCTCGTGCAGGGTGTGGCGGAAGCTGGCGATGATGGCGTGGCGGACCCGGAACGTGCGGCGGGCCTCCTCGTTGACGATCAGGTCGGCGTAGCGCTGGCGGAAGCGGGTGTCGGTGTCCGTGAGGCCGTGCCACTTGTCGGGCATCGGGCGGACGGCCTTGGACAGCAACTCCAGGCGCTCCACCTTCACGCTCAGCTCGCCCTTGCGGGTGGTCATCACCGTGCCGTGCACACCGACCCAGTCGCCGAGGTCGAGGTCGCGGATGGCGGCGAACAGGTCGTCGCCGACCACGGCCTTGGACACGAACAGCTGCACCTCGCCGTCGCGGTCGCGCATGGTGGCGAAGACCAGCTTGCCCTGCTCGCGCAGCAGCATCACCCGGCCGGCGACGGCCACCTCGGTGGGGGTCTCGGTGCCGGGCTCCAGGTCGCCGAACCGCGCCCGCAGCTCATGCAGGGTCAGGGACCGGTCGAAGCGGTACGGATACGGGTTGGCGCCCGCCTCGCGCATCGTGTCCAGCTTCTGGAGGCGCTTGGCCTTCTCCGCGACCAGCCCGCTGCCGGAGATGGTGTCGTCGGTTGCCGCGTCGCCCCCGTCGGGGAGCGGAAGGTCGTGGTCGCTGCTCACAGTCCTCTGACGGTACCTGACGGGGTGCCGTCTTCCTGAGGCGATTGCCCGCCGACCCCGACGCGATGACCCTTGGTAACGTGTTCCGACCCGTCGCCCTCACGGCCACGCGCCTGAGGCTTCGCCACTGAAAGGCCCTCCACCCGCATGCGCCTTCCCCGCTCGACGACTGCCGCCTTCCTGGCCATCGCCATCGCCGTCCCCGCGATGACGCCGGCCATTGCCGCAGCCCCGTCGATCGACCAGGGTGGCGCCACGGCCACCGAACCGGCCCGCATGGGTGCGGTGGTGGAGACCGACGTCGTGTCCGTCTACCAGACCGGCCCGATCACGGCCTCCGTGCGCGACGCGGCCCTGGCAGCGGCCGCCGGCGCCGGCGCCCAGGCGTCGATCGGGCGGGGTTTCACCGCCCCCATGTGGCAGGTGCGTCGCGGGGGTACGCCCATCCAGATGGCCAGCGCCGTCGGCTACGCGTTCCCCATGGCCGTCACCGCCCTGCCGGTGGAGACCATCCGGGCCGTCATGGGTCGCGAGGTCGCCGGCCCCATCTCCCGCGGGCAGGTGGTGATGGGCGCCACCACGGCTGCTCTCCGTGGCGCCCAGGTGGGTGACGTCATCGACATCGGCATGCGCGGCGGCGCCACCATCAGCTTCACCATCGGGCGCATCGGCAGCGAGGAGGAAGTGGGCGGCACGGAGATCGTGATGAGCCTGGAGGAAGCAGCCCTGCTGGGCGGCACCATCGACACCAGGGTGGTGATCTTCGGCTTCTTCGACCGCGCCGTGCTCGACGGCCAACTCGCTGCATACGGTCTGTCGTCCAACAGCAAGGTGCGCATCCGTCGCAGCTGGGACGCCCCGGACCCGGACAACACCCTGGGCATGGCCGCCACCAAGGCCATCCTCGGTGAGTTCGACATGAACTACGCCGGCGTCAGCACCTACGGCTGGACGGCCGTCGGCGCCGCATGGCGCAACGCCTACCTGCCGGCGTCGCGAGGGGAATATCCGCCGTATCAGTGGATCAACGAGCAGCTGACACCCATTAGGGCGTGGTGCAATGTCATGGTCAGCGCCGACCTCACGGCGGCGCTGCAGGAGGTGGTCAACAGCGGCCTCGGTGGCTACATCGACGTCGCCAACACGAACAGCGCTGGCGGATGCGCCGTGCCGGGCATGGCCCGGCTCAGCCGGATCACCCAGGCGCTGGGCAGCGTGTCGCGCCACTCATGGGGCCAGCCGCTGGACACCAACACGGTCACCAACTGCCAGGGCTGCGTGCCGCAGATGAACTGCACCATCGTGCGCATCTTCCGCAAGCACGGCTTCGCCTGGGGTGGCAACTTCCTCACGCCGGACGGCATGCACTTCGAATGGGTGGGCGAGGCCCGCAACACGTGGCAGTACCCGTCGAAGTACTGCCCGAACCTCCCTGGCGGCTCACTGGCGGACACCGGCCCCCCTCCACCGTCGGCGCGGAGCATCATGTTCGCCGACGACGGCATGACGTCCGAGTAGCGCCGTGCCCTCCCCGCGGTAGCCTCCCGCCCGTGGCAACACGTTTCGTCATCATCGGCGGGGGTCCGGCCGGCAACACCGCCGCCACCCACGCAGCCCGCCTCGGCGCGGAGGTCACGCTGATCGAGCGCGACGTCATCGGCGGTGCCGCCCACCTGTGGGACTGCATCCCGTCGAAGACGATGATCGCCACCGGCGGGGCGATGAGCTTCACCCGGCGCATGCGCGGGATGGGCCTGGAGCAGCAGCAGGCCGAACTGGACGTCGACGCCCTCACCGAGCGGATCGACCACATCAAGGGTCATCTGCAGGCCAGCGTCACCGGCCTGCTGTCCAGCCAGGGCGTGCGGATGCTCAGCGGCACCGCCCGGCTGGTCGGCCCGCACGAGGTGGAGGTCACCTCCGGCGGCGTCACCACCAACATCCCGGCGGATGCCGTGCTGGTGGCCACCGGTTCCAGCCCGCGCATCCCGGAGTGGTGCCAGCCCGACGGCGAGCGCATCCTCACCACGCGGGACTGCTACCCGCCGAAGATCTTCCCTTCCAGCATCACGGTGGTCGGCTCGGGCGTCACGGGTGTGGAGTTCGTGCACATGTTCAGCAGCTTCGGTGCCGAGGTCACCCTGGTGGTCAGCCGCCAGCAGGTCCTCCCGCAGAAGGATCCCGAGGTGGCAGCCGTCCTGGAGGACGACTTCCTGCGCCGCGGCGTGCGCTTGTTGAAGGGCGCCAGGGCCACCGCCATCGATCGCGAGGACGACGAGGTGGTCGTTCGCTGCGACGACGGCCGGGTGGTGCGCAGCAGCCATGCGGTGCTGGCCATCGGTTCGGTGCCCAACACGGCTGGCCTCGGTCTGGAAGCCGCCGGCGTGGAACTGGACCGCGGCGGCTACATCACCATCAACCGCCACTGTCAGAGCAACCTCGCGCACATCTACGCGGCCGGCGACGTCAGCGGCAAGCTGCCGCTCAGCAGCGTCGCCAGCATGCAGGGCCGCAAGGTGGCCGAGCACGTGATGGGCCTGCAGAAGGTGGCCCACCGCCACCTGGACTACGACAAGGCGGCCAGCGCCATCTTCACCGAGCCGGAGATCGCCGACGTGGGCCTGGCCGAGGCCGAGGCTTTCGCCGAGGGCCGCAAGATCCGTGTCACCAAGGTGCCGTTCAGCGCCACGCCGAAGGCCCTCATCAACAACGACCCCCGCGGCTTCGTGAAGATCATCAGCGATCCCGCCACCGGGGTGGTGCTCGGCGGCTCGATCGTCGGTCGTCACGCCGCCGAACTGATCAGCGTCATCGCGCTGGCGGTCACGGCCAACCTGAAGGTCACCGACATCGTGGAGAGCCTGCTGGTGCACCCGGCGCTGGCGGAGGCGCTGGCCGAAGCGGCCGAGTGATGCTGCCCGACGGGGACGACGACTCCGAGGGGCCGATCGTCCCGGCGGGGGTGCACCTGGCCCCCATCTGGCGTCGGGCGGTGGGGTTCCTGGTGGACCAGTTGCTGCTGTCCGGCCTGGTGGTGGGCGGCCTGGTGCTGGCCGGCGCGTCGGCCTCCGACGCCGTGGACGGTACGCCGGCGGTGTGGGCCACCGTGGCGTTCACCCTGGCCGGGCTGATCTACGAGACCGTCGGCGTGTGGCGGTGGGGTCGAACGCTCGGCAAGTTGCTGTCGGGTACCCGGGTGGTCCACGTGACCGACGGGGGCTCGGTGGCGCTCAGCGCGGCGATGATCCGCTCGCTGGTGCCGGCGGCGTTCTCGGTGGTGCCCCAGGTAGGTCTGTTCCTCGGGTTCGGGGTGTACCTGCTGGCGTTCTTCGACCTGCGCCGCCAGGGCCTGCACGACAAGGCGGCCGGCACGCTGGTGGCACTCAACGCCCGTTGACACCACGCCCCATCCACGGCCGCAGCCATCCCGGCAGGTGCCACTCCGCCGGCCACGTGCGCAGGACGCGGAAGGTGATCGCGCCCATCAGGGTCAGTGCGGCGACATTGACCCCCAGTTGGCGGGCAGCGCCGGCCACGTCGTGCCAGTCGCCGGTGACCGCTCCCACGCCGATGGCGGCGATGGCGGGGATGGTGGTGACGCTCACGAGCACCCCCACCAGGGTGCCCGAGTGCTCGAAGGCCAGGGACAGCACGCCGGCCACGGCGGCGGCGCAGGCCACCACCCCGCTGTAGACGTCCGGGTGGGCGATGAAGCCGGCGTTGGTCTGGGCGCTGAGCTCGAACCCATCGGGGAGGCGGTCGAAGGCCCGCAGGATGCCGGCGAAGACGGCGCTGGCGAGCACCGCCGCCATCGAACCGGCCACGCCGGCCAGGGTGGCGTGGAGGAACATGCGGCCGTGGCGGCGCTCCAGGGCCCACGACATGGCGGCGATGGCCCCGTACTCGGGTCCCACCACCATGGCGCCGACGATGAGGATCGGGGAGTTCGTCAGCACCCCGGCGGCGGCGATGAGCGAGGCGACCACGAAGTAGGCGAAGAACCGGGCCGTGGTGCGGTAGGCGGTGCGGACCGCGTCCTCGACCTCGGACCACAGCACGGTCGTGTCGGCCTCGCCGGGGGCGGCGGCCAGCGCTGCGTCCACGCTGTCGCCGAGGGACAGGCGGGAGTGGATGAGCACGATGGAGCCGAGGTGGTCGATCTGCTCGCGCTCCAGCGCGGCGAGCACCTCGTTGGCCACCTCGCGGGCCACGTCGAACAGCACCAGATCGCCACGGGGATCGACCGCCGCGCCGGCCAGGACGGCGACGTTGGTGACGCCCTCGGTGGCCACCAGCAGGTCGACCAAGGGGGTGCGGTGGTGCTCGGGCACCACCACCCGGATGTGGACCAGTTCGGACACGGGCGACAGCGTAGGCGGCGCCGTTCGGGGCCGAGTCGCCACCCGTCTGTGACAGAATCGCAACATTCGGCGCGGACAGTGAAGGTCACACAAGTGACTCGGAGGAGGCGCTGAATGGGCAAGGTCGTGGTGGGGCTCAGCCGGACCGCAGCAGCGGCCGGTGCGCTGCGCTGGGCAGTGGAGCGGGCGGTCGAGCGGGCCATGGCGCTGGACATCGTCACGGCCGTGCCGATTCCGGTCCCGATTGCCGCCCCGGTGGGCACCCTGGCCGTCGTGCCCGACCGTGAGCGGCTGGTGCGGGCAGCCCGCCGCGAGCAGGACCAACTGCTCCGCCAGGTGCTCGCCGAGGTCGGCGAGCCCCCCGAGATCCATCGCACCGTGGCCTGCGGCGATCCGTTCCACGTGCTGCAGCAGGCCGCCGCCGACGCCGAACTGGTGGTGTTGGGTCCCAGCAAGCGCCGCCTGCTGCCGCTCGCCAAACGGTGCCGCCGCCGCCTCGACTGCCCGGTCGTAGTGGTGGCGGACGGGCACCCGGAGTGACTCGCCGCCACACCCGATGACCCCCGACGCTAACGTCCAGCGCATGGCAGACACGGTGCTGGTGGTCGAGGACGATCACTCCGTGCGCGCCCTGTTGCGCATGCTGCTCGAAGATGAAGGCCTCGACGTGCTGGCTGCGGCCTCCGGGCCGGACGCGGTCGAGTTGTTCGCCAACGCCCACGTGGACCTCGTGCTGCTGGACATCCGCCTGCCCGGCTTCGACGGCTTCGAGGTCTGCCGGCGGATCCGACGCCTCAGCAATGTGCCGATCATCATGGTCACCGCCCAGCAGGACAGCCACGACGTGGTGGCCGGCCTGGAACTGGGTGCCGACGACTACGTCACCAAGCCGTTCAACGACCGCGAGCTGATGGCCCGGGTGCGCACCCAGTTGCGCCGCCTGCAACTGTCCTCCGCGGCGGATACGGACATCATCCGTGTGGGAGACCTGGAGATCCGGGCCGGGGAAGGCACCGTGGCCAAGGCCGGCGAGCGGTTGTCGCTGACGAAGACGGAGTTCCAGCTGCTGGTGCACCTGGCCCGCAACCTGAACCTGGTGCTGTCGCGCGAGCAGTTGCTGGAGCACGTCTGGGGGTACGCCTACCACGGCGACGGCCGCCTGGTGGACACCCACATCGCCCGCCTGCGGGCCAAGATCGAGAGCTCACCGGCCCAGCCCGCGCTGCTGCACACGGTCCGCGGTCTGGGGTACCGGCTGTCGGTCACCCCATGAAGCTGGTGCCTCGCGGCCTGCGGGTGCGATCGGCGCTCGGCTTCGCGGTGCTGGCGCTCATGGTGTCGGCGATGCTCAGCCTGGTCACGTACCAGTTGGCCCGCTGGTACCTCATCGGTCAGCGTGAGGACCTCGCCGTCCGTCAGACGATGGTCAACGCTCAGGTCGCCAAGGGTCTGGTGGCCTCCACGGAGGACCCGGAATCGCTGCTGTCGTCGCTGCGGTCCGTGTCCAATGCCCGGGCGGTGCTGTCGGTGAACGGCTCGTGGTACGCCACGGTGGTCGAGTTCAACGAGGCGGTCATCCCCGCGTCGGAGCGCGACGAGGTGGCCGAATCCGGGGCTGCCATGCAGCGGGTCAGCGTGAACGGGGCCCCGTACCTGGTCATCGGCGTGGAGCTGCCGGGGCTGGACGCCGTCTACTTCGAGTTCGTGTCGTTGGCCGAGTACCGCGACACGGTGGACACCCTGGCCACCACCCTGTTCATCGGCGCCGGTGTCGCCACGCTGGGCGGAGCGATCGTGGGCTGGTTGCTGTCCCGCCGGGTGCTGCGCCCGCTGAGTGGCGTTGCCGACGCGGCCGCGGCCATCGCTTCGGGGCAGCTGGACCGCCGGCTGGACGGGGCGCACGACCCCGACCTGCAACCGGTGGTGGACTCGTTCAACGAGATGGCGTCGTCGCTGGAGTCGCGGATCGCCCGCGAGGTGCGCTTCACATCCGACGTCAGCCACGAGCTGCGCACACCGCTCACCGCGATGCTGTCGGCGGTCAGCCTGGCCCGCCGCTCGGAGATGAACGACCGCACCAAGTTCGCCGTCGAGGTGCTGGGCGACCAGGTGGAGCACCTGCGTCGGCTGACGCTGGAACTGCTGGAGATCTCGCGGATCGACGCCGGCGTGGCGGAGCTCGAGCTGACCGAGGTGGACGTGCCGGTGCTGGTGGCCCGGGTGATGGCCGAGGCGGGCATGCCAGCGAACCGGCTGCGATCCCGGCTGGGTTCGCAGCGGCGACACCCGATGGACCCGCTGCGGATCGAGCGGGTGCTGGCCAATCTGTTGGAGAACGCCGAGCGGTACGGCGGCGGGGCCACCGCAGTGGAGCTGGAGCGTGACGGCAGCGACCTGGTGATCCACGTCGACGATGCCGGCCCCGGTGTGGAGCCGGCCGAGCGGGTGGCCATCTTCGGGCGCTTCCATCGGGGCGGCAGTGCTCAACCAGAGGACAAGCCGAAGGGCACCGGCCTCGGCCTGGCGCTGGTGGAGGAGCACGTGCGCCTCCACGGCGGCTCGGTGCTGGTCACCGACAGCCCGTGGGGCGGCGCCAGGTTCACGGTGCGACTGCCGGGAGAGCAGGCCCAGTGAGCCGCGCCCGACGCCTGCTCGCCGTGGCCATGGCGGGGCTGTTGGTCGCCGCCTGCGGCGTGTCCACCGAGGACGAAGCGCGTTCGATCCCGTCGGACAAGATCCCCACCGGGCTGCAGCCGGTGGATCCGTCCGCCACCACCGTGGTCACGCCCCGCGAGTCGCTGATCCTGTGGTTCGTGTCCGACCAGCGCCTGGTGTCGGTGAGCCACCGGGTGCCCAGCCCGGTCACCGCGTCCACTGCGGTCGCCGAGTTGTCGGCCGGACCCACCGAGACCGAGCAGGGACGAGGCCTGCGGTCGGCCATCCCCGGCAGCGACGTGGTGATCGGCGTCACCGTCGCCGGCGGCGTGGCCACGGTGGAGTTGTCGCCCGACTTCAGCCAGGTGCCCGCAGCTGACCAGGTGTACGCCGTCGGCCAGTTGGTGCTCACCCTCACCGACCTGCGCGGCGTGGGCAGGGTGGGGTTCGTGGTGGCCGAGGCGGACATCGCGGTGCCGCTGCCGAGCGGCGAGGCCGCCCAGGGCACGGTGTCCCGCGACGACTTCCTGGCGCTCACCGAGAGCGACTGACCCCCCTGCGGGGCGGGCGAATCGCGCCGATCGGGCACCCGTTCGTCACCGGAACGTGACAATCGGGTCGCACGATGATCGCGTGTTGCGGATCGGGTTGGTGGGGTTCGGGAAGACGGGCCGAGCCGTGGCGTCGGTGATGATGGAGCGCGACGACGTGCGACTGGAGTGGATCCTCCGCCGGTCGGCCCGGCTGGATCACCGCCACGCGTCGGAGGTCATCGGCGTGGACAGCGACGACCCGGCCGTCATCCACTCGGCGGCCGATGCGCCCGCGGCGGCGCTGCTGGACGAGTTCCCGGTGGACGCCGTGGTGGACTTCTCCTCGGTCACGGGCATCGACCACTACGGCGACGCGGCCGCGGAGCGTGGTGTGTCGATCGTGTGTGCTGTGTCCAAGTTCGACCGCGACGTGCAACCTCGGTTCTGCGAGTGGGGCCGGCACACGCGGGCGCTGTGGTCACCGAACATCACGCTGGGGATCAACTTCATGCTGCTGGCCGCCAAGACGCTGCGGGCCATCGCCCCCTGCGCGGACGTGGAGGTGGTGGAGGAGCACTTCAAGGCCAAGCCGGAGGTGTCCGGCACGGCGGTGCGCCTGGCCGAGGGCCTTGGGCTGGACCCGGACGGGATCAAGACGGTGCGAGCCGGCGGGATCATCGGCACCCACGAACTGGTCTTCGGCTTCCCGTTCCAGGTGGTGCGGTTGCGCCATGAGAGCATCACCCGCGAGGCGTTCGGGAACGGGGCGATCTTCGCGGCCCAGCACCTGCACGGCAGGCCGAACGGGTTCTACCGGATGGAGGACCTGATGGCCCCGTACTTCGCCCGCGTGCGCGCGTGACGTACGCGGTCCGGCGGGCGCCGCCTGCCGTCAGGCGATGACGACCACCACGTCGCCGGCGCCGACGGTGTCGCCGGCCTTCACCTTGATCTCCTTCACCGTGCCGGCCTTCTCGGCGGTGATCTGGTTCTCCATCTTCATGGCTTCCAGGACCACCACGGCCTGACCTTCCTCGACGGCCTGGCCAACCTCCACGAGGACCTTCACGATGGTGCCCTGCATCGGCACCTCGACGTTGCCGCTGCCGCTGCTGCCGCTGCCGCTGCCGTGCCCGTGGGCGGCCCGGGCCTTCTTGGCCGCCTTCGGTGCGCCGGCGGCCACCATCGGCATGTCCGGCACCCACATCTTCACGTCGAAGCGCTTGCCGTTGACCTCCACCGTGGTGCTGCGCTGCACGAGCTCCGGCTGGTCCTCGTCGGCGGGCGCCGGCGGCTTGGGCGGCTCGACCCCGCTGAGGTCCAGCTTCTCCTCCACCCACTTGGTGGAGTGCTCCATCGCCTGGAACTCCGGGTGGCGGAGGATGGCGAGGTCGGCGGGGATCGTGGTGGCGACACCCTCGACCACCATCTCCTCGAGGGCGCGGATGGTGCGGGCGATGGCCGTCGGGCGGTCCTTGCCCCACACGATCAGCTTGCCGACGAGGTTGTCGTAGAACTGGCTGACGGTGTCGCCGCTCTCGTAGCCGGCGTCGAAGCGGACGCCGAAGCCGTCCGGCGCGACGAGCTTGCTCACCGTGCCGGGGGAGGGCAGGAACTTGCCGCCGGCCGGGTTCTCGGCGTTGATGCGCACCTCGATGCCGTGGCCGCGGCGCTGGGCGGCCACTTCCTCCTGGGTCATCGGCAGGGTCTCGCCGCTGGCGACGCGGATCTGCCACTCCACCAGGTCGATGCCGGTGATGACCTCCGTGACGGGGTGCTCCACCTGGAGGCGGGTGTTCATCTCCAGGAAGAAGAACTCGCCGTCCTGGTAGATGAACTCGACGGTGCCGGCGTTGTAGTAGCCGACCGCCTTGGCAGCCTTGATGGCAGCCTCGCCCATGGCCTCCTCGATGCCGGGGCCCATGCCCACCGACGGGGCCTCCTCGATGAGCTTCTGGTGACGGCGCTGGGCGGAGCAGTCGCGGGTGCTGACCCACACGACGTTGCCGTGCTGGTCGCCGACGATCTGGACCTCCACGTGGCGGGGCCAGGTGAGGTACTTCTCCACGTAGATCTCGTCGCGGCCGAAGAAGGCCTTGGCCTCGCGCTGGGCGGAGTCCATGGCGGACTGCACCTCGTCGGCGCTCTTGACCACCTTCATGCCGCGGCCGCCACCGCCGTACGCGGCCTTGATCGCCACGGGAAGCCGTACTCGTTGCCGAAGTCGGTGATCTCCTGGGCAGTGGTGACGAACTCGGTGGTGCCCGGCACGATCGGCGCCCCGCCGCGCAGGGCGGCCTTGCGGCTGCTGACCTTGTCGCCCATCTCGTCGATGGCGGCGGGCGGCGGCCCGATCCAGGCGACGCCCTTCTCGGTGATGGCCCGGGCGAAGTCGGCGTTCTCGCTGAAGAACCCGTAGCCGGGGTGGACGCCGTCGGCGCCACTGCGCTCCACGGCCTCCAGGATCATGTGGGTGTTGAGGTAGCTCTCCGTCGCGGTCTGCCCGCCGAGGGCGTACGCCTCGTCGGCGAGGCGGACGTGGAGGGCGTTCCGGTCGAGTTCGCTGTAGACCGCAACGGTCTTGATACCCAGCTCTCGGGCAGCCCGGATGACCCGGACGGCGATCTCTCCACGGTTGGCGATCAGGATCTTCTGCAGCACAAGTGACAATCTTTGCGGATGAACGGCCGTCCCGCCACATTGCCCCGCAATTGGCCCTCCGGCTGGCATGTCGAGGTGGTGACGGAGACCGGCAGCACCAACGCCGACCTGCTGGCCGCGGCGGCTGCGGGGCACCGGACCGGTCGGTGTTGTGCGCCCTGCACCAGACCGCCGGGCGCGGCCGGCTGGACCGGAGGTGGGACGCCCCGCCCGGCGCCAACCTGCTGGTGTCGCTGCTGTTCCGCGACGTGCCCGCGGCCTCGCACGAGCTGACCTGGCGGGTCGGCCTGGCCGCGTGTGCCGCCGCCGAGCAGGTGGCGGGCGTGACCCCGTCGCTGAAGTGGCCCAACGACCTGCTGGTGGACGACCGCAAGCTGGCCGGCGTGCTGGCCCAGGCCTCGTTCGGGGCACCGGGGGCGCTGGCGGGCAGGGCGGGCCGGTCGTCGTCGTGGGGATCGGCATGAACGTGCGCTGGTCGCCGGATGGTGCGGCCCGGCTGGGGGGGACGTCGACCCGCTCGACGTGCTGGCCGCCCTGCTGACCGCCTACGACACCCTGCCCGCGGACGTGCTGCCGCTGTACCGGCAGCGCCTCGGCACGCTGGGTCGGGCCGTGCGGGTGGAGTTGCCGGGTGACGAGGTGCTGGAAGGTCGGGCTGTCGATGTCGACCCCGACGGCCGCCTCGTGGTCCTCGACGCCTGCGCCGTCACCCACCGCCTCGACGTCGGCGACATCGTCCACCTGCGTTGAGGGGATGGTCGGGAATGCACCGTGCGTCCGACCGACACGCGCCCGGTCGGGCTCGCGACGGACGCCGTCGTCGTCCTGTGCGCAGAAACCGCTGTGAAGCCACGCGACGCCCGTTTCGTTACCGTCTGGCGCGAGACCGAGGCTCGACCCGGGTCATGCATCGCGCACCGCTGGTTCGAGACTTCGACTGGACTCAAGCGCAGCCGCCGGTCAATGTGTGACATCGATCAGTTGGAGGTGCTGCACGCACACAGAGCAGCTGGTGGATCCACGAATCAGGTCCGCCTGAAGGGTCATCTCGCCGAAGAGTTCCGTCGACACTCATGTTCTCCGCCTCACGCTGCGCGCTGCGCGAAGCTCCTCTGATGGCGAAGCACACGGTTACGATCATCCAGCCGGCACGTACCACCCTCCACTCGGATTACACGATGGAGATCAAGAGCGACGATGCGATTCTCGGGAAGCTCAGCATCTCGAAGGGCGGCGTCGACTGGTTCCCGAAGCACAGCAAGAAGCCGTGGGCGCTGACGTGGGAGGAGTTTGCTGCACTCCCTCGACCTGCGTACTGCCGCGATCGGCCCTCTGTGAAGGCATTCATCAAGAACCTCAGAAAGGGGTGAATGTGGATGGCCCCTTGCAGTCCGCAGATACCTTCAGGTCCACCCGGGAGCGACCACTGGAGTCGACGTTTGCCGGTGGTTCGAGGCTCACCCCAACCGGTGGTACACTCACGCAGAGGTGAAACGTGCGAACGGCTGCAGCGATCGCATCATCCGAGAACACCTGCCCGCGGCGTTGAACGAACCGGGGCGCGTTGCTCCTCGATGTCGACCGTGCTCGTCAGGCATGGCTCTACCGCTATCGGCGCACCGACTCATCTGGAGGACTGACGTCGATGTCGACTTCCGGATCGGGCAGCGGCGCTCCGCAGGTTGCCGGAATGCGGCGGCCTGGGAGTCGCCGGTCTACGTGACCACGAACGGTGAACTGCTGGTCCCGATCATTGCGCTCGGCTCCGTGCCGCCCTTGCCCGCGACCGCCGACTGGGTCGCCATCGACCTCGTGGAGGTCCCCCAGGTTCCCGAGTTCGCGGTCGACGACCTGCGCGGCTTCCTCGCTGACATCTCCTTCCACCGGTGCAGCCGGCCGACCCCCACGATGCTCGAGTACTTCGACTTCTTCGCACCGGGTCGGTCTGATGCGATCCGGAGCGAGGAGATCTGCGGGTGGGGCGCGACCCACATCGTCCAGAGGGAGCAGCGCGGCGACCTGCTGAGCCCACCGACGGCGAACCTTGTGGCGCTGGACGGGGCCCGCAACCGCTCCGTCCTGGCCTTCCTCGGGCTGTCGGGCTGACCGCCGTGCCGGCCCGGTCGAGCTCGCTCGACCAGCGTACCGAAGGGGTGTGACAGGGTTCCGGCGCGTCGCTGCGCTGCAGGCTGACGCGTCCGCGGACGCGCCGACCAACAGCGGCCAACGTCCGAGACGCAACGACCCGGGCACGGGGTGCCGCCCTCCTGACCGGGACCGCCACTACCCTCGCTGGCCGTGCTGGCGATCGACACCACACCACGGCGGCGGCAGAACCGGGTGCCGGCGTTCGTGCTGCTGGCGGTGATCGTCGCCGTCGCCTGCACCACCGGGATCCTCATCGCCACCCGCAACGTCGTCGACCAGGTGCCCCGGGTCACCGGCCTCTCCGGGGTGCTCAGCTCCGGCAACGCCACGGTCGACAACTACCTCCTCGTCGGCAGCGACAGCCGGGCCGGGGGCGACCCCAACACGGGCGAGGGCGGCGACGTCACCGGCAACCGCAGCGACACGATCATGGTCCTCCGCTACGACAAGGCGACGGGCACGGCCGCGCTGCTGTCCATCCCCCGCGACCTGTACGTGGAGGTCAGCGGGCACACCGGGCGGATCAACGGCGCCTACAACGACGGGCCGGCCGAACTGGTGCGGGTGGTGAAGGAGGCCCTCAACCTGCCCATCCACCACTACGTGGAGATCGACTTCGTCGGCTTCACCGCGCTGGTGGAGGCCGTCGGCGGCGTCACCGTCTGCTTCCCGTACCCCACGAAGGACACCAACACCGGCCTCGACATCCCCGCCCCCGGCTGCTACCTGCTGAACGGCACCCAGGGCCTGGCCTACGCACGCAGCCGCCACTACCAGGAGCTGAAGGAGGACGGGCAGTGGCACGAGGACCCCACCAGCGACCTCGGCCGCTCCACCCGCCAGCGCGACTTCGTGAACCGCTGCCTGCAGACCGCGCTCACCACCGTGAAGGCCGACCCGTTCCGTGCCGGTGAGGTGGCGCTGGCGATGATGGACGCCATCCGCATCGACGAGGGGCTGGACCCGATCGACGCCGCCTCCTCCTTGCGCAGCGCGGTCGACGCCGGCCTCGGCACCTACTCCCTCCCCGTCGTGGGGGAGACCATCAACGGCGCCGCGGTTCTGCGCCTGGGTAACGGCGCGGACGCCGTCCTCGCCTTCTTCCGCGGTGATGGCCCCGACCCCAACCCGCCGACGACGGCCGCCTGACCTCCCGACCCGCCATACTGGGGGCGCATGCCGAACGTACGAGAGAGCGACCGCATCGCCGGCGTCCACATCGTGGAGCCCACCATCCACGGCGACCAGCGGGGCCTGTTCATCGAGACCTACCGCCGCGAGTGGTTCCCCAACGCCCGCGAGATGCTGCAGGGCAACCGCAGCAACAAGCAGGCGGGCGCCGTCGTCGGCCTCCACTACCACCTGCACCAGGCGGACTACTGGTACTGCCCGGTCGGCACCATCCGGGTCGTGCTGCACGACCTGCGCGAGGGCGGCCCCACGTACGGCGGCACCGAGTGCTTCGACATCAGCGGCGAGAACCACCTCGGCGTCTACATCCCGCCGGGCGTGGCCCACGGCTTCGCGGCCCTCACCGACGTGGTGATGACCTACCTGGTGGACGGCTACTACAACCCGGCGGACGAGTTGGGTGTGGCCTGGAACGACCCGGTGATCGGGGCCGACTGGGGCGTGACGGAGCCCATCCTCTCCGCCCGCGACCAGGCCAACCCGATGCGCGCCGACCTGCCGGAAGGGCGCCGCCCCTACTGGCCCATGCGAACCTGAGGCGGAGGACCCACACATGAAACTGCTCGTCACCGGCGCGGCCGGGTTCATCGGCTCCAACTATGTGCGCTGGCTGCTGGCCAACAGCGACGACGAGGTCACCATCCTCGACGCGCTCACCTACGCCGGCAACATGGAGACCATCCGCGACCTCGTGGACGACCGCCGCTGCACGTTCGTGCACGGCGACATCTGCGACCAGGACATCGTGCTGTCCTCCATGGACGGGCACGACGGGGTCGTCCACTTCGCCGCCGAGACGCATGTGGACCGCAGCATCAAGGACGGCTACTCGTTCGTCCGCACCAACTGCTACGGCACGAACGTGCTGTGCGACATCGCCCTGCGGGTGGGCATCGAGCGGTTCGTGCACATCAGCACCGACGAGGTCTACGGCTCCATCGACGAGGGCTCGTTCAGCGAGGGCGACAAGCTCACGCCCCGCTCGCCGTACTCGGCGGCCAAGGCCGGCAGCGACCTCATCGCGCTCAGCTACTTCACCACCCACGGCCTGCCCGTGATGGTCACCCGCTGCAGCAACAACTACGGGCCGTACCAGTTCCCGGAGAAGGTCATCCCGCTGTTCACCACCAACCTGCTCGACGGCGCGAAGGTGCCGCTGTACGGCGACGGCGGCAATGTGCGCGACTGGATCCACGTGCACGACCACAACACCGCGGCGGACCTGGTGCTGCGCCACGGCACGCCCGGCGAGGTCTACAACATCGGCGGCGGCAACGAGCTGACCAACAAGGAGCTCACCTACCGGCTGCTGGCGCTGACGGGCCGCGACGAGGCGTTCATCCAGCCGGTGGAGGACCGCAAGGGCCACGACCGCCGCTACTCGATCACCCATGAGAAGGTCACCGCGCTCGGCTGGAAGGCGGAGCACTCGCTGGAGGACGGCCTGGCCGCCACGGTGGAGTGGTACCGCGACAACCGCTGGTGGTGGGAGCCCCTGAAGGCCCGGGCGGCGTTCTGATGCGGCTGCTGGTCACCGGCGCCGGCGGCCAGCTGGCCACCGACCTCCTGCGCGTCTGCGACGTCGCCGGCGACGAGGTGGTCGCGCTCACCCGCGAGCAGCTGGACATCGCCGACCGCAGCGAGGTGCTGGGGGCCATCACGTCCGTCCGCCCCGACGTGGTCGTCAACACCGCCGCCTGGACCGCGGTCGACGCCTGCGAGGGCGACCCGGACCGCGCCCTCGCCGTGAACGGCACCGCCGTGCGCTGGCTGGCCGAGGGCTGCCACCGGGCCGGCAGCCACCTCGTGCAGATCTCCACCGACTACGTGTTCGCCGGCGACCTGGACCGCCCGTACCACGAGTGGGACGACACCGACCCGCAGAGCGTCTACGGCCTCACCAAGCTGATCGGCGAGCGCGAGGCGCTGGCCCTCGGGCCGGCCGCCACCGTGGTGCGCACCGCCTGGGTGTGCGGGGTGAACGGGGCCAACATGGTGAAGACCATCGTCCGCCTGGCGTCGGAGCGGCCGGAGCTTGCCTTCGTGGACGACCAGGTGGGCACACCCACGTTCACCCAGGATCTCGCCCCGGCCGTCCGCCGCATCGCGCTGGACCGGCTGAGCGGGGTGGTGCACGTCACCAACTCGCTGGCGTGCTCCTGGTTCCAGTTCGCCCAGCTGGTGGTGGAAGCGATGGGGAAGGACCCGGCGATGGTCCGTCCGATCGCCACCGCCGAGCTGGACCCGCCCCGCCCCGCGCCCCGCCCGGCCAACAGCCGGCTGGACAACGCGATCCTGCGGATGACCGGCTTCGCGCCCATGCGCGACTTCCGCGAACCGCTGGTGGAAACGGTGGCCTCGCTCCTGGGCTAGATTGTTCGGGTCCTAACGAATTGTGGGGAGGCCTGGCATGGGAGAGATCGTCGGTTCTGCAGTGGTGGCGCACGTGCCGCCCCTGGTGATGCCGGAGGAAATGCGCCGCGAACTCAACGAGGGCAAGGACTTCAGCATCGTCGAGGGCCTGCACCGCCTGCGCCGCGAGTGCATCGACCCGCTGCAGCCGGACCTCATCCTCGTGCTCGACACGCACTGGTTCACCACGTTCGAGTGGGTGGTCAGCGCCCACGAGCGCCGCACCGGCAAGTTCACCAGCGAGGAACTGCCCCGCACCGTGCCGCAGTTCCCCTACGACATCCCCGGCGACCCCGAGTTCGCCCGGCTGGTGGCCGAGGTGGCGTCCGAGCGTGACGACACCTGGATCACCGCCAACGACGACCCGTACCTGCCCATCCGCTACGCCACCGTCTACCTCACCCCGTTCCTCCAGCGCGACGAGAAGTGGGTGTCGTTCAGCACCTGCCAGACCGCCGAGTTCGCTGACATGGTGAAGGCCGGAGAAGTGCTCGGCGAAGCCATCCGCCGCAGCGACCGCCGGGTCGTCGTCATCGGCAGCGGTGCCTTGTCGCATCGCTTCTGGCCGCTCAGCAAGCTCCGCCAGCACGAGGCCGCCGACCCTGCGCACGTGTTCAACGCGGAGCACCGTGCCGCCGACGAGCGCGTCATCGCCCTCCTGGAGAAGGGCGACCACGCCGCTGTGCTGGCCGACTATCCCAATTTCAAGGGCTTTGCCCCCGAGGGCCGCTTCGCCCACTACGTGATCCAGGCCGTCGCCCGCGGCGGCGCCGAGTGGACCACGCCGGGCATTCCCTACAGCGAGTACGAGAACGCGGCCGGCACCGGGCAGATCCACTTGTGGTTCCCGGGTGCTTCCTGAGCCAGAATCGAACCCATGCGACTTGCGAACTATCAAGGCCGGGCGACCATCGTGGTCCAGGGCCGTGCTGTGGATGTGGAGAAGGCCTCGAACGGCGCGATGGGCAGCGACCCGATGCTGCTGTCCGACCTGGCGAATCATGACGACCTGAGGGTCATCGCAGCCGCGGCCGACCCGGCCGCCTGGCCGGTGCTGGACGAAGCGATGCTGGGCGCCCCGGTGCCCCGCCCGCCGAAGGGCATCGCCGTGGCGTTGAACTACCGCCAGCACGCGCTGGAGAGCGGGCGCGACATGCCCACCGAGCCACACCTGTTCGCCAAGACGGAGAACTGCGTGTGCGGCCCGTTCGACGAGATCATCGTGCCCGCCGGGCGCGGCGAGGTGGACTACGAGGCCGAGCTGGTGATCGCCTTCGGTCGCACGTGCAAGGCAGCCACCCGCGAGAACGCGTGGAGCCACATCGCCGGCGTCATGTGCGGGCAGGACATCAGCGACCGCGGCGAGCAGTTCCGCCCGCCGGTGAAGCAGTTCACCATCGCCAAGTCGTACGACACGTTCGGCCCCATCGGGCCCTACCTCGTCACTCAGGACGAACTGGCCGACAAGGACGCGCTGGAACTCGTCGGGCGGATCAGCGGCGAGGAGATGCAGCGCACCAACACGTCCGACCTGATCTTCGACGTGCCGGCGCTGATCGTCTGGCTCAGCCGGTTCATCACGTTCCGGCCCGGCGACCTCATCTGGACCGGCACGCCCGGCGGCGTGGGCGAGGCCCGCAACCCGCAGCGCTTCCTGCGCGCCGGCGATGTGGTGGAGACCGAGATCGAGGGCATCGGGTGCATGCGCAACCCGGTGGTCGAGCGCTGAGGCGGCGGCGATGAAGGTCGTGCCCGAGGGCGACAAGAGCGTGTCCTACGGCGGCCGGTTCACCGGCACCGTCGAGCTGGAGATGCTGCACGCCACCCCCACGGACGACGAGCCGGACACTGCGCTCGTCCACTTCAAGGACGGCGCCGTCACGTTCTGGCACCTGCACCCCGGCGGGCAGCAGTTGTTCGTGGTCAGCGGCGAGGCCCGCGTGGGCACGGAGGCCGACGGCGAGGTCCGCCTGGCCCCCGGCACCCTCGTGGTCTGCCCGGCCAACGAGCGGCACTGGCACGGTGCGGCACCCGGCAACGACAGCACCCTCCTGGCGGTCACCTGGGGCACCACCCAGTGGGAGACCGTCGCACCCGAGTGAGTGGGATGAGCAGCGGCGAGGCGGCGCCGCGTCGCCAGTTCGACGTCGCCATCGTCGGTCTCGGGCCCACCGGCGCGGTCCTCGCCACCGTGCTGGGTGAGGCCGGGGTGCGGACCGTGGTCTACGAACGCGATCCTGCGCCGTTCAGCCAGCCGCGCGCCTGCCACCTCGATGCCGAGATCGCCCGCCTCCTGGCCCGTCACGGCCTGGCCGGCGAACTGCCGTCGCTGCTGACGGTGTCCGCCGGGATGGAGTACGTGGACCGGCCCGGCGGCAGGCGGCTCTTCACGTTCGAGGGCTTCGAGCGCGAGCCGCTGCTCGGCTGGCACGAGGACTATGTGTTCATCCAGCCCGAACTGGAGACCGCACTTCGTCGGCGCCTCACCGAGTTCCGTCGCGTGACGATCCGCTGGTGCGACGCCCCGCCGTTGGAGCAGTTGCGGACGGAAGCCCGCTACGTGGTGGGCTGCGACGGCGCCTCCAGCGGCATCCGCAGGGCGGCCGGCATCGGCTTCACCGACCTCGGCTACGACGAGCCCTGGCTGGTGGTGGACCTCGACCTGCATGCCGAGCCCACGCCGCCGCTGCCCGCCATCATCCAGCAGGTGTGCGACCCGCGCCGCCTGGCCACGTTCGTGCCCGGCCACGCCGCCCACCGGCGGTGGGAATTCCTGCTGGCCGAGGGCGAGGACCCCGACCCGTGGGCGCTGCTGGGGGAGTGGGGCGTCGGCCCGCAGCACGGCGCGCTGGTG
Source organism: Ilumatobacteraceae bacterium (assembly GCA_041394605.1). Classification (GTDB taxonomy): domain Bacteria; phylum Actinomycetota; class Acidimicrobiia; order Acidimicrobiales; family Ilumatobacteraceae; genus UBA668. The sequence goes on from JAWKHX010000010.1 coordinate 25,763, forward strand.
CGGGCCGTGAAGTACCGCTTCCACGCCCTCGTGGCAGACCGCTGGCGTGCCGGTGATGTGTTCGTCGCCGGCGACGCGGCGCACATGATGCCGCCGTTCATGGGCCAAGGCCTGTGCAGCGGCATGCGTGACGCCGAGAACCTCGGCTGGAAGCTGGTGGACGTCCTGGCTGGCGGCGACCCGGCCCTGCTGGACACCTACGAAGCCGAACGCAAGCCGCACACGGAGGACGTCATCCGCCTCGGTGTGGAGGCCGGCCGCACGCTGGCCCGCCTGGCCGCCGACCCCACCGACCTGCCCACCCCGTCCGCCCCCGACCCCACCCGTTGGTCGCGCCTGCCCGGCCTGCCGCTCGGCGACTTCCCCCTCGGCCACCAGGTCCCCCAACCGGACCACCTGGACGACCGTCTCGCCCCGTGGTGCTGGGTGGCCGCCGACGCCGGCTTCGTCGCACCCGACGCCCGTCCTGTCGTGGTCGAGCCCCGCGCCACCTACGGCCACCGCGCCGTCCTCGTCCGCCCCGACCGCACCATCGCCGCCCTCACCGACTAACCCCCTCGTCCAAGTTGGCGTTCAGTTGCGGTCCTACCGCCACTCACCGCCAACTTGCCGGGGGCGGAGTCCAAGTTGGCGCTGAGGTGTTGCCCTGCCGCCACTCACCGCCAACTTGTGGGCGACGGGGCCGGGGCTCGGGTCAGCGGGGGACGAGGTGGACGGGGAGGGCCTTCAGGCCATTGATGAAGTTGCTGCGGACCCGCTTCGGCTCGCCGGTGAGCTCCACCCGCTGGACCCGCTGAGCCAGCGCGGCCAGGAACGTGCGGACCTCCAGCCGGGCCATCCACTGGCCGAGGCACAGGTGCGGCCCGCCCCCGCCAAACGTCACGTGACGATTCGGCGACCGACCGAGATCGAACCGGTAGGGGTCGGGGAACACCTCCGGGTCGAAGTTCGCGGCCAGGTACCAGGTGACCACCTTGTCGCCGGCGGCCACCGGCACGCCGCCGATCTCCGTCGCCACCGTGGCCGTGCGGCGGAAGTGCAGCTGTGGGCTGGTCCAGCGCAGGACTTCCTCCGTCGCCGAGTCCAGCAGCGACGGGTCGGCCGCCAAGCGAGCTAGTTGATCCGGGTGCTCGGCCAGCGCCAGCAGGCCCTGCGACAGGGAGTGGCGGGTGGTCTCGTTGCCGGCGATCAGCAACAGCAGGAAGAACGTGCCCTGCTCCCGCTCCGGCAGCGGCTCGCCGTCCACCAGCGCGTTGGACAGCACGGTCAGCAGGTCCCCACCGTCCACGCCCCGCCGGGCGACGGCCAGCCGGTGGACGTACTCGAGCACCGTCAGGCTGACCGGGCTGCGGAACGGCAGCAGCCGGTACGGGTCGGTGTCGCCGTGGTCGCTGATCAGCGGCGAGTAGTCCGGGTCGGCGTTGTAGACGATCTGGTCGGCCCAGTGGAACAGCTGCGGGGCGTCCTCCTCCGGCACGCCCAGCAGCCCGGTGATCATCCGGATCGGCAGGTCGCGGGCGATGTCGTACACCCCGTCGGCGTCGCGGCCGATCGTCCGGTCGAGGACCTCACCCACCAGGCGCTCGGCGTGGGCCGCGTACGTCTCCACAGCCATCTTGCTGAAGGTCGGGTTGACCAGTTGGCGCAGCCTGGTGTGGCGCGGCGGGTCGGTCTCCAGCATCGTCCGCCGGGCCTCCAGCGCATCCGGCTCGAGCTCTTCGATCTCCGTGCCGTCGACCTCGCTGGAGAACGTGCGCCAGTCCTTGTGCACCGCCACCACGTCCTCGTGGCGGGTGAGCGACCAGAAGCCCCGGCCGTGGTGGCCCTTGTCGGTCTCGTTCACCCAGGCAACGGGTGCCGTCCGGCGGAACTCGTCGTAGGCGGCGTGCGGCACGCCGGCCTCGTAGACGTCGTGGGACAGGATGTCCAGGTGGGGGAGCGTGTCGGGCCGTGCGGGCATCGTCACGCCTGCGAGCCGAGGTACGCCGCGGCGACGGCCGGGTTGGCCCGCACCGCATCGGGGGTGCCTTCGGCCAGCACCTGGCCTTCGGCCAGCACCACGATGTGGTCGCTGATGCGGGTGATGAACCCGAGGTCGTGGTCGATCACCAGCACCCCGGCGCCCACCTTGGCGGCCATCGCCCGCACGGACTCCACCATCGCCAGGCTCTCCGTGTCGCTCATGCCGGAGGTGGGCTCGTCGAGCAGCAGGAACTCCGGCGCCAGGGCCACCGCGCGGGCCAGTTCCAGCCGTCGCTGGTTGCCGTAGTCCAGCGTGCCGGCTGCCCGATCGGCGAACTCCAGCAGCCCGGCGGACTCCAGCAGGTCGTCCACGTCCGGGCGGTGGCGGTGGGCCCGGTGCCGGGCAGCCACCGACGACGTGAGTGCCACGTTGTCGCGCACGCTGAGGTTCTTGAACAGGCGCAGGTTCTGGAACGTGCGGGCCAGGCCGGCCCTGGCGACCAGCACCGGCGGAGCCTCGGTGAGGTCGGTGCCACCGAGCATCACCGTGCCGTCGGTTTCCTCCACCAGACCGGTGATGACGTTGAACATGGTGGTCTTTCCGGCGCCGTTCGGCCCGATCAGGCCCACCACCTCGCCGGGCCGCACCGACAGGCTGGCCCCGTCCAGCGCGGTGAACCCACCGAAGTGCACGATGATGCCTTCGGCGTGCAGGGTGTCCGTGCCCGGGTTGGGTTCCATCGGCTCGTGCGCACTGCGGCGGTACATCTTGCGCCGCAGCCAGCCGGCCAGGTCGCGGTCGCCGAGCAGCCCGCCCGGCCGCAGGATCATCACCGCCAGCATCGTGGCGCCGAGGAAGAGGTCCGGGAAGCGCTCGATGTCCCACCGCTGTGGGTCGCCCAGCTGGCGGAACAGTTCGTTGCCCGCCGTGATGATGACCGTGCCGAGCACCGCGCCGCTGACCGTGCGCATGCCACCCACCACGATCATCACCAGGATGAGGATGCCGGCGTCGAGCGTGAACTGCTTGGGGTTGACATTGCCCAGCGACTGAGTCCGCAGCGAACCGCCCAGCGCGATGAGCCCCATCGACACCACCCACGCCGCGTAGCGGCTGGAGAACAGGCGGATGCCCAGTGCCGGGGCCGCCAGTTCGTCCTCCCGGGTGGCGATGGAGAACCTGCCGATGCGGGTCTCCTGGAACTGGTGGGCCACCACCAGCGCGATGAACGCACCCACCCACAGCCACCCATTGCCGCGGATGATCGGGATGCCCGACAGGCCGCCGGCGCCGCGGGTGAGTTCCTTCCAGTTCTTCACCACCTGGTCCACGACGAACAGCGCAGCGAGGGTGATCATCGTGGGTGCCAGACCGCCGGCCCGGCAGACCGCGACACCGAAGATCGCCCCGATCACCATGGTGACCACCACCGCCGTGATGGTGGCCGGCACCGGGCCCATGTGCACGTCCGCGAGGCCGAACGGGATGTCCGGCAGCGACTTGGCCTTGGCCGCCACCGGGATGGCCACCACCGCGGTGGCGTAGGCGCCGATCTGGGCGAAGGCCATGTGGCCGAAGCTGAGCACGCCGGTGTTGCCGATGAACACCTGCATGCCGAGCACGAGGATGAAGTTCGACAGCATTTCGCTGATCAGCAGCACCCGCGACGAGCCGCCGGTTTGTGTGTAGGCGGTGGCCAGCGCCCACACCACGGCGATGAGCGCGGCGCTGGCGATGGTGGAGCGGCCGAGCCGCTGTGCGACGGCGCCCATCACACCCGCTCCGCGTGCGAGACCTTGAAGATGCCGTCCGGCCGGACGACGAAGAACACGGCGATCAGGATGAACACGGCCGCCGTGGAGAACTTGTCCCACCCCGTGGCCACGTCGGGCAGGTAGGCACGGGTGAGGGTCTCGAGCAGCCCGAGCACGAGGCCGCCGACCACGGCGCCGGTGAAGCTGCCGAGGCCGCCGATGACTGCGGCGATCACGGCCTTCAGCAGCCAGTCGCTGCCGAGGGTGGGCTCGGCGGCCGGCGTGCGCATGAGGATGAGGCACGCCGCCACACCGGCCAGCAGGCCGGCGAAGGCGAACGCACCGGAGATGACCCGGTTGGCCTTCACGCCCATCAGGCGCGCCGCGTCGAAGTCCTCCGCGGCCCCACGCACGGCGACACCGAAGAGGGTGCGCTTGAACACGAGGGCGGTGATGACCAGCGTCGCAGCCGTGACGCCGATGGTGACGAGATCCATCACCTCGAACTTGATGCCCAACAGCTCGAACTGGTCGAACACCCACTTCGGCTTGCGGAACGCCCGCTGCTTCGGCGACACGAAGATCTGCCACAGCGCGTGCGACAGGCGCTCCAGCGCGAACGAGGTGAGCAGGAGGGTGAACGGGCTGGCGTTGCGCACCCATCGGAACGCCACCAGCTCGGTGAGCACCGACGCGAGCGCGGCGCTGGCAAGGATGGCGACCGGCATCCACCACCAGCTGCCGCCGTGCAGGAAGAAGAAGTAGGACGTGTAGGCGCCCACCGTGATCAGTTCGCCGTGGGCGAAGTTGACAAGGTGCATGACGCCGAAGATGAGCGAGATGCCGAGGGCCAGCAGCGCGTAGGTGCTGCCCACGCCGAGCCCGTCGACCGCCGTCTGGATGAGTTTGGTCATGCGCCGTCCGCTCCACCGATGAACGATTCGAACAGGCCCTGGTCGGCGGCCAGGTCGGCGCCGGAGCCCTGGGCCACCAGGTGGCCGGTGCGCAGGATGTACCCGCGGTCGGCCAGCTGCAACGCCCTGGTGGCGTTCTGTTCCACCACCAGCAGGGTGCGCCCTTGCTGGCGCAGGCGGTCCAGCAGGTCGAACACCACGTCCACCAGGGTGGGGGCCAGGCCCAGCGTGGGTTCGTCCAGCAGCAGCAGCTTCGGGTCGCACATCAGCGCCCGGGCCACGGCCAACTGCTGGGCCTCGCCGCCGGACAGGAACCCGGCGGAGGTGTTCCACTTGGCCTTCAGCACCGGGAAGACCTCGGCCATCTCATGAACCCTGTTCACCCGCTGGTACAGGCGCAGCGTGGAGCCACCGAGCCGCAGGTTCTCCTCCACCGTCAGGTCCTTGAAGATGCGCCGGTGCTCGGGCACGAGCGCGAGACCGGCCCGCACGAGGTCCGCCGGCTCGGCACCGGTGATGTCGGTGCCGTTGAACCGGACGGTGCCCTCGGCGGGCCGGAGCAGGCCTGCGATGGTGTTGAGCAGGGTGGTCTTGCCGGCCCCGTTGGGGCCGACCAGCGCCACCACCTCACCGGCGTTGACGTTGATCGACACGCCGTGCAGGGCCGTGATGGCCCCATAGCGGGTGGTGAGCTGATCGACCTCCAACATGGACGGGACCTCCGCCGGTCAGCCGGCGATGTAGTCGGGGCGCATCAGCTCCACCAGAGCCGGAGCGCCGTTCTCCACGGTGAGGATGGCGACGTCCTTCTGCGGCACGCCGCCGGTGCCCTTGTAGGTGACCGACCCGGTGGTGACCTTCAGGTTCTCCAGGTTGTCGATCGCGCTGATCAGCTCTGCCGGGTCCACCGAGCAGGCGGTGGTGGCGGCAGCGGCGATGATCTGGACGGCATCGGCCGACAGGGCGCCGAAGCTGATGGTCTCGATGTTGGCGCCGGCAGCGGCTGCGGTGTCCAGGAAGGACTGCACGTCGTTGTCGGCCGTCGGGAACGTGTGAGCGGCGAAGTACACGCCGTTGGCCACGTCACCGGCGCTCCACACCACGGTGGCGTCGAACGCGTCGGCGCCCATCACCACGATGTCGCCGAGGCCGGCAGCGTCGAGCTGCTCCATGAGCGTCTGGATCTGCGGCATCACCATGGCGGTGTACAGCACCTGCGGCTTCTCCGACAGGTTGGAGATGTCGTTGACCTGGGTGGAGAAGTCCGCGTCGGCCAGGCTGAACGCGTAGTCGCCGATCATCGTGCCGCCGCCGTGCTCGAACGCATCGGCGAAGTACTCCGGGTTGCCCGAGAAGTACACGTCGTCGGTGCTGGAGAACGTGATGGCGGTGGTGTAGCCCTGCTCCAGTGCGAACTGGGCCATGGCCGACGACTGCACCGGGTCGCTGAACGTGGTGAGGAATGCGCCACGCGACGGGTCGGCCAGCGACGGGTCGGTGGTGGCCATGAACACGATCGGGGCCTGACCGTTGACGGTGTCCATCAGCGGGGCGCCGGTGTTGGCGAAGGGCGGGCCGATGATGGCGTTGACGCCGTCGTCGAGCATCTCCTGGGCGGCGCGCTGGGTGGCGGCCGGATCGCCCTGGATGTCCTTCACGACGTACTCGACCGGCAGGCCACCGACGCCGCCGGCGTCGTTGATCATGTTGACCATCACCTGGGCGGCCTCGGAGCCCGGGCCGTCGGAGAACCCGCCGAGTTCGCCGAGGTCGGCAGCGAAGCCGATCTTCAGTGGCTCGGTGAGCGTGCAGTCACCACTGGGCGTGGTGCCGGGCGCCTCGCTGCCGCTGGGCGCGGTGGTGTCGGTGCCGCTGTCCGCCGTGGTGGGCGCTGCGGTGGTGTCGGCCGTGCCGCTGTCGTCGTCGCTGCACGCGCCGGCCACGAGGGCCAGGGCCGCCACGGCGACCGGAATGAGTCGCTTCTTCATGTTCCCCCTGTATCCGCTGAGCCGCCGGGGTCGGCGGCGTCGGGCAATGAGAGGCCGATGGTAGCCCACACAAATGCTTTGGGGACAAACGATCAGTCACGGTTCGTTTGCTATCGTGCGCGCCCTATGGCGAACCGACGCGTACGAGTGATGTGGAGCGATCTCAACGGGCTGTCCCACGGGCGGTACGTGCCCGAGCGACGGTTGCACGAGCACGGCCACCACGCCGTCACCACTCTCACGATGAACATCGAGCGGGAGATCCTGCCCGTGGACGGGTACGCGGCGGATGTCGGCTTCCCCGACCTCACCACGGTCCCGCTGGCGGAGACCCGCCGTCCGGGCTGGGAAGTGGACACCGACGTGGTCATCGCCGACTTGGAGTTCCAGGGCGAGCCCTTGGCGCTGGGGCCGCGCAACGCCCTGAAGCGGGCGGTGGAGGCGTGGCGGGCGCTCGGCTACGAGCCGATGCTGGGCTTCGAGATGGAGTTCTACGTCATGCAACCCGACGCGGATGCGCCCGGCGGGTACGGCCCGCTGCAGATCCCGTCGCACCGCGTGTACGGCGTGGGCATGGGCGGCGACAACACCGGCCTGATGTTCGACATGTTCGACGCCGCCGAGGCCATCGGCCTCGACGTGGAGGGGATCATGGGCGAGTTCCACCCGGGTCAGATGGAGCTCAACATGAAGTACGGGCCGGCGATGGATGCTGCCGACCGGGCGTTCATCTGCAAGGAGATGACCCGCGAACTGGCCGCCGCCAAGGGCTACTGGGTCACCTACATGGGGCGCCCGATCGCCGAGTACGTGGGCAGCGGCCTGCACGTGAACTTCTCGCTCAGCCCGGTGGAGGGTGGTCACAACGCGTTCGACGACAAGTCCGCCGAGTACGGCCTGTCGTCCCTGGCCCGCCAGTGCCTCGGCGGCCTCATCGCCCACCACGAGGGCATCGCCGCCCTGTCCGCCCCCACCGTCAACAGCTACAAGCGGCTGATCCCCGGGATCATCGCCGGCTACTGGGCCAACTGGGGGCTGGACAACCGCATCAGCACCTACCGGGTGCCCGGCGAGCGTGGGGCATCCACTCGCATCGAGAACCGCATGCCCTGCGGTTCGGCCAACCCCTACCTGGCTGCGGCGGCGATGCTCAATGCCGCGCTCCTCGGCGTGGTGGACGGGCTGGACTGCGGCGACCCTCAGGTGGGCGACGGCGACGCTGAGCCGAACACCGACCGCCACACCCCGCACACCCTGTGGGACGCGCTGGACGCGTATGAGGCGGACAGCCTGCTGTGCGAGGCCATGGGCGCCGACCTCACCCGCTGCTTCGTCACCATCCGGCGCGACGAGGTGGCCCGCTGGCAGGCCACCGGCAACGAGTTCTCGGTGGAGGACGTCACCGCCTGGGAGCTCAACGAGTACCTGCCGTTCTACTGACCCCGTCCAAGTTGGCGGTCAGTGGCGGTGGTACCGCACCTCACCGCCAACTTGGGGGACGCTGGGTCAGGACAGGCCGAGGAGGGGCAGGCAGCGCTCCACCCCGTGGAGCACGATGTCGTCGCGGCGCAGGCGTTGCTCGAAGTCGGCCCGGGCCATCTCGAACCGCATCGTGGTCGCGCTCGCGCCGCGACGCACCGTGCGCTCGTGGCCCTTCGGTGTGTAGCCGAGCGAGCGGGTGACCCCGAGCGACGGGCCGTTGTCGTCGAACGCGCCGGTGGTGGCCCACTCCGCGCCGAAGCCGAGGAACCCGAGGTGCAGGCTGGCGAGGCGCATCTCCTTGCCGACCCCGCCGCCCTGGTGCGCCCGCCCCAACCAGGAGCCGGTCTCGAACTGGCGCAGCGTCGGGAAGTCCTTGGCCATCAGACCGGTGGTGCCGACGACCTGCCCGTCCACCAGCGTGGCCAGGTTGATGCTCCAACTCGCCGCGCTGAGGTCGGCGCGGCAGCGCCAGTAGAACTGCTGGGTCTGCCACTCCTGCTGCGGGGACGGGAAGTCCGTCCAGGCGACGGCGAACGGCATGAACCCCGGGTCGTGGACACCGGCGGCGGCCAGTGCGGCGAGCTCCGCCCCCATCTCGTCGTCGATGTAGCGCAGCTCGAGGCGGGGCGTGGTGACCCGGAGGTCGAAGAACGGCCAGAGCGGGTGTGCCATCGCCCAAGTGTGGTGCGGTGCAGCCGGTGGCGTCGCCCGAATTGCGTCAGTAGGCGGAGGCCAGCGTCGCGCGCTGCTCGGCGGCCATCGCCGCGATCGCGTCGATCTCCTCCGTCTTGAAGCCGGCCATCTCGCGGAACTTGCGGGCGAGGATGATGGCGCTCTCGCGGGTTTCGCCGCGCAGACCCCGGAAGTTGAACAGCCCGTCCACGGTGCGCTGGAACTCGAGCGCCCGGCCCTGGCGGTCCTTGTCGTCCTTGGTGAGCTCACGCAACCAGTTGCTCCCCATCTTCACGTGGGTGACCTCGTCGGCCAGCATCCAGTCCTCGCAGAACTCCAGCACCGGGTCGTTCATCTCGATGGCGAAGTCGCGCATGGTGGTGAACACGTCGATGGCCAGGCCCTCGAGTGCCCGGTTCACCCCGCACAGGCGGAACACGGGGTCGGGGTGGCAGGCGGCCTCGAACAGGGTGACGGCCTCGCTGTACTCGCCCACGTCGATACCCATGTGGTCGCCCAGCTTCAGGCTGATCTCCACGTGGCGGGCTTCGTCCCACGCTTGGCGGGCCATGTCCAGCTTCAGCGCGAAGGGCGTTTCCGCGGTGGTGTAGTCGTACGCCGTGCGGCCGGCCCCTTCCAGCGCTTGGATCTCGCCGACGAAGATCCCGTGCATCTGGCGGCGGGCCCTGTCGGCCACGTCGTCGGCGGCGGGGTCGATGCGGCGATCCTCGCCCAGCCCGTTGGGCCGCTCGTCGGCGAACCGCTCCGCAGTGGTGATCCGGTGGAAGCGGTGGTCGCGGGCCAGCGACTCCGGCGGCAACTGTGTGCGCATGTGAAAACCCTAGTCCGTCGCTGCCACGGCCTGCGACGCGGTGTTACGGCTGGCGCTCGGCTTCTTCGCGGTTGGCGAGGTACCAGTCGATGGTGGTGAGCAGGCCGTCCTCGAACGGCATGCGGGCCCGCCAGCCGAACAGTTCCTCGGCGCGGGCGGGGTCCACCCGGCGGCGGGGCTGGCCGTCGGGCTTGGTGGGGTCCCACACCAGTTCGCCGTCGTAGCCGACCATGCGAGCGATCAACTCCACCGTCTCACGGATGGTGACCTCGTGGTTGGTGCCGAGGTTCACCGGCTCGGTGCTCTCCAGGTGTTCGGCCGCCAGCACGATGGCATCGGCGGCATCGTCCACGTACAGGTACTCGCGGCTGGCCCGGCCGGTGCCCCACACATCCATCTTCTCCTCGCCGCGTTCCTTGGCCTCCACGCATCGCTTGATGCGCGCCGGGATGACATGGCTGACCGACGGGTGGAACTTGTCGCCCGGGCCGTACAGGTTGGTGGGGATGAGGTAGGCGAACCGCTGCCCGTACTGCTGGGCGTTGACCTGGGCATGGATGAGGTGGGCCTTCTTGGCGATGCCGTAGGGGGCGTTGGTCTCCTCCGGATAGCCGTCCCACAGGCTCTCCTCGCGGAACGGCACCGGGGTGAACTTCGGGTACGAGCACACCGTGCCGAGCAGCACCGTCTTCTCCACCGACGGGGCCATCCGCGCCGCCTCGATCATGTACGTGCCCATCAGCAGGTTGGACAGGTACAGCGGTGCCGGCTCGGCCTGGTTGTAGCCGATGCCCCCCACCCGGGCGGCGAGGTGGACGACGTGCGACGGCTGGGTCTCGGCCAGCAGGGCCTCCGCCACACCGGGCACGGTGAGGTCGTACTCGCGGCTGCGGGGCACCACGACATCCGCCCCGGCGGCCCGCAACTTGGCGGTGACGACCCGCCCGAGGAACCCGGCCCCACCGGTGACGACGACGCGACGGCCCTGCCAGAAGCTGATCATGACGTCGATGCTACGACGGCGCAGGGCAAGATGGGGCCCGTGCGCGTGGCCTACACGTTGGAGCAGTGCTGGCACCGTGTGCCGGGCGGTACCGGAGTGGCCGCGCTGCGCGTCGCCGAGGCGCTGGGTCCGCACAACGACGTCCGCCTGATCGGCGTGGCCGGCCGCCACCGCCGCCTCCCCCCCGAGCCCTGGGTGCCCACCATCCCCGTGGCCCATCTGCCCGTCGCCTCTCCCTGGCTGTACGAGACCTGGCTGCGGTTCGGGTGGCCCAAGGTGGAGGTGGCCACCGGCCCGGTGGACATCGCCCACGCCACCACGCTGATCCCCTGCCCGACCGACGGCAAGCTGGTGGTCACCCTGCACGATCTGGCCTTCCTGCACGAACCGCGCCACTTCACCCGCCACGGGGTCAGGGTGTTCCACCGCAGCCTGCGCCACATCCGTGATCGAGCCGACCTGGTGCTGTGCTGCAGCCAGGCGACGATGGACGACTGCGAGGCCGCCGGCATCGGGGCCGACCGCCTGCGGCTGGTGCCGCTGGGCGTGGAGACCGAGCGGGCGACGCCCGACGAGGTGGCCCGGGTGCGCGCCGCGCACTCGCTGCCGGAGGACTACCTGCTCTTCGTGGGCACTGTGGAGCCACGCAAGAACCTGCGTGGCCTGGTGGCGGCACTGGCCCATCTGCCGGACGCGCCCGAACTGGTGGTGGCCGGCGCCGACGGCTGGGGCGACACCGGCGTGGCCGCCGACACGCCCGGGGTGCGGTTCATCGGCTTCGTGCCGGGCGACGACCTGGCCCCGCTCTACGCCGGGGCCACCGTGTTCTGCTATCCGAGCGAGCGGGAGGGCTACGGGCTCCCGGTGCTGGAGGCGATGGCCCAGGGCGCGCCGGTGGTCACCAGCAAGGGCACCGCCACGGAGGAGACCGCGGGGAACGCGGCCGTGCTGGTGAACCCGCACGACCCGGAGGACATCGCCCGCGGCATCAGCGAGGCCATCACCCGCCGCAAGGAGCTCCATGCCAAGGGCCTGGCCAGGGTGCAGCGGCGCAGCTGGGCCGCCACCGCCTCGCTCACCGCGGCGGCCTACCGGGAGTTGGCCGGGTGACGGGGGGCGCCGGCGGCGAACGCCCGGCCGTGCTGGTGAACCTGCTGTGGTGCGTGCCCGGGAAGGTGGGCGGTTCGGAGGAGTACCTGGTGCGCCAGTTGCTCGGCCTCACCGAGCCGGGAACGGCGGCCGGTAGCGACGCAGCCGCTGCCGGGTGGGCGGCTGGCTGGCGGCCGACCGTCGCGATGGCCCGTGGCCTGGCTGCCGCCCATCCCGAACTGGCGGAACGGCTGCCCTGGGTGGAACCACATTTCGGCAGCGACAGCCGCCTGCGACGGATCATCGGCGAGTCCACCTGGCTCCGCACGCACGCTCGTGACGTGGCGTTGGTGCACCACGGCGGTGGCACCGCGCCCCTTCGTGCTCACCGCCCGTACGTGCTCACCGTGCACGACCTGCAGTTCCGCACCTACCCCGAGTACTTCACCCGGCTGAAGCGGGCCTACCTGGGCACCGTGATCCCCCGGTCCGTGCGGCATGCCGCCGTGGTGGCGGTGCCCAGCGAGTACGTGCGTGGTTCGGTGATCGAGGCCTACGGCGCCGACCCGGAGCGGGTGATGGTGGTGCCCCACGGCATCGAGCCCACGCTGGTGGACCATGTGACTCCGGAGGCCGAACTGCGGCAGCGGTACGGCCTGGGCGATGGGCCGATCGTGGTGTACCCGGCCGTCACCCACCCGCACAAGCACCACGGCTTCCTGCTCGACCTGATGGCCCGTCGGTGGACCGACCCAGACCTGCGATTGGTCCTCACCGGTGGCACCGGGCTGGGTGACGCCGTGGTCGCCGCCTGCACCGACCCCCGTGTGCGTCGCCTCGGCCGGGTGCCGGAGGCCGACCGCAACGGGCTGCTGGCGATGGCCCGGGCGATGGTCTTCCCCAGCCGCTACGAGGGCTTCGGCGCGCCGCTGATCGAGGCGATGACGCTGGGCGCGCCGGTGGTCTGTGCCGACACCACCTGCATGCCCCAGATCGTCGGCGACGCCGGCCTCGTGCTGCCGCTGGACGAGGCCGTCTGGGCCGGAGCGCTGGACGAGGTGGATCGCCGGCGCGCCGAGTTGGTGGCCGCCGGGCACCGCCGGGCGCAGGACTTCACGGCCGCAGCGAGCGGGCGGGCGCTGGCGGCCGTGTACGCGCGAGCCTTGGGTCTGCCATGAACCCCCTGCGCATCGCTGTCCTCTGCCCACACTTCGCCCCGGACACCGCCCCTACGGGTGAGGTGATCACCCGCATCGTCCACGAACTTGCCGCCCGCGGACACGAACTGCACGTGGTCACCGCCCTGCCGTGGTACCGGGAGCATCGCATCGAACCCGGCTGGGAGGGGAAGTGGGTGCGCCGCGAGGCCACCGAGTGGGGTTCGGTCACCCGGGTCACCCCGTTCCCCGGCGGCGACAAGCGGAACCTGCTGCGCCGTGCCGCCGGCTTCGCCGGGTTCAGCGCGCTCGCCGGCCTCGCCTCGCTGCGCGGCGGGCGGGTGGATGCCGTCATCGCCATGTCGCCGCCGCTCACGATGGGTCTCACCGGTTGGGTCACCCATCTGGCGCGGCGCGGGCCGCTGGTGTTCAACATCCAGGACGTGTTCCCCGACGCGGCCGTGGAGACCGGTGCGATCACCAACACGAAGATCATCGCCGTGGCCCGGTGGCTGGAGCGCCTCAGCTACCACCGGGCTGCCGCCGTCACCGTGCTCAGCGACGACCTGCGCGACAACGTGGTGGCGAAGGTGAAGCCGTCGCACGCGTCCAGGGTGCAGGTCATCCCGAACTTCGTGGACACCGAGTTCATCCGGCCCGCTGACCGGATGACACCCCTGCGCGCCGAACTCGGCATCGGCGACGAACCGGTGGTGCTGTACGCCGGCAACGTCGGGTTCTCCCAGTCGCTGGAGATGGTGGTGGATGCCGCCCGCCAGTTCCCTCAGGCAATGTTCCTCATCAACGGTGATGGTGCGGCCCGCGCGTCGCTGGCCGAGCAGGCCGCGGCACTTCCCAACGTGCGGTTCTCCGGGTACCAGCCGAAGCAGCGGGTGCCCGAGGTGCTGGCCACCGGCGACATCCACCTCGTGCCGCTGAAGTCCGGGCTGGGGCGGGTGAGCGTGCCGTCGAAGACGTACTCGATCCTCGCTGCCGGCCGGCCCGTCCTGGCCGCCATCGACCCCGGCACGGAGGTGCCGCGCATGCTGGCGGCCAGCGGGGGAGGCGTGGCGGTGCCGCCCGACGACCCCGTGGCGTTCACCGCCGCACTGGCCGAACTGCTGGCCGACCCACCGGCTGCGGCGGCAATGGGCGCACGTGGCAGGGCCTGGGTGGAAGGCGCTGCGTCGCCTGCGGCCGTGGCCGCGGCCTACGAGGCGCTGATCCTCCGCCTCCGGGCCGGCGGCTGACTGCTTTTCCCCCGCCGAGGCGGTAGCCTCGCACCCTCGTGGCCTCGTCATCGTCCGCCAAGAAAGTCGCCAAGCTCGCCTCGCGCGGCAAGGGCAAGAAGGTCCGCTTCTCGGGCGGTACCACCTTCCCTGCCGTTGTCGCTGCCGCGTCGGTGCTGATGGTCGCCCTGATCGTCTACGCCAAGCTCTCCCTGCCCAGCGAGGCGGCCGGTCCGCCCGAGGCCGGCGTGCAGTGGACCATGGCGTACGAGTTCCGTGTGTGCGACACCACGTTCACCATCGAGGGCCAGCCCGACGACCTGCAGACGAAGGAAGCGTCGGCCGGCGACGCCAACGACCTCGCCGCCGGGTCGGCCAGCTCCACCGGCTTCATCAACTACCGCCCGGTGCTGGGTGGCAACACCGGCAGCAAGGCCCGCCTCGGTGTGTTCCTGTCGGAGTACGGCATCACGCTGAACACCAAGAAGCTGGTCATCCCGGCCGGCCTGGCCGATGCCGATGAGCTGGTCTACGACATCAACGACAGCAACATCTTCGACGGCACGTCGTGCGAGGGCGAGAAGGCCTCCATCAAGGTGCGTGAGTGGGAGGACGCCTCCACCGGGGCGTTCCAGGACAAGATCACCGACTTCGCCAACCTGCGCTTCACCGACAATGGCATGGCCTGGGTCATCGCCGTGGTGCCCGCCGACAACGACGGCTTCGAGATCCCGCAGCCGGCCACGGCCTCCCGCCTGGACGAGTCTGGCGTGCTCGGCTTCGGGCACGGCGTCCACGGACACCAGCACGACGGACACCGCCGTGGACACCACGGTGGCGGACACGGCTGCGGACACCACCACGCCGGACACCACCACGCCGGACACCACCACGCCGGGCACGGCCTCCGCCACCACCGGCGGCTGATGCGCGCCGTCGTGCTCGTCGGCGGGTTCGGTACCCGCCTGCGGCCGCTCACCAACAGCATTCCCAAGCCGATGCTGCCCGTTGGCCAGGTGCCGATCATCGAGCGCCTGGTGGAGAACCTGGCTCGAGGTGGCGTCACCGAGGTCACGCTGGCGCTCGGCTTCCGGCCGGAGCCGTTCGTGGCCGCCTTCCCCGACGGCGAGTGCGCCGGTGTGGTCATGCGCTACGCGGTGGAACCCGAGCCGCTGGACACCGCCGGCGCCATCCGCTTCGCCGCCGACACCGCCGGCATCGACGACACGTTCCTGGTCGCCAACGGCGACGTGCTCACCGACCTGGATGTCGGCGTTATGGCCTTCCACCGGGAGAAGGCGGCGGAAGCAACCATCCATCTCATCGCCGTGCCCGACCTGCTCGGCCTTCGGCGTGGTGGCCCTGCACGACGACGGCCGGGTGAGCGCTTCGTGGAGAAGCCGGCGCCCGGCACCGAGCCGAGCAACCTCATCAACGCTGGCACCTATGTGCTGGAGCCCAGCGTGCTGGCGCGCATCCCCGCGGGCCAGAAGGTGTCGATCGAGCGGGCAACCTTCCCCGCGGTGGCCGCCGACGGTGGCCTGTACGCCATGGCCACGGAGGACTACTGGCTGGACACCGGCCGCCCGGAGCTCTACCTGGCCGCCAACCTGGACGTCGTCCGTGGCCTGCGCCGCCACGATCGCTGCGTCGCGGTGGCGCCCGGGGCGCGGGTCGCGGCCACGGCGCAGATCACGGACAGCGTGATCGGTGCGGGTGCCGTGGTCGGTGACGGTGCGGCGGTGGTCCGCTCCGTGTTGCTGCCCGGTGCCGTGGTGGGTGACGGTGCCCAGGTGGCAGACTCCGTGGTCATGGGCCGGATCGGCGATGGCGCCGACATGCGCGACAGTGTGCTGGGTGCCGACGGAGTGGTCGGCCCCGGCGAGCGCGTCACGGGCGAGAAGCGCCCCGACCCCGACGCGTCGTGAACACGCTGGTGGTGGGCGGCGCCGGGTTCCTCGGCTCCCACCTCACCGAACGACTCCTCGCCGAAGGTCACGCAGTGGACGTGGTCGACGACCTGCGGACCGGATCGCTGGCCAACCTGGCCGACGCCAGGGCAATGGCCGCCAGCCTGAAGATCCACACGCTGGACGCCGCGTCGGCCGAGTTCGGCGAGCTCATCGCGCTCCGCCGCCCGGAGGTCATCTACCACCTGGCCGTGCTGCCGCCGGGCGAGCCGGCCGAACGCACCGCGGCCTCGGCGATGGCCTCGCTGCTCGCCGTGCTGGAAGCGGCGCGCCAGTTGGGCACCGCCAAGGTGGTGGTGGTCATCTCGGCCGTCTCGCTGTACGGCGAGGTGGCGGCCAAGGATCTGCCGGTGAAGGAGGGCCAGCCGTGGAACCCCATCGGGGTGCGCGGCGTGGTCAGCCGGGCATTGCTGGAATTGCTCAGCGCGTACCGAGAACTGCACTCGGTGGAGTTCACCGCGCTGGCGATGGGCAACGTGTACGGCCCGCGGCAGCGGCCCGACGGTGGCGTGGTGGCCGCCTTCGCGCACGCGCTGCACGAGCGAGTCACGCCGATGCTGCACGGCGACGGCCGCCAGACCCGCGACTTCGTGTACGTGGACGACGCCGTCGACGCGCTGGTGCACGCCGCGGTGAAGGGCGGCGGGCTGGTGGTCAACATCGGCACCGGCACGGGCACGCCGATCCGCACCCTGTGGGAGCTGATGGCCGGGCCCAGTGGCCGCCCGCCGGCGCCGTCACCTCGCCGCCCGCTGGACGTGCCCCGCTTCGCGCTCTCGCCCACCCGGGCGCGCATCCACCTCGCCTGGGCACCGTGGACCGACCTGGAAACCGGTCTGCGTTCCGTCGACCGCCGCTGACTGGTCAGGACACGGCGGCGAGCGTGGCGGTGGCCAGGGCGGCGGCGACCGACGGGTCGGCCATGATGCTCGGCTGCACCACGGGGCGGATGCCCTCCGCCGCCACGGCATCGGCGAGGTGGGCATCCACCGGATCGATCACCAGGGCCGTGGCGATCGGGGCATAGAGGCGAGCCACACCGACGACGGACGGCTCGTGCCCCAGTTCCACCAGCATGCGGTCCGCCGGGCCCTTCAGCGCGGCCCCGCCGACGATGGGGGAGACGGCCACCACGGAGTCCCGCCGCCCGGCAAGCAGGTCGTCCACGCCGGCGAGCGCCCGGATCGGCCCGATGGAGACCAGCGGGTTGGAGGGGGCGATCACCACCACGTCGGCGTCGGCGATGGCCGTGCGGGCGGTAGGGGAGAGGTTGGCCTGTGCAGCGCCGGCGAACCGCACGGCGGCCACCGGCACGGAGTGGCGCAGTTGCACGAAGTACTCCTGGAACGTCACCTCTCGAAGGGGGCGACCGTCGTCGTCCGCCAGCGTGACCATCGTGGCCACCTGCTGGTCGGTCATCGGCGCCAGTCGCTGGGGGATCTGCCAGGCCTCGGCGATCTCGGCCGTCACCTCGGTGAGCGTGGCGCCCTCGGCCAGGCGGGCGGTGCGGTAGAAGTGGGTGGCCAGGTCCTGGTCGCCGAGGTTGAACCATGTCGGCGCCGCCGTCGAACCCTCGGGCCGCACGGCCGCGTAACGGGCCAGCGCGCCCATCGCCCGCCACGTTTCGTCGGTCAGGCCCCAGCCGCGCTCGGGGTCGATCGCCCCGGCCAGCGTGTAGGTGATGGTGTCCAGGTCCGGCGAGATGGCCAGCCCGTGCAGCACCGTGTCGTCGCCGGTGTTGACGATGCCGACGGTCCGTTCCGCCGGGTGCACCGCGGCCAGCGCCCGCAGGAACCGGGCCGCGCCGACCCCACCGCACACCACCGCCACCGTGCCTTCTGCCGCCGTCCCGGCGTCCATCGTGGCTTCCTCCCCGATCATGTCGCGGGCCTGACGGGGCTGGACCCGGTCTGGCCCGCGACAACTTCGTACAGATTCACCATGTCGGCGGCGCAGCGGGCCCACGAGAAGTGGCCGACCTGCGTTCGGCCGGCGGCCACCAGGCGCCCCGCCACGGCCTGGTCGGTGATGGCTTCGGTCAGCAGCGCACCGAGGCGCTCGTGGTCCTCCGCCGGGCACCGCAGGGCTGCGTCGCCCGCCACCTCGGGGATCGACCCGGCATCGGAGGCCACGACCGGAACACCGGCCTGCATGGCGTCCAGCAGGGGGAAGCCGAACCCTTCGTCCAGGGACGGGTAGGCGAGCACCGTCGCGTTGCGCAGCAACCAGCCGCGCGTGGGTTCGTCGATCCGGCCGGTCAACAGCACCCGCCGCCCGATCGCCGGGGGCAGGCCGTCGATGGCCACCCGCACGGCATCGGTCGCATCGCCCGGGCTGCCGGCCAGCACCAGCCGCAGTTGTGGGTCGTCCGCAGCAGGAACCGCGAATGCCCGCACCAGCGTGGGCAGGTTCTTGCGCCGCTCCACCGTGCCGACCGCCAGCACGAATCGGTGCTCGGCGAGCTCGGCAAGGGGCGAGCGGGGTAACGGGTCCGGCAGCGGCAGCGGGCCAAGGTGGACGGTGGTGACCGGCGCCCCGGGCAGCAGTTCGGCCACCGCCGCAGCGGTGGCATGGGAACTGGCGTGCACGTGGGCACCGCGGCGGACCGCCGCCTTCAGCACCTCGCCGGCGCGCCGCACAGCGCTCGAGGCCAGTTCGGGGTGGCGGAGGAACCAGCAGTCGTAGACCGACACCACGGCCGGGTGGCGGGTGGGCGGCACCACATAGTTGGTGCCGTGGACGACCTGCACGTCGCCGAGGTGACGGTCCATCCGTGGCCATGGCAGCCGCGGCCACAGGCGGTGGGCGAGCGCCGCGGGCATGGGGAGGCGCACCGCGGGCGGCTGTGGCGTGGCGCGGAACGACAGCAGGTACGGCTGCAGGTCCACGTCGGGGCGGTCGGCCAGCGCGGCCTGCAATTCGGCGACCGCGTGGCCGATGCCGGTTCGCGCCCCGTGCAGGGGCCCCGTGTCGAAGGCCACCCGGATCGCTGCCATCGCCGGGGACACTACCGGCGGCATGGGTGGGGCAGGGGGACGGGGCCGGCGTCCCGTAGACTCTGGCGACCCTCGAGTTGGAGAGACCCCCGCACATGCCCCGAGCCTTCATCACCGGCATCACCGGCCAGGACGGCCAGCACCTCGCCGAGTTCCTGCATGCCAAGGGCTACGAGGTGTTCGGCATGGTGAAGGGCCAGAACAACCCGAAGTTCACGTCCATGCGCGACGAGTTCCCCTACGTGGAGCCCGTGCCCGGCGACCTGGCCGACCTGCCCTCGCTGGTGAAGGCGCTGGACTTCGCCCAGCCCGACGAGGTGTACAACCTCGGTGCCATCTCGTTCGTGGCGCTCAGCTTCAACCAGGCCGAGCTCACCGCCAACATCACCGGCCTCGGCGTGCTGCGCATGCTGGAGGCGGTGCGCATGGTGGGCGGGGCGCAGAACAACCAGATCCGCTTCTACCAGGCCAGCAGCAGCGAGATGTTCGGCAAGGTGCGCGAGACCCCGCAGACGGAACGCACCCCGTTCCACCCCCGCTCGCCCTACGGCTGCGCCAAGGTGTTCGGTCACGACATCGTGGTGAACTACCGGGAGAGCTACGGCCTCTACGCCTGCAGCGGCATCCTCTTCAACCACGAGGGCCCTCGCCGCGGCCTGGAGTTCGTCACCCGCAAGGTCACCAACTCGGTCGCCCGCATCAAGCTCGGCCTGCAGCAGGAGATCGTGATGGGCGACCTGGAGCCCCAGCGGGACTGGGGATATGCCGGCGACTATGTGCGGGCGATGTGGCTGATGCTCCAGCAGGACCAGCCCGACGACTATGTGGTCGCCACCGGCGAGACGCACAGCATCCGCGAGCTGCTGGACCGTGCGTTCGCCGAGATCGGTGTGGACGACTGGGCTCCGTACGTCCGCCAGGACCCGAAGTTCTTCCGCCCGGCGGAGGTGGACCTGCTGATCGGCGACTCCAGCAAGGCCCGCGAGAAGCTCGGCTGGAAGCCGGAGGTGGACTTCCCGTCGCTGGTGAAGATGATGGTGGCCCACGACCTGCAGGTCGAGGCCGCCAAGCTCAACCGCTGACCGGAGCCACCGGGGCCGTCAGGTCTCGAACGGCATGTCGGTGATCGCATCGATCACCGAGTGGGTGGACGGCTCCACGCCGGACCTCAGCTTGGCCCGCAGCGCCAGTGCGAACGCCACCAGGCCGGCAGCCGACGATGCCACCAGGCCGATCTCCACCCGGCGGAACAGCGAGTCGGTGCTGTTCAGCCAGGTGACCAGCACGAACGTGGCCGCAGCGCAACCCCAACCCAGTGCCACCAGCGCGTGCCCGCGCAGGGCGATGACGGCCTGCGCCAAGGCCAGCGCCAGCATGTAGAGGGCGCTGCCGAAGGCGAGCGTGGCCAGGGTGGCGCCGCTGAGCTTGGCCTCGTAGAACTTCTCGATCACGAACGGCCCCAGCAGATAGGCGCCCACGGTGCCGATGACGGCCACGCCCACCACGACCTTCAGCAGGCGGGTCAGGCCGCTGCGGAACTCGGCGATCTCGTTGCGGGCGGCCAGCCGCGACAGGCGGGGCAGCAGCGCGGCCTGTACGGCCTGGAAGAGGAACAGAGGGATGCGGGCCAGCAGCACGCCGTAGGTGAACTGGGTGACCAGTTCCTTTTCGTTGTCGTTGGCCAGGATCGTGGCGGCCAGCGGGCCGGCGTTCACCAGGCCGGCGGCGAAGATCGATCCGGCCAGCAGCCAGCCGAGGTTCTGGGTGACCTCGCCCCAGTCGGCCGGCGGGCCGTCGTCGGTGCGCAGGTCGCCGCGGGCGGCCACGAACAGCACGCCGGGCAGGGGGGCGAAGGCGATGGCCAGGCCGTAGGGGCCGATGGCGGTGACGCCCAGCACGCCCAGCGCGCCACACACCAGGATGCGGACCACGCCGTCCGCAGCCATCACGATCGAGTAGGCGCGGAACCGGCCGCTGCCGCTGGCCACCCCGCGGGCGATGTGCGCCGGCGTGTAGGACACGAACGCGATGAGCAGGGCGAACACCAGCACCCAGTCGCCATCGAAGAAGGCCGAGGCGATGGCCGGGCTGGCGACCAGGATGATGGTGGCGACGATGCCGGCGAGGATGGCGCCGAGCACCATCACCCGCTTCAGGACCGGCCGGCCACCGAGGCCGATGGCCTTGCGGTGGGCCAGCGCCCGGGCCAGTTCCTGCTCGACCGGCAGGAACACGCCGGGGGCAAGGGCGAACGTGGCCACCCACAGGCTGGTGATCGGCTGCAGCGCTTCGTCGCTGCCCAGGGCCTCTTTGCCGACCTTGAAGAACAGGTAGCTGGCCACGCCCGCGACGAGCAGGCCGATGCCCACGGGAATGGTGCCCTCCGGAAGAGGGACCCGTGAAGTGGACGGCTGCTCGTCGGAGGGTGACACCAAGACCACGAGGCTAGCGGCCAGACTGGTGCCGCGGCAGGTCGCTGGGCCGATGGCCCGGCCGCCGCTTCCCCCTGCCGTCAAGCCCTCGATCCCATGCGCCGATACCTCAGTGTGCCCATCCGCCGTCTCGCCGTCCTTGCCGCGTCCCTGTGCGCCGTGGTGCCGGTGGCTGCTCCCGCTGCTGCCGCGGCCCCGGCGCTGCCACCGGCACCGGCCGCGGTCACGTCCGTGACCATCGACGGCCACGGTTACGGGCACGGCTACGGCCTCAGCCAGTGGGGGGCCTACGGCTACGCGGTGGACTACCACTGGACGTGGGACCAGATCGTCGACCACTACTACGGCGGCACCGTCAACGGCACGGCACCGCTGGACAGCGAGATCGCCGTGCGCCTGCAGGGCATGGACGACGCCCAGACCGCGGTCGTCAGCGCCAGCGGCGGGCTCCGTGTGGGCGGCGTGGAAGGCGGGCCGTGGAAGTCCGTCCTGCTCCGCGAGGTGTCGGCCAACACGTACTCGCTGTGGGCCCGGAGTGACGCCCAGGTGTGCCCGTCGTCCTCGGGAGACCCTGTGGCCAGCGGCTGGACCCTGGTGAACGCTTCGCTCAGCGGCCCGGTGGACGTGTCGACCGACGCGGACACGTACGCCGCGACCGCCTACGAGGACCTCCCGGCCACGTGCCGGCCCGACGGCACCATCCGCTCCTACCGGGGCATCATCCGCGCCGTCAACGATCTCAACGGCGCCAACCGCACCGTCAATGTCGTACTGCTGGAGCACTACCTGCGGGCCGTGATCGCCAAGGAGATGTCGCCATCCTGGGCCACCGCCGGCGGCGGATGGGGCGCTCAGGCACTGCAGGCCCAGGCCGTTGCCGCCCGCAGCTTCGCGCTGGCGGAGAACCGCTACAGCTACGCCAAGACCTGCGACTCGATCTGCCAGTACTACTCCGGCGCGGCGACGCGCACGTCGGTGAACGGCAGCTACACCCGGGTGGAGTATCCGGCCACGGACTCGGCAGTGGCGGCCACCGCCGGGGTGGTGCGGCGGATCGGTTCCGTCAGCGGCGACATCGCGCTCACCATGTTCTCGGCGTCGTCCGGCGGCTACACGGCGCCTGGCCCCGGCGGGCTGGTGCCGTTCCCCGCCGTGCCCGACCTCGGCGACGCCACGTCGGGCAACCCCAACTACAACTGGTCCACCACGCTCACCGCCGCGCAGATCCAGTCCGCCTACCCGTCGATCGGCACGTTCACCGGGCTCACCGTGCTGGCCCGCAACGGCTACGGCGACTGGGGCGGCCGGGTGACGTCCCTTCGTGTCGATGGCACCTCTGGCACCACCACGGTCACCGGCGACAGCTTCCGGAGCACCTTCGGCCTGAAGTCCAATCTGTTCAACCCGCAGGGCAGCGAGCCGCCTGGCCCGCCGCCGTCGGAGTGCGACGGCCGCGATGCGCCGCCCGTCACCACCGTGGCCACCGCCGCGCCGGCCGCCGGCTATCTGCCGGTGGACCCCGTGCGCCTGGTGGACACCCGCTTCGGCACCGGCACCAGCGCCATCCCGCTGCACGCCGGTTGCACCCTGGTGGTGGATCCCGGCCTGCCGGCCGCGGCCACCGCGGTCGCTGTGAACGTCACGGCCATCCGCCCGGCCAGCAACGGCTGGGTCACCGCCTACGGGTGTGGCACCGAGCGGCCCACCGTGTCCATCGTGCAGGCCGTGGCCAACCGGGCCGTCGCCGGCATGGCCGTGGTGCCCCTCACCGACGACGGGCGGATCTGCATCTACAGCAGCGTCACCATGGACATGGCCGTGGATCTGTTCGGCTCCTACCGCTCCGACACCGGTGAGGCGTACGAACCGCTCACCGCGGTGCGCCTGTACGACTCGCGGACCGGCGGCGTGCTGCCAGCGGGCACCGTGGTGCACGTGCAGGTGGAGAAGGCCGGCGCCGCGCCGGCTGCTGCCACTGCGGCGGCGTTCACCGTGCACGCCACCAACGCCACGGGAACCGGCTGGGTGACGGTCTACCCCTGCCAGGCCACGATGCCGGTCGTGAGTTCGCTGAACACCGTGTACGGCTCCAGCGTCACCAACCATGTGGAGATGGCCATCAGCGACGGGGGCGAGATCTGCCTGTACGTCAGCAAGGCCATGCACCTGGTGGTGGACCTCAGCGGCTGGTACGGCCCGGGGGCGTCCACCCAGTTCTACGCAGTGCCCCCGTTCCGTGCGGTGGACACTCGCGACGGCACGGGGCTGAGCGGCATGTTCGCCACCGGCGCCAACCGCTCGATCACGCTGGCCGGCACCGGCGGGCTGCCCTCGGCGACCACGTTGAAGGCGGTGCTCGCCGAGGTGACCGCGGTGAAGCCCACCGCGGCGGGGTACCTCACGGTGCACCCGTGCCTCGGCACGGTGCCGAACCTCTCGATGGTGCGGTACGAGACCGGCAACAACGCAGCCAACCCCGTGGCATCACCGGATGACGGCAGCGGGCGGTGGTGCATCTACACCAGCCGGCCCGCGCACGTGCTGGTGGACGTGAGCGGCTACTTCGCCTAGCGACGCGCCGCGGTCAGGCGGCGGAGCGGATGAGGCCGCGCACCTGCTTGCGGGCGGCCTTGGCCAGGTCGTGCGCCTGGCCCACCATGGAGGCGGCCTGCTCGGGCAGGCGATCCTCGAGGTGGCCGACGGCCTTGTCGAGGGTGGCTTCGAACGCGTCGAGGCGCTCGTCCAGCGAACCCAGGCGGTCCTCCAGGGAGCGCACGAGGTCCTCGATCTGGCGCTTCACCTGGTCGCCCTTCTGGTTCTCGAGGCGCTCGTTGAGCGCCTTCACCAGGTCGCGGCGGCGCACCTGCGCCTGCTGCACGGCGAGCACACCGAAGCCGATGGCCACATAGGCGGCGTCGCGCAGGGCGGCGGCGATCTTGTCGTCCAGTTCGGCCAGCTTGCCGGCGTCGAGGGCGCTGAAGTCCAGGTTCGGGAAGGTGGGAAGTGAGACCATGCACGCAGACTACCGCATGTTGCTAACTCTTGCAAGCACTCTCGGGGGATGAGCCGGACCGCCCAGAGGGAAGGGTGACCCGTTCGCGGGCCCTGTCGCCGCTAGCCTCGGACCCTCGTGGAACCCACCGGCACGCTCGCTCCGCCCGTCGTGGCCGTGATGGTGGTGCACGAGCCTGGCCCATGGTTCCAGGAGGTCCTCGCCGGCCTGGCCGCCCAGGACCATCCCAACCTCAAGTGCCTGTTCCTGGTGAGCGGCGAAGCGGGAACGCTGCCCGCCATGATCCGCGAGCGAGTGCCCAACGCGTTCGTGCGCGGCGTGGCCGGCAACCCCGGCTTCGGCGCCGCGGCCAACGAGGTCATGCGCTTGGTGGACGGCGACAACGGCTTCTTCTGCTTCCTCCACGACGACGTGGCGCTGGACCCCTCGGCCATCCGCCTGCTGGTGGAGGAGGTCTACCGCTCCAACGCCGGCATCGTCGGTCCCAAGCTGGTGGACTGGGACCACCCCGTCGTGCTGCAACACGTCGGCCTCGCCGTCGACCGGCTGGGTGAGGTGGACCCGCTGGTGGAGCCCGGCGAGGTGGACCAGGAGCAGCACGACGCCGTGCGCGACGTGTTCGCCGTGCCGTCCGCCTGCCTGATGATCCGCGCCGACCTGTTCCGCGCCATCGGCGGCTTCGACCCGGCCATCGAGTACCACGGCGACGACGTGGACCTCTGCTGGCGGGCGCACCTCAGCGGGGCCCGCGTGGTGGTCGTGCCCGCTGCACGAGGCCGCCACCGCGAGGGCCTGGCCGCCCGGCGGCCGGATGTGCGCCACGCCACACAGGCCGTGCGCAACCGCATGCGCACCGTGCTGTCGCTCACCGGCGGGCGGCGGCTGGCCCTGGTGGTGCCGCAGTTGGTGCTCGTCACCGTTGCCGAGGTGGTCGTCACCGCCCTGATGGGCCGCATCCGCCAGGCCGGCGCCGCGCTGGCCGCGCTGGGTGGCATGGTGCTGCGGCTGCCCGGGGTGTTCGCCCGCCGCCGTCAGGTGGCCCCGCTGCGCCACGTCCCGGACACCGAAGTCGCCGGTCTGCAGCTGCGCGGCAGCGCCCGCCTGGTGGCGTTCCTCCGCGGCCGCGGCGCCCGGGCCGCCGACCCCGACGCCACCAACGAGCGGCGCTGGCGGGAGACCGCCGGGTCGGCACCCGTGCTGGCCTGGTTGGCGGTGCTCCTGCTGTTCATCATCGGCAGCCGCAAACTGATCGCCGGCGGCGTGCCCAACTTCGGTGAGTTCCTCGCCTTCCCGGACAGCCCGTCGCGGCTGTTGTCGTCGTACATGTCGGGGTGGAACGGGCACGGCCTGGGCAGTGCCGACCCCACGCCCACCGGCATCGCGCTGGTGGCGGTGGCCAGCATCGGCACGCTCTTCCACATGCAGTTGCTGCACACGGTGAGCATTCTCGGGCTGGTGCTCGCCGGGTACCTCGGCGCCTACCGCCTCGGCTCGGCCCTGCCCTCGGTGCGGGCGCGCATCACCCTCTTCGTGGTCTACGCCGCGGTGCCGCTGCCGTCGCAGTTGCTGTCCGCCGGGCGGTGGAGTGCGCTGGTGGTCTACGCCGCCACGCCATGGGCCGTCCACATCCTGCGCCGCCTTGCCGGCATCGATTCCTTCGCTGCCGCGCCGGCCGACGACACCGACGGCGTGGTGGAGGTCGTGGGCCGCCGCGCCGTGCGCCTGTTCGCCCAGTTGGCACTGCTGGCCGCGGTGGCTCTGGCCTTCGCGCCGGCGTTCGCCCTGGTGCTGGTGGGCGTCGGCCTGGCCATGGCGGTAGCCACCGCCGCCGCCGGCTCGTCGCTGCGTGCTGCCGCCGTGCTGGCCGTTGCGCCGCTGGCCGCGGTGGTGGCGGCCATCGTCGCCAACCTGCCGTGGTCCGCCACCTTGTTCGGCAGCGACGGCTGGACGTCCATCGTCGGTGTCCCCGAGGTCACCGCCCGGTCGCTCGGCGCCACCACGCTGGCCCGCTTCGCCCTGGGGCTGGGCTCTCTCACCCCGGTGGCCGTGGCGCTCTACCTTCCCGTGATCGCTGCGCCGCTGGTCGCCCGCTCGTGGCGGTTCACGTGGGCGCTGCGGGCCGCTGCGCTGGTGTTCGCCTTCGGTGCGCTGGCCATCCTCGACGATCGGGCGGCGCTGCCGTTCCGCATGCCCGAGCCCGGCGTGCTGCTGGTGCCCGTGGCGCTCGGCATCGCCCTTGCGGCCGGCTGCCTGGCCGCCGCCTTCGAGGCCGACGTGCTGCGCGGCTCGTTCGGCTGGCGGCAGCCGCTCGGTGTGCTGGCCGCCGCGGCCATCGTCATCGGCCTCGTGCCCGGCGTGGCCGCAGTGGGCGGCGGACGCTGGAACACCCCGGAGCGCACCCTGCACGGCGTGTACGTGGAGTTCGCCGCCGACCCTGCCGAAGGCGACTACCGGGTGCTGTGGGTGGGTGACCCGGCGGCCCTGCCCGTGGCCGGGTGGACGCTGCAGCCCGGCATCGGCTTCGCAATCACCGACGATGGCCCACTGGAGGTGCAGGAGCACTGGAGCGGCCAGCCCACTGCGGCGGAGCAGAACGTGGCCCGCGCCCTGCGGCAGATGGCTGCGGGCGTCACCCTGCGCGGCGGCCGGCTGCTGGCCCAGTACGGCATTCGGTATGTGATCATCCCCGTGGCCGATGGCTTCAACGGCACCATCGAGCACCCCCGCCCGGTGCCGGCCGGCCTGGACGAAGTGCTCGACGACCAGCTGGACCTGGCGTCGCCGCTGCTCGGGCCGCCGAACTACCTGGTCTACGAGAACACTGCGTACGCGCCGGTGCGGGCGACCCTCACGGCGTCCGGCGCCGACGCCAGCCTGCTGGCGGGTGACGAGGCCGGGGTCAGTGCCGATCTGCGCGGTTCGGTGCCGTTCGCCATCGGCGCGCAGGACATCGGGCCCGCCGGCGGCCAGGTGGAGGCGGGCACGCTGCACGTCGCCGTGCCGTACGACCCGGCGTGGACGCTGACGGTGGACGGCCAGTCGGTGGCCGCCCGCCGGGCGTTCGGCGTCACCATGGCCTACGACGTGCCGGCCGGTGGCGACGCCACGCTGGAGTACGACACCCCCCTCACCCGCTCCCTGTGGCTGCTGGCCCAGTTGGTGGTGTGGCTGGGGTTGGCGCTCGCCGCCACCCGGTTCCAGCCGTCGGTGTTCCTGCGACGCCGGCGTGCGGACACCGCGCTGCTCGACACTGCACAGGTGGCCGACCTCTCGGCTCCGTATGCCCTGCCCGAGGCAGACGACCTGCCATGGGGTGCCACCGGCGACCCGGGTCTGACGCGAGCCGACGACGAGTTCGAGATCATGGCTGGCGACGATCTCGGCGCGGAATCCGCGGCCGCTTCGCCCGCCACCTCCAGCGACGGCCCTGCGCCAGCGTCTGCGGCCGTGGGTGAGGAACCCGCCGACGGCGAGGAGGGCCGGTCGTGAGATACCGCCCCCTCGCACTCGTACTGCTCGTGCTGCTGCCGCTCGGCCTGGGCGCCGTGGCCGTCACCACGGACGGCCCGGTCCACACGGACCCCACGTTCGCCTCGCTGCAGCCGCCCACGCTGCCGTTCGTGCCCACCCAGGGCTTCCTCAACGCCACCTGGTTCTGCGCCGGCGTGCCGATCTCCGAGGGCGGCTCCGGCGGCGACGTGGTGGTGGTGAATCCGGGTGAGACGCCGATGGAAGGCAGCTACACGGTGTTCTCGGACACCAAAGGCGTGGACGCCGCCACCGGCGCGTTCACGGTGGATCCGCGCAGCACGTGGACACTCGCCGTGGAGAACGCCTCCACCGGCACGGACTACCTGTCGGCGATGGTGGAGATCAAGGGCGGCGGTGGGGTGGTGGAGCAGCGCGCCGACCACGAGCAGGGGTCTGCCGTCAGCCCGTGCTCCAACAGCGCATCGAGCACCTGGTACTTCGCCGACAACTACACCCTCAACGACAGCGAGAACTCGCTGGTCATCACCAACCCGTACCCGGACGACGCGATCGTGGACATCCTCGCCGTCAACCCGCAGGGCTCGTACTCGGCGCAGAACCTGCAGGGCATCGCCGTGCGCGGCCAGTCCGTGTTGGTCATCGCCCAGCGGTTGATGCCCAAGGAGGAGTCCGTGCTGGCGTTCTCCGTGGTCGCCCGCCGCGGCCGGGTGGTGGTGGCCCGCTCCCAGCGGTACCGCGGCGAGCGGTTGGGGTTCAGCAACACGCTCGGCTCGCCGTCCACCTCCACCGACTGGTACTTCGCCGACGGCGAGAACTCCGACGACGTGCGCTTCGAGCGGTACACGATCTACAACCCGAACGACCGCGACGTCACCGTGGCCGCGGTGGCGCTGGGCGTGCCGATGGACGACCCGGACTTCGTCAACCTCCGCGAAGACACCATCGGGCCGGGTGGGGTGGTGTCGTTCACCACTGCGGAGTGGGAGGGGCTGCCGGCCGGCCGGCACCACATGGCGTTCTCCTCGGAGTCCGACCTCGGCGTGGTGGTGGAACGGGCCATCACCCGCACCGCCGGCGACGGCTACGTCACCACCGTGTGCCTCGGCGCCCCTACCCCGTTCAGCCAGTACTACCGCTGGACGATGGGCATCGGCACGGACCTGGCGGTGGACGGCGTGCTGATCGTGGCCAACCTCGGCCTGTACGACGGCACCGTCACCGTGAAGGCGCTGGGTCCTGGCGGCGAAGCAGCCATCCCCGGGCTGGAGGCCGTGGCGCTGCCGGCCAACGGGGTGGTCGCCATCGCCATCCCGCAGTTGGACGCGGCACTGGGTGTGCCGCTGGTGGTGGAGGCCGACCAACCGATCGTGGTCGAGCGGCAGTTGCCCCGAGGCGCCGACCTTCGCGGCCGGTCCGCATCACTCGCCCTGCCGGGCTGACGGTCATGGTCCAGGTCATCATCGCCGTGGTCGTCGTCGTGGCCGCTGTTGCCGTCGGGTTGCTCCTCCGTCGCCGTCAGGCGGTGGAAGCGCCCACCCAGCCCTCGCTGCAGATCCCCGCCCAACTGGACCGCGCCGACTTCGCGGCCAGCACGCCGTGGCTGGTGGCGGTGTTCTCCTCGGCCTCCTGCCACACCTGTGCGGACGTGGTGGCCAAGGCCCGTGTGCTGGCGTCGCCGCAGGTGGCCGTGGTGGACGTGGAGTTCGGGGCCGACGCGGCCTTGCACCGCAAGTACCGGATCGACGCCGTGCCGATCCTGGTGGTGGCGGATGCCGACGGTGTGGTGCATCGCGGGTTCGCCGGGCCGGTGACGGCCACCGACCTGTGGGCTGCCGTGGCCGATGCCCGCCAGCCGGGAAGCACGCCGGAACCGGAACTGGGCAACGGCTGAGCCGCGCGGGCGGCGCGGGGTGCGCCGGCGGCGGGGGTTCAGTCCACGTCGACGGTTGCCGACGGCGCTTCGCTGCCGGACAGCGTGGAGTGCACGATGCGGGCGACATCCGCCCCATCGATGGTCTCGCGCTCCAGCAGTTCCTCGGCCACCTTGTCCAGCGCGCCGCGGTGCTTGGTGAGCAGTTCCACCGCTCGCGCCTCCTGCTCGTGGAGGATGCGGAAGATCTCCGTGTCGATCATCTTGGCGGTGTCGTCGCTGTACTCGCGGCCCTGGGTCATGAGGTCCTCGCCGAGGAACACCTGCTGCTGGCTGTGCCAGGCCATCGGGCCCACCGTGTCGCTCATGCCCCACTCGCGCACCATGCGGCGGGCAATGGCGGTGGCTTGCTCCAGGTCGTTGGCCGCGCCGGAGTTGAGATGGCCGAACACGATCTTCTCGGCCACCC
The DNA here is from genome assembly GCA_041394605.1 of Ilumatobacteraceae bacterium. Classification (GTDB taxonomy): domain Bacteria; phylum Actinomycetota; class Acidimicrobiia; order Acidimicrobiales; family Ilumatobacteraceae; genus UBA668. Next base: position 56,088 of record JAWKHX010000010.1, read on the forward strand.
GGCCGCCCATGGCGCGGCAGATGACGTCCTCGAAGTACTCCTTGGAGTAGGTGTGCCGTTCCTCGGGCAGGCTCCAGGTGACGCCGAGCGCCATGCCGCGGGGGAGGATCGTGACCTTGTGCAGCGGGTCGGCGTTGGGCAGCACCACCGTGAGGATGGCGTGGCCGCCTTCGTGGATGGCGGTGGCCCGCTTCTCCTCTGCGCTGAGCACCAGGCCTCGCGGCGGGCGCCCATGACCCGCGGTCGCGGGCGTTCTCGAAGTCGATCCGCTCGACATGCTTGCTGCCCCGCCGCACGGCGAACAGTGCGGCCTCGTTGACCAGGTTGGCCAGATCGGCGCCGCTCATGCCGGGGGTGGCCCGAGCCATGGTCTCCAGGTCCACGTCGGCGCCCATCCGCTTGTCGCGGCTGTGCACCTTGAGGATGGCGAGGCGCTCGTCGAACTCGGGCAGCGGCACCACGATCTGGCGGTCGAAGCGGCCGGGCCGCAGCAGTGCCGGGTCGAGGATGTCGGGCCGGTTGGTTGCGGCGAGGATGACGATGCCCTCGCTGGTCTCGAAGCCGTCCATCTCCGCCAGCATCTGGTTGAGCGTCTGCTCGCGCTCGTCGTGCCCGCCGCCGAGGCCGGCGCCGCGCTTGCGGCCGATGGAGTCGATCTCGTCGATGAAGATGATGGCCCGGCCCATCTTGCGGGCCTGCTGGAACAGGTCGCGCACGCGGCTGGCGCCGACGCCCACGAACATCTCCATGAAGTCCGAGCCGGTGACGCTGAGGAAGCCGACGCCGGCTTCACCGGCCACCGCGCGGGCCAGCAGGGTCTTGCCGGTGCCGGGAGGACCGACCAGCAGGATGCCCTTGGGCACGCGGGCGCCGATCTCGCGGAAGCGCTCCGGCATGCGCAGGAAGTCCACCACTTCGGTGATCTCCTGCTTCACGCCCTCGTAGCCGGCGATGTCGGCGAACGTGGTGGACGGCTTGTCGGCGGAGTAGGCCTTGGCCCGGCTGCGGCCGATGGACATGACATTGCCCATCTGGCCCTGGGCCCGGCGGTTCATCCACACCAGGAAGCCGATGATGAGGATGAACGGCAGCAGCAGGCTGGCCCAGCTGAGCAACCAGTTGCTCTCCGGGGTCTTGCTGCTCCAGTCCACGTTGTGCTCGGCGAGGAGCGCGCGCTCGGACTCGTCGGGGAAGTTGTCGCGGACGGTGGTGTTGAACTTCGAGCCGTCGGTGAGGTCGCCGGAGATGGTGTTGTCGCCGTTGTTGACGGTGAACTTCTCCACCTTGTCGGCCTTCACCAGCTCGATGAACTCGGTGTAGCTCTTGGTCTCGCCGTTGTCGCTGGGCCAGACCTGGTTGAGGACCAGCATGCCCACGATGACGGCGAGGAGGACCGGAATGCTCCAGCGGGGCCAGCCGGCGGTCGCAGGCTTGCGCCCACCGCCGTTGGGGGGCTGGGGGCCCTGCTGCTGGCCACGGCCGGGAGGCGGCGGTGGCGGCGGCGGGGGAAGATTGCTCATGGGCCAATCCTACGGGGCCGGGACAGGAATGGTTCGGCAGTTGCCGCGCCGGATCGCGCGGGTGTTCGCCACCATCCACCACTTTCCGCGCGCGGTCTCGTAAGTTTCCCGCCCATGAGTCGTCAGTGCTCCCGCACGGGTTGCGCCCTTCCGGCCACGGCCACGCTGTCGTACCAGTACGCCAGGTCGATGGTCTGGCTGGACGATCTCTCCGACGAGCGCGACCCCCACAGCTACGACCTGTGCGAGCGCCACACCGGGCGGCTGTCCGTGCCCAACGGCTGGCGCCTGGAAGACCGTCGCTCGCGGCGCCAGCTGGTCACTGCCGGCGCCCGCCTGCTGGCCGGCTGAGCCATACCGCCGGGCACCGCTCGGTAGGCTCGCCCCCCGTGGCTCCCCCCTCCCTGCCCCCCGTGCGCACGGTGGGCGACCGCGCCCAGGTGCCCTTGCCCACGGCGGCGCTGGGGTGGGCGGGCGCGTGGCTGCTGGGCAACGTGGTGGCCGCCGCCGTCTTCGCCGCCAGCGGTCACGAGACGGTCGCCGAGGCCGGGCCAGGGTGGCTGGCCCTGTCGTCGCTGGGGTTGTGGATCCCGCTGGTGGCCATGGTGGTGGGCCTCGGCCGCAAGTTCGGGCGCGACCATCTCGTGGCCGACTACGGCGTGTCGTTCCGCCCGGTGGACCTCGTCGGCATCCCGGCCGGGGTGCTGGCCCAGCTGGTGGTGCTGCCGCTCGTCTACCTGCCGCTGCAGCACTTCTGGCCCGGCACGTTCTCCGACGACCGTCTGGAGGAGCGTGCTCGTGATCTCTGGGACAACGCCCATGGGGCCGGGCTGGCCCTGCTGGTGGTCGTGGTCGTGGTGGGCGCCCCGCTGGTGGAGGAACTGGTCTACCGGGGCCTGCTGCAAGGCGCGCTCACCCGCCGGCTGGACGACGTGGTGGGGCTGGTGGCGGCCGCGCTGTGGTTCGCGGCCATCCACTTCCAGCCGGTGGAGTTCCCCGGCCTGTTCATGATCGGCCTCGTGCTCGGCGTCTGCATGTGGCGCACCGGCCGTCTGGGCATGCCGATCCTTGCTCATGTGGCGTTCAACGCCACCGGCCTGGCGCTGGCGGCGGGCCGCTGACCGAGGCGGTGGTGACCGTGCCCGACCCCACTCGCATGGAACAATTCCCGACGACATGAGCGACGACCCCCGAGACGACACGGCGCCCGACGAGGCGACCACGGACGCCGTGCCCGGCAGCACCCTCCTGCTCGCCGAGCCGGGTGAACCCGACCCCGATCTCCCCGCCGCCGGCGAGCCCTCGGACGACCCGCTGAGGCGCATCGGGCGGCGCATCGTTCGGCGTCCGACCGAGTGGCTGCACCGGCCGTGGCCGGCCGAGCGGTTGGTGCAGTACTTCACCGCCGTCACCGTGCTGCTCGGCTGCACGCTGGCGATCATGAAGGTCGTCCACCTGGACCTGATCTTCTCGGACAACACGCCCACCGGTGGCGACATGGGTGCCCACGTGCTGGGGCCGGCGGAGTTGCGCGACAACCTGCTGCCGCACTTCCAGCTCAGCGGCTGGAGCAACTCCTGGTACAACGGGTTTCCGCTGTACCGCTTCTACATGCTGCCGCCGGCGCTACTGATCGTGTTGCTGAACGTGATCATGCCGTACGGCATCGCCTTCAAGGTCGTGGTGGTCCTGGGCATCTTCACCCTGCCGTTCAGCTGCTGGGCGTTCGGCCGGCTGGCCCGCTTCCGCTACCCGGTCCCTGAGCTGATGGCGCTGGCAGCGATGCTGTTCCTGTTCGACGAGAGCTTCAGCATCTACGGCGGCAACGTCAAGAGCACGATGGCGGGGGAGTTCTCCTTCTCCATCGCGCTGTCGCTGGGCATCCTCGGGCTCGGCCTGTTCGCCCGCGGGCTGGAGACCGGAAAGCACCGGGGGAAGGCGGCGATGATCATCGCGTTGGCGATGCTGTCGCACGGCCTGGTGATGCTGGTCTGGCCGTTCCTGCTGCTGATCATGTGGCTGGTGTGGATGGACCGCACCCGGTTCGTCTACGGCCTCACGACGCTCCTCACGGCCGGCTTGCTCACCGCGTTCTGGTCCGTGCCGTTCCTGCTCGGCACGAAGTACATGACGGACATGAAGTACGGCTTCCGGCCGAGCGGGCCGAACGACAGCTTCTGGGACATGTTCTTCCCGTGGACTCCGTTCCTCGATCTGCTGGTCACCGGGTTCGCGCTGGTGGGCTTCGTGGTTGCCGTGATGAAACGCAACCTCAACGGCGCGTTCCTCGGCATCGCCTGCATCTTCCTCATGGCGTTCACGTACGTCGCCAAGGACAGCCTGCCCATCATCGGCCTGCTGTGGAACCCGCGGCTGCTGCCGTTCCTCTACCTGCTGCGCCTGCTGCTGATGATGTACGGCATCGCCGAGACGGCTCGCTTCCTCGTCCGCGGGGTGCAGATGCGGCCGCTCACCGTGCGCACCGAGTGGATCACCGGGCTGGTGACGTTCTGCCTGGTGGGCTCGTCCGTACTGGTGGGCGAGCTGTTCCTGTTCCGCGAGATGCCCGGTGCGGTGTACCGCCAGGTGCACGGCCAGACGGTGTACAGCTGGGGCATCGGCGACTGGTACCCCATCACCCTCACCGCGTCGTCCACGGATGCACTCAGCGACGGCTGGCCGCGCTACAACTTCGAGGGGTACGAGGGCCGGCCGTACTACGGGGAGTACTACGACCTGGTCAGGACGATGGACGAGATCGGTGCGGACGACGGCTGCGGCCGGGCGCTGTGGGAGAACAACGGCGACACCGGGCTGTACGGCACCACGATGGCACTGATGCTGCTGCCGCACTGGACCGATGGCTGCATCTCCAGCTCGGAAGGGTTGTTCTTCGAGGCCTCGGGCACCACGCCGTACCACTTCCTCACGGCGGCGGCCATGAGCGACCGCAGCTCCAACCCGGTGCGTGAGCTGAGGTACACGGACAACAACGCGGCCGTCGGTGTGCCGCTGCTGCAGAAGATGGGCATCCGCTACGTGATGGTGTTCACCGACGCGGCCAAACGCCAGGCCGACACCCGGCCGGAGCTCACCCTGTTGGCCGAGGTGGGGCCGTGGAAGATCTACCAGGTGGCCGACAGCGACGTGGTGGTGCCGCTCACGGTGCAACCCGTGGTGGTGAACGAGCGCGGTGGCGATCAGCGCGAACGGCACCTGGAGTTGGGCACCAGCTGGTTCCAGAACCCCGAGGACTGGGCGGCGCTGCCGGCCAACGACGGGCCTCCGGAGTGGCAACGGATCGACGTGGAGGTGGACCAGTCGCGTGTGAGCGAACAGCCCAAGCGGGTGGACATCGTGGTACCGGCCGAGAGCATCGACGTGGTGAACCTGCCGGAGATCACCGTCTCCAACTACGTGATGGGTGAGCAGGACCTGTCGTTCGACGTCAGCCAGGTCGGCGTGCCCGTGCTGGTGAAGGTGAGCTACTACCCGAACTGGGAGGCCGAAGGCGCCGACGGCCCGTACTGGGTGGCGCCCAACTTCATGGTGGTGGTGCCGCGCTCCACGCACGTGCGGCTGAGCTTCGAGAAGTCCACCACCGACTACCTGGCCTACTTCCTCACGTTCTTCGCCATCGGTCTGCTGGTGCTGTGGCGGGTGAAGGGCGATGTGGTGCACGCGTCGCCGCACCCGTTCATGATCATGTCGCCCTCGGGCGGGTCCGGCTTCCCGCCCGACGATGGCGAGGACGGCGGTTCGCTGTGGGAGCTCGTCGGTGGCGACGGCGATCCACCGCCCGACGACCAGTGGCCCGACGACGAGCGGCGTGAGGTGGGGGAGGACGGCGAGGATCCCGCGCCGGACCTCGACGCGGACGACGAACTGGTGCTGCCGCAGTGGCGGGGCCAGGGGGTCGTCCGGGAGGGTGGCCCTGACCACCCCGATAGCGTGTAAGGCCGCATGTCCACCACCGATCCCCGGGTGCTCGACGACATCGTCAAGGCGTACGACGTCCGCGGCACCGTCCCCGACCAGATGAACCCCGCCGTCGCCTACGCGCTCGGCGTGGCGTTTGCCCGCTTCACCGCGGCCACCCGGGTGCTGGTCGGTCGCGACATGCGACCGTCCGGCGTCGAGTTGGTGGAGGAGTTCTCCCGTGGCGTGATGGAGCACGGGGTGGACGTCGTCGATCTCGGGCTGGCCAGTACCGACCTCGTGTACTACGCCGCCGGCACCATGGACTCCCCGGCGGCGATGTTCACTGCATCGCACAATCCGGCCCAGTACAACGGCGTCAAGTTCTGCCTCAGCGGGGCCCGGCCGGTGGGTCAGGGCTCCGGTCTGGACGACATCAAGTCCATCGCCGCCAGTGTGCTGGCCGGCCAGGGGCCGGCTGCGGCGCACACGCCGGGCTCGTCGTCGTGCCGCAACCTGCTGGAGGCCTTCGCCGACCATGTGGTCTCGTTCGTCGACCGCACTGCCATCCGGCCGCTGCGGGTGGTGGCCGACACCGCCAACGGCATGGGCGGCCTGGTGGTGCCCGCCGTCTTCGAGCGCATTCCCCAGGTGACCTTGGAAGTGATGTACGGGGAACTGGACGGCACGTTCCCCAACCACCCGGCGGATCCGCTGCAGCCCGCCAACCAGCGCGACCTGCAGGCCCGCGTGGTGGCCGGCGGCTTCGACGTGGGCCTGGCCTTCGACGGCGATGCGGACCGGGTGTTCGTGGTGGACGAACTGGGCCGTGGCCTGAGCGGCTCGGTCACCACGGCGCTGCTCGCCACGTCGGTGCTGCGCGCCAACCCCGGCGCGACCATCCTGCACAACCTCATCTGTTCGCGGACGGTGCCGGAGGTCGTGCGCGAGCACGGCGGCGTGCCGGTGCGCACCAAGGTCGGCCACAGCTTCATCAAGCAGCGGATGCTGGAGACCGGCGCCGTCTTCGGCGGTGAGCACTCCGCCCACTACTACTTCCTGCGCAACTTCCGGGCAGACAGCGGCCTGATCGCGGCCATGATGGTGCTCGGCGAGATGAGCACCACCAACACGGCGCTGTCCGTCGCTCGCAAGCCGTTCGAGCGGTATTCGTCGAGCGGCGAGATCAACACGGCAGTGGACGACCCGCAGGCCGTCATCGAGCGGGTCGCCGCCGAGTTCAGCGGCTTCGCCCAGGACCGTCTGGACGGCCTCACGGTGGACTGCGGCCCGTGGTGGTTCAACCTGCGCCCCTCCAACACCGAACCGCTCCTGCGCCTCAACCTCGAGGCGCCCAACCGGGACGACTGCGATCAGCGGGTGGCCGAACTGCTGGCCCTGATCACCAGCCTGCCCTGACCGTCAGCCTGTAGGAGGCAACCATGTCACTGGACCCGCGCCTCGTGGCCGTCCTCGCCTGCCCGGTGGACAAGGGCCCGCTGTACTACCTCGGCGACGAGGGTGGCCTGTACAACCCGCGCCTGCGCCGCCGCTACCTGGTGCGCGAGGGCATTCCGGTGATGCTGCCCGACGAGGCCGAGGACGTGCCGGCCGCGGAGGCCGACGCCCTGGACGCCCGCATCGCCGCCGGCGAACTGGTGCCCACCTTCGCCGCCTGACGCCCATCAAGCGGCCGGGCCGCGACCCGTTCCCCCGCGGGCCTGCTGGTAGCCTCCGTGGTCACATGAAGCACCCCCTGCGTCTGCTGTTCGTCGCCGGTCTCGTGTCGGTGTCCTCCGTCATCCTGCCCGGCGCGCCTGCGGGCGCGCCGGTGGCATCCGCCGCGGGCTGCAGCTACTGCGCCGGTGGCGAGTACCACCCCATCACGCCGGTGCGGATCTTCGATTCGCGGACCCTCGAGGCCGTGCCCGAGTTGCCGATCAACGACGTCGCTCCCCTCGGCGCCAAGCCGCTCGGCACCAACGACCCAACGTTCAACGTGCAACTGCTGGGCATGGGCGACGGGTTCGAGAACCCGTGGGTACCCACCGACGAGGGCATCAACGAGGCAGACATCCTGGCAGTCGCCGTCAGCATCACGGTCATCTCGCCCACGGTGCGCGGCTACATGGGTGCCTATCCTGCGGGCAGCACGTCGGGCACGTCCGTGCTCAACTTCGGTGCCGGCCAGACGGTGGCCAACCTCACCATCGTGCGCCCGGGCACGGGCGGCGAGCTGACGCTGTGGATGCACGGCGACGCCGCGGGCAGCGCCGACGTGGCCATCGACGTCTACGGCTGGATCAGCACGTCCGGTTACCTCGGGTTCGACGGTGTGGAGTCCGCGGACGAACGCGGCGGGCGGCTCATCCCGGTCGGCCCCGGCCGGGTGTTCGACAACCGGCCAGGGACGCTCGGGCCGCAGGGGGTCCAGGAGATCGCCATCCGCGGCGCGGACACCGTGGTCGACCCGATCATCACGGACATCGTGCCCGACAGCGCCGATGTGGAAGGTGTGGTGGTCAACATCACGGCCGTGCAGCCCACGGCCACCACCTTCATCAGCGCCCTGCCCGAGAACCCCGTCGGCATGCCCACCACCTCGAACGTCAACGTGCCCGCCGGGGCCATCAAGGCCAACATGGCGATGGTGCCCGTCGGGGCGGACGGCAAGATCCGGCTGTACAACCACAGCGGCAACGTCAAGCTGATCGTGGACGTGGTGGCCTACATCCTGAAGGGCACCGACGAGACCCGCGCCGGTCGGGTGATCCCGCTCACCGCGCCGTTCCGGGCGCTGGACACCCGGCAGCCGGAGTTCGGCGGGGTGCCGCTGGGGCCGGGTGCAGCGGAGGACTGGGACTTCGCCCCGTTCGCCGACAGCGTGTCCATCGGCGGCGTGCCGGTGGGCCACCAGGCCGGCCTCATCGGCAACCTCACCAACGCCAAGCTCACCCGCCAGTACCCCACGGTGGGCGTCACCAGCTACCTCACGGTGTACCCCACGCCGGCGGTCAACGGCCCTCCGCCCACGGCGTCCAACCTCAACACGGTGGAGAGCGTCACCTCGGATCCGAAGGCCGTGCCGAACATGGCGCTCATCCGCTACAGCGACGATCTGAAGGTGCGGGTGTTCAACTACCAGGGGTACGCCCACTACATCCTGGACGTCAGTGCCGTCATCCTCGCCGATTGACGGCGTAGGCTAGGCCCGCCTGGGCTGATCAGAGGGCTGCCAGTTGGCACCGGCCCGGTTCCATCCATCTATCCGTTCCCGGAGGAACCACCCATGTCGTTCGCCGCGCGCCGCGACTACCGAGTCGCCGACCTGTCCCTCGCCCCGTTCGGGCGCAAGGAAATCCACCTCGCCGAGCACGAGATGCCCGGCTTGCGTGCCCTGCGCAAGGAGTACGGGCCGCTGAAGCCCCTTGCCGGTGCCCGCATCTCGGGCAGCCTGCACATGACCATCCAGACCGCCGTGCTCATCGAGACACTGGTGGAGCTCGGCGCCGAGGTGCGCTGGGCCAGCTGCAACATCTTCTCCACCCAGGACCACGCCGCGGCCGCCGTGGTGGTGGGCCCCAACGGCACCCCGGAGGACCCCCAGGGTGTGCCGGTGTTCGCCTGGAAGGGCGAGACGCTGGAGGAGTACTGGTGGTGCACCGAGCAGATGATGACCTGGCCGTCGGCCGGCGCCAACGGCGAGGACGGGCCGAACATGATCCTCGACGACGGCGGCGACGCCACCCTGCTGCTGCACAAGGGGGTCGAGTTCGAGACGTCCGGTGAGGTGCCGGACCCCACGTCGGCGACGAACGCCGAGTTCGCCATCGTGCTCGGCCTGCTGCAGCGCACGCTGAAGACCGACCCCACCAAGTGGACCCGGATGGCCAAGAGCATCAAGGGCGTCACGGAGGAGACCACCACCGGCGTCAACCGGCTGTACAAGATGGCCCAGAAGGGCGAGCTGCTGTTCCCCGCCATCAACGTCAACGACTCGGTCACCAAGTCCAAGTTCGACAACCTGTACGGCTGCCGCCACAGCCTGGTGGACGCCATCTGCCGGGCCACGGACGTCATGCTCGCCGGCAAGGTGGCCGTCGTGTGCGGCTACGGCGACGTCGGCAAGGGCTGCGCCCAGGCCCTGCGCGGGCAGGGCAGCCGGGTGGTCATCACCGAGATCGACCCGATCAATGCCCTGCAGGCGGCCATGGAGGGCTACCAGGTGGTGACGATGGAGGACGTCGTGGGTTCGGCGGACATCTTCGTGTCGGCCACCGGCAACGACCACATCATCACCGTGGACCACATGCATCAGATGAAGCACAACGCGATCGTCTGCAACATCGGCCACTTCGACTCCGAGATCGACATGGCCGGCCTGGCCCGCAGCGGCGCCACCCGCGACCAGCTGAAGCCGGGCACCGACCTGTGGACGTTCCAGGACGGGCACGCCGTGATCGTGCTGGCCGAGGGCCGTCTGGTGAACCTCGGCTGCGCCACCGGCCACCCGAGCTTCGTGATGAGCTGCAGCTTCAGCAACCAGGTCATCGCCCAGATGGAGCTGTACGCCCACACCGACCGGTACCCGACGGACGTGCACGTGCTGCCCAAGCGCCTGGACGAGAAGGTTGCCGCCCTCCACCTCGACGCCCTCGGCGTGAAGCTCACCAAGCTCACCGACGAGCAGGCCGAGTACCTCGGCGTGGACCCCTCCGGCCCCTACAAGCCCGACCACTACCGCTACTGACGCCGGTCGCCCCGGTGGTTTCTGGGGCTGAATCTCACCGTTTCCCGAACTGGGGCTGGATCGTTGCGGCTTCCGCAACGATCCGGACCCCAGTTCCGCGTCACGAGGGCGGACGTTGCCGACACCAGAAGTCAGCCGGGTCGCAGTCGTGCAGCCGACACTCCTCGTCCTTCAACTCCAGCAGCCGGTTCCAGCGAGGATCCGATCGGTGCCGGTGGACGAGGGCCGTGGCGAGCGCGAGGTCCATCCCGGCGAGATGGTCCAGCGGCCCGTCGCCGATGGCGTCCAGCCCACCGTCGTCGGCAACCTCCACCATCGCCTCGATGGCCGCTGAGTACACGGCAGGCTGCAGACCCTCCCCGAGGAACCCTGTCAGATCCAGCCACGTGGGGGTGTAGCCCTCGGGGTGCTCGAGCAGCACGTATCGCCGGCCGAACTCCTCAGCACCGATCGCCTCGACGGCGGTCTCGACGCCGAGCCAGTCGGCGACGAGCGCGAGCAGCGCGTCGTCCTGCGCAGCGAGCGTCAGCAGCGTCGGCCTGGCCTCCTCGGCGACGGTGAGGGCGGCGGGCCTGTACCACTCGACCTCCGATTCGGCGACGGCGGCGAGGAAGAGCACGCAACCCCGTGGGTCGGCGCGGATGGCGTCCTCCAGCGCGGCTGCTCCGGCGGCGGACCGCCACCACGCGGCGACGAGCGCTTCGAAGTCGTACGAGCCCACGGGCGGACTGTACCGACGTCAGTGGGCGGTCGCGAGGACGGTGCGGTCGTTGCGCAGGCGAAGGCGGGGGAGGAAGTACTGCACCACCGGGCCGATGCCGAACGCGAAGACGGCGGTCCCGACGCCGACGTTGCCGCCGAGCACGATGCCGACGACCAGCACCACTGCCTCGATGCCGGTGCGGGCCAGGCGGACGCTGTGGCCGCGCTTGGCCAGGCCGAGCATCAGGCCGTCGCGCGGGCCGCTGCCCAGGCCGGCGCCGATGTACAGGCCGGAGCCGAAGCCGATGGCCAGCAGGCCGCCGGCAAGGTACGCCACTCGCAGCGCCAGCACGTCGGTGTGGGGGAGCGAGTCGCCCAGCAGGAACACCACCAGGCCGATCTCGACGGCGTTCAGCAGGGTGCCCCAGCCCATCCGTTCCCGGAGCGGGATCCACAGGAGCAGGATGAAGACGCCCGTGATCTCGATGACCAGGCCCACGTCGATGCCGGTGTGGCGCTCCACCCCGAGGTGGAAGACGTCCCACGGCGCGGCGCCCAGTTCCGACGTGATGAACATGTCGATCCCCAGCCCGAACAGGGCGAGGCCGACGATGCAGCGCACGAACCGCTCCACCAGGCGGTCCTCGGGGAGTGGGAGGAAGATCCGGCGCAGCACCCGCCCGACGCTACCGGCCCTGCCGCACCAGGGCCGAGCGAGTTCCGGGTGCCCCTACCACCTGGAAACCCTGTCACACCCCTCTGGTACTCATGCAGGCATGCTGTTCACGTCCCACTGCGCCGGCTGCAACGAGCCCGGCCCGCTGCTGTGCCACCGCTGCCGGTTCTCCCTGGCGGCCGCACCCGGCCAGGTGCCCGTACCCGGCGTCCACGCCGCCCTCCCGTTCGACGGAGTGGCCCGTCAGGTCGTCCTGTCGCTCAAGTACCGCAACCGTCGCCGGCTGGCCCGCCACCTGGCCCGCCTGATGGTCCGTCGCGGTGGCCTCGGCCGGGTGGACGTGGTCACGTGGGCGCCCACCAGTGCCCGCCATGTGCGGGCCCGCGGGTTCGACCAGGCGGAACTTCTGGCCACGGCCGTGGCGCGCGAGCTGCGGGTCCCGTGCCGGCGGCTGCTCTACCGGGCGCACGGCGCGGCGCCGCAGACGGGCCGCAGCCGGGAGGAACGGCTGCACGGCCCGTCGTTCCGTGCCCGTCCGCCGCGTGATGGGCTGCGGGTGCTGCTGGTGGACGACGTGGTCACCACGGGGGCCACACTGGCGGCCGCCCGCGACGCACTGCTATCGGCGGGGATCGGCGAGGTCGTGTGCCTGGCCGCCGCGGCCACGCCCAGCGGCCGGGCTCAGGTGTCCAGGCCGGCCCACCCGCGCACGGTGGCGATGGCCCCGCTGGGGTCCTCCTCCACCAGCACCCCGCGGATCCCCACACCGGCGGCAGCCACCACGTTGGTCTCCACGTCGTCGAGGAAGGCGGTGCGGCTGGCCTCGGCGCCCAGCCTGGCCAAGGCCAGTTGATAGATGGCCGGGTTGGGCTTGCGCAGGCCCACCTCGTGGCTGTCCACCACGTCGTCGAACCACTCGTCGAACGGCATCATCGACCGCCAGCGGTCGCGGAACTCCAGCACATTGTTGGTCAGCACACCCAGGCGCAGGCCGGCGGCCCGCAGGTCCTGCACCAACGCCACCATCGGCTCGCTGCGCGTGAACTCCACGGTCACCGGCGCACCGGGCGGCGGCGGCTTCAGCTCGATCCCGGCCGCCTCCAGCGCGGCCCGGTTCAAGCGGCGGTTCTCCTCCAGGGTGATCTCGCCGCGCTCCAGCCGGTGCCAGGGGTGGTCGCCGTCCTCGCCGTAGTCGCCCACGAAGATGCGGGTCACCACCTCGGGGTCGGCGTGGGGGAAGCGGCTGGCGAAGTCGGCGTGGCGCCCGTTGGCGGCCAGCACCCCGCCCACGTCGAAGATCACCGTGTCGATCAGCCGGTCGCTCATGGCCGCCGAGTCTGGCCGCTGCCGGCCACCGGTCACGACCCGGAGCGGTGCCAAGGTCCGGGAACCCCCCACCGGTAGGCTTGGCACCCGCATGGGCATCCTGGACCGCATCCTCCGCGCTGGTGAAGGCAAGAAGCTGAAGGCCCTTCAGGGCCTCGTTCCCGACATCAACGCCCTCGAAGCCTCGATGAAGGCACTCAGCGACGATGCCCTGCGTGGCAAGACCGCCGAATTCAAAGGCCGCCTGGAGCGCGGCGAGACGCTGGACGACATCCTCATCGAGGCGTTCGCCGTGGTCCGCGAGGCCGCCGACCGCACCCTCGGCCAGCGCCACTTCGACGTCCAGATGATGGGTGGCGCGGCGCTGCACTTCGGCTGGGTCGCCGAGATGAAGACCGGTGAGGGCAAGACCCTCGTTTCCACCCTGCCCGCGTACCTCAACGGGCTCAGCGGCAACGGGGTGCACGTCATCACGGTCAACGACTACCTGGCCCGGTTCCACGCCGAGTGGATGGGCCGCCTGCACAAGTTCATGGGCCTCGACGTGGGTCTCATCCTGCCCGGCTACCGCGATCGCCCGGCGGAGAAGCGGGCCAGCTACGCCTGCGCCATCACCTACGGCACCAACAACGAGTTCGGCTTCGACTACCTGCGCGACAACATGGCCGCCAAGCTGGAGGACAAGGTGCAGCGCGGGCACCACTTCGCGATCATCGACGAGGTCGACTCGATTCTCATCGACGAGGCCCGGACCCCGCTGATCATCAGCGGTCGCGTCGCCGACGCCGCCAAGCTGTACTACCGCTTCGCCTCCATCGTCCGCAGCCTGAAGCGCGACGTGGACTACGAGGTGGAGGAAGACAAGCGTGTGGTGGTGCCGCTGGAAGCCGGCATCGAGCGGGTCGAGCAGGCGCTGGGCATCGAGAACCTGTACGACGAGGTCCAGCAGAACCTGGTGCACCAGATGCAGGTCGCGCTGAAGGCCAAGGAGCTCTACAAGCGCGACAAGGACTACATCATCCAGAACGGCGAGGTGAAGATCGTCGACGAGTTCACCGGTCGTGTGCTGGAGGGCCGCCGTTGGAGCGAGGGCATCCACCAGGCCGTTGAGGCCAAGGAAGGGGTGAAGATCAAGGAGGAGAACCAGACCCTCGCGACGATCACCCTGCAGAACTACTTCCGCATGTACGACAAGCTCGCCGGCATGACCGGTACGGCCCAGACGGAGGCCGCCGAGCTGGCCAACACCTACGAGTTGCAGGTGGTGCCGATCCCAACCAACAAGCCGGTCATCCGTACCGACCAGCCGGATCTCATCTACAAGGGCGAGGTCGGCAAGTTCGGTTCCGTGGTGGACGACATCGCCGAGCGCGCCGAGCGTGGCCAGCCGGTGCTGGTGGGCACCATCAGCGTGGAGAAGAGCGAGTACCTCTCCCGCCAGCTGACCAAGCGGGGCATTCCCCACGAGGTGCTGAACGCCAAGCAGCACACCCGTGAGGCCCAGATCGTGGCCCAGGCGGGCCGCCTGCACGCCGTCACCGTCAGCACCAACATGGCCGGCCGAGGCGTGGACATCCTGCTCGGCGGCAACCCGGAGGGCCTGGCTCGCCACGAGGTCATCAAGGAAGGCCACGACCCCGCCGTGCTGGTGGACGACTTCGCGCTCCCGATGCCTCTGGACCAGATGCCCGACGAGTTCAAGGAGGCACGCGCCGCGGCGCTGGCCCGCTACGACGAGCTGCTGAAGGAGTTCAAGGCGAGCTGCAAGGCCGAGGGCGACAAGGTCCGTGAGCTGGGTGGCCTGTACGTGCTGGGCACGGAGCGCCACGAGAGCCGGCGCATCGACAACCAGTTGCGTGGCCGGTCCGGCCGCCAGGGCGACCCCGGCGAGAGCCGCTTCTACCTCAGCCTGGACGACGAGCTGATGCGCCTGTTCGCCACCGGCGCGCTGAGCTGGGTGATGAGCCGGGCGCTGCCCGACGACGAGGCGATCGAGGCGAAGATGGTCACCAAGGCCATCGAGCGGGCACAGACCACGGTGGAGCAACGCAACGCCGAGATCCGCAAGAACGTCCTCAAGTACGACGAGGTGATGAACGAGCAGCGCAAGGTCATCTACGCGCGGCGCGACCAGATCCTCGAAGGGGCGGACCTCAAGGTTGCCGCCATGGAGTACCTCAGCGACGCCGTGGACAGCCTGATCGACACCCACTGTGTCAGCGAGGCCGCCGACGAGTGGGACCTCGACGGCCTGGTGAAGGAACTGAAGACGTTCTGGCCCAACGAGCTCACCATGGAGCAGTTGGAGAAGTTCGACGACGCCGACGACATCTACGACCTGGTGATGGAGAACGCCAAGGCGTACTACGAGCAGCGCGAGACCGAGCTCACCCCGGTGGTCATGCGCGACGTGGAGCGCCAGGTGATGCTGCGGATCATCGACCAGCGGTGGCGCGAGCACCTCGAGGAGATGGACTACCTGCAGGAGGGCATCAACCTGCGGGCCATGGGCCAGAAGGACCCGCTCACCGAGTGGCAGCGCGAGGGCTACGAGATGTTCGGGGCGATGATGAAGGGCATCGCCCAGGACTTCGTGAAGTACGTCATGCACGTGCAGGTCGTCCGCCGCGAGGAGCCCAAGCCGGTCGTGCAGAACCTGCAGCTCAGCTCCAGCGACTTCGTGCAGGCCGATGGCATTGCCGCTGCGGCCCGCGCCGCTGCTGCTGCCGGCGAGATCCCCGCCGAGGCCGCCGAGGCCAAGGCGCCGGCACCCGCCAAGCAGCAGACCGTGGTGAAGGACGAATGGTCGAAGACGCCGCGCAACGCCCCGTGCCCGTGCGGCAGCGGCAAGAAGTTCAAGATGTGCCACGGCGCCACCCAGTGAACCGGTGGCCGCATGCGTGACTTCTCCGACGAACTGAAGGACCTGCGCCGCCGTCTCGGCGAGGCCGAGGGCTACCTCAAGATCACCGCCGGCCGGGCGCGCCTGGCCGAGCTGGAGATGGAGGTCGCCCGCCCCGACCTGTGGGACGACCAGGAGCTGGCGAAGAAGGTCAACGCCGAGTACGCCAACGTCAAGGCCGACGTGGACACGTTCGACGCGCTCAACCGCGAGCTGGAGGATGCCGAGGTCCTGCACGAGATGGCCCGCGAGCTGGACGACGAGTCGCAGGAGGGCGACATCGCCGCTGCCTGCGCGTCGGTGAACCAGCAGCTGCGCCAGCTGGACCTGCGCAGCCTGTTCACCGGCGAGCACGACGAGGCTGACTGCATCGTGCAGATCAACGCCAAGGACGGCGGGGTGGACGCCCAGGACTGGAGCGAGATCCTGCTGCGGATGTACAGCCGCTGGGCCGAGCGCCGCGGGTTCACGGTGGAGGTGGACGAAGTCAGCGAGGGCACCGAAGCCGGCATCCTTTCCGCCGAGTTCACCATCACCGGGCGCTACGCCTACGGCCTGATGACCGCCGAGCGGGGCACCCACCGCCTGGTGCGGATCAGCCCGTTCGACAACCAGGGCCGCCGCCAGACCAGCTTCGCCGCCGTGCAGGTCTGGCCGGTGATGGACGCCCCCGACGTGGAGATCAACGAGGCCGACATCCGCATGGAGGTCTTCCGGGCCAGCGGCGCTGGTGGCCAGCACATCAACAAGACGTCCTCCGCCGTGCGGCTCATCCACGAGCCCACCGGGCTGGTGGCGGCCAGCCAGGAGGAACGCAGCCAGCTGCAGAACCGTGAGAAGGCGATGAACCGCCTGAAGGCGATGCTGGCGGCGAAGATCGAAGAAGAGCATGAGGCCGAACTGGCTCGCATCGCCGGCCGCCAGGCCCAGGTGGGCTGGGGCAGCCAGATCCGCTCCTACGTGCTCCAGCCGTACCAGATGGTGAAGGACCTGCGCACCGAGGTGGAGACCAGCCAGGTGGATGCCGTGCTGGACGGCGACATCGACGAGTTCATGGAGGGCTACCTCCGCTGGCGCCGGCGGGAAGCCGAATGACGAGGGTGCCGCTGCGCGGGCAGCCCCCGGCAGTAGCGTTGCGCATCGTGCACTTGGGCGGGCGGCTCACGGCTCGTGGAGGAGCCATCGCATGATTCGACTCGACAACGTCACCAAGTCGTACTCCACCGAGGTTACTGCCCTGAAGGGGGCCAGCTTCGACATCGCCAAGGGCGAGTTCGTGTTCCTCGTGGGGCCGTCCGGCTCGGGCAAGAGCACCCTGCTGCGGCTGATGAACCGCCAGGAGCGCCCGGAGAAGGGCGCCGTCTGGGTGGCCGGCCGCAACATCAACGAGATGCCGGACTCCAAGGTGCCGCACCTGCGCCGCAACATCGGCAACATCTTCCAGGATTACAAGCTGCTGCTCAACAAGACGGTGTTCGAGAACGTCGCGTTCGCGTTGGAGGTCATCGGCCGGCCGCGCCACGTCATCCGCCAGCAGGTGCCGGCGGTGCTGGACCTCGTGGGTCTCGGTGGCAAGCAGGACCGCTTCCCCGACCAGCTGTCCGGTGGCGAGCAGCAGCGCGGGTCGATCGCAAGGGCCTTTGTCAACCGGCCGCTGATCCTGCTGGCCGACGAGCCCACCGGCAACCTGGACCCCGCCACCGGCGAGGGCATCATGCGCCTGCTGGACCGGATCAACAAGACCGGCACCACCGTCGTGATGGCCACCCACGACACCCGCATCGTCAACATGATGCGCAAGCGCGCCATCCAGCTCGACCGCGGTGTCATCGTGCGCGACCAGGCCCGAGGGTGTACGAATGATCTCCCGCATCCGCTACATGTTCCGCGAGATGTGGGCCAGCCTGTCGCGCCAGCTCACGCTCACGTTCGCCGCGATCATCACTGCCACCGTGTCGTTGTTCCTGTTCGGCATGACCCTGCTCATCCAGCGGGCGTTCGACAACCAGCTCAGCGAGTGGACCGGCGGCGTGGAGATGATCGTGTACGTCAAGCACGGCGCCGCGGTGGACGAGGTGGAGTTCATCCGGCCCAGCTGGACGCGCAGGACACGCTGATCGAGACGGTCGACTACTGCGACGAGGCGTGCACGTACGCCGATGCCCAGAAGGTGTTCGCCGCGGACACCGACGTCCTGGAGTTGCTGACCCCGGACATCATCCCGTCGTCGTTCAAGCTCAAACCGGTGGACACCGACAGCGGGACGGCATTGAAGTCCCTGAAGGATCTTGTGACCCAACTTCCCAACGTCATCGACGTGAAGACACCGGACGAAGCGGTGGCGGTACTGGGCGAGCTGAAGAGCTTCTTCGGGCCGCGCACGCTGGTGATGGCACTCGTGCTGCTGTTCGCGTCGGCGCTGCTGATCTGGAACACCATCCGCACGGCCATGTTCGCCAGACGAAGAGAGATCGAGGTGATGAAGTTGGTGGGTGCCACCAACTGGTTCATCCGATTGCCCTTCATGCTCGAGGGTCTCTTGCAAGGCGTCATCGGTGGCGTGCTCGGCAGTGGCGCGCTGCTGTTCATGAACGCGGACTGGACGTCCGGCATGGAGGCCATCGACTCCAACGCGGGCATCAAGGGGTTCGTGGTCACCGACGGCTACCCGTGGTGGGTCTGTCTGTGGATGGTGCTGCTGGGCGCGCTGGTGGGGGCCGTGGGCTCCGGCACGGCGGCCAGCAAGTTCCTCGACGTGTAGCCTGGCCTCGGGCCTGCGGCAGTGGCGCGCCTATCGTCGCCGCCATGAGCCCCAGCGCAGACTTCACCCAGATCGTCTACGAGGTCAGCGACCACGTCGCCACCATCACCCTCAACCGGCCGGACCAGCTGAACGCGTTCACGGGCGTGATGATGCGGGAGATGATCGCTGCGTTCGACCTGATCGACGCGGACGATGAGGTGCGGGTGGTCATCGTCACCGGCGCGGGGCGCGGCTTCTGCGCTGGCGCGGACCTCAGCAGTGGCGGGGAGACGTTCAGTCGCGGTGGCAGCGACGAGATCCCCGAGGACGTCGGGGTGCCCCGTGACGGTGGCGGCCTGGTGAGCCTGCGGATCTTCGAGTGCAAGAAGCCGGTGATCGCCGCGATCAACGGCCCGGCGGTGGGCGTGGGCGTCACCATGACCCTGCCGATGGACATCCGCCTCGCCAGCGAGAACGCTCGCTTCGGGTTCGTGTTCGCTCGCCGCGGCATTGTGCCCGAGGCCTGCTCGTCGTGGTTCCTGCCGCGCCTGGTGGGCATCAGCCAGGCCACCGAGTGGTGCTACACGGGGCGGGTGTTCCCCGCGGCCGAGGCACTGGCTGGCGGCCTGGTGCGCAGCGTGCACGCGCCGGAGGACCTGCTGCCCGCGGCGCGGGCCATCGCTGCCGAGATCGCCGAGAACACGGCGCCGGTCAGCGTGGCGCTGACCCGCCAGATGCTGTGGCGGATGCTCGGCGCGTCGCACCCGATGGAGGCCCACCGTGCGGACTCCCGTGGCATCCTCGAGCGCGGCCGCAGCGCCGACGCGAAGGAAGGTGTGGTGAGCTTCCTGGAGAAGCGGCCGCCGGCGTTCCCCGTGAAGGTCAGCGACGGCCTGCCGGACATCTTCCCTTCCTACGAGACTCCAAAGTTTTCGTAAAGGTCCTCTCAAGGCGCGCCGACAATCTGTGTGCGTACACGCCACGTGCACGTTGATCGGAGGACGAAGATGAGCGCCGTGATGACCCGGGTGACTGCCGGTGATGTGATCGAGATGAGCCTGGACGGTGCCGCGATGTCGGCGCTCGTGCTGCTGGCCAACGACGAGTTCGTGATTCTCGACCCGTGCGACGGCCGCACCCCGCTGGTGGTGCACATCGAGGAACTGGGCCGCGCCAGCGTCTTCCACGACCTCGACGACTTCGATCAATTCGGCGCCGTCGCCTGAGCGCCGTAGCCTGACGGCGTGAGTGCCGATCAGGAGATCACGGTGTACGAGGCGGCCGGCGGGCTGCCGTTCTTCGAGCGGCTGGTCGCGGCCTTCTACGAAGGCCTGCGCTACGACCCCGTGCTGCGGCCCCTGTACCCGGAGGACGACATGGACGGTGCGGAGCGGCGTCTGGTGCTGTTCCTCGCCCAGTACTGGGGCGGCCCCACCACCTACATGGAGGAGCGTGGCCACCCGATGCTGCGGGCCCGCCACATGCCCTTCGAGATCGGCCCGCGAGAGCGCGATCACTGGCTGCTGCACATGGCGGCGGCGGTGGAACGGGAGACCGAACCGGGTCCGATTCGTGACGCGCTGATGGACTACTTCGTGCCGGCAGCGGAGCACCTCCGCAACGACGGCATGCAGCGCACCATCCCGCCCGCCTGACAGCGGCGCCGTCGCTCGCTCAGCTGAAGACGACGGTCTTGTTGCCGTAGACCAGCACCCGGTGCTCCAGGTGGGCGCGCACCGCCGTGGCCAGCACGATGGTCTCCAGATCGCGGCCCTTGCGGGTGAGGCTGGCGACGTCGTCGCGGTGGGTGGCCCGGTCCACCGACTGCTCGATGATCGGGCCTTCGTCGAGATCCTCGGTGACGTAGTGGGCGGTGGCGCCGATCAGCTTCACGCCGCGGTCGTACGCCTGGCGGTATGGGTTGGCGCCGATGAACGCGGGCAGGAACGAGTGGTGGATGTTGATGATCCGCCGGGGGAACGCCTCCACCACGAAGCTGGGCAGGATCTGCATGTAGCGGGCCAGCACGATGGTGTCCGGCTGCAGGTCGCGCAGGGTAGAAAGCACGGCCTGCTGCTGGGCGGCCTTGTCGGCGGGGTCCACGGGCAGGTGGTGGTACGGAACGCCCATGTGGTGGCAGATCCCGGCGTGGTCCGGGTGGTTGGCGATCACCGCCACCAGGTCGGCGGCCAGTTCGCCGGTGCGCCAGCGGGTCAGCAGGTCGTACAGGCAGTGCGGCTGCTTGCTGGCGAGGAGGACCACGCGCTGGCGCTGGTCGGTGAAGCGCAGGTCCACCTCCATGGTGAACTGCTCGGCCACCGGGCGGAACTCGTCGAGGATGTCCTCGCGTGGGAGGTCCAGACCGTCGAGCGCGAACTCCACCCGCTGGAAGAAGATGCCTTCCACAGCATCGGTGTGCTGCTCGGCATGGACGATGTTGCCACCGTGGGCAGCGATGAAGTTGGCGACGGCTGCCACGACGCCGGGGCGGTCGGGGCAGGTGAGGAGCATGACGGCGGTGCCGGGCATCGGGTCATCCTTGCGGGCGGAGCGCATAGCAGGCAATTGCGCTGGCGGCGGCAGCATTCAGCGAGTCCACCCCCGGCGCCATGGGGATGCGAGCGCGGACAGCGGCGGCGGCCATGGTGGCGTCGGCCAGGCCGGCGCGCTCGCTGCCGATGAGGACGGCGACCCTGGCCGTGCCGAGGGAAGCGGCCACGTCGTCGAGCGCAGGTGCCTCGGCGGCGGGGGTGAGGGCCACGATGACCCAGCCCCGCTCGCGCATCGCCGCCAGTGGCTCGGTGAGGTGGCGGGCGCGGGCCCAGGGCATGCGGACGGCGGTGCCCATCGAGACTCGCAGCGAGCGGCGGGCCAGCGGGTCGGCGCTGGTGCCGTCCACCAGCAGTCCGTCCCAGCCGAGGCCGGTGGCGTTGCGGACGATGCTGCCCACGTTGGCCGGGTTGTCCACGGCCTCCACCACGACCAGCCGCCGGGTGGTGGCGATGAGGCCGTCGACCGTGCGCCGGGGTGGGCGGTGGAACACGGCGACGATGGCCAGGGGCACGCCGAGGCCGGTGACCATCGCTCGGACCCGGTCGCCGCCGGCATAGACGGGCACGTCGGTGGCGAAGCGGTCGGTGACGGCGGGCGGGCGGGCCGCGTCCACCAGCACGGCGTGAGGGCGGCACCCGGCGTCCAGCGCCCGCTCCACCACCAGGTCGCCTTCGGCCATGAACAGGCCCTGGCCGTCGTCCGCCCGGCGGTCGACGCGGTTGGCCAGGCCACGCTCGTTGCGGCGGAAGACCTCCAGGCGCGGGTCGCCGGCGTCGTCGATCGGGGTCAGCGTCCGCATGTCGCGCCGTGGCTGTGCCGGCTCGCCGTCAGAAGTGCCAGGGGTACGGGCTCCAGTCCGGGTCGCGCTTCTCCAGGAAGCTGTCCCGGCCCTCCTGGGCCTCGTCGGTGCCATAGGCCAGGCGGGTGGCTTCGCCGGCGAACACCTGCTGGCCCACCAGGCCATCGTCGATCAGGTTGAACGCGAACTTCAGCATCCGCTGGGCCGTGGGACTCTTGCCGTTGATCTCCTTGGCCCACTGCAGCGCTTCACGCTCGAGGTCGGCGTGGGGGTAGACGGCGTTCACCGCGCCCATCGCGTGCATCTCGTCGGCGCTGTACGTGCGGCCGAGGAAGAAGATCTCGCGGGCGAACTTCTGCCCCACCTGGCGGGCGAGGTAGGCGCTGCCGAAGCCGCCGTCGAAGCTGGCCACGTCGGCGTCGGTCTGCTTGAACTTGGCGTGCTCGCGGCTGGCCAGGGTGAGGTCGCTGACCACGTGCAGGCTGTGCCCGCCTCCGGCCGCCCAGCCGTTGACGACGCTGATGACGACCTTGGGCATGAAGCGGATCAGCCGTTGCACCTCGAGGATGTGCAGCCGGCCCGCACGGCCGGGCTCGATGGCGTCAGCGGTCTCGCCCACCTGCCCGTCGGCGCCCTCGGCGGTGTACTTGTAGCCGTCCTTGCCGCGGATGCGCTGGTCGCCGCCGCTGCAGAAGGCCCAGCCGCCGTCCTTGGTCGACGGGCCGTTGCCGGTGAGCAGCACGCAACCCACGTCGGTGCTCTGACGGGCGTGGTCCAGCGCCGTGTACAGCTGGTCCACCGTGCGGGGGCGGAAGGCGTTGCGCACCTCGGGTCGGTTGAAGGCGATCCGCACGGTGCCGTGCTCCACCGCCCGGTGGTAGGTGATGTCGTCGAAGGCGAACCCCGGCACCTCGCGCCACGCCGCCGGGTCGAAGATCTCGCTGACCTGTTCCGTCATGCCCGCCATGCTACGAGTTGGAGGGTTTCGTGCTCGGAGGGGTGCACCAAACCCTCCGACCTGGGTGTGTTGGCGCGGGGGCGTAGTACGGTCCGGGCCATGTCGTACGCAGACGTCAACGGGCAGCGGCTCTACCACGAGGACACGGGGGGCGACGGGCCGGCCGTCATCCTGTCCCACGGCTTCCTCATGGACCACGAGATGTTCGCCCCTCAGGTGGAGGCGTTGCGCGGCCAGTACCGGGTGATCACCTGGGACGAACGGGCCTTCGGGCTCACCGAGTGGGACGGCCAGCCGTTCACCTACTGGGATTCCGCGGCGGACTGCCTGGGCCTGCTGGACCACCTGGGTATCGACCGCGCCGTCGTCGGCGGGATGAGCCAGGGCGGGTTCCTGTCGCTACGGGCCGCGCTCACTGCGCCGGACCGCGTGCGAGCGCTGATCCTGCTGGACACCCAGGCCGGCGGCGAGGCCCCCGAGAAGGTGGAACTGTACAAGGGCATGATCGACACCTGGCTGGCCGTTGGGGCCGTGCAGGAACTGGCCGAGGTGGTGGCCAACATCATCATCGCCGACCGCGTGGAGAACCCGAAGTGGATCGCCAAGTGGCAGGCTGCGCCGAACGAGCCGATGGCCGAGGCCGGCG
This sequence comes from Ilumatobacteraceae bacterium, assembly GCA_041394605.1. Lineage (GTDB taxonomy): Bacteria > Actinomycetota > Acidimicrobiia > Acidimicrobiales > Ilumatobacteraceae > UBA668. The sequence continues at coordinate 79,581 of JAWKHX010000010.1, forward strand.
CGTGCCTGTTCGGGCGGGACGACATCACCGGCCGGCTGGGCGAGATCACCTGCCCGGCCCTCGTGGTCCACGGCACGGAGGACACAGCGATCGAGATGGAACTGGCCGAGGCCCTGGCGGCGGGCCTCCCCGGCAGCGGGCCGGTGGTCAAGGTCGGGGGCGCGCACGCCGCCAACCTCACCAACCCGGGGCCGGTGAATGCCGCCATCATCGACTTCCTGGCGGGCCTGCCCGCGTGAGCACCCTGCACATCTCCGGCGTCGAGGGGCTGCCGGAAATCATCCCCGGCACCGACCTGGCGGCCGCCATTCTCGCCGCCGCCCAGTCCACCGGCGTGCCGCTGGCCGACGGCGACATCCTCGTGGTCACCTCGAAGATCGTCTCCAAGGCGGAAGGCCGCACGGTGGAACTGGCCGACATCGAACCGTCGCCGTTCGCTCTCCAGTGGTCGGCGCAGTGGGCCAAGGACCCTGCGATCGTGGAGATCGTGCTGCGCGAGTCCAAGCGGATCGTGCGCCAACTCGGGCCGGTCCTCATCACCGAGACCCATCACGGGTTCGTGTGCGCGAACAGCGGCGTCGACCAGTCGTCCAGCGGCGCTCACGGCCGGGCCGTGCTGCTGCCGGTGGACCCGGACGCCTCCGCCCGCCGCATCCGGGATGGCCTGCGGGCCGCCGGCCTGGACGTCGCCGTCATCATCAGCGACACGTTCGGCCGGGCCTGGCGGGAAGGCCAGACCGACATCGCCATCGGCATCGCCGGCATGCAGCCGATCCTCAGCTACATCGGCCAGGTGGACCCCCATGGGCACGAGTTCCAGGTGCAGGCGCTGTGCACCGCCGACGAACTGGCGGCGGCGGCCGAATTGGTGAAGGGCAATGTGTCGCGCGTGCCGGTGGCCATCGTGCGGGGCTACGCCTGGGAGGCCGACGACACTGCCACGATCGCGCCGGTGCTGCGCGACCAGTCGCGGGACCTGTTCCGGTGAGCCGCGGCGACCGGCTGGAGGTCAGCCGCACGATTGCCGCCCCGGCGGACCGGCTGTACGCCATGGTCAGCGACCTGCCGCGGATGGGGGAGTGGTCCTCGGAGAACACCGGCGGCAAGTGGGTGAAGGGTGCCACCGGGCCGGTCGTCGGCGCCCGCTTCAAGGGCGCCAACCGCAACGGCTGGCGGCGCTGGAGCACCAACGTCACCGTGGTGGAGGCCGACCCCGGCCGGGCGTTCGTGTTCGACGTCACCTCGATGGGCCTGGGTGTGGCCCGCTGGGGCTATCGGTTCCATCCCGCCGACGACGCCGCCGGCGCCAACGGCCCGGCCGCACCCTCGACCCACGTCACCGAGTTCTGGGAGGACCATCGCAGCCCGGTGATCGCCCGCATCACGGGTCTGGCCGTCGGCGTGGCGGACCGCACCGTGCACAACCGGGCCGGCATGGACGCCACCCTGGCTGCGCTGGCCGCGGCCGTGGAGTCACCCGCCGGCCGCTGAGGTGTCAGCCCTGGGCGGCCAGGTACTCGGCCACGGCGGCCACGCCCTGCGCGGGGAAGTTGATGTTGAGCCCCTGGATGCCCTGGTCCAGGAAGTCCAGGTACGCGGCCTGGTTCTCGAGCGCCCGATCGTTGGGCCACACCCAGATGACGTAGCCCGCGTCGATCGAGGCGGTGACGAGTTCCGGCGTGATCACGGTGAGGCCGCTGTACTCCGGCGGAAGCTGGAGGATGCGCATGCCGTCCGGCACGGGCGTGCCGTCGAGCACCCATGAGGTCAGCACGCCGAGGCCGGGGGAGACCTCGATGTCGGGAGCGATCGTGTGGAAGTAGGACACGATCTCGTCGTCGAACGAGGCGACCACCGAGGCCTGGGCGCGATCCGTGTCGTGGAGCACCTGCGCCAGCACGTCCGCCGCGGCCCGGGCGGCGTCGCCGGAGCCCTTGATCTCGATGTTCAGCGGGATGGTGGGGAACCGCTCGATCAGCATCGGCAGTGTGGGCAGCACGAAGTCGTCGGCGGTGTAGCCATCGGGCGGGGGCACGGCGCCGGTGCGGATGCCGCGGTACAGGTACTCGTCGTCGGGTCGGTCGCGGCAGTCGCTGCACGCCGACGTGAACCAGTAGGCGGCGTCGAGCGTGTTGATCTCCGCGTAGGTCAGGTCGGCGACGGCGCCGGTGCCGCTGGTGTTGCGGTCCACCGTGTCGTCGTGCTGCACCAGCAGTTGGCCGTCGCCGGTGAGGAGCACGTTGAGGTCCAGCACGTCCACGCCGGCCTTCACACTCTCCCCGAAGGCGAACAGGGTGCTGGCGGGGAATTCGTCCTCCCCGGCGGTGTGGGCCAGCACGATCGGCCGGCCCAGCGTCAACAACTCGTCGATCGTGGCGGCGTACACCGGTGCCGGCTCGGTGGTGTGGGCGGCAGTGGTGGGGGCAACCGTGGTCGGCGCTTCGGTGGCGGTGGCGGTGGCCTCGACGCTGCTGGTGGTGGGTGCGGCGCTGGACGGCGCCACGGAGTCGGCAGTGTCGGTGGCGTCATCACCCGAGCATGCCGCCAGCAGGGCGACGGCGATCAGAGCGACGGCACGGCCGGCGCCACCTCGGCCGGGACGGGTTCGGGGAGGGGAGTGGGGGCGGAGCATCGGGTTCCTCAGCAGCTGGCGGGACGGTGGAGTGTGAACGAGGTGGTGTCGGTGGCGGTGCCGCCCGGGCCGTCGGCGCGGACGGTGACCGTGACGGTGGAGGCGTCGGGCATCGTGCCAGAGCCTGCCAGAGGACCGCCCGCCGCCGCCCACTGGCCGCCACCCTGGTGGGTCAGCGTGAGCGTCTGCGACTGCCCGTTCGAGAATTGCAGCTTGGCCGTCACCGCGGTCACCTCGCCGGTGGTGCGAGCCTTCACGGTGAACGTCGTCGGGCGCGCGGGGCACGCGTTGGCAGCGGTGGCATCCACGTCGCCCGGCGTGACGGTGGCGTCCACCTGGGGCGGCCCGACGGTGGTGGCGGGCGTGGTGGTGGGGCAGGGCGGCGGCCGGTGCACGGTCAGTGTTGCGGTGGTGGTGGCATCCGTGCCGTCCTCGAAGACCGCCTTGGCCTCCACGGTGAGCGTGTTGATGTCGGGCATGGTGCCGGTGGCGTCGATCGGGCCGATCGTGGCGGTCCAGCGACGGTCGCCGACCCGGCTGACCGGCCACGAGGTGAGGGTGCCGCTGGGCGTGCGGGTGCGGACCTCCGCTGCCGCGGTGTCCGCCGATGCGGCGAGGTCCACCGTGACGGTGGTGGGGCGGGTGGGGCAGGCACCGGCGGCCGTGGCGTCCACATCGGTGCCCGCCAGCGTCAGCCGCACCCCACCGGCACCGGTGCCGTCGCCGTCGTCGCACTGGACCGGGCGGTGCACCGTGATCGTGGTGGTCGCGGTCACGACGGCGCCGCGGGCGGTGACGGCGGTGACGGTCGCGGGGACACTGCTGGTGGACGGCATCGAGGCCCACGCGTCGATCCCGAACGTGGTCTGCCAGGCTTCGGTACCAGCGCCGGCGGGCGACAGTGCCCGGCCGAGGGTGGTGCCGTTCGGCAGCGTGAGCGCTGCCTCCACCGCCAGGGCGCCGCCTCCTGCGTTGGCTGCCAGCCGCACGGTGGCCGGCAGTCCGCTGCAATCCGCGGCGGTCCGCGCCGCGATCGCACCGTCGGCCGGTTCGGTGCGCAGGCGCAGCTCGGGGGATCGTGTGGCGCGGTCGCGCCGGTCGGTGACGCCGGTGCCACACCGCTCCGGCGCACGCACGGCGATGGACGTGGTGGCGGACAGGGTGGAGCTGTCCAGCCGGTGGGCCACCACCTTCATGTCCAGCGTGTGGTCGTTGGACTGCCGGGTGGCGGTGAAGGGGCCGATGATGCCCTGCCAGGCGCCGTCGTCGTCCACCTGCAGTTCGACGGTCGTGGTGGTGCCGTTGCCCTTGCGCAGCGTCACGTCGGCCGCCTGCACGCCCTCCAGCGCCGGCAGGGTGATGACGGTCACAGCCGGTTCGGCGGGGCTGCACACGTCGGCCTCGTCCACCCCGTCCGGCAAGGTCATCCAGATCTCGGTGCCCTGCACCGTCACGGTGAAGTCACCCATGCCGCCGTCGCCATCCGGGGCCGTGCCGTCGAGCACCGTGGCTGCCGCCGGGGCGGTGGTGCCGGGGCTGCTGCCGGCCGTCCCCTCCACCGACGCCCCGTCGCCCCCGCAGGCGCCGGTCAACACGGTGACGGCGGCGGCCAGCCCGGCGCGGCCACGCCGCCTGCATCGGCCCGGCCGCGCCGGTGCCCGTCGTTCGCTCTGCATCCTCGTACCCCGCTGCCTGCCTACTGCGTGTGGCCAGCCAGTTTCGCGTACTCCACGGCGATGGCGGCAGCGGTGGCGGCGTTGTTGCGCACGAGTGCGAGGTTGGCGGCGAGGCTGCGGCCACCGGTGCGTTCCCGCACCCGCTGGAGGAGGAAGGGGGTGACGTCCTGCCCGGTGATGCCGTCACGCTCCAGGTCGGCCAGCGCCTCGTCGATGACGCCGGCGATCTCCTCGGCGGGTACCTCGTGCTCCGCGGGGATTGGGTTGGCCACGCTGACGCCCGAGCCCAGGCCCAGTTCGTTCCACGCCGCGTGCAGCATGCGGGCGATGGCGGCCGGGCCGTCCAACCGGCGGGGCGCGGGCAGGCCGCTGGTGCGGCTGAAGAACGACGGGAAGTCGTCGCTGCCGTTGACCACCACGGGGACACCCAACGTCTCCAGGTGCTCCAACGTGAGGCGGATGTCCAGGATGCTCTTCACACCGGCAGACACCACGGCCACCGGGGTGACGGCCATCTCGGTGAGGTCGGCGGAGATGTCCATGGTGGTGGCGGCGCCGCGGTGCACCCCGCCGATGCCCCCGGTGGCGAACACCCGGATGCCGGCCATCGACGCCAGCTTCATGGTGGCGGCCACGGTGGTGGCGCCGGTGGCCCCGGCGGCCAGCAGCCAGGGCAGGTCGCGGGTGGTGGCCTTGTGGACCCCGCCCACCGTGGCCAGGTGGTGCAGTTGCTCGGGGCTGAGGCCCACCAGGCAGCGCCCGTCGATGACGGCGACGGTGGCCGGTACGGCACCTCCCGCCCGCACGATGCCCTCCACCTCGCGGGCCATGGCCTCGTTCTCCGGGTACGGCATGCCGTGGCTGATGATGGTGCTCTCGAGCGCCACGACGGGCCGCCCCGCAGCCAGCGCCTCGGCGACTTCAGGATGGACGGTCACGGCACGCACCCTCCCAGTCTGCCGGGTTGGAGGGTTTCGTGTCCGCCTCCGAGCCGGAAACCCTCCGACTCGTACAGGTGGGCGCGGAGGTCGAGGGCGAGGTTGGTGCCGTCGAGGAGGAGGTGGCGGGCGTTGAAGCCGTCGGCCCGCACCGAGACGGCGATGGCCGACGACGCGATGTCGTTGGGGGTGGGGAAGGCGAACAGCCCGTTGGCATCGGTACGACCGCGGGCCAACAGTGTGGGCGTGCCAGCGGGCTCGTGCGTCTCCACGATCACCTCGGCCCCCTCCACTGGCGGCCGCGAGCCGTCGGGCAGGGCGTCCAGTTCGGCCACCGCCACCCGGCCGGTGCGGCCGTCGGGCTTGCGCTCCACCTCCACCGCCACGTCCAGCAGCCACACCAGCGGCTCGGCCACCACCGCAGCCATGCCGGCGCGGCTGACGTGCGCCGCCGTGTTGGCCTTCAACTCCACCATCTGCGGCGCCATGCCGTGATCGGCGGTGACCACGAACAGGGTCTCGTCGAACAAGCCGCGCTCGTCCAGCGCGGCCAGCACCCGGCCGATGCGCACGTCCGTCTCCGTCAACGCGTCGGCTAGGCCGTCGCTGTGCGGGCCGTAGTCGTGCCCGGCGCCGTCGGTGACCGCCAGCTCGTGGTACACGAAGCGGGGCGGCGGCAGGTCGTCGCGGCCCAGCAGCTCCACCACCTGGGCCACGCCACGGGTGTCCAGCAGGCTCTCGCTGGCCACGGCCGGGTGCTCGGCGGCGAAGCGCGGGGTCATGTCGGCGGCGAAGTCGGCGGTGAGCGCCTTCACCGTGGCGCGGTCGCACAGGTTGCGACCCTCGAGCACGGCGTGTCTGGCGGAACGGCCGAACGGGGCGTGGATGGCTGCCGTCATGCACTCCGGATCCACGCGGTGGAACGCTTCGGACAGGCTCTCCACGGCGGTGGAGGCGAACCGCTCGGTGCCGATCTGCAGCCCCTGCGGCGACACGGTCTCGCGGTCGGAGCGAACGTAGTAGCTGGGGTTGACGACGTCGTGGTGCCCGCCCCAGGTGCCGGTGCCGATGGCGGTGTGGCTGGGCCAGGTGATGGAGGGGAAGTTGACGATCGAACCACCCTCGACGTCGGCTGCCTGGGCGAGCAGGCGGCGGAGGTTTGGCAGGCCGTGGGGGTCTCGCTCCAGCCGGTCCTGCAACTCGGTCTGGTGCAGGCCGTCGCAGAGGAACACGTACAGCCGGGTCGGCTGCGGGCCGTCCGCGTCGAGGACCTCGTGCACTGCCCGGCCGTCCTGACGGGCGAGGTAGACGTCCGGGGCGACGCCGCGCTCGCTCGCCACCCGGCCGGTGGCGTCGGCGCCGTCGACCTGGGGGAAGCCCAGTGCGGCGAGGCATGTGGGCGCGATGTCCACGGAACGGACGGCCAGCGGGTGGCGCCCCCGTTGCACCCCAGGCCCGCTGAACCACAGTGGGGCCCGCGCCTGGCGGACGTGCAGCGACCCGTGGGTGCCGGGCTGCGCACCGCTGGCCCAGTCCTTCGGTGAGACCGCCAGGTCCGGCGCGTTGGGGCTGTCGAACAGCTGGGCGACGCGCTCGTAGCCGAAGGGGTAGCTCTGGTGCTCCGGGGCGATGAACCGCCGGGCAGGGTCGCCGGCATCGAACCCGCTGGCCGCGGCGGCAGCACGCTCGGCGTCGATGGTGGCCAGCGCCAGAGGGTCCTGGTTGGCGATCGGGTTCTGGCCCACGACCTCCAGCACCTCGAAGTCCAGCACTCCGTCGTCGTCCACGAGGCGGCGGAAGCGCACCATGCCCCGTTCCGACCAGACCTCGTACGCGCCGTCGTCGGCACCGTTCAGCCCTTCCCGCCAGGTGAGCACGAGGTCCACCTGCGGACCCACCACGGCGTCGGTGAGGAGGGCGGCGATCGCCCGGTTGCCGCTTTCCTCCTGATGGTGGTCCAGCCCCTGGCCACCTCTCCGTTCCGGCCCGTGCACGCGCATGGGGCGGACAGTACCGCCCCGGCCCGGGCGGTAGTTCAGCGGGCGCCCCAGGCGAACGTCTGCTTGAACAGCTTCAGGCAGACGAACGCCTCGGCCTCCACCACGTCGTCCCGGCTGCGCAGGCGGGACAGCAGCCGGAGCAGCTCCTCGTCGTCGTCGGCCACCACCTCGAACATCAGGTCGTAGCGGCCGGTGGTGGCCACCAGGTACTCGACCTCGTCCAGCGCAGCGAGCGCCGCGGCGGTCTCCTCCGCGTCGCCGCGTACCCGCGCACCGACCATCGCCACCCGGCGGACGCCCACGGAGAGCGGGTCGGTGACGGCGACGATCTGCATCACCCCACCGTCGGTCAGCCGCTGCACCCGCTGCCGGATGGCGCCCTCGGTCAGGCCGACCTCGGCGGCGATGCGGGTGAACGGCATCCGCCCGTCGGCCTGGAGCAGTTCGATGATGGTGCGGTCGATGTCGTCGATCATGCGCGGCGGGCGAACTGGTCGCCGACCTCCGTCAGCACGCGGCGCAGCACGGACTCGATGAACACGAACTCCTCCTCGCCGGCGATCAGCGGCGGCGACAGGGTGATGACGGGCTCGCCGCGGTCGTCCGCCCGGCAGATCAGCCCGGCGTCGTACAGCCGGGGCGACAGTTCGCCGCGCAGCAGCCAGTCCGCCTGCTCCTGGGTGAACATGCCGCGGGTGGCCTTGTCCGGCACCAGTTCGATGGCCAGGAAGTAGCCGTCGCCGCGCACGTCGCCGACCAGTGGCAGGTCCAGCAGCCCCTCGATCAGCGACTTGAACCGGCCCTCGTTGGCCCGCACGTGACCGCAGATGTCCTCGCGCTCGAACACGTCCAGGTTGGCGTTGGCGACCGCGCAGCTCAACGGGTGGGCGCCGAACGTCTGGCCCTGGAGGAACACGTTGGCGTCGGCGAGGAAGGGCTCCGCCAGGCGATCGCTGAGCAGCATCCCGCCGAGGGGGGAGTAGCCGCTGGTGACGCCCTTGGCGAACGTGATGATGTCCGGCTGGTAGCCGTAGCGGATGCTGCCGAACATCTCGCCGAAGCGGCCGAACGCGGCGATGACCTCGTCGCTGACCAGCAGCACGTCGTATTCGTCGCAGATCTCGCGGACCCGCTGCCAGTAGCCGTCCGGCGGGGTGAACGCCCCGCCGGTGTTCTGCACCGGCTCCATGAACACGGCGGCCACGGTGTCCGGGCCCTCCATCTCGATGCGCATCGCCAGGTCGTCGGCGCAGCGCAGGGTGCAGGCGCCGAGGTTCATGCAATCGTTGCAGCGGTAGCGGTACGGCGTCTGGACCTTGATGGCGCCGGGGACCAGCGGCTCGAAGGGGGCCTTGATCGAGGGCACCCCGGTGAGGCTGAGGGCCCCCATCGAGGTGCCGTGGTAGGCCAGGTAGCGGCTGACGACCTTGTGCTTCATCGGCCGGCCCTGCAGCTTCCAGTACTGGCGGGCGAACTTGATCGCGCTCTCCACCGCGTCGCCGCCGCTGGGGGTGAAGAAGACCCGGTTCAGGTCGCCCGGCGCGTACTCCGCCAGGCGGTGGGCGAGCGTGGCGGCCGGCTCGTGGGCGAAGCTCCACACCGGGAAGTAGGCCAGGGTCTCGGCCTGGGCGCGGGCGGCCTCCGCCAACTCGGCGCGGCCGTGGCCGACCTGCACGGTGAACAGGCCGGACAGGCCGTCGAGGTAGCGCTTGCCGTGGGCGTCCTCCACGTAGCAGCCCTCACCGCGGGTGATGACGGGGACCTCGTGGGCGGCGTACGCCCCCAGCTTGGTGAAGTGCATCCAGAGATGGCGGGCGGCGAGTTCGGAGGTTGTGGGCATGGCGGAATCCGATGTTCGTAGGCAACTGCTACGAGGATCGTAGTCCGTCGGGCTAGCACGGCGGCCGACATTCCGAGGACAACGATCAGGCGGCGCGATGCAGGCATGGCCGCTTCCTTCCGGCCCGGCAGCGTATCCGCCGGCGCGGCGCCGGTGGCCTAGCCTCACGGCCATGCTGCTCGCCCACGAACTGCTCGGCCCTGCCGGCGCCCCTGAACTGGTGCTGGTCCACGGCATCACCGACAGCCACGAGATGTGGCGCCCGCTCCTGGCACCGCTCGCGGAGGCCCACCGGGTGCTGGCCGTCGACCTGCGCGGCCATGGCGCCAGCCCGGACGACGACGCCTACGACCCGTTGTCGTACGCCGCCGACGTGGTGGAGACCGTGCGCTCGGTGGAGTTCACCGACCCGCTGCTCGTCGGCCACTCGCTGGGTGGGGTGGTGGTCAGCGCCTACGCGGCCATCGCTCCGTGCCGCGGCGTGGTGAACATCGACCAGCCGTTGCGGCTGGCGGGGTTCAAGGACGGCCTGGTCCAGCTGGAGCCGATGCTGCGGGCCGACGACGCCACGTTCCAGGCGGCGATCACGATGATGTTCACGGCGATGAACGGCCCGCTGCCGGCCACGGAGCAGGCTCGGCTGGATGCCAACAAGCGGGCCGACCAGCAGGTGGTGCTGGGCACGTGGGCGTCCGTGTTCGAGAGCACGGCGGAGGAACTGGACGCCCAGGTGCAGGCCATCGGCGGCGCGGTGGACGTGCCCTATCTGGCGATCCACGGGCTGGACCCGGGCCCCGGGTACGCGGAGTGGCTGACGGCGCTGATCCCGTCGGCCACCTATGAGGAGTGGCCCGACCTCGGCCACTACCTGCACCTCGTCCACCCGGCGCGGTTCCTCGCCCGGTTGGCCGCATTCGAGGCGTCGCTGCCAGGAGGGCAGAGCGCGTGACCGTCGTCGCGTCCGTCGACGGGCCCGTCGGCACCATCACGCTGGACCGGGCCGCCAAGCGCAACGCCGTGACCTACGGGATGTGGACGGGGCTGGAGGCGGCGTGCCAGACGATGGCGCGTGACGAGGCGGTGCGGGTGGTGGTGCTGCGTGGCGCCGGTGACCACTTCTGCGCCGGTGCCGACATCACCGAACTGCTGGCCGAACGGCCGGCCACCCAGCCGAGCTTCATGGACGTCAACATGGCCGCCGAGCACGCGCTGGCCAACCTGCCGAAACCGACGGTCGCCGTCGTCCAGGGGGACTGCATCGGGGGCGGGGCGGCGCTGGCGATCGACTGCGACCTGCGGATCGCGGTCGAGGGCTCCCGCTTCGGGATCACCCCGGCGAAGCTCGGCATCGTCTACCCGCCGGCGTCACTGGAGCGGGTCACCCGCCTGCTCGGGCCGGCGGCCAAGCGCCTCCTCTTCACCGGGGATCTGGTCGACGCCACGGAGGCCCGGCGGATCGGCCTGGTGGACGAGGTGTGGCCGGCGGGCGACGTGGAGGCGCGGGTGGAGGAGTTGTGCGCCACCCTGGCTGCCCGCTCCCTGCTCACCCAGGCCGCCACCAAGCAGATGGTGGGCGCGGTGCTGGAGCACGGCTCGGTGCCGTCGGCGATGGCCGATGCCTGGGCGCACGAGGTGGCGGTCAGCGGTGAGCTGGCCGAGGGCGTCGCGGCGTTCGGGGAGCGGCGGGCGCCGCAGTTCCCCTGGCGGCGGCCTCACGGCATGTCGTAGACCTCGGGGTGCGCCAGCGGGTGGTGCACCCAGGCGATCATCTGGCGCAGCTGATGGTACGCGGCCAGGCGGGCCGTGTCGTCGCCGGCGGCCTCGGCGTCCTCGCACACCGCGGAGGCGGCGGGTGAAGGTCGGCCCCAGCTCCAGCAGGCCGCTGGCGCCCTCGCTGGCCCAACGGGCCAGCACCCAGCGGACCAGCGCGCCCTCGGGGACGTCCGTCGATTGCGACAGGCCGCGGATGGTCCGCATCGGATCCACCTTGGCGTAGAGGGCGACGTCGGCCTTGAGATTGGCGTCCTTGTCGTCGTCGGGCCACGGCCCGGTCCACGGTTCCAGCGTGACCACCGGGGTGTCGCTCATGGGCCGAGCCTACGGTTCGGTGGAGTGCGCGCTGGGCTCGCCGCCGGCCCGCAGCTCGGTCTCGATGAGCAGGGCGCGGGCCAGGTCGCCCGCCGCCGACCGGTACCGGTGGGGCAGGTCCGCCGGGTACGACATGAAGTCGCCGGTGGCCAGGTCGGTCAGCTCGCCGTCGACCTCGACCTCCACCGGCCCGGCGAGGACGTAGATGGCCTCGAACCCGGGATGCGTCCACGGCTCGCGGAACTCGGTGGCCAGCCCGACCAGCTCGACCACGTGAAACGGCGCCCCGCCGGCCAGGAGGAGGCGGCGGAGCGATTCGCCCGGCGTGGCCACCGCCGCGATCCTCGGGTCGGCGGCGCGGGCGACCACGGTGCCCGTGTCGTCGTCGCCGGCGAACAGCGCCTGCGGTGTGGTCCCCAGCGCGGTGGCGATGCGGTACAGCGACTCCATCGACGGCGTGGCCCGACCGTTCTCCACCTGGGAGAGGAACGGCTGGGACAGGCCGGACCGCTCCGCCAGCGCCACCAGGGTCAGCCCCTGCTGCTGCCGGCGTGAGCGGATCTGGCCACCGACGGGGGAAGGTGCCGCGACCGTCACGAGACGAGCGGGACCACCTCGTCCATGAACCGCTGCATCTGCTCGACGGCCTTGCTGTAGGGGTCGCCGGCGAGGTGCGGGAACAGGGTGAGGTACTCGAGGCCCAGCAGGTCCTTGTACTCCTGGACCTGTGCGGCCACTTCCTCGGCCGTGCCGACGAGGATCGTCCGCTGCTTCATGGACTCCTCCAGGGTGGGGATCAGGCCGGGCTTCACCGGCTTGCCGTCCTCGCCCATGTAGCCGCGGCTCCAGCCGTACGGCCCGAGGAACTTCCAGAACTCGTCGTGGCCGTTGCGCGCCGTGCGCATGGCCTCCTCGTGGGTGTCCTCGATGCGCACGCTGACCACCAGCATCCGCTTCTCGTGGTTGCCGATGGCCCGGCCGTGGGACTGCTCGTAGACCTCGGCGTAGCGGTCCCACATCCGCTTGATGAAGGTGGGGTGCTGGTTCCAGAACACCGCGCCGTGGTCGGCCTTCGGCGTGTACTCGACGGTGGGCGGGCTGGTGGCCGCCTGCCAGATCTCGAACGGGTAGATCGGGCGGGGGACCAGGGTCAGCTCCTGCACGGTGGTGCCGCGGTCGGGGATGCCCGGGACGGGGAGCTGGAAGTACTTGCCGTTGAGGTGGAACGACTCCTGGGTGAGCGCCATCTTGACGATCTCCATCTGCTCCTCGAAGTACTCCCGGTTCTTGGCGTCGTCGGCCGCCTGGTCGGGGTTGTCGTGGGAGCCGATGGACACGTGGAAGTCGTTGAGGTGGAGGATCTCGCGGGGCACCGTGCCACGACCGACGCCGAGGATGCCGCGCCCGCCGGACAGGTTGTGCATGGTGGCGAAGTCCTCCGCCAGGCGCAGCGGGTTCCACTGCGGGACCACGTTGAACATCGCGCCCAGGCGGATGTTCTTCGTGCGGGCGGCGATCCAGGCGGAGATGAGGATGCCGTTGGGGATGACCTCGTAGCCCTCGTACTGGAAGTGGTGTTCGGTGGTCCAGAAGCTGTCGTACCCGGCTTCGTCGGCCGCCGAGGCGGCGTCGATGTACTTCAGGGTGGCGTCCCAGCAGGTGGCGTTGTCGTACCTGCGGTCCATCGGGTTCGGCAGGCCGGCGCCGGCATCCGGCATCTCGACCCCGCCGAAGAAGAACGCTCCGACCTTCATGTGCAGCCCTTTCGTCGTTCGTGACTCTGGGTGGCACCGTAGCACGATATTGATGTCGTCAATATCACTGCCGCGTGAACGTGGGGTGCGGCCCGGCGGCTCGCCGGGCCGTCGCCGGACACAGATATCTCGGTGTGCCCTCGTTCTCGTCAGTTCGATTTCGATTTCGCCCCTCGGCTCCGTCGTGGACGGATCGCCGTCGCCGTGGTTGGCCGCTCAAGGCCATGGTCGGTTCGTGGCCGGCCCGTCGCCGGTCAACGGTCAGGTCGACGTGCACGCTGCTGATTCGACGCCGGTGACGTCGGGCTGGTGGCGCCACCCGAATCGAAATCGAACAGAGTTGAACCGAGGGAGCCGCGCCGGGGGAGGGGGAGTGAGGGAGAGAGAGGGAGAGAGGGGGAGAGGGGGAGAGGGACAGCGCAACGTCGAGCGGGTGGCCCACGGAGCGGGCCGGTCAGGCCGGGCGACGCTGGGTGAGGACCGCCACCACGCACAACGCCGGCACCACCAGCATCCCGTACTGCAGACCGACCACGTCGGCCAGCACGCCGAGCGCCAGTGGCCCGGCGGTGACGGCGACCCCGGAGGCCAGCGCGCAGAACGCCCCCATCGACACCGAGTCCTGACGGTGGCCGACGGCGCTGTAGAAGCGGTCGACGGTCAGCGGGTACAGCGGCGCGGCGCCGAAGCCGATCAGCGCCAGCCCGGCGACCCGCACGGCCAGGCCGGGCCCGGTGACCATCAGCACGGCGCCGAGGGCGGTGACCACGTACCCGAGGGGCAGCGTCCACCGCTCGCTGCGACGGAGGAACGCCGGCACGGCCAGACGGGACACGAACATCATCACGCCGAAGACGCAGGAGAGGGCTGGTGCCGCCCCGTCCGACGCGCCGCCGACCTCGTGCAGGTAGACCACCGCCCACACGCCCGGCGTGAAGTCGACGAGGGCGGCGTTGATCAGGTGCAGCCAGGGGTGGAGCACCTCGCGGTCGAGGAAGCCGGCGATGCGGAACCGGCCGTGGCGCTCGCCCGCCGGCAGGACCGCCCGCCGGCCCACCGCCACCAGGGCGACGAGGCACACGACGGTGAGGCCGAGGTAGGGGATCCGCCACGACCAGCCGGTCGCGATCGCGGCACCGATCAGCAGGGCGAAGGCCACGCCGACCGCACCGGGCACGGCGTTGACGGCGGCGAACGCGGCCGCCCGATGCTCGCCGTGGTGGTCGCTGATGATGCCGGGCATCAGCATCACCAGCAGGGCCCCACCGAGGCCGCTCATCACGGTGCCGGCCAGGGTGACCGGCCACGCCGGACCGAGGACGAACACCGTGACGCCCACACCGACCAGCGAGACGGCGATGATCGTCGCCGTGCGCCGGCCCACGCGGTCAATGGCCCGCACGCCGAACGCGCCGCTGACCAGCAGCCCGATGCCGAACGTGCTGCCGTGCAGGGCGGCCACCACCCCGGAGAGGTGGAACTGCTCGCGCAGCTCCCCGAGGACCACGCCGATGCTGAGGGCGCAGACCAGCACCGCATAGCCGACCGCCGAGGCGTAGGTCAGGCGGTCCCAACGGAAGCGGGAGGGAGCGACCTCGGGTGCGGTGAGCATCGGTTCGAGTTTCGCAGCGGGCGGCGACGTTGCCACGGTGGATTTCGACTCAGTCGGCGAGGCGGCTGTCCACCCGGGTGCCGGCTTCGATGGTGCGGCTGACGGTGCACAGGCGGTCGTGCGAGCGCGTGATGGCGTCCGGCAGGCGGCAGCGGCGCGGCCCTGCCGGCCTCGTCGTCGGGGAACGTCACCCGGAACGTCACGGTGAGGTCGGTCATCCGGTGACCGGTGTCGTCGCTGAGCTTCTCGCCGGCGCCCTCGACCTCGAACTGCAGCGGCTCGGACCGCTTGGTGGTGATGATCCAGTCCACGTCGATCGCCGTGCACCCCGCCATCGCTGCCAGCATCAGTTGGACGGGCGTGAACGTGGCGGCCGGGTCGTCGCCGAACTCCAGCGTGGCGCCCTCGCCGTTGGTGGCCCGGTACCGGCCGCGACGGACGCGCTCGATGCGGACGGAACGGTGGGTGTCGCTCACCACTTGCCTCCCTTGCCACGGTTGGGCCGGTCGCCCCCACGGCCGGGCCGGTCGCCGCCGCGGGTGGGGCGCTCGGTCCAACCCGGTCGGTCGGTGCGCGGCCCGCGGTCGTCGCGGTCGCCGTAGGACGTCCGCCGCTGGCCGCGGTGGCCCTGCTTGGCCGGCCGGTCGCCGCCGTTGTCCGTGTAGCGGCGCACCGTGGGCGTGCGGCCGCGGATCATCGTGTTGCGCAAGGCATCGATGACGCCGTCGGCGCGGTCCTCCGGCACGCCGACCACGGCGTACAGGTCGGTGATGCGGATCGGCCCGATCTGGCGACCCTCGAGATCCGTCTCGTTGGCAATCGCGCCCACCAGGTCGCCGGGGCGAAGGCCAGCCTTGCGGCCGATGCCCACATACACGAACCCGGTGTCGCCCTGGTCGGCCGGGCTGCGGTTGCCGCGGTCGTCGCGGGTCATCCGATCCGAGCGGGTGCCGCGATCCGGCCGGTCGCCACGGTCCTCGCGCTCCCGCCGCTGCATGCGCTCCGAGAGGTCGGGGATCTCGTTCTCGTCGGTGGTGTTGCCGGCAGCCTCGTGGAACAGGCGGATGGCGGCCAGCGCGATCTCGCGCAGGTCGGCGTCGCCCTTCAGCGCGTGCAGCACCGGCTCGTACTCGTGCAGGTCGTCGGCCGCCAGGGCCTCGCGCACCGACGTGACCGTCTGGTCCAGTTGAGCGGCGCGCAGATCGGCGATGGTCGGCACCTTCTCGATGGCGATGGTCTGCTTGGTGAGCTGCTCGATGTTGCGCAGCAGGCGCTGCTCGCGGGGCTCGGCCAGCGTGATGGCCACACCCTCGCGGCCGGCCCGGCCGACGCGGCCGATGCGGTGCACGTAGCTCTCCGGCGCCGACGGCACGTCGTAGTTGACCACGTGCGTGAGGGTGTCCACGTCCAGCCCTCGTGCGGCCACGTCGGTGGCCACCAGCAGGTCGGCGGTGCCATCGCGCAGGCGGCCCATCACTCGGTCGCGTTGGGCCTGGTCCATGCCGCCGTGCAGCGCCTCGGCGCGGTAGCCGCGGGCGTTCATCGTCTCGGTCAGCTGGTCCACCTCGGTGCGGGTGCGGCAGAACACCAGCGCACCACCGGGAGCCTCGATGTCCAGCACCCGGCCGAGCGCCGCCGGCTTGTGCACCCGCGGCACCACGAACGCCACCTGGCGGACCTTGCCCATGCTGGCCTTCGTGTCGCCCTTGGTGACGTTGATGCGCACCGGGTCGGTGAGGTGCTTCTTGGCGATGGCCGTGATGCGCGGCGGCATCGTGGCGGAGAACATCACCGTCTGCCGGCCGGGGGACAGCACGTCGGTGTCGGCGTTCTCGATCGCGTCGAGGATCGTCTCGATGTCTTCGGCGAACCCCATGTCCAGCATCTCGTCGGCCTCGTCGAGCACGACCATGCGGATCCCGCCGAGCGGCAGCGAGCCGCGGCCGATGTGGTCCAGCACGCGACCCGGCGTGCCCACCACGATGTGCACCCCGCGGTCCAGTGCCTGCAGCTGCTTGTAGATCGGCTGCCCGCCGTAGACCGGGGTGCTGGCGGCACCGAGGCGGCGGCCGTAGCGGAACAGTGCCTCGTTCACCTGCATGGCCAGCTCGCGGGTGGGTACGAGCACGAGCGCCAGCGGGGCGCCGGGCCGGCCCTCCACCAGTTGCAGGGCGGGGAGGGCGAACGCCGCCGTCTTGCCGGTGCCGGTGGCCGCCTGGCCCACCAGGTCGTGCCCGGCCAGCAGGTGGGGGATGGTCTCGCGCTGGATCGGCGTGGGCTCTTCGTAGCCCAGCTCGTCGAGCGCCAGGAGCAACTCCTCGCGCAGCCCGAGATCGGCGAATCCTGCCGTCTCCTGCTCGACGTCGCCGTCGTTCTCGATGTCCACGGGGATCACTTCCGTCCACTGCTCGCCGCCGGGCGTTCCGGGGGTCACTCAACGATAGAGGTCAGCGGGTGGCGCACCTCGTGAGGGCGTCGTGCAAGGCGTCACACAGCAGGTCGGCATGGTCCCGCCCGAACACGATCGGCGGCTTGATCTTCAGCACATTGTCGGCCGGCCCGTCGGTGGAGACGAGCACGCCGTGGTCGCGGGCGTGGTTGGCCACGTCGGCCGCCAGGGCGGTGGCCGGTGCCTTCGTCGCCCGGTCGGTCACGAGGTCGACGCCCACGTACAAGCCCGGGCCGCGCACGTCGCCGATCGCGTCGTGCTCGGCGGCCAGCGCCCGCAGGCGACCGGTGAGATGGGCGCCGGTGTGGAGCGCGTTGGCCACCAGCCCCTCCGCTTCGATCACGTCCAGCACCGCCATGCCCGCCGCACAGCTGACCGGGTTGCCGCCAAAGGTGTTGAACCACTCCATCCCGTTGGCGAACGCCGCGGCGAGTGCCGGCGTGGTGACCACGGCGCCGAGCGGATGGCCGTTGCCGATCGGCTTGCCCAGGGTGACGATGTCGGGCACCACGCCCGAGCCCTCCAGTTGGGACTGGAAGGCCCACAGGTGGGTGCCGACCCTGCCGAAGCCGACCTGCACCTCGTCGGCGATGGTGACCGCGCCCGCAGCGTTCGCGGCACGGAACGCCGCCGCCAGGTAGCCGTCGGGGAACGCCACCTGGCCACCGCACCCGCTGATGCTCTCGGCCAGGAAGGCGGCGGCGCCGCTGTGCTCCGCGACCGCCCGCTCGCAGGCCGCCGCGACCGAGGTGGCGTAGGCCGGGCCATCGGCGCCGTGCGCGCCGCGGTAGGGGTCGGGCAGGTCGGCGAGGTGGGTGTGCGCCGGGCGGCCGGCGCCGCCCTTGCGGTTGAACTTGTATGCGCTGACGTCCACCAGCGCGGCCGTGTTGCCGTGGTACCCCCAGTCCAGCGCCACCACGTCACGCCGACCGGTGGCCGTGCGGGCGATCCGCAGCGCCAGCTCGTTGGCCTCGCTGCCGGAGTTGGTGAGGAACACCACGCTGAGCGGGTCGGGGAAGAGGGCCGCCAGCCGCTCCGCGTAGTCGAGGATCGTCCGGTGCAGGTAGCGGGTGTTGGTGTTCAGCACGGCCGCCTGGCGGGCGATGGCCTCGACCACGTGCGGGTGGGCATGGCCGACGTGGGCGACGTTGTTCACGCAGTCGAGGAAGCCGCGGCCGGTGTGGTCGTACAGCCAGACGCCGTCGCCGCGCACGATGCTGAGCGGGCGTCGGTAGCTGACCGAGAGGGATGGCCCGAGGTCGGCGCGCCGGCGGGCGGCGAGCACGTCGGGGGTGTCGGCAGCTCGGTCCTCCCACGTCTCCGGCGCCAGCCGCAGCAGCAGGTCCGCGTTGGGGACGATGCTGCGCCAGACGTGCATGCGGCTGGGCTCGCCGGCGCCCTCGAAGTTGCCGTCGGGTTGTGCGTCGGCCTCGCCCCAGCGCTCCAGCAGCAGCGTGGTCATCACTTGCAGGTGCGTGTGTGGTGCCCAGCCACCGTTCACGGTGTGGTCGCCCACGAACCCCACGACATCCCCGGGGGCGACCTGCTGCCCCGGGCGGACCGTGGTCAACGTGGCGCGGGACAGGTGGCCGTACAGCACCCAGAAGGGAGTGCCGGTGGGCGTCTCGTGGCGGAGGATCACCGTCGGGCCGTAGTCGTAGGCCGCGGCGTTGTCCACCACGGTCTCCACCGTGCCGGGCAGCATCGCCCGCACCGGGGTGTTCACGTCGACGAACAGGTCGATGCCGGTGTGGACGGAGCGCGGCTCGGGGGCGTCGGTGGTGAACTGCTCGCCGGCATAGCAGGCGCGGTCCTCGTCGTAGCGGCCGAGGGCCACGACGGCGTCGGCCGCAGCCATCTCGCCGCGGATCCACTCCCATGCCGCCACAGGGTCGGTGATCGCCGTGAGCGGGGCGTCGCCGGCGAGGCTGACCACCACCCGCGCGGCGGTGCGCAGGTCGAACGGCAACGGGCCGGCCGGGCAGCAGGCGGCGGTGTCGCCCAGCCACGCCGTGATCTCCGGCTGTTGCGGCACCGGTGGCAGCCCGGCGGCGGCACGGGCGCAGGCCCGCAGGAACTCGGGCTTGGTCGCCGTGATCCGCCGCAGCAGGCGCAGGGCCGGCGCCTGCGACACGAGGAGGTAGCCGTTGTCGGGGAACTGGCGGCTGCGGTGCGAGGACACCGCGACGCTGACGGCCAGGCGGGTGGCCACCAACTCCCACAGCACGTGCAGTTCGCCCTCGGTGAGGGGGAATTCGGCGGTGTACCCGGCGATCACCTCCGTGGCGGCGGCCACCACGTCCGTCACGTCCAGCAGCGCGTATGCCAGCGTGACGGCCAGTTCGTTCACCTGGCGGGCCCAGGCCATGTCGCCGAAGTCGATCAGGCCGCTGACGGCGCCGCCGTCCACGAGCACGTTCCAGTCGTTGGCGTCACCGTGCACGACGGCCGCCCGCAGCCCGGCCAGGCGCGGCACCACCTCCCGCCGGTGGCGGGCGAACACGCCGGCCACCATGGCCCGGTCGGCCTCGTCGGCGATGTCCGCCACCCAGGGCTCCACCGCGGCCGCGTCGTCCAGGTTCCACAGGAAGCCGGGCCGGTGCGCGGCCGGGTGCCCGAACCCCTGCAGTGCGGCGGACACCCGGCCCATGAACGAGCCCAACGAGCGGCGCAGGGCGGGCGTGTGCGTGGCCTCGGCGTATGGCGTGCCGTCCAGCCAGGTGACGGCTCGCAGCAGGTGGCCGTCGAACTGCACCACCCCGGGCTCCACGAGGCGGGGCAGCGGCAGGTCGGGTGCCACCGCGGCCAGGTGTCGGAGCGCGGCCGACTGCAGGTCCAGCGTCGCTGCATCCTCCGCGGCATGGGCCACCTTCACCACGTGCCCGCCGATGCGCAGGTTCTGGTCCCGCTCGCTCGCCAGCCCGGTGACCTCGCCGGTGACCCCGAAGGTGTCGGCCGCGAGCGCGGCAATCCGCTCCGGCGGAAGTGAGGGCGGCGGTGAGTCGAACACGGTGCTCATGACCCCGCCGACGCTACGCCCTCCCCGAACTTGTCGCGGCCCTGACCGGAGGATTCCGTGGTCGGGCCGCGACAAGGTGGGGTGAGTAGGGTGGGCAACCGTGTCAGACAGCGTTGTCATCACCGGAACAGGGTTGTTCACCCCGCCCCACTCGATCTCCAACGAGGAACTGGTGGCCTCGCTGGCCGTGGCGGCCACCCGGTTCAACGAGGAACACGCCGACCAGATCGCTGTCGGTTCTGTGGAGGCGAGGGCCATCCCGGACGCCGAGTTCATCGAGAAGGCCTCGGGCATCCGCAGCCGCTACGTGATGGAGAAGGACGGTGTGCTGGACCCCGATCGCCTGCGGCCGCACCTGCCCACGCGCAGCGAGGACGAGTTGAGCCTGATGGCGGAGATGGCCCTGCCCGCCATCGCGGAAGCCCTGGCGCAGGCCGGCCGGAGAGGCGACGAGGTGGACTGCATCATCGTGGGCGCGTCCAACATCCAGCGCGCCTACCCGGCGGTGGCCATCGAGATCCAGCACGCCATCGGCGCCGGTGGGTGGGCCTACGACATGAACGTGGCCTGCTCGTCGGCCACGTTCAGCATGCAGGCGGCGGTGGACGCGCTGCGCAACGGCTCCGCCCGCTGCGCGCTGGTGATCAACCCGGAGATCACCAGCGCCCACAACAACTTCGCGCTGCGCGACCACCACTTCATCTTCGGCGACGCCTGCACGGTGGCGGTGCTCGAACGGGCGGACGACGCCGTGGCGGCCGAGCAGTGGGAGGTCCTGCGCACCCGGCTGGAGACCAAGTTCTCCAACAGCATTCGCAACGACTTCGGCTTCCTGAACCCGTGCGAGGTCGACGCCCGCGATCCGTTCGAGTTGGTGTTCCGCCAGCGTGGCCAGCAGGTGTTCAAGGAGGTCGTGCCGCTGGTGGTGCGCCACATCGAGGAACAACTCGGTGCGCTGTCGCTGGAGGCCGCGGCCATCCGTCGCTTCTGGCTGCACCAGGCCAACCTGAAGATGAACCAGCTCATCGCCAAGCAGGTGCTCGGCCGGCTGCCCGACGAGACCGAGGCGCCGGTGATCCTCGACCGCTACGCCAACACCTCGTCGGCCGGTTCGGTGATCGCCTTCCACCTGCACCGCGACGGGCTCGCCGCCGGCGACCTCGGGGTGCTGTGCAGCTTCGGCGCCGGCTACTCGATCGGCAGCTTGGTGGTCCGCAAGCGCTGACCCCTCGACCCGGGCGCCAACTACAGTTCTGCGATGCACCGCACACCTCTCGCCGCCATCGTCCCTGGCCTGCTCGCCGGCGTACTCGTGCTGGCCTCGTGTGGCGGCGATGGTGCTGCCAAGAACACCTCGGTGCCGGTAGCGCCCACCACCACGGCGGCCTCGCCCACGGCGGCGCCCACCACCGCAGCACCGGCCGCGATGGACCTCGCCGCGGCAGCGACGGCAGCCCAGGCGGCCATCGACCTCGGCGACGGGTTGCCGGCATGCCCGTGGGACATGGGCCAGGTCATCACCGCCGTGGCGGACGTGGCGCCGCTGGTGCCGGAACTTGCCGACGACGTGGACAACTACGGGCAGGTGTTCCGCGGCGGGGAGGTGGACATCACCTACTGCGAGGAGTACGCGTCGTCCGACGCCACCACCGGCATCGACGAGTTCCGGATCGACGTCCACCCGGGGACGGCCGACCTGCCGACATACCTGGACGAAGAGTTCGGCGCCGAGGTCCAACCCATGGCCCCCACGGAGGTCCACGGCGGTGAATTGCGGTCATGGTGCCTGGAGGAACAGCGCTGCCTGGCGGTGTGGCAGGGCGACGGCCTGTTCGTCGCGCTCGTGACGGTGACGATCGATGCCGGTGTCGCCGCCGATGCGGCGGTGGCCCTGACCGTGGCCCTACCCCTGGTGGTGGACGGGCTGGCCGCCTGACGGCAGTGGCTCAGCCGAGGCGCACTGCGCTGGCGGGAGCGAGCGGACCGTGCAGCGCAGCCATCAGGTCCGCCGCGGCGCGTTGGAGGGACAGTTCCTCGAGCACATGGCTCTGCCCGCGGCCGCCCCTGGCCACGGCCTCGGCCGGGTCGTCCACCACGTGGCGCATGTAGGCGGCAGCGACCTCCACATCGGGCTGGGCCCACTCGGCCGTCGGTTCGTAGGGCGCGTTGCCGTCGCCCACGGGCACCAACCTCCACGGCACGAGGTAGGTCGTGGTGTCCGTGCAGAACCGCATGTTGCCGGAGTACCCGGTGACGATCACCGGCGTGCCGACCGACATGGCGTCGGCGATCTGCATGCCGAAGCCCTCGCTGCGATGGAGTGACACGAAGCAGTCGCAGAGCTCGAGTAGCGCCTGCAACTCGCCGGCGTCCCACGTGGCGTCCACCACGTGCAGGTCGGGCCGAAGGGCGGCGAACCGGCGCAGCCGCTCGAGGGCCAACGGATGGCGATGGCCGTTCATCGTCTTCACCACCAGGTGGGCCTCGCCCGGATCGGGGAAGGCGCGCCCGAACGCGTCGATGACGTCCCACGGGTTCTTGCGGGCCACCACCGAGTTGAGATCCAGGCTCGTGGCGAACAGGAACCCGCCGGGCAGGCCGAGCAGTTCCCGCGTGTACGGCGTGCGTGCCGCCGGCGGCAGGACGGGGAGTGTGACGACGTGCACGGGGATGTCGGGGTCCAGGCTGCGGACGGCGGCGGCGGTGAACTCGCTGGTGACCCACACCTGCTCCAGGTTGCGCAGGGCGCCGGCGAACTCCTCGGGCATGGTGGCGAGTTCCCAGAACCACAGGCCCACGCGGCGGGCGTCCTGTCGGCTGCGGTGGTAGTGCTCCAGCCGCGCCAGTGTGTGCGGCAGCATGTCGGCGTTCACGCAGTAGACGGAGTCGCGGTACCGCAACTGGGTACCCGCCTCGGCGCCGCTGCGGTGGTTGCTGCGGGTGGCCTCTGCGGTCACCCGCACCAGTTCCGCCGGCAGCCCGGTGAGCGTCATCGCGGCGAACAGCCGGCGGCCGGCCTCGCCCACCCCGTGCTCCGCGGCCGCGTAGGCGACGACGTTCCAGCCGCCCATTTCGCGCCTGGTGGCCGGTGGCGGCGCCGCGGGCGCCGGGGCCGGTGCCAACCTCGCAGCGGTGCGTGCGCGCAGTGCCGGGCCGAACTCGCCGAGCCATCGCTGGTAGTTGACCGCGTCGTCGAGGTCCAGCCGGGGGAAGTGCTGCTGGATCCCCGGCTCGGACTCCCAGTAGGCCAGCGCCCAACGCCCCATCGGCACACCGAAGACGCCCGGTGCGGGCCCGTCCAGCCAGGCGGCGAACCCACCTGCCGGGTCGTAGGCATCAGGTGGCGGCACGTCCTCGCCGCGCTCGGCCAGCGCGACGGCGCGGCGGATGGCCGAGCGGATGACGTGATCCAGCCGGATGCCTTCGGCCGTGACCGCCCAGCCGTACGGAGGCCCGTCAGCGCCCCATCCGTGCCGCATCAGCGCAGCCCCGTAGGCGTCGCACTCGGCTGCCAGGACAGGGTGGTCCGACAGCCGCACTCGCGGGTTCACCCCGGCGTGCACGGACAGTTGCCACGGCCGTTCTGGCGAGTAGCCGCTGAGGTGCAGGGCGCGCAGCGGCGAGTCGCCGGCGTGCAGCACACCGCCGCGTCGGCTCAGGGGCCGCTCGTGCAGGTTCCAGTAGGCCGCGTTCACACCGGGGTCGCGGATGACGGCCGGCCGGTACAGGGCAGGCGCCCAGTCGATCCACCGTTGGTCGGTGAACAGGGCGCGGGGGAGGTCCACGACCGCTTCGGTCCGCAGGCGCTCGTGCCACCAATCCAGGAACGGCCGTGCCTTGCCGCTCACGGCGATCATCCCCAGGTTGAAGATGCCGGAGTGACGGATCCGATCCTCCGCGGGTTCCAGCCCGTCGCGAGGGAACGGCTGCAGCGTGTGCGGCGTGAGCGCGATGCCGTCGGCGGCCGCTGCGGCGAACACGTCGTCCAACGCGTCGTAGAGCACGATGTCCGGGTCCAGATACAACGCCGTGCTCGCGCCGTCCAGCAGGCGCTGGAGGAAGGCCGCCTTGAGGGCGGTGGAGAGTTCCAGCACCGAGTAGGTCACCGCCATGCGGTGCAGGTCGTCCCGGCTGATGGGCAACTGGTCGGCGGTGATGACCTCGCCGGGGATCGGCGGCAGCGGCGCGCCCGCCTCGGCGTCGATCAGCAGGGTGACGAATCGGCGACCGGGGTGGTGCTCCAGGTAGGTGGTGGCCAGCACCGTGGCCTGGGCGGCGTAGTTGCGGGCGATGATCGTGCCGGCAACGGTGGACTCTGCATGCGGTGTGTCTGCGCCGCCGCTCACCCGCCGCCCCCCGTGCCGGCGGCCGCGGCGCCACGCCGGACGAGTCGCCGGATGCGTCCCCACACGCGGCGCGGCAGGCGGCTCCAGCGCCAGGTTCGGGTGGCCGCCATCTCGTCGGCCAGCGCGGCGCGGGCACGCAGCGCCTCCACCTCCTCGTGGTCCGTCCCTCGTTCGCATTGGGCGAGCAGCACCGCGTTCAGCGCCTGCGCTGCCGCCAGCGCCGCCTTGGCGCGGCCCTCCGCAGCCTGCGCGTCCTGCAGGGCGGCGCTGAGTTCGGCGACGCGCCGAACCACAGGGTCGGCCACCCCGTCAGGGTCGGCCGGCCGGTGGCCCAGTGGGTGGTCGTCGGATTCCGCCACGCCGGTCAGGGTAGCAATCCCGTTCCGGGGCGTGGCCGTCTGGTCATGCGCCCGTCACGTGCAGTACTGGTCGTACCGTCGGGAATCAACGGTCCGCCGGCGGATGACCTCGGCCCGGTTCTTCCACGTGGCATCGTGCCAGCACCTCGGCGGCGACGCTCAGGCGCGGATGCGGGCGTTGGTGGGGTCGTAGAGGGGCTTCAGCGAGACACCGACCGGGTATTCCGCGCCGTTGATCTCGGCGGTCCACGAACCGTCGGCCAGCCAGGCGGCGGTGGCCTCGCCGTGGCCGGCGGACACCATGGCAAGGCCGACGGCACCGCCGACGGTGTGGCCGTACGAACCGGCACGCACGTACCCGACCTGCACGCCGTCGCGGCGCAGCACCTCGGCGTGGTACAGCAACGGCTGGGGGTCCTGCACCTGCACGCTCACCAGGCGTTGCCGCCGGGGCATCCGCCGCCGCTCGGCCAGCGCCGCCAGGCCGTTGAACCCGCCCGGCTTGTCCCAGGCAACGGCGAAGCCGAACCCGGCGTCCAGCGGGCAGTCGGTGTTGTCGATGTCGTGGCCGTAGTCGCGGTACCCCTTCTCCATCCGCAGGCTGGCCAGCGCCTTCAGCCCGGCATGGCGCAGCCCGAACGCCGCGCCGGCCTCCGCCAGCGTGTCGTGCACGTGCAACGCCTGCTCGGCGGGCACGTACAGCTCGTAGCCGAGCTCGCCGAGGTAGGTGATCCGCACGCAGAGCACGCGGGCGTAGCCGAGGTCGATCTGGCGCGCCGTGCGGAACGGGAAGGCGTCGTTGGACAGGTCCACGGACGTGAGCGACTGCAGCAGCTCGCGCGAGCGCGGCCCCTGCACGCTGATCTGCGCCAGCCCGGCGGTGACGTCGGTGGTGAACGCATGGCCGGCGGTGGCGCAGGCCCGCACCAGCTGGGATTCCACATGGCGGTGTGCCGTGTCCGTGGCCACGACCATGAACGATTCGTCGCTCAGCTTGGTGACCGTGAGGTCGGCCTCCAGCAGGCCCCGGTCGTTCAGCCATTGGGTGTAGGTGATGGTGCCCGGCTCGCCGTCGACGGCGTTCGCGGAGAGCCGGTCCAGCACGGTGCCGGCGTCGCGCCCCTGCACCCGGAACTTGGACATGAAGCTCATGTCCATGAGGATCACGCCCTCCCGGCAGGCGCGGTGCTCGGCCTCCCAGGTGGCCCACCACGATGGGCGGTCCCAGGTGAGCGGGCCGGGGTCCGGCGTCGTGCCGGGGCCGGCGAACCAGTCGGCGCCCTCCCACCCGCTGACGTCGCGGAAGTACGCGCCCTGCTCCACCAGGCGCTGGTGCAGCGGCGACACCTTGGCCCCGCGGGCCGTGTGCAGGGCCTTGTTGGGGTAGTGGCACTGGTACACCATGCCCAGCGACTCCACCGTGCGGGTGCGCCGGTACGACGGGGTGGTCTGGTACGGCTGCAGGCGGGCCGGGTGCATGCCGGTGACGTCGGCGCCCGGGTCGCCGTCCACGATCCAGTGGGCCACCAGCCGGCCGAGCCCGCCGCCAGTGAGGATGCCGATGGAGTTCAGCCCGGCGGCCACGAAGTAGTTGCCCACCTCCGGCGCCGGGCCGATGATCGGCCGCAGGTCGGGGGTGAAGCTCTCCGGCCCACAGAAGAAGGTGCGGATGCCGGTGTCGATGGACACTGGCACCCGGCTCATCGCCGCCTCCACGTACGGGCCCATGCGATCCCAGTCTGGCTCGATGGTGGTGAACGACGAGTCGCGCGGGATTCCCTCCACCTTCCACGGCGCGCATACGGGTTCGAACAGGCCGATCATCAGCCCGCCGACCTCTTCGCGGTAGTACCCGTAGTTGGCGGGGTCCTCGATGACCGGCCAGGACGGGTCCAGCCCCTCCATGTGCTCGGTGATGAGGTAGTAGTGCTCCGCGGCCTGAAGGGGGATGGCCACGCCGGAGCGGGCGCCGAGTTGGCGGGCCCACATGCCGGCCGCGTTCACCACGTACTCGCACTCGATGGTGCCGTGGTCGGTGACGACGGAGTGCACTCGCCCGTCGCGGACCACGACGTCCTCCACCGTCACGCCCTGGGCGATGGTCACGCCCTGGTTGCGGGCCCCGCGGGCCATGGACATGGTGGCGTCCACCGGGTTCACTCGGCCGTCGCCGGCGACGTAGAAGCCGGCCAGCAGGTCGTCCGTGCGGGCCAGCGGGAACATGCCGGCGACCTCGGACGGCGACAGTTCCTGCACGTCCACGCCGAGGTGGCGGTTGAAGGTGGACACCCGGCGGTACTCCTCCAGCCGCCCCTCGTCGGCGGCCAACTCGATGAACCCGACCGGCTTGAACCCGGTGGCCAGCCCGGTCTCGGCCTCCAGCCGGCTGTACAGGTCTCGGGTGTACGTGCGCAGTTCGGTGGACGTCTGTGAAGTGGACCCGAACGTGACCATCAGCCCGGCGGCGTGCCAGGTGGTGCCCGAGGTGACCTGGTCGCGCTCCACCAGCACGGTGTCCGTCCAGCCGAGGTGGCCGAGGTGGTAGGCGATCGACGTGCCGATGATGCCGCCGCCGATGACGACGACGCGGGCACGCTGGGGCAGTGCGGAGCGGGCAGGGTTGGCGGTGCTGGCGAGCATGGTTCCTCCGGTCGGAGTGCCATTGAACCAGGTCGCTACGGTGCGCTCCATGGACGCCCTCGAACTCGTGCACCACACCAGCGGACTGATCGGCGCGGCCGGAGCCGCGTTCTACTTCGCCCCGGCCACCATCGCCCGTGGCCAGGAACTGGGGCTGGACCGGGTGCAGTTCTACGGCCTCGGTCGTGGCGGCGTGCTCGGCGACGTGGAGCCGGCGGTGGTGTCATCGGCGTTCGGCTACTTCAACCCGGCGATGATCGCCAACCTCTGGAACGCCGCGCGCGAGAAGTGCTCGCCGCGAGTCGCCGGCGCGGCGTACATGGAGTGCTGCGCGGAGCACGGCCGCGCCCGGTTCGCCGACGTGCCGGACCTGGAGTCCTTCGTGGCGGCAGGAGAGAAGGTGCTGGCGGCGTGCGAGGTGGAGGCCTTCCCGCTGTTCGCCGGTACCGCCGCCGAACCTGCCGCCCCGGATGCCGCCGGCCGGGCCATGCAGATCCTCACCATCCTGCGCGAGTACCGCGGCTGCGCCCACCTGGTGGCGTTGAGGGCGATGGGCATCCCGTCGAAGGACGCCCACTTCGTGAAGCGGCCGGGTGACATCCGCATGTTCGGCTGGGCCGACGACGACGCCCCCACCATCGACGACGATCTGCGCGCCCGCATGGACGATGCCGAGGCCCTCACCGACCGGATGGTCGTGCCAGCTTTCGCGGTGCTGTCCGACGCCGAGCGGGAGGTGTTCGCCACCGGAGTGCGGGCACTGGCCGACGTCCTCGCCGCGTGACGGGGCGTGGTCCCCGCGCCGCGCACCGCGGGCGCGCCATGATGGCGGCATGACTGCTCGCCGCCGGATCCTCGTGCTGGGTGGTGGCCCCGCGGGCCTCTCCACCGCCCTCACGCTCACCGACCCCGCCCTGCATCCCGACTGGCAGGACCACTACGACGTCACCGTGCTGCAGCTCGGCTGGCGGGCCGGCGGCAAGGGGGCCACCGGACGTCGCGGCGAGGTGGCACTGGCGGACGGCGAGTGGCGGCTCACCGGCGACGGTCGCGTCGAAGAGCACGGCATTCACCTGTTCGGCAACATGTACGTCAACTCGTTGCGCACCCTGCACACCTGCCTCGGCGAGCTGGAACCCACCGCCGGCGAACCCCGGGCCACCATGGACAACCAGCTGCGGCCGAACAACTACATCCAGCTGGCCGACTACTTCTCCGGCCGCTGGAACCTCACCCCCCAACACCTGCCCCACAACGACCTCAGCCCCTGGGGCGACGCTGACTACCCGGACCTCAGCGTGCTGTTCCGTGAGCTCCTCCACCTCGCCGGCGGGCTGGTGGCCGAGGCGCTGGGGTACGCGGGCGACGGGCCGGAGGGGCAGGAGCACCTGAGGGCGCTGCAGGCGCTGCACACCCACCACGCTGCGCATCCGCACCCGCCGAACGCCACCCACCACGCCGAGGCCATCCACCGGCTGGAGCACGCGGTCGCCTGGGTGCTGCACGTCCTGAACCACACGGAGAGCTGGCGGGAGCACTGGGCACTGCTGCGTTCGGTGTACTGCCAGCTGGAGCTGTACCTCACGGTTGCGAAGGGCGTGGTGGCCGACGACATCGTGGGTCGCGGCATCAACTCAGTGGACGGTGAGAACTTCATGGACTGGTGCCGCCGCCATGGGATGAGCGAGACGGCGGTCAACAGCAGCCCGGTGCAGATGCCGGCCGAGATGTGCTTCCAGTTCCCCCACGGCGACACCGCGCAGGACCCCCAGTTCAGCGCGGCCGGCTACCTGTGGTTCGTGCTCCGCCAGGTGCTGGCGTGCGGGCAGGCCACCTACTGGTTCCACCGTGGCACGGGCGACACCGTGATCGCTCCCTTCTACCGAGTGGCGGTGCAGCGGGGGTGGAGTTCCGCTTCTTCCACAAGGTCAGCGAGGTCCGCCTGACGGCCGACGGTGCCGCCATCGGCGAGATCGTCGTGGACATCCAGGCCACCACTGCGGACGGCAGCCCCTACCAGCCGCTGGTGCGCCTCGACGACGGCACCTGGGCCTGGCCGGACCGGCCGATCTACGCCCAACTGGCGCAGGGTGCCGCGCTGCGGAGGGCGACGTGGATCTCGAGTCGTGGTGGAACGGATGGGCACCGGTTGCCCAGGTCACGCTGGTCGCCGGCCACGACTTCGACGAGGTCGTGTTCGCGATGCCACTGCCGTGCCTGCCTCACGTGGCACCCGAGGTGGTGGAGGCTGCTCCGTGGCGGCAGTCCGTGGACGTGCTGGGTGGCCTGCCGACGCTGGCCGCGCAGATCTGGACCAATCGCAGCGGCGCCGAGCTCGGCTTCCCGAGGCTGCACGGCACCGACCGTGTGGTCGGTGGCGCCGCCGTGCCGCCGCTGGGCTTTTCCGACATGACCGACGTGCTGGCGGCGGAACAATGGTCCACGGTCTACGCCGCTGCGGACTGCCCCCAGGCTCTCGTCTACCTGTGCGGCCCGCTGCAGCACCGCGGCCCGTGGCCACCGTTCACCGATACGGAGACGCCCGCGCGCGAGGCCGAACGGGCCAAGGCCACGGTCGTCCAGTGGCTGCGCACGGCGACCTCGGTGATGCCGGCGAGCGGCACGCTGGCGGTCACGCCGCAGTCGTTCGACTTCGCTGCCCTATGGTGCCCGCCCGGCAGCAGGGCTGTTGGCGAGGAGCGTTTCGAGGCCCAGTACTGGCGAGCCAACATCGACCCCAACGAGCGCTATGTGCCCTCGCCGCCCGGGTCGCTCGGCGCCCGCCCGCAGGCGTGGGAGAGCGGCTTCCCCAACCTGGTGCTGGCCAGCGACTGGATCTATACGGGCCTGAACATCGGGTCGTTCGAGGCGGCGGTGATGTCCGGCATGCTCGCGGCTCACGCGCTCACCGGCCTCCCCACCCTGGACGACATCTCCGGGTACCGCTTCGGGCAACCGCTGTGACCTCGCCGTCCATCCCTGGGTACGGGCCGCTGCAGTTGCTGACGGCAACCGGGGAGGACGGCACGTTCCGCTCCACCGACGCGGCTGGTCGGACCGTGGTGATCCACACCCACCTGGCCGACCTGCCGACGCCGGCGTTCCGCGAGCGGTTGCGGCGGCACCGCGACACGCTCGCGGCGGTGCGTCACCCCGGGATCGCCCCGCTGCTGGACGCGATCGACAGCCCGTCCCGGTGCGCCCTGGTGGCAGCCTCGCCGACCGGCCCCTCGCTGGCCAACACCGACCTGCGGTCCCTGTCGCTGCTGGACGTGCTGCAGGTGGTGCTGGATCTCGCGCCCGCTCTGGCCGAGTTGCATGTGCAGGGCGTGGGGCATGGGATGATCGACCTGTTCACACTGCACACCGGCCGTGGCACCGATGCGGTCGTGGAGCTGGACTGCCCGTGGCCGGCGGCCGCACAGGTGTCACCCGCCGGCGACATCGCCGCGCTGGCCAGGCTGGTCACCACCACGTTGGCCCGTGGCGGGCAGCGGGTGCCGCCGGCGGTCAGCCGCGTGCTGGAGGCGGCGTCCCGTCCGAGTCGGGAGCGCTACCGGTCCGTGGTCGCGCTGGCGCACGATCTGGAACGCTGCTGCGACAGCCTGCGCCGCACCGGGCTCTGCGCCCCGTTCGAACCGGAGGTGGACCGCTTCGGGCTGGCGTGGCGTGACCTCGCACATCCCGTGGGCACGGACATGGCCGTCGCCGCCGTGCTGGCCGCGCTGGGGCTCGAAGGACAGGGCGTCGCCGGGCCGCGAGTGATCACGCTCGACGGGCCCGCCGGCATGGGTCGCACCACCGTGCTGGGGCTGGTGGAGGCGGAACTGCGCCGGCGCGGGGTGGGCGTGGCAGCGTCCCGTTTCGAGGCCAGGGCGGCACAGCCGATGCGAGCCCCGTTGCGCCTGGTGCGCGGCATCGTCGACGACCTGGAGGCCGGGCCGCAGGCCGTCCGCGACCAGGTGGTGGCCGCGCTCCGCCGCCGCCTGGGCGCCGACCTCGGCCTGGCCGTGGCCTTGATGCCACCGCTCGCCCGGCTGGTGGGGGTGGTGCCGGCGCCGGCGGAGAGTGGTGCGCTGGACATGGCTGCCCGCGTGCAGCACGCCGCCCGCGAGGTGGTGGCCGGCATGGTGGACGTGGTGCAGCCGTATGTGGCCGTGTTCGACGACGCCGATGCCGCCGATGGCGGGTCGCTGGCCATGCTGTCCGTGCTGGCTGCGGCGCGCGTGCCGCTGGTGCTGCTGCTCGGCCGCCGCTCGGACCGCCCGTCCGCGCTCGACGACACGCTCGACACGCTGGCTGCCGAGGGGGTGGACGTCCGGTCGGTGGAGATGCCGCCACTGGGGCGGGCCGACTTCCACGCCCTCGTCGCCGGTGGCCTGGGGCTGGACGACGGCACGGCCGCATCCCTGGGTGCCGCCCTGTGGCGCCGGTCGGGAGGGAACCCGGGCCGGGCCATCGCCGACCTCCATGCGCTGCTGGCCACGGGCACGATCCGCGTGGAACCGGCGTCCGGCTCGTGGAGCTGGGACGAGTCGGCATTGGCGGCTGGCTCGGTGACGTTGGCCGAAGCAGATCGCCGCCGGGTCGCCGCGCTGGCGCCGTCGCTGCACGCCGTGCTCCAGGCAGTGGCGCTCGCCGGCAGTGTGGGCACACCGCAGGTGATCGCCGAAGCACTCGAGTTGCCGCTGGACGCAGTCGCCGCGTCGCTGGACCGGTTGGCCACCGAGCACCTCGTGGTGTGGCGCGACGAGCCGGCGGCACGGAACGGCGACGATGCCGTGCGCCAGGCCGCCCTGGACTCCATCGAGTCCGTGGCGTCGGCGCAGCTGCGCTTGCGAATGGCCCGCGCCGTCATCGCGGCGCGGCGCAGTGCCATCGGTGGCGCGCCCTCCATCGGTTCGGCGGAGCGCTTCGAGTTGCTCCGCCTGTTGGAGGGTTCGGAACATGCGCTGTCCGCGGAGGAATCTGCGTGGTACGTGGCCTGGTGTGAGGACGCGGCCCGCATCGCTCGCCGGGGTGGCGCGTACGCCGCCGCGCTGGACCTCCAACTGCGGGCCATCGGCCAGCTCGGCCCGGTGGCGTGGCGCGACCAGCCGGCGCGGATGTTCGAGCTGCACCTGCGGGCTGCGGAGAACGCGCTGGTCATCGACCGGACGGCGCTGGTCGACCAGCTGCTGGACTCCGCCTGGGCGCACCACCCGACGCCGATGGAGCGGGTGCGGGCGATGCGTGTGTTGGGCAACCGGTGGTGGACCCGCCAGGACCAGAAGGGCGGCATCGCCGAGATGCAGGGCCTGCTCCGCGAGTTGGGCGAGCGGCTCCCTACCCGCCCGTCGGGGTTCCATGTGGCTCGGGAACTGCTGGCCACCCGGCTGGCGATCCGGGGCATGGAGCCGGAGGACTTCCTCACCGCGCCCCGGCTGGAGGACGAGCTGGTGCGAGCCAAGCTCGACACCATGCTGAGCGCCGTCCATCTGGCGTACACCACCGAGCCGCTCACCCACGTGCTGCTGGTGCTGCGCGGTCTGCGCCTCACCGCCCGCCACGGGGTGGACGTCTCCAGCGCCTACTTCGTGGCCGGCTACGGGCTGCTCACGTGTGGGCTCGGCCGCCAGTTGGAACTGGGGGTGCGGTACGGCAAGGCCGGCCTGGCGCTGGCCGAGCAGACCGACGGGATGGTGCGCACGATGGTCGAGTTCGCTCACCACGGGTTCATCCGTCACTGGGGTGAGCCCCTGGCGGCCACCGTCCAACCCCTGCTGGCCGAGTTCCGCCATGGACTCGCCGTGGGCCGCGGCGGGTACGCCCACAGCGCCGGTGCATTCGCCGCGCTGCACGCCCTGCTCGCCGGTCAACCACTGCCCGACGTCGCCGATCTCGCGGCCGAGCTCTCGGCCGAGCTGATGCGGCTGGACGAGTTCGCCTTCGCCCAGCGGGTGGCGGTCGTGGCTCAGGCCGCGGCGGACCTCGCCGGTGGGCTGCACGGTCGCGAACCGCTGTGCGGAGAACTGTTCGACACCGCCGGTTGGCTGGCTGCCCGCCGTCGCCGTGGCGACCTGGTGCTGATCGTCCACACGCTGCAGGCACACGTGGCGCTGGCGAATGGCCGGCTGGACGATGCAGCGAGGTTCGTCGCGGCTGGCGCGCCCCATGTCCGGGTGGCGCCGGGCGAGGCGGTGGTGGGGGTGCACCACTTCCAGGCTGCGCTGCTGGCGGCGTTGAGCGTTCCGGGCGCTGAGCGGGCGCACCGTTCGCTGGTTGCGCTGCGACGTGCCGCAGCCGCCAACCCGACGGACCACGGTCACCGCCTGGCGATGGTGGAAGCGGTCGGCTCCGCCGAGCGGATGGCCGCTGCCGCAGTCGCCGCCCGCGAGCACGGTCACCTCGCGGACCATGCGCTCGCATGTCTGCTGGTGGACCGGCTGGCGCCGGACCCTGCATGGCGTGCGGCACGGGTGACGGCGCTGCATGCGTGGGGCGCGAACGGCGTGGAGGACTGACCCTTCCGGTCGCTGCGGGCGCCTACGCTGGCGGGCATGAAGGAGCTCATCTACCACCGCCAGCTGCTGCCGTCCGTGGAGCGCAACGCGGGTCGCGTGTGCACCACCAACGCGGCCACGGGCGCCACCCGCACGTTCGCCGAGCACATGGACCGGGTGAGCCGGCTCATCGGCGGCCTCCGCTCGCTGGGGGTCGGCCGTGGTGATCGCTTCGCGGTGATGACGCTGAACTCGGCGGAGTACCTGGAGCTGTACCACGCCGCGTTCCTCGGTGGGGGCGTGGTCAATCCGCTGAACCTGCGCTTCGCCCCGAAGGAACTGGCCTACGTGCTGCGCGACTCGGGTACCAAGGTGTGCTTCGTGGACTTCATCTTCGCTCCGCTGATCGACAAGGTGAAGGAGGAAGCCGGCCTGGAGCACGTGGTGCTCGTGGGCGGCGGCGACGGCCCGCACACCGCGTCGTACGAGGACCTCATCGCCTCCTCCGCGCCGGTCATTCCCGACGAGGGGGAGGAGTCCGACCCGGTGGTGCTGATGTACACCGGCGGCACCACCGGGCTGCCGAAGGGCGTGCTGCTGGACCAGCGGGCCGAGATGCTCAACGCCTACCACGTGATGATGCGGCTGTCGTTCGGTCGCGACACGGTCACACTCATGCAGACCCCCATGTTCCATGCAGCGTCGATGTTCTCCGTGCTCGGCGGGCCGGCCGTGGGGGCCAACACGGTGATCGTGCCGATGTTCGAGCCGGCCGCGGTGATGAAGGCCGTGCGCGAGTACCAGCCCACCGTCACGGTCATGGTGCCGACGATGATCGGCATGGCCATGGCCCACCCGGAGTTCAGCCCCGACGGGCTCGGCTCGTTCACCGACCTGGTCTACGGCGCCTCGCCGATGCAGCAGGCGCTGCTGGAGAAGCTGCTCGCGCTGTACCCGGGCATGAACATCTGGCAGGGCTACGGCATGACGGAGAGCTCCAGCGTGCTCACCCTGCTGGGGCCGGAGGAACACCGCAAGGGCGGCAAGTACCTGCGCGCCACCGGCTTCCCGCTGCCCGGTGTGGTGCTGTCCATCCAGGACGACGAGGGCAAGGTGCTGCCGGCCGGCGAGCCGGGCGAGGTGTGCGCCCGCAGCGGCAACTTCATGATCGAGTACTGGAACAAGCCGGAGGCCACAGCCGAGGCCTTCCGCGGCGACTGGTACCACACCGGCGACGCCGGCTACCTGGACGAGGACGGCTACCTGTTCCTGGTGGACCGGGTGAAGGACATGATCGTCACCGGTGGCGAGAACGTGTACTCCACGGAGGTGGAGAACGCGCTGGCCACGCACCCGGCAGTCCTCCAGGTGGCCGTCATCGGCATTCCCAGCGCGCAGTGGGGTGAGGCGGTGCACGCCATCGTCGTGCTGCGCGAGGGCGCCAGCGCCACCGAGCAGGAGCTCATCGACCATGCCCGCGAGTGGATCGCCGGCTACAAGGTGCCCAAGAGCATCGAGTTCCGCGCCGAGCCGCTGCCGCTGTCGGGGGCGATGAAGGTCCTCAAGAAGGACCTCCGCGAGCCCTACTGGGCCGGTCACGACCGCAAGGTCAACTAGCCAGTCGGAATCGTTCCTGCTCGGAGGTGTACAGGGAACACTCCGACCTGGTCAGTAGCGTTGGCGGGGTGAGGGACTGGGCTGTCGCGGCGGACGATCGCACCGGTGCGTTCGAGGTGGCCGCCGAGCTGGCCGAGGCCGTCGGCGAGCACGTGGAAGTGCGGGTCGGCTCGGCCACGGCGGATGGTCCGTGCGTGGTGGACCTCGGGTCGCGAGCCCTGTCGGCCCGCGACGCCGCAGCCCGCGCCGCCGCGCTGGACACCCGGTTCGGTCCGGCAGCCTGGACGGCGCACAAGATCGACTCCACCCTGCGTGGCCATTGGGCGGCCGAGGTGCTGGCACGCCAGGCGGCGCTGCGTCGCCCAGTGGTGGTGCTGCCCGCCTACCCTGCGATGGGCCGCACCTGCCTGGGTGGCGTGGTGCACGTGGACGGCGCACCGGTGGCGTCCGTCACCGGCGGTCTGCCGGCGGCGCGCAGGACCCGCGTGGACCTGTTGGACTCGCTGGACCTGGATGATGTCGTGTGGCTGGACATCGCCGACGACGCCGACCTGGCCGCTGCCGCGGCGGCGCTGGCGCCCTTGGACGCTCTGGTGGCGGGGCCCGCCGGAGCGCTCGGCGCGGCATTCCGGGCCCGGCCCCACCCACTCGGCGGCCGCGGTGCGCTCACGTTGCGCCCCTGGGCTGACGTGCTGGAACGGATCGGCGATGGGCCGGTGTTGGTGGTGTGCGGCAGCGTCACGGAGGTGGCGGCGGCACAGCTCGACGAACTGCGCTCGGCGCGGCCAGATGTGCACGTGGTCGCCACGCCCGCGCACGAGGGTTCCCTCCTGGACCGGGCGCACGCAGATGCGATCGCCGCGCTGGTGCGCCCCCGGCTGCTCGGGTACTCGCTGGTGGTGATCATCGGCGGCGACACGGCTGCGGCAGTGCTCGGCGACGCACCGCGACACATCGGTGGCTACGCGGCGCCCGGCATGCCCTGGAGCGCCCAGGCCGGTGGCGATGGTCCGATCGTGGTCACCAAGGCCGGTGGGTTCGGTGCACCCGACGCGCTGGTCCGCCTGCTCAACCCCTGACCGTCGATCGCTGACCACGGGCCTTCACCCGCGGCGGATACCGTGGCGCCGATGGGTGCACCGCTGGCAATCACGATGGGCGACGCATCGGGCGTCGGTCCCGAGATCGTGCTGCGTGCGTTCGCCGCCGGCGAACTGGGTCCGGCGGACGACATCGTCGTGTACGGCGATGCGGCCATCCTGCACCACGGGGCGGAGCTCCTCGGGATCCACGTTGACTGGGCGAGCCTGCCGGTGGTGGACCTCGGCCTGCTCTCCGCCACCGACCATCGCCCCGGCCACCTGGACGCGAAGGCGGGGGCCGCAGCCCGTGCGTATGTGGAGCGAGCCACCCTCGATGCACTGGCCGGCACCGTGGCCGGTCTCGTGACCATGCCGATGAACAAGGAGGCCACCCAGCGCACCGACCCCGGGTTCGTCGGCCACACCGAGTTCATCGCCGGGCTCTGTGGCGCCGCGAAGGTC
Source organism: Ilumatobacteraceae bacterium (assembly GCA_041394605.1). Taxonomy (GTDB): domain Bacteria; phylum Actinomycetota; class Acidimicrobiia; order Acidimicrobiales; family Ilumatobacteraceae; genus UBA668. The sequence goes on from JAWKHX010000010.1 coordinate 116,577, forward strand.
ACGATGATGCTCACTGCGGAGACGCCCAACGGGTCGCTCGCGGTCACTCACGTCAGCACCCACTGCTCGCTGGCGGAGGCGATCCGCCGGGTCAGCGCGGGACGGGTGCTCGACGTCGTGCATCTCACCCACGACGTGCTCCACCGTTTCCTGGAACGCCCGCGCATCGCGGTCTGCGGCCTCAACCCGCATGCCGGCGAGCACGGCCTGTTCGGCACGGAGGACATCGACCACATCGCCCCCGCCATCGCCGCCGCGCAGGCCGAGGGGCTGGACGTCAGCGGCCCGCACCCGGCCGATACGGTGTTCTTCCAGGCGGTGCACCGTGGCCGCTACGACGCGATCGTGTGCATGTACCACGATCAGGGGCACGGGCCGATGAAGCTGCTGGCCTTCGACTCCGGCGTCAATGTCACGCTCGGGCTGCCGATCGTGCGCACGTCGGTGGACCACGGCACGGCGTTCGACATCGCCTGGACCGGGCTGGCGTTCACCGACTCGCTGCGCCACGCGCTGGCCTATGCCCGCCGGCTGACCGCGACCCCGGCGGCAGGCCGGCCCGGCAGGTCGTGACAGGGTGACTGACAACTGTTAGGGTGCCGGCCATGACGCTGGGGACCGTCCGCCACCACATACGCATCCATCGCACCGCCGACGAGGTGTGGGCCAAGGTGGGCGACCCGGCCGCGCTGCACACATGGTTCCCGGGGATCACCGACTGCCACGTGGACGGCACGTCGCGCACCATCACCATGGGCACCGGCATGCAGATGCCGGAGGAGATCATCACCCACGACCACCTGCTGCGCCGGTTCCAATACCGGATCGCCACGCCGATCTTCCAGTTCCACCGCGGCACCATCGACGTGCTGGACATGGGCGACGGAACCTGCGTGGTCGTGTACACCACCGAGGCCGACCCGCGCACGATGGCCCTCGCCATCGGCGGCGGCACCGCGGCTGCACTCGACGAACTGCAACGGCAGATGGAAAGCGAGGGGGCCTCCTGATGGGCCGCAAGATCCTGTTCATCACCACGGACCAGCAGCGGTACGACACGCTGGGCTGCAACGGCGGCACCGTTGCCCGCACGCCGGTGATCGACGGCCTGGCCGCCGAGGGGCGTCGCTACGAGCGGGCCCACCCGCAGAGCGTGGTGTGCATGCCCTCGCGAAGCACGATCATCACCGGTCAGCACCCCAGCACCCACGGCGTGTGGATGAACGGCGTCGCCCTGCCGACCGATGCCCCCTCCGTGGCCGAGGTGCTGCGCGAGGCCGGTTACCGCACCGCGCTCATCGGCAAGCCGCACTTCGAGCCATTCCTCGACCCGTTCGCCCGCTTCGCCGAGAACCGCTTCGCCCGCGAGGGCATGCCGGCCCCGCACCGCGGCTTCGAGCACTTCGAGGCCGCCACCCACGGGGGCCAGGGCTTCCTGCACTACGCCCGCTGGCTGGCCGCCGAGCACCCGGAGGCCGTCGGCATGTTCTACCCCGTGCTGGACATGGCGTTGGAGGTGAACGCCATGGGCGGCGGCCAGACCGGCGCTCCGCAGGCATGGGACAACGCGATCCCGAAGGAGTGGTACCACACGGACTGGGTGGCCGACCGCACGATCCACTGGCTGGACGGCCTGGACGCGGACGACGACTGGTTCTGCTGGATGAGCTTCCCCGACCCCCACCACCCGTGGGACCCGCCGCGCAGCGAGATCGGCCGCATCGACTGGCGCGACGTGCCGCTGCCGGCCGGCTACCTGGAGGACGGCGCCGCCCGAGAGGCCGTGCTGGACGGCAAGCCCCGCCACTGGCGGGCCTGGTACGACGGCCGGCTGGTCAGCAACTACGAGGCCCCGCTGAACTGGGTGCCGGCGCAGATGACGGCCGACCAGGTGCGCGAGGTGAACGCCCTCAACGCGGTGGAGTGCGAACTGATCGACGAGGCGCTCGGCCGGGTGATGGCCGCCATCGCCGCCCGTGGCTGGGACGACGACGTGGACGTCATCTTCACCACCGACCACGGCGAGTTCCAGGGCGACTTCGGCCTGCTCTTCAAGGGCCCGTACCACGTGGACTCGCTGATGCGCCTACCGCTGATCTGGCGCCCGGCCCCGTCCACCGCGGCGACCCCGGCCACCGTCACCCGGCCCGTCGGCCTGGTGGACCTGGCGCCCACCTTCTGCACGATCGCCGGGCTGGACGCCCCATCGTGGATGGAGGGCCACTCCCTGCCAGTGGACGACGGCGACGCCGACGCCCGCGGCTTCGAGCGGGTGCTCACGGAGTGGGACAGCGCCCTGTTCGGTGTGGACGTGCACGTGCGCACCATCACCCGCGACGGCTGGGTCTGCACCGCCTACCTTCCGGGCTACAGCCACGACGGCACGGAGGGCGAGTTGTACTCGCTGACCGACGACCCGCTGCAGCACGTGAACCGGTGGGACGACCCGGCAGTGGCATCGGTGAAGTCCGACCTGCTGGCCGATCTGTGGGACCACCAACCCCCGCAGCAGCGCCCGCTGCGGCGCATCGAATCGCCGGTCTGACACGGCCGGCTGTTCGTTCTGGCAGCGGTCAGCCGCCGCTGGCCGCGCGCCGCGGCGGATCGTCATGCGAGTGCACGGCCCGCAACGGTGTGCTGGGCGGGGCCGCTCGCTGCAGGCGTCGGCGGTCCGATGGCACGGCCAGCAGCCACAGCAGCAGCACGCTCACCAGTTCCGGAATGTGTGTGGTCTCGTTGATCAGCGGAACGTGACCCGTGGCGATGTCGATAAGCGCGGTGAGCGCCAGCGCGCCCGCCAACACGAACGCCACGGGCAGCATGGTGCGGGCCCGGGCCGGCCGCACCACGACCACCAGCAGGCCCACGGCGTAGGCCACGCTGAACGCACCAAGGTGGCGGGCGGCGTGCACCGAGGTGTCGGACTCCTTGCCCCACACCAGCGCCCGGAGCGAGAAGACGATGACCTCCAGCGCCACCACGCCCAGCAGGACGCGGGCGATGCTCAGCGACGCGGCACGGTCGGCAATGGCGTTGCGCTTGGTCACCGGGCGAGCCAGGTCCGGCATGTCCGGAGCCGCAACCAGCACGGGAGCAGCCGACCGGCTGAACTCGGCGAAGGCACGGCAGGAGGGGCAGGTGGCCAGATGGGCATCGAGAAGGCGCGGCTCGACCCCAGGGTCCTCCCCGTCGGCGATCGCCGAGATGGCCTGCTGCCATCGGTCACATGCCATGTCCATCCAGTCGTCCGGTCGGCGGGCGGAGTTCCCGCAGATCGCGTGTGAGCGTCCTTGTTCCGGCATGATAAAGGCGTGGACGTCGTCGACCCGTTGCGCCGCTATGCCGAAGCCGCCTGTGAAGGCGACGATGTGGCCGTCGCTGCGCTGGTGCGCGCCACCCAGCCCGCGGTGTGGCGGCTGTGCAACGCGCTGGGTTCCGGCGACAATGTCGACGACTTGGTGCAGGACACCTACCTTCGGGCGCTGAGGGCGCTCCCGGGGTATCGCTTCGAGTCGCCCGTGCAGGTCTGGATTCTCTCCATCGCTCGCCGCGCCTGTGCCGACGACATCCGCCGCAGGTACCGCCGCCGCCGTCTGATGGACCGCATGACCCTGTTCTCGCAGGAGGCTGTCGCCCACCACGAGGACGCCTCGATGGACGAGCTGCTGGATGCACTGGAGCCGGATCGCCGCGATGCGTTCGTGCTCACCCAGGTGCTGGGGCTCAGCTACCAGGAGGCCGCCGAGGTGATGGAGTGCCCCATCGGCACGGTGCGTTCTCGCGCCGCCCGCGCTTCCCGATGGACCTCGCCGGCATGCTGAGCACGCCCAGGCGCAGTAGGCGGGGCGCCCACTCAGCGGAACGCCAGGCCCTCGAAGGTGCCGGTGTTGCGCCACTGGTCCAGGTACTGCCAGAACGCCACCGGGCCCATCGGGTACCCGCTGCCGTTCAGCCGCTGCTTCGGCCCGATCTCGCCACCCTCGTTGTTGTAGTAGCCGGGCGTGCACTCCGGGTTGCCGATGAAGGCGCGCACATGGCTCTGCAGCAGCGTCACCCAGTCCTGCTCGGCCTCTTCGGTGACCTCCACCTCGGTGGCGCCGGCAGCGAGTGCGTGGTTGACGATCATGGCGATCGTGGTGCCCGCCTCGGTGAGGTTCTGGGTGATGTTGGAGATCAGGTTGGCGCCCTGGTTGGGCCCGACCACGAACAGGTTGGGGAAGCCGTGCACGTGCATGCCGTGCAGCGAGCGCATGCCGTCCTCCCAGTGCTCGCTGAGTGTCTCGCCGCCGCGGCCGATCGTCTCGAAGCCGGCGCGCCGGGCGGCCGACGTGCCCACCTCGAACCCGGAGGCGTAGATCAACAGATCCACCTCGTAGTGCTGCCCATCCACCCACGCGCCGGTTTCGTCGATGCGCTCCACGCCCTTGCCGTTGGTGTCCACGAGGTGGACGTTGGGGCGGTTGTACGTCTGCAGGTACTCGTCGTGGAAGCACGGGCGCTTGCACAGCTGCCGGTACCAGGGCTTCAAGGCCTCGGCCGTCGTGCGGTCCTGCACGATGGCGTCCACCCGGGCGCGGATCTCCTCCATCTTCTCGTCGTCGGAGTCCTCGTAGGCCTTCAACATCATCTCGGGACCGAAGCTGGCGCTGGTGGCAGTGCTGTCCGCGCCGGCCTGCATCATGGAGATCACCCGATCGCGGATGCGCTTGGAGATGTCGGTCCACCCGTCGTGCACGAGGTCCTCCTCGGCGAAGCCGCCGGTCTGGAGGGTGGCGAAGTTGGTGAGCCATTTCTGCTGCCAGCCGGGGCCGAGCGAGGCGAACCATTCGGGGTCGATGGGATGGTTGTTGCGCACATCGATGCTGGACGGGGTGCGCTGGAAGACGTACAGCTCCTTCGAGTCGCGCCCGAGCGCGGGGATGCACTGGACGGAGGTGGCACCGGTGCCGATGATGCCGACCCGCTTGTCGGCCAGGTTGGTCATCGGTTCGCCGGCCGGGTTGCCCCCGGTGTAGCCGTAGTCCCACCGACTGGTGTGGAAGCTGTGGCCCTGGAACGTCTCGATGCCGGGGATGCCGGGCAGCTTCGGCCGGTGCAGTGGGCCGGTGCCCATGGCCACGAAGCGGGCGCGGATGGCGTCGCCGCGGTCGGTGTGGATGACCCAGCGGTCGGCGGCGTCGTCCCACCGCAGCTCGGTGACATTGGTGGAGAAGACCGCCTTGTCGTAGAGCCCGAAGGTGCGGGCGATGCGCTGGGCGTGGCCGTGGATCTCCGGCGCGAAGACGTACTTCATGCTGGGCATGTAGTTGGTCTCCTCCAGGAGGGGCAGGTAGACCATCGCCGCGGTGTCGCACATGGCTCCCGGGTAGCGGTTCCAGTACCACGCCCCGCCGAAGTCGCCGCCGCCCTCGATGATGCAGATGTCGGTGATGCCCGCCTGCACCATCCGGGCACCGCAGGTGAGGCCGGAGAACCCGCCGCCGATGAACGCGAACGTCACCTCGTGAGTGAGTGGCTCACGCTCCACCCGTGGCGTGTACGGGTCGTCCAGCAGGTGGGCGAACCGGCCGACGGGTTCCAGGTACTGCTCGTTGCCGTCGGGCCGGATGCGCTTGTCGCGCTCCTCCCGGTACTTCGCCCGCAGTGCGTCGTGGTCGATCGTGTCGGTCATCGGTCCCAACCCCCTCGTGACGTCCGCGAGCGTAGGTGTCGGCCGCCCCGGCGGGCGTGTCGTGGGGACGTGCGAAGTGACGCGGCGACGACCCCTCCGACCTGGGAAGTGACGTGACACATCACGTCACTTCGGTGGGGGGAGGTCGAAGCAGGCGAGGAGGGAGGTGACCTCGGCGAGGGGCGCGCCGTCCACCCGGGCGCGGCCGTCGCCCTCCAGTTGCACCACCGTGGCGGTGCCGGTGAGCAGCATCGCCCAGGCCTCTGCGTCGATGTCCAGGGACGCGGTGGCACGTTCGCCGTCGGTGGGAACGGCGACGCCGTTGCGGACATGGATGCCGGCGGCACCGTGGCGCGGCACGACGATGCGCAGGTGGGCGTCGACGCCGGTGGCCCGATCGGGGTCGAGGAGAACGGGCAGGGTGTGGATCGCTCCGAGTGGATCGCGCTCCACCTCGGCCGCTCGAAGGCGGTGGGTGCGGAAGCGGTCCAGCGGGGCCACTCCCTCGAGGTCCCGCGCTCGGGTGAGGCACCAGTTGCGGATGTTGGCGGCGGGGGAGCGTTGGCCGATCGCCCTCAGGACGGCGGCAAGGCGGTGACGATCAGCCTGCGCCGTGGCGCCGTCGCCGGCCGGTGCGGTGACCAGCCAGGTGGCCAGTTCGGCCGCCCACCGCAGGTCGTCGGCCGCGAGTGCCGCGTCTGCCTGCGAGGCCACGGCCTGCCTCCCGCCGAAGCCCTCGATCAGCCGGTTCGCCCGGTCCACCGGCGGCAGCGGGAACAGCTTTGCCGGGTCACCGTCGAACCAGCCGCGCAGGCCGCTGGCGATCTGGCGGACATGGTGCTCGACCACGCCATAGCGCTCGCTGGTGAGGTAGTCGTTGTCGTAGAGGGCCGGCAGGCGGACCTCGGCGGCCAGGCGGTCCGCGGTCCAGCCCTTGTTGAGGCCGCGCACCGTCTGGTCCCACAGGAACTGGATGGCATCGCGGGCCAGCGTGGCCCGGTGGCGGATCTCCTCGGCGCCGCTGATCGGCGGCCCGTGCGTGCCCACCAGGTGCTCGGCGCCCAGTGACAGGAGGTGGTCGATGCCGTGGATCACCACCCGCGGGTCGCGGTACTCCTCGCCGCGGATGGCGAAGACGTTGAACAGTGCAGGCCAGACCAGGTTGTGCACGCACACCGAGAGTTCGGGGAACCACAGGGTGACCGAGTCGTCGGCGTCGCTCGGCGCCGGTGTCACCTCCACCGCCAGACCGGCGATGCGCATCGCGGTGTGCGTGGTGAACGTGTGATCGGGCGGCACGAAGCCTTGGGTGAAGGGGGCGTGCGCCGGGTTGCGGAAGGCGTGCCCGAGCCCCACATGCACCAGCGCGTCCTCGCCCTCGGCAGGTAGCACGACGCCGAACTGCTCGACCAACCCGCGGCTGTACGCAGGAGCGATCTCGCCGCCGACCCGGTGGCGGTTGACGGTGATCCGCTGGTGGCCGTGCACCGGCAGGGCGCGGCCGGCATCGTGGAAGGCGGCCAGCGTGCCGGCCACGTAGTGGAAGTGGGTGTAGACGACGGCGGCCAGCGGGCGGTCGGTGACCTCGCGAAGGCGGGCGAGTGCCGCGCTCATCTCCTCGACCGACTCGCCGGTGTCGATGGCAATGATGCCTTCCGGGGCGTCGACGAAGGTCTGGTTCGACAGGCCGTTGCCCACCAGCGTCCACACGCCGGGCCGCACGTCGTGCCAGCCGGGGCTGATGACCGCCAGGTGATCCAGGTGGTGCCGGTGCGCCCGCCCACCGTTGCCCGCGGTCACCACCTGGGTGTCGCCCGCCTCGAAACTGCGCACGTGCTGCATCGGCCCCCCAGTTCGCCCGCCGACTGTCGACCGCAGCGTAGGCGATGCGGCGGGGAGTGACGTGTGCCACACTCTTGCGCCATGCGGAACAACATCGGGGCCGTCCTGGCCAAGCGCACGCTCATGAACCCGACCAACGAGGCCCTGTTCGACGTGGCAGCCGACCGGCGGTTCACCTATGCCGAGCTCAACGACCGGACCAACCAGGTGGCCCACGCGCTGCTCGCCTCCGGCGTGCAGAAGGGCGACCGGGTGGCGTTGCTGATGATGAACTCGCACGAGTTCGTCACCAGCTTCTTCGCCGTGGCCAAGGTGGGCGCGGTGATCGTGCCGCTCAACTGGCGGCTGGTGCCAGACGAACTGGAGTTCATCGTCAAGGACGCCGGTTGCACGGTGATGATCGCCGGTGGCGAGTTCGCCGCGGCGGTGCAGGAACTGCAGTCCCGTGGCGACCGCACCGATGTGCGTACGTGGGTGCACGTGGGCGATCCGGCCACCCGCCCGGCCTTCGCGCTGCAGTTCGACGAGTGGGTGGACGGGCAGAGCACGGCCGAACCGCCGCTGACGGCGTGGAACGACGACCTGCTCTACATCATGTACACCAGCGGCACGACGGGCCTGCCGAAGGGCGTGATGCACACGCACACCACCCAGATGGCGGCGCTGCACACCCTGAACGCCACGGCCGACTATCGCATCGGCGACCGCTACCTCAACCCGATGCCCCTGTTCCACGTGGGCGCGCTCACCCCGGCCATCACCACGGCCTACCGCGGGCTGGCCCAGATCCTGATGCGGGCGTTCGACCCGATGAAGGTGTGGGAACTGGTGAAGGAGGAGAAGATCAACTCGTCGCTGCTCGTGCCGGCGATGCTGGGCGCCATGCGGATGGTCTACGACCCGGCGGTGCACGACCACTCCAGCGTCCGCTGGTTCCTCAGCGGCGCGGCCCCGGTGCCGAAGGCGCTGATCGAGGCCTACGCGGAGATGGGCATCGAGATCCACCAGGTGTACGGCCTCACCGAGACCTGCGGCCCGGCCTGCCTCACCACGCCGGAGGACGCGCTGCGCAAGGCGGGCTCCACCGGCAAGGCCTTCTTCCACACCGACGTGATGGTCATGCGTCCCGACGGCACCGAGTGCGATGTGGACGAGGCCGGCGAGGTGGTGATCGCCGGTGACCACATCATGACCGGCTACTGGAACCGCCCCGACGCCACCGCCGAAGCCATCCGCGACGGCTGGTTCCACTCCGGCGACGTGGCCGTGCGCGACGACGAGGGGTTCATCTGGATCCGCGACCGCCTGAAGGACATGATCATCTCCGGCGGCGAGAACGTGTACCCGGCCGAGGTGGAGAACGTCATCCTCACCCACCCCGGCGTGGCGGACGTGGCGGTCATCGGGGTGCCGTCGGAGAAGTGGGGCGAGTCGCCGCTGGCGATCGTGGTGAAGAAGGACCCGGACCTCGAGGAGCGGGCCATCATCGAGCACTGCGACGGCAAGCTGGCCCGCTACAAGATGCCGACCGCGGTGCGGTTCGTGGACGTCGTGCCGCGCAACGCCAGCGGCAAGGCCCTGAAGCGCGAGCTGCGCCTCCAGTTCCCCGAGCTGTAGGCCACATGACCGTCCGCGCCGTCACGGTGAAGGACTGGATCGACGTCGCCGGGCTGCCCCTGGCGGTCCAGGTCGCCGCGCCACGGTGGCACGACCACGTCGCCCTGGCCGTCGCCGCCCACCTCGAGTCCCTCCAAGTTGGCGGTGAGGTGCGGTAGGACCGCCACTGAACGCCAACTTGGGAGGGGTGGGGTCAGAAGGTGGTCTCCTTGACGACGAAGCCGTCGCGGTCGTAGGTGCGCCAGATGCCGGTCTGCGCCCCATCCTTGAACGTGCCGGTGCGCATGAGACTGCCGTCCTTGCGCCAGAACGACCAGTCGCCGTGCATGTGGCCGTTGCGCCGCTTGCCCTTCTGGGCCAGCCGACCGTTGGCGTAGAAGCGGCGGGCCACCGGCCCCACGTCACCCTTCTCGTTCTCCAGGTCCAGCCGGGCCTCTACCAGCTTGCGCAGCAGCGCGGCCGACAGCGGCTGGTCCACCGGGAACCGCAGGGTGCCGTCGCGCCACTGGTGGTCGAGCACGGCGCCGGCGGGGAGGCGGCGGATCACATCGCCGCTGTGCGGGAAGTAGGAGCAGTGGCCCTTGAAGCCGGCGAACCCGGCCACCACCGTGCCGTCCACTCGGAACCCGGGCATGCCGTAGCTGATGCACGCCTCGGCGTCGGGCAGCAGGCGGCGCAGGCGTTCGGCCACCACGAGCAGCGTGGTGCGCTGCGGCTCGGGCTGGGCAGCCAGGTACTCGGCGAAGGCGGGCTCGGTCACGGCCGCGGACTGTACTCCGGCTCGTTGCCGCCCGGCTCCGCTTGCGTACGGTGACGGCGTGGCGGATTCGTCGGTTCCGGGGTTCACCCGCAAGCACCTGTTCCTCGTGTTGTCGGCGCTGATGCTCGCCGTGTTCCTGGCCACGATGGAGACGTCCATCATCTCCACCGCCCTGCCCACCATCGCCGGTGACTTCAATGCGTTCGAGAGCTTCGCTTGGGTGGGCACCGCATACATCGTCACGTCGGCCATCGGCACGCCGCTGCTGGGCAAGCTCTCCGACCTCTACGGGCGGCGGCTGATCTTCCAGAGCACGATGGTGTTGTTCGTGGTGGGTTCGCTGCTGTGCGGCATCAAGATCTCGATGGGCTGGCTGATCGCCTTCCGTGCCCTGCAGGGCTTCGGCGGCGGCGGCATCCAGGCGCTGGCGTTCGCCATCCTCGGCGACATCCTGCCGCCCCGCCAGCGCGGCAAGTACATCGGCTACTTCACGCTCTCGTTCGTGGGTGCTGCGCTGCTCGGCCCGCTGATCGGCGGGTTCATCATCGATCACTTCAGCTGGCAGTGGATCTTCTGGCTCAACGTGCCGCTGGGCATCATCGTCACGATCATGTGCCACTCGGCCCTGCGCCTGCCGTTCCGCCGGCGCGAGGCGAAGCTGGACGTTCGTGGCGCCCTGCTGCTGTCTGCGTCGATCGGCACGCTGATGATCGGCCTGGAGGAAGGCCGCAAGGGGTGGACCCAGCCCGACGTGCTGGTGCTGTTCGGCGTGGCGCTCGTGGCGCTGGTGGGCTTCCTGGTGGTGGAGCAGCGGGTGGACGAGCCGATGATCCCGCTGCGGCTGTTCCGCAACAAGGTGGTGCTCTACTGCATCCTGCTCGGCATGTGCGCCGGCGTGGCCACGTACGGGGCCGGCCAGTTCCTTCCGCTGTACTTCCAGGACTCGCTGTTCTGGTCGCCCACGGTCAGCGGCCTGGCAATGGCGCCGCAGATGGCCGGGGTCAGCCTGGCCACGTTCGGCATCGGCCGGCTGATCGCCCGGACGGGCAGGTACAAGGCGTACCCGATTGCCGGCACGCTGGTGGGCACGGCCGGGCTGCTGGCAGTTGCCCAGATCGACGGCACCACCACGTACATCTGGCTGCTGTTGCCGATGATGGCGATGGGCTTCGGTGCCGCCTCGGTGTTCACCACCACGTCGATCGCCAGCCAGAACGCAGTGGAGTTCGCCGACCTGGGCGTCACCACGTCCACGGTGATGTTCTTCCGCTCACTCGGTGGGTCGTTCGGCCTCGCGGCCTTCGGCACGATCCTGAACTCCACCATCCGCAGCGAGATCCCCAAGCGGGTGGACGTGGCTGCTGCCGAGGCTGCCAGCCTCATTCGCGCGCCGGGCGAGATCAAGCTGCTGGACCCTGCCAGCCGTCAGGCGGTGGTGGACAGCGTGGCGCTGGGCGTCAGCCGGATCTACTGGGTGTGCGGTGGCGTGATGGCCCTCGGCATCCTGTTCGCCCTGCTGCTGCCGGAGTTGCCGCTGCGCCTGCGGGCCGGCCTGTCGGAGGCCATGGAGCAGTCGGCCCCGGCACACTGACCTGGCCGGCGCCGGCGAGTCAGCCCGCCCGTTGTGCGGCGTGACGGCCGGCCCGCCGACCCCACCACGAACCCGGCCCCAGGCTCATCCCACTGGCGTACTCGTGGCCGTTCTGCGGGAAGTGGGCGGCGCACGCGCCCACCGCGTACAACCCGTCGATGATGGTGCCGTCCGCCTTCTGTGCCCGCCCATCCACGTCGATGGCCAACCCGCCGAGCGCGATGTAGTGGTAGTCGCTGCTGGTGACCGAGATGTCGAACACCACGAACGGCGGGTGCAGTGGCTTCAGCCAGTCGTGGTGCTTGTGGAACCTGCGGTCCTCGCCGTCGGCCATGTCCCGGTTGTACCCGTCCAGCGTCGCCGCCAACGAGCCCGCGGGCACGCCCAGCCCGGCTTCCATCTCCGCCACGGTCTCGTAGCCGTCGACCAGACGGTGCGAGCCCTTCTCCGGGTAGGCGAAGATCTCCTCGTCCACGATCAGGAATGCCTGATGATCCGGCTGGCGCTCCACGAAGTGGGCCAGGCGGCCGTGGTAGGCGTCCTCCGGCACGAACCGCTCACCACGATTGTTGACAACGATGCCCTTGATGAGCTCCGCCGGCGGGTAGATCGACGCGGTGGCGATCACGCCGTCCATGCCCCGGGTCGCGCCGCCGACGCTCTGGCCGAGTTGCACGCCGGCGCCGTCGTTGGTGTCGATGCCCAGCGGCTGGCCGTACGTCGCGAACGTGGGGAAGTTGGCCTTGGTCATCTCGGCGTTGAGGTTGAAGCTGCCGGTGGCCAGCACCACGCCGCCACGGGCGCGTACCCAGACGTCGGCCCCGTGCCGCCGGCCGTGCACGCCCACCACCCGACCGCCCGGGTCGCGGACCAGGCCGACCACGCCGGTGTCGTACAGCGCCGGCACCCCTTCCCGCTCGAATGTGGCCAGGAGTGCGCGCATGGCCGGTGCCCCGCCGCGCTCCTGCTCGCTGCCCTCCGCCTGGTGCCCCCGGGGCGCCGGAGCCGCCGCCTCGCGGAACGGCCAGACCTTCTCGTTGCCGGTGGTGAGCAGGCCGGCACCGGTGCGCACGGCCACCGCCTTGCCGGTGAACAGCGCCCGCTCGAAGTGGACCCCCTGGGCCTCGAGCCAGTCGAAGTGCTCCGCAGCCTCGTCGCAGAACAGTCGCAGCGTGCCGTCGTCGGGTGTGGACGTGACGGCACGCATGAACGCGCACATGTTGTCGGGCGTGTCGTCCACGCCGAGGTCGCGTTGCAGGGTGGTGCCGCCGCCGAGGTAGAAGATGCCCTCGCTGGCCGCGCTGGCGCCCCCGCCGCCGCTGGCCCGCTCCAGCACCAGCACCTGCGCGCCACCGCGGTGCGCTTCCAGCGCGGCGCTGACACCGGCGGCGCCGAGGCCGACCACCACCACGTCCACCTCGTGGTCCCAGCCGGGCACGTCGGCCGTCAGGGTTGCTGCTTCCACGATTCCCACGCCGCTCATCGTTGCATGTGGAGTCGATCTCAAGAAAGTGGTGCCTTGCGGGCCGGTGCCCGTGTCGGCTAGCGATGCGCCGTGAACGAGGATGCCCCGACCGACGGCCGCCAACCGCTCCCTCGCAATGTGAAGGTGCTCAGCGCGGTCAGCCTGGCCCAGGACGCCGGGTCGGAGATGCTCTACCCGTTCCTGCCGGCGTTCATCACCGGCGTGCTCGGTGCGCCGGTGGTGGCCGTCGGTGTCGCCGAGGGCGCGGCCGACCTGGCCGCCGCCGGCATGAAGTTGGTGTCCGGCCGCAAGGCCCCCGCGGGTCGCCGCCGCCCGTGGATCGCGGTGGGGTACGGCCTGGCCGCGATCGGCAAGGCGATCGTCGCCGTGGCGTTCGTGTGGCCCGTGGTGCTGCTGGGCCGGGTGGTTGACCGCCTGGGCAAGGGCATCCGCGGCACGCCCCGCGACGCGATGATCGCCGATGCCGTGGCCGCGGCGGATCGGGGGAGGGCGTTCGGCTTCCACCGGGCGATGGACACGCTGGGCGCAGTGATCGGGCCGCTGCTCGGTCTGCTGCTCTACCACCTGCTCGACGGTCGGATTCGTTGGGTGCTGCTCGCCGCCCTGGTGCCGGCGGTGCTCAGCGCGTCGCTGGTGTCGCTGGTGCGAGAGCGGGTCCGTGAGGACACGGCGCCGGTGACGAACGTCGCCGCCCCCTCGGCGGAGCCCCGCCCGCCCCTGCCGCCGGCCTTTCGCCGGGCCATGGTGCCACTGGCCGCCTTCGCGCTCGTGAACTCCAGCGATGCGCTCCTGCTGCAGCGCGCCCACGACCTGGGCATCAGCCTGTCGTGGGTGATCGTCGCCTACATCCTGTTCAACACCCTGTACGCCGGCCTCGCCTACCCAGCTGGTTCGGCGGGCGACCGGGTGGGCCACCGCACCGTCATGGCCGTCGGTGTCGCCGTGTTCGCCGTGGTGTACCTGGGCCTTGGCCTGAGCACCTCGCAGGTGGCGGTCTGGGTGTTCATGCCGCTCTACGGCGCCTACGCTGCGCTCACTGACGGGGTGGCCAGGGCATGGGTCAGCCAGTTGGCCGGCGACCAGGCGCGTTCCTACGCGCTGGGGGTGCATGGTGCGGTCACCGGGGTGGGCCTACTCGTGGCGGGGCTGTGGGCCGGGTTGGCCTGGGGGCCGGCCGGTCGGCTCCCGCTCACCATCTCCGGTGGGGTCGCCGCTGTGGTGGCCGCCTGGCTCTTTCTCGGGCGTCGTTCGACAGAAACTGTGCAGCGCGACTAGAAAGTGGCCTGACGCGGGCGGGGGTGTCCGCGGACGACACGAGGGGGTTGTCACGTGAGCGGTTCTGACCGGTGGTTCTGCGATTCGACGCCGGGCGAGAAGTACCCGGCCTGGACGAGAGGGAACGCGGCGGACGTGTTCCCCGACCCGTTCAGCCCGCTGGGGAAGGACTACATCCTCCGCCGGGCGATGAGCCTGGGCCTGCGCGACGCCTACATCCGCATGGGTGCGCTGGACTGGGAGGAGTTCGAGAACCCCGAGGCGCCCGACCTGTTCCAGATGTACGGCGGCTACCCGTACAACCCGCTGTCGCTGACGCGGCTGCTCGGCGCCCGCATGCCGGGTGCCAGCCCGGAAGCCATCGACAAGGCGTTCTTCGACGAGCGTGACGAGGTGCCCCAGTACGTGGAGGAGGCGTGGCACGTCTCGCCGAAGCACGAGGCTGCGCTCGGCGCCACGATGGGCTGGGTGATGTCCACCGACAGCCTTCCCTTCCTGGACGCGGACAAGGAGCGGGCGGAGTTCCTTCGCGACACCCGTCCGGACCTCGCCGCGCTGGAGGACGGTGCGCTGATCGCCCGCGCGAAGTCCATGCTGCCGCACGTGCAGCAGATGTTCGAGAGCGCCATGGTGGTGTCGTCGATGGCGTCCATGGGGCCGGGCGCGCTGTCGGCCATCTGTGAGGCGGTGGGCAAGCCGGAGTTGTCGATCGGCCTGCTGGCGGGCATCGACGTGGACTCGTCCGCCCCTTCCCACGCGATGTGGGCGTTGTCGCGCACGGCCCGGGCCTCAGCCGAGATCACGGCCGCGTTCGACGCGGGCGTCGACGGGCTCGTCGAGCGTCTCGAGGCGTCGGCGTCGGATGGGGCGAAGGCGTACGCCGCGGGATTGCGGGACTTCATCCGCACCTACGGATCCCGCGGGCCGAACGAATACGACATCCTGGCCGCCTCGTGGGAGGTCAAGCCCAGGGTGGCGTTTGCCGCCATCGACCTGATGCGCAAGTCCGAGGACAGCCAGGCACCCGCCGTGCGTCACGCTGCTTCGGTGGCGGAGAAGGAACGCGCCGCTGCCGTCATCCGTGAACTGGTGGCCGGCGACGCAGAGACGGCGGGCATGTTCGAGGCCGCGCTGAAGTCAGCCGGGCTCTTCCTCAGCGGCCGCGAGCGGGCCAAGACCAACGCGATCATGGTGATCGGCGAGGTTCGCATGGCCGTTCGCGAGCTGGGGCGGCGCTTCGTGGAGCGAGGCCTGATCCCCACCGTGGAGCACGTGTTCATGCTCACCGGCGACGAGCTGGAGCACTTCCGCCACGACCCGGAGCCGATGAAGGACACGATCGTCCAGCGGTGGGAGCAGTTCCGCAGCCTGTTCGAGTACGAGCCGGTGTTCGTGGTCAACGGCCGGGTGCCGGGCCTCAGCGAGATGACCCGCCGCACGGAGAAGGGGTTGGCCAAGGCAACCAGCGGCACCGTGCTGAAGGGCGCCGCCGGCTCGGGCGGCACGGCCACCGGCCGGGCCCGCGTGGTGCTGGACCCGGGCGACCCCGAGGGCCTGGAGCCCGGCGACGTGCTGGTGGCCCCGCAGACCGACCCGTCGTGGGTGCCGCTGTTCGTGCCGGCCGCGGCGGTGATCGTCAACGTGGGCGCGATGGGCAGCCACGCGATGATCGTCAGCCGCGAACTGGGCATCCCCTGCGTGGCCTCTGTTGCCGACGCCACCCACCTCATCCCCGACGGGGCAATGGTCACCGTGGACGGCGCCACCGGCACGGTCACGGTCCACTGACCGTGACGGCATCCCGATGACGGTCCTCTTCCGGGCCGGGACGAGGTGAAGGTCGAGCCGTTCGAGGTGGCCGTCCCGCAGGCGTCGCTGGACGACCTGCACCGCCGGTTGGACGGCACCCGCTGGCCGGACGTGCCTGCCAGCGCGGCGGGGCCGGCCGGCTCGTGGCAGTTCGGCACGGACGACGCCTACCTGCATGACCTGGTGGCCCACTGGCGCCACCGCTACGACTGGCGGGCGCAGGAGCGGGCGATGAACGCCTGGCCCCACTTCCTCGCCCAGGTGCCCGGCCCCGACGGGGTGGAGATCCCCGTCCACTTCATCCAGGCGAAGGGCAAGGGCCCGAACCCGCTGCCGCTGATCCTCACCCACGGCTGGCCGTGGACGTTCTGGGACCTCGCCGAGGTCATCGGCCCGCTCACCGACCCGGTGGCGCACGGCGGCGACCCGGCGGACTCGTTCGACGTCGTGATCCCGTCGCTGCCCGGCTACTGCTTCTCCACCCCGCTGCCGGTGCCGTTCCTCACCACGGCCCAGGTGGCCGACCTGTGGGTGGAGCTGATGCGCGGCCTCGGCTATGAGCGCTTCTGCGCCCAGGGTGGCGACTGGGGCGCCATCGTCACCATCGAGCTCGGCCACGCCCACGCCGACGTGCTGCACGGGATCGCCGTCACCATGCCGTCCTTCCCCGGCGCCTCCCGCGGGCCGCACGCTCCTGAGGACCTGCTGGCGGGGGAGGAGGACTACGCCGAGCGCACCGCCCGGCGCCTCCGCACCGCCAGCAGCCATGTCGCCGTGATGGGGACGGATCCGCAGACGCTGGCTCACGCGCTGCACGACTCGCCCGTCGGGTTGCTGTCGTGGCTGGTGGAACGGCGCCGAGCGTGGAGCGACTGCGAGGGGCCGGACGGCGCGCGCGACGTGGAGCGCCGGTTCTCCAAGGACGCGCTGTGCACGCTGGCGTCGTTGTACTGGCACACCGGCTGCTTCTGGTCCACCGAGCGGATGTACTGGGGGCGGGTCAACGTGCCGTGGACGCCGCGCCACGACCGGACGCCGGCGGTGGAGGCCCCGACGGCGATGGCGGTCTTCCCCGGCGATCTCATCTTCGTGCCGCGCAGGGTGGCGGAGCGGGTCGCCAACATCCAGCGGTGGGAGGTCATGCCGGGGGGCGGGCACTTCGCCCCGGCGGAGGAACCGGGCCTGGTGGTCGGCGAGGTCAGGGAGTTCTTCCGGCAGTTCCGCTGACGGCCTGCCGCAGCGCGGCCACGAACGCGTCGACGGCCGGGTGCACCGCGCCGCCGCGGCGGGTGACGGCACTGATCGTGCGGGTCAGCAGCGGCTCCTCGCGGGCCCGGGTGAGCGGGTGGGGGCCGGACTCTGCCTGCGAGGTCGGCAGCACCGTCCACCCCATCCCCTGGCGGACCATCTCGCAGAGCACCTCGGGAAGGTGGGACTCCATCTCCACCACGAGCGGCGCGCCGATGTCGCGCAGCCGGCGGTCGATGGCCCGGCGGGTGCGTGAATCGGCGGGGAACAGCAGCCACGGGCCCCACTGCGCCGGTGGTGGCGGGGCGGGGGTGAACGCGCTGGCCGGCGCGTAGACCGCCAGTTCGTCACGCAGCAGGGGCTGGGTGTCGAAGCGCCCCACGCCTTCGGGGTCCACGCACACGGCCACGTCCAGCTCGCCGCGCTCCAGGCGGTCGAGCAGTGTGCCGGTGGGTGCGACGGTGAAGCCGACGTCGAGGGTCGGGTTGGTCTGGCGGAAGCGCCAGACGGCATCGGGGAAGTGGTGCAGCGCGGCGATGTCGATCATGCCGACCCGCAACCGGCCGACCTGCCCGGTGCCGACCAGTTGCAGCCAGCGGGACAGCTCGTGCAGGTCGGCCAGCACCCGCTCTGCGTAGGCGACCACCGTGGCGGTGTGCTCGTGCGGGACGCGGCGGCGGCCCTCGGCGGCGAAGAGCGGCACACCCAGCCGGCGCTCCAGCTCGGCGATGCCCTGCGACAGCGCCGAGGGGGAGACCCCGAGCGACGCAGCGGCTTCCGCCCATGTGCGGTGGCGGCTGATGGCCACCAGATAACCGAGCTGGGCGGTGGAGAGGTTGGGCAGCGGCGGCTGGGAGCCGTCGGTGTCGGTCATGGCTGCGAGTCTTGCCGATCGGCCGGCGGGCCGGTCACTCGTCGAAGTCGATGCGCATGACGTAGCGGCGCTTGGTCGGGTGGGTGACCTCGCGGAAGCCGGCGGCGGCGAAGACGCTCCGCGGGCCGACGTACAGCTCGCCCCACGTGACCTCGACACCGGGCTCGGCTTGCATTGCGTACGCCTCCAGCGCCCGAGCGCCGTGGCTGCGGGCGTGCTCCACCGCGGCGACGGCGAGGGCGCCGGCGATGCCCTGCCGCCGGTGGCCGGCCCGGACCACGAAGCAGGTGACAGCCCAGACGGACGGGTCCGAAGGATCCTCCGTGCGGCCGGTCCACGGCAGCCGCATCGTGGTGAGCTTGGGGTATTCGGTGCGCGGCTCCACGGCCACCCAACCCACTGGCTCGCCGTCGAGGTAGGCGACGAGGCCGCTGGTGGTCGGCGCCCCCGGGTTCCCGCAGTCGGTCTGCTGGCGGAAGCGGAAGGCGCGCTCGTCCACGGGTGTGGCCCGGAACTCCGTGACCGGGCCCTTGAACCACTGGCACTGGCAACGGGCGGCCTCGCCCCTGGGGCCGAAGACCGCCTGCAGGTCCTCCCAACTCGCCTCGTTGGCGGGCACCACCCTGATCGTCATGGGCGTCACGGTAGCCAGCGGGCCCGACCGGCCTGGTTACATGACCGCATGAGTTCCGCCGAGGTGTTCGTGCAGTCGGAGGTCCGCGGTGCGGCCGCAGTCATCACGCTGCAGCGCCCGGAGGTCCTCAACGCGTTCCACGGGCCGATGCTGGCCCAGTTGGAGGCCGCGGTGCAGGCGGCGGCGAACGACCCCGCCGTCGTCGGGATCGTCATCACGGGTGCGGGCCGCGGCTTCTGCGCCGGGCTGGACGCCGCCGCGCTGGCTGCCACCGCGGACGCCGGTTCCGGCACGCGGCGGGAGCCCGACCCCGACGAGCTGCCCGGCCTGTTCAGCTACCTGGTGCAGGTGCCCAAGCCGGTGATCGCCGCGGTCAACGGGGTGGCGGCCGGGGGTGGGTTCGTGCTGGTGGCCAAGTGCGACCTGCGGTTCGCGTGCACCTCGGCGGCGTTCACCACGGTGTTCTCCAAGCGCGGGCTGATCTCCGAGCACGGGCTGTCCTGGCTGACGCCCCGCCAGGTGGGCATGGGCGACGCGCTGGACCTGCTGTGGTCGTCGCGCAAGATCGACGCCGCTGAGGCGTACCGGATCGGCCTCGTGCAGCGGGTGGTGGAGCCGGCGGCACTGGTCGCCGACGCGGTCGCGTACGTGGACGACCTGGCGGCCAACGTCTCGCCGAACTCGCTGGCCGTCACCAAACGGCTGGCCTACGCACACCTCGGCGCGGAGATGCGTGCCGCGTTCACCGAGGCCGATGTCGCCACCTACGAGGCGCTCGACCACCCGGACGTGAAGGAGGGCGTGGCGTCGTTCGTGGAGCGCCGGCCGCCCCGGTTCCAGCGCCTCGGCGAAGGGTGAGCCGGTTCAGTCCTCCTCGACCGGCACCAGGCCCTGCAACTGGTTGTTGATGGTCGTCTGGTCGTAGTACACGCGCTCGAGGGTCATCAGGTCCTGGTCGTCGAACTCGAAGTAGGCGGCCATGCGGCACTTGAACCGGTTACCCGTCGGGTTCGGCCCGCCGAGGTGGGTGCCGCGCAGCCAGAACTCGATCCAGACGCCGTCGTCGGTGTGGTGCAGCGAGATCAGTTCGTTGCGCTGGTCGGTGATCACGGAGCGCCCCTTCTTCCAGTACGCCAGCACGTCCTCGGCGCCGTCGTGGACGTGGCCGCTGGGGACCAGTTCGTAGCGGGGATGGCTGAACGTCGCCATGGTGCGGTCCCAGGCGTGGACGTTCTCACTCTCCATGTGCTCGATCAGCACCTGTTCGCGGCGGGCCCGGCGGGCGGCGGTGGCATCGTCGATCATGGTGGTGTCCCTCCGGAGGTGTCTGCCCGGTGTCCTACCACGCGGGCGGGTGCGGTGGCGCCGCCCGCGCGGACGACATGTGAGATTGTGAAACACTGGCGGTCCGCGTGCGGGGGCGCGCGGGCACGAGGGGGTGCGACATGGGGCAGGTCCCACAGCGCTGCGCGGACGTCGATGCCGCGTTCTTGAACGAGGTGCTGCCGGTGGAGTGCCGTGGCGGCGCCACGGTGACCGGCGTCGAGGTCGAGGTGATCGGCGAAGGCGTCGGCTTCGTCGGTGAGGTCGCCAGGGTGACGCTGGCCTATGACGGGCACGACACACCGCCGCCGGGCGCCGTCGGATCGCTGATCGCCAAGGTGCCGACCACCAACCCCGGTTTCAAGCACCTCGGCCTGATGCTCGGCTTCTACGAGAAGGAGCACGGCTTCTACGCCAGCGTCGCCGGGCGGGTGCCCCTGTCGGTTCCCGCGGCCTACTTCAACCACGCCGACCACGAGGCGGGCGAGTACCTGCTGCTCCTCCAGGACATGGCGCCGCTCCGCCCCGGCAACCAGCTGGCCAGTTGCTCGCTGGAGGAGGCCGAGGTGGTGCTGCGGGCCATCGCCTCGTTCCATGCCGCCTGGTGGGAGCACCCCGATCTGGCCGGCTTCGAGAGCTGGCTGCCCGGCCCCGGCAGCCCCTACTTCCACATCCTCGAGGCGGGCTACAAGGACTCCCTCCCCGCGGTGCCGCAGGTGTTCGGGCACCTGCTGAGCGACGAGGTGATGGCGCTGGCCCACCGCATGGCGGAGTGCTACCACGACGCCATCGAGCTCGGCGTCGGCCGCCGCCCGCACACGTTCATCCACGGGGACTTCCGGCTGGACAACATGATGTTCGGCCCGAACCTGGAGTTCACGCTGCTGGACTGGCAGCTGCCGTTCCGGGCCAACCCGCTGTGGGACGTCGTGTACTTCCTGGCGGGCAACTTCAGCCCCGAGTGGCGGCGCGAGCACCAGGACCACCTCGTGCGCGTCTACCACGACGCGCTCCTCGACCACGGCGTGACGGAGTACCCGTACGACCAGTGCTGGGAGGACTACCGCGCCAGCGGGCTGGTGCTGCTGGGCTACATCGTGACGGCCGCGGCCGACGTGGACCTGGACTCGTTCAACGACCGCGGGCGGGAGCTGCTGGAGACGATGATGGGCCGCTACGCCCTGGCCGTGGAGGACCTCGGCTCCGCCGAATTCCTGCCGTAGGGCTTTCCCGACCCGGCGACGTGGGGGAGACTGTCGCCGCCGCGAACCCCCCGATCGTCAGGAGCGCTCATGACCCGCCTCGGCTACCAGATCCCCAACTTCACCTACCCGGGCGCCGCACCCGCCGACATCTTCGGCATGGTGGTGGCGCAGGCGAAGGCGGCCGAGGAGGCCGGGTTCGATCGTGTCCTCGTGATGGACCACTTCTACCAACTGCCGGGGATCGGCGCCCACGACGAGCCGATGATCGAGTGCTACACGCTGCTCTCCGCGCTGGCCCAGCACACCAGCCGCGTGCGCCTGTCCGCCCTGGTCACCGGGAACACGTACCGCAATCCGACTTTGCTGGCCAAGACCATCACCGCGCTGGACCATGTGTCCGGTGGGCGGGCCACGCTGGGCATCGGCGCCGGCTGGTTCGAGCAGGAGCACAACTCGCTGGGCTACGAGTTCGGCACGTTCTCGGAACGGTTCGAGAAGCTGGAGGAAGCGCTGCAGATCATCGTGCCGATGCTGCGCGGTGAGAGCGTCACCTTCCACGGCAAGCACTACTCGGTGACGGACGCGGTGAACTCGCCGGCGCCGATCTCGCGGGTGCCGGTCATGATCGGCGGCAGCGGCGAGAAGAAGACGCTGCGGATGGTCGCGCAGTACGCGGACGAGTCCAACCTGTCGAGCGGCGCGATGGAGGAGATCCCCCGCAAGCTCGACGCCCTGGCGGCCCACTGCGAGCGGCTCGGCCGCGACCGATCCGAGATCAAGGTCACCAAGCTGACGATGGTGTTCCTCGCCCCGACGATGGAGGAGGCCGAGGCCGACCTGCGCGAGATCGCCGCCGTGAAGGGTTGGGGACCCGAGGTGATGGAGATGGTGAAGGGCATCCTCATCTACGGCGACCCGGACACCGTGGGCGAGCGCCTCCAGGCGATGATGGCCACCGGTATCGACGGGATGACCATCAACCTGCCGGGCAACGGTCACAAGCCGGAGCGCATCGCCCTGCTCGGCGAGGTCGCCAGAGCGGCGATGTCGTGAGCGTGCACATGGACCCGACGCCCGGGCGGCGCTCCGGGTTCGTGTGCGGCAACACGCGGATCGCCCAGCCGGAAGGGCAGGTGTGCACGATCGCCGACATGGTGGAGCGGTTGCATCGCGGCAGCAGCCCGTCCGGCTACTCGCTGGATGCGGACGGGCTGGTCCATCTCGTGCACCTCACGTCCGTGCGGCGCGAGGAGGGCGAGGCGGAGGTGCTGCTGGTGGAGTTGGACGACGGCACGGTCGTCCACGCCACCGCCGGGCAGCTGTTCCTCGGTGTGGACGGCGACTGGGTCATGGCCAAGGACCTGTCCGCCGGCATGCGCCTGCTGACCGTGGCGGACCCGCACCAGTGGAAGGGCGCCGGCGGCGCGCCGGTCGAGCGGCCTCTCGCCCCGCCCCGGGTGGTGGTGGAGGTGCGCCACGCCCCGCCGCGCGCCGTCTACGAGTTCCGAGTGGAGCAGCACCACAACCTGGTCCACCCCTGCGGCATCGTCCTCCACGACTGAAGCCGACCGGCCCGTTCGCCCCTGCCGGCGTCCCCACACGTGTCCCGACCAGTTGGGGGCGGGGCGGGGTCTGGCGGGTGGGGGTGTTCGGTGGTCGAACTGGTTCGACGGTCTGGCACGATGACGACGGCACGACGCGCGACGGCACGACGGTACGACGGCACGGCAGGGGGTTGGCGATGAGCATCGACGACATCGGGTTCGATCCGGACGAGCTGCGCGACCGGTACCGGCGCGAGCGCGACAAGCGGTTGCGGACGGACGGTGCGAACCAATACCTGGACATGAGCGGTGAGCTCGCCCACTTCTCCGAGGACGACCCGTATGTGGAGCCCGGCTTCACCCGCGACCCGCTGTCGGACGCGTTCGACGTGGCCATCATCGGCGGCGGGTTCAGCGGCATACTCGCCGGTGCCCGCCTGCTGGAGCAGGGCATCACCGACTTCCGCATCGTGGAAGCCGGCGGCGACTTCGGTGGCACGTGGTACTGGAACCGCTACCCGGGCGCCCAGTGCGACACCGATGCCTACTGCTATCTCCCCCTCCTCGAAGAACTCGGCTACATGCCGAAGGAGAAGTACGCGTACGTCGACGAGATCTTCGACTACTCGCGCCGGGTGGGCGACCACTTCGGGCTCTACGAGCGGGCGATCTTCCAGACCCGCGTGCGGGGGATGCGGTGGGACGACGGCCTGCATCGCTGGCGGATCACCACCAACCGGGGCGACGACCTCCGGCCCCGCTTCGTGATCATGGCGATGGGCACGACCACCCGTCCGAAGCTGCCCGGCATCCCCGGCATCGAGGAGTTCCAGGGTCACTCGTTCCACACCAGCAGGTGGGACTACGGCTACACGGGTGGCGACACGAACGGCGGCATGACCGGCCTGGCCGACAAGCGGGTGGCGGTCATCGGCACCGGCGCCACGGCGATCCAGGTGGTGCCGCGTGTGGCCCAGTACGCGCAGCACCTGTACGTGTTCCAACGCACCCCTTCCACCGTGGGCCTGCGGCGCAATGCGCCCACCGACGAGGCGTGGTTCCGGTCCCTGCAGCCGGGCTGGCAGAAGGAGCGCCGCGACAACTTCGCCGCATGGTCCGACGGCAAGCGCCCCGAGGTGGACCTCGTGGACGACTCCTGGACCGACATCTTCCGCGCCATCAGCTCGCCGAAGGGGGAGAACCGTCCGACCACCCGCGAGGAGCGCGACCGGGTGGTGGAGCTGTCCGACTTCGCCAAGATGGAGGAACTTCGCCGCCGCGTCGACGAGACCGTGGAGGACCCCGCCACCGCCGAGGCGTTGAAGCCGTGGTACCGGGTGATGTGCAAGCGGCCGACGTTCAACGACGAGTACCTCCCCGCGTTCAACCGAACCAACGTGACGCTGGTGGACGTGAGCGCCAGCAAGGGCGTGGAGCGGATCACGCCCCGCGGCGTGGTGGCCAACGGCGTGGAGTACGAGGTGGACCTCATCGTCTACGCCTCGGGCTTCCAGATCACGGCCGACTTCGAGCTGCGCCTGGGTGTGGAGATCGATGGGCGCGACGGGCTGTCGCTCTACGACGCATGGGCGCAGGGGCAGCAGACGCTGCACGGCTTCATGACCCACGGGTTCCCGAACTGGTGCTACATCGGCGTGTCGCAGAACGCCTTCAGCCTGAACATGACGTCGATGTTCGACGAGCAGGCCAAGCACATCGCCTACATCATCGGCGAGACGGTGCGCCGGGGCGCGGCGACGGTGGAGCCCAGCCGCCAGGCACAGGACGACTGGGTGGCGGTGATCCGCAGCCTGCAGACCACGGGCAGCGGCTTCCTGGCCGACTGCACGCCGGGCTACTACAACAACGAGGGCGACCGCACAGAGAGCCAGTTCCTCGGTGCCTACACCCCGGGCCTACTGCGCTTCACACGCCTGATGGAGGAGTGGCGGTCCACCGGCCGGATGGAGGGGCTGGAACTGGCCCTTGACGAGTAAGGGTAATGGTATTAGCTTGCTGCCTAAGTAAGTAAGCCAGGAGGCGATACATGACTGCAGTACTCGAACCAGACGTGGTGACAGCGGCTCGCACGAGGGCGAGGGCGCCGATGCTGGCCGGCGGTGCGTATGCGGCTGCTTGGTTGGTGGGGCTGGCGCTCCACCCGTCGGGTCCGGCGCTCGATGCCGGCGGGTCGGTCGTCGCAGCCCACTACGCGTCGGCGCGGTGGACGCTGGTGGTCCAGTCCCTGCTCGTCCACGGCGTCGCCGCCGTGGCCCTGCTGTTCGTGGCTGCCGGCGTGGCGGCCGCAGGTCGGGGCGTGCCGGGGGCGCGGCTCGGCCGGGGCGCCGCGCGGCTGGCTGCCGCGCTGTCGCTGGTGCAGGCCGTGCTCGGCGTGACGGCGGCACTGGCCGCCGACACGAGCGATGCACCGCGGGCACGGTGGCTGTTCGCCGCCGTCGGGCGCCTCGATGGGGTGAAGATGCTGGCGCTGGGCACCATGGTGGCTGCCGGCGTGGCCCTCGCACGTCGTGGCGTCCTGCCCCGCTGGCTGGGTGTGGTGGGGGCACTGCTGGTCGCAGTGGTCATCCCCGCAGCGGTCGGCTACCTGCTGCTGCTGCCCGGCCCCGCCGTGGCCGCCGGGCCGGCGCTGCTGCTGCTGGTGGTCTGGGTTGCGGGTGCGGGCGTGGCCGCGGGGAGGCGCTGAGCGTGGCCCGTGCCGGCCTGACCCCGGCGCGCGTCGTGGAGGCGGCTGCGACGGTGGCGGACGACGTGGGCTTCGACCGCGTCACGCTCGCCGCCGTCGCCGACCACTTCGGCGTCGCGCTGCCCAGCCTCTACAAGCACATCGGTGGCATCGAGGCCCTGCGCCGGGAACTGCGCATCCGCGGCCTGACGGAGTTGGCGGGAGTGTTGGCCGACGCCGCGGTGGGCAAGGCCGCCGGGGCGGCCCTCACGGCAATGGCGCACGCCTACCGCGGGTACGCGCAAGCTCACCCGGGGGTCTACGCCGCCACGGCGATGGCGCCGGCCCCCGGCGACGTGGAGCACACCCAGGCTGCAACCTCGGTGCAGCGGGTGGTCTTCGCCGTGCTCGAGGGCTATGGCCTCGCGGGCGATGCGCTGGTGGACGCGATGCGGATGCTCCATGCCGCGCTGCACGGCTTCGTGACCCTGGAGGACGGCGGCAGCTTCAAGATGGCCCGCGATGTGGACGTCAGCTTCGCCCGCTTGGTGGTGGCCCTGGACGTGGCGCTGACCAACTGGGGCTGACGGGGTCGGAGGCGGCGGTCAGGTCTCGGCGGCCGCGCGGCTGTCGGCGAGGCCGCAGCGGCACGCCCGGAACGACAGGCCGCGGCCGCTCGGGTCGGTGGCCAGTGCCACCGTCGCAGCAACCAGGAAGGCCCACGACACTCCGTTGGCCGTCCACTCCAGCCACCGGGGAATGCCTGGGGTGGCGGCCGCCACCTGGATGGCCGCGAACCCGCCGAAACCGGTGAGCGATCGCAGCACGCGCCGGGGGATCGGCAGGGGTGGGTCCGGGCACAGCCACATCGCCCGCTGCCCGAGTGAGGCCCCGCTGCCGAAGGACATCGGCAGCGCCACCACCACGACGAAGGCGACGATGCCCGGCAGCGTCTGATCCACCCACGCGGCCCGAGTGGTGACCGGTTGGCCCAACTCGTACCGATCGACCACGATCAGGAGCAGCGAGATGGCGGACCACAACCCGAAGAAGGAGAAGGCGTCGATGGCCATGCCGGCCATCCGTCGGCCGCGGGTGACAGGCCGCGGCTCGTGCCGATGGGCCACGTCCCGCTCCGTCGTGGGCAGCCACCACAGCACCAGCGGGGCGGCCACCGCTCCGAGGAACGCGCCCAGCGAGTTGGTGATCACGTCGTCCACATCGGCCACCCGGTACGCGCAGCGGTAGATGCCCCACAGGCCGGTGCCCTGGCTGGCCTCGATGAGCAGGAGGCCACCACGCCGCTCAGCCCGGCGACCAGGATCGACCTGCCGAACAGGCGGCGCACGAACGCACCCCAGGGCACGAACAGCACCACGTTCATCGCCACCTGGAGCACGGCGAAGCTGCGCAACGCCTCGCGAGTGGACAGGCCGTCGATGGCCCGGCGGATCTCGCCGATGGAGTGCAGCGGTGTGAAGTAGTGCTCCTTGCTGCCGTGCGTGGCGCACCAGCCGGGGTCGGGTAGCGGGAGGAGGGTGTAGGCGAGGATCGTGACCCCGTAGACCGCCGCTGCGCCCGCAGCAACGGTGCGGACACCGCGCACCCGCCCGAAGCGGCGTGATTGCCAGACCAGGATCGGCACGAACAGCACCACGAATGCGGCCAGGCCGAGGAGGATGCCGGTCACCGCCGACCAGCGCCAGGCGTCGATCACGGCCAGCAGGATACGGGGGCGGTCAGAGCAGGCCGTGTTCGCGGGCGGCGCGCACTGCAGCCTTGCGGTCACCCACCCCGAGCTTGCGGAAGATCGCCCGGCAATGGGTCTTCACCGTGTTGAGCGACACGAACAGTTCGGCGGCGATCTCGCGCTGCGACAGCGGCGTGGGGAGGTGATGGAGGACCGCAACCTCCCGCTCGGTGAGCGGTTCCACCAAGCCCCCCGTCGTTGGTGCCGCGGCGCGGACCACCGAGGCGACACGGGCCACGTACGGTCCGGCGATGCCAGGGTCGGCGCACTTGCCGACGACGGTGCGGGCCTCGCCCAGCAACCGCGCCGCCTCGTCCGGGCTCGTCGGGGCCAGCACCTGCGCTGCGGCGGCCAGCGAGTACGCCAGCACCACGGCGCCGGCGCCGCGGCGGGCCAACTGCACCCCGCGGCGGGCGGCAGCGACAGCCTCGTCACCGTCGGCGGCGACACGCGCCAGCACCGTATGGGCGGGACCCATCTGGGTCATCTCGTCGTACCCGGCAGCCGCAGCAGCAGCGACCGCCGCGGCGGCCAGGCGCTGTGCCTCGGCGTAGCGACCCTCCTCCAAGGCCACCAGCGCCTCGTACCCCTGCGTGGCCACGTCCACGAACCGATGGCCCTCCTCGCCGGCGCGGCGGCGGGCGTTCGCGGCCAGGCGGCGGGCGTCGGTGAAGCGGCCGGCCAGCGTGTGGGCGAGGGCGAGCGACATCACCTGGGTGGACTCCGTGGGCTCGTGGGCCGACTCGGCGATCCGCATCGCTGCGGCGATGTCGCCCTCGACGATGCCGAGCATGATGCCCAGCGCGTCCAGCATCCCCAGCACCACCGGGTCGTCGGAGCCGTGTGCCCCTGCCCGCTGGATGGCGCGGCGGGCCTCGTCGAAGCGTCCACGCAGCAGGCCGATCCAGGCGGTGACGATCAGGCAGCCGGGGTGGTCGTCGGCGATCGGCCCGAGGCGGCGGATCTGCTGCCGCACGGTGCGGAGCTCGCCGCCGTTCAGCAGCCTGGTGCCGTTGGCCCAGATGAGGTCGGCGGCCTCGCCGAGCGCGCCCCCGGCCAGCAGGTGTTCCACCGCCTGGTGGGGGTCGCCATGGTCGGCATGCCAGCGCCCGGCACGCACCTGCAGGTCGGGCAATTCGCCGGGGATCCGCGCTGCGGCCTCGCGGCGCAGCAGATCGGCCAGCAGGTGGTGGCAGCGGAACCAGGTGCCGGTGTGGTCGAGTGCGATGAGGAGGTGGTTGGCGGCTGCGGTGCGGCGCAGCCAGGCGGCGCCATCGGTGGTGCCGAGCACGGCATCCACCAGGGGGCCGCTCATCTGGCCGAGGTGGGAAGTGCGCAGCAGGCGCAGTTCCTCGTCGGTGGCGAGGTGGGCGAGGAACTCGTCCGTGAGGTAGTCCTCCACCAGGCGGTCGGTGCCACGGAAGCTCTGCACGAACCCGTCGGCATCGGCGGCGCCGGCCAGTGAGATGCCCGCCAGCACCAGCCCGGCGGCCCACCCCTCGGTCCGCTCACACAGCGCAGCGATCTGGGCTGCGTCCAGCACGCCGGCAGCGGGGCCCAGCAGGGCGCTTGCATCGGTGGGCGTGAACCTCAGATCGTCGCCCCGAAGCTCCACCACCTGCCCGCGGACGCGCAGGCGGCCGAGGCGCAGGGACGGGTCGGTGCGGGTGATCAGCGCCACCGTGGTGCCCGGCGGCGCCAGTTCCACCAGCCGCTGCACCCCGGCGTGGACTGCGGGGTTGGAGAGGAGGTGGTAGTCGTCGAGCACCAGCGCAGTGGGCCCGGCCTCGGCGAGCAGGTTCACCAGCCGGGCGATCAGCGGTTCCGGGTCGGCGGCGGTGGTGGGCACCAGCGACTGCGCCGCCAACTCGATGTGCGGATGCACGGTGCCGACCGCGGCGGTGAGATAGCGCCAGAAGCGCACCGGATCGTCGTCCGACGCGTCGACCTGCAGCCAGCCTGCGGCTGCGCCCGAAGCGGCGAGCGCGGTGGCGACGAGGGTGGACTTGCCCGCCCCCGCCGGCGCGCTGACCAGCACGAGACGTACCGCCGGGTCGTCGACAGCGGCCTGCACCCGCGCGTTCAGGCCGTCGCGGGTGAGCGTCCCCTCGGTGGCGGGCGGGCTGAGCCGGGTCGCGACGAGGTCGGGCGCCGCGGTCTCCTGCATCCGCCCGACCCTACCGCGACCCGAAATCTCACCCGGGTGAGATGGGTGAGGGGGTGATGCGCCCGGCCGGCTGGATTGCGATCGTGGCCCCATCAACTTCGCCGAAAGGAGACCTCATGCCCACCCTCGCTCCCACTGCCCCGATCACCTCCCCCCGAACCGTCTCGACGCGCGGGCGTGACCGGCGCGTCGGCGGCATCGCCGCACTGGCAGCGGCCGTCACGTTCGTCTTCGGGATCGTGCTCGCCGTCACCACGCTGACCGACTACACCGAGGGGCTGGACCCGGCCGAGGCTGTCCAGTTCGTGGTCGGCCATCAGACCACCCTGTTCGTCTGGTACCTCGTGGTGTTCCTGGTCTTCGGCGTCGCGCTCGTGCCGCTGGTGCGGGCGCTGCGAGGCGTGCTCCGCGAGCGCGCGCCGGCGCTGGCGGACACGGCTGCGGTCTTCGGCTACGTGTGGGTCGGTCTGATGTTCGCCTCGGGGATGATCGCCAACATCGGCATCCAGGCCGTGGTGGACGCCGGTGACCACGGTGCCGACCACGCCGCCACCGTGTGGGCCGCGTTGGACGCCGTGACCGATGGTCTCGGCGGCGGCAATGAACTCGTCGGTGGCATGTGGATCCTGCTCGTCAGCATGGCTGCGCTCCGCGCTGCGGCACTGCCCCGGGCGCTGGCCGTCACCGGCATCGTCACGGCGACCGCCGGCCTGCTGACCGTGGTGCCCGGCCTCAGCGATGTCGGGATGGCCTTCGGCCTCGGTTCGGTCGTCTGGTTTGTGTGGGTCGGGTTGGCGTTGCTGCGCTCGTCGCGGTGACGGGAACTGCGGTGGCCGGTGCAGCGGCGCGATGACCGACCCAGGTCTGCAGCGTCAGGCCGGCGGCGACGAGAGCGAGGGCCAGGCCGAACACGGCCAGGGTGCCGCTGACGCTCTCCATCGTCGCCGGCCGCACCAGCATCACGATCGCGAGCGTCACCATCACCACACCGCTGGCCAGCTTCAGCGCCCGGCCATGACGCTCCTGCACCTTCAACGCCCGCATCGTGGCCAGCACCGTGACGAACAGGATCAGTTCGTCGATCAGGAACACCACCAGGTAGATCACGAACAGCGCGACCGCGCCGGCGGCCCCCACCCCGTGCTCGGTCAGCAGGTTGGTCCACAGGATCGGCAGGCCGAGCGTGCACGGTGTCTCCAGCAGCGACACTCCCACGGCGAGCGCAGCGGTGGCGCCGAGCAGCGCCGGCAGCGAGCGGTCCGGCTCGGCCAGGCCACGCATGCGCTGGTAGATGCCGGGCTTGGAGCCGGCGGGAATGCCCAGCCGGGGGCCGGCCTGCACCCCGAACGCCTCCTTCAGTTGCAGGATGCCCAGGCCGCCGGCCACCACCGCCACCGCCACCTCGATCCAGGTGAGGTAGCCCACGTAGGAGAGTGCGCTGTACGCGCCGGCGATGTACAGCCCGTACATGGCGGAGGTGACGAGCAGGAAGGTCGTGCCCACGGCCGCCAGCCGGCGGCGCGACCCGCTGTGCAGTACCAGCGCCAGGAGGATGGAGAGCACCCAGAGGGAGCACGGGTTCACCCCGTCCACGAAGCCGATCACCAGCGTGCTGAGCAGCAGCGATCGGTCGCCGAGGTCCACATCGCCCAGCAGCGGCACGTCCACGACGTACTGGTTGGAGGGCTGCACCGCCCGGCCCTCGAACGCGCCCTCCACCACTGCCCGGATGTCCGCGCCGACGGCGTCGCTGAAACCGATCCACACGTGCTCGCCGATGAACGTGGTGGGCACGGAGCGGGCTTCTACGCCGGCTGCCGCCGCCGTCTCCACGAACAGTTGGCGGTTGGCCTCGTCGTACCAGACCTCGTACTGGCGGATCATCAGGTCGGGAAAGTCGCCCTGCAGATCGGTGAGGAAGCGCTTCTCCGCCGCGCAGTGGGGGCAGCCGTCGCCCCAGAACAGGACCAGTTCCACGGGCTCGGGCGCCGGCGGTTCCTCGGTGGTGTTGGTGGTGGCGTGGGCGAGTTCGGGCCAGGTGGCCAGCGCAGCCAACACGACGAAGGCGATCGTGACCGATCGTCGCCGCAACCGCACCGTGCCACTCCTTTCGGCCTTCACCGTACGGTCGGTGCATCCGACTGCCCAGGGCACAACGGCCCGCTGGGAGGGTGGCGGTGGTCCGCCCGGGGTCTCCAGGCCGGCGGGTACTCAGCGGGTCGGGTTGTGCGGCCCGGTCTGCAGGCCGGACCACGCCGGGTCGGCGTGGACGATCGACTGATCCACGCGCTCGCCGTCGTCGTCGATGGTGCTGGTGGCGGCGATGACCGCCGGTTCCACGGCCGGGCGCTGCTGGTGGAGGTGCTGATCGATGGCATCGGGGAAGGCGTCGAGGATGCTACCGACGACGGTCTGGTGCTGCCGGCCCAGGGCGCATCGGGCACCCTCGGCGACGGTGGCCAGCCGGGTGGTGACGGTGGTGACGTCCACCGGTGTGCCACGGTTGCCGCACAGTTGGCCGAGCGCGTGGGAGATCTCCAGCCCGTCGAGCTTGCACGGGGTGCACTGGCCGCAGGACTCCACGGCAAGGAACCGGCTGACCCCGGCGGCGAGCGCCAGCGGGTCGGTGTCCGCGCCCACGAAACGGAAGCTCACCGAGCCGAGGCCGCTGCCGGCCTGGCGCATCGCCTCGTACGAGATCGGGGTGGTGAGATCGGTGAGGAAGGCGCTGGACACGCCACCGAGCACGCCCACCAGTCGGGTGCCACGAACCGGCCCGCCGGCCAGGGCCACCAACTCGTCCAGCGGCAGGCCGAGGGGGATCTCGTACACCCCGGGGTGGTGCACGTCGCCGGTGACCGTGGCCAGGACAGTGCCGGGGGAGTCGTCGGTGCCGAGTTGGCGGAACCACTGCGGGCCCTGGGCGATGATGCCCGGCACGTTGGCGAGGGTCTCGACATTGTTGGCCAGCGTGGGCGGGGCCTCCCGGCCGCCACCCTCCCCGGCCATCACCACGTCGGCGGCGCCCTCGAACGAGTCGTGGCCCATGGCAGGGGCGATCGGGTCCGTCACCACCTCGACGGTGCCGTGACGATAGGGAGGTGCCACCCGTGGCAGCGGCAGGCGGCCGTCGATCACCTCGAGCATCGCGGTCTCCTCGCCGAACAGGTAGCGGTCCGGGCCCTGCACGATCTCGATCGTCACGCTGCGCTCCGGCCCATCCAGCCATCCGGCCGCGCTGATCTCCTCGATGGCGCTCTGCAGGCGGCGGACGGTGGCCGTGAACGATGCCTTGGTGGCGATGATGACGTCGTTGGCCCGTACGGCGCGGGCGGCGATGAGAGCGCCCTCCAACACGGCGTACGGGTTGAACTGCAGCAGGGTGCGGTCCTTCACCGTGCCGGGCTCGCCCTCGGCCGCGTTCACCGCCACGCTGGCGGCGAGCACGTCGGACTCGAACTTGGCGACGGTGCGCCACTTCATGCCGGTGGGGAAGCCGGCCCCGCCGCGACCGCGCAAGCCGGAGGCCTCCACCACGTCGATCAGTACGTCGGGCTCGACCGAGCGAGCCTCCAGCAGTGCGACGCCACCGCCATCGGCCAAGTAGTCGGCGAGGGTGGCGTAGGGGATCGGGGGCAACAGCCGATGGTGATCGGTGGTCATGAGGAGCCTTCTTTCAGTGAGGTGTGCCCGCCCTCGTGGTGTGTCGTGCGACGCTCATGACCAGCCCAACTGCCAGGCGTCGTCGGGGAGTTCGCCGGCGACCGCGGCGAAGTGTTGGAGTGCGTTGATGATGTCGGCGCGGGCGGTGGCGTCGAGCCCGGCGACCAGGCGGTCGATCTCGGCATGGCGCATGCGCGTGACGCTGTCGATGATCGCCCGGCCCGCAGGGGCCAGCGTCAGCACGACCTCCCGCCGGTCGCCGGGCGGGTTGGCGCGCTGGATGAGGTGCTTGTCGGCCAGGCGGTCGCAGAGGCGGGTGGCCGTGGACGGGTGGATGCCCACGGCCTCGGCCAAGGCGCCGACATTGCTGGGGCCGCGCTCGGCCAGCCAGACGAGCGCCCGGTACTGCACCAGCGTGAGCTCGCCCTCGATGGCAGCGAGCGATCGGGCGGCGATGCCGACGAGGGCACGTGACGCCACCACCAGGGCCTGCCCGACTTCATGCGCGGTGGGTGCGTTCGCGCTGCTCTGCTTGGGACCCATGGGCTGCACCATAACAACAAATGTTGGAAACCAGTAGATGTAGAACACAAAAGGGTGTAGGACTGCACATATGACAACCACGACTCCCCAACGAGATCCTTCCCCCCTCATCCATCGGGTCCTGGTCGGTGTCGACGGCACGGACCCCTCCATCGCTGCTGCCGACTGGGCGGCGACGCTGGCACAGCGCTTGCACGCCGAGATCGTGCTGATGGATGCACTGACCCGCCCGTACAGCGAGATCGCCCCGCCGGTGGACAACGCGATCCGGCGCAGCGAGCAGGCGCACGTGGCCCACGACGTCGCCGGCGATGCCTCCCTCGCCGGCGCCGACATCGAGGTGCTGGAAGGCGAGCCCAGCGACACCTTGGCCTACGCGGCGGGCGATGCCGAACTGGTGGTGATCGGCTCGAAGGACACCGAAGGGCTCGGCCACCACGGCTGGTTCTCTCTGGCGCACTCGCTGGCGCACCGCACGCCGTGCCCGATGTTGGTGGTGCCGCACGACGCCCGGCCGCTGCACTCCACCCCGACACTGCTGGTCGGCGTCGACGGCTCGGACGGCAACCAGCAGGCCTTCGAGTGGACCCGCCGGCTGGCGCAGCAGCTCGGTGCATCGGTGACCGCAGCGTTCGTCACCGACCCGATGTACGACACGTTCGACTCGGCCGGCTCCTACGGGCCGGAGGAAGTGGCGGCCCGCGAAGAGGTGGCCAACGCCCCCGAGGTTGCGTTCACCGAGGCCGCCGGCATGCACACCGCTGCAACCCTGCAGGAGCTGGCTGCGGATGCGAACGCCGACATGTTGATCGTCAGCGCCCGGTCGCGGCGATCGCTCGATGGTCTGCTGCTGGGGCGGACGCCCGACGAGCTGCTGCACCACCCCACTTGCCCGACCGTGATCGTGCCGCACGGCTTCACGCTGGGCGCGGCGGCTGCCTGAGTCCTCCCGGTCCGCGCACCTGATTCAGCGGAAGCCGGCGACGGCGTGCGGCGTGTACGGCTCCTCCAGGCGGCGCACCTCGTCGGCCGTGAGTTGGAGGTCCACTGCGGCGACAGCGTCGTCGATGTGGTGTTCCTTGGTGGCGCCGACGATCGGTGCGGTGACGAAGCGCTTGCCGAGCATCCACGCCAAGGCCACCTGAGCCCGGGGCACGCCGCGTTCGGCGGCGATCTCCGCCACGCGCTCCACGATCGCCCGGTCCTCGGGTTGGTACAGCGTCTTGCCGAACTCGTCGGTCTCGGTGCGGGCCGTCACGTCGTCCCAGTCGCGGGTCAGCCGGCCGCGGGCCAGCGGGCTCCACGGGATGACGCCCACGCCCTGGTCCGCGCAGAGCGGCATCATCTCCCGCTCCTCTTCGCGCTGCAGCAGGTTGTAGTGGTTCTGCATGCTGACGAACTTCGTCCAGCCGTGCAGTTCGGCGGTGTACTGGGCCTTGCTGAACTGCCATGCCCACATCGACGAGGCGCCGATGTAGCGGGCCTTGCCGGCCTTCACCACGTCGTGCAGCGCCTCCATGGTCTCCTCGATCGGCGTGCGATGGTCCCAACGGTGGATCTGGTACAGGTCGATGTAGTCGGTGCCGAGGCGGCGCAGGCTGTGGTCCACCTCGGTCATGATCGCCTTGCGCGACAGGCCGCCGGCGTTGCGCCCGTCGCGCATCGGCATGAACACCTTGGTGGCGATCACCACGTCGTCGCGGGTGGCCATGCCGGCCAGCGCCCTGCCCACGTACTCCTCGCTGGTGCCCAGTGAGTACACGTTGGCGGTGTCGAAGAAGTTGATGCCGGCGTCGAGCGCCCGGCCGATGAACTGGTGGGCGGTCGCCTCGTCCAGCGACCAGGCGTGGGTGCCGGCGCCGGACTCGCCGAAGCTCATGCACCCGAGGCAGATCCTCGACACCTCGAGGCCGGTGTTGCCGAGTCGTGTGTACTTCATGGGTGCCCCTCCGCTGCTCCGTCGGCCCGCCACCCAGGCCATCGGCCAATCCTCGCACGGTCGGTAGGGTTCGGGCATGGTGCCACCGCAGGACGCAGGGAGACCAGCGGCCGCTTCGGGCGGCGCTGCTGCGATGGGACCTGTCCGCCGCCTCCCGCCACATGGCGCCGAGGAGCCGCCGTGGCCACGGCTCGCCGCGCTGACAGTGGCGTTCGGGGTGGTGATGATCCCGCTGGCGTTCACCAGCGTGTCGCTCTACTGGTACGCGTTCCCGCTCTTCGGGATCGGCGTCGCCTACGTCCTGCAGTTCCGCGACGAGTTCCCGATGCCGTGGAAGGTGACGCTGCTTGCCGCCGCGGTAGTGAGCGCGGTGGCGCTGGCACTGGACTGGCCGTTCTCCGGGCATCTCCTGTGGAACGTGTTGTTCATCGGTCACGCCCTCCGCTGGGGGCGCCGGAGGAGGACATGGCTGCTCGTGCTGGCCGCGTCGATGGTTCACCTGTTCGTGCTGAAGGCCCTGTTCCAGACCGGGCGCGACCTGGTCGGCGGGTTCATCTCGGTCGCCGTGGCGCTGGTGGTGCTGGCCGTACTGGCGGCGCTGGCGGCGATCACGCCGGGTTCGAGTAGCACCGCGTCGGGGTGACCAGCACGGCCGTGCGCCGTTCCTCGCGCATCACGCGGTCGTAGGTCGGCCAGTCGTCGTGGGTGCCACCGGCGGCGGTGAAAATCTCCCGCAGGAGCACCCGCAACCGTTCATTGTCGACCCCGGGCGCGGGATCATCGGGCCCGATGAGGGTGGCCGTCCCTTCGACTGCCGCCCACTGCCATCCGGCGCGCAGCACCACGGAGATCGTGGGGTCGGCGCGCAGGTGGCTCAGCTTGCGGGCGCGCCCACCGGCGACGAAGGCCACCACCGGCTCGCCCGTGAGTGGGTGGGAGGTGACTCCGGCGTTGACGACGCTGGTCTGCGGCGTGAGGTCCGCACGGCGCGTCACGACGACGCTGAGCCCGTGGTCGAGTGGCACGAGGCGGGCGAACTCGCTGAGGTCGGTCATCGCCGAACCGTACCCCGGCGGGCAGCAGTCAGTTGTCGGCAGTCTGGCGGGCCACGTAGCGACGGACGGCCTCCTCGTCCGGTTGGCCCCAGCCGAGGCAGAAGGGGTGCCCGGCCGGGTCGGCGTAGACCTGGTAGCCCTCGGCTGCGGTGAGGTCCGGTGCAGCTTGCAGCAGCCGGGCCCCGAGCGTCATCGCCCGCTCGTGGGCCGCGGGGAAGTCGGTGACGTGCAGGTCCAGGTGCAGCTGCTGCGGGCTCCCGTCCGGCCACTCGGGTGGCACATGGTTCGGTGCGAGTTGCACACCGATGACCCAGCGGTCCTGGTCGTCCACCACGCTGTGCCAGTCGTCGTCAGCCAGCACCCGCCCACCGATCATGCCGGCCCAGAAGGCACTCTCCGCGCCGAGATCGCTGGCGTCGAACACCACCACTTGTCGAAGGATCATGCTCCATGCTCGCGCGAGGTCCGCTCCCTAGGAGTGAGGTTCGTGGCCCTACGCTCGGCGACGTGCGCCCGGCCTTCGACGATGTGCTCCATGTCCCGGTGGCGGCCGGCCACGTGGTCGTGCATCACCGTGCTGCGCCCGGGAGGCCCGCCGCGCTGCTGGCGCACGGCACCGGGTTCTGCGCGGCGACGTGGACTGGCGTGGTCGAGCAGTTGGCGGGCCGGTTCGACCTGTTCGCGGTGGACCGCCGCGGGCACGGTGCCAGCAGTGCGCCCGCGGACGCGTACGACTTCACCGACTTCGCCGACGACGCCGTTCGGGTGATCGACGCACTCGGCCTGCAGGACGCCTTCGCCGTCGGCCACAGCGCCGGGGCCACCGACCTGCTGCTGGCGGCCGCATCCCGGCCGGCGGCCTTCCGGCGGATGTTCGTGATGGAGCCGACCGCTATGGACCCCGCCGATCCGGGTGTGCGCGCCCACCTCGCGCCCGCGCACGCCGAGACGCTGGACGCGTTCGCCCGCCGCAGGGCCACGTTCCCGTCCCGCGCTGCCGTGGCCGAGCGGTACGAGGGCCGTGGTGTCTTCGCCGGCTGGCAACCGGGCGTGCTGGCGGCCTTCGTGGAAGCGGGGTTCGCGGAGGTGGCCGACGGCTCGGTCACCTTGCGCTGCACACCGGTGAACGAGGTGGCGATGCTGCGGTCGATCTTCGCCGCCATGGAGGGCACCTACCGGACCGGCGAGGGCGCCAACCCGTTCTCCTCGCTGGGCCTGGTTCATTGCCCGGTCACCGTGGCGACCACCGAGCACTCGCAGGACATCTACAAGCACATGGCGGCCGTGGCCGCTCGTCTCCTCCCCGACGTCACCCAGGTCCACTTCGACGGCCTCGGACACGTCGCCCCGATGGTCGACCCGGTGCGGGTGGCGGACGAGGTGATCCGCTGCTGGCAGGGCTGAGCAGGGCCGGCTGGTCGCCTACGCCGGTCGCGTCGCGATGAGTGGAGGTCGTCGGATGGCGTGGCAGAGTGACCGGATGATCGAGTTGGTGCTGACCATCATCGGGCGCGACCGGGCGGGTGTCGTCGCCGAACTGGCCGACGTCGTCCGGTTCCACGAGGCGAACTGGAAGCGCAGTGAGCTGGCGGAGATCGCCGGCACGTTCGCCGGCGTGGTGGTGGTGGAGGTGGATGACGACCGTGTCGACGAACTGCTCACCAACCTGCTGATCCTGCGCGAGCAGGGGTTGCACATCACGGCCCAGCAGATCGAGGAGCCCGCCGAAGCCCCCGAGGCGCTGGACGTGCGCCTGCGGTTCACCGGCGACGACCGCCCGGGCATCGTCCACGAGATCTCCACCACGATCAGCGGGTTCGGCATCAACATCCTGCGGCTCGGCACGGTGGTGGGGCCGACGGGCACCGATGGCGGCAACGGCTTCGAGATCACCACCCACCTCAGCGTGCCGATCGTCGTGGACCTCGATGCCGTGCTCGACGCGGTCGGCACGCTCACCGACAACCTCGGCATCGCGCTGCACGTGGAGGACCTGACCGACGTCGACACCGACGACTGAGTAGGTCGTGACCTCTCGCAACGTCACGGCCTGGAGCCGACTTCCGACGCAGTCACCGAAGGTCGCTCTACGGGGGACATTCGGTACCCGCGTCGGGGGATCTCGCGATCGCTCGTCGGCGGCGTCGGCGGTTCAGCTGAACCGACAGGTTACGAGGACGCCTTCCTCGGTCTTTGGTTGGTGGAGCTGGGGGGAATCGAACCCCCGTCCATCAGGCGACGTACGCCCGTGCTACGACCATTCCCGACTCACCCTCTGACGCAGAGGGACCGGCGGGTCGGCTGGCTTCCGGTTACCCGGTTGCCCGCGGCTCGTCTTTCCGAACGGTCATCGGTCTTTCCCGACGCCAGCAGTCTTTCCCGCTGCCATCCCCCGCTTCTGTTGCCGGGCTGCGGTGGATCGGCCCCGTGCGCCATTTCTGGTCACGATGTCTCTTCACTACCTGATCAGATCAGGCGGCGAGAGCGAACTGCTCGTTGGCAATTCTTTGGGTTGCCCCGTTTAGCGAGTCTGAGCAACTCGGGTCGCACGCTCGCACGACGAATCTGATGTCGAAACCAGTCAGCCCCGTGGTGTGAACTGCCCTCACGCTACCGCCCACCGGGCGCGGCCGGCTTCACAAATACAGGCCGCGGATGTCCGGCAGGACGCCGGTGTAGGCGAGGACGCCATCGGGGCTGGGGCACACCGGGTTCGCCGCTTCACCCGGCGCCCACGGCTGCGGGCAGGGCAGGTGGCTGAGGTGGGCGATCCAGCGGGAGATGTAGTCACCGGTGGCCCACACGCCGAGGCCCAGCAGATGCAACCGGTCCGACGAGTACCACCCCGATGAGTGGCCGGCGTACGTGCGCCAGTCGGCGATCACCAGGTCGGGGAACTCGGGCGACGCGGCCAACTGGCGGAGCACATCGTTCTGTGCCCAGTACCGGCTGACCACCGGCCCCTCGCTGTAGGTGAGCCAGAGGATCATCTTCGCCCCCTTGGCCCGCGCCGCGTCGATGATCTGGCGAACGTGCGTCTCGAAGTTGGTGATCACGTCGTTGTAGCCGGTCTTGATCACCACGATGTCGAACGGGCCCTGCCAGCCCTGGATCGCCTTCAGCGCGGTGTTCGGCTTCACGTTCGTGTACGAACTGATGCAGGACTCCCGCACCAGGCGGCGGCACGGCTCGGCGTCGTACACGTACGAATAACCCTGGAACGTGGCTTTCGCCTGCGGCACGATCGTGAACCCGCCGAGCGAGCTGTCGCCGATCATCAGCACGTGCGGCACGGGCGGAGTGTTCGGAGGAACCGGTTGCGTGGCGGCCACCGGGGTACCGGTGAACCAGCCCTGCAGGTCCACCACCAGCTCGGCGCCCCGGTTGGAGAAGAAGGCCATGCCCCGGTCGCTGACCGGCACGATGGCCTGGTTGGCGGTGGTGGCGTTGCGATGGGCGGTGTTCAGCGTCGAGGTGCCGGGCCGTGCGGTGCCGGCAGGGTAGGCGGTGATGTAGCTGCGGGCATCGGGGGCGACAGCGGTGACATTGGTGACCAGCGCGGCGGCCTGCACCGGCAGGGGGATCTCGCGGGTGCCGCCCGGCCACACCCGGGGCGGGTCGGTGCGGGTGTCCAGCAGGCGCTGGGGGACAGCGGGCACGAACAGTCCGTCGCTGCTGTCGTCGGCGGACTCTCCGGTGAACCACCCGGTGATGTCCACGATCAGGTGCCCGCCAGGCGAAGCCGTGACCACGAACCCGTCTGCCGACACCGGTACGACCACGGCTCCGGCTCGCGGCGCGCCCGTGCCGTCCACGTTCATGAAGGACGTGCCGTTGGCCTCGGCGCCGGCGGGGTGCGCGGAGAAGAAGCCCCGCGGCGCGCCCACGCTGGTGACGTTCACGGCCACGGCGGTGGCGTCGGACGGTACGCCCTCGGGCAGCGCCACGGTGACGGCCCCGCCCGGC
Source organism: Ilumatobacteraceae bacterium (assembly GCA_041394605.1). Taxonomy (GTDB): domain Bacteria; phylum Actinomycetota; class Acidimicrobiia; order Acidimicrobiales; family Ilumatobacteraceae; genus UBA668. The sequence continues at coordinate 157,222 of JAWKHX010000010.1, forward strand.
TCCAGCGGGTCGCCGGTGCGGGTGTCCAGCAGGCGGTCCGGTGCGAGGGGTTGGAAGCGACCCGCCGTGGCGGACGTGGCCGGGGTGAAAACGCCCAACAGGTCGAGCACCAGGTCCACGGGGGTGGACGAGCGGATGTCCACGGCACCGCCCTCGCCCAGCGGTACGACCGCGCTGTTGCTGACTGCGCTGCGGGTGGACAGGTTGAGCACGGAGGTAGAGGGCACCGGCCCGCCGGCCGGCCAGATCTGCACGTACCCGCCGACCGCGGCGGGTGGTGCGGACACCGCCACCATCACCGCAGTGGTGGCCTCGGGCACCCCGGCCAACTCGCTGCCGGCGCCCACCAGTTGCACGCGGACGGTGCCGTCCTCCAGCACGGTGCAGCCGCACTCCTCCAACCGGGTGTCGGCGGCGCGCAACGGGCCGATGGGCTGATAGGCGGCGGTGCTGCCGGCCGGGGTGGGTGCGGCGACCGCAGCGAGGCGGGCTGGAGTGGGCAGGGGCGCGGCCGCGACGGGTGTTGCCCCGGCGAGCATTGCCACGGCCGTCACCAATGCGCCCGTCCGTGCCGCAGTGCCGCTGCGCCCCCGTGCAGCCATTCGCGGGAGCGTACTGGAACGGGAATGCCTGGTCGGGTTCTTCGGCGGTGCCGGATCTAATGACATTCATCGTGACAGAACAGCGCTGGTGTGGCATGCTGCCGACCACCGGAGGGGAAGGACGTCACCATGCGCTACGGCCAGATCGACAAGGACTACGCCATCCGCCTGGCCACCACGCCGCCGGACGACGACGGGCCGATCTGGATGGTGAACCTGATGCGCTACCGCGAGCGCGCCGACTACGCCGACGGGCGCCAGACCACCCTCACCGGCCGCGAGGCCGACGACCTGTACGCGCCGATCGGGCCACTCACGGCGATCGGCGCCGAGCCCGTGTTCGTGGGCGACGTGGACACCCAGTTCCTCAACGACACGCCCAAGTGGGACCGCATCGGCATCGTCAAGTACCCGAGCCGGCGGGCGTTCATCGAGATGCAGCAGCGGCCGGACTTCCAGGCGCTGCACGAGCACAAGGACGCCGGCATGGCCGAGACCATCGTCATCGGCTGCCTCCCCATGCCCGTGCCGGAACTGCCCGCCGACGCGCCCTCGTGGGACGACGTGCCCTTCCCACCCACCGCCGACGACGGCGACGTGATGGTGGTGCACGTGCTGAAGTTCAAGGAGCCGGAGAGCGTCACGGAGATGGCCACCTACACGGACCACGCGGCGAAGGTGGCAGTTCCCAACGGGGTGCGCATCGCGGCGTGGCTGCGGGCCGAGGGCACCATCCTCGGTGACGGCCGCACGTGGGACCAGGTGCGGTTCAATGCCTTCCCCAGCCGCCAGGCGTTCATGACCGTGGCGTTGGACCCGGAGCGCCTGGCCGCCCAGGCCGCCCACCGTGAGGTGGCACTGGCCGACACCTACACGCTGATCGTCCGGCCGACGATCAACCGGCTGCACGCCTCCACCCTGGACTAGGCGTCACCCCGGCAGGCCGTTGGCGGCCACCACCCCGCGATACCAGTGGGCCGACGCCTTGGGTGTGCGGGTGAGCGTGTCGAAGTCCACATGCACCAGGCCGAAGCGCTGGTCGTACCCAAAGGCCCACTCGAAGTTGTCGAACAGCGACCACTGGTAGTACCCACGCACGTCCACGCCGTGGTCCATCGCCGCCCGCAGCGCGGTGAGGTAGCGGGTGAGGAAGGCGATGCGGCGCTGGTCGTCGCACACCCCATCCACCACCGGGTCGTCGTAGGCGCACCCGTTCTCCGTGACGTACACGGGCGGCAGGTCCGGATAGTCGTGGTGCAGGCGTACGAGCAGTTCGCGGAACCCGTCGGGGGTGATCGGCCAGCCCATGTCGGTGTGTTCCGCCCGCACCGGCGCGGGGCGCACGCTGCGCACGGTGGGGAACGACAGCACGGGCTGGTTGCCGGGCGCCCCGGCCTGAGCGGGGTCGGGGTCCAGCCCACTGAACAGGCTGTCGAAGTAGCAGTTCAGGCCGATCCAGTCCAGCGGCCGGGCGATCTGCTCCAGGTCGCCGGGCAGCACGGCGTCGGCGAGGGCGCCGAACCCCTCCATCACGTCGGCCGGGTACTGGCCGGTCAGCAGTGCATCGAACCACCAGCGGTTCTGAATGCCGTCGATCCGGCGGAGCGCGTCCGCGGGCGCGGGCGGCTCGCCCTCGCTGCGGGCCAGCGACGGGTTGATGACGATGCCCAGCGAGAGGTCGTTCCGCTCCGCCCGCATGGCGTCCACGGCCAGGCCGTGGGCCAGCAGTTGGTGGTGGGCCACGGTGACCGCGGCCTTGTCGTCGCGCAGGCCCGGCGCGTGATGGCCGTCGGCGTGGCCGAGGTAGGCGTAGCACCACGGCTCGTTGAACGTGGCGATCATCGGCGCCCGGTCGCCCAACTCGCGGGCGATGAGCGCGGCGTAGTCGGCGAACCAGTGCACGGTGTCCCTGCTGCGGAAGCCGCCGTGCTCCTCCAGCGCGGACGGCAGGTCCCAGTGGAACAGGGTGATGTTGGGCACGATGCCGCGGGCGAGCAGACCGTCCACCAGGCGGTGGTAGAAGTCCAGCCCCTCCCGGTTCACCTCGCCGAACCCGCCCGGCAGCACGCGGGACCAGGAGATGGAGAAGCGGTACGACTGCAGCCCGAGGTCGGCCATCAGCGCGAGGTCCTCGTCCAGCCGGTGGTAGTGGTCGCAGGCGATGTCACCCGTGTGGCCGTGCGCCACCTTGCCCTCGGTGTGTGAGAAGTCGTCCCACACGGACCGGCCCCGGCCGCCATCCTCAGCGCCGCCCTCGATCTGGTAGGCCGCCGTCGCCGCCCCCCACAGGAACCCTTCCGGGAACCGGACCGTCGTCGTGCGCTCGCTGCTGTGCCCCTGGCTCATACGCCCCTTGACGGTACCGACCCCGGTCCGCTTCCCTGCGCCGCCCCGTCGGCGAATCTCCACGTGACGAAACTCAGGGTGTGACGGCGAATCGAAATCGAACTGACGAGAACGCGGGCACATGTGAGTCGACGGACCGGCTCGCCCGGGCGGAGCGGAAGGCGGCCCCGGCGGGCGGCACCGTCAGGACACCTTGGAGATGGTGTCGCCCCGGCGAACCGTGCCCGGCTGCACCACCACTGCGCAGATGCCGCGCAAGTTGTACTGCTTGCCGGTGACACCGTTGATCCACCGGTGGGCGGCCAGGCCGAAGCGGCGGGTGAACTTGGCGCAGCCGGTGTGGGGCTTGGCCGTCACCTCGATGACTGCCGTGCCGAGCGCCAGGCGGGTGCCGGGCGGCACGTTGTCGTACGACAGGTCGAGATCCACGAACAGCTGGTCGCCGGCCAGATGCATGCGCTCCCGGCCACCGGCCACCAGCTCGGCGCAGCGGCTGTTCATCAGGTTCAGCTGGGCCTCCGGCTCGGCCGAGCCGTCCGGCGTGCTACGGCTGCCTCGGGCCTTCCAGTTGTCGCCCACCAGCCCCACCGTCAGGTCCAGCTCGCCGACCTCCACCACCTCACGATCGTCCACCGCCGGCCGGCGGACGATCAGCTCCACGGTGCCGGACTCCGCTGGCGACCGGCGCACCTCCGCCAGCCACGCCGCGGCCACGGCCTCGTCCAAGCGGCCCGACGCCGCCGCTGCCGCCTGCCAGTACTCCGTCATCAACTCGCGGCTCCACGCCGGCTGGCGCACGTCGCCACGCGGCCCGAACTCGGCCATGTAGGGCTTGATGTCCAGCACCGGCGTGCCGTCGATGGCATCCAGCCCGCGCACCTCCACCACGCCGCCCGGCCGCACCGCCATCAGCTCGCAGACGCACGTGCCAATCCGGTTCGGACGGTCCTTGGCGCGCTGGGCGAGGATGCCCACCATCGGCCACTCCGGGTTGCCCCGCGGGTGGCGGGCCCCGCGGCACACGCCCGCGGGATCCACCCGGTCGAACACGAACACCACCTCCACATGGGAGAAGTCGCGCAGCCCGTCGGTGGCCGCTGCATCGACCACATCGAGGTCCAGCTGGATCGTGCTGTTGACCAGATCCCACTGGTCGTCGACGGCGTCGGCCCGCTCGTTGCGAACGTGCCCGATGGGCTGCACCTCGAATGTCATGCCGGGCAGTCTCGCGTGCGCACGCCTCGCCGTCGCGCCGGGTTTCGACCTACGGTTCGCGCCCATGATCCGAGTGAGCGTCACCTACCCCAGCGGCGAGGGCAGCACCTTCGACCACGACTACTACGCCAACACCCACGTACCCATGTGCGTGGCCGCGTGGAGCCCGGTGAAGGCCGAGATCGACAAGGGCGTCAACGGCCCCAACGTCGCCGCCGTGCACTTCTATTACGACTCGATGGAACAGTTCCAGGCGGCGATGGGCTCACCGAAGACCGGCGAGATCATGGCTGATGTGGCCAACTACACCAACATCGCGCCCGCCATGCAGATCAGCGAGATCGTCGGCTGATGCCCCTGCGGCCGTGACGGCCCGGTTCACCCGCGCCGAACTCCAGGCGTTCCACGGCCACCTGGTCGACGACCTGGTGGCGCCGCGCCCGCGCCTCCTGTTCGTGGGCATCAACCCCGGCCTGTGGACCGCGGCCGTCAACGCCCACTTCGCCCGCAAGGGCAACCGCTTCTGGCCCGCCCTCCACGCCGCCGGCATCACCCCGACGCTGGTGGACGCCAGCGAGGGCATGCAGCCGGCCGACCTGCGCATGCTCGCCAAGCTGGGCATCTGCATCACCAACATCGTGCCCACCGCCAGCGCCCGAGCCGACGAACTGACCCGCGCCGAACTACTGACCGGGGGCGAAGCGCTCGATGCCAAGGTGGCGGCCATGCGTCCACGCCCCAAGGTGGTGGCGGTCCTCGGCCTGACCGCCTACCGCCAGGCGTTCTCCCGCCCGAAGGCACAGCAGGGCCGGCAGCCCGAACGGCTGGGCGGTGTGCCGCTCTGGGTGCTGCCCAACCCCAGCGGCCTGAACGCCCACGACACCGTGGCCACCCTGGCCACCGCCTACCGGGAGGCCTGGGATGCGGCCGGGTGACGGCTACCGGCCCGGCGCCTCGCGCAAGCGCACGCTGAGGCAGGTGACACAGCCCTCGAGCTTCACGTACTCGGAGATGTCCACCTCCACCACCTCGTAGCCGCGCGCCCGCAGCAGCGCGGCAGACTGTGGGCAGCCGGCGGACATCAGCAGCGTGCGGTCGTCCAGCAGCACCACGTGAGCGCCACCTTCCTCCGGCATGGCAAGGAACGACGGGAACGCCGACGTGTCGTCCACGGCGGGCTCCCACCCGATGATCGTGCCGTCGGGCAGCGCGGTGACCGCCGACTTCAGGTGCAGCACCTTGGTGATCGGCACGGCCACCACCGTGGCACCCACGGGTTCCAGCGCAGCGGCCACCTGGGCGATGCCCTCGGCGTTGGTGCGCCCGCCGAGGCCCACGTACACGGTGGACCCGACCTTCAGCACGTCGCCGCCGTCCAGCGTGCCCGGCGCCTCCACCGCCACGCAGCGGTAGCCGAGCGCCTCCACTGCGGCGGCCGCAGCCGCGACCTCGGGCTTGCGTTCGTCCGCACCCGGCCGGGCCAGCACCGCCACGTCGCGGAACACCACCATCGTGTCCTCCACGAACGCGCTGTCCGGGCAGTCCGGCGCGGCGGGCACCTCCACGGTCTCCCAGCCGCGGGCGTGCAACGCGCCGACGTAGCCCTCCCACTGGCGCACCGCCAGCGCGACGTCCACCGGCGTGCGCTCCATGTGGGTCAACAGGCCCTCCGCCAGCCGGGGGCTCGGCGGACGCACCAGCGCCAACTGCGACATCGTCACTCCTTGCCCTTGGCCCGCCGGCCGAGCGCCTTGGCGATCTCCATCTTGGAGTCCCGCTCGGCCAGCACCTGACGCTTGTCGGCCTTGCGGCGGCCCTTGGCCATGCCCAGTTCCACCTTCACCCGGCCGTCCTTGAAGTACAGCGCCAGCGGGATGAGCGAGAGGTGCTCGTTGGCCACCATGCGGTCCAGCTTCTCGATCTCCTTGGCGTGCAGCAGCAGTTTGCGGGCGCGGTCCGGGTCGTGGGCGCCGAAGCCCTTGGCCATCTGGTACGGCGGGATGTGCACCCCGTCCAGCCACACCTGCCCGCGGATGATCCGGGCGAACGCGTCGGCTAGTTGGGCGTGGCCCTCGCGCAGTGCCTTCACCTCGCTGCCGCTGAGCACGATCCCCGCCTCGATGGTGTCGAGGATGCTGTAGTCGTGGCGCGCCCGACGGTTGCTGGCGATGATCTTGCGGTCTCCACCCTGGGTGGTGCGGTCGCGGTGCGGGGCCATGGGACGGCCAAGGGTAGCGGTACCCTTCCGCCCGATGGCCGTCGATTCCCCTGCCAACCCGCCCGCCGGCGCACCCGCCCCGCTGCACTTCCCGGCCGCCGCGTTCGCCGCGATGATCGCCCATGCCTATGCCGGCTACCCGCTGGAGGCCTGCGGGCTGCTGGTGGGGAGGGGCCAGCGGGTGCACCGCTTCGTGCCCACCACCAACGAGACCGCCAGCGCACGCGTCTACGCCATCCCCGGCAAGGAGATGCTGCGCGCCGAGATGGCTGCCGAGGACGACGGGCTGGAGATCATCGGCGTGTTCCACAGTCACACGCACAGCGAGCCGTACCCCAGCCCCACGGACGTGGCCCAGGCGCCGGATCCCAACTGGCACTACGTGATCGTCTCGCTCAAGCGGGAGGCGCCGGAGACCCGCAGCTACCGCATCGCCGGCGGTGAGATCGCCGAGGAGCCGGTTGCCGTGGCCTGACCGGCCGGTCCCGGGTAGAATCTCGACCGGGCTGATCGGAATACTCGGCGAAACCACCGGGTTGCACGAGGCACTCGCAGGAGGGGTCCCGGATGGTCATCAACGAGAACGTGCTGGACATGATCGGCAACACGCCGATGGTGGACGTCAGCCGCCTGTCGCCCAACCCGAACGTGCGGATCGTCGCCAAGCTGGAGAGCCAGAACCCGTTCGGTTCGGTGAAGGACCGCATCGCCCGCCAGATGATCGAGGCCGCCGAGAAGGACGGGCGCCTGCACCCCGGCCAGACGATCATCGAGCCGTCCAGCGGCAACACCGGCATCGCCATGGCTGCCATCGCCCAGATGAAGGGTTACCCGATCAAGATCCTCATGCCCACCAGCGTGTCGATCGAGCGCCGCCAGATGCTGGAGGTGTTCGGCGCCGAACTCATCCTCACTCCCGGCGAGGAAGGCAGCAACGGCGCGGTGCGCCGAGCCCAGCAGATGGCCGCCGAGCACCCCGAGTGGTGCTTCCTCTACCAGTACGCCAACGACGCCAACCCCCGCGCCCACTATGAGGGCACCGGCCCGGAGATCTGGCGCGACTGCCCCGAGATCACCCACTTCGTCGCCGGTCTCGGCACCAGCGGCACCCTCATGGGCACCGGCCGGTTCCTGAAGGAGCAGAACCCGGACATCCAGATCATCGCCATCGAACCGCCGCTGGGCGAGCGGGTCGAGGGGCTGCGCAACCTGGACGAGGGGTACATCCCGCCCGTGTTCGAGAACTGGCACGGCTTCGAACTGCTGGACCGCAAGCGCGTGGTGCGCCCGCGGGAGAGCCTGGAGTGGACTCGCCGCCTGGTGGCCGAGGGCATCTTCGCCGGGATCTCGTCCGGCGCCGCCCTGGCCGGCGCGGTGAAGGTCGCCTCGCAGATCGAGTCCGGCACCATCGTGTTCATCGTTTGCGACGGCGGCTGGAAATACCTCAGCACCGGCGCCTACACCGACGACCTCGACGAAGCCGAAGCCAAGGCGGAACAGATCATCTACTTCTGAGTGGCTGCCGGCGCGCCAACGTCGGTCGCGGCCAACTGCCTAGACTCGCCGCCGTGAGTTCGACGGGAGCCCCCACCGTGCGCGCGCACGCCCTCCGCCTGGCGCTCGCCCTCGTCACCTTCGTGACTGCTGTCGGCGCCGTGGCAGCAGCGCCCGCGGCGGCAGCCCTTCCTGCCGGCGCCTCCGCGTACGTGGCCGTCACGCCGCAGCGCCTGGCCGACACCCGTCCCAGCCAGGGCGCCTACGGGTTCACCACCGTGGGGGCGTCCACCATCCGTGTGGACATCCTGGGCGGCGATGGCGTCCCGGCCAACGCCACCGCGGCCGTGGTCAACGTCACCATCATCGGTGCCGGCGGCAAGGGGTACGTCACCGTCTACCCGTCCGGTGAAGCGTTGCCCACCACGTCCACCGTCAACTCCGACGTGGCCGGGCGAACCATCGCCAACATGGCCCATGTGAAGATCGGGGCCAACGGCTCGATCGACCTGTTCCGCAGCACGTCGATGAACCTCGCCGTGGACCTGGTGGGCGTGTACGTGCCCGTCGCCGGGGGAGTGTCCGAGGGGCGGCTCACCACGCTGGCGTCGGGTGCCGTGCGCATCTTCGACACGCGGGACCGTGGGTACGGCGTGGGTGCCGGTTCGGTCACGCCGGTGAACCTCGGCACCGCCGGGCTGCCCTCCGGCCAGGCGGCCGCGCTGGTCACCATCACCGCCGTCACCGGCAATCCCGGCTACTGGACGGCGTACCCCACCGGCGAGAACCGCCCCAACGTCAGCTCGGTGAACCTGGACACCGTGGGGCAGACCCGCGCCGGCCAGGCCATCGTGCCGCTCAACGGGCTTCAGACCTTCAACATCTTCAGCGCCGGCGGTGGCCATCTGATCGTCGACCTGGTGGGCTGGTACACCGGGCCCGACACCGCCTCCGGCACCGACGGCCTGTTCGTGCCCACTTCGCCGCTGCGGCTGCTGGACACCCGCCAACTGCGCACCATGGCGCCATGGGGTGGCAGCACGTACGAGTTCTCCGTGGGCGCGCCGTTCTCCGGCATCTCCGCGGTGGCGATGAACATCACCGGCACCCAGCCGTGGGACAAGGGTTATGTCACCGCCTACCCGGCGGGCGTCACCCGGCCCGGCTCGTCGAATCTCAACGTCACCGGGTGGGACCAGATCATCGCCAACCACGCCATCTCGCGGGTGTCCGGCCGTGGGGTCGCCCTGTTCACCAACAGTGGCATGCACCTGATCGGTGACGTGGCCGGCTGGTTCCTCGGCACCCCGTCCGCGGCCACCCAGCCGGTGCCCACCAACCCGAACTACACGAGCAACAAGGCCACCGCCGTCTACTCCGCCAAGGCCAGCGTGCTGGTGGGCATCAAGAGCGGCACCAACCTGGACTCCATCGCCAACCAGGGCTACGCCGCCACCTGGAGCGATCTGGCCAACGTGGCCACGCCCGGCAACGTGATGCTGTTCGGCCATCGCACCACCGGCAACGCACCCTTCTACTACCTGCACGTGCTGACCAACGGCGACTCGTTCTCCCTGCTGGGCTCGGACGGCCACTGGTACAACTACCGCGTGGTGGACAAGCGGGTCACGTACCCCTACTACACGACGATCGCCAACATCTCGGCCAACAACGGCCCGATGACGGCCCAGTTGGTGGCCTGCTCGAAGCTCAGCGGCCTGCCCACCAGCACGTACTACCGGATCGTGATCACCGGCCGCCTCTACAGCATCACCTGACCACCGCCGGGTCCCGCACCGGGGCGAGCGGTCTCAACCGCGGCCGAGCACCAGCAGCAGGATGCCGCCGGCCACCAGTCCTGCGGCGGCCAGGCGGCGGCGGTGGTCGCCCTCGCCGAGCAGCCGCCAGCCCGCCAGCGCGGCCAGGACCACGCTGCACTCCCGGAGGGCCGTCACGTAGCCGACGGGCGCCAGGCGGAAGGCCACCACGACCATCCCGTAGGTGACGGTGCTGGCGACGCCCGTGAACAGGCTGGTCTTCCAGCGCCGGCGCAGGACCGCCACCATCTCGGCGCCCCGGCCGGTGGCGAGCGCGTACGTGGTGTTCGTGGTGGCGGTCGCGATCATCGTCAGGAAGACGTAGGCGATGGTGTCGGGCTTGGTGCGCGACCCGGCGGCGTCGAGCACCGAGTACACGCCGACCGTCAGGGCCACGGCGAGCGCGATCAGCACGTGGGGGCGCGCTCCGCCGAGCGCCAGCAGGCCGAGCCCCGCGATGACCACGCTGATCCCGGCGACGTGCCATCCGGTGAGGTGGTCGGAGAGGAACAGCACGCCACCCACCGCTGCCAGGGCCGCGCCGCCGCCGCGGGCGATCGGATAGCTCACCGAGAAGTCGCCCACCGTGTACGCCTTGGCCAGCAGCACCACGTAGGGGATGTGCACCAGCCCGCTCATCGCGGCGAACAGGTAGGCCTTGCCAGGCATGCCGAACAGCACATGGTTGCCCACGGCCAGCGGCAGGCACAGCAGCCCCGCCATCAGGAACTGGGCCCACAGCACCATGTGGCGGTCGCCGTCCGCGGCCTTGGCGACGAAGTTCCAGCCGGCGTGGATCACGGCCGCGCCGAGCGCGAGGAAGGTGGCGAGCAGCACGGTGGCTCAGGCCGCGGAGGTGGCGGACGCGCGGCGGCCGGAGCGGACCCACCGCCGGCCGAACAGGAAGATCACGGGCAGGGTGAACAGCAGCGGGCCCACGAACGCCAGCGGCCGGTACAGCCACCAGCCCAGCGTGGGTTCGCGGGCCTCGTTCTCCTCCCCGGCCAGCGCGTAGCGGGCCGCCCGTTCCAGCGCCATCCCCGTGGTGTGGAACAGGAACAGGGGCATGGAGAACCGGTTGATGGTCTCGTTCGCCCGCTGCCAGCGTGGGCGTTCCAGCCGGCGCTGCATCGCCGGACGCATGGCCTCGGCCACACCGGCCTGGAACAGCACGAGCGCCACGATGCACAGCGTCGGCGGCGCCATGTTCGAACGTTCGCCGGGCACGCCGACCATCGACCCCGGGTACAGGCCGGAGAACACCAGCCCGGCCAGGCCCGCCAGCCCGGCCCACAGCAGGGTCCAGTCCGTGCGGCGGGCGGCGTGCACCAGCCGGTCGTAGAAGAACCCGAGCTGGTGGCACAGCCCCCACACCGTGATCATGTTGACCAGGCCCAGCCACTCGTACCCGTACCGGAAGCGGAGGATGTCCACCGCGCCGGCGGCCGCACCGAGCCAGACGAGCACGATGGTGTCCCATCGGCGGTGCAGCCACAGGAAGATCGGCAGCAACGCCACCAGCACCAGGTACACGGCCATGAACCACAGTGGGCTGACCACCAGCAGTACGGCCCGCCCGGCCCACTCGGCGTTGAACACATTGCCGAGGATCACCCCGAGCGTCACCCACACCGCCAGGAGGATCAGCGCCGGCACGGCCAGCCGAGTGATCCGCTTCCACACGAAACTGCCCAGCCGCTCGCCGCGGCTGCGGGCGCGCTCCCACGCCACCAGGTGGGAGTAGCCGCCAACGTAGAAGAACAGGGGCATCACCTGCAGCAGCCAGGTGGCCGCCCACAGGCCGGTGGTGAACCCGATGGGGTTGGTGGCGTGCGGGCCGTCGTCTTTCCAGATCACGATCGTGAACACCCAGTGCCAGGCCACCACGACGAGCAGGCTGAACGCCCGGAGGAAGTCAATGTAGGTGTCGCGCTCCTGCGGAGGGTCTGAAGTCACGGGGTACGCTCGGCTCGTGGCGGTCGTTGCACGCGCTGAGCGTACGCCGTGGGCGACGGTGGTTGCTGCGGTGGTCGCAGTCCTCGCTGCCGCCAACGTGCTCACCAACCGGGTGCTGCCGGGGTGGATCTACATCCCCTGGAACGTCGCCGTCGCGGTGGCCATCGTGGTGCTGGCCCGGCGGGTGATCGCACTGCCCACGATGGGCCTGGGGGAGTGGCGGCGGGGCGCGCTGTGGGGCGTGTCGCTGTTCACCATCACGCTGGTGCTGCTGCTGGTGGCGGTCGCCATGCCGGCCTTCCACGACCTCTACCAAGACCGCCGGGTGGACGGCGACACGGCCACCTGGGTGTACCACGCCTTCATCCGCATCCCCTTGGGCACGGCCCTGCTGGAGGAGGTGGCGTTCCGCGGGGTGCTACCCGCGCTGTTCGCGGTCCGCTGGGGCGTGCTGCGCGGGTCGGTGGCCGCGTCGGTGCTGTTCGGCGTGTGGCACGTGCTGCCGGCGATCAACCTCAACGAGGACAACGAGGCCGTCGCCAAGATCTTCGGCCATGGGCCGGCCGGCACGGTGGCCACCGTGGTCTTCGGAGTGGCCGGCACCACCCTGGCCGGGCTGTGGTGGTGCTGGATCCGCTACCGGGCACACAGCGTGCTGGCCACGATCCTCGCCCACATCGCCACCAACTCCATCGCCTACACCATCGCCTTCGTCATCTCCGGGTAGCCCGGACGGACGCCGCCGTCACCGTTAGCCTTGACCCGATGGATCGCCCGATCGGGATGTTCGACAGTGGCTTCGGTGGGCTCACCGTCGCTCGCGCCCTGATCGATCTGCTGCCCGACGAGCACCTCGTCTACATCGGCGACACCGGCCGCTACCCCTACGGCCCCCGGCCGCAGGAGGAAGTGCGCGAGTTCGCCCGCCAGATCGCCTGGAGCCTGGTGAAGGACTTCGACGTCAAGGCCGTGGTGGTGGCGTGCAACACGGCGTCGGCCGCCGCACTCGACGATCTGAAGGCCGAGTTGCCGGTGCCCGTGATCGACGTGGTGGAGCCGGGCGCCGACGCGCTGGTGCGGGCCACCCGCAGCGGGCACGTGGGCGTCATCGGCACGGTCGGCACCATCGGCTCGGGCGCCTACGACCGGGCCGTGGCCGCCACGGGGGCCGACGTGCAGCTCACCGCTGCCGCCTGCCCCGGCTTCGTGGAGTTCGTGGAGCGCGGCCAGACCCACGGCGAGGAGGTCACCATCCTCGCCGAGCGGCTGCTGGCGCCGGTGAAGGACGCCGGGGTGGACAGCCTGCTGCTCGGCTGCACCCATTACCCGTACCTCGCCCGCGTGATCGGCGAGGTCATGGGCCCCGACGTGGTGCTGGTGAGCAGCGCGGACGAGACCGCGTTCGTCGCCCGCGACGAGCTGGCCCGGCTGGGCCTGCTGCGCGCCCCCGGCGGCGAGGTGGCCGAGCACCGCTTCCTGTCCAGCGGCGACATCTCCTGGTTCGCCGATCTCGGTGGCCGCCTGCTCGGCCCCGAGCTGCGCGGTGCCCTGCAGTGGCACCCCAACTGACCCATTCGCCCCATCCCATCCCCGGAGGACCCCACCATGCCCCGCCCTGACGGCCGCACCGCAGACCAGCTCCGCCCGATCACGTTCGAGCGCGACTACACCGAGATGGCGGCCGGCAGCGTGCTGGTGACGTTCGGCAAGACCCGGGTGCTGTGCACGGCCAGCATCGACGAGGACGTGCCCCGCTGGATGCGCAACTCGGGCTAGGGCTGGGTGACCGCTGAGTACTCGATGCTGCCGGGAGCCTCGCCCGAGCGCATCGACCGCGAGGCCGCGAAGGGCAAGCAGAGCGGCCGCACCGTGGAGATCCAGCGGCTCATCGGCCGCTCCCTGCGCGCCGCCTGCGACATGAAGCTGCTGGGGGAGCGGCAGGTGATCGTGGACTGCGACGTGCTCCAGGCTGACGGCGGCACCCGTACCGCCAGCATCTGCGGCGGCTACCTCGCCCTCCACGACGCGCTCACCCGGCTGGTGCAGAACAAGGCCATCAGCCGTCATCCGCTGCACTCCTACTGCGCGGCGATCAGCGTCGGAATCGTCGGCGGCCAGCCGGTGCTGGACCTGCCCTACGTGGAGGACTCCACAGCCGAGGTGGACATGAACGTGGTGGTGCTCGGGGCGCCGGGCGAGGAGCCGCGGTTCGTGGAGGTGCAGGGCACCGCCGAGGGCCAGGCGTTCAGCCGCAGCGAGCTGGATGCGCTGCTCGGCCTGGCCACGAAGGGCCTGTCCGAGATCATCGACCTGCAGGCGGCCCTGGTGGCCGACCCGCCGCCGCCGAGGACGCCGGGCCGATGACCGCCGCCCTGCCACGGCTGGTCAGCGCCACCGCCAACCCGCACAAGATGGCCGAGATCGCCGCCCTGCTGGACGGCCTGGTGGAGATCGTGCCCCGCCCCGCCGACGTGGGCGACGTGGTGGAGGACGCCGGCTCGCTGGAGGGCAACGCCCGGCTGAAGGCCGCCGCCATCTGCGCCGCCACCGGTATGCCCGCAGTGGCCGACGACACCGGCCTGTTCGTGGACGCCCTCGACGGCCTGCCCGGCGTGGACACCGCCTACTACGCCGGCCCCACGGCCACGTACGCGGAGAACCGGGCCAAGCTGCTGTGCCAGTTGGACGGCGTGGCCAACCGTGCGGCACGGTTCCGCACGGTGGCGCTGGTGGTCTACCCGGACGGCAGCGAGATCGCCGTGCAGGGCGTGTGCGAGGGCATGATCGCCACGGCCGAGCGGGGCGAGCGCGGCTTCGGGTACGACCCGGTGTTCATGCCCCTGGAGGGTCGCGGGCGCACGTTCAGCGAGATGTCCGAAGAGGAGAAGAACGCGGTCTCCCACCGCGGCCGGGCGTTCGCCGCGCTGGTGGACGCGTTGCGCCGGCGGGCCGCCGAGCCGGACGGCTGAGGCCGGTCACCAACCGCGCAGGTCCACCGGCCAGCGGTCCACCACCTCGTGGCCGTTGACCACCCAGATCGTGTCGTGCTTGGCCACCGTGGGATCGATGTGCGAGGGCGTCACCCGCACCCGCTGGCCCACGTCGGCCACCCCCGTGTGCGGGGTGAAGGTGACGTGTTCGTCGCTGAGGAACCACACGTCGGCGCCGGGGCCGTCCAGCAGTTCCACCGTGGGATTGCCGTGGTCGGTGGCCATCGCCTTCAGCCCCACGTCGGCAACCGCGTACTTCGAGTTGGCGCTGACGACGGTGCCGATCAACCAGCAGGCCTGCACGAAGGGGAGGCCGAGGCGGGAGTAGTCGGTGTCCATCAGGGCGTAGCTGCCGGCCTGGACCTCGCCCACCCGATGGTGGAGGTCGTACGTGCCGGTGCCGCCGGCGCTGACCACGTCGCCACCCACCACGTCATGTGCCGCCAGCAGCCGGTCCATCGCGTCGTCCACCTTCGCCTGGCGCTCCGCCCGGTCGAGCACCATCATCAGGTGGCCCTCGTAGCCCATCACCCCACGGACGGTCATGGCAGCGCGCCGGGCCAGGTCGGCGATGCGCCCGGCGTGGTCGGGGGCGCAGCCGCAGCGGGGCAGCCCCACGTTCACGTCCACCAGCACCCGGGTGATACCGGCGGCTGCCGCAGCGTCCACGGTCTCTGCACTGTCGACGGCCACCGTCACGTGGGCCCCGTGGTCGCGGCAGACGGCCGCCATCTCCTGCAGGCGGTGCACATCGAGCACCTCGTTGGCCAGCAGCAGGTCGTAGCCCAGCCCCGCGGCCGCCATGCCGATCACCTCCCGGGTGGTCGCGCAGGTGAAGGTGCCGTGACCGTGCGCTGCCTGGGCGGCAGCGAGGGCGGTGCACTTGTGGGCCTTCACGTGCGGGCGCAGTGCAGCACCCGGGCGTGCCGCGGCCATCGCCTCCAGGTTGCGGCTGAGCAGTTCGTGGTCGACGACGAGCGCCGGCGTCGGGACGTCATGGAGGTCCATGCCGCGATCGTGGCAGGTCGCAGTGGGTGCGGGTGACGGAAGGGTGGCTGTCCCGCTGAATGTGTCGGCAGTGACGCAGCGGCTTAGGCTCACCTAACGTGAAATCGTCCCGGAGGGTCGTCGACGGCGTGATGGCGCTCTGCGATGCACCCGTGGGCGCCGTGGTCACGGTGGTGGAGGTGCAGCCCGGCCCGCACGGCCAGGGCCGCCGTCTGGAGGACCTGGGGATCGTGGCCGGCACGGAGGTCACGGTGGAGCGCCGGGCGCCGCTGGGCGACCCCACCGTGTACGAAGTACGCCGGGCGCGCCTTGCAGTCCGCCGGGTGGACGCCCTGCTGGTGCAGGTGGCAGTGGGCGACGCCGCCGAGGGGACCTATGTCGCACTGTGAGCCAGAGGCCACCGGGTCGATCGCCACCGGCACGCTGCACGTCGCGTTCGTCGGCAGCCCCAACGCCGGCAAGACGACGCTGTTCAACGCGCTCACCGGGCTGCGGGCCAAGACGGCCAACTATCCGGGTGTGACCGTCAGCCGGCGCGAGGGCCGGGTGGACCTCGGCGGCCGGCCCGTGACGCTGGTGGACCTGCCCGGCACGTACGGGCTGGATGCCATCAGCCCGGACGAGCAGATCGTGGCCGACGCCCTGCGGGGCGAGATTCCCGGGGTGGACCGGCCGGATGCCATCGCCGTGGTGGCCGACGCGGCGACCCTGGAGCGCTCGCTGCTGTTCATGGCCGACGTGCTGCGCCTCGGCCTGCCCACGTCGCTGATCGTCACGATGACCGACGAGTTGGCCGTGCGCGGCGGGTCGCTGGACCTGGAGTTGCTCGCCGCCGCCATCGGCGTGCCGGTGGTGGGTGTCATCGGCCACCGGGGCATCGGGTTGGACGACGTGCGCACCCTGCTCGGCAACCCCGAGGGGTGGGCCAGCCCGGTGCTGCCGCCGCCGGCGGAAAGCGGCCGGCGGTCGGCGTGGGTGGCATCGGTGCTGCGTTCGGCGTATCGCCCACCGGGGCGTGACCGGCGCACCCGGCGTGTCGACGCCGTGCTGCTGCACCCGGTGTGGGGCGTGCTGGTGTTCGTGGCCGTGATGCTGACGTTCTTCCAGGCCATCTTCACGCTCGCCGCGCCGCTGATCGACGGGCTGGACAGCGCGTTCAACTCGCTGTCCACACTGCTGAAGGACCACCTGTCCGGCTGGCTGGGCGAACTGCTCGGTGACGGAGTGGTGGCCGGCGTGGGTGGGGTGCTGGTGTTCCTGCCGCAGATCACCCTGCTGTTCCTGATCCTCACCGTGCTGGAGAAGGTGGGCTATCTCGCCCGCGCTGCATTCCTGGCCGACCGGTTGATGGGTCGGTTCGGGTTGGAGGGACGCAGCTTCGTGTCGATGCTGTCGTCGTTCGCCTGCGCCATCCCCGGCATCATGAGCACCCGCACCATCCCCAGCGAGCGGCGCCGCATCGCCACGATGATGGCCGCCCCGCTGATGACGTGCTCCGCCCGGCTGCCCGTCTTCACGTTGCTGATCTCCGCGTTCGTGCCCAACCAGCAGGTGCTCGGGCCGGTTCGCACCCAGGGTCTGGCGCTGTTCGGGCTGTACGTGCTGGGTGCCGTGAGCGGGCTGGTCTACGCCGGCGTGCTGAACATGTTCGCCCTCTCGGGCTCCGCAGCACCGGTGATCATGGAGTTGCCGCCCTACCGCCGGCCCACGCTGCGGGCCGTGCTGTTGCAGACGTGGGACGGCGCGTGGTCGTTCATCCGCAAGGCCGGCACGGTCATCCTGGCCAGCTCGCTGGTGCTGTGGCTGATGCTCAACATCTCGTTCGGCACGCCGCCGCAGGGGCTGGACACCGTGCAGCGCGACTCGTGGAAGCTGGAACACTCCGTGGCCGGCGAGATGGGCAAGGGGATGGAGACGGTTTTCAGCCCGCTCGGCTTCGAGTGGCGAACCAACGTGGCCGTCATCGGCAGCCTCGCCGCCCGTGAGGTGTTCGTGACCACGCTGGCACTCAGCACCGCAGCAGAGAGCGAGAACTCGCTGCCCGCCCGCCTGCACGAACTGCGCAACGACGACGGCAGCAAGGTCTACGACGCTGCCACGGTGGCGGCGATCCTGGTGTTCTTCGTCTACGCGCTGCAGTGCTTCTCCACGGTCGCCGTGCTGCGGCGGGAGACCAACTCGTGGAAGTGGCCGGCGATCGCGTTCGGATCGATGTTCGTGCTGGCGTACGCGGGCGCACTGATCGCAAGGGTGGTGGTGCATGCCGTCACCTGACGCCACCGGCCCCGTCGTCGCGCACGTGCAGCGCACTGCCGACCCGGGTGTGTTGCGGTGGGTGGTGCACGAGCCAGTGGTGGCCGGGCCGCGCCGGGTGGTTCCGGCGTCGGACGTGTCGTCGCCGCTGGGGGAATTGATCGTGAGCGGCGCGGTGGCGGCTGTCGTGGCCGGGCCGGGCTACCTGGAGCTGACGGCCGGGCCGGGCGGCTGGACCGACGTCGCGGCCCTCGACGCCGCGGTGTGCGAGGCACTGGCCGCCGGCGCGCCGTGGCTGGCGGCCGGGGCCGATGCGGGGGATGGCGCTGCCGCGGCGGACCTGGCCGACCTGCAGCGGGTGGTCACCGCCGCCGCCGGCTCGCTGACCGCGTTGCACGGCGGCTCGATCGAGGTGGTCGCGCTGGATGGCCCGACGCTGACCGTGCGGATGCACGGGACCTGCGCCGGCTGCTCGTTCACCGACGCCACGCTGGAGCGCCTGGTCCTCCCCGCCCTGCGCCGCGAAGCCCCCACCGTCCAGACCGTCACCATCACCCACGACTGACCGCACCGCCCAGGTGCTTCTGGGGCTGGATCGTGCCATTCGGGACTCTGGGGCGATTTCATTGCGGTTTCCGTCGCGATCCGGACCCCAGTTCCCGGGGGAGGCTGGCTTCGGAAGTCCGCTACCCGAGTGCTTCGAAGCGGGTGAGGATCAGCCGGTCCAGGCCCAACTGGCGGGCGAGATCCTGCGACGCCATGTCATCGGCGTAGCACCACCCGCTGGTCTCGAACGGTCGCCCGGCAGCCGCTTCCGCGGCGGCGGCCACCAGGCGCGGCGCAGTGGGGCTGGAGAGGCGCACGTTCACGCCGTCGGCCATCCGCCCGGCAAGCTCGGCGAGGGCGACGCTGTTGACGCCGACGATGATCGGCGGCGGTGCCGGTTCCGTCGCCTCGACGCGCAGCAGGTCGATGGCGTCGGCGACCGCCCGGTGACGGTCGGCCATCGCCGGCAGCAGCGGGATGCCGCGGTCGTGATGCTCCTGCGCCCAGCGACTGCCGGGTGCCGCGCCGGCCCCGATGCCGAGGCGGAGACGGCCGTCGCTGATCCGCTGCACGCTGGACGCCGCAGCGGCGAGCACGGCCTGGTGGCGGTTGGCGACGTTGACCACCAGCGCGCCCACCCCGATCGTCGTGGTGGCTTCGGCCATTGCCCCGAGGAGGGTGAAGCACTCCAACAGTGGCCGGTCGCCGCCCAGCGTGGCGCCGTCGAAGTGGTCGAACACCCAGGTGGTGTCGTACCCGTCGGCCTCCGCCTGCAGGACCGCGTCGCGCAGCCGCGGCCAGTCGTTGTGGGCCGAGCTGAACTGGATGTCCACGAGCATCCCCCAAGGATGCCGTCCGCCCCGCCCCGTTCCGACCCGAGTGTCAGGCGCCCGGTCCGAGTGTCACGCGGTCGGACCGCAGGCACTCGGACGGAGGGCGGTGGGACGGGGGCGGCCAGTGGGTGGGGCCGGTGGGTGCGGGCGGAGGGACTCGAACCCTCACTCCGAAGAACAGGAACCTAAATCCTGCGCGTCTGCCAGTTCCGCCACGCCCGCGTGGGGAGGTGCCAGCCTACTGCTGGCCACCGAGGGGCACCCATGCCGGCCACTGCGCGTCGGGGATGGCGATGGTGCCGCCGCTGCCATCGACGCCCACCACCTGCACGTCGGCCCCGTCGTCCGCGGTCGGTACGGTCATGGCCACTCGACGGCCGTCGGGCGAGAACTGGGCTCCGCCGCTGTTGGGACCGACCCGGGTCTCCCGCCCGGTGGCGATGTCGACGACGATCGTGGCGCTGTCGTCCGGATCCGCGCAGGCTCGGCTGTAGACGAGCAGCGAGTCGAACGTGTCCGACACGATCTCGCTGCAGTCCTCGCGACCGGCGACCACCACGGGGCTTCCGCCGTCGAGGTCGGTGACCCAAACGTCGATCTGATCGCCATCTTCGAACTTGCCCCACCACGCCAGATGGTCGCCCATCGGAAGCACGCATGACGAGGTGGCGCCGGCAGTCGGGTACACCTGCACCTCCGTGCCGTCGCGACGGAAACGGCCGACGCTCCACGTGCCGCCGCGCCGCCTCGCCGCGTAGAACTCATGGTCGTCCACATGGTGCGGGCAGAACCACTCGTCATCGTTGAGCACCTGTTCCGTGCCGTCCGGCGCGACCCGGATCATCGTCCCGTCGTCGTCCAGCAGCACCACGGCGCCGTCCGCATCGACGTGGGGGAAGGCCTTCGCCCCGACGCGACGCGGGCCCGGCAGGGGAATGGTCCACCCGTCCTCGCGGTGGCCGACGAGGCCGAAGTCGTCGCCGCTGTGCTGGATCGCGATGAGGTCGATGTCGCGTACGCCCAGGACCCGCGACGGTCCATCGGTGCCGCCGCCGGTGCAGCCCGCGAGCACGCTGACGAGGCCAGCGGCCAGACCGGCCGCGACCCGCCGCCGTACCGGCCTGCGGCGCCGCCGCAGCGGATCGTGACGCACGTGACGGAGAGTACCCTCGCCACCATGACGTTCACCGGGTTCCCTGCCGAGGCGTTCGACTTCTACGTGCGCCTGGGGATGGACAACAGCCGCCCGTTCTGGCAGGCCAACAAGGCCGTCTACGACACCCAGGTGAAGGCCCCGCTGCTGGCCGCGCTGGAGGAACTGGAGGCGTACGGGCCGTTCCAGATCTTCCGGCCGTACCGCGACGTGCGCTTCGCCAAGGACAAGACGCCGTACAAGGAGAACGCCGGCGCCTACGGCGAGGGGGAGGGCGGCACCGGCTACTACCTGGCGCTGAACGCCACCTCGCTGTTCGCCGGCGCCGGCTACTACGGCTTCGCCGCCGACCAGATGGAGCGCTTCCGCACCGCGGTGGACGCCGACGGCACCGGCGGCGACCTGGCGGCGCGGGTGGCGGCGATGGAGAAGAAGGGCTTCACCGTCGGGGCCATCAGCGAGCTGAAGACGGCACCCCGCGGCTACCCGAAGGACCACCCCCGGATCGCGCTCCTGCGCCGCAAGGGCCTGTTCGTCGGCAAGGAGTGGCCGGTGGCGAAGTGGATGCACACCAAGGCCGCGGTGGGCAAGGTGCGCGACGTGTGGGAGGCCGCCCGCCACGTGACCGACTGGCTGGACGCCCACGTCGGCCCGAGCACGCTGCCGCCGGAGGACAGCTGGCGCTGAGCGGGCAGCCGCCGAGAGCCCGACCCGTCAGGGCACGGGGATCCACACCAGCGCGAGCTGGGTGACCTTCACGTCGGTGCGCTCCAGCGGCACCGTCATCGGTGTGATCTCCTTGGCCACGGCCATCCACTTGGCGTCGATCGACGTGACGTCGTCGGTCAGCTCCGCTTCCAGCTGCTCCAGCTCGTGGTGGATCTGCTGGATCTTGTTCTCCTGGGCCTCGACCCGCTCCTTGGCGGCGTCGGACCGGCCGCGCTTGCCGGCCGCCGAGCCGAGCTTGCCGAGCACGCTGGTGCGCGACCGCTTGCCGCCGAAGATGCTGCCGAGGATCGATCCGGCGGTGGACAGCAGTTCGTCGTTGCGCTTGCCCTTGCGCTCCGCCTCCAGCACCTCGGCACGGTCCTGCGCCGCCTGCAACTGGCCCTGCAGCGAGGTGGCCTTCGTCTGGTATTTGTCCTTCAGCTTGGCGATCTCCGCGTCGGCCTTGGCGTCGGCCGCCTGGTAGCAGCGCTGGTAGAAGGCGTCGGCGCCCTCGCCCGGCCGGCTGTACAGCTTGAGCTGGTTGTTGACCTGGATCTCGATGGTGCGGATGCGGGTGAGGTGGTCCACCAGGTCGCGCTCGACCCGCTTGAAGAAGGTGGCGGTCTTGATGGGTGCGTCGGTGAGCCGGTAGACGGCCTGGGCGGGGGTGTCCACCCGTAGATCGCGGTCGTCCCAGTCGGCGGCGACGGCCCGGCTGACGTCCACCATCTCACCCAGGGGGAACAGCACGGCCTCGAACTCCTCGTCGTGCACCAGCCCGGCCTTGGTGTCGTCGAACCGCATCGTCACGCGGGCGACCAGGGAGGCCTCCCACTGGGTGCCCCGCGGGTCGCCGCCAACCTCGGCCAGCCAGGGGGAGGCGACGTCGGCGAACCGAACCGGAACGCCGGACGCGACCTCCGGCATCACCGGTGTCGAGTGGCTGTCGACGGCGGGAGCGGGAGCCGGCGAGGGCGCGGGCGTCGGGGCCGCGGCGGGCGCAGCCGGCGGCGCCGGGATGGCCTGGGCGGGTGACGCTGGCAGCACGGGTGCCGCAGGCGCGTCCGCGGACGCGCCCACCGCCGGGACCCCGGGCGCGGCCACCCCCTTCTGGGCGGCCATCAGCGTGGCGATCTGGTCGCGCGTCAGCGGGCCGCGCAGGTAGCTCATCGCCCAGCGGGTGGTGAACACCTCCGGCTTGTCCTTGCCCGCCCGGCGCAGCACGAACTCCCGCTTGCCGAGGCCGCTGATCGTGTCGCCCACGGCCCCCACGTCCACGCCGCCGGTGGCCGCGCTCATCCCGTCCAGCAGGCGCTGCTTGTCCCGGTCGGTCTGGAGCCGGCCGATCATCCACGTGCCGGCGTTGGAGAGGGCCTTGTAGTCCACGTCCACCGGGTTCTGGGTGCTGAGCACCACGCCCACGCCGAAGGCCCGTGCCTGCTTCATCAGAGTCATGATCGGCTTCTTCGTGGGCGGCGCGGCCGTGGGTGGCAGGTAGCCGGCCACCTCGTCCATGTACAGCAGCGCGCGCAGGTCGGTGGTGCCGCTCTGGCCGCGCATCCAGGTGACCAGCTTGGACAGCACCAGCGTGGTGACGAACTGGCGCTCCTGGTCGCTGAGGTGGGCGGTGGTGACGATGGCGCAGCGGGGGCCGCCGTCCGGTGTGCGCAACATGGCGCCGATGTCCAGCGGGGTCCCCAGCATCCATGCCCCGAACGACGGCGAGGCGAGCAGCCCGTTCAGCCTCATGGCGAACGCCTGGCGCTCCTTCGGCGGGAAGAACTGGTCCAGTTCGAACACGCCCAGCTTGCGGATCGGCGGGTTCATCACCATGCCGACCAGCGTCGGCAGGTCCAGGTTGCGGCCGGCTTCCCACTCGTGGTGGATGAGGTTGCTGAGGAGGATGTGCTCCCGGCTGGACAGCGGGTCGGCGTCGATGCCGACCAGGCTGAGCAGGCCGCTGACGAAGCCCTCGATCTCGTCGCCCGTGGCCTCCGGGTCGGCGCCAGCGGGCGGGGCGGTGAGCGAGCCGACGATGTTCAGGCCGACGCCGCCGTTGGACCCGGGCGTGTAGATGGTGAAGTCGGTGGCGGCGCGCAGGGCGGCGATGCGGTCCGGGCCGATGCCCCAACCGGCGAGCCCCTTGGTCCACAGTTCCGCCTGGGCGGCCGCGAACTCGGGGACGGTCTGGCCGTTCTTCGTGGCGTCGCCCTCGTTCACCCACGGCTCGAAGTCCGCCGGGGCGAGGGCCGGGAACGTGAGGCACAGGTTGGTGAGGTCGCCCTTCGGGTCGATCAGGAGGGTCGGCACGCCGGCATTGAGGGCCTCCTCGATGAGCACGATCCCGAGGCCGGTCTTGCCGGACCCGGTCATGCCGACGATGACCCCGTGGGTGGTGAAGTCGCCGCTGGGCAGCGCCACGTTGGTGTCCGTGCGCTGGTGTGCAGCCGCGTCGATCAGCCCGCCGAGGAAGAGATCAGCCATGCCGGCGACGTTAGTGGAGCGACCCACCGGCCCGCCTCCGGCTGGGTACTCGCCGGCAGCAACTGAGTACATGCTGCTCAGGCGGCAGTGGCCACACGGCCGGATGATCGGGACATGAAGAGAATGCTGTGGTCGATCCTGTTGGTGTGTGGCGTGGGCGTGGGCGTCCTCGCCGGACCAGTGGCGGCGGCGCCGCCGCCGGACATCGAAGTCCACCAAGGCGACGTGTCCCGTGTGAACATCCCCAACGGCGGGTCGTTCGCCATGGGGCAGACGGTGGTGGGCGCGCCGTTCATCCAGTACTTCGTGGTGGGCAATACCTCGGGCACCGACGACCTGCACATCACTTCGGTGACCGCGCCCGCCGGCTTCACCATCACGCACGCGCCGCCGGCGACCATCCACGGCGGCGCCGCCCATGGGCTGAACCTGCGGTGTGACGCCGCAGCGGCGGGTAGCTACTCGGGCAATGTGGTGATCGTCAGCGACGACCCGGACGAGAGCCCGTTCGAGGTCGCGGTCAGCTGCACCGTCAACGCGTCCGGCTCGGCGCCGACGATGCGCCTGGTGAACACGGGTGATTCGACGGCACTCGCCGACGGCGGCACCCTGGTGATCCCTGCCGGCGCCGTCCGCTCGATCCGCATCTACAACGACGAAGGCGGTGATGCGCCGCTGGTGCTGTCCACCCCGGTCCTCGCACCGTCCGGGCCGTCCATCGGGGGTTACGTCGTCGACGACGTGGTCGCCGTCGGCGGGATGTCCATGTACTTCAACATCCGCTGCTCCACCACCGTGTCCAGCAGCGGCACCCCGGTCACCGGCACGTTCCAGGTCTCGATCGCCAACAACACCGTGGGCAGCACGAACCCGTACACGTTCACGCTGATCTGTGGTGAGGCGGTGCCCGTGACGGACCCCCCGGTCACCGATCCGCAGGGAACGAACCCGCCGGCCACCGTCCCGCCCGGCACCGACGGGTCCGGTGGGGCCGGCTCCGGGGGAGCGACCACCCCCCGGGGCCTGCCCGCCACCGGGACGGCATCGCCGCTGCTGGCGTGGGTGGCCATGGGTGCTGTGGTGGCAGGCGCCGGGCTGGTGCGGGTGCCGGCGAGGGCCCGGCGCAAGGATCGGCGCAGGGTCAGCGGAACGTGACGCGGTAGGTGCAGCGCTGGCCGCCGTCCAGCAGGTGCTGGTGGCGCTCGACGTCGGCGTCGGGGCCCAGCGCCTGCTCGAACAGGGTCAACTCGGCGTCGCAGAGGGTGCCGCACGAGTCGGCCGCACCGCGGATGGGGCAATGGTGCTCCACCAGGTCGGTGTGGCCCTCGCCGTCCACGGCCTCGGCCAGATAGCCCTCCGCATTGCGCAGTTCGGCCAGGCGGCGCACCCGGTCGGCCCCGCCGGGGGTGCCGTCCAGTGCCGCCCGGTAGTGGGCCACCTGCCGCTCCGCCCGGGCCCGCACCACCCGGTCCAGCGCCTCCTCGCCGAGCGCGTCGCGGATGGACTCGATGAGGTCCACGGTGAGATCGGCGTGACGATCAGCGAACAGCGGAGTGGCAGCACCGGTGAGCCGCCAGTGCACCGGCGGGCGCCCGCGCCCGGCCGCTGGAGCGACCGTGCGCTCCACCAGGTCGGCGGCCTCCAACGCCTCGAGGTGCTGACGGACGGCGGTGTCGGTGAGCCCGAACTCGGCGGCAAGCTCCGGCGCGGTCGCGGTGTCGGCTCGCTTCAACCGCTCGATGATGCGCCGTTTGGCGCCCGAGAGGTCGGCGACGGGCATGAACGCGAGCCTACCCATTTCCCAAGCCAGGGTTGGGAAAATGGTGGTCTCGCGCGAACTGCCCACGGGGTTGACAAAATGTCAACCATGACTGCCACGCCTGCCGGCGCCATCCACCCGAGCAACGACCCGATCACTCATGCGCTGGAGAACCAGTTCGGCCTGGCCGACCGGGTGGTGGACGAGGCCACGCTGGCCAACAGCGTCGCACGCTTCCGCGAGCGGGGCATCACCCTGCCGACATTCGCCGAGTTGGCGGATCCCAGCCGCATCGACCCGGCCCGCGTCGGCGATGCCGACCCGCAGGGGCCCAACGCCCGCAACCTGTGGCGGGTCCACTGGTACAACGACCTGGCCGGCAATCGGGTGGACGTGCCGCAGCACGTGGTGCTGCCGCCGGCGCTCACCGGCATCGAGAGCCCGATCATCGTCGTGTTCGGCGACCGGTTCCCGATGATCACCGCCCACAAGGTGCTGCCGGCCTACACCTGCCTCGCCCCGCGGATCGTCACCGGCCAGTTCGACCCCACACGCCACCGGGCCATCTGGCCGAGCACGGGCAACTACGCCCGCGGCGGCATCGCCATCTCCCGCATCATGGCGTCGCGGGGTGTGGCCATCCTCCCCGCCGGCATGAGCCAGGAGCGCTTCGACTGGCTGGACCGCTGGTGCGAGAACCCGGCGGAGGACGTCATCCGCACCGTCGGCACGGAAAGCAACGTCAAGGAGATCTACGACGCCTGCAACCTGCTGGCCCAGGACCCGGGCAACTTCGTGCTCAACCAGTTCTGCGAGTTCGGCAACCACCTCGGCCATTACGAGGTCACCGGCCGGGCGCTCGGGCACGTCTTCGAGACGGTCCGGGCCGCCAGCGGGCGCGACCTGCGGCTGGCGGCATTCACCAGCGCCACCGGGTCGGCCGGCACCATCGCCGCCGGCGACCGGCTGAAGGACGACTACGGCGCGCGGATCGTGGCCGCCGAGGCGCTGGAGTGCCCGACGATGCTGGAGAACGGCTTCGGCGAGCACAACATCCAGGGCATCGGCGACAAGCACATCCCGCTGATCCACAACGTGATGAACACCGACGTGGTGGTGGCCGTCAGCGACCGCGCCACCGACCAGTTGTACGCCATGTTCAACAGCGAGGACGGCCTGGGCTACCTGGCCGACCGGCGTGGGGTGCCGCGCCAGGTGCTGGACACCCTGCGCCACTTCGGCCTGTCCTCGGTGTGCAACGTGCTGGCCTCCATCAGCACGGCGAAGGAACTGGGCTTCGGCCCCGACGACGCGATCATCACCGTCGCCACCGACGGCGCGGCCATGTACCCCAGCGAGTACTCGAAGATCTCGGCGCGGGACTTCGGTGGCGGGTTCACCAACCTCGACGCCGCTCAGGTGTGGGGCGAGCACCTCGCCAACGTCACCACCGCCCACACGCTGGAGCTCACCGAGCGGGACCGCAGCCGCATCTTCAACCTCGGCTACTACACCTGGGTGGAGCAGCAGGGCACCCCGTTCGAGCTGTTCGAGGGCCGCCGCCACCAGTCGTTCTGGACCGGCCTGCGCCACTACCTGCCGGTGTGGGACGAGATGATCGCCGACTTCAACGCCCGCGTCGCGGCCGGCTGAGGCAGAGGCGGATCGACGTCGTGATGGAACGCCCGCTGATCGGGGGGTGGCGGTGCGCGGTGTGCGGCCGGACGGTGGACATCGCCGAGCCGTTCAGTTGGCGCTGCCCCGGCGCGGTCGGCGGGGACCGGCACCACGCGCTGGAGCTCGTGCAGTCCATCTCGCCGCTGCGGTCCACCGGTGACACCAACCCGTTCCTCGGCTTCCGCCGCTACCTCGCCGTGGATGCCTTCATGGCTGCCCACGGGCTCACCGACGCAGCGCGCGAGGCGCTGATCGCCGGGCTGGATGCACAGGTCGCGGCGGTGGAGGGGACGGGCTTCGTCACCACGCCGTTCTTCCGTGCCGACGACCTGAGCGATGCGCTGGGCTTCGCCGCCGACGGCGGCGTGTGGGTGAAGGACGAGACCCACAACGTGGGCGGCAGCCACAAGGCCCGCCACCTGTTCACCATCCTCGTGCACCTCGTGGCCGCCGAGCAGATGGGTGTGGCGCCGTGGGCGTCCGCGGGCGCTTCGGCCCGGCCGCCCCTCGCCATCGCCTCCTGCGGCAACGCCGCGCTCGCCGCCGGGACCCTGGCGGCCGCCGTCGGCTGGCCGATCCGTGTGTTCGTGCCGCCATCGGCGAATCGTCACGTGACGAAAAGGCTGGGGGAGTTGGGTGCGGAGATCGCGGTCTGCCCACGGCAGGCGGGCGACCCGCCCGGCGACCCGTGCGTGCACCGCTTCCGGGAGGCCGTGGCCGCCGGCGCCGTGCCGTTCAGCGTGCAGGGCACGGAGAACGCGTGGTGCCTGGACGGCGGCCGCACCATCGGGTGGGAGATGGCCCGGCATATGGAGGAGCAGGTCGAGGGTCCGCCGTTCGACCGCTTGTTCGTGCAGGTCGGCGGCGCGCGTTCGCTGCGTCGGTGATGGCCGGGTTCCGCATGAGCGGCATCACGCCCCGGCTACACGCCGTGCAGACCGAGGCCTGCGCACCGCTGGCGCGGGCGTGGGAGGCCGCCCGTGCCGCCGCCGGGCCCAAGCAGGCCGCCGCGCACTGGGCCGAGTGCATGTGGCCGTGGGAACACGTGGGCGAATCCGCCGCCGACGGCATCCTCGACGACGAGACCTACGACTGGCTGCCGGTGCTGGGCGCGATGGCCGACGGCCACGGCGCGCCGGTGGTGGTCGGCGAGGCGGACGTGCTGGAGGCCAACGACGTCGGCTGCCGCACCACCGGCATCGACGCCAGCCACACGGGCACCGCGGGGCTGGCCGGGCTGGTCGCCCTCCGCCGGGAGGGGCCGCTGCAGGTGCAGCCCGACGAGCGGGTGGCGGTGGTGTTCAGCGGCATCCGCCGCTGACGCAAGACTGGGGCGATGGTGAACACGCCGCTGACCATCTCGCACTACGTTCCGGACGGCTCAGGCCCGCCGTTGCGGCCGGACATCACGGTGGGCGAGCGCCTGCGCCAGGTGGTCGCCGAGGTGCCGGATCGCACGGCGATGGTGGAGGGCATCCACACCGGCGGCCGGCGGTGGACCTACGCCGAACTGCTGGCCGACGCCGAGCGCTGCGCCCACATGCTGCTGGACCACTTCACGCCGGGCGAGCGGGTGGGCGTGTGGGCGCACAACCTGCCCGAGTGGGTCATCCTCGAGTACGGCGCGGCGCTGGCGGGCATCACCCTCGTCACCCTCAACCCCAGCCTGCAGCGCAACGAGGCCGCGTACGTGCTCGGGCAGTCCCGCTCCAGCGGTGTGTTCGTGGTGCCCGAGGTTCGCGGCAACCCGGTGGCCCAACTGGCGCAGGACATCCAGCCCGACCTGCCCGACCTGCGCCACATCCTCCGCCTGGACCGGATGGGCGACCTGATGGCCGCCGCAGGCACCCAC
Organism: Ilumatobacteraceae bacterium; assembly: GCA_041394605.1. Classification (GTDB taxonomy): domain Bacteria; phylum Actinomycetota; class Acidimicrobiia; order Acidimicrobiales; family Ilumatobacteraceae; genus UBA668. The sequence continues at coordinate 186,133 of JAWKHX010000010.1, forward strand.
GCCCTGCCCACCGTGGGGCCGGACGACCCGGTGCAGGTGCAGTACACCAGCGGCACCACCGGGTTCCCGAAGGGGGTCGTGCTGCGCCACCGTGGCGTGGTGAACAACGCGATGGTGTGGGCCGACCGCGTGGAGGTGCCGGACGGCGCGTCGTGGATCTGCCCGATGCCCCTGTTCCACACCGGCGGCTGCGTGATGGCCGTGCTCGGTTCACTGGACCGCCGGGCCACGATGGTGCTGATGCCGATGTTCGAGCCCGGCCTGTTCCTCGAACTGCTGGAGCGTGAGCGCGGCCAGATGGCCGGCGCAGTGCCCACCATGCTGATCGCCGCGATGGAGCACCCCGACTTCGCCACCCGCGACCTGTCATCGTGGACGTCGGTGGTGTCCGGTGGCGCGCAGGTGCCCGAAGCGCTGGTCCGCAAGATCGAGTCCACGCTCGGCGTGAACTTCACCATCGTCTACGGCCAGACCGAATGCTCGCCCGTGCTCACCAACACCTTCCCGTCCGACACGGCGGAGGACAAGGGGCTCACCGTCGGCCCGCCCGTACCGCATACCGAGGTGAAGATCGTCGACCCGGCAACGCTGGAGACCGTGCCGGTCGGCGAGCAGGGCGAACTGTGGGCCAGGGGCTACTTCACGATGATCGAGTACTTCGAGAAGCCGAGGGAGACCGGCGAGACGTTGGTGGACGGCTGGGTGCGCACGGGCGACCTGGCCACCATGGACGAGCGCGGCTACTGCCGGATCGTCGGCCGGCTGAAGGACATGATCATCCGTGGCGGCGAGAACCTGTTCCCGGTGGAGATCGAGGAGGTGCTGATGCGCCACCCAGCCGTGGCCGAGGTGGCCGTGGTCGGCCTTCCGGATGAGCGGTGGGGTGAGGTGGTGGCCGCCTTCGTCCGCTTCCTCGACGGTGCCGAGCGGCCCTCGGTCAACGAGCTCCGCAGCCACCTGCGCAGTGAACTGTCCCCGCAGAAGACACCCACCCGCTGGTTCGCCGTGGACGCCTTCCCGCTCACCGGGTCGGGCAAGGTGCAGAAGTTCGCCATCCGCTCGGCCTGGGAGGCCGGCGAGTACGAAGGGCACGAGCTCACGGCATGAACACATCGCGGGACGGGCGCAAGCCGCCCGGGATGAGCTGGGAAGGCTGGGTGGATCAGCAGATCCGCGAAGGCATGGAGCGCGGCGAGTTCGAGAACTTGCCCGGCAAGGGCAAGCCACAGACCGGCCTGTCGGAGTTCCGCGACGAGGACTGGTGGGTGAAGGCCAAGATGCGGGCCGAGCGGCTGAGCTACCTGCCGCCCACGCTGAGGATCCGAAAAGAGGTGGAGGAAGCCCGCCAGGCGATGGCTGCCACCGCCACGGAGAACGTGGTGCGGGCGATCCTGGCGGACATCAACGCCAAGATCCGCGACATCAACCGCCGCGGCGCGGCCGGCCCGCCGAGCACCCAGATGCCGCTGGACGAGGAGGCCGAGGTGGCCCGGTGGCGCGCCGCCCGCGCCGCCATCTCACCGGAGTGACGCAGCCTTCTCTGCCACCGCCTCCACCACGTTCCACGCCCGGCTGGTGGCCGGCACCTTCCAGCGCCGCTCGATCCAGCCGTTGAACCCGCCGTCCATCCGCCCACCGCGGGGGAACGCGAAGCACAGCACCGAATTGTCCTGGTGGCGTACGTGCACGCCGTGGTTGTCGACGAGTTCGGAGAGGTCCGGGTCGGCCGCCGGGCGACGCAGGAATGTGGCTTCGAACTGCCACGCCTCGCCGTCGAGGCCATCGAACGGGGTGCGCGCCACCAGCGCTGCGAGCTCGGCAGGCGTGCGCAGCATGACGTCGGCGTTGCGCATCCCCGTGGCCTCGAGGCGGTCCTGGATCGTGGTCGCCAGCGGCTCGGGGTCGGTGTCGGCGGTGAAGAACATGTTCCCCGTCTGCAGGTGCCAGGTGACGTCCGCGCAGCCGACCTCGGTCATCATCGCCGCCAGGTCCGCCATCCGCACCCGGTTGTGCGGCGACCCGTTGATCGCCCGGATGAATGCCACCCACTGCTGTCCCATCCCCCCAGCCCACCACATTCCCACCCCGGCCCACCCCCACCCCTCGAACTTGTCGCGGCCTGACCACGGGATTGCCCGGTCAGGGCCGCGACAAGTTCGGGCGGGGGAGCGGAAGTGCTGGCACAATCGGCGGGTGAACCGCGCCCGCCCGAACATCCTCGTCGTGATGTACGACCAGCTGAACCCGGCCATGCTCGGGACGTACGGGGGGCCGGCGCTGGCGCCCACCATCGACCGGCTGGCAGCGGAGGGTGTGGTGTTCGACGCCGCCTACACCAACAGCCCATTGTGCACCCCGGCCCGCTACTGCATGATGACCGGCCAACTGCCCTCGGCCACCCGTGGGTACGACAACGCTGCGTACCTGGCCAGCACCATCCCGACGTTCGCCCACCACCTGCGCCGAGGGGGTTACCGCACGGTGCTGAGCGGGAAGATGCACTTCGTGGGGCCGGACCAGTTGCACGGCTTCGAGGAGCGCCGCACGACCGACATCTACCCCGCGGACTTCGGCTGGACGCCGGACTGGACGAACCCGGGCGAGCGGATCGACTGGTGGTATCACAACATGGACAGCGTCACCGGCGCCGGCGTCGCCGAGGTCACCAACCAGCTGCTGTTCGACGACGAGGTCGGCCATCATGCCGTCCGTGCCCTGCACGACCTGGCCCGCGCCGACGACGCCCGCCCGTGGCTGCTGGTGGCCAGCTTCACCCACCCCCACGACCCGTACGTCACCCGCCAGGAGCACTGGGACCGCTACGACGGCATCGACATCCCCATGCCCGTGGTGCGCGAGGGCGACGTGACCGACGACCCGCACTCGGCCCGCATCCGCGCAGCCTGCGATGCGGCCCGCAGCACGATCACCGACGACGACGTGCGCCGGGCCCGCCGGGCCTACCTCGGCAACATCAGCTATGTGGACGACTGGACCGCCCGTCTCGTGGCAACGCTGAACGCCCTCGGCCAAGCGGACGACACGGTGATCGTGCTGTGCGGCGACCACGGCGACATGCTCGGTGAGCGCGGCCTCTGGTACAAGATGAGCTTCTTCGAGGGCTCGTGCCGCATCCCGCTGGTGGTGCATTCACCGGGCCGGTTCGGCGCCCGGCGGGTGGCCGCGCCGGTGTCGCTCGTCGACGTGCTGCCCACGCTGGTGGACCTCTCCGGCGGCGATCCTGCAGCGGGGGTCGACGCGCTGGCCGGCAACTCGCTGGTGCCACTGTGCGAGGGGAGCGACGAGGCCCGCACCGTCGTCGGCGAGTACATGGCCGAAGGGTCGGCGGCCCCGATCGTGATGATCCGCCGCGGCACGCTGAAGTTCGTCCACTGCCCGCTGGACCCCGATCAGCTGTACGACCTGGCCGCCGACCCCGACGAGCGGGTGAACCTGGCCGGCGTCGCGGCCCACGCTGCCGCCGTGGCGGCATTCCGTGCCGAGGTGGCCGCCCGGTGGGACCTGGACCGGATCACCACCGAGGTCACCGTCGACCAGGCCCGCCGCCGCTTCGTTCAGGCCGCGTTGCGCGAGGGCGCCTACACCGGCTGGGAGTACACCCCGCCGCGCGACGGGACCCACGAGTACATGCGCAACCACCTCGACCTGAACGACGTCGAGCGCCGCGCCCGCTGGCCCCGCTGACCCTGCGCGCCCCCGCTGACCCCGCTGACCCCTGATTCCCGCCGAACTTGTCGCGGGCCTGACCGGGGAATTCCGAGGTCGGGCCGCGACAAGTTCGGGGTGGGGGAGGGGCGGCGGGGTCGGGGGAGGGGAAGGGGGTCGGGGGAGGGGAAGGGGGATCGGGGGAGGGCAGACTGGGCGGGTCATGAGTGGTCGCCTGGCTGACCTGTTGCCGCCGCCGGGGGCCGACCCGGAGGACGTGCTGACCGCGTTCACCGAGTGGGCGGACGCCACCGGCCGGCCGCTGTACCGCCACCAGGAGGACGCCGCGCTCGCCCTGGCCGCCGGTGACCATGTGGTGCTGGCCACGCCCACCGGCTCGGGCAAGAGCCTGGTCGCCGTCGCCGGCATCGCCCTCGCCCTCAACGCCGGCCGCCGCGCCGTCTGGACCGCGCCGATCAAGGCACTGGTGGCCGAGAAGTTCTTCGACCTCGTCGATCTGCTGGGCGCCGAGCAGGTGGGGCTGGCCACCGGCGACGCGGCCATCAACGCCGACGCCCCGGTACTCGTCTGCACCGCCGAGATCCTGGCCAACCATGCACTTGCCACCGGCCCGGCCAGCGACGTGGGCTTCGCCTGCCTGGACGAGTTCCACTACTACGGCGAGCGCGACCGCGGCTGGGCCTGGCAGGTGCCGCTGCTGGAGCTCACCGGCTGCCAGTTCCTGCTGGCCTCGGCGACCCTCGGCGACATGACGGCGATCAGCGACGACCTCCGCCGGCGCAGTGGTCGCGACGTGACCGAGGTGACGTCCGTCCACCGACCCACCCCGCTCTACCACGAGTGGCGGATGACGACCGTGGCCGACAGCGTGATGGACGCGGTGAAGGACGGGTTGAGCCCCGTCTACGTGGTGCACGCCACCCAGGCGGCGGCCATCGAGCGGGCGCAGAGCCTGGTGAGCCTGCAACTCACCACCCGCGACCAGCGCCTGGCGATCGCCGCGGCCCTCGGCCCGGCACGCCTGGGCCGCGGGTTCGGCGACACGCTGGACCGCCTGCTGCGCAACGGCGTGGGCGTGCACCACGCCGGCATGCTGCCCCGTTACCGCCGCCTCGTGGAGCGGCTGGCCGCCGAGGGTCTGCTGCCCGTGATCTGCGGCACGGACACGCTGGGCGTGGGCGTCAACATCCCGATCCGCACGGTCCTCCTGACTGCGCTCACCAAGTTCGACGGCAACCGGGTGCGGGTGTTCACCGCCCGCGAGTTCCATCAGCTCGGCGGTCGCGCCGGGCGGCCAGGCTTCGACCCCGACGGCAATGTGTGGGCGCAGGCGCCGGACCATGTGATCGAGAACGCCAAGGCGCTCAGCCGCGCCGGCGACGACCCGAAGGCGCGTCGCAAGGCCACCAAGGCCAAGCCCCCCGAGGGTTTCGTGCACTACGACGACGCCACGTTCCAGCGCCTCATCGCCGCCAGCCCCGAGGCGCTCGTGTCCCGCTTCGCCGTGTCGCCGGACCTGGTGGCCTCCGTGCTCTCCCGCCCCGATGGCCCCGCCGCGCTCAAGCACCTGCTGCGCACCAACCACGACCCCGCCGGCCGCCGGCGGGAGCACACCAAGCGGGCCATCGCCATCTTCCGCAGCCTGGAAGCCGCCGGTGTGGCCGAGCGCCTGCGCGGCCCCGACGGCCGCTGCACCGGTGTGCGCGTGGGCTCGCTGGTGGAGGGCGGGGAGGACGACCGGGCCCTGCGTTTCGCCTCGCCGCTGATGCCGTTCGCCATCGAGGTGGTGGCCACGCTGGACCACGAGGACCCCGCCTACGTGCTGGACCTGGTGAGCGTCGTCGAGGCCGTGGTGGAGGACCCCCGCCAGGTGCTGTACGCCCAGCAGAACGCGGCGAAGGCCGCTGCGGTGGCGGCGATGAGGGCTGACGGCGTGCCCTACGAGGAGCGGATGGACCGCCTGCAGGAGGTCTCCTGGCCGCGACCGCAGGCCGAACTGCTGGACGCCTGCTTCGAGACCTACCGGGCGCAGCACCCGTGGATCGTCGCCACCGCCGGCATGAACGCCCCCTCGCCGAAGGCCGTGGTGCGGGAGATGCTGGAGAGCGGCGACACGTTCGCCACGTTCGTGCGCCGCTACCGGCTGGAACGCAGCGAGGGTCTGGTGCTGCGCTACCTCACCGACGTGTGGCGCACGCTGGACCGGTCGCTGCCCGGCGACGCCTACACCGACGAGGTGGAGGACGTGGTGGAGTGGTTGGGCGCGCTCATCCGGGCCACCGACGCCACCCTGCTGGACGAGTGGACCCGCCTCGCGGGCCAACCCGTGCACGACCACGCCCAGCCCGACGCGCCGCTGGCGCCCACCGGCCCGCCGCCGGCCTGGCGCACGGCCGTCCGCCGCGCTGCGTTCGGCTGGGTGGAACTGCTCGCCACCGGCCGCTACGACGCGCTCGCCGAGCGGTGCGGATGGCCCGCCGAACGGCTGGCGGAGGCCATGGCGCCCTACTGGGACGAGTACGACGCGATCCTCACCGACGGCGACGCCCGCTCCACCCGCTGGTACACACTGGCCGAATCGCCCGACCGGTGGATCATCACCCAGCAGCTGGCCGACCCGGAGGGCGACGGTGCGTGGCGCCTCACCGCAACGGTAGACGTGCAGGCCGGCCTGGCCGCCGGCGCGCCCACGCTGGTGCTCGAGACGCTGGGGCCGTTCGACCCGTTCTCATGAGCCGCCCGTCGCCTGCCGATGATTCGTCGATGGAACCGGATGCCCCGCGCCACGTGCTGGCCCCCGCCGCGGGCGCCCTGGCGTCGATGTTGCTGCCCGGTTCCGGTCACCTGGTCATGCGGGTCCGTCGCGTCTGGTCGATGGCACTGCTGGCCACGGTCGATGCCGCGGTCTCGGCGGTGGTGGTGGCCGTGCTGGTCAGCGCCACCAACCGCGCCGGTCTCGCCGACCTGCTGGCCGACCAGCAGTCGTTCGTGGGCCTCGGCCTCGGCCTGGTGGCCATGGCCTGTACCCGATTGTGGGCCGCCGCAGACCTGGCCTGGCGCACCCGCCCCCGGCACCGCCGCGGCCCGGCCATCGTCTCCCTCGTGGGCGCGGCACTGGTGACAGTGGTGGGCGTGGTGCCCCTGGTGGTGGCGGCAGAAACCGTTCGTCGCACCGACCGCGCCGTCGACGACGTGTTCGCCGACCACGACGCCATGACGGCCGTGCCCACCGAGGCCCGCCCTGCCCACGCCGTGTACGACCCGGCGGATGGCACCGTGGACGGGACGGCCGGCTCCCCGGTCGACGGCACGACCCCCGCCACCATGCCGCCCGGGGAGTGGACCGGCCCGGTCGCACCCACCACCACGGTGGCACCCATCACCACGACCACCCTGCCGCCGATCATCGCCGAGGACCGGGTGAACGTGCTGCTGCTCGGCGGCGACGCCGGACCGGGCCGGTGGAGCCTGCGGACGGACTCCATGGTGGTGGTCTCGATCAACCCGATCAGCGGCGACACGGCGATGATCTCCGTGCCGCGCAACCTGACCCACATCCCGTTCCCTGCCGGCACCCTGCTGCACGAGGCCTACCCGAACGGGTTCCCCGAGATCGCCAACGCCGTCTACCCGCTGGTCCGCCTGCATCCCGAACTGGTGCCCGGCGCCGACGACGCGGGCGCCCAGGCCATCAAGATGGGGATCGCCCAACTGCTGGGCATGCCGATCCACTACTACGTGCTGGTGAACATGGCCGGCTTCGTGGACGTGGTGGACGCCCTCGGCGGCATCGACATCCATGTGCCCAAGACGGTGCCGTCGCCCGGCAACCCGCCCGGCTCCAAGCACGACGTGCCGCCGACCATCGAGGCCGGGGACCAGCACATGGACGGCACCATCGCCCTCGCCTACGCCCGCTCCCGCAAGGCGGACAGCGACTATCAGCGGATGGGTCGCCAGCGGTGCGTGCTGGCCGCCATCGCCCGGGCCGCCACGCCCACCGCGGTGGCGACGGGCATCACCTCGCTGGTGGATGCGTTCGGCGGCGCCGTGCGGACGGACATCCCCCGCGACCGTCTGGTGGAGATGAACGCCCTCCTGACGGCCTTCTCCACCGCCGGCGGCCTGCAGGCCGTGCGCACCCTCCACCTCGCCCCGCCGCTGGTCGACCCGGCGCGCTGGGACCCGCTGGCCATCCGCGCCATGGTGGCTGCCGTCGTTGAACCGGCCGCGCCGGCTGCCACGTCGGCGCCGGTGGACGTGCCCGCCACCGTGCTGGCCGACGCGTGCTGACCGAGTCGAGCAGCCGTCAGGCGGTCCAGGCGTGCACCACCCGAAGCGGATGCTGGGTTGGCTCGGGCGGCAGCGAGTCGCCGAACACCTCGCCGAGCAGGCCGTGCACCACCGGGTGCAGGCGCTCTTCCACGAAGCGGTCCCAGTCGTCCTTCGAGGCCCACACGTCGATGTAGCGCAGGCCGCCGCCGTCGAGTTCGATCGCCAGATGGGTCACCAGGCCGGCGGGCACCTCGTCGCCGAGGCCCGCCTGGATGCGCTCGTAGAACGCGGCGTCGATGGGTACGTCCTGGGTGAATGCGTACGTCATGGCTCCTCCTTCGCCGCGGGGACCCCGCGGATATTTGATCCGAATCTCATTCGGATGGAAGTATGGGTCCCGTGACCGACCGCGTCAAGCGCGACTACGACGCCTCCAACCGTCAGGCGGACTCCGCGGCCACCCGTGCCCGCATCATCGACGCCGCCCGGGGGCTGTTCACCCGCCAGGGCTACCGCGCCACCACCATCCACCAGATCGCCGCGGGGGCGGACGTCCACGTGGACACCGTGTACCGGCTGGTGGGTCGCAAGGCGGTGGTGCTGCGCGAGTTGATCGAACAGGCCATCTCCGGCACGGACCGTGCCGTGCCCGCGGAGGAACGCGACTATGTCGTCGCGCTGAAGGCGGCGGCGGACCCCCGCCAGAAGATCGCCATCTACGCCGCGGCGATGAGCCGCATCCAGCCCCGCATGGCCCCACTGCTGGCGGCGCTGGATGACGCGTCGCGCACGGAGGCAGAGGCCGCCGAGGTGTGGCAGGCCGTGGCCGACCGGCGGGCCGCCAACATGCGCCGCTTCGTGGAGGAACTGCGCCAGGCGGGCGGGCTGCGGCCCGGCCTGACCGTGGTCGACGCAGCCGACACGGTGTGGGCCACGAACAGCCCGGAGCTGTACCTGCTGCTGGTGAACCACCGGGGCTGGACGCCCGAGCAGTACGAGGCCTGGCTGGCCGATCTGTGGGCCACCTACCTCCTGCCCGCGCCCGGCTGACGCGCCCGGCGCCCACCGGCCCCGCGAGGTGGTCAGACCTGGTGGAGACGCCCGTCGGCCACGTCGTAGACGAAGCCGGTGATGTGGTCCTTGTGGAGCACGAACGGGCTGTGCTGCAGCCGGTTGATGCTCTGGCGGGTGTCCGTGTACGGGTCGGTGAACGACTCCAGCGCCCACCACGGCTTGATGCCCACCTCGGCCTCCAACTCGGCCTTGAACGCGTCCTCGGTCACCGTCTGCAGGCCGCAGTCCGTGTGGTGCACGAGGATGATCTCCCGCGTGCCCAGCCGCCGCTGCGAGATCACGAGCGACCGGATGACGTCGTCGGTGACCACGCCGCCGGCGTTGCGGATGACGTGGGCGTCGCCGTGGGCCAGCCCGAGCATCTGGAAGATGTCCATCCGGCTGTCCATGCAGGCGACGACGCACAGCTTGCGACGGGGCAGGGAGTCGTGGTCGGCGGTGGCGACGCTGTTGTAGGCAGCACCGTCCGCGCTGGGAGAGAACGGCTGTCGGTCATCGCAGCGCCAGGCACCGTGGCCCACGCCGAAAGGGTTGTGCCGGGTGGCGTCGGTCGTACGGCGGTAGCGTGGCGACCATGTCAGCACGATCAACCCGTGGCCCTCGACCGGATGGACCCGCGCATGACGTGTTCAACCGCCTGCTGAAGAACCGTGGTCATGCTCGGCACGGACGTCAACGACGACATCGCCAACCAGATCGCGCTCAGCTGCTGACCGAGGCGACCCCAACTTGCTGACATCTGGCTGTACATCAGCAGCCCCGGCGGGTCAGTCACCGCCGGCATGGCCATCTACGACACCATGCAGTTCGGGGCTGCGACGTGGCCACGTGTGCATGGGCTGCCGCCAGCAGGTGGTTCCTGCTCACCGCCGGCACCTGGGGTTCACCCACGTGCGGATCATGATGCCAGCCGTTGGCGGTCTGCGCGGCCAGGCCACCGACATCGCATCCAGGCCGAGCAGCTGGCCACACCAAGCGCCGGATGGCCGAACTGATCGCTCACCACAGTGGTCAGAGCTGGAGAGATCAGGCCGACGACGCACGCTGGTTCACCGCCGAGGCCAAGTCCTACGGCCTGGTGGAAAGGTGATCGTGCGCCGGAGATCGTCTGATCAGCCCCGCTCCTCCGCGCCACCCGAGGCGCGGGGGGAGTACGGTGGTGCCCTGGTGGCCCGATCCGCCACCCTCTCGCCCGGCCCGATCGGCGACCGGGGCACGGCGGATCGGTCCCGGGATACTGCTGCAGCTCGGCCGCCTGGCCGGCGATGCCGCTGGGCAGTTCTGGCTGAAGCCGTGGGCCTGCTCGAGTCCGTCGTGGCCAGTCCGGAAGCGATCTCCGGATGGACGAGCAACAGCGGTTCATGGTGCTGCTCCCGGCCAGAGTCCGTGGCGCAGCTGTTCTCTGACGGGCACGTGGCGGCGGCATGTCGCTGCTGCCGAGTGTTCGCCCTGCTGCTGAACGGCTCGTCGGTCATCGCAGCGACCGTAGCCGCGCCGGGCACCCGTGGCCCACTGCCGAAAGGGTTGTGCCGGGTGGCGTCGGTCGTACGGCGGTAGCGTGGCGACCATGTCCAGCACGATCAACCCGATGGCCCTCGACGCGGGGATGGACCCGCGCATGGACGTGTTCAACCGCCTGCTGAAGAACCGGGTGGTCATGCTCGGCACGGACGTCAACGACGACATCGCCAACCAGATCTGCGCTCAGCTGCTGTACCTCGAGGGCGAGGACCCCAACGCCGACATCTGGCTGTACATCAACAGCCCCGGCGGGTCGGTCACCGCCGGCATGGCCATCTACGACACCATGCAGTTCGTGGGCTGCGACGTGGCCACCGTGTGCATGGGCATGGCCGCCAGCATGGGCCAGTTCCTGCTCACCGCCGGCACCCCTGGCAAGCGGTTCACCCTGCCCAACGCGCGGATCATGATGCACCAGCCGTTGGCGGGTCTGCGCGGCCAGGCCACCGACATCGCCATCCAGGCCGAGCAGCTGGCCTACACCAAGCGCCGGATGGCCGAACTGATCGCTCACCACAGTGGTCAGGAGCTGGAGAAGATCCAGGCCGACAGCGAGCGCGACCGCTGGTTCACCGCCGAGGAAGCCAAGTCCTACGGCCTGGTGGACAAGGTGATCGTGCGCCGCGGCGAGATCGTCTGACCGCCGCAGCACTGTCAACGCACCCGTTCACGGGTTCACGGCGCCCGCCTGTTCCCGTTCACCGCGCCCGCAGCCTGGCCTGATCCCGCGCCCGCGGGCGCGATTTCAAGACAGATCCGACGTGGTTCCGCGCCCGTGGGCGCGGAACCCGGTCACGGGGTGGTGGGCGGCGCCTGCCCGTCAGCCGGTGGTGGGCGGAACCTGCAGGGGCGTGGTGGTGACGGGGGTGACGCCGCCGATGGTGGCGCCGCACAACTGATACGTGTAGGTGATCACGCGAGTGGCCGCCGGCTCGCCCTGACGGGCGGCGTCGGCCATCTGCTGCACGGACTCCGGGTCGTTGGGGTCGACGGTGGCGGCGGTCTCCATGTTGGCGATCACCACGGCCCAGTCGTCCTCCACGGCCAGGGGCGCGCGGGCGGCCACCTCCCGCCAGGACGCCAGCACGGCCTCCACGTCGTCGGCGGTGGCGATGACCGGGCTGTTGAGGTCGGTCAGACGGTTGCCCACCTCGGTGCAGTACGCGCCTTCCGTGCGCTCGGGCGCGTCGTCGCCGCACGCCGCGAGCGCCACGGTGGCGGCGAGCGCGATGGCGACGACGAGGCGCCGGCGGTGTGGGTCGGGCATGACCGCCGGTTCTACCAGCCGGGACCGCTCCAACGGTGTCAGGCGGTGCCGTCACCTGGCGCGGGTTGGAACTCCGGCGGGGCCGGATATGGTGCGCCAGATCGGGCCGTGCATGGTCCGCCGTCGTGGAACCGGTCCGTTCCTCCAACCCGTCCGGCGCTGAAGCGCCACGAGTCGTTGGAGGTGGCGTGTGCTCGCCGCAGTTCGTTCCGCCACGGTGTTCGGGGTCGAGGGCCGCCCGGTCACGGTCGAGGTCCATGTGGCCACCGGCCTTCCGTCGTTCCAGATCGTCGGTCTGCCCGACGAGGCGTGCCGCGAGTCGCGCGACCGGGTGCGCGCCGCTGTGCTGTCCAGCGGCCTGCAGTGGCCGTCGTGCCGGGTCACGGTGAACCTGGCGCCCAGTGGGCAGCGCAAGGGCGGGTCGGGGCTGGACCTGCCGATCGCCGTCGGCTTCCTGGCCGCCCACGGGCAGGTGCCGGTGGCGGCGCTGGAGGGGCTGGGGTTCGTGGGCGAGTTGGGGCTGGACGGCTCCATGCGGCCCGTGCCGGGCATCGCCCCGATGGTGGCGGCCATGCAACCGTGCCGGCCAGTGGTGCCGGTGCCCGGCTTCCGCGAGGCGCAGGGTGTGGTGGGCGACGGGGTGCGCGTCGCCGGATGCCTGCGCGAGTTGGTGGACGCGCTGGCCGGCGAGGCCCCCTGGCCCGAACCGCCGGACACCGAGTTGTTCGAGGACGAGCCACCGCTGCCGGACCTCGCGGATGTGCGCGGGCAGGCGACGGCCCGGCTGGCCCTGGAAGTGGCGGCGGCCGGCGGGCACCACCTGCTGCTGGTGGGGTCGCCGGGGTCGGGGAAGACGATGCTGGCCATGCGCCTGCCGGGCCTGCTGCCACCGCTGGACGCGGACACGTCGCTGGCCACCACCATGGTCCATTCGGCGGCGGGGGTGCGGTTGCCGGCGGGTGGTCTGGTGCGCCGGGCGCCGTTCCGGGCGCCGCACCACTCCAGTTCGATGGTGTCGCTGGTGGGAGGCGGCAGCACCGCCCTGCGGCCGGGAGAGATCAGCCTCAGCCACGGTGGCGTGCTGTTCCTCGACGAGCTGGGCGAGTTCGCCCCGGCGGTGCTGGATGGGCTGCGCCAGCCCCTCGAGGAAGGGGTCATCCGCCTGGCCAGGGCGCGTGTCAGCGCCACCCTGCCGGCCAACTTCCTGCTCATCGCCGCCACCAACCCGTGCCCCTGCGGCGGCGGCCCGCCCGGGCAGTGCGACTGCGACGAGGGTGCCCGGCTGCGCTACCTGCGGCGGCTGTCCGGCCCGCTGCTGGACCGCTTCGACCTGCGCGTCGGCGTGGCCCGTCCGGAGGTGGACGACCTGCTGGCCAGCGGTGGTGGCGAGCCCACCGCGGTGGTGGCCCAGCGCGTCGCCGACGCCCGGCAGCGTTCGCTGGAGCGCATCGGCATGACCCCGGCCGCCATCCCGCCGGGCCGGCTGGACGAGCTGGCCCCGCTGTCCGAGCCTGCCCGCACCCGCCTGCGCGACGAACTGGAGCAGGACCGCCTCACCGGCCGCGGCTACCACCGCATCCGTCGGGTGGCCCGCACCGTCGCCGACCTGCGCGGCGCCGGCGAACTGGTGGAGGACGAGCACGTGGTGATGGCCATGCAGATGCGGGTCAGCCTCCGTGTGTCCCACCGGGCGAGTGCGGCATGAGCGCCGGATGCCCGCCAGAGGCGTATGCCGCGGCGCTGGCGGGGTTCGAGGGGATGACCCTGTCTCGGCTGGCGGCGTTGCTGCGCCACCACGACCCCGTGCAGGCGTGGGCGGTGGCGCTCCGCGAGCAGCCGGCCACCGGCCTGATCGCCCAGGTCCTGGCCCAGCGCGATGTGCGCGAGGCATGGCGTCGCAGCGCGGCCGCCCGCCGGCCGGAGGACGTCTTCGCCCGCTGCCAGGAGTTGGGCGTGCAGGTGCTGCTGCCGTCGTCGCCCCGCTTCCCCGGCCTGCTGTCGGCGGACCGCCAGCCGCCGCCGGTGCTGTTCGCCAAGGGCGACCTCGGGGTGCTGGAGGGTCGCCGGGTGGCGGTGGTGGGCACGCGCAACGCCACTGCTGCGGGGCGGGAGGCGGCCCGCCGCCTGGGCCTCGGGTTGGGTGCGGCCGGGGTGCATGTGGTGTCCGGGCTGGCTCGCGGGGTGGACGGCGTGGTGCACCGTGCCCTGCTGGCTGCGGAGGGTGAGGGGCGCCCCGTGGGCGTCGTGGCCTGCGGGCTGGACGTGGTGTACCCCCGCGAGCACCGCGACCTGTGGGCGGCCGTGGCCAACTGCGGCCTGCTGCTCAGCGAGATGCCACCGGGCATCGGGCCCGAGCCGTTCCGCTTCCCGCTGCGCAACCGGATCATCGCCGCCCTCGCCGAGGTCGTGGTGGTGGTGGAGAGCCGCGAGCGGGGCGGGTCGCTGATCACTGCGGCCGAGGCGCTGGACCGTTCGATCCCGGTGATGGCGGTGCCCGGCCCGCCCACCAACCGTGCCGCCGCCGGCACCAACTCGTTGCTGCGTGACGGAGCGCCACCCGTGCTGGACGCCGGTGATGTGCTGGCCTGCCTGGCGCTGGAACCGGAGCGCGCTGCGTTCGAGACGGCGGAACTGAGGGCCCGCCCGCGGGCGGAGGATCGTGCCGTGTACGACGTGCTGCGGCACGAACCGCGCACGATCGACGGTGTTGCCCTGGCGTCCGGCCGGTCGTTGGTGGACGCGGCGATGTCGCTGGCCCGGCTGGAGCAGGCTGGGTGGATCGGCGGGGCCGATGGGTGGTTCGAGTGCGTGGGTTCCCCGCTCCGGTGAGCCGGACCGAATACCCTGGGCGGCGATGCCTGCCCACGCCCACTCTCACGCGCCCTCGCGCCCGGCCGCTGCGCCGGCGCCGGTGGTGGCCGCGGAGTGGCGTCTGGAGGCGTTCGTCACGGCGCTCACCCATAGTTCGGCCAACACGGTCGCGGCCTACCGCTCGGATCTGGAGCACTTCGCCGGGTGGGCTGCCGACCTGGGGGTGGACACCCCTGCGGCGGTGGATCGTCGCCTGCTGCGCCGGTACATCGGCTGGCTGTCCACCTCCGCCGACGCCACCCGGAACGGCCCGGCGGCAGCGCGCACGGTGGCTCGCAAGGCCTCGGCGCTGCGCCGATACTTCGCCTACCTCCGCCGGGAGGGTGTGGTGGTGGCCGACCCCGCCATGGGTCTGCGGTCACCGTCGGGCGATGGCCGCCTGCCGCGGGTGCTGGACCACGCCGACCTGGACGTGCTGCTGGACGGGCCCACCCCGGAGGACGAGCCGCACTGGCGCCGCCTCCGCGACGACGCGGTGCTGGAACTGCTCTATGGCAGCGGTGTCCGCGTGGGTGAACTGTGCGGGCTGGACGTGGATTCGGCAGATCTCGCGGGCGGGGCGATGTCGGTGTGGGGCAAGGGCGCCAAGCAGCGCCGCGTGCCCCTCAGCGCCCCTGCGGCCTCCGCACTCCGCGCCTGGCTGGCCGTGCGCCACGAGGTGGTGGCGCCGGAGGCCGGTGCCGCGCTGTTCGGCAACGAGCGGGGCCGGCGCCTGTCGCCCCGCGACGTGCGCCGCATCCTGGACCGCCGTTCGCCGCGGCCCACCCACCCGCACGCGTTGCGGCACACCTTCGCGACCCACCTGCTCGACGGCGGCGCGGACCTCCGCGCCGTGCAAGAGTTGCTCGGTCACGCCGACGTGTCCACCACCCAGCGGTACACCCACATCAGCAACCATCGCCTGCGCGAGGCGTACGCGGAGGCACATCCCCGAGCATGAGACGCGAACTGGACATCGATCAGATCTGGCAACGGTGGTTCGACTCGCGCGATGCGTGGTCGCGAGACCGCTTGATCGTCCACTACTCGCCACTCGTGAAGTTCGTCGCCGGCCGTGTGGGCGCCGGCCTGCCGAACAGTGTGGACCCGGGCGACCTGGTCAGTGCCGGCGTGTTCGGGCTGATCGACGCGGTGGAGCGCTTCGACCCGGAGCGCGGCGTGAAGTTCGAGACCTTCGCAGTGCCGCGCATCCGTGGGGCGGTGTTCGACGGCCTCCGTTCGCTGGACTGGGTGCCGCGCAGCGTGCGCAGCCGAGCCCGCGAGGTGGAGACCGCGTTCACCGAGTTGGAGGGCCGGATGGGCCGGGCGCCCACCGACGAGGAACTGGCCACCCACCTGAAGATCAGCCAGCCCGAATTCCAGAAGTGGCTCACGTCCATCGCCTCCACCACGGTCGGCCCGCTGGACCGTGCGCTGGTGGCCGGCGCCGAGCCCCGGGCCCTCAGCGGCGACGTGCCGGACTCACCGGCGATGGTGGTGGAGGAAGGCGAGGTGCGCCGGCTGGTGAAGGCGGAGGTCCGCCGCCTGCCCGAGCGCGAGAAGCTCGTCCTGTCGCTGTACTACGACGAAGGCCTCACCCTGGCCGAGATCGGTTCGGTGCTCGGCGTCACGGAGAGCCGGGTCTCGCAGATCCACACCAAGGCGGTGCTGCACCTGCGCGCCCGCCTGTCGGCCAGCGGCGTCGCCTGACACCCGTGCCCCCTCGGGGGGTGCGATGAATCGTCGCCTCGCGTGGGCCGTCGCCCTGGCTCTCGCCCTGATCGGTGCCCCGGCCAGGGCAGCGGCCGGAGCCGGCCCGACCGTCGCCCAGTGCCTGCCGCCACCCGTCACCGTGCCCATCGCCGCTCCGTTCCAGGCGCCGCCATGCCCGTATTGCGCCGGTCACCGCGGTGTCGCGTACCGTCCGCCACCTGGCACGGTGGTGCGTGCTGTCATCTCCGGCACGGTCACCTTCGCCGGACCGGTGGCCGGTGTGCGGTGGGTGGTGGTGGCCGACGCAGAGGGTCGGCGGTGGTCGTACGGCCATCTGGCGGCGGTGCTGCTGCACGCCGGTCAGCAGGTGGCCGCGGGGCAGCCGGTGGGGCTGTCGGGCCCATACCTGCACCTCGGGCTGAGGATGGGGGAGGCCTACGCGGACCCGGCGCCCCTGCTGGGAAGGTGGGTCGGGCGCCCGCGCCTGGTCCCGGTGGACGGTGCCCCACCCCGTCCACCCACAGCACCACGTCTGACCTGCCCGTGAGGTGGCGCGACCGGCCGGATCGCCCGATAGCATCTTCCGACGGTCCGCCACCCGGGCGGGCCCGAGTACCACGCACCCGCCTGCCTGCGGTCGCTTCGGCGCCCTGGCGGTTGCGCCCTCAACCGCAGGAGAGGAGACATCACCATGGCTGTCGTCACGATGCGCCAGATGCTGGAAGCCGGCGTCCACTTCGGGCACCAGACCCGTCGCTGGAACCCCAAGATGAAGCGGTTCATCTTCGGTGAGCGCAACGGCATCTACATCATCGACCTGGACCAGACCATGTCGCGGGTGCAGACCGCGTACGAGTTCGTCCGCGACCTGTCCGCCAAGGGCGGCACCGTCCTGTTCATCGGCACCAAGAAGCAGGCGCAGGATCCCGTGCGCAGCTACGCCGAGAAGAGCAACATGCCCTACGTCAACGAGCGTTGGCTGGGCGGCATGCTCACCAACTTCGAGACCATCTCCAAGCGCGTCGCCAAGATGATGGAGTACGAGCGCATGCGCGCGTCGGGCGAGTTCGACGCGATGCCGAAGAAGGAAGCCCTGCTCCTCACCCGTGAGCTGGAGAAGCTGCAGAAGAACCTGGGCGGCATCCGCAGCCTCAACAGCCTTCCGGCTGCCGTGTTCGTGCTGGACACCAAGAAGGAGCACATCGCCGTCACCGAGGCCAACAAGCTCGGCATCCCGGTGATCGCCGTGGTGGACACCAACGTGGACCCCGACGTCGTGCAGTACCCGATCCCCGGCAACGACGACGCCATTCGCGCCAACGCGCTGATGTGCCATGTCATCGCCGAAGCCGTGCTCGAAGGCCGCTACGTCTCCAACAAGCGCAACCCGCAGGCCGCCCCGGCCAAGCGCAGCGCCGAGGACGAGGCTGCGTTCGCCGCTGCCCAGGCCGAGGCCCGCCGCCAGGCCGCCGCCGCCCAGGCCGAGCGCGACGCCCGCGTCGCCGCGGCCAAGGCCACCCCCGAGGCGGACGCCGAGACCGAGCCCGTCGCCGCCGAGACCGAATCCACCGATACCCCCGCAGAGAGCTGATCCCCCATGGCATTCACCGCGAAGGACGTACAGGCGCTGCGCCAGGCCACTGGCGCCGGCATGATGGACGCCAAGAAGGCCCTCGAGGCCAACGATGGCGACATGGAGGCCTCGAAGCAGTGGCTCCGTGAGAAGGGCCTGGCCGCCAGCGCCAAGCGCGACGACCGGGAGAACACCCAGGGCGTCGTGGCGCTGGTGATCGACGACAACGTCGGCGCGATCGTCAAGCTGAAGTGCGAGACGGACTTCGTCGCCGGCAGCGACCAGTTCAAGGCCGAGGCCGAGACGCTGGCCCACCTGGTGGCCGCCAAGGGCGAGGCCGCCGTGGCCGAGCGCAACGCCGAGCTCGAGGACCTCAAGATCACGCTCAAGGAGAAGATCGAGCTGGGCGAGGTGGTCCGCATGGCCGCCGCCGACGGCAACGTGCTGGACAGCTATGTGCACATGCAGGGTGGCCGTGGTGTCAACTGCGTGCTCGTGGAGATGAGCGGCGCCAGCGCCGAGCTGGCACACGACGTCGCTGTCCACGTGGCATTCGCCCGCCCGAAGTACCTCACGCGCGACGACGTCCCGGCCGACGTGGTCGAGAAGGAGCGCGCCACGCTCGAGACCCTGAGCCGCAACGAGGGCAAGCCGGAGGCCGCGCTGCCGAAGATCGTCGAAGGGCGGATCAACGGCTTCTTCAAGGACGTGGCCCTGCTCGAGCAGCCGTACGCCAAGGACGACAAGCAGTCGGTGAAGCAGATCATCGGCGGCGCCACCATCGTGCGCTTCGCTCAGGTCGAGATCGGCTGAACCTGCCACAATGACGGGCATGACCTCGCCCCGGTGGAAGCGGATCGTCTTCAAACCGTCGGGCGAGGCGCTCGCCGGCCCTGGGGGCCAGGGCTTGGACGGCGCCACGCTGGACGCCACGGCCCAAGAGATCATCGCGGTCCGCGAAATGGGCGTGGACGTCGCCGTCGTCGTGGGTGGTGGCAACTTCTGGCGCGGCCGTCAGGGCGCGATGAAGGGCATGGACGCCACTCAGTCCGACCACATCGGCATGCTCGGCACGGTGATGAACGCACTCGCCCTGCAGGACGCACTCGAGCGCGCCGGGCAGGACACCCGCGTGCAGAGCGCCATCGAGATGCCGCGCATCGCCGAGCCGTACATCCGCCGCCGGGCCATGCGCCACCTGGAGAAGGGCCGCGTGGTCATCTTCGCGGCAGGCACCGGCAACCCTTTCTTCACCACCGACACCGCAGCCGCACTGCGGGCGGCGGAGATGGAGGCCGATGCCCTGGTGAAGGGCACGCATTCCGGTGTGGATGGCGTGTACGACGCCGACCCGCGCCATGTGCCCACCGCCAAGAAGTACGACCAGGTGGGCTACATGGAGGTCATGACGAAGGACCTCAAGGTCATGGACGCCACGGCGATCGCGTTCTGCCGCGACAACCAGATCCCCATCGTGGTGTTCGACATGTCGTCGCCCGGCGCGCTGCAGTCGATCCTCCGTGGCGAGCCCGTCGGCACCATCGTCCACGACGTGTGACTGCCCTCGCCGACCCCGGTGTGCGGCACGGCGGCTCGCTGATCGGTACGCTGGCGCCGTGATCGAAGAAACCGTCCTCGAAGCCATTGACAAGATGGAGAAGGCCGTCGACCACGTGCAGAACCAGTTCACGACGGTTCGCACTGGCCGGGCCACTCCCGCACTGGTGGAGAAGCTGCTCGTCGAGTACTACGGCGCCCCCGTGCCGCTGCAGCAGTTGGCCGGTTTCCAGGTGCCCGAGCCCCGCCAGTTGGTGGTCAAGCCGCACGACCGTGGCTCGCTCGCCGCGATCGAGAAGGCCATCCGCGACAGCGACCTCGGGGTCAACCCGAACAACGACGGTGTGGTCATCCGCCTCAACTTCCCCCCGCTCACCGAAGAGCGCCGCAAGGAGTACGTGAAGGTCGTCAAGCACATGGCCGAAGATGGCCGTGTGGCGGTCCGCAACATCCGCCGCGACGCGCGCAAGCATCTCGAAGCCGCCGAGAAGGCGGGGGAGATCTCCGCCGACGATCTGGAGCGTGCGGAGAAGGAGATGGACAAGATCACCCACGACCATGTCGAGCACATCGACAAGGCGCTCGGCCGCAAAGAGCACGAGCTGCTCGAGGTCTGACCTACGCTGGTTCATCCAGCCGACGAGGAGACAACGGCATGACCGACGATCAGTGGCGCCGGCGGCGCGACGACGAAGACGATTTCGGGCCGCCCCTGTTCAGCGACGACTCGGGCGACGTCTCGGGAGGCCTGTCGTTCGGCGACGGCGACACCGGCCCGCTGCCGCACTGGACGGAGCCGCCCACCGGCGAGATCCCGCGCACGTTCGGAGAGCACGGGGCGGCGGACCCCACCGACGACCTGGACGTGTGGTCGTCGTTCTCCGGCCAGCAGCCGGTGTGGAACGAGCCCGACGCATCGGACTCGCTGGACGACATCACGGGCCTGTCGCCCGTGTTCGAGTCGCCCGAGCCAGAGCCGTTCGAAGAGCCTGCGCCCACGAACCGCGACGACTCGATGGGGGTCCGGCGCGAGCCGGGCCGGATCACCATCGGCACCGACCCCACGGACGGCATGAGCGCCCGGCCCACGCCATCGGGCCGTCGCGGGCGCCCGGGCGATGCCCGTGGCGGCCGTGGTGGCCGCCCGACCCCGCCGCCGCGTGCGGCGGCCGCCGCCAAGCCCAGCGGCGGTACCGGCGGGCGCGACATGCCCACCGCCATCATGGTCGGGGCCGTCATCGCCGCCATCTTCATCGGGGCCGTGAAGTGGCGCCCGTTCGCCGTGGCCATCATCGTCGTGGTGGTGCTCGGCCTGGCCGCCGTGGAGTACTTCGACCGGGTGCGCGAGAAGGGCTACCAGCCGGCGTTCATCCCCGGCATTGCCGCCTGCATCGCTGCGCCTGCCGCCGTCTACAACTACGGCGCCGGCTCGCTCGGCCTGGTGGTGTTCCTCACGTTCGCCGCCATGGCGGTCAGCTTCATCGGCGGCAGCAGCCTGGACAGCAGCCCGATGCCGAACATGGCCATCTCCATGCTCGGCGTGGTCTGGATCGGCGTGCTCGGCGCCTTCGGTGCCGGCATCGTCAGCTGGTCCACCGGCGGCAGCAACCTGGGCACGGACACCATCACGCTGCTGGCCATCGCCGTGGTCGCCAACGACGTGGGCGCTCTGTTCGTGGGCAGTGCCGTGGGCCGCACACCCCTGCGAGAGTGGATCAGCCCGAACAAGAGCGTCGAGGGCTTCCTGGGTGGCACCATCCTCACCATCGGGGCGATGTTCGTGGTGAGCCTCACGGAGAAGTCCACCACGTGGACCAGCACCGGCGACCTCCTGCTGCTGGGCCTGGTGGTGGCCATCACCGCTCCTATCGGCGATCTCACCGAGAGCATGTTCAAGCGCAACCTGGACGTGAAGGACTTCGGGTCGATCGTGAAGGGCCACGGTGGCGTGCTGGACCGCTTCGACGGCTTCCTCATCGCCCTGCCGGCCGTCTACTACCTCACGATCTACCTCAACACCTGAGCCGCCGCCCGCTCCCGGGCCGCTGCTGGCAGACTGGCCGCTCATGAGTGCCGTGCGTGTCGCCATCGCCGGGTCCTCCGGCTCGATCGGTACCCAGACGCTGGACGTCGTGCGCGCCGAAGGCGCCGATCGCTACGAGGTCGTCGCGCTGGGCGTCGGCTCGTCGGTGGAGGCGCTGATCGCCCAAGCGGAGGAGTTCCGGCCCAAGGTGGTGGCGGTGGCCGACCCGGCCGGCCGCGCCCAGGTTGCGGCTCGCCTGCCGTGGGCCCACGTGGTCGCCGACATGGCGGATCTGGTGGACGTGGCCGACGTGGTGGTGAACGCCGTGGTCGGCTTCGCCGGCCT